>NZ_JABJXT010000009.1 GCF_013155295.1 Pseudogemmobacter hezensis | reverse complement strand
CTTCATTGTCGAGAACCAAGCGCACAGCGCGCTCGCGAACCTCAGCGGAAAACTTGTTCGTCGTCTTGCTCATGATGCTCCATCCTACTCAGGAGTTGGAGCCTCCGGCAAACCCGGTGCGGTTCAGTTGATAGATCACCTCTTCTCTGAGGCTGATTATCGCCGACTCTATGTGGAAATCGATGCTGAAAACCAAGCATCGGTGAGACTCATCGAACGCCTGGGTTTTGTCCGGGAAGGTTACCTGCGCCAGCACGAAGTGACGCACAAGGGGCTGTGTGATATGCTCATTTATGGCCTTCTGCGTAACGAGTGGTTGGCAATGAAAGGTTAACCCTCGAATGGCAGCTTTGCGGGACGAAGCAGACGGTCAGCGTTCAGTAGTCATTCAAAAATCGCGTGAGATCCGTGTTCGATATCGTCAAGAATTCTGGGTACTTCGTCGGCATCTGATCATATGTCCCAGACCATGTTAGATGCAGACAGAACACGTTCTGTCTGTCTTCAGGATCGAGAACCAGAACATCATCGTTCGCGCTACATTGCGCAATCACAACAAGCCTTTCCGAGACAGAGAAGAGAGGGTGCTGTGGACCGATTTCTCTTTTCAACTCCCTGGCTATGAGCTTTGACGCGACTTCGTCCGGGTAGAACCAGTCGCTGTTTTCAGGAATGCTTGGAAGCTCAAACGTCATTGTACGTTCCCACTCGTGGTGATCTGGCGCTGCTCTTATCACAAGTGACCGCTAAGGGCTCAAAGCGTCGAAGGGCCACCACATACAGATAAAGCCTCCCAGAACAGGAGGCTTTAACGTGTTTGATGGGTTTCAACGTGTCAGGCCCCGAGGCCTGGGCCCGCGCGCTCAGCCCTTCGCGTTCACCAGCGTATAGGTGCCCTGCCCCGAGAGGATGGTGCGGAAGCCGCCCGGCTCGTCGAGCGAGAATACGATGATCGGCAGGTCGTTGTCACGGGCCAGCGCAATCGCGGTCGCATCCATCACGCCGAGATGTTTCTCCAGCGCCTCGTCGTAAGAAACGGTCTCGTAGCGTTTGGCGTCAGAGTGTTTTTTCGGGTCTTTGTCATAAACGCCGTCGACCTTGGTGCCCTTGAACACCGCCTCACAGCCCATCTCATTGGCACGCAGCGTCGCCGCCGTGTCGGTGGTGAAATAGGGGTTTCCGGTGCCGGCGGCGAAGATGCAGACGCGTTTTTTCTCAAGGTGGCGCACGGCGCGGCGGCGGATATAGGGCTCGCAGACCTGATCCATCGGGATGGCCGAGATCACGCGGGTGAAAACGCCGATCTGCTCCAGCGCCGATTGCATGGCCAGCGCGTTCATCACGGTGGCGAGCATCCCCATATAGTCGGCGGTCGTGCGCTCCATCCCTTGTGCGGATCCGGCGAGGCCGCGGAAGATATTGCCGCCGCCGATCACCATACAGATCTCGACGCCCAGCTCCTGGACGGCTTTCACCTCTTGCGCGATGCGGGCGACGGTGGGCGGGTTCAGGCCAAAGCCCTGATCCCCCATCAGCGCCTCGCCCGAGATTTTCAGCATCACCCGCGAGTATTTAACGCCCGAGCCTGACATAGCTGATCCTGACACGGGTCCACCCGTAACTATCCCGGAAGCGGGCTTTGTGCTTGCGCTGGACATGGGAATCCCCTGGTCTTGTTCTGATTTTGAAATTGCGTGCAAAATGGTCGAAAAGCGGGGCGGGATCAACCGCTGATCTGCCGGGTAACCGCGCAAAACCGAAGCGCGGCGAAACCCCGCACACGGCCCCTCCATCGCCTCTTGCATCGCCTGCCGCATGGGGCGAAATCACTAGGACGCAGCAGCCAGATCATAGCCAGGACCGGGACCGACAACAGTGACAGACATAAGCGGGATCTCACGCGAATTGCCGGTGCTGATCGCAGGCCCGACCGCCAGCGGCAAATCCACCCTGGCGATGGAGATCGCGGCACGTGACGGGCGCGTGATCGTCAATGCCGATGCGCTGCAGGTCTATCAGTGCTGGCGGGTGCTGACCGCCCGCCCCTCGCTGGCCGATGAGGCCCAGGCACCGCATCTTCTTTATGGTCATATCGCGCCCGCGCAGGACTACTCGGTCGGCCACTGGCTGCGCGAGATCACCGCGCTGATGGAGCGGCCGATGGTGATCGTCGGCGGCACCGGGCTTTACTTTATGGCGCTGACCGAGGGGCTGGCAGAGGTGCCGCCCGTGCCGCCAGAGGTTCGGGCCGAGGCCGATCTTTTGCGCCAGCGGGACTATGCCGCAATGCTGGCGGGCCTTGATCCGCAGACCGCCGCCCGCATCGATCTGAACAATCCCGTCCGGGTGCAGCGCGCATGGGAGGTCTTGCGCAGTACCGGGCGCGGCCTGGCCGAATGGCAGGCCCGGACAGGCCCGGCGCTGATCCCGCGCCAGCGCGCCGAGGCGCTGGTGATCCGCCCGGAAACCGACTGGCTGAACGCGCGGATCGACAGGCGCTTTGATCTGATGCTGGCTGAGGGCGCCCTGGCCGAGGCCGAAGCGATGCGCGAAACATGGGAGCCTGGCCGCCCCTGGGCAAAGGCCATCGGCGCCCCCGAGCTGATCGCCCATCTTGAGGGCCATATGCCACTGGATCAGGCCGTCGCCAGCGCCAAACTGGCCAGCCGCCAATATGCCAAACGCCAGCGCAGCTGGTTTCGCAGCCGGATGCAGGACTGGCGGGCGATCAGCCTGCCCTGACGCCACTCGCCCCGGGGAATGGAACCAGGGGTGACGCGCAGGGCCAGGGACAGCGCCGGGGCCTGCACCGGGGCCTGCACCGGGACCCGCGCTGAAGGATGGATAACCGCTTTCAGGCGCAAAGATCCCAGCCGGGCTGGGCGGCGAAAAATTAACCTCAATGCCACATTTTTGCTTTTGAATTAACCGGGGCGGTGCTTACGCTGCAGCCATCGGCAGAAAAGATAAGAAGCAATGCAAGACTTTACCGCGATCTCCAACCTTCGTGTCCTCGCCATTCCGCGGCTTGCTGCCGCTGGCCGCTGGCGGGTAGAGGCGATGCGTTCCCTGTCTGAACCCTGCCTTTTGTGGTTCACCAAAGGCCAGGGCCGCATCACGGTCCAGGGGACGACGCGCGGCTATACCGCACATAATGTGGTCTTCATCCCGCCGGGCGTGATGCATGGCTTTGACGCGGGCCCCTCGGTTTTCGGCACGGCGGTGTTCTTTGGCCGCAACAGCACGCTGCCTTTGCCCGCCCAGCCGCAGCATCTGCGCATCCGCGAATCACACGCTCAGCATGAGATCAACACGCTGCTTGATTCGATCACCCGTGAGATGAACTCTGACATTCCGGCCCATGATCGGGCCACTTCGCATTATGTCGGGCTGCTTGGGGTGTGGCTTGAGCGCCAGATCAACCGCGCCGAGCCTGAGACTTTGCATCACGACGCCCCCCGCCGCCTGGCGGCCCGCTATGCGACCCTGCTGGAGCGTGAATTCCGCTCTGGCCTGGGGGTGGCCGATTTTGCGGCAAAGCTGAATGTGACGCCGACCCATCTCAGCCGCTGCTGCAAACAGGCCTGCGGCAAGCCTGCATCGGTGCTGCTGCAGGACCGCCGGATCTTCGAGGCGCAGCGGCTGCTGGCTGAAACGAAAATCCCGGTCGGCCATATCGCGGCCAGCCTGGGCTTTGCCTCGCCCGCCTATTTCACCCGCGCCTTCCACCATCTGACGGGGAAATCGCCGACCGCCTTCAGACGGGCGGCCTGACTGCCAGCCTGACAGCCCGCAAACAACCGGGTGAAATGGCTGGTCGATTGCGATCAGCCGCTGATCTGGCGGGCCAGGCGTGCGGCATTTGCCTTTGTGCGCCTGCGCACCGGGCGCAGCGCCGCCTCGGCCATGGCTGTGGGCGAGGCCCCTTTCATTGCAGCCGTCATCACCGCGACATGGGCCTCCTGCAAAGCCGCCAGCTTTTCAGAGATCATCCGCGCATTCTCATCGGGTGAGACGGGCCAGATCCCCATCATCCCGGCCATGCGCATGGCAATCACCGCCTGGGCCTCGGCCAGCATGACCGAACTGCGAAGCCCCAGCCGCATCATCTGCGACGGGCTGGGTGGCATGAAGGGAAACATTCCGGCTACCTCTTGCGATCTGCCGCAGGGGGCCACAGCGGCAAAAAGCCAGCGGCCTGCGTGCAAAGATGCAATCTAGACGCATGTTAGCGGGTGACAAGCGGCCAGACGCAAAAAAACGGGGGGAATTTTCATCCCCCCCGCGCATCTGTCGCAAATCTGCGCCGCATCGGGCGTCTTAACGCATCGTGCCAAAACTCTGTGCAGCAGCAGGCTGTCTCAACCTCAGCCTCAGATCAGAGCGCCTCGCCCTCGGCGGCATAGGTCACGCGCCCGCCGCAGATGGTCAGCGCAACCTGCACCGCGCCCAGCTGATCGGGGGGCACCGTCTCGGGGTCGGCCTGCAGCAGCACCAGATCCGCCGCCAGCCCCGGCACCAGACGCCCGGTGATATGGTCGGTATGCGCAGCCCAGGCCCCGCCCGCCGTATAGGCATGCAGCGTTTCCTCAAGGCTGAGGCGCTCATCGGTGCAATCCTCGCTGAACGGCACCCGCGTCACCGCCGCCTGGACCGAGCGCATCACCGCCACATCCGTCACCGCCCAGTCAGAGGCATAGGCGATCGGCGCGCCATTCTCTTTCAGCGTTTTATGCAGATAGGCATCGGGCCAGCGGGCAGCGCCAATATTGGTCAGCGTCGGCTCCATGCCGAAATCCATCGCGCCCGGCGGATGCGAGGGCTGCAGGCTGGCCACGATCCCCAGCACGCCCAGACGCGGCACATCGGCGCGGTCGATCAGCTCGATATGTTCAATGCGGTGGCGCGAGTCGCGCTTGCCGTTTTGCAGCTGCGCGACCTCATAACCGTCGATCACCGTGCGCACCGCGCCATCGCCAATCGCATGAACGGCGATCTGCAGCCCGCGGCGGTCGATCTCGGCGGCCAGCGGATTGAAGACCTCAGGCGGGAAGAGCGCCACCGATTTATGGCCGGGGATCAGCGGATAGTCGTTGATCATATAGGCGGTGCCGGAATCCAGCACCCCGTCCATGAACATCTTCACAAAGCCCGAACTCAGCCATTCGTCGTTGAAGCTGGTGGTCATCTCAACCGCGCGGTCAAGCTGGGCATGATCCATATTCGGCTTGTAATGGAAGGGCACTTTGACGCGGGCGATCAGCCGGCCCTCATCCTGCAGCTCGCGCAGGCATTCCAGCGTATAGCGATTGCCATCCATCATCACCATCGAAGTGATGCCGTATTTCGCGCAATGCTTCAGCCCGATCTCGAACTGATCCTTGTCCTGATCACGCTCGGCCTGGCTGGGTTTGGGATCGGGCTCGCCCCCGGTCGCAATGCCAAGGTTCAGCCGCCCGCGCCCGGCCAGCGCTACGATCCGGCTGAAGGCCTCAAATTCCAACAGCTCGCCGGTGGCCAGGCCGTCTTCGCCCATAACCACCTCATGGCCGGGCGAGGTTTCATAGCCGTTCAGCGTATCGGAAAGCTGCAGCGCCAGCGTATTGGCCCAGATGGTGTGATGGTCATGCGAGGTCATCGCAATCGGGCGGTCAGAGATGATGCGGTCAAGGTCATGGCGGGTCACGCCGCCCTCGATCATTGCATAATCGGCACCCTGCCCCATCAGGAACGGCAAATCCGGGTTGGCAGCCGCATAGGCCTGGAAGGCATCGCGCAGCGCGTCAAAGCCATGCACCTTGCCCAGCTGCAGATCGTAAAGCTCTGATCCGCCCAGCCCCAGATGCAGATGGCTTTCGACAAAGCCCGGCAAAAGCATCCGCCCACCCGCATCGACCACTTTCGTCGCGGGCCCTTTGCGGGTGATGACATCAGAGTTGCTGCCCACCGCCAGGATACGGCCTGCGGCAATCGCCACCGCCTCGGCACGGGGCTGGGCCTCATCCATGGTCAGGACTTTGGCATTGATGAAAATCAGATCGGCAGACATTTCGCTGGCTCCATGCGGCAGAAAGGCGGCCCGCTGCGGGCCGCCCTGGTCGGTTTATGCGCCTGTCGCGCCCCCAGGGGCGCGGGGGCGCTTATTTCATCAGCTCGGTCCAGATCGCGGTCATATATTCCTGGGCCTTGGGCGAGCAGGTCTGCAGGAAATGACCCGCCTTCATTGCCTCGGCCGGGATCTCGATCTCGGGCGCGCCTTTCATCTCTTCGGGCAGGAAAGGCTCGGATCCGGTGATGCCATTTGCGTATTTCGCATAGGCCGAGATCAGCGCGGCGTTTTCCGGTTCCATGATGAAGTTCAGGAAGTTATAGGCGCCCTCGGGGTTTTTCGCATCCGAGAGGATCGCAACCGAATCCATGAACAGCGGGAAGCCCTCTTTCGGATAGCCGAAATGCACATCCGGGTTGTTGATGCGCGAGCGCAGCGCCGCCCCGTTCCAGTAGACAGTCGCGCCCCAGTCATTGCTCGACATCTTTTCGGTCGCGCCGTAATCCATCGCGATCCAGTCCGGCTTGGCGGCGATCAGCGCGTCACGCACCTGTTTCAGCACCACCGGATCCTCGGAACAGGTCTCGCCGCCGAAATACCAGACCGCCATATTGACGATATCGTTCATCTCTGGCGTGACGTTGATCTTGCCTTTCAGCTCGTCCGGCACATCCAGCCACAGGGCCGAGGTGTTGATATCGCCGTCATAGACGGTTTTATTGACCATGATGCCGGTCGAGCCCCATTGCCACGGAACCGAGTTCTTGCGACCCGGATCCCATTCGACATCCTGCCATTCGGGGGCGATATTGCCGATATTCGACAGTTTCGAATGGTCGAGGTCAATGACCAGCCCCTCTTCGACGAAAATCGGCAGGTAGTTGGCCGAGGGAACCACCATGTCAAAGCCGTGGCCACCGGCGCGGATCTTGGCCAGCGCAGTGTCATTCGCGTCATAATCGGTGACGGTGACCTTGATGCCGGTTTCCGCCTCGAATTTCTTCAGCAGCTCGGGGTTGGTATAGTCACCCCAGTTGTAAAGCTGCAGCTCTTTGTCATTGGCGGCAGCAAAGCTGGCGGTGGCACAAAGCAGCGCCACTGTTCCCAGAAGTTTTTTCATCATCATCTCCCTGTAGAGGCTGTGTTTCCCGGCCTTATGGCCCGGTTTTTCTGTGGTTTAGTTTTTCTTGCGATTGATAAGCGAGAACCCGATCAGCAACAGAACAGTCAGCACCAGAAGCCCGGTCGAGATCGCATTGACCTCTGGCGTCAGCGTGCGACGCAACTGACCCAGCATATAGGTCGGCAGCGTATCCTGGCCTGCGGATTTGACAAACTCGGTGATCACCACGTCATCCAGGCTGATCACGAAAGCCAGCATCGCGCCTGCCGCAATACCCGGTGCCAGCAAAGGCAGCGTGACAAAGCGGAAGGTTTGCCAGGGATTGGCGTAAAGATCCGCCGCCGCCGATTCCAGCGAGAGGTCCATCCCCTCCAGCCGCGCGCGGATCGGCAGATAGGCGAAAGGCACACAAAAGGCCGAATGCGCCAGGATCAGATACCAAAGCCCCTGATAGCCGGTATAGGCCTTGATCACCCCGAACAGGATCATCAGCGCCACCGCGGTCACGATCTCTGGCACCATCAGCGGCTGGTTGATGAAAGCATAGATCGCGGTCTGGCCCCGAAAGGCTTTGCGCCTGGTGGTGGCCAGCGCCGCCATGGTTGCAACCACAGTTGCGATGAAACTGGCCGAGATGGCGATCTGCAATGACCGAAGCGCGGCAGCCTGAACCTGATCATTCTCCCATGCGTCGATATACCAGCGCCAGGAAAAGCCCTGCCATACCGAAAGCGTGCTGCCCGCATTGAACGAGTAAAAGACCAGCGTGCAGATCGGCAGATAAAGCGCCACAAAAACCAGCACAGCGGTGGTGGCAAAGCCAGGCAGGCGCGAAACCTCGAATGTTTTGTCAGCCATGGCTCTTGCCCCCTTTGGTGGCGGTGCGGACATAAAGGATCATCGCCAGCATCACCACCAGCAAGAGCGCCATCGAAAGCGCCGCACCCAGCGGCCAGTTGCGGCCCTGGCCGAATTGCAGCTCGATGAAATTGCCGATCATCATATTCTTGCCGCCCCCCAGCACGCGCGGCGTGACATAGGCCCCAAGCGACGGGATGAACACAAGGATCGAGCCCGCAATGATCCCCGGCTTCACAATCGGCAGCACCACATGGCGCAAGACCTGCAGGCGGCTGGCATAGAGGTCATAGCCCGCCTCCAGCAGCCGCATGTCAAAGCGGTCGATGGCGGCAAAAAGCGGCAGCACCATCAGCGGCAGATAGACATAGGCCATGCCGATCAGCACCGCCGTATCGGTATTCATAAGGCGGATCGGCGCGGAAATCAGCCCGATCCCTATCAGGGCTTTGTTCAGCAGACCTTCGTTGCGGATGATCTCTGTGATCGCAAAGGTGCGGATCAAAAGGTTGGTCCAGAAGGGGATGGTGATCAGGAACAGCCAGAAAGCGCGGGCTTTCGGCGGCCTTGTGGCGATGAACCAGGCGGTCGGAAAGCCCACCGCAAAGGTGATCAGCGTGGTCAGCAGCGAGATTTTGACCGAGCGCCAGAAGATCGTCAGATGCGCATCGGCCAAAACCAGATTGCCGTCATTGAAGATGTCGCGGGTGTAAAGAACGCCCAGCCAGGCCTCGGTCGAAAACTCCCACACGACGCCGCCGGTGGGGCCTTTGGTCAGGAAGGAATAGACCAGAACAATCAGCAAAGGGCCCGCTGCGGCGCAAAACAGCAAGATCAGCGCAGGGGCCGAAAGCGCCCAGGCATTGCGCGTCGAGCGGGCTTCAAGCAGGCGTTCGGCCTCGCTTTGGCCGGTGATAGCAGCCCCCGGTGTAGCAGCCATGACTCAGTCCTCCAGCAAGAGAACAGAGCCGGGCGCAAAGCGGATGCCGACTTTCGCGCCCTTTGCGATGCTGGCCTCGCCCGAGACGCCCGATTGCACGCAGGCCTCGATCTCGGATCCGTCCGGCAGCGCCAGCTGATAGTTCATATCGGTGCCGAAATAGACAGAGCCCAGTACCTCGGCCGGGATCGCGCCTGCCTCATCGGCCGCGGTGATCGTCACATGCTCGGGGCGCACCGCGAGCGTAACCGGACCGGACTTGCCCGCCGTATCTGCCGCGATCACCTGCCCCGAGGCCAGCTTGCCACCACCCGCCACCGCTGTGGCATTCAGGAAGTTGGTCTCGCCGATGAAAGAGGCGACAAAGCGGTTGCGCGGCTTTGTATAGATCTCACGCGGCGCGCCCAGCTGCTGGATCCTGCCCGCCGACATGACGGCGATGCGGTCTGACATGGTCAGCGCCTCTTCCTGGTCATGGGTGACGAAAACAAAGGTGATGCCGGTCTCGGTCTGCAGGCGCTTCAGCTCGACCTGCATCTCTTTGCGCAGCTTCAGATCCAGCGCGGAAAGCGGCTCATCCAGCAAGAGAACCTTCGGCCTTGGCGCCAGAGCGCGGGCCAGAGCAACCCGCTGTTGCTGGCCACCAGACAGCTGGCTGGTCTTGCGCCCGGCCATGGCCTCAAGTTTAACAAGCGCCAGCATCTCTTTGACAGTGCTGTCAATTTCAGCCTTGGCCACGCCCTTCATCTTCAGCCCAAAGCCGATATTCTCGGCCACGCTGAGATGCGGGAACAGCGCATAGGACTGGAAGACCGTATTCACCGCCCGCTGGTTTGGCGGCTGGCCGGTCACATCCTGACCATCAATCAGGATCTGCCCCGAGGACGGCATCTCAAACCCCGCAATCAGCCGCAAAAGCGTGGTCTTGCCACAGCCCGAGGGCCCCAGCAGCGTGAAAAACTCGCCGGTTTTGATTTCAACGCTGACATTGTCCAGCGCCCTGACCACGGTTTCGCCCTGACCGAAAGCCTTGATCACGTCTTTTGCCATAATGGCTGCAGTTTCCGTCAAACCAGCACCCCTGTGGTATGTTCGTCTTTTCGATTATTTTGATCATATTGTGAGAAGGCGGATCGGATGAGCAAGGAAAATCGCGGGTTGTGCCACATTTTCATCCATCATCTGCCCAATGCGCAGGCAATCAATGCCAAAACAGGGCAAAAGCACTGAATAGCAGGGTGTCCGGGCGGCGGGGCCACGCTTGCACGCCCAGCCCGCAGATATGCGGGGCAAAACTATACCCGGCTGCGGCAGATGCGCCTATTCGCGTTCGGGCGGCTTTCATCCGGCTGTATCTGATCCGCCAGAGGCCTGGTCCCCATTCCCTGGCAGGCGGCGATCGATCAGCGCGAAAAGCAGCGGGGCTGCGACGATCACGATGATGATTCTGACAACATGATGCAGCGCGACAAAGGCGACATCGGCATGGATCGCCAGCGCGATCAGCCCCATCTCGGTCAGCCCGCCCGGTGCCAGCGCCAGCATCGCCTGGGCGGGGCTGGTTCCGGTCAGAGCCTCCATCAACAGGCTGAACCCCAGGGCCACCGCCAGCACCAGAACCGTCGAGCCAAGGCTAAGCAGCCCCGCCCGCCGCAGCGCCACCACCGGCACGCCGCGAAACCTGCAGCCCAGCACGGTGCCCAGCAAGACCTGCGCCGCATTGACCAGAATGGCTGGCGGCGCTGCCTCGGAAATACCCGACAGATGCAGCGCGGCAGAAAGCGCCATCGGGCCCAGAAAACTGGGCGCAGGCCAGCGCAGACGATGGCCGATCAGGCTGCCCAGCACCGCCGCCACCAGCAAAAGCCCCGCCTCATGCCAGGCCGGAAAATCCCCCAGAGCACTGGCCCCCTGCCCGCCGACATCATGACCCAGGATCACCCGAAACCAGAGTGCTATCAGCGCGATAGTCACCACGATACGCAGGCTGTGAGCCAGGATCACAGGCTCTGGCCGGGCCCCTTTTGCCTCGGCCAGCTCGATCATTTCCGACAGGCCGCCCGGCATTCCGGCAAAAAACGCCGTGCGCCAGTCATAGCCGCCAAGATAGCGATACCAGGGCACAGTGATCAGCCCGATCACCAGCAGATAAAGCAGCAAAAGCGACAGGGTGCCGATCCAGGTGATCGCATGGCCCAGCACCTCGGGCGAAAAACGCGAACCCAGCAGCACCCCGATCACCGCAACCACCGCCGGGCGCATCATCCCCGGCCCATTCAGCGGCACGCCAGACACAGAGGCGATCATGGTGGAAAACAGCGCCCCCAGCATCCAGGGCAGGGGCAGGCCAAGCGCCCAGAAAACGCCGCCCCCCGCTGCTCCGAGGGCGATGGCGGGCAAGGTGGACAGGATGGCTTTCACTTACACAGGTCCGGCAGATGAAAAGGCAGATCAGGCCGCAGGCCCGGGCTGGCGGTTGTCAAAAGCGCGGGTGCAGGCCCAGGGCGCCAGGCCTGCCCGCAAAACGCACACAGAACCGCACGCAGGCTTGTGCCCGAAATCCTCAGCCACGGCGGATGGCAGCAACGGCAGAAGTCAGCTCATCCGGGGTGACGACGCGCGGAAAAAGGTTCAGCCCGACCAGATAGGCAGGCGTGCCCGGCAGCTGGAAGTAATCGGCCTGGGCGAGATTGCGGCTGATCAGCCCGTGCCACTTGTCTTGTTCTCGCGCAAAGGCCGCCAGCGCCGCCTCGGGATCGACACCGGCGGCACGCACCGCCTGATCCATCCCGGCCGCATCGACGCGCCGCCCTTTTCCGGCCATCAGCGCCTCATTGACCTGGGCATAACGCCCCAGCGAAACCGAGCCCAGGCCCAGCTGCACCCCGCGCAATGAAGTTTCCCCGAAAATCGGGAAGTCCTTCATGACGAGGCGCAGATTGCCGTCGCGCCGCACCAGATCCAGGAGGGCCGGGTGACCCTCGCGGCAAAAGGGGCATTGATAGTCGAAATACTCGACAATGGTGACATCGCCATCAGGGTTGCCCAGCACGGGCTGATCGGGGTCATGGGTGATGTCGCGCGGCGCCTCGCCCGGGATCATATCATCCGCCGCACCCTCAGCCTGCGCAACGGAGGGATGGGCCAGCAACAGCCCGCCCACCATTCCCACACCCATCCCTGCCCCAAGGCCTTTCAGGATCAGATCACGCCTTTGCATGGCTTTCTCCGTTTCGGCCCCGGACCTGCGCGGCTTAGTTCTGGCTGCTGGTATAGGGGCTGGTATAGGGGCTATCGGGGAAGCCGCCCGGATAGGCATAATTGCCCGAGGCCGCATCACCGGCATTCAGAGGCGCGGCGGAAACCGCGGTCGGATCCATGGTGGCAGGTGACGCGCCGCCGGCAAAAGAGGCCCCGCTATACGGCGTGGTCGTCGGCACAAAGGCCCCGAATGCGCCCGCGCTTTGTTCAGGCGACAGCACCAGAACCCTTGCGCCCCTCTGATAGGTGGCCGCCAGGTGGATCGCATCCTGATTGTACATGCGGATACAGCCCGCTGAGGTCGCATGACCGACCGAGGCCACCTCATTGGTGCCGTGAATGCGGTAATAGGTGTCGCGCCCGCCCCGGAACAGATAGATCGCACGCGCCCCCAGCGGGTTTTGCAGCCCGCCCGGCAGGCCGCCGGCATAGGCCGCATACATATCGGGACGGTCGCGGATCATATTGTCGGTCGGCCGCCAGCTGGGCCAGTTCCGCGCGTATTGAGCGACCGCCTCACCTTCGAACGACCGCCCCTGATCGCCAACCGCCACCCGGTAGCGCCGCGCCCGGTTGTTGCCCAGAATGAAATAGAGATAGCGCTGCCAGGGATCGACGATGATCGAGCCGGGCGGCTCGGTGATCGCCAGGTCCACTTCGCTGCGCACATTCTCAGGGATCAGATAGCGCGGCGGCACGGCCGGAATGGAAAAGCCATCGTCTTCGACAGCGGCATACATGGCCAGCACTTCGGGCGGCACATTGGCAGCCGGATCGGGCTGCACGGCGGAATCAGGAACCCGTGGTCCGCAAGCCGAGACGAGGCCCGACAATGTCATCAAAAGCGCCGTACGCCGGCCGACCACTACATCCATTCCACTGTCCTTTCGCGCCGGTGAAAGCCTGGTCTGACCCGGATCTGGCAGGATCCCGGGCTGCAATCCACCGACAATGCGCACTTCCCCAAAGGCCATACAGGATCTGCAAGCCATTGGCGTCATGCGCCATGATCCGCAGCCGCTGGTCAAGCCCCGCTCTTACACAGCTGCGCGAGAAAATGAAAGATCAGCGCCCTGCCCCCGGCAGCAGACCGCCTTTGCCCAGGGTTTGCGCCTGAGAAACAACCCGCAGCACGGATCACCTGCCCGCCCTGCAGATGAGGAGCGCCCCGGATAAAAGGGGCGCGGCGGCATTTCCCGCGCTGGATCATGGGGGCGCAGCGCTGATTCTGCCGGTCACAGGGCGCTGCCCCGCAGCCAGAAAACACCCCGGGCGAAACGTCACCCGGGGTGTTGCAAGGGGATACTCATCAGGCCCCAGGTCATGTGCTGGCCAGAATACCGGCGCGGCCAGAACACCGGCGGGACCAGAACCCCGGCTCGGCCAAAACACCGGCGGGGCCAAGGCATAAGCCGGGCCGGGGCCCGCTATATGCTCAGCCCAACACGCCACTGATCAATGCAGCGGCGACCAGGAGCACCAGAACCGAGGCCCCGATCAGGACATATTTCTCCAGGGGCGTTATCGGCTCTTCCTGAACCTGCGCTGAGACCACCCTGTCCTCGCCGGAAATCCAGGCCAGAATGGCGGGATCGAAACCGTTATAGATCATGGCTTTCTCCTTATCTTTCTGAGGTGTTCACGTCCTGCCAGGCTGCGGCCGGATTGGCGCTGAGGAAGGCGAATGCACCTTTCGGCGTCACCGTCAGCACCAGCACCGCAGCCATTGCGGTTGCCGCCAGCACCATTGCCCCCCGCCGTGGGGCCTGCGCGGCCGTCCGCCGTGCCACCTGCACGGAAGCATAGCGGGCCGGGCGACCGCCTTGGGCAGAGTGGCCTGCGGCAGGATGGTCACCGGGCGCGCGGGCAGCGCCTGGCTGCGATATGCCAATCGTCATGCCACAGCCCCTCTGGCGCCGCCAAAGCCGCGGCTATCGCTCCACCGCTCGGCACCGTCCCGCCCGGCCTGTCCTGGCGCCCTTCCCAGATGTGCTGCCGCCAGCCCGGCACTTGCAATGGCCGCCGGATAAGGGGCCTGCGCCTCGGCCAGCAGCTGGTTGCGCAGCTGACGCCCCTCTTCCCAGGGGCCAAACCCTGCCGCCGCATTCATATGGCCAACAAAGCCCAGATCCACGAGGTCCGCGCCCCAGGCCCGCGACAGCTGCGCGGCACGGGCAAAACTCATCCAGGGATCATTGCGGCTGGCCGCGACGATCACCGGCAGATCCAGCACAGCCTCAGGGATCGGGCCGAAGTGACCAATCCGATCCGCCCCCGCCGTTTCCGCCGGCGTCACCAGCAGCGCCCCCGCCACCCGCAGATGCGGCCATTGCGTCAGCACTCGCGAGATCAGCACCGCCCCCAGCGAGTGGCCGACAAGCACACAGTCAGGATGCGCCAGAATCATCGAGGCCAGTTCGACCTCCCAGACCGCCGCAACGGGGCGATGGGGATCGGACAGTTCAACCGTCAGCGCATGCGGGTCACGCGCCGCCCACCAATGTTGCCAATGCGGGGCGGCGGATCCGTCAAGGCCCGGAACGATAAGCGTATTGATCATTCTCCTGGTCCTTTCCTGCGGGTTGCAGAGATCAGCGACAGGCCGCCCTGCACCATCATCCCTGACGCCCTGCGCGGTTCACTGCGACAGAGATCAGGGCCTGATCAGCGCGGCCTGCAAGAAAAGACTATATGATTTATCGTGATTGAGATTCTAAAGACGGACCCCGGAACAGAATAGGATTCCCCCCTTGCACCGTCGTCAGCGCCGCTTTGCCCCGATCAGGCTACTGCCCCTTTGCGCAGAACCAGGCCCGCCGTCACGCGTCGCCGGGCGCAAAAGCCTGGGCATCTGCGCCATGATCATGATCGCAAAGCCGATGGTCGCCCAGCACCTCGATCACCCGGCAATCCCCGATCGTGCCATGGGCGCATTGGATCAGCATCCGCTCCAGCTCGGCCTCAAGGGCCTGCAGCCGCGAGATCCGCGCCCGCACCGCGGTCAGCTGCTGGCGGGCAATGCCATCCGCTGCGGCACATGATTGCCCCGGCTGATCTGACAGCGACAGCAGATCGCGGATCGCCTCAAGCGGGAAGCCAAGATCGCGCGAATGGCGGATGAAGCGCAGCCGATCCTCGGCGGCCTTGCCATAAAGCCGCTGATTTCCGGCAGAGCGCTCTGCCTCGGGCAGCATGCCGATCTGCTCATAATAACGGATGGTCGGCACCTTAACCCCGGTGCGCTGGCCCAGTTTTCCAATCGTCAGCATGATCGCCTCATATCTATACCTCTAAACGATATAGATATTGAGAGACGACAGACAAGACCCAGCCCCTCTGCCGGCTGTCTGCGGGGGCTGTATACCCGGTTTATTGCAACGCGCAGAGATACTTCTTTCCCGTGAAACTTATATGCGTTATATTTTCACCAGAAAGGACATATCATGCTCGCATTTCCGGCCTTCGCAATGGAGATCCCTGACCGCAGCCAGGTGCTGACCCGGGCCGCGCTGCGCTCGGCAGAGCGGCTTGGCCTGACTGCGCGGCAGTTTGCGCGGGTCATCGGCCTGTCGGAACCCAGCGTCTCGCGGCTGAAAAAGGGCATGGCTGGCATCGAAGAGGGCAGCAAAGCCTGGGAGCTGTCTGCGCTGCTGGTGCGGCTGTTTCGCGCGCTTGATGCGATTACCGGCGGCGATGAGGCGGTGGCGCGGGCCTGGATGGTGGCCGACAATCTGGCGCTGGGGGGCATCCCGGCAGAGAAAATCACATCGGTTCAGGGGCTTGTCGATGTCTGCACCTATCTCGACACCCGCCGCGCCCGGCTTTGAACTTACCGCCTGGAGCGGGCGGGCATGGCGTCTGGTCGAGGCGCAGCATCTGGTCTCGACGCTGAAGCTGGTCGACAGCCTGGCCGAACAGGCCATGCTTGAGGATATTCTTGAGACGACCAAGCCCGTTATGCCCGCCGCCTGCCAGGGGCTTGATTACCTGCTGGCGACGCCGTTTCGCTATCGCCCCTATCCGCATGGCTCGCGGTTTCGCCGCGCCGGGCTGACGCCTGGCGTCTGGTATGGGGCGGAAAAGGTGCAGACCGCGCTGGCCGAGATGGTCTTCTACCGTTTCCTCTTTTACGCCGAAAGCCCACAGACCCCCTTCCCCGATGGCCCCGCCGAATATACCGCCTTTGCGGCAAAACTGGCGACCGAACGCGCGCTGGATCTGACCACCGGGCCGCTGGCGGATGATCCGCGCTTTACGCATCTGAGCGATTACAGTCATTGCCAGGATCTGGCTGAGAGTGTTCGCGCCGCAGAGGGTGAGGTGATCCGCTACAGATCGCTGCGCGACCCGAAGGGCGATGCCAATCTGGCGGTGCTGAGCTGCACGGCCTTTGCGGCACCGGGTGTGCAGGACCGCCAGACCTGGCGCATCCGCCTTAGCGCAAGCGGCGCGATGGCGCTGCGCGAACATCCCCGCCAGGGCATCGACTACCCGCGCGACACCTTCAGCGCCGACCCCAGACTTGCCGTCATGAAATGGGACAGGCCCCGCGCGCGCTGAGGCCTGTCCAGAAGCGCATGCGCCCGCCGCTTATGCGGTGGCGCGTTTGGGCAGCACCCAGCCCGGGCGTGGGAAATGGCAGGTATAGCCATTCGGCTGACGCTCAAGATAGTCCTGATGCTCGGGCTCAGCCTCCCAGAAATCCGCGACGCGCTCGACCTCGGTCACCACAGGGCCGGGCCACAGACCCGAGGCATCGACATCTTTGATGGTGTCGATTGCGGTGGCCCGCTGCCCCTCATTCCCCCAGTAAATCGCCGAGCGGTAGCTGGGGCCGAGGTCATTGCCCTGGCGGTCAGGCGTGGTCGGGTCATGGATCTGGAAGAAAAACTCCAGCAGCTGGCGATAGCTGAGGCGGGCGGGATCAAAGATCACCTCGATCGCCTCGGCATGGCGGCCGTGGTTGCGATAGGTGGCATTGGGCACCTCGCCGCCGGTATAGCCGACGCGGGTGTCGATCACGCCAGGCAGGCGGCGGATCAGTTGCTGCATGCCCCAAAAGCAGCCCCCGGCAAGAACGGCACGTTCGGTTGTCATCGTGAATTCTCCTCTCTCAGAGGTTCAGGCTATCGGTGGTTCAGAGTATTGGTCAGTTCAGCGCCCCACACCGGGTTCAGGCTATCGGCATCCGCGTCTCGGCCATGGCAGCAAGCCAGCTGGCGCCATAGGGTGCGGCCTCATCGTCGAAGTCATAGCCCGCGTGGTGCAAAGGCGCGGTATTGCCATTGCCGAGGAAGATATAGGCCCCGGGCCGCGCCTGTAACATATAGCTGAAATCCTCAGCCGCCATCAAAGGAGCGACTGCCTCATCTACATTGGCACTGATCTGGCGAGCGGCAAGGGCGGCATAGCCGGTATTTGCCGCGTTGTTTTCGGTTACCGGATAGCCGCGGCGGAAATCAATCGCCACGCTTGCGCCATAGGTCGCAGCGACGCCCTCACAGATCTGGCGCAGACGGGCCTCGGCCATCTGGCGCACCTCTTCGTTCAGCGTGCGGATGGTGCCGCGCATCCGCACCTCTTGCGCCAGCACGTTATAGGCGCTGCTGTCGCTGGCAATCGTCGAGACAGAGACCACCGCCGATTGCAGCGGATCGGTATTGCGCGAGACGATGCTTTGCAGCGCCACCACCAGATGCGCCGCGACAAGCGTGGTATCAATCGCCTCATGGGGTTTGGCGGCATGGCCGCCGCGCCCGGTCAGGGTGATCGCAAACTCATCCGAGGCCGCCATGATCGCGCCGGGGCGAATGGCGAAATTGCCAACCGCGAGGCCGGGCATATTGTGCATGCCGTAGACCTCCTGGATGTTCCACCGCTCCATCAACCCGTCTTTGACCATGGCGAGGCCACCGCCGCCGCCCTCTTCGGCGGGCTGGAAGATGCAGATGACGGTGCCGTCGAAATTGCGGGTCTCGGCCAGGTATTTCGCCGCGCCCAGCAGCATGGCGGTATGGCCGTCATGGCCGCAGGCATGCATGATGCCGGGTGTCTCTGACGCGTAATCAACGCCGGTCTGTTCATGGATCGGCAGCGCATCCATATCGGCACGCAGGCCAATGACGCGGCCCTGGCTGTCCTGGCGGCCACGGATCACCGCCACCACGCCAGAGCGGCCAATCCCCTCGGTCACCTCATCGCAGCCAAAGGCGCGGCACAGCTCGGCCACGCGCGCGGCGGTGCGCGGCAGCTCATAGTTCAGCTCTGGGTGGCGGTGGAAATCCTGACGCCAGGCTTTGATCTCGGGGGCCAGTTCGGCGAAACGGTTTCTGACGGGCATAAGGCTCTCCTTCAGGGGCGAAACTGAACCTCTGAGGGGCGAAGGGCAAGCCCCCCTTATGCGCAGCACCCTGCCCTGGTGCGGAATGCGATGAATATCGAGGCGCTAAAGGCCGAGGGGCGCTAAAGGCTGCCGGCACTAAAGGCTGAGGGTCGTTAAAGGCTGGGGCCAGGCACCAGGACCGAGCCATCGCTGAAACGCGACAGCCGGAAGCGGCGCATGTCATGGCCGATTTCCTCGCCCAGCGTCAGGCTGGCGATCACCCGCCCCATGCCCGGCCCGATGCCGAAACCATGGCCGCAAAGCCCGGTGGCGATGATCAGCCCCGGCAGCTTTGGCGTGCGGTCGATGATCGGCACGATATCGGGCATGGTCTCAATCATGCCAGCCCAGGTGGCGGTCAGCCGTGGCTTGCCGATTTGCGGGAAGGCGGCGGCAAAGCGGTTTTGCATCCGTTCAAGCGCGCGCATATTCGGGCGCGGGTTCAGGATGCGCAGATTTTCAAAGGGCGAGACGCGATCGCCATCCAGCCTGCGCGGCGTGGACCAGGCATCGGGGAAGCCTTTGGGCGCCATTGGCCGCATCGCAGTTTGCCCGAAGGTGCGCCCCAGCAGCGGCCAATAGCTGCGCAACTCGCGGAAGGCATCGGGGCCGATGTAGAAATCGTTATGATCACCGGGGGCCAGCGTATAGCCGCCATCGGCGCGGCGGCGAAAGGCGAAATGGCGATCAACCGCAGCGCCCTGAAAAAGATCGGGCAAGGGCCCGGTCGCGGCGACAGAGGACAGCACCGAAAGCTGCGGAATGCTGACGCCATGGGCGCGCAGGAAAAGCCGGGACCATGCGCCTGCCGCGACGATCACCTGATCGCAGGCGATCCGCCCAGCCTCGGTCACCACGCCAGCAACCCGCCCGGCGGCCAGATCCAGACAGCGCACCGCGCA
Source organism: Pseudogemmobacter hezensis (assembly GCF_013155295.1). Lineage (GTDB taxonomy): Bacteria > Pseudomonadota > Alphaproteobacteria > Rhodobacterales > Rhodobacteraceae > Pseudogemmobacter > Pseudogemmobacter hezensis. The sequence goes on along the minus strand of NZ_JABJXT010000009.1, from coordinate 181,724 downwards.
ATGCTCACGGATCACCACCCCATCTGCCGCTGCCAGATCGGCGAAAAGCGACACCGCCGCCCAGGGCTCTGCCCGCGCATCAGAGGCCGTCCACAGCCCCCCGACCCAGCCCGCCTGTGACGTGGGCACAAGATCCGCCACCTCGCGCGCCGAAAGCATCCGGCTGTCAACGCCAGAGCCCGCGACCGAATCAAGCCAGGCCTGAAAGCCCGCCATATCGGCCTCCTGGTTGGCGAGATAAAGGACACCGCTTTGCCGAAAGCCCAGCCGCTCGCCCGTGCCAGAGGCGGATCCCGCCCCTGCCCCCGCGCCCAGTTCGGCCGCCAGCCCGCGCCAGAGCGCCAGGCTTTCCATCATGATCGGCAGCTCGGCCGGGTCACGGCCCTGCTGGCGGATCCAGCCCCAGTTGCGGCTGGATTGCTCGCCCGCGATCAGGCCCTTTTCGCAAAGAACCACCCGCTGGCCCTTTTTCGCAAGCGCCCGCGCCGTCATCACCCCGATGATGCCGCCACCGATCACCACCGTATCGCAGGCAGCAGGCAACACGGCCTGATGGCGCGGCAGAATGCCGTCATGAATGGGAAATGTCATAATTCGTCCCGCAACCCCAAGCGCTGTAAATCCCAAGTGCCGCAGATCAGGCAGCCGCCCCTAGTGGAAGCTTTTCCTGATCCGCCGCACCGCCAGCCAGACCAGCCCCAGCACTGGCAAAACCAGCCCCGCAGTCAACATCTCTTTCGACAGCCCCGCCATTATTCCCAGAGGATAAAGCGCATAAGAGGCCAGGCTGACCGCGTAATAGCTGATCGCCACCACCGAGAGCCCCTCAACCGTATGCTGCAAACGCAGCGCCAGATCGGCGCGGCGATCCATGCTTTCCAGAAGGCTTTGGTTCTGGGCGGCGCGATCAACATCGACGCGGGTGCGCAGCAGCTCGGCGGCGCGTTCGGCCCGCGTCGACAGCGTATCCAGCCGCACTGCCGCCGATTTCACCGTGCGCATCGCCGGATCATAGCGACGCATCATGAACTCGCCAAAGGTCTGCCGCCCTTCCAGCCGCTCTTCGCGCAAGACCTGGATGCGCTGATGCAGGATCGCCTCATAGGCCTGGGTCGCGCCAAAACGAAACGAGACCCGCACCGCCTGGCGCTCCAGCTCGGAAGAGATCGACAGCAGATCATGCAGCGCCGCCTCGGGCGCAGGCCCATTGCCGCCCGAGCTATCGAGCCCAGAGATCAGCGCCGAAAGACGCGGGTCCAGGCGATTCAGCTCTGCCGCGAGCTCTCGCGCCCGGATAAGCCCCAGCATTGAGACCGCGCGATAAACCTCAATCTCGCAGAGCCTTTGCACGATGCGCCCGACCCGCCTGCGCCCGGTGCCAGGGCGCACGAAGACCGCGAACCGCATATTCCCGGCCGGATCGATGCGGAAATCCCCCGCGATCACCGCCGCCCCATCGACCACTGTCGACAAAGCCAGGCTTTCGGGCACGAACCATTCCTCGGCCCGCGCATAGATGTCCTCTTTGCTGTCCGGCATCGTCTCAATCCGGATCAGGACCGAGGCAATGCGCCCGCCCGGCGCGGATGAGATCCAGTCCTCGGGAAACACTTCGGTCTCGACCGGGTCAAAGGGCCGCGCCGAGACGCCGGGCGTAAAGGCCGAATAGGTCACAAACTCGGTATGGCTTTCCCATTTCAGCTCTGAGCGGCCCAGGCTGCCCGAGAAATGCGTAGCCTCAGGCTGCGGATGGGCAGCACCATTGCGATCCAGCAGATCCAGCAGATGCGCGCGGTCGCGGCTGCGGTCACGGCCCGCCGCGTCCACAGGCTCTTTGAAGGCCATCATCACGGCGGTACAGGGCAGATCCAGCGCCGGAAAGGGCCGCGCATGCAGCTCATTCACCGTAGCATAGCGAAGCGGGTGGTCAGAAACAGGAGGCATGGTCACTCGCCATGGTTGCGATTTCATCGGGTTACGCCCGACCCCGGGGATGAGGCCAGCACAAAGCCCGCATACCAGGGTATGCGGGCAATCTGTTGCAACAAAGACAATGCGGGGGGACGTTCAGCGCGACATTCAGCCGCGGATCGTGCCATCCCCGGTCACCAGATATTTGAAACTGCACAATTGTTCGGCACCGACCGGACCACGCGCATGCATCTTCCCGGTGGCAATGCCGATCTCGCCGCCCATCCCGAACTCGCCCCCATCAGCGAATTGGGTCGAGGCATTGCGCATCAGGATCGCCGAATCGAGGCGCTGAAAGAAGCGGGCTGCCACCGCATCATCCTCGGTCAGCACAGATTCGGTGTGGTTCGAGCCATAGCGGCGAATATGCGCAATCGCCCCGTCAACGCCATCGACGATCTTCGCCGCGATGATCATATCAAGATATTCGCGCCCGAAATCATCGGCTTGCGCAGGAATGGTGCCGGGGATCGTCAGCAGATCGCCCTCGGTGCGCACCTCAACCCCCGCGGCCAGCAGATCCTCGATCAGCACCCCACCATGTTTGTCGTAAAACGCCCGGTCGATCAGCAGGCACTCGGCAGAGCCGCAGATCCCGGTGCGCCGGGTCTTGGCGTTCAGCACCACGCGCCGCGCTTTCTCCAGATCGGCCGCGCCATCGGCATAGACGTGGCAGATGCCTTCCAGATGCGCGAATACCGGCACCCGCGCCTCGGCCTGGACCAGACCGACCAGGCCCTTGCCGCCCCGCGGCACGATCACATCGATATAATCAACCGCCGTCAGCATGGCCTGAACCATGGCCCGGTCGCGCACGGGAACCAGCTGGATCGCAGCCTCGGGCAGGCCAGCGGTGCGCAGCCCCTCAACCATGGCCCCATGGATCGCCGCTGACGAATGAAAGCTTTCCGACCCACCGCGCAGGATCACCGCATTCCCGGCCTTCAGGCACAGCGCCCCGGCATCCGCCGTCACATTCGGACGGCTTTCATAAATCACGCCCACCACGCCCAAAGGCGTCGCCACCCGCTGGATGTGCAGACCATTGGGGCGATCCCATTCTGCCAGCACCCGCCCGACGGGATCGGGCTGGTCTGCGACATCGCGCAAAGCGCCCGCGATTGCCGCAACCCTGCCCGCATCAAGGCGCAGGCGATCCAGCATCGCAGGCGACAATCCCTTGCTTTCAGCGAATGCAATATCCTGCTGATTGGCCTCAAGAATTAGATCCGAGCGCGCCTCAACGGCCTCCGCCGCCCTGCGCAGCGCAAGGGCCTTCTGCTCTGGTGGGGCGAAAGCCAGCTCTGCCGCCGCATCGCGTGCAGCAGTTCCAATTCGCACCATCAAATCGGAAAACTGACCGTCCATAGCCTCACCCATTTCTGCGCCCCCTGCGCCCATTCATCTGTCCGAAAATATCCCGGGGGTTCCGGGGGCTGGCCCCCGGCGCCCGGAACCTGGCGCCCGACCAGATCACAGCACCATATCGTCGCGGTGCACCAGCGCCGCCCGGCCCTGATAGCCCAAAATCGCCTCTATCTCACCCGAGCGGTGGCCGGCAATCGCCCGCGCCTCATCCGATGTATAGCGAATAAGCCCTTTTCCAAGTGCCTCACCGGCAGGCCCCAGGATTCCCACCGGCTCGCCCCGGCCAAAGCGGCCCTCAACGGCGACCACGCCCGCAGGCAGCAGGCTTTTGCCCTGGCGCAGCGCTGTGACCGCGCCCGCATCAACCCGGATCCGGCCCTTTTCCTTCATCGCATTGATCCAGCGCTTCCGCGCGGCCTGAGGGTCGGCCTCAGCCACAAACCAGGTGCGATTCGCGCCCTCGGCCAGCGCTTTCAGCGGCCGCAGGGGCGAGCCCTCCATGATCGCCATGGCACAGCCGCCCGCAACAGCGGTCCTGGCGGCCATCAGCTTGGTTTTCATACCGCCCTTTGACAGACCCGAGATCGGATCCCCGGCCATCGCCTCTATCTCGGGCGTGATGTGATCGACCAGATCGAAACGATGCGCGGTCGGATCCTCTTTCGGATTGGCGGAATAGAAGCCATCGACATCCGACAGAAGGATCAGCTGATCCGCCCCCGCCGTCACCGCAATCTGCGCGGCCAGCCGGTCATTGTCGCCAAACCGGATCTCATCGGTGGCAACTGTGTCGTTTTCATTGACAATCGGCACCACGCCCAAGCCCAGCAATGTCTCCATCGTGGCGCGGCTGTTCAGATAGCGACGGCGGTCGGTGGTATCTTCCAGCGTGACCAGAATCTGCGCGGTGGTGATGCCATGCGGCGCCAGCACCTCTTCATAGGCGCGCGCCAGCCGGATCTGCCCCACCGCCGCCGCCGCCTGCGCCTGTTCCAGCGAGAGTTCTCCCGAGGCAGGCAGGCCCAGCACCATCCGCCCCAAAGCAATCGAGCCCGAGGAGACCAGCACCACCTGGGTGCCGCGCACCCGCGCCTCGGCCACATCCAGCGCCAGCGCCGAAAGCCAAGCCTGACGCAGCCCCTTTGCCCGGTCAACCAGCAGGGCCGAGCCGATCTTGATCACCAGCCGCCGTGCCGCCCGCACATCGGGGGCCTGCAGCATCGCTGCCTGGTTCAGGGCTGCCACGGCCCGGCTTCCTCTTCTTCAACCCCGGTCATGCGGATCTCGGCCATCAGGCCCCGCAGCACCTCGGAAATACCTTTTTGCGCCGCGCCAGAGATCACATAGACCGGGCCGCCAGAGGCTTTCTCCAGCGCCCTCCGCCGATCGGTGATCTGCTTGGCATCCATCGCATCGGTCTTGTTCAGCGCCAGAATGCGGGGTTTATCGCCCAGGATCTCGGAATAGGCCTCAAGCTCTTTCACAATGGTGCGGTAGTCTTTGGTGATCGTCGAGGATGTGCCATCGACCAGATGCAAAAGCACCTTGCAGCGCTCGACATGGGCGAGGAACTGCATCCCCAGCCCGCGCCCCTCTGACGCACCTTCAATCAGGCCCGGAATATCGGCCATCACAAATTCACGCCCGTCGATCCCCACCACGCCCAGGTTCGGCACCAGCGTCGTAAACGGATAATCAGCGATCTTGGGCCGCGCATTTGACACAGCCGCCAGAAAGGTCGACTTGCCAGCATTCGGCAGCCCCACCAGGCCCGCATCGGCGATCAGTTTCAGCCGCAGCCAGATCGTGCGCTCAACCCCTGGGATGCCAGGATTGGCCCGGTTGGGCGAGCGGTTGGTTGAGGATTTGAACTGCAGGTTGCCCCAGCCGCCATTGCCGCCCTGGGCCAGCAAAACCCGCTGGCCGGGCTCGGTCAGATCGGCGATCACCGTTTCCTCATCCTCATCAAGGATCTCGGTGCCCAGCGGCACTTTCAGCGTGATATCATCACCCGATTTGCCGGTTTTCTGGCTGCCCATGCCATGCTGGCCATTCTTAGCAAAGAAGTGCTGCTGATAACGGTAGTCGATCAGCGTGTTCAGCCCCTCGACCGCCTCGGCCCAGACCGAGCCGCCCCGCCCACCATCGCCGCCATCCGGCCCGCCGAATTCGATGAATTTCTCACGCCGGAACGAGACGCATCCTGCGCCACCGCCGCCCGAGCGGATATAGACTTTGGTCAGATCGAGAAATTTCATCGCAGCTTCTTTCCGAACCGCCGCATCGCGGCCACTCCCCGGCGATAAAGGAAAAGCGCCCCCACCTCAAGCAAGGCAAAAGCCGAAACCCGCGCCCCGCCCTTTCATCTGTCAAAAAATATCCCGGGGGAGAGGCCCGCCCGGGCCTCGGGGGCAGAGCCCCCTAACCAGCCCTCGGGGGCAGAGCCCCCAACCAACCCTCTGTGGCAGAGCCCCCCAATCAATCCCCCTCGGCAAGGCCCCCTCGGCAAGGCCCCTGCAGCAAGGCCCCCGCCCCCATCAGCCAGCCGGAACCCAGATCACATCAGAGATCCGCACCGCGCCCATCGCCAGCATCACCAGCCGGTCAAATCCAAGCGCACAGCCCGCCGCCGGTGGCATCAGCGACAGCGCGCTAAGGAAATCCTCATCAATCGGATAGCGCTCGCCATAAAGACGCGCCTTGATCTCCATCTCTTCCTCAAAACGCAGCCGCTGCTCGGCGGGATCGGTCAGCTCGCCAAAGCCATTGGCCAGCTCAACCCCGCAGGCATAGACCTCAAAGCGCTCGGCAAGTCGCGGATCGCCCGGCACACGCCGCGCCAGCGCCGCCTCAGAGGCCGGATAAAGATCCAGCACCGTCAGCTGCCCCATGCCCAGATGCGGCTCAACCCGCTCTGAGAGCACCCGGCTGAACAGATCCGACCAGCTCTCGCCCGGCATATGCCGGATCCCCGCCTGATCCATCTGCCCCGCCAGCGCCGCCGCATCGGTCACGCCTGCGGCATCCATCGTCGCCAGAAGATCGATCCCGGCATGGCGCGAAAAGGCTTCAGTCACCGAAATCCGCTGATAAGGCAGCGCCGGATCACAGTCCTTGCCGCGAAAATGAAAGCGCCGCCCATCCGCCGCCAGCCGCACCCAGGCGGCGATATCCTCCATCAGCCGGGTGTAATCCTCGCCGACACGATACCATTCCAGCATGGTGAACTCGGGCTCATGCAGGGGGCCGCGCTCACGGTTGCGCCAGACGTGCGAGAAGGCATGGATCCGCGTCTCCCCTGCCGCCAGCAGCCGCTTCATCGCAAATTCGGGCGAGGTGTGCAGATACATCTCGCGCCCCTGCCCGTCATCGCCGATTGCGGTGGTGCGAAAGGCATGCAGATGCGCCTCATTGCCGGGGCTGACCTGCAGGGCGGCGGGATCAACCTCGATAAAGCCCTGATCGGCCAGCCAGCCCCGGATCTGCGCCTGGATCCGGTTGCGCCCCAAAAGCAGCGCCCGCCGGTCCGCGTGACGCGAGGGCTGCCACCACTGATCTGCAGGCCCACGCCTGTCGCTGGCGCGGGCTGTTGGGGCCAGAGTGGCGGCCTGAGACGGGGTCTGATCGGTTTCGCGGCTCATTCTGGGCATTCCTGCTGGAAATCTGTCAAATCATGCGCTATGTGGCGCGGCAATCGCCACTCAGCAAGGCCCCGCGCCCTGCCCCCTGGCGCATCCGCATATCAAAGGATCACCACCCGTGAAAGTCATCGCCTCGTCGCTTCGCAAGGGCAATGTTGTTGAAGTGGACGGCAAGCTCTATGCCGTTCTCTCGGCCGAAACCTACCGCCCGGGCAAGGGCACGCCGACCACCTCTGTCGATATGCGCCGCATCTCGGACGGGGTGAAGGTCTCGGAACGCTGGAAAACCACCGACCAGGTCGAAAAGGCCACCGTGGATGAGCGCGACTATGACTTCCTCTATGAGGACAGCGAGGGCTTCCACTTCATGCAGCCCGAAAGCTATGAGCAGGTCGTGGTGACCGCTGACGTCATGGGCGACAGCAAGGTCTATCTGACCGAAGGCATGCGCTGCTATCTGAAAACCTTCGACGGCGCGCCGATCGCCATCGAAGTGCCGCAAAAGATCACCGTCGAGATCGCTGAGACCGAGCCGGTCGTCAAAGGCCAGACGGCCTCTTCGTCCTATAAGCCCGCGCTGACCACCTCGGGCCTGCGCGTCATGGTTCCCGCCCATATCGGCGCTGAAACCCGCATCGTCATCAATACCGATGACAATTCCTATGTGGAACGCGCCAAGGACTGACGCTCTGGGCTGTGGCTCTGGCCGCAGCTGTTCGGCACTGATAAGAAAAGGGCATGGCCGCCGGTCATGCCCTTTTTCATTCGCAGATCACCCCTTTGAAATGCCCTTCACTGCAAGGATCTTCCGATGACACGCCCCCCCTATCGCTGGCCCGATCCTGACCGCGACTATGCCAATGGCGATTTCATCGAAGGGGCCGATCTTTATGCGCAACGCTGGAAAGATCAGGCCCGCGCCTTCCGCGAAAGCCAGGGCGCACGGGCGACGGCGGGGCTGCGCTACGGTCAGGCAGAGCGCAATCTCTATGACCTGTTCCTTCCCGAGGGCGAGGCGAAGGGCACGGCTCTCTTCATCCATGGCGGCTGGTGGCTGGCCTTTGGCCGCGAATACTGGTCGCATCTGGCGGCAGGCCCGCTGGCGCATGGCTGGCGGGTGGTCATGCCATCCTATACGCTGGCCCCTCAGGCAAGGATCTCTGAAATCACCGCCGAAATGGTGCGCCTGACACGGCTGCTGCTGCGCGACTTTGCCGGCCCGCTGATCGCCACCGGCCATTCGGCGGGCGGCCATCTGGCGGCGCGGCTGGTGTGCAAGGACAATGACCTGCCCCTGGCCCGCGTGGTGCCGATCTCACCGCTGACCGAACTGGGCCCGGTGCTGGCGCTGCAAACCAATCAGACGCTGCAACTGACCGAGGCAGAGGCAGCCCGCGAAAGCCCGGCCCGCCATGCGCTGCGCCCCGGCACCAAAGCCCATATCCATATCGGCGCCGATGAGCGCCCGGCCTTCCTCGCTCAGGCGCGGATCCTGTCCGAGGAATGGGTCTGCCCCTGGAGCGCCGCCCCCGGCCGCCACCATTTCGATGTGATAGACGATCTGGCCGATCCGGGCTCCAGCCTGACAAACACGCTGCTTGCGCTGTAAAAACACCCGGCCAAAATCACCCGGCCAAAACACCTGGCCCGATCCACCGCCGCAGGAGGACAATATGCGCTATATTCTGGCCATTGATCAGGGGACGACCTCTTCCCGGGCGATCCTTTTCGACGAAAGCCTCACCCCTGTCGCCAGCGCAGGCCAGGAGATCACCCAGCATTTCCCCGCCCCCGGCCAGGTCGAGCATGACCCGGGCGATCTGTGGTCCTCGGTGCTGACCACCTGCCGGGCAGCCATCGCCAAAGCCGGGATCACGCCCAGCCAGATCGCCGCCATCGGCATCACCAATCAGCGCGAAACCACCCTTTTGTGGGACCGCGCCAGCGGCCGCCCCTTGCACAACGCGATCGTCTGGCAGGACCGCCGCACCGCAGATATCTGCAATGACCTGCGCGAGGCCGGGCATGAGCCGATGATCCAGGCCAAAAGCGGCCTGCTGGCTGATCCCTATTTCTCGGGCACCAAACTGAAATATCTGCTCGACACCATCCCCGGCGCGCGTGCGCGGGCAGAGCGCGGCGAGCTGGCCTTTGGCACCGTCGACAGCTGGCTGATCTGGAACCTGACCGCAGGCCGTGTGCATGCAACCGATGCCACCAATGCCTCGCGCAGCATGCTGCTGAATATCCGTGAAAACCGTTGGGATCCGGGGCTTTGCGATCTGCTCGGCATTCCCGCGGCACTTTTGCCCCAGGTGCAGGACTGTGCGGCTGACTACGGTGTGACCGACCCCGATCTCTTTGGCGCGGCGATCCCGATCCTTGCCGTCGCGGGCGATCAGCAGGCGGCGATGCTGGGCCAGGCCTGCTTTCAGCCGGGCATGATGAAGGCCACCTATGGCACCGGATGTTTCGCACTGCTGAACACGGGCGAGCGCTGCGTGGCCTCGGAAAACCGCCTGCTGACAACCATCGCATGGCGGCTGCAGGGGCGCACGACCTATGCGCTGGAGGGCTCGATCTTCATCGCGGGCGCGGTGGTGCAATGGCTGCGCGATGGGCTGCAGATCATCCCCGATGCCGCCAGCGCCGAGGCGCTTGCCCTGACCGCAGACCCCGCCCAGGAGGTGGTGCTGGTGCCCGCTTTCACCGGGCTGGGCGCGCCCTATTGGCGGCCCGACTGCCGGGGCGCGGTCTTTGGCCTGACCCGCAGCTCAGGCCAGGCCGAGATGGCCCGCGCCGCCCTCGAATCCGTCGGCTATCAGACCCGCGATCTGATCACCGCGATGCGTCGTGATATGGGGGGCGAAAGCGGTGGCAGCCTGCGCGTCGATGGCGGCATGAGCGCGTCAGACTGGACCATGCAGTTCCTGGCCGACATGATCGAACAGAGGGTCGAGCGCCCGCCCCTGACCGAGGCCACAGCACTCGGCGTGGCGATGCTTGCCGCGCTGCAGGCCGGGATCATCGCCGATCTGGACGCATGTGCCGCCGCCCGCCCGGCCGCCCGCTGCTTCACCCCGCAGATGTCCGCGCCCGAGCGTGAGGCGAAATATGCCCGCTGGTCCCGCGCCGTCACCGCAACACTCGCCTATTGAGGCCCCCGATGCAGTATCAGATCGAAGCGCCGCAGCGCATCCTCTTTGGCCGTGGCCAGGCCGCCCGCGCCCCCGCCCTGATAAGGGCCTTCGGCCCGCGCGGGCTGATCGTGCATGGCGCAAATCCGGCCCGCGCCGCCTGGCTGATCAGCGCCCTGCAGGGCTGCGAGCTGGCCACCCAGGCCATCGGCTCTGAACCAACGCTTGCCGATCTGACCGCCGCCCTGGATGCAGCCCGCCCGCATCGTCCCGACTGGGTGGCAGCCATCGGCGGCGGCGCGGCGCTGGATCTGGGCAAAGCGCTGGCCGCTCTGATCCCCGCGCCAGCGTGCCCGATGGACCATCTTGAAGTGGTCGGGCGCGGCCTGCCACTGACCGCAGCCCCCCTTCCCTTTATCGCGCTGCCGACCACCGCAGGCACCGGGGCCGAGGTCACCAAAAACGCAGTGATCGGCGTGCCGGATCATGGCCGCAAAGTCTCGCTGCGCGACCCCGCAATGCTGGCGCGGGTGGCCATCATCGATCCCGCGCTGACCGATTTCTGCCCACGCGAAGTGACGCTGACCTCAGGCCTCGACGCCATCACCCAGGTGATCGAGCCCTTCCTGTCCTCAAAAGCAACGCCCTATACCGATGCGATTACCCGCCCGGCACTTGCCCTCGGCCTGCCCGCGCTGATGCAGCTGATGAAGGGCGAGGACGCAAATGCCCGAGACACCATCGCCCATGTCAGCCTGACCGGCGGGCTGGCGCTGGCCAATGGCGGGCTTGGCGCGGTGCATGGTCTGGCGGGGGTGATTGGCGGCCGCCTCAACGCCCCGCATGGCGCGATCTGCGGCGCATTGCTGGGCCCGACGCTGCGCGCGAATGCGACTGCCACCGGGGGCACCCCTTTCGCCCCTCGCATGACCGAGGCTCTCAATGCCCTCGCCCCTGCCCTTGGCTGCACCGCCAAAGACACGCCCGAAGCCCTGAGCCAATGGGCCCATTCCGCAGGGCTGCCGCGCCTGAATTCCTTTGGCCTCAGCGCAGACCAGATCCCCGACATCGCAGCCGCCTCTGCGGCTTCCAGCTCGATGAAGGGCAACCCGGTGCCGCTGCCACCGCAAATCCTGGAAACCATTCTGCGCGCGGCTCTCTGATTTCATCTGTCCTTAAATTTCCCGGGGGCGCGGGGGCAGAGCCCCCGCTGCCGCGAATGAAAATGGCCGCCCCGAAGGGCGGCCATTTTCATTCGCAACACCTTTGCAACACCAAAGATCAGTCGATCAGCGGCAACAGCTGATCAATCGACTTCTTCGCATCACCATAGAACATCCGCGTATTGTCCTTGTAGAACAGCGGGTTCTCGATCCCGGAATAGCCGGTCCCCTGGCCGCGTTTCGACACAAACACCTGCCGCGCTTTCCAGACCTCAAGGACAGGCATGCCCGCGATGGGCGAGTTCGGATCTTCCTGCGCCGCCGGGTTCACGATGTCATTCGAACCGATAATGATCACCACGTCGGTCTCGGGGAAGTCCTCATTGATCTCGTCCATTTCCAGAACGATGTCATAGGGAACCTTCGCCTCAGCCAGCAGCACGTTCATATGCCCCGGCAGACGCCCTGCGACCGGGTGAATGGCGAAACGCACATTCTTGCCCTTGGCCCGCAGTTTCCGCGTCAGCTCGGACACCGATTGCTGGGCTTGCGCCACCGCCATGCCGTAGCCCGGCACGATGATCACCGAATCCGCGTCATTCAGCGCCGAGGCCACACCATCGGCATCAATCGCCACCTGCTCACCCGAGATCTCCATCGCCGGGCCGGTGGTGCCACCGAAGCCGCCCAGGATTACCGAGATGAACGAGCGGTTCATCGCCTTACACATGATGTAGCTCAGGATCGCACCAGACGAACCCACAAGCGCACCGACCACGATCAAAAGATCATTCGACAGCGAGAAACCAATCGCCGCCGCCGCCCAGCCGGAATAGCTGTTCAGCATCGAGACAACGACCGGCATATCGGCGCCGCCGATACCCATGATCAGGTGATAACCGATGAAGAGCGCCGCAATGGTCATCACCGCCAGCGCCCAGACCGAGCCCGTCTGCAGATAGACCGCCAGCATCACCAGCGAGAGCGCCGCAGCCGAGGCATTCAGCACATGACCGCCCGGCAGCTTTGCCGCTTTGCCATCGACCTTGCCCGCCAGTTTCCCAAAGGCAATGACCGAACCCGTAAAGGTGACCGCACCGATAAAGATCCCGAGGAAGGTCTCAACGCGCAGGATCGCAATCTCGGCCCCGGTCTTTTTCACAAGGCTGAGGAGGAAGTCAGACGGTGCCGTGCCAACCATCGCATGCAGCTCGGCCACCGCATTGGCATCACCCGATTTCGCGGCCTCAACCAAAAGCCCGAACATCTGCGGAAAGACCGTGTCGCCACCGGCAAGCATGCCGCTAAACTTCTGAAGCGCCGCATCCTTGATCGCAATCGCATGGCCCAGCTCGATATGGGTGTTAAAGCCGATGAACACCGCTGCCAGACCAACCAGGCTGTGCATCGCCGCCACCAGCTGCGGCATCTCGGTCATCTGAACACGGGTCGCAACAACCCAGCCGCCAACGCCGCCCACCAGGATCAGCAGGACGGAAAGCCACCAAAGCCCCGCGCCCGCGCCGCCCAGCGTGGCGACAATCGCCAGCGCCATGCCCGCAATCCCATACCAGACCGCGCGTTTCGCGCTTTCCTGATTGGACAGACCGCCCAGCGAGAGGATGAAAAGAACAGCCGCGACAACATAAGCGGCAGTCGTGAATCCAAGAGACATCTGTTTCCCCTCTCTCTTACGACTTCTGGAACATGGCGAGCATGCGCCGTGTCACGAGGAAACCACCGAAGATATTCACCCCGGCCATCAGCACCGAAAGCGCCCCCAGCACGATCACCAGCCAGTTGCCCGAGCCGATCTGCAGCAGCGCGCCCAGGATGATGATCGAGGAAATCGCATTGGTGATCGCCATCAGCGGCGTATGCAGCGAATGCGCCACATTCCAGATCACCTGGAAGCCGATGAAGCAGCTGAGCACGAAGACGATGAAGTGTGACATGAAGCTTGCAGGCGCGAAAAGACCCGCCAGCAGCAACAGCCCGCCCGAGATGGCGATCAGCGCCACCTGATTGCGGGTTTGTGCTTTGAAAGCAGCGGTTTCGGCGGCTTTCTTCTCTTCCGCTGTCAGCTCTTTCGCGGCCTCTTTCGGCTTTTGCGCCGCAATCGCCTGGATTTTCGGCGGCGGTGGCGGATAGGTGATCTCACCCGCTTTGGTCACCGTCGCGCCACGGATCACGTCATCTTCCATATTATGGTTGATGACGCCGTCTTTACCCGGTGTAAGATCGGCCAGCATGTGGCGGATATTGTTCGAATAAAGGTTCGAGGCCTGGGTCGCCATCCGCGAAGGGAAGTCGGTATAGCCAACAATCGTCACGCCGTTGTCGGTGACGATCTTCTGGTCAGGCACGGTCAGATCGCAGTTGCCGCCACGCTCGGCCGCAAGGTCGATGATGACCGAGCCGCGCTTCATCAGCCCGACCATGTCTTCGGTCCAGAGCTTCGGCGCCGGACGGCCCGGGATCAGCGCGGTGGTGATGACGATGTCAATCTCCGGTGCCAACTCGCGGAACTTCTTCAGCTGCGCTTCGCGGAACTCAGGCGAGGACGGCGCCGCATAGCCGCCGGTCGCCGCGCCATCGGTCTGGGTCTCGGTGAAATCGAGGAACACAAATTCCGCGCCCATCGAGTTGATCTGCTCGGCCACTTCGGGGCGCACATCAAAGGCATAGGTGATCGCACCCAGCGAAACGCTGGCACCGATCGCCGCCAGACCCGCGACGCCCGCGCCCACCACCAGCACCCTGGCCGGCGGCACCTTGCCCGCTGCCGTCACCTGGCCGGTGAAAAAGCGCGGGAAGTTGTTCGCGGCCTCGATCACGGCGCGATAGCCCGCGATATTGGCCATGGAGGACAGCGCGTCCATCTTCTGCGCCCGGCTGATGCGCGGCACCATATCCATGGCGACAGCGGTCACGCCTTTGGCTTTCGCCTGTTCCAGCAGCTCGGGGTTCTGGGCGGGCCAGAAGAACGAGATCAGCGTCTCGCCCTCATGCAGCAGATCCAGTTCCGCAGGCTCTGGCCCGCGCACCTTCACCACCACATCGGCCGCATCCGCGACCTCTTTCGCCGAGGCCAGAACGGTAACGCCAGCGGCAGTATAGGCCGCATCGGTATAGCCCGCATTCGCGCCGGCCCCCGCCTCGATCAGGCAGCTATGGCCCAGCTTTTGCAGCTGCAGCGCGGAATCCGGTGTCATAGCGACACGGTTTTCCCCCGCGAAGGTTTCTTTTATGGCACCAATCTTCAAAACAGCGTTTCCCCCTTCATCTGAGCAGGCGTGCCCCCGCATAACATCACGCACGAAAATTACACCACATCATTTCACATGAGAATTTTCTTGCGCGACACTTTGGCGCAGGATCACGAATACGTAATCTCGGGCGGACAATTCCCTCAGCCACCGGAAAGTGCAAGCGCTTTGCGACACTTTCGGGGTTAAAAACGCCCGCCGCTTTGGGCGGCCCCCGGCTGTTTGCGCTATCATCGGTGTCAGGGGCCAGGGCGCACCGCCAAGACCGCGCTCTCTGGCGCTTGCTGCTGCGACGTGCAAAGTTTGCGGGCAGAAACAGCCTGGGCCAGATCCTGCCCCCAATCACGATCACCGCCCGCACGATCAGCGCCGAAACGATCCGCGCCCGCATCAGACGGGCCCAGAAGCCAGCACCACCAAAGGGAGACCCGCATGAGCACCGATTTCAAAGCAACAAAGGCGATGTTCGACCTGCCAGAGGGGCTGATCTATCTGGACGGCAACTCTCTGGGCCCGCTTCCGAAGACCGTGGCCCCCCGGGTGGCGCAGACCATCACCGCCGAATGGGGCCAGATGCTGATCCGCGCCTGGAATGAGGCGAAATGGATGGAGATGCCTTTGCGCGTCGGCGACCGGATCGCGCGGCTGGTGGGGGCAGAGCCCGGCTCTGTGGTGATGGGCGATACGCTTTCGATCAAGGTCTGGCAGGCGCTGGCCTCGGCGCTGGAAATGGTGCCCGGGCGTGGGGTGATCCTGTCAGATAACGGCAATTTCCCCTCGGATCTCTATATAGCCCAGGGGCTGACCGGCATGCTGGGTGCCGATTACAGCCTGCGCGTGGTCGATCCAGAGGCGGTCTTTGACGCCATCGACGAAACCGTCGCCGTGGTGATGATCACCGAGACCGATTATCGCACGGGACGCCGTCATGACATGGCGGCGCTGGCCCGCAAGGCGCATGAAAAGGGCGCGCTGCTGGTCTGGGATCTGGCGCATTCGGCAGGTGCTTTCCCGGTGCATCTGGCGCGTGACGGGGCCGATTTCGCGGTCGGCTGCACCTATAAATACCTCAATTCCGGCCCCGGCGGCCCGGCCTTCATCTATGTCGCGCCCCGCCACCAGGAGCGCGCACTCCCCGCCCTTTCCGGCTGGATGGGCCATGCTGCGCCCTTTGCCTTTGACCTCGACTATCGTCCTGCCACCGGGGTCGAGCGGATGCGCGTCGGCACGCCGCCGATCCTTGCGCTGGCGGCGCTGGATGCCGCGCTCGATGTCTGGGACAATGTCGATATGGAAGACCTGCGCCGCGTCTCGCTGGACCTGCAGGACGCCTTTATCGCAGGCGTCAGCGCCAATTGCCCGGACCTCGCGCTTGCCAACCCGCCCGAGCGCGAAGCCCGCAGCAGCCAGGTCAGCTTTGCCCATCCCGAGGGCTATGCCATCATGCAGGCGCTGATCGCGCATGGGGTGATCGGCGATTTCCGCGCCCCCGATATCATGCGCTTTGGCTTCACGCCGCTTTACATCGATCTTGATGATGTGGCGCAGGCAGTGGCGATCCTGACCAGGATCATGCGTGACCGGATCTGGGACCGCCCCGAATACCGCGTCCGCGCCAAAGTTACCTGAGGGCCGCTGCCTGCTGTTTACGCATCAGAAACCGGCCTGGCGATAAAATGCCGATCCGCACGGGTGATTCTCACGAAGCTGTCATCACTTCACAGTGTCTGACAGCCGAGAGGTCTTGACGTAAGCCGCGCCCTCGCCCACTGAGCAGGAACGGGAAACGGTCGGCACCGCTTCGGTCCGGCACAGATTTCTGATGACACCAACTTCTGTGACCAACTGTGAGATCCAGATGCACATGACCGGAATTGCCGCACCTCTGGGCAAAATCCTGAGAAAAACCTCGCTGCTGGCGCTGGCCGGCGCGCTCGCGCTCAGTGCCTGCGTCGAGACGACAACCACTGCCGGCACCGACAAAGCCGCCCCCCAGCTGATCGACCAGCCAGAGATCGTCACCGATGCGACGATCTACGCCGCGCGTTCCGACGGCACCTATACCGTTCCGGCGCTTCCTGTGGATCAGATCCCGGCCGCCTATCGCCGCCAGGTCGTCGATTACCCCAGCGACCTGCCGCCGGGCACCATCGTGATCGACCCGACGCCGCGCTTCCTTTACTATGTGCTCGGCAAGGGCAAAGCGCTGCGCTACGGCATCGCAGTCGGCGCAGAGGGCTTTGGCTGGTCGGGCGAATCCATCGTCTCGAACAAGCGCCAATGGCCAACCTGGACGCCCCCTGCCGAGATGATCGCGCGCAAGCCCAGCCTTGAGAAATGGCGCAAAGGCCAGCCCGGTGGCCCGACCAACCCGCTGGGGTCGCGGGCGATCTATCTGACCTCGAACGGGCGCGATTATGGCTATCGCATCCACGGCACCCCGGAATGGAAGACCATCGGTCGCAACGCCTCTTCTGGCTGCTTCCGGATGATCAACCAGGACGTCATGGACCTTTATGAGCGCGTCAAAGGCGGCGAGCGGGTGATCACCCTGACCGCAAGCGGCCAGATGCCGACCGGGCTGAACATTCCCAAGCCCGTCGCTCCGAAGAAAGCGGCTGTGAAGAAGCCCGAGGCTACGCCTGCAGTGCCGCAGATGATCGGCCCGGTTCTGCCAGGCACCGAGCCTGCAACCGTCACACCTGCAGCAGTCACGCCCGCACCGGCGGCAACGACTCCGGCTGCTCCGGCGACCGGCGCGACCCCGGCGGATGCAACGCCTCCGGCCGGCAACAGCGCAGCAGATGCCGCGCCCGCCACCGCCAGCCCGGCGGCAGCCGCCCCCGAGGTTGCGGCACCTGCGGCGACCACGCCTGCACCTGCAGCTCCGGCAGTGACGGCCCCTGTGGTGCCCGCTCCTGCAGCAACGGCGCCCGCTAACTGACCGCCCAGACTGACCGCGCTGCCGGAACAACAGTCAGCAGGAACAGGAACAAAAGGCCGCCCCAGGGGCGGCCTTTTTCAATGTGATCCGCGCCGTAAGGTGCGGATTGGGCCACAACGCCATCCCTGAACGCCATCCCAGAGCGTCATGATGGATCAGGCGAATGCCATTGCGCAGATTGGCTTTCAGACAGGCATTCACACGGGCCTTTTCGTGCCCCCCTGCGCGCCCGGATCTCAGGCCGTAAAGGCGGCCCCGATGCCCACAAACTCACCTGCCGCCTCACGCCTCGCCTTATCGCGCACCCAGGTCCGCGCGGCCGCGCCAAAGGCCTCGAACAGCGGGCGCGAGACCGGATCCTCGCAGGCATGCCATTCGGGATGCCACTGCACCGCCAGTGTAAAGCCCGGCGCATCCTTCACATAGATCGCCTCTGGCGTGCCATCGGGCGCGACGCCATCAATCACGATGCCCTTTCCGGGCCGGTTTATCCCCTGCCCATGCAGCGAGTTGGTCATCACCTCACGCGCCCCCAAAAGGCGGTGGAAAACGCCGCCCTCGGTCAGAGTGACCGGATGGCGCAGCGCGAATTGCTCTTCCAGGCTGCCCGCAGGGGGCATGCGATGATTCATCCGCCCCGGCAAATCCCGGATCTCGGGCCAGAGGCTGCCGCCCATGGCGACATTGATTTCCTGAAAGCCACGGCAGATGCCGAAAACCGGCTGTCCACGCGCCACACAAGCCCGGATCAGCGGCAGGGTGATCGCGTCCCGCGCCCGGTCAAAGGCGCCATGGGCCGCAGTCTCGGCCTCGCCATATTCTGACGGATGCACATTGGGCCGCCCGCCGGTCAGCAAAAACCCATCGCATTGCGCCAGCAGATCCCCGAGTTGCACGATACGGGGATCGGCGGGGATGATCATCGGCAAAACGCCAGAGACACGCGCCAATGCCTCGGTATTGATGACACCGCTGCCATGGATCGCATAGCGGTTGTCAATGTCATGCGGATTGGCAATCACCCCGATCAAAGGGCGGCGCAGGCCAGTCTCAAAGCCAGGATCAGGCATGTTTCATTCCAGAACAGATCCGGGGGCAAAACGGCCCCTTGCAACAAAGAATAATGCGCGAATAGCAGGGTTTGAACACGCCGCACATGCACAACCGCCAAAGCCTGGCTGCACATCAGCACCCAGCCGCGGATTTTTCCCGGTTTTCACCGCAGCGTGACTTGCCTTCCCGCAACTGGAAGGCCGGACACTCTGCGGATCGGACACTCGCATGCAATATGTATCACAAAGGCTCCGAAATCCGGGGCTCCGGCATTACAGGGAAATCAGACCATGATCAGAACATCTCGCATATCCGTCAGGCTGGCCGCATACAGCATCGCTTTCGCCGCCACCGTTGCAGCCACCATGACAACGCCTGTCGCCGCCGAAGAAATGCCTGCAATGGATCACTCGGCCCATGGCGCATCGGCCGCCGCCCCAGACGCCGCAGGCGCTGCAACCGCCGCCTATGAGGCCGCAGCCGCCGCGATGCACGGCGAGATGATGATCCCCTACAGCGGCGATGCCGATGTTGATTTCATTCGCGGCATGATCCCCCACCACGAAGGGGCCGTCGCAATGGCGCAGATCGTGCTGGAACATGGCAAAGATCCAGAGGTGCGCAAACTGGCAGAAGAGATCATCCGCGCCCAGGAAAGCGAGATCAGCTGGATGAAAGCCTGGCTTGCCCAAAACGCCCCCGGTGAATGAGAAATCACGCCCGCCAGCCTGCCCTGGCAGCCAGGCCTGGCTTCAGGGGCTGACATGGCTGCGCCCGCGATAATTTCCCGGGGCCACCTGGCCGTCAGAGAACGGGCGGGAAACCGCCCGTGGCCGCACTCTGTTCTTCAAGGCTCTTGCCGCAACGCGCGCGCCCGCTGAGAGAGAGCATAAGTTCAGCCTTCGCTGTCTGACAGGCACGAGGGCGACGGCGCTTCCCGATCTTCGGAGATCAGAACTTCGGGGACCAGATCTTCGGGGCCCCCATTTGGGGAACCCGATCTTAGGGAGGCGATCTTTTGGTGAATTCTGCAGTCAGGGCACCGGCCTCTCCGACGGGTGTGGCCGTGCACTGCGGGTTACAGTAACGAGTATGTGGGGTAAAAGTGGCAACAGCAGGTAAGCATCCCGCAAATTCGCCCGAAGACAAAGCAGCGCCGCCCGCTTTGCAGCCACTGCATCCTGTTCCCGATTCTGCTTCCGGCTCTGCCCCCGCGCGGGCAGATACCTGCCCCGAGGGCGAGGGCGAAGCAGCGACGGAAACCAGAGCCGAAAATGGGGGCAGCACAGACAGCCTGTCTGGAGCGGTATCCGGCGCTGTCATGGGCGGCGTAACAGCGCGCAATAGAGATCCTGATACGGGTGCCAAACCTTCCGCCGGACGCCCAGCCGATCAGGCCCCCCCATCTGATCCCGCATCTGCCCCCCCGTCTGATCATAACGCGCGCCCCGGGCTGACGGCGGTTCTGGAACACCTGGCCCGCGACCCGATACGCGAGCGGATCTCGGTGGGGGATATGCTGGAAACCATGCGCAGCCGCGCCTTCGGGGCCATGTTGCTGGTCTTTGCCTTCCCCAATATCCTGCCAACGCCCCCTGGCGTTGCCGGCATCCTGGGCATGCCGCTGATCTTCCTTTCGGCGCAAATGATGCTGGGCCGCCAGCCCTGGCTGCCTGAATTCATAACCAAACGCTCGATGGAGCGCAGCTCTTTTGCCGCCATGGTCACCCGTGTCACCCCCTGGCTGCGTCGCGCCGAGGCCCTGATGCACCCGCGTCTGACAGCCCTGTCCAGCCCCCGCGCTCAGCAGGGCCTGGGCCTTGTATGCCTGATCCTGGCGATCGCCCTGGCCTTGCCGATCCCATTCGCCAATCTGGCCCCCGCCGCCGCGATCTCGGTTCTGGGGCTGGGCATTTTGCAGCGCGACGGGTTGTGGATCACCCTTGGCCTGCTGGGCGGGGTGGTGGCGGTTGGATGGGTGGCAAGCCTTGGCTATGCGCTGGTCTGGTCTGCCCTTTTCGCGGTCGACACCGCGTTCTGAGCGCCCCGCAAAGCCGCATTCCGCCATCATCGCAGCCCCCGGACCTCTGTGAAAACGCAGCCCGGGCTTGAGCCGGGGGCCGGGCTCAGATACATCGGCACGACGCCAAAGGAGATGTGCGAGCCCATGCAAAGCGGCCCAGCCCCCGACCACGCGCCCAACCACGCCCCCGCGCAAGACCGGACCGCCGAATCTGCGGTGGATCAGCCCCGGAAACGCAGCCGTCTGTTTGCAATGACCGAGGCCTCGGTCCAGCCGGTGCCCGCGGGGCAGGAAGGCCAGCTCTTCCGGCGCTTTTGGCGCGATTTCCTGCGCAAACGCGCCGGGCTGATGCTTTTGACCATGCTGGTCTCAGCGCTGGAAGGCTCGACGCTGGGGCTGTTGTCCTGGATGCTCGAGCCGCTTTTCGACGAGGTTTTCGCCTCACGTTCCGGCGAGGCGCTGATCTGGGTCGGGCTGGGGATCCTGGCGCTTTTCGTGTTCCGGGCCCTGACCTCGATCCTTGGGCGCTGGCTGATGGCCATCGTCAATCAAAACAACGCCGCCGAGATGCAGGTGGCGCTTTTGCGGCATCTGCTGACGCTGGATGGCGACTTTTACCAGAAAAACCCGCCCGGCAGCCTGATCGAGCGCGTCCAGGGCGATACCATCGCCGCCCAGGCCACCACCCAGCTGGTGATCGCCGGGATCGGCCGCGACCTTGTGGCGCTGATCGGCCTTTTCGTCGTCGCACTGATGATCGACCTGCACTGGACGCTGGTGGCGCTGGTCGGCACGCCGCTTCTGCTGCTGCCCGCCCTGGCCTTGCAACGCTATATCCGCCGCAAAACCGGGCAGATGCGGGCGGAATCCAGCATGCGCGCCACCCGGCTGGACGAGATCTTCCACGGCATCCAGCAGGTCAAACTGAACCGGATGGAAGCCTATCAAAGCAGCCGCTTTGGCGTGATCGTTGACCGCATCCGCCGCGCCGAGATCAAATCGGTGCTGGGCCGCGCCACCATGCCCGCCCTGGTCGATGTGGTCACCGGCATCGGCTTTTTCGCCGTGCTTTTGCTGGGCGGCAGCGAAGTGGTCGCGGGCGAGCGCACCACCGGCGAATTCATGGCCTTTTTCACCGCCATGGCGCTGACCTTCCAGCCGATCCGGCGTCTTTCCGAACTGGCGGGCCAGCGGCAGATCGCGCTTGCCTCGCTCGACCGCATCTATGCGCTTTTCGACACGCGGCCCAGGGCGCAGCGCCCGGCCGTCAGCACCGCCCGCCCCGATCACCTGCCGCCAGAGATCCGCTTTGACAACGTCTCTTTCGCCTATGACGAGACCCCGGTTCTGCAAGATCTCAGCTTTGTCGCTCCGGCGGGCAAGGTCACGGCCCTGGTCGGGGCCTCGGGTGCGGGGAAATCGACGATCTTCCACCTGCTGACCGCGCTTGCCGTGCCGCAATCGGGGCGGATCCTGATCGGCGGCGCGGAAACCGACGCCATGAGCCTTGCAGATCAGCGCAGGCTCTTTGCCGCCGTCAGCCAGGAGGCCGCGCTTTTCGACGAAAGCCTGCGCGAAAACCTGATCCTTGGCCGCGACACCATCACGCCCGCGCAGCTGGAGCACGCGCTGGAAGACGCCAATGTCGCCGAGTTCCTGGCGCGCCTGCCGCAGGGGATCGACGCCTCGGCCGGGCCACGCGGCTCGGCGCTGTCGGGCGGGCAGCGGCAGCGGGTGGCGATTGCACGGGCGCTGCTGGCGGATGCGCCGGTGCTTTTGCTGGATGAGGCAACCTCGGCGCTGGATGCGGCATCCGAGCAGGCGGTAACAGCGGCGCTGGCCCGCGCCCAGGCCGGGCGCACCACCCTGGTGATCGCCCACCGCCTGGCAACCGTGCGCGAGGCCGACAATATCCTTGTCATGGATCAGGGGCGGCTGGCCGAAGAGGGCACGCATGAGGCGCTGCTGGCCAAAGGCGGCATCTATGCCCGCCTCTATGCGCTGCAGTTCCGCGACTGACGGGGTTCGGCCCACAGGCATGAAACCCGAAGGCCTGAGACCAAAAGACATGGGATAAGAGGCCAGCGACTGGCAGCTTTGCCCATTCTGCCCCTTTCCCCCGGCAAGGCAGCGGCCCATATTCCAGGGGCCGCCCGACAATACCCTTTCAGACCGGATCCATGTGATGACCCAGACCAGCCAGACCACCGACCGCAGGATCCTGAAGATCGAAGGCGCAGATGCAGTCACCTTCCTGCAGGGCCTTGTCAGCAATGACGTGTTGCCGCTGGCAAAGGCCCCGGGCCTTGTCTGGGCGGCGCTGCTGACGCCGCAGGGCAAGTATCTGGCGGATTTCTTCATCATCCGCCGCCCCGGCGACCCCGAGGGGCTTTTGTTCCTCGACATCCATGCGGATCTGGCGCCCCAGGTGCAGCGCCTGCTGACGCTTTACAAGCTGCGCGCCGCCGTCACGATCAGCGCCGCAGAGCTGCAGCTGCAACGCGGCACGGGGCCCGCACCCGAAGGCGCCCTGCCCGATCCCCGGCATGAGGCGCTTGGCTGGCGGCTCTATACCGAAAACCTGCCCGATACGCTGCCGCAACCCCCCGATCAAAGCCCCGATTGGGATGCGATCCGCCTTGCGCATCTGATCCCCGAATACCCCAATGAGCTGCAGCCGAACGAGACCTTCATCCTGGAACAGGGGTTCGAGCGTCTGCACGGCGTTAACTTCCGCAAAGGCTGCTATGTCGGCCAGGAGGTCACCGCCCGCATGAAGCATAAGACAGAGCTGCGTAAAGGTCTGGTGCGGCTGGAAATCAGTGGCACCGCCGCCCCCGGCACGCCGATCACCCTGTCCGACGGGCGCGAGGCCGGGCGGCTGGGCACCAGCCATAATGGCAAGGCGCTGGCGCATATGCGCTTTGATCGTATGGGCGGCCCACTGATCGCAGGAGAGGCGCAACTGCAGGCCGAGGCGGGCTGACAGGCTGGCGGGCTGACAGGCAGGCTGGCTGACGGGCAGGCTGGCAGGCGGGTTGCCCGGCTGCCGGGCGGGGCAACCCGCCCCCGCCGGGGCCGTTCGGGCCGCCCTGGACCGACCAGAACAGCCCCGATCCTGGCCAAAGGCATCTTTCCATAAGACAGGCAAGGCGGAAACGCTGCAACCTGGGCGGTGAAAGCTTGAAAACCTTCTGTCCTGCCCTATATTTTGGCGATGCCCCCCCTATGTGACACCCATATTATGTGGCTTTTGTTTCACTCCATGCTAAAAACGCATAGCAGGCATTCCAAACGGGACTGCCCGAATCGTGATCCAGGCGTTACAAGCGGCAGGCGACCCGGCAACGACCCAAAAAATACCAAGGATGTGCGTGATGCTCGATTCTATTGATAGTACGGCTTTCAACTTCGAGCAGGGTCAGCGCGCTCGCAAACTCTTCGCTGCTGTGGTCCTTGCCGCTCTCGACGACGCGATCGCCGATGACAAGAAATATGGCAACGGCCCTGAGCAGATCGCCCGCTGGGCGCGGTCGCGCGACGGCCGTGAGGTTCTGTCCTGTGCAGGCATCGACCCCAATGAGCGCGTCGTCAAAGGCCTGATGGAATTCGTCGGCAAAGGCATCCGCACCTCGGTCGCGCTGAGCCGCGAAGAATCCGAGCGCCGCGCGGCGCTGGAAACCGATCAGGCCGAAGCAGCCTGATCCAGCGGCATCAGACTGTCGAAAAGAACGCCCCATCCGGGGCGTTTTCTTTTGGCTTCATGGCTTTCATGCCAAAGCGCCGAAGCAAACTTTCAGCGGGCTGCATGCCCCTCTGGTATCATCTGGCGGCAGATCTTTCGCAGATCCTTAACGGCCCTGGGCCAGCCTGATCGGCGCATCACATCGAGCGCCAGGCTCTGCCGATGCGGAAACTGCCAGAAAGCCTGGCAACGACAGCGAGGCCCGCATCCAGCCAGGCAGCCTGCAGCGCAGTAAAATGTGGCACAACAGGATGGTGCAGGCAACGCGGCGGCAGGCCGTGTGACGAAGGCGGCCAGCCCGCCGCTGTCAGTCCGCCGCTGTCAGTCCGCAGCGGTCAGTCCAGGTCGCGGGTGGCAATCGCCATATTGACCTCATGCCGGACCAGCTTGCGCACATTGCGGGTAATACGCTCACCCAGAGAGCCTGCCAGTTCTTCACGGATGATCATGCGCACAAGATCGCGCAGAAAGTCTTCGTCGATCAGGGTCGCCTGCGCGTCCTCATCCGGTGTCGCTGCCCTATCTGCTGGATGGGCCTCATCACGGTCGGCTGCGGCGGGCGCGGACCTGTTCAGCACCTCGGTAATCTCAGCCTCGGCGCGGTCCGCCCAGGCCCGGGCCAATGGATCATCCGACACAGCACGAGCCGTTTTCGGCGCAGGCGAAATGCGCCCGGCAACCTTGCCTGCAGCCTGCGCTGCATCAGCTTGGGCTTTCACGGGCTGGGCTTTCACGGGCTGATCGCCGCCTCCGTCTGTGATGCTGGCGTCACTGGTCATGCTGCCCGCCCATGGATCGCCGTCCTGCGCCCAGTCGACCACCGGTATCGACGCCAGGGCGATACCTGCGGCAGGATCGTCACTGGGGGCTGTCAGCGCGTCATGGGGCACAGCCGGGGCAGGATCTGCGCCAAAGCCGCTGTCTGCGTCTTTGAAATCCGAATCCTCATAGCCTTCGGCATAATGCGCCTGGCCCAGCGGCGCGGCCTCACCGAAAAAGACCTGAGCGGCAGCCTCTGAGAAACCAGGAGCAATCGCATCTGCCGCAACAGCACCCGCCCCCGCTGTTCTCCCCGGCGGCGGCATATCAGCCTCAGCCTCAGGATGTTCGGGCACGACACGCAAAGAGGGCGTAAGCAACAGCTTATCGACCGCTGCGGCATTGGTCGGCGGCTTCAGCGTCGGGCGCAGCTCTGCAGAAACCAGCCTGCGAATAGAGGAGAGAACAGTCTCAATCTCACGCGTCGTAAGTGGTTCTGACATGATGCCTGCCCGTCTTTCGCTCTTCTTTGCGCTTAGTCTATCGCCAGAATGCCCGCCAGACAAGGAATGCCGATAAAACGCAACCAGGGGCTGCCGGGGGAATAGCGGCAAATTGCCGGCAATTCGCTTCAAAAGTGGCCGATCCAAATGAAAATCGGCGCGGTCTCCCGCGCCGATTTCTGCTTTCAACGCTCTGCCGGAACTCTCTTAACGCTCTGTCAGACAGCCTCGGCCCGCTGTGATCAGTTATTGCCGCGCTTCAGGATCCGGTCGAGCTTTTTGCCCTGCACCGAAGTCGTGGGCGCATTCTTAACCGCATTGTAATAGGCTGCCGGGTCATAGGTGGGGATGCCAAGGTTCAGATGCTCGGCGGTCAGCAGGCCCATGCCCGCCAGGATCTGATAGATCCCATAGTAGCGGTTCGCCTCGGCCTCAAGCCGCGAGGCCCGGGCATTCAGCAGATCCTGTTCTGCATCCAGCACATCCAGCGTGGTCCGGGCACCAAGTGCGGCCTCTTCGCGCACACCGTCAAAAGCGGCCTGTGCGGCAACGATCTGCTGGCGCGAAGCCTCGATCGAGGCGCTGTAGACATCCAGCATCGCCCAGAGCGTGCCGATATTTTGCTCGATCTGCACGACGGTCTGGCGCAGCGCTGAACGCGAGGCCTCTTTCTGCGCAACCGCACGGCGATACTGGGCCGAAAGGCTGCCACCGGCATAGATGGTCTGGTTCAGGTTCAGGCTGACGCTGCCCCCCAGCGTGTCCGAGTCGTTGCGCAGGCCAGGGGCCTCGCTGCGGCTGGCGCTGACGCCCGCACTCAGGCCCAGCGTCGGCTTCATCGCGGCCTCGGCCAGGGCAACGTTCAGGTCAGAGACCTTCACCGAATGCTGCGACTGGCGGATGGTCGGATGGGTGCTGACCGCAACCTTGCGGGCCTCTTCCATCGAGCGGCCAATGGCCGGGCTTTTGGGCAGCGCGGCCAGGCGGCCCGGATAGGCCCCGGTTGCTGCCTTATAGGTTTCACGCGCGACTTTCAGATCGCCCTCAGCCGCCGCCAGATTGGCGCGCGAGGCCGCCAGCGCCGCCTCGGCAATCGAGACATCGGTGCGGGTGATCTCACCGACCTCGAACCGATCTTCAGCAGCACGCAGTTCCTGGGTGATCAGCCGCACATTCGACTGACGCAGCGCCACGATCTCACCCTGCAGGCGCACCTGAACATAGGCCCGCACGGCTGCCAGCAGCACGTCCTGCTCGACCGAGACCAGCGCCTGGCGGGTCGCCATGACGTTTTCACGCGCGATCTCCAGCGAGATGGCCCGACGCCCGAAGTCCATCAGCGTCAGCGTCACGCTAAGCTCAAACGAGGCGCTGAAATTCTTCGACCAGGACGAGACCGGCAGCACCTGGCCCAGAACGTTCGAGGTATAGCCCGAGCTGTCAGAATAGCTGGACCCGGCCCGAACCGCATAGGCCACAACCGGGCGCAGCGAGGCCATTGCGATCGCCGCATCCTCATCTGCCGCCCGCAGCACCGCCTGGTTCTGCGCCATGAGATTTGAGTTCCGATAGGCCGCAATCAGCGCATCGGCCAGGGTCTCGGCCTTGGCCGGCAGCGTGGTCACCGCCGCCGCTACGCTGATCGTCACCACCTTTAGCCAGTTGCGCATCTTTATCCGTCCTGTCTGCTCGTGTGCGGCGAGCCGGGGCTTATCTCCGGTCCCGCGCCGTTTCTTCCTTCCCCTGTCACAGGGTGAAGGTTTTTTCTTTCGTAAATCCAGGCAAAACCGGGGCAGCCGCATTAAAAGCAAAGCGCCAGTCGATCCGGCCATCGGTTTTCAGCCCGTGTTTCACGGTGCCAAGCGCCCCGGTCATCACCACCGCAACGATCCGGCCGCCTTCTTTCAGCTGCGCGGTCAGCGCCTCAGGCAGCTCTTCAATCGCGCCGCTGATCACGATGGCATCATAGGGCGCATATTTGGCCGCACCTGCAGCCAGGGGCCCTTGGACGACAACCACATTGTCAACGCCATCAGCCGCAAGGATCCGCTCGGCCTCAGTGGCAAGCGCCGGATCCTCTTCAAGCGCGACCACGGTCTGCACCAGGCGCGCCAGCAGGGCGCTGGAATAGCCAAGCCCTGCCCCCACATCCAGCACCAGATCGCCCGGGCCAATCTCAAGCGCCTCGATCATTTTCGCAAATGTGCGCGGCTCAAGCAGCACCCGGTCAGCGCCCAAGCCGACATGCGCGCCGATATAGGCGGCGTCACGCTTGTCTGCGGGCACATAGTTCTCACGCGGAACATGCAGCATCGCATCAATAATAGGAAATTTGGTCACGTCTGACGGCCGGACCTGCGTATCGACCATGGTCATGCGGAGGGAGGCGAAGTCGCTCATTCTGAACCCTGCGGTTTAGTTCTGTTCATAGATGCCCTGAACGCAGCCCGAAAGCAACGCCGGCCCTGCAGTCTTTTGCCCTGGACCGCGCGATTTTGCCATAGAGTAAACGCCTGTTGCGTAAACGCCGCAACGATGAGGATCCGTCGTAACTTTGTGCGTAATATCGTGGCAAAGCGCCACTTCCACAAATGGGGCAAACAGGTCCCGACAGGAAAGCTGCTTTCGACAGCCATTCGCCGCAGCAAAAGGCCAGCGCGCCTGTGACAAGAGAGCCCGTCTTATGCGCCCTGCCCTCTGGGGCTGGCGCTCTGCACGGCGGCAGGCAGCCCGGGCCGATCAGCCGCCAATCAGTCGTCGATCAGCCGCCAATCAGCCAAGGATCGCCTTCACATAAGCTTTGGTTTCCGCGAAGGGCGGAATGCCACCATGTTTCTCAACCGCGCCCGGCCCGGCATTATAGGCCGCAAGCGCCAGATCCCAGCTGCCGAATTTCTTATGCATCATCCGCAGATAGCGGGCGCCGCCCTCAAGATTTTGTTTTGGGTCATCGATGTCGACGCCCAAAAGCTTTGCCGTGCCCGGCATCAGCTGCGCCAGACCCGTGGCGCCCTTGTGGCTGACGGCGCGGGCGTTCCAGCCGCTTTCCTGCTGCACAAGGCGCAGGAACAGATCCTCGGGCACGCCATGTTTGCGGGCAACGCTGCGGGCATGTTCGAGATGCTCGCCCTTGTAGCGGCCATTGTAGCGCGGCACCTTCCCGTCCGAGGCGACGTCGGTTTTCCCGTCCTTATCGGTCTTGTAATTCGGCTTCAGCTTTGCCGAGCCCGAATATTGCTTTGCCAGCTTGCCATCCAGCAGCGCAGTCTGCGATTCGAAAACGGCGTTGCGGGATTTGCTGGATCCGTGCAGCTTCAGCGGCTCGGCCATCAGCGGCGCGGCAGACAGCGCCAGTGCAAACCCCACAGCCCCGAAAACAGCCCCGAAAGCGGCCAGTTTCGCAGCGGGATTCGCAGAGGAAACCGAAAGAGCCGACACTTTCAGCCCGACGGCTGTCCTGAACCGAAATGTCATAGATAAACCGTCCACAGCCACTGTTGCGCCGCGGACAATAGCGCCTGGCACCGCTTCGGGCCAGCCGTTATTCGCCACCCTGCCCCGCCCCCCTGGCAAAACCTCGCCGATCGCGCCGCAAGAGCGCCCCCAGGCGACCTGAGCAGCACGTTGAACGACAAGCCCGCAGCACCTGCAGGAGACTGTGCATCGGTGCCTGGCATACCCGCGGGGCATATCTGGCGGGGCATATCTGGCGGACATATACGGAAACGCCTGTTGCCGGTAAATCAAGCGGATGAATCGAGGATATCACGCTCCGATCACCACAGCCCGGTTGCGACAGGAGGGCTGAAACCGTAGAAGCGTGCCTCAACGGATTGTTAAGCGAGAATCTGGCACAGCTGTGGCGGGGCCGGAAATTCAGAGCCGCATATTCAGAAATCACCCAAGGTCGGAGGCGCGTATGGCGGGATCGGTCAACAAAGTCATCATTATCGGCAATCTCGGCCGTGACCCGGAAGTGCGCAGCTTCCCCAATGGCGGCAAGGTCTGCAACCTGCGGATCGCCACCTCGGAAACCTGGCGCGACCGCAACTCGGGCGAGCGCAAAGAGCGCACCGAATGGCACTCGGTCGCCATTTTCTCAGAGCCGCTGGCCAAAATCGCCGAGCAGTATCTGCGCAAAGGCTCGACCGTTTACATCGAGGGCGCGCTGGAAACCCGCAAATGGCAGGACCAGTCGGGCCAGGACCGCTACTCGACCGAGATCGTGCTGCGTCCCTTCTCGGGCAACCTGACGCTGCTGGGCGGGCGCGGTGAAGGCGGCGGCGGCCAGGGTGGCGGCGGCGGCAATTATGGCGACGACTATGGCAACCAGGGTGGCGGCTACGGCGGCCAGGGCGGCGGCTATGGCGGCGGTGGCGACAGCTATGGCAGCGGCAATTCGGGCGGTGGCAATTCCGGCGCCCGGCGCGGCGGTCAGGGCGGCGGTCAGGGCGGCAACTCTGACATGGATGACGAAATCCCGTTCTGAGCAATCTGGCGGCAGGAAAGCGATTTCCTGCCCCGCGCTTTGCCACCACTTCTCTGGCACTTCTCTGGCACTTCTCTGGATCAGGCCTGCAACCCGCAGGCCCGCCGCAAGGCAGGGCCAGTAAAGGCAGGGCCAGCAAAGGCAGAGCCAGTATCAGACCAGACACACCTGCCGCCCGATCCGGCAGGTGTTTTCACAGCTGAACAGACCTGTCACAGCAGCTCAGCCTCTGATCAGGGCCCAAACCTGGCCGTTTTGCGTCACTCCTGTCAGGTGCCGCTCAAAGCCGGCGCTGATCTTTCCGCATCTGGACCTCACGCGCCTGATCCCTATATTACCCCCTGAATTACCCCCCTGACCTCTCAGACCGGGACCATTGAAATGGACACGACCGAAGCCGAAGGCGCACCGCTGATCGCGCCCTCCTCTACCGACCACCCGCTTTACGAGCAGGTCGCCGATGCCTGCCGCACGGTCTTTGACCCAGAGATCCCGGTAAATATCTTCGATCTTGGCCTCGTCTATACGATCACCATCAGCGATGAGAACGCGGTGAAGATCATCATGACCCTGACCGCGCCAGGCTGTCCGGTCGCGGGCGAGATGCCGGGCTGGGTGCAAGAGGCGGTCGAGGCCACACCCGGCGTGCGTGATGTTGAGGTCGAGATGACCTTCGATCCGCCCTGGGGGATGGAGATGATGTCAGACGAGGCACGGCTGGAACTGGGCTTCATGTAAGCCCGGCCGCGCACGACGCCCCGCGCAGCCAGCCCCCGCGCAGCCAGCCACAGAGCGCGGGCTTTGGCATGGCGGCTCTTGAATGGTGGGGGCATGCGGATTACCTTTGCCCCAGAAGAAGGATTTCCATCATGTTCGGCATCCCCGGCAAGGCCGCTGTCTCGATCACCCCTGCTGCGGCAAAGCAAATCGCCCGCCTGATGGCGCGTGACGGCAATCAGGGCCTGCGCATCGGCGTCAAAAAGGGCGGCTGTGCGGGGATGGAATACACGATGGATTACGTCCGTGAGGTCAACCCGCTGGACGAGGTGGTCGAGCAGGAAGGCGCGCGCGTGCTGATCGCGCCCATGGCGCAGATGTTCCTGATCGGCACTGAAATCGACTATGAGACCAGCCTGCTCGAGTCGAAATTCGTGTTCCGCAACCCCAATGTCGCCGAAGCCTGCGGTTGCGGCGAATCGATCCGCTTTAACGAGCCCGCCGCCGGCAGCCCCGGCGCGTAACCCTACGCCATAGCACGGGGAAGTCGCGGTGATGTCACCGGGCGCAGGCTTCGCCTGCCCGGTCCTGATGTGATCACTGGCACAGAGGCCACCAGCGCCTCTGCGCCATTGCACCGCCCCCTGGAATTTGCGACCACTGTCCCGGCATGACCCGGGAGAGAGACGATGCGCAAACTGGCAGCAGGCAACTGGAAAATGAATGGCACCGGCCCGGCAATCGCCGAGGCAGAGGCGTTGATCGCGGCCCATCCGTCCGCCCCCTGTGACATCCTGATCTGCCCCCCTGCCACGCTTTTGTCGCGTCTGAGTGCGGCGGCCCAGGGATCAGCGCTGCTGACGGGGGGCCAGGACTGCCATACGGCGGCATCGGGGGCGCATACCGGCGATATTTCCGCGCAGATGCTGAAAGAGGCGGGTGCCTCCTATGTGATCCTTGGCCATTCCGAGCGGCGCGCAGATCACGGGGAAACCAGCGCTCTGGTTGCCGCCAAAACCCGTGCCGCCTGGGAGAATGGCCTGATCGCCGTGGTCTGCGTCGGCGAAACCGGGGCCGAGCGTGATGCGGGCCGCACCCTTGATGTGATCGCCAGCCAGCTGCAGGACTCGCTGCCCGATGGCCTGAGCGGTGCAAATACCGTCATCGCCTATGAGCCGGTCTGGGCCATCGGCACCGGGCGCATCCCCACGCTGGAACAGATCGCCGAAGTGCATGATTTCATGTCGAAAACCCTGAGCGCCCGATTTGGCGACGCCTCGGGTGGGCTGCGACTGCTTTATGGCGGCTCGGTCAAGCCCTCAAACGCTGCCGAGATCTTTGCCATCCCCAATCTGCATGGGGCCCTGGTCGGCGGGGCCAGCCTGAAGGCCAGCGAATTCGGCGCAATCGTCGCAGCGCTTTCCGCATCCTGAACGCCACTCCTGGCCTGAACATCCCCGGGGGCCTGCCCTCGGGATGCCACCCCGCGCCCGGCAGGTTCGGGCGCAAAGCGTCGCGGCCAGAACAGTTGCCGCGCCGCGCCCATGCAAGGCTGAGCATATGACAAGCGCTGCCCCCCAAATCGCGCCAGCCTCTGGCCCATCCTCGGATCCGTCGCCGAACCCCTCTCTGCCGGGCGGACGGCTGCTGTCCGGCCACCTGATCTGCATGGCCTCGATGATGGCCTGGGCGGCGGGCCTGCCTGCGGCAGAGTTCCTGATCCCGATCATGCCCTCTGACCAGCTGGGCGCGGTGCGGATCAGCCTGGCGGCGCTGGTGCTGCTGCCGGTCTGGCTGCTGTCTGACGGGCTGCGGGCGGTTTTGCGCGCCGACTGGCTGCGCGGGATCATGGTCGGATCGCTGATCGGCATTGCCGCCTGGTTCCTGATCATGGGTCAGGCGGCGGGCGGGCCTGTGACAGCTGCAGTCATCACCGCAGCAATGCCGGTGGTGGCCATCACGCTTGAGGTGCTGTTTGACGGAAGGCGGCTAAGCACACGTCTGCTGGCCGGGATCGCGCTTTCGATGGCAGGCGGCGTGATGGCGCTGGATTTTTCGGGCGGCGGCGGCAATGTGGCCCTGGGGGCCCTGTTTTGCGGTGGCTCGGTTCTGCTATACACGCTGGGCTCCAGGCTGACAGTCACCGCCTTCCCGCAGCTTTCGCTGGTCGGGCGCACCGCGCTGACCATGACAGGGGCGGCGATTTCGATGCTGCTGGTGGCGCTGGCCAATCTGGCCCTGGGGGCGCCGCTGGCAGACCCCGCGCTTTGGGGCCTGCGCGAGGTGATTTCGCTGTGCCTTTTCGCAATCGGCGGCCTGGCACTGTGCCAGCTTTTGTGGATCGTGGCGATCAACCGGATCGGCATCGGCATGTCGTCTTTGCACACCAATGCCTCGCCGTTTTATGTGATGATCATCATGTTCCTCTGGCTTTCGGCGCCCTGGAACTGGCTGCAGGCGGGCGCGGCGGCGCTGGTTGCCCTGGGGGTGCTGATCGCGCAGGGAATTATCCCCCTGCCCCGGCTTAAATCCCGCAGATAAGCCAATATATTCAAACAGATTTCAGCGCAAAATCTCAGACCGGCAGCACCGTTGTCGATTTGATCTCTTCCATGCTCAGAAGGGCTGTGACGTTGTAGATTTTCACCTCGGAAATCAGCGCCTGATAGAATTCATCATAGGCGCGGGCATTCTTCACCCGCACCTTCAGGATGTAATCGATATCCCCCGCCAGGCGATGCGCCTCCAGCACCTCAGGGCGCTCGCGCAGCGCCTGGAGGAATTTGCGCTGCCAGTCGGCCTCATGTTCCGAGGTGCGGATCAGCACGAAGAAACAGGCCTCAAGCCCCAGGGCCTCGGCATCAAGAATGACCGTCTGGCGCGAGATCACGCCCTGCTCTTTCATGCGCCGGATCCGGTTCCAGACCGGGGTCTTGGAAGAGCCCACTTTGCGGGCAATTTCATCCAGCGACTGCTCTGCATCCTGTTGCAGTTCGGACAGGATTTTCCGGTCCAGATCGTCCAGCGCGGCTGCCATTCCTGATTTCCCCCAAGCCTTGGAACTGCGTTCCACTCCGCTGCAGTATCGGAACAATCTTCCTTATCTGCAAGAGGATCTGGCCCGACAATGGGAAAAAGTCCTATATTATCGGCAGAGTATTTGCTACCAGCCCGTCACCGTTATTCGTCAAAGCCAGCACAAAGCCATGTCACACGCCCGCGCAGACAGACCCGAGCTTTCGACCGTGATCTTCGCGGGCGCAGGCCCCGGTGCAGCCGACCATCTGACGCTGGGCGTTTTGCGCGCCATCGAGGCGGCGGATGTGGTGATCCATGATCGCCTCGTCGGGCCAGAGGTTCTGGCGCTGATCCCCGCGCATGTGCGCCGGATCGATGTTGGCAAAGAGGGCTTTGGCCCTTCGGCGGCGCAAAGCGATATCAACAGCGTCCTGGTCACCACCGCCCTTTCGGGCGCAAAGGTCGTGCGGCTGAAAGGCGGCGATCCGGGGATCTTTGCCCGCCTTGACGAAGAGATCGAGGCGCTGAGCGCCCATGGTCTTGGCTTTCACATCCTGCCCGGCCTTTCCACGGCGCCTGTCGCGGCGGCGGCGATTGGCCAGGCGCTGACCAAACGCGGGCGCAATGCCAGCCTGCGCATCCTGACCGGCCATGACATCGACGGTTTCGCCGAACAGGACTGGCGCGGTCTTGCCCGCGAAGGCGAGGTTGCCGCGATCTATATGGGCAAGAAATCGGCCCGCTTCATCCAGGGGCGTCTGCTGATGCATGGCGCCCGCTCCGAGACCCCGGTGACGCTGGTGGAAAACGCCTCGCGCCCCGATCAGCGCATCCACGCAGGCGTGCTGGCCGATCTGCCCGCGCTTGCCGCCTGTTGTCAGGGCCCTGCGATCATTCTCTTTGGCCTCGCCCCCCGCGCTGCCATTTCCGCAATTCATACGATCGAGGAGGCCCGCGCATGAGCCGCCGCTTCACCCCCAAAGTTGTCACCGCCAACCGCCTGCGTGAGGGCGATGTGGTCTATCTGGCGGCCGATGACCGCTGGACCCTGGTTCATCACGAGGCAGAGCTGATCGAGGATGAGGCCCATGCCCAGCTTCGCCTGCTGCATGCCAATGCCCAGGGCAATCTGATTGTCGGCGCCTATCTGGCCGATGCGAAAGCGGGACCGAACGGCCCCGAACCCACCCATTTCCGTGAGGCGTTCCGCACGCGCGGCCCCTCAAACTACCACCACGGGAAACAGGCAGATCTCGATCATGTATGATTACACCGATTTCGATGAGCGTTTCGTCCGCGAGCGCGTGGCGCAATTCTCGCAGCAGGTCGAGCGTCGGCTGGACGGCAGCCTGACCGAGGAAGAGTTCCGCCCCCTGCGGCTGATGAACGGGCTTTATCTGCAGCTGCACGCCTATATGCTGCGCGTCGCCATTCCCTATGGCACGCTGAATGCGCGCAAGATGCGGCAGCTGGCGATGATCGGCGCGAAATGGGACAAGGGTTACGGCCACTGGACCACGCGCCAGAACATCCAGTTCAACTGGCCGAAACTGCCCGATGTGCCCGCGATCCTGACCGCGCTGGCAGATGTCGGCATGCATGCGATCCAGACCTCTGGCAATACCGTCCGCAACGTCACGGCAGACCATTTCGCCGGCGCGGCCGCCGATGAAATCGCCGACCCCCGCGCCTATGCCGAGCTTCTGCGCCAATGGTCAACCGACCACCCCGAGTTCCAGTTCCTGCCGCGCAAGTTCAAGATCGCCATCACCGGCGCCACACATGACCGCGCGGTGATCCGCGCCCATGACATCGGCCTGCAGCTGGTGAAAAACGACGCGGGCGAGATCGGTTTTCGCGTGCTGGTTGGCGGTGGCCTTGGCCGCACGCCGCTGATCGGAATGGTGGTGCGCGAATATCTGCCCGAGGCGGATCTGCTGCCTTACGTCGAGGCGGTGCTTTCCGTCTACAACACGCTTGGCCGCCGCGACAACAAATACAAGGCGCGGATCAAGATCACCCTGCATGAGACCGGCAAGGAAGAGATCACCCGCCTTGTCGAGGAACGGTTTGAACAGCTCCGCCCGCTGTTCGGTGGCGCGGATCAGGCGCTGCTGGAGGATATCCAGGCCGCTTTCGCGCCGCCCGCCTTCCGCAATGCGCCGATTGACGCCTATAATGATTTCTACAAGGCCGATCCGGTGTTCCGCGCCTGGGCCGATACCAACCTCGCCGCGCATAAGAACGATCAATATGCAATCGTGACGATTTCGGTGAAGGAACAGGGCAAAACGCCGGGCGACCAGACCTCGGAACAAATGGAGCTGATCGCCGATCTGGCCGAGAAATACGGCCATGACGATATCCGCATCAGCCACGAGCAAAACGTGATCCTGCCGCATGTCCATAAGGGCGACCTGCCCGCGCTTCATGCGGCGCTGGTCCAGGGCGGCATTGCCACCGCCAATGTCGGGCTGATTTCCGACATCATCGCCTGCCCCGGCATGGATTACTGCGCCCTGGCCACGGCGCGTTCAATCCCGGTGGCGCAAGAGATTGCGATGCGCTTCAAAGAGCTGGATCTGGAACATGAGATCGGGCCGCTGAAGATCAAGATCTCGGGCTGCATCAATGCCTGCGGTCACCACCATGTCGGCCATATCGGCATTCTCGGCCTCGACCGTGCGGGCGTTGAGAACTACCAGATCACGCTGGGCGGATCAGGGGCCGAGGACGCGCATATCGGTGACAAGACCGGCCCGGGCTTTGCCTATGATCAGGTTGTGCCTGCGGTTGAGCGCATTGTGCGGGCCTATCTGGCCGAGCGCCAGGGCCCGGAAGAAACCTTCCTCGACGCCTTCCGCCGCCTCGGGATGGAGCCGTTCAAAGCCGCCCTCTACGAGACCGGAGATGCGAAGGATGCCGCGTGACCTGAATGCCTTTCCGGTCGCAGACCGGGTGGCGGCGCTGAACGCGCGCTACAAACACCATTCCGCCCATGCGGTTCTGGAACACGCGCTGCAGGATGAAGACCTGGGCCGGGTGGCGCTGGTCTCATCCTTTGGGGCGGAATCGGTGGTGCTTTTGCATCTGGTGTCGCTGCTGGCTCCGGAAACCCCGGTGTTGTTTGTCGATACGAGGATGCTCTTCAAAGAAACGCTGGATTATCAGCGCGAGCTGGCCGAAAAGCTGGATCTTTGCGATATCCGCACCATCCGCGCCAATCCGAACCGGCTGAACTTTGAGGATCCCGACAATACACTGCACCTCTACAGCACCGATTCCTGCTGCAATGTCCGCAAGGTAGAGCCGCTGGAACGCGCGCTGAAACCCTTTGACGGCTGGATCACCGGCAGGAAACGCTTTCAGAACTCGGACCGCGGCACGCTGGACTTCTTCGAGAATGAGGGCGATTTCCGCATCAAGGTGAACCCGCTCGCCCATTGGGGCCGCGAGGATCTGGAAGAATATATCGTCAACAACAACCTGCCGCGCCATCCTCTGGTTGCGAAAGGCTACCCCTCGATTGGCTGCGCGCCTTGCACAAGCCCCGTAAAACCAGGCGAGGATCCCCGTTCCGGCCGCTGGCGCGGCCAGCAGAAAACCGAATGCGGCATCCATTTTGTGGGTGGAAAACCGGTGCGCAGCACCAGCGAGAGCGCGGCATGAGAGGAACCGATTTCTTGCAAGAAATCGGCCCGGTTCCTTTTAAGGAACCGGATCACCGTCTGATGACCCGTTCAGCACAAAGGACCGAGATATGAGCATTATCGTTACCGATGCCGGATTCGCGCCGGCCCCCGAGCGCCAAATCCCTGCTCTGGCTGATCTGAGCGACCAGGATCAGGCCGTCGATCTGTCGAATGCCGACGACCCCGAGGCTTTGGTCCCGCATCTTTCCCGACTGCAGCTGATCCGCGTCGCTTTTCCCGCCTTTTCCGATGGGCGCGCTTTCACCATTGCGCGCCGTCTGCGCATGCTGGGATATAAGGGGCAGCTGCTTGCACTTGGCCCGGTAATCTCGGATCAATACGCCATGTGTCGCCGTGTCGGCTTTGACGGGGTCGAGATCCCCGATGAGATCGCCGCCCGCCAGCCGGAAGAGCAATGGAAGTTTCGCGCCAACTGGACGGCGCATGACTATCAAAGCCGCCTGCGCGCCTGACAGGACATAGAAATTCATGCGGGATACGCGCCTTTTCCCGGCGCCTCTGCCTGCCTCAGACCAGACCCTGCCCGTCCATCGGGCCAGCCGGAGCCCAGATATGACCGAGACCACCGCCACCACAGAACGCCCTGCCAAGCCGCATCTTCCCGATGCACAGACCGTTACCTCGGTGAAGCACTGGTCGGATCGTCTGTTCTCATTTCGGGTGACACGCCCGCAAAGCCTGCGCTTTCGCTCGGGCGAGTTTGTGATGATCGGGCTGATGGGCGACAACGGCAAACCCCTGCTGCGCGCCTATTCGATCGCCTCGCCCGCCTGGGATGAAGAGCTGGAGTTCTACTCGATCAAGGTGCCCGAGGGGCCGCTGACCTCAAAGCTGCAGCATATCAGCACCGGCGATCAGATCATCCTGCGCCCCAAGCCCGTCGGCACCCTGGTTCATGACGCGCTGCTGCCCGGCAAGCGGCTTTGGCTGCTGGCAACAGGCACTGGCTTTGCCCCCTTCGCCTCGCTTCTGCGCGAGCCCGAAACCTGGGAGAAATACGACCAGGTCATCATGATGCACACCTGCCGCGAGAACATCGAGCTGGAATACGGTCGGGTTCTGGTCGAGGGGCTGAAAGAGGATCCGCTGATCGGTGAGCTGATCGGCGACAAGCTGCTTTATTACCCCACCGCCACACGTGAGGAATCGCGCTATCAGGGTCGAATCACTGACAATCTGAACTCGGGCAAGGTCTTTGCCGATCTGGGCCTGCCGAAGATGAACCCGGAAGAAGACCGCGCCATGGTCTGTGGCTCGCTGGCGTTCAACGTCGATGTAAAAACGACGCTGGAAAGCTTTGGCCTTGAAGAAGGGGCGAATTCAGATCCGAAGCAATTCGTGGTCGAGAAGGCCTTTGTCGGTGAAGGCATCTGATCGGCACGCGCCGGATCATCACCTGATCATCAATCGATCTGCCAAAACCGCCCCGGATCGGGGCGGTTTCTTTTTGCCCTGTGGCCCAGCCCCGGCAGCCATGCCGTCCCACCGCCGGTATAAGAAAACGCGGCAAGGCCCGGGGCCCTGCCGCGTGTTTATTGCAAATGCCGGTACCGCAAAATGCACGGCCACGGCTTTTACGCCATTCTGATCGCCCGCCCTATCCGGCCCACAGTTTCAGACCGGATCAGGCGGGCGAAAACAGCCTTAAAGACCAAGAGCGGTGCGGACCTGGGCCAGCACGCTGGCAACCAGTGCCGGGTTGGACTTCGCCCCTTCGACTGCGTTTTTCAGCAGGGTCTTGGTGGTCGCATCCAGTGCAGAAGCGTCGATCAGCGCCGTTACTTTGGCGGCATCGAAATTGGCCGGATCCAGAGCAGCAGCCGCATCGGGTGCCGCAGCAGGCTCGGTCGTCGTTGCAGGAGCAGCCTCAGTCGTGGCTTCCGGAGCAGTTTCCGGGGCGGCAGTTTCCGGGGCAGCAGTTGACGGGGCAGCAGCTTCCGGCGTGGTTGCCGGGGCAGCCTCGGTCGTGGTGCCGGTCACAGCTTCGGTTGCAGTGTCGAGTGCTTCTTCGGTGGCGGTCGCTGCCGATTCTACAGCACCGCTGACAGCCTCACCAGCAGTGGCCGCAGCCTCGCCCGTGGCGGTAACAGCGCCATCGACGGCTTCGGCAGCGGTGTTTGCAGCAGTCTCAGCCGTCTCGGTCACAGCCTCGGCAGCATCGTTAAGCGCTGCGGCGCCGGCATCAACAGTTTCTTCAGCGGCGGTGGCCACCTCTGATGCGGTCTCGGTTGCGGTGGTGGTTGCGGTCTCGGCAGCCTCTTTCACAGCTGCCGTTGCGTCATCAACCGCAGCGTCGGTTGCGGCTGCAGCGGCGTCGGCTGCTTTTTTGGCTTCTGCTTCGGCCTGCGCTGCGGCTTCCTGCTCTGGCTTATATTTGAACTGGTAGTAGCCGCCCGCCGCCAACAAGACGACGATGGCACCGAGGATTACGCTTCTGTTCATGATAAATCTCCCATTGCCGGAAAAAAGCCCGGATGGGGCGGATATGCCAGCATCAGGGCAGGTTGAAAAGTCATCGGGCGGAAAGCATGACAAAAACCGGAGGTTTCCGCGCAAAATCGCTGCCCTGCGCCTGTCGCCCGGCGCTTGAAAGCCAGCGCTTTCAGGAGTAAGTTCGCCCCGACTTTCACCTGAGAAGGAAATACTACCATAGGACGCAGACCCCACAACGCCCCGCCGCAACGTGAAACCGGCCCGCGCGTCAATGATCGCATTCGCGCCCCCGAGATCCGTCTGATCGGCGCCGATGGCGAAAATGTCGGTGTTGTCACGCCGGCCCGTGCACTGGCAATGGCCGAAGAGGCCGGGCTTGATCTGGTTGAGATCTCTCCGAATGCTGTGCCACCGGTCTGCAAGATCATGGATTTCGGCAAGTTCAAATACGAGACCCAAAAGCGCGAAGCCGAGGCCCGTAAGAAGCAAAAGATCATCGAGATCAAGGAAATCAAGTTCCGTCCTGGCACGGACGAACATGATTACCAGGTCAAGATGCGCTCTGTGCTGAAATTCCTGGGCGAAGGCGACAAGGTCAAAGTGACACTGCGCTTTCGGGGCCGCGAGATGGCGCACCAACAGCTGGGCCTTGAGCTTTTGAACCGGGTTGCCGCCGATGTAGGCGATCTGGGCAAGGTCGAAAGCATGCCAAAGCTGGAAGGCCGCCAGATGGTGATGATGATCGGGCCGAAATAAGCGCCCGCCCGAAATAAGCGCCCGCAAAACCACGCAAATCCAAAAGACCCGCCCATTGGGCGGGTCTTTTTCTATGTGCCGCAGGCCAGTGCTGCAACTCAGCGCCGGGATACCACAGCCAGGCAATGTGCCACTGTCCGGCTATGCGCCACCGTCCGGCAATGCAAAGGCCCGCCCCGGAATGCCGGTGCGGGCCTTTCTTTGGCACATCACGCTTTGATTACAAAGCGATACGGCGGGCATCCTCACGCTGGCGGGTCAGCTCTTCGGCGACAAGGAAGGCCAGCTCCAGCGATTGCGAGGCATTCAGACGCGGGTCACAGGCGGTGTGATAGCGATCGGCCAGGTTCTCATCCGAGACGGCGCGCAGGCCCCCGGTGCATTCGGTCACATCCTGGCCGGTCATCTCGAAATGGACGCCCGCCGGAACGGTGCCCTCGGCTTTGTGGATGGCGAAGAACTCGCGCACCTCACGCAGCACAGATTCAAAGGGCCGGGTCTTATAGCCCGAGGCCGCCTTGATCGTATTGCCGTGCATCGGATCGCAGGACCAGACGACATTTGCCCCCTCTGCCTGCACGGTCTGGATCAGGCGCGGCAGGTGAT
This sequence comes from Pseudogemmobacter hezensis, assembly GCF_013155295.1. Lineage (GTDB taxonomy): Bacteria > Pseudomonadota > Alphaproteobacteria > Rhodobacterales > Rhodobacteraceae > Pseudogemmobacter > Pseudogemmobacter hezensis. The sequence goes on along the minus strand of NZ_JABJXT010000009.1, from coordinate 140,416 downwards.
CGCCCACCTTGCCCGCGCCAAAGCGCGCGATCAGGGTCAGACGGCCCGGCTCATTCTCCGGGTTCAGCTTTGCCATCAGCACCTTCAGGTCTTCAGCCGTGGTCGAGGGGCCGCATTTCAGCCCGATCGGGTTCAGCACACCACGGCAGAACTCAACATGCGCGCCATCGGGCTGACGGGTGCGATCCCCGATCCAGATCATATGGCCCGAGCCCGCCACCGGCTGCCCCGAGATCGAATCGATGCGGCAAAGCGCCTCTTCATATTCCAGCAGCAGCGCCTCATGGCTGGTGTAGAAATCGACCTGGCTCAGCTGATGCGCGGTCTCGGAATTGACCCCGGCTGCATTCATGAAATCAAGCGCATCCGAGATCCGCGCCGCCATGGCGCGATATTGCTCGGCCTTGTCCTGATCGGCAAAGCCCAGGGTCCAGGAATGCACCCGGTGAATATCGGCGAACCCGCCGGTGGAAAAGGCGCGCAGCAGGTTCAAAGAGGCCGCAGCCTGGGTATAGGCCTGCAGCATGCGGTTCGGATCCGCGACCCGCGCCTCGGGCGTTGCCTCAAAACCGTTGATGATATCGCCCTTGTAAGAGGGCATCTCGACGCCGTTGATCACCTCGGTCGGGGCCGAGCGCGGCTTGGCAAACTGCCCCGCCATCCGGCCCACCTTGATCACCGGAACTTTCGCGCCCCAGGTCAGCACCACCGCCATTTGCAGCATCACGCGGAAGGTGTCGCGGATATTGTCGGCGCTGAATTCTGCAAAGCTTTCCGCGCAGTCACCGCCCTGCAAGAGGAAGGCCTTGCCCTCAGCCGCCAGCGCCAGCTGCTTTTTCAGCCGCCGCGCCTCGCCTGCGAAAACCAGCGGCGGGTATTTGGACAGCTGGGCCTCAACACCATGCAGCGCTGCCGCATCGGGGTAATCGGGCATCTGGATCCTGGGCAGAGCACGCCAGTCGCTTTTCTTCCAACCGTGCTGCATATTTTTTGCCTCGCCCATAATCGTCCTCCGAACGGTCAAACCCGCGCTGACAGCGGTAACATATGCTGCATATACGTGTTGCGCGTGCCAGATGCAAAGAGCCAGCACGCAACGAGATCCGGTCCGGGCCAACCGCAATCATGCCCAGGGCCATCTGGCAGATCGCGCCAGGCCCGGCCCGGCCGAGGCACGGATAAGAACATGCCCCTTATGCAGACGCGCAATTTGCAGCAAACGTCCTGCGTCAGGTTATCACATCAGGAGAGGTTCGTCCGGTAAAGCCCTGAATATCCGCGATTTTATGCGCCGCTTTAATAACATCTGCCAAAGCGGATTGCGGATCCTCATTCAGCCCATCCGGCCCCTGACTATAGGCCTCAAGATAAAGCCGCAGCGTTGCGCCCTCGGTTCCGGTGCCCGACAGCCGATAAACCGCCCGCGTGCCTTCACCAAAAATCACCCGCACCCCCTGCTTTTGCGACGATGAGCCATCGACCGGATCGTGATAGGCGAAATCATCGGCCTCACTGACGGTAAGCCCGGCAAACGTCTGACCTGGAAGGGTTTTCAGCCTTTCACGCAGAGCGGCAAACATCTGATCTGCGCGGGTGGAATCAACCCCCTCAAAATCGTGGCGGGAATAATAATTGCGGCCGTATTTCTGAAAATGCGCCGCCAGAATTTCGGAAACGCTTTCTTTGCGCACCGCCAGGATATTCAGCCACAAAAGCACCGCCCAAAGCCCGTCTTTTTCGCGGACATGGTCTGATCCGGTGCCGAAGCTTTCCTCGCCGCAGATGGTGACGCGGCCCGCATCCAGCAGATTTCCAAAGAATTTCCAGCCGGTCGGCGTCTCATAGGCCCCGACACCAAGGCCCGCCGCCACCCGGTCGACCGCGCCAGAGGTTGGCATTGACCGCGCCACCCCCTTCAGCCCTGCCTTATAGCCCGGCGCCAAATGGATATTGGCCGCCAGCACCGCCAGGCTGTCCGAGGGCGAGACATAGATCCCGCGCCCGACCACCATATTGCGATCCCCATCCCCATCCGAGGCCGCACCGAAATCGGGCGCATTCTCGCCCATCATCTCTTCCATCAGATCAGAGGCCCAGGTCGGGTTCGGATCGGGGTGCATGCCGCCAAAATCAGGCAGCGGTTCGGCATTGATCACGGTGCCGGGGGCCGCGCCGAGGCGGGTCTCGAAAATCTCACGCGCATAGGGGCCGGTGACCGCGCACATCGAGTCCATCCGCATTCTGAAACCCGCTTTAAAAAGGGCGCGGATTGCATTGAAATCAAACAGGGTTTCCATCAGGTCAGCATAGTCAGCGACCGGATCGGTCACATCGATACGCATCCCGCCCAGCTGATGGCTTCCGGGCCTGCTGAGATCGACGTCTTCGGCCTCAAAAATATGATATTCGCTGATCTCGCAGCTGCGGGCGAACATCGCCTCGGTCACCGCCTCTGGGGCTGGGCCGCCATTGGGCATGTTGAATTTGACGCCGAAATCCTCATCAGGGCCGCCGGGGTTATGACTGGCCGACATGATGATGCCACCATCGGTTTTATTCAGCCGGATCAAATGGCTGGCCGCCGGAGTTGACAGGATCGCATTCTGCCCGACGATCACCCGCGCCGCGCCATTCGCCGCCGCCATGCGCAAGATCACCTGCGCCGCCCGGTCGTTGAAATAGCGCCCGTCGCCGCCCAGGACAAAGGTCTTGCCCTCGGCCCCGACCACATCGAAGAGCGACTGGATAAAATTCTCCAGGTAGTGGTGCCCCATAAAGATCCGCGTTTTCTTGCGCAGCCCGCTGGTGCCCGGCTTTTGCCCGGCAATCGGCGACGTAGAGATGGTGGACTTCATCGGCTCTCTCCTGCAAATTCCGGCCTGGCGGCTGTGTCGCGGCCTGACCAATCACTCCCCGGAAGCAGCTGGAATCATTACCAGAACCGAATCCGCCGGAACCATCTCCGGTATGGTGCCAGCTGTCAGTTCCGGGCGGGTGGTGTCAAGGACCAGCTGCCAGCCCTGGCGTAAAGGCGGCATCACCAGCGGCTGCGCGGGGCCACGGTTGAAAATCATATAGACGGGATCGCTGTCGGGCGATCCGCCCTCAGCTGCCATGCGCAGCTCAAGCCCCAGGCAGCGAAAGCCGGGATCCTGCCAGTCCTGCGAGCTGGGCTCTTGCCCATCGGCGCGGCGCCAGATCACCTCGCGGATGCCGTCTGCGCGGGTCTTGCCATGCAGGAACCGATGCTGGCGCAGCACCGGATGCGCCCGCCTCAGCGCCGCCAGCCGCGCCACAAAGGTGCTAAGGCCCGTATCGGCCTGGCCCCAGTCGGTCCAGGTGATCGGGTTGTCCTGGGCATAGGCATTGTTGTTGCCGCCCTGGCTGCGACCGATCTCATCGCCCATCAGCCACATCGGCACCCCTTGCGACAAAAACAGCGTCGCCAGCAGGTTGCGTTTGCGCAGTGCCCTGGCCGCCAGAATTTGCGGGTCGTCACTGGGCCCCTCGATACCGAAATTGTCGGAATGGTTGTCATTATGGCCATCACGATTGCCCTCGCCATTGGCCTCATTGTGCTTTTCCCGATAGCTGACAAGGTCTTGCAGGGTAAAGCCGTCATGGCTGGTCAGGAAATTCACCGAGGCCGTCGCAGGTTTCCCCGCATGGTCAAACAGCCCGGCCGAGCCCAGAAGCCGCTCGGCCAGGTCGGCGGTCTGGCCGGGATCGCCCAGCCAAAAGCGCCGCAGGCCATCGCGGTAACGGTCGTTCCACTCACTGAAAACCGCCGGGAAAGCGCCCAGCTGATAGCCGCCCGGGCCGATATCCCAGGGCTCGGCAATCAGTTTCACCCGCGCCAGCACGGGGTCCTGGCGCAGCGCATCCAGAAAGCCCGCGCCGGGGTCAAAACCATCCGCCTCACGCGCAAGCACGGTGGCCAGATCAAAGCGGAAACCATCGACCAGCCCCACCTCGACCCAATAGCGCAGCGCATCCATCACCAGGCGCAGCACCATCGGATGGGTCAGATCCAGCGTATTTCCGGTGCCCGCGTCATTGGCGTAATGGCGCCCGCCGACCAGCCGATAATAGCTGGCATTGTCCAGCCCGCGCAGCGAGAGATGCGGACCATGCTCGTCGCTTTCGGCCGAGTGGTTGAAGACCACGTCCAGGATCACCTCGATTCCCGCCGCATGCAGGTGTTGAACCATGACGCGAAAGGCCGCGATGCCACCAGGGCCGGTATAGCGCGGCTCGGGCGTGAACCAGTTCAGCGTGTTGTAGCCCCAGTAATTGCGCAGGCCCCGGGTGGCCAGAAAACGTTCATCCAGCGTGGCCTGGACGGGCAGAAACTCAACCGCGGTCACGCCGCAGCGCTTCAGATGGCCGATGATGTGGTCAGAGGCAAAACCCGCGCAGGTGCCGCGCTGATCCTCGGGGATGCCGGGGTGCAGCATGGTCGCGCCGCGCAGATGCGCCTCGCAGATCACGCTCTCGGCCAGGGAATACAGCGGCTGATAAGGGGTTGCGGCGGGCGGCGCGGTGACCACCGATTTCGGGATAAAGGCGGCACTGTCGCGGGTATCAAAGCTGAGATCAGCGGCCGGATCGCCCGCGATATAGCCGAAAACCGCGTCATCCCAGCTAAAGCTGCCATGCAGCGCCCGCGCCCAGGGGTCGATCAGCAGCTTATGGGGGTTGAAGCGATGCCCGGCCTCGGGCGCCCAGGGGCCGTGGGCGCGCAGGCCGTAAAGCGTGCCCTCTGCCAGACCCGCCACCTGCATATGCCAGATATCGCCGCTGCGTTCAGAAAAAGGCAGCCGCGCCTCTTCGCGCTGCCCGTCGGGCGAGAAAAGGCACAGCTCGATCATGGTGGCATTCGCGGAAAAGACCGCGAAATTCACCCCGCCGGGCACAAGGTTTGCGCCCATAGGCCAGGGTCTGCCGGGTAAGATCACGCTCACGCGCGAAGCCCCTGATAAAGCGCGGCATAGGCGCGGGCGGATTCGGTCCAGCTGTTGTCCTGGGCCATGGCGGCGCGGCGCATCTTTGCCCAGGTGGGGCGGTCGGCGTAAAGCCGGATCAGCTGGCGCAGCGCCTGCGAGAGGGCCAGCGCATCGGTCGGCCAGAAGGTGATCCCGGTCGCCACCCCGGCCGAAAGTGCGGCAGGCGAGGCATGGATCACCGTATCCGCCAGCCCCCCCACCGCCGCCACCAAGGGCAGCGTGCCATAGCGCAGCCCGTACATCTGGGTCAGCCCGCATGGCTCAAACCGTGAGGGCACAAGCACCGCATCGCCGCCCTGGAACATGCGGTGGCTCAGCCCCTCATCATAGCCGATCCTGACCGCCACGCGGCCCGGAAACTGCGCGGCCAAAGCCTGCATCTGCGCCTCGGCCCAGGGATCGCCAGAGCCAAGCACCGCCAGCCCGCCCCCGGCGGCGATGAAATCAGGCAGCGCGGCGGGCAACAGATCGACCCCTTTCTGATCGGTCAGCCGCGAGACCAGCACTGCCAGCGGCCCGGGCACCGAGAGGCCGAACTCAGCCTCAAGCGCCGCCCGCGCCTTTGCCTTACCCGCCATGGCCCGCGCCGAATAGGGATTTTGCGCCTCGGCCTCGGGCGACCAGAGGGCGGTGTCGATGCCGTTCAGGATGCCGGAAACGACGCCCGCGCGGGCCGCAATCACGCCCTCAAGGCCCAGGCCATAGGCAGGGCGCATCAGCTCGGCCGCGTAATTGGGCGAGACGGTGATGATCCGGTCAGCGAAGACCAGCCCGGCCTTCAGCGATGAAAGCCCGCCGTAATACTCCAGCGCATCGGCATGGAAGGCAGAGGCAGGCAGCCGCAGATCGCCCAGCAGCGCCGCAGGCGCATGGCCCTGGAAGGCGATGTTATGCACCGTCATCACCGAGGCACAACCGCCCGCGCCATGCAGCGCCAGATAGGCCGGGGCAAAGCCCGCCTGCCAGTCATGCGCGTGCAACACGTCAGGCTTCCAAAGCGCCGCGCCTGCACGGGCGCCAGGCTCTGCCACGCCCTCGCGCCCGATCCGCGCCCCGATCCAGGAAAGCGCCGCGAAACGCTGGGCATTGTCACCAAAATCGCCGCCCGAACCATTGTAAGGCCCGCCGTCGCGGTCAAAAAGATGCGGCGCATCCAGCAGATACAGCGACAGCCCGCCGCTTTCGCCCGCATAGACCCGGCCCGGACCACCCCAGAGATCATCCTCACGCATTACCTCGGCAAAGCCGCCGCCTTTGGCAAGCAAAGGGCGGAGACTGCGATAGGCGGGTAAGAGAACCCGCATCTCCCAGCCCTCGGCGGCCAGAGCTGCGGGCAAGGCCCCCACCACATCGGCCAGCCCGCCGGTCTTGACCAAAGGCACCGCCTCTGAGGCCACTGACAAAACCCGACCGCCCATGCTGACCTCTTTTCCTCTGTTTCAACCCGTCTGATACCGCAGACTTCTGCCCGCCGGTCATCCGTTCAGATCATGCTGGCGCGGCGGTCCAGCATGGCCTGGGTGACCAGCACCACGCCGCCCTCGCTGCGGCGAAACCAGCGCGCGTCCTCATCAGGGTCATGGCCGACGACCAGCCCCTCGGGGATCATCACCCCGGAATCAATCACACAATTCCGCAGCTCGGCCCTGCGACCAATATCGACCCGCGGCAGCGCCACCACATGTTCCAGCACCGACCAGCTATGCGCCCGACACCCCGTGAACAAAAGCGAATTGCGCACCTCTGACCCCGAGACGATGCAATCGCCCGAGACCAGCGAGGAAATCGCCTGGCCCCGCCGCCCGTCCTCATCATGGATGAATTTCGCGGGCGGAACGATCTCGGCATAGGTCCAGATCGGCCAGTCGCGGTCGTAAAGATCCAGCTTCGGCACGAATTCGGTCAGGTCGATATTGGCCTGCCAATAGGCATCCAGGGTGCCGACGTCGCGCCAATAGGGCTCATCCTCGATCCCCGTGGTCACGCAGCTGTCGGCGAAGCGATGCGCCATCGCCTTGCCGCCCTTCACAATCGCCGGGATCAGGTCATTGCCGAAATCATGGCTGGAATTGCTGTCGACAACATCGCGCAACAAGAGATCGCGCAGGAAAGCCCAGTCGAAAACATAGATCCCCATTGAGGCCAGCGCATTCGCCTCATCCCCCGGGATCCCGGGCGGCGCATCGGGCTTTTCCAGAAAATCGGTGATCCGCATCTGGCTGTCGACCGCCATGACCCCAAAGGCCGAGGCCTCTTCACGCGGCACCGTCAGGCAGCCGATGGTCACATCCGCCCCGGTATCGACATGCTGTTGCAGCATGACCTCATAATCCATCTTGTAGATGTGATCCCCGGCCAGGATCACTACATATTGGACATTATAGCTGTCGATGATGTCGATATTCTGCGCCACCGCATCGGCGGTGCCGCGATACCAGTTCACCTCATCCATGCGCTGGCTGGCGGGCAGCACGTCGAGGTATTCGTTGCGCTCGGCGCGAAAAAAGCTCCAGCCGCGCTGGACATGGCGGATCAGGCTGTGGGCCTTGTATTGGGTGGCAATCGCCATCTTGCGGATGCCCGAGTTCAGCGCGTTGGAAAGCGCAAAGTCGATGATCCGCTGCTTGCCGCCGAAATAAACCGCCGGTTTCGCCCGCCTGTCGGTCAGCTCTTTCAGCCTGGATCCCCGCCCCCCCGCCAGCACGAAAGCCATGGCCTGGGCAGACAGTCTCTTGTTCACTCTTGCCTTCATGATCCCCTCCCCAGGGTGACTTTTACAGACCCCCTTCCGCGCGGTGCGGAAGGCTCACTCTTTCTCATGCACCAGAAAAACCGCGCTAAGCGGTGGCAGCACCACCATCCCAGAGGCAGGCATGCCATGCGCCCCCTCATTCCCGGCCAGCACCACGCCCAGATTGCCCAGATTGCCGCCGCCATAGCGCTGGCTGTCACTGTTCAGCGCCTCGCGCCAGCGCCCCTTTGCGGGCAGGCCAAGGCGGATCTGACGCTCGACCGGGGTCATGTTCACGGCCACCACCACCGGCGCATCATCCGCCTTGCCAAAGCGTGCCCAGGCAAAGACCGAGGCCTCTGCCTCATCGGCCAGGATCCATGAAAACCCTTCGGGACGGCTGTCATGCAGATGCAGCGCGGGCGTGGCGCGGTAGAGGTGGTTCAGATCACGGACCCAGGCCTGAACGCCCTGATGCGCCGCCACACCTTCCAGATCCCAGTCGAGGCCGCGATCATGGCTCCATTCGCGGCCCTGGGCGAAATCCTGGCCCATGAACAAGAGCTTCTTGCCCGGATGCCCCCACATAAAGCCGTAAAACGCCCGCAGATTGGCAAAAGCCTGCGCCCCCTCGCCCGGCATCTTGCCGATCATCGAGCCCTTGCCATGCACCACCTCATCATGGCTGATCGGCAGGATGAAATTCTCGCTATAGGCATAGCTTGAGGCAAAGGTCATCTTATTGTGGTGAAAGCGGCGGTAAACCGGGTCCAGCCGCATGTAATCAAGGCTGTCATTCATCCAGCCCATGTTCCACTTGAAGCCGAAGCCCAGACCGCCCCGATCCACCGGCCGCGACACGCCGGGGAAACTGGTCGATTCCTCGGCCGCCGTCAGCGCCCAGGGGCAATGGCCGTAAACGGCGCTGTTCATCGCCTGCAGCATGGCGATGGCCTCATAATTCTCACGCCCGCCATCCCTGTTCGGCACCCACTGCCCCACCTCACGCGAGTAGTCGCGGTACAGCATCGAGGCCACCGCATCGACGCGCAGCCCATCGGCACCGTAGACCTCCAGCCAGTAAAGCGCGTTTGAGATCAGATAGTTCGAGACCTCGGCCCGGCCATAATTGTAGATCAGCGTGTTCCAGTCCTGGTGAAAACCTTCCTTCGGATCCTGGTGTTCATAAAGCGCGGTGCCGTCAAAACGGCCAAGGCCATGCGGATCGGTCGGGAAATGGCCCGGCACCCAGTCCAGAATCACCCCGATGCCGCGCTGATGCGCAAGGGCGATAAAGGCGCGGAATTCATCCGGGGTGCCATGGCGCACGGTGGGCGCAAAAAGGCCAATCGGCTGGTAACCCCATGATCCGTCAAAGGGAAACTCCGAGATCGGCAGCAGTTCGATATGGGTGTAGCCCATCCATTCGACATAGCCGAGCAGCTGCTCGCCCAGCTCTGCCCAGGACAGAAACCGCCCGCCCGGCCCGCGCCGCCACGAGCCGCTGTGAACCTCATAGATCGAGATCGGCGCATCAACCGAATTGCGCAGGCCGCGATGCGTCAGCCAGTCGCCCTCAGTATCTGCGCCTCGATTTCCTTCCCGGCTCTCCTCCCGGTGCTCTTCCGGCAGCCGACGCAACACGCTGGCATTGCGCGGCGGATGTTCCGAATCAAAACCGACCGGATCAGCCTTCAGCGGCAGGATCACACCGTCTGCGGCGCGGATCTCATATTTATAGCTTTCCCCCTCAGCCAGCGCGGGGATGAAAATCTCCCATATCCCGGTGGCACCGCGTTTGCGCATCACATGGCGGCGACCGTCCCAGGTGTTGAAGCCCCCCACGACCGAGACCCGTTCGGCATTCGGGGCCCAGACCGCGAAATGCGCGCCGTCCACGCCCTCATGCGTGATCAGATGCCCGCCAAGCGCCTGCCACAGCCTTTGATGCTGCCCCTGACCCAGCAGATATTCGTCCAGCTCGCCCAGCACCGGGCCAAAGGAATAGGGATCTTTGAAAGACCAGGACCAGCCTGCCCCCTCGGCCCGCAAGAGATAGCCAGACCATCCTGGCAGGTCACAGGTAAAGAAACCGGAAACGCCGGGCCAGGCACGGGCAGAAAATTCGCCATCCGGCGTTTCAACGATCAGCCGCTCCGCGTCGGGGACAAAGGCGGCCAGCGTCCAGCCGCCCTGATGCTGATGCAGGCCCAGAATGGAAAACGGATCGGCATGCCGACCTGCGGCAATCGCGCGGGCATCTTCGTCTCGCGGCCATCCTGCACCCATAGCGGGCCTTTCCCTGGTTCTTTCACAGCCCCCTGCAGCGTTGCAAAGGGCCGCCCCGGCTTACAATGCCGATTTCACATCCCATACATCATTCATGTAGCCACGAATTGTCCGGTCAGACGAGAAAAATCCGCTGCGCGCCGTGTTCAGCGCCGCCATGCGGGTCCAGCGGTCGCGGTCGGCGAAGGCCGCGTCCACCTGCGCCTGGGCCGCGTGATAGGCGGCGAAATCGGACGAGACGAGGAAATAGTCATGGTTCCAGACGCCATGGACGATGCCGTGATAGCGGTCCGTCTGCCCCGGTGAAAAGCGCCCCTCGGCCACCATCTGCAGCGCGTCCTGCAACTCCTGGCTGGCCTCAATGGCGCGGCGTTCATGCTCGGGTTCTTTGCGGCGCTGGATCACCTCTTCGGCGGTCAGACCGAAAAGGAAGAAGTTCTCAGCGCCAACCTCTTGCAATATCTCGACATTCGCGCCGTCGAGCGTGCCGATGGTTGGCGCGCCGTTCATCATGAATTTCATATTGCCGGTGCCCGAGGCCTCTTTGCCCGCGGTCGAGATCTGCTCGGACAGATCCGCCGCCGGAACCAGCCATTCCGCCATCGAGACATTGTAATTCGGCGGGTAAACCACTTTCAGAAGATCGCCGGTTTTCGGATCATTATTAATGATTTGCGCGGCGTCATTGATAAGCCGGATGATCTCTTTCGCCACAGCATAGCCAGGCGCGGCCTTGCCGCCGAAGATCTTGACGCGCGGCACCGGGTCTTTGATCACGCCCTCGCGCAGCTTGTGCCAATGGGCGATGGTTTCCAGAATGTTCAGCAGCTGGCGCTTATATTCATGGATGCGCTTGACCTGCACATCGAACATCGCATCGGGGGAAACCCTGATGCCATAGGCCTCGCCGATCTTATTGGCGACGCGGATCTTGTTCTTGCGCTTGGCCTCATGGAAGGCCTGGCGGAAGCCCGCGTCCCCGACATGCGGCTCCAGCCCTTTCAGCCGGTCGAGATCGTCCTCCCAGCCCTCGCCGATGGTCTCGGTGATCAGGCCCGCAAGCGGACGGTTGCACATCTTCAGCCAGCGGCGCGGCGTTACACCATTGGTTTCATTGATGATCCGGCCCGGATGCAGGGCGTTCAGCTCGGGGAAGAGGTTCTTCTTCACCAGTTCCGAATGTAGCGCCGACACGCCATTCACCTTATGCGAGGTGATGAAGGCCAGCTCACCCATCCGCACCTCATGGTGCTTGACGATGCCGATATAATGCGGCGGATTGTAGGTCTCGCGGTGCCAGGTGTCGATCCGCTCGACGATCTGCATATGGCGCGGCAGCACATTGCCGAAGGTAAAGGTCGCCCAGCGTTCCAGTGCCTCGGGCAGCAGCGTGTGGTTCGTGTAGCCCAGACAGCCCTGGGCCGTTTCCAGCGCATCGGCAAAGCCCATGCCATGTTCATCGGTCAGCAGACGGATCAGTTCCGGCCCAGCAATCGCCGGATGGGTGTCGTTCATCTGAATGGCGACATGTTTGGGAAGATCGCGCAGGTTGCTGTTTGCGCTGAGGAAACGGCGAATGATGTCCTGCAGCGCCGCCGAGGTCAGCAGGAACTCCTGCTTCAGCCGCAGCTCTTTGCCCTGATAGGTGGTGTCGTCGGGGTAAAGCACGCGGCTCAGCGTCCGCGCAAGCGCCTCCGGCTCTGCCGCCGCCGCGTAGTCACCGCGGTTGAAACGCTCCAGATCGAATTGCGTGGTCGGTTTCGCTGCCCAAAGGCGCAGCGTATTGGCCCATTTTCCCTGCCAGCCGATCACCGGCGTATCATGCGCCTCGGCCAGAACCGTCTCGCCCGGGGTCCAGATCTGGCGGCCGTCTTTGGTGGTGACCTCGCCCTTGAAACCGATCAGATAGGCGCTTTCGGGGCGCGGAAACTCCCATGGGTGGGCCTGGCTCAGCCAGTCTTCCGGCGTCTCGACCTGGCGGCCGCCCTCAAACAGCTGGCGGAAGAGGCCATGCTCATAGCGGATGCCGTAGCCATAGGCCGGGCAGCCCACCGTCGCCATGCTCTCCATGAAGCACGCCGCCAGCCGGCCAAGCCCGCCATTTCCAAGTGCTGCGTCCGGCTCATTGCCGATAAGCTGGCGCAGATCCATGCCGACCGCCCGCATTGCCTCATCGGCCTTGTCGTAAAGACCCAGATTGACCATCGCATCTTCCAGCAGACGGCCGATCAGAAACTCCATCGACAGATAGCAGACCCGCTTGTGGCCTTGCGCCCAGGTCTTGCGGGTCGAGGCGAACCAGGGCCCCACAATCCTGTCGCGCACCGCATAAGACAGCGCCATCCGCCAGTCATAGAGGCTGGCATTCGGCGCATCTTTACCCAGCGTAAAGGTCAAATGGCGCAGGATGTCGGTGGCAAGATCTGCGGGAAGAAGTTCGCTTACGGGAAAGCCAGTAGTGAGGGAGGGGCTGGAGTCGGTCACCTGGGAATACCTGTCTCGCTGTGCTGTCTGCACCATTTGAACAGCTGCCCGCCAATGCGCAATGCTGCATCTGCATATCGGTCACTTTCCCCACTGCCAGGCAGGTTCTGACTGCCTGAGAAAAAGGCATATCTGATCTATGTCATGGCGCGAGGGTCTTTTGGCCCCGAAAATCAGGGGAATTAACCTATTGATAAAAACATTCGGAGATCCGGCCCATGCATTTGACCATGCGAACCAGCCTTGCCATGAAAACATTGATGTTCTGTGCAGCAAATCCGGATCGCATCGTGCGGCGGGCTGAAATCGCCAGGGCCTGCAACGCCTCTGAGAATCATCTCGCACAGGTGATCTATCTACTGGCCCAGCAGGGGTTTCTGAAAACCATTCGCGGCAGATCAGGCGGGCTGACCCTGGCCCGCGCCCCGGCAGATATCAGCGTCGGCGAGGTCTTTCGCAAGTTCGAGCGTGTTCTGGCCTTCAGCGACTGCATCGGCCCCAACGAGAACACCAGTGAGAGCCCGAGAGAGAGCAACTGCCCGCTGGCAGGCAGCTGCCGCCTGACCTGCGTGCTGAATGAGGCGCTGGATGCCTTTTATTCGCGTCTTGACGCAGCCTCGCTGGCCGAGCTGGTCAATGGCAATCATCCGCTGCTGGAAAAGCTGCGGGTCGCCTAGACAGGCCGCGCGGCCAAAGTGCGGGCAGGCCCGGGGGGAACGCCGGGCCCTCAGCCGCTTTTGGCGATGACCCCGATCTGGCGCAGCGCCTGATCAAGGGCACGATCACGTCCGTCATCCGAGCCAGCCGCCGTCGCGCAAATAGCGTCAAAGCGGTGCCGCAGCTGCTTTTTTTCTTCGCCCTTGCAGTCGTTCCAGGGCCGCCCCTGCAGCCCCATCACCAGGACGTAATAGCTGATGAAATGCGGGCGGGCCCCCGAGGCCAGCAGCCGCGCATAGCCCGCATCCGCCCCAAGCGCACGCAGCTGATCCGCGCTGTTGACGCCCGCACGGGCAAAGGCCGCCTCGCTGGCGGGGCCAAGATTGGGAATGGAAGACACCGGATCGCTCATAGCAGCATTCTTTCAGCGCGGCCCGGGCATCGCAAGCGGCCATGACATGGCAGGCGGCCAGGGCATGGCAGGCGGCCTAAGTATCGCCACGCGGTTTGACAGGCAAAGCCCCGAAATATGGCCGAAACCTGGAAGGGCAGCCAAGCCCCCCTGCCCGCAAGCCATATCCGCAAGCCGTGCCAGAAATGCGTGAAAAAAAGCCCTGCTCGGCACAGCACCATCAGGCCAGAACCGTCCAGCCCTGACAGAAAAAAGGGGCCAACCCTGCGGCTGCCCCCTGGCTGTTCATGGCCGATCCGGCCCTGCTATGCGCGGCAAGCCGCCATTCCCAAACAAACCACAACGGACCCTCAGGGCCGCCATAGCGCCGGGAAACCGGCCCAATATCTCGCGCGTCCCAATATCACACACGCCCCGGGGATAGACCGGAACGCGGCCCGGACCTCAGATTGAGGCCCAGTCGGTGAAGATGGTTTTGCTGCCCTGCTGCTGCGGCGGCACTGCGCCGCTTTGCTGCTGCTGTTGCTGCGGTGCGGGGGATTGGCTTCCACCCTGCTGTGATTGCTGCTTCGTCGCCATTTTTACTGCTCCACGGGGAACTGTTACCTTTCGCCTCATCTGCGCTTTGCCAAGCGGTTACACAAGTGCCTGTTTCAGCACCAATCCGATGAGAATGTTCACATGTGCGAGATTGGCCACAGAAGAACGCCTTTTTCTTATGAATTTAAGGCGATTTATACCAGCCAGAGCTTTGGCATGCGCCCGGTTTGCCCGGCCCAAAGCAGCTGTGCCGCCATCCTGCGGCACAGCAACGGCTTGTCTGTCAGAACGGCTTGTCTGTCAGATCAGTCCAGCCTGGTGGCGGTGAAACCAACCTCATCCAGCGCAGCGATTGCAGCCTCGGGCGTGGCCCCCTCGATACGGACGCGTTTTGCAGCCAGATCCACCTCGACCTCAGTCGAAATCGGCTTCAGCGCCGCCTCGACAGAGGCTTTGCAGTGGCCGCAGGTCATTTCAGGAACGGAAAGCGTGCTCATGGTGTTCTCCTTTTCTGCTGCCGATATGCGGATTCCAGCTACGGGAAGGTCAAGACCCCGGCCCGTAAAAATTTTGCCCCCACAAATACGCGCAGCCGCCACGGCATTTCTGCTGCATCCGGGGGGCCGATCATCTGCAGAACAGGCCTTGACCTTCCGGTGACTGGAAGCATCATATGTTATCCCCGAAAGGGAAATCATCATGACCTCAGCATCCCAGACCCCCGCCCAGCCCCCCGTCGCACCCTCCGTTGCACCCGCAAAGGCCGCCGCGCCAGATGCGGCCGATCCGATCAGCGCCCGCCTGCAGCTGCAGGGGATGAGCTGCGCCTCCTGCACGGCGCGGGTGGAAAAGGCGCTTTTGCGCATCCCCGGCGTCGAAGAGGCCCAGGCCAATTTCGGCACCGGCGAGGCGCGACTGCGCTATCGCGCCCCTGCCGATCAGACGCAGATCAGCGAAGCGCTGGCGAAGATCGGCTATCCGGTGAAGGAAACCACAGTCGAGCTGTCGGTCGAAGGGATGACCTGCGCCTCCTGCACAGGCCGGGTCGAGCGGGTGCTGAAAGCCCAGCCCGGCGTGATCTCGGCTGAGGTCAATCTTGCCACCCGCCGCGCGCGAGTGCAGCTGTCAGCGCCGCGCGATCCGGCCCTGCTGGCCCAGGCGGTGACGAAAGCAGGCTATAAGGCGGTGCCGCTGGACACCGCCTCCCCCTATGACCCGGCCCATGATGAGCGCCAGCTGTGGCGCGATACAGCGCTGGCAGCCGCGCTGACGCTGCCGGTTTTCATCACTGAAATGGGTGGCCATCTGATCCCGGCCTTCCACCACTGGCTTTTGGGCACGATCGGCCAGCAGCCGCTTTGGATCATGCAATTCGTGCTGGCAAGTCTTACTCTCGCGCTGCCGGGGCGGCGGTTCTTCCAGAAGGGCGTGCCGGCCTTGCTGCGCGGTGCCCCGGATATGAACAGCCTGGTGGCGCTCGGGACTTTTGCGGCCTGGTCTTACTCGGTGCTGGTGCTCTTTGCGCCGGGGCTGTTCCCGGCCAATGCGCGGGCGGTCTATTTTGAGGCGGCGGCGGTGATCGTCGCGCTGATCCTTGCCGGTCGCGCGATGGAGGCGCGGGCGCGTGGCCGGGCGGGCGCGGCGATTGCCAGCCTGATCGGGCTGCAGCCCAAAACCGCAAGGCTGGAGGATGGCCGCGAGGTTCCGGTCGCGGATCTTCTGCCCGGCATGCGGGTTGCGCTTCGCGCGGGCGAGCGGGTTCCGGTTGACGGCCAGGTGATCTCGGGCACCTCGGCGGTCGATGAAAGCATGCTGACGGGCGAGCCGCTGCCGGTTGCGAAAGCGGCGGGGGATCCGGTGACGGGCGGCACGATCAACGGCAATGGCGCGCTGGTGGTGACGGTGGGCGCGGTCGGCGCCGATACCGTTCTGGCGCGCATCACCGCGATGGTGGAAGAGGCCCAGGGCTCGAAACTGCCGGTCGAGGCGCTGATCGACCGCGTGACGATGTGGTTCGTGCCCGCCGTTCTGGCGGTGGCCGTGGTGACGGTTGGGCTTTGGCTGGCTTTTACGGGCGATGTGGCGCGGGCGCTGGTCGCGGGTGTCTCGGTGCTGATCATCGCCTGCCCCTGCGCGATGGGGCTGGCGACGCCGGTCTCGATCCTGGTGGGCACCGGCCGGGCGGCGCAGATGGGCGTGTTGTTCCGCCGCGGCGAGGCGCTGCAGCGCCTGTCCGACCAGCGCCATATCTCTTTTGACAAGACCGGCACCCTGACCGAGGGCCGCCCGCAGGTGGTCTCGGTTGAGGGGCCCGCAGAGGTGCTGGCGCTGGCCGCCGCGGTCGAGCGCGGCAGCGATCACCCCCTGGCCGCTGCAATCCTGACGGCTGCCGCCACAACATCCGAGGCAACAGATCAGGCCACAGATCAGGTCGCAGATCAGGTCGCAGATCAGGCCACCGACTTCGTCACCCGCCCCGGCTATGGGATCGAGGCCAATGTGGGGGGGCGGCGCATCGGCCTTGGCGCAGCGCGGATGTTCGACCATGTTCCGCCAGCACTTGAGGCCAGCGCCGCGAAGGCCGCAGAGCAAGGAGAAAGCCTTGTTTTCGTGGCGAAAGACGCCGAGGTGATCGGGCTGATCCGGGTTGCAGACCAGCTGAAACCGAATACGCCGCGTGCGATTTCGGTTCTGAAAGAGATGGGGATCACCCCGGCGATGATCTCGGGCGATACCGAGGCCGCTGCCCGCCATGTGGCGGCGCGGATCGGGATCGAAGAGGTGCATGCCGGGGTTCTGCCTGCGGGCAAGCAACAGATCATCGCGCAGATCGGCGGCGCTTTTGTCGGCGATGGCATCAATGATGCGCCTGCGCTGGCGGCGGCGGCGGTCGGGATCTCGATGGGATCGGGCACCGATGTGGCCATAGAGGCGGGTGATGTGGTGCTGATGCGCTCGGATCCGCTGGCGGTGGCTTCGGCGGTCAGGATCAGCCGCGCGGTCATGCGCAATATCCGCGAAAACCTGGTCTGGGCCTTTGGCTATAACACGGCGCTGATCCCGGTTGCGGCGGGGGCCCTGGTGCCCTTTGGCGGACCACAGCTGTCGCCGATGCTGGCGGCGGGGGCGATGGCGCTGTCCTCGGTCTTTGTGCTGTCAAACGCGCTGCGGCTGCGCTTTGTGAAGGATGTGAAATGAACATCAAGGATGTCGCCGCCCGCTCGGGCCTTCCGGCAAAAACCATCCGCTATTATGAAGAGATCGGTCTGATCCGGCCTTTGCGGGCGGCAAATGGCTACCGGGCCTTTCGGGAAAGCGACCTGCACAAGCTGGCCTTTCTGGGGCGCGCCAGGTCGCTTGGCTTCACGATCGAGGAATGCCGGGCGCTGCTGGCCCTATATGAGGACGAGACCCGGGCCAGCGCCGATGTCAAAGCGCTGGCAGAGCGCCATCTTGACCAGATCGCGGCAAAAATCCGCGAGCTGGAGGATATGCAAAAGACCCTCTCGGACCTGGTCCATGCCTGCGCCGGCGATCACCGCCCCGACTGCCCGATCTTAAGCGGGCTGGCAGGAACCGATCAGAAAGACTGCTGCGCATAAAGAAAAGGGCGCACCCCGAAACGGTGGTGCGCCCAAATTCCTTCAAAGGAATTTGCCCGAAATCTTCAAAGATTTCGGTTTCCCCTGATCAGCCGACCAGCTCGAGGCCGGAGAAGAAGAATGCGATCTCACGAGCAGCCGATTCCGGGCTGTCCGAGCCGTGGACCGAATTTTCGCCTTTCGAGAGCGCGAACTCTTTGCGGATGGTGCCCTCATCGGCCGCTGCCGGATCGGTTGCGCCCATCACTTCGCGGTTTTTCGCAATCGCGCCTTCGCCTTCCAGAACCTGCAGAACCACCGGCTCGGAAATCATGAACGAGACCAGCTCGCCATAGAAGGGGCGCTCTTTGTGCTCGGCATAGAATTCGCCAGCCTGGGCTGCGGTCAGCTGCACGCGCTTGGATGCGACAACGCGCAGGCCTGCTTCTTCGAATTTTGCAACGATCTTGCCGGTCAGGTTGCGCTTGGTGGCATCGGGCTTGATGATCGAGAAAGTGCGCTCAAGGGCCATGGGGCTCTCCAATATCTGGGGGCCGCAGATCCGGCCCGTGTGTGGCCGCGCTGCTAGCATGGGAATGTGACAAAGAAAAGTGGGCGCGAAAAATGCCGCTCTTGTGTGACGCCCGGATTTTCTGCAGCTTTATTCTCTGCTGCTCTGGCCTCAGTCTTTCAGCAATTCGCGCAGCCGTGCTTCTTCCTCATCTGTCAGGCGGCTGACCGGCCCCGGCCCCGCCAATGCACGGCGACGCAACACGAACCAGCTGCCGCCAAGCGCCAGCACCAGCGCCGCCGGGCCCGAGAGCCAGAGCACCCAGTCCCAGCCGCTGAGCCGGGGGTTGAACAGCACGAACTCGCCATAGCGGGCGATCACGAAGTCGATCACCTCGTCATTGCTGTCGCCCGCCACCAGCCGCTCGCGGATGATCAGGCGCAGATCGCGGCTGATCGGCGCATTGGAATCGTCGATATTCTCGCCCTGGCAGACCGGACAGCGGATCTCACGGCTGATCATGCGGGCGCGGGCCTCAAGGCCGGGATCGGCGAGGATCTCATCGGGCTGCACCGCCAGTGCCTCGGTTGCCGCCAGCGGCGTCAGCAACAGCGCCATCGCAAGGAAACAGGAACGGATCATTCGGCTGGCACCTCTTTTCCACGCGGGCGTGCCGATTTCGCGCCTGCCGGGGCGACCCGGTAGCGCCGATCGCTGAGGCTGAACAGACCGCC
This sequence comes from Pseudogemmobacter hezensis, assembly GCF_013155295.1. Classification (GTDB taxonomy): domain Bacteria; phylum Pseudomonadota; class Alphaproteobacteria; order Rhodobacterales; family Rhodobacteraceae; genus Pseudogemmobacter; species Pseudogemmobacter hezensis. The sequence goes on along the minus strand of NZ_JABJXT010000009.1, from coordinate 121,471 downwards.
AAGCGCCATCAGCGCGCAGCCCGCCCAAAGCCAGTTGGCAAAGGGCTCGATATAGGCGCGCACCGCCCAGCCACCGTTTTCCTGCGGGTCGCCGATCACCAGGTAGATGTCGCGCAGCCAGCCGTAATCAATGCCGGCCTCGGTCGTGGGCATGCCCTGGACCGGGTAAGAGCGTTTCTCGGGGTAAAGCGTCACCACCTGGGCACCGCCGCGCCGCACCACCATCTCGGCCATGGTCGAGATGTAATTCGGCCCACGCTCGGCCCGCACATCGGCCAGCTGCACGCTGTAAGGCCCAAGTGCGAAACTGTCGCCCGGCGCGACCACGGCGATCACCTCGACCTTCCAGGCCAGCATCGCCGAGACCGAAAACACCACCACGCCCATCCCGGCATGGGCAATCGCCTTGCCCCATTCGGCCCGCGGCAGATGGCGCAGACGGCCCAGCCGACCAGCCAAAGGCGTTCCCTCGCGCCCGGAACGTGACCACAGATCGGCCAACGACCCGAACACGACCCAGGCCCCCAGCATCACCCCAATCGGCCCAAGCGCCGAGCGCCCGGTCTGCACCGCCCAGATCAGCGCCAGAACCGCCATCCCCAGCACGATCAGCGGCACGCGCCGCCGGATCAGCTGCGGCACCCGCGCCCAAAGAAGCGCCAGCCCCAGCCCTGCGCCCACCAGAACCAGCAGCGCAATCATGCCCTGCCCCTGGGTGATCGCCACCGACAAAAGCCCGACCGCCAGCGCCGCCAGTGCCGCAGGCGCCAGCAGCCCCAGCACCCGCCCGGGATCCCCGCGCTTCCAGGCCAGCATCGCACCCAGCGGCAGGATCAGCGCCAGCGCCACGAAGAACGGCGTGAAGGCCGCGTTGAAAAACGGCTCGCCCACCGACATGACGCGGCCCAGCAGCAGTTCGGCAAAAAGCGGCCACATGGTGCCGATGAAGACGACGAAAGCCCCCACCGCCAGCAGGATATTATTGGCCACCAGCGCAGATTCACGCGAGACCAGCCCGAATACGCCCCTGGCCTGCATCGCCCCCGCCCGAGCCGCAAAAAGCGTCAGCCCGCCGCCGGTGAAAAAGCCCAGGATCATCAGGATGAAGATGCCGCGCTCGGGGTCCGAGGCGAAACTATGCACGCTGGTGATGACGCCAGAGCGCACGATGAACGTCCCGATCAGCGAGAAGCCAAAGGCCAGGATCGCCAGCAGGATCGTCCAGCTTTTCAGGCTTTCGCGTTTTTCAACCACGATGGCCGAATGCAGCAGCGCCGCCGCTAGAAGCCAGGGCATGAAGCTGGCGTTTTCCACCGGATCCCAGAACCAGAAGCCGCCCCAGCCCAGCTCATAATAGGCCCACCAGGAGCCAAGCGCGATGCCGATGGTCAAAAACACCCAGGCCGCCAGCGTCCAGGGCCGCACCCACCGCGCCCAGGCGGCGTCGACCCGCCCGCCGATCAGCGCCGCAATCGCAAAGCTGAAGGACATCGAAAGCCCGACATAGCCCAGGTAAAGAAACGGCGGGTGGAAGGCGAGACCGGGGTCCTGCAACAGCGGATTGAGATCGCGCCCGTCCATCGGCGGCATCTCCATACGCAAAAACGGGTTTGAGGTGAAAAGCATAAAGGCCAGAAACGCCACGCCGACAGAGCCCTGCACCGCAATCACCCGCGCCCGCAGACGCGCGGGCAGCGCCCCGCCGAACCAGGCAGCCGAGGCCCCGAACAGCGCCAGAATCAGCGTCCACAAGAGCAGCGATCCCTCATGATTGCCCCAGGTGCCCGAGATTTTATAAAGCATCGGCTTCAGCGTATGCGAATTGCTGACCACCAGCGCCACCGAGAAATCCGAGGTCACAAAGGCCCAGGTCAGCACGCCAAAGGCAAAGGCAATCAGCGCGAATTGCACCACTGCCGCGGGCTCGGCCACGGCCATCAGCACAGGCCGCCCGCGCCAGGCGCCCCAAAGCGGCAAAATCGTCTGCACCAGCGCCACCATCAGCGCAAGGATAAGGGCAAAATGCCCCAGCTCGATCAACATCTGGCTCTCCCCATATCGCGGCCAGTGTAACCGGGGCTGCGCCCGGCTCCAATGGGCTGCGGCAAATCGGTTATGCGCCTATCGGTCGCGGCGCGGGCTGCGAGTGGGCCGTAGTGGGCTGGATTGCCCGATCCGGCACGGCTAAGCTGGGGCGAAAGTGAAACCAGTTTGCCGAAGGTGACCCTATGACCCGCACCATTCTGATCGGAGCCCCGGTTGATTCGGGCCAGCGCCGCCCCGGCTGTCTGATGGGGCCCGCCGCCTACCGCGTGGCGGGGCTGGCCCGTGAAATCGCCTCTGAGGCGCATCAGGTCGAGGATCGCGGCGATCTGCATCACGGCCCCCTGCCCGAGGTTACCTGCGCCAATCCCGCCGTCGACCAGATGCGCGAGACCGTCGCCTGGACCCAGGTGCTGAAGGCGGCGGTGCATCAGGCGCTGCAAGATGGCGGCTTTCCGATCATCATGGGCGGCGATCACTCGCTGGCGCTTGGCACGGTTGCGGGGGCTGCGGCCTGGGCCGAAGAGGCCGGGCGGCCGCTGTTCCTTTTGTGGCTGGACGCGCATTCCGATTTCCACACGCCCCTGACCACCACCAGCGGCAATCTGCACGGCACCCCCCTTGCCTATATCAACGGGCGCGAGGGCTTTGAGGGCTTCCCGCCCTTCCCCCGCCCGGTGCCCGCCGAGCGGATCTGCATGTTCGGCATCCGATCCGTCGATCCGGCCGAGCAGGCCGCGATGCAGGAGCGCGACATCCAGATCAACGATATGCGGGTGATCGACGAGCGCGGCATCGTCGCCCCCCTGCGCGACTTCCTGGAACGGGTAAGCGCGGCAGATGGCATGCTGCATGTCAGCCTGGATGTCGATTTCCTTGACCCCTCTATCGCACCCGCCGTCGGCACCACCGTGCCGGGCGGCACCACCTTCCGCGAGGCGCATCTGGTGATGGAGCTGCTCCATGAAAGCGGGCTGGTGACCTCGCTCGATCTGGTCGAGCTGAACCCCTATCTCGATGATCGCGGCATGACGACGCGGCTGATGGTGGATCTGGTCGGCTCGCTGATGGGCAAGAAGGTGTTCGACCGCCCCACCAGGGCCAAATAAGCACCGAACAGGTAAACGCGGGGCCCTGGCTGATCTGCGGCAGATCAGAGATCGCGGTAATCGTGCAGCCCCCCCTGCGGATCTGTCACAAGCCAGCGGCCCGGGCCTTCCTCTTGCAGGTAGTCGGGGCCGATTGGCACTTTGCCATGGCCACCGGGGATATCCAGCACATAGGTCGGCAGCGCGGTGCCGGAAATGCGGCCCCGCAAGGCGGCCATGATCGCCTGTCCCTCACGAATGGTCAGGCGAAAATGGCCGGTGCCTTTGGCCAGATCGGGGTGATGCAGGTAATAGGGTTTGACGCGGTTGCGGATCAGCGCCCGGAAAAGCTGCTCCAGCAGGTCCGGCTCGGCATTCACGCCCTTCAGCAGCACGGTTTGCGACAAAAGCGGCACGCCTGCGCGGGTCAGGCGGCGAAAGGCGGCCTCAGCCGCAGGGGTAATTTCATCGGCGTGATTGGTATGCACCACCAGCCAGACCGCAGGCCGGATCTGCATCGCCTGCACCAGATCATCGGTGATCCGCTCTGGCGCGACCACCGGGATGCGGGTGTGAAAGCGGATCACCTGCACGCTGGGGATCTCTGACAACCGCGCCAGCATATCGGCCAATCTGCGCCGCGACAGGGTCAGCGGATCGCCCCCGGTCAGAATCACCTCCCATATCTGCGGGTGGTCGCGCAGATAGGCCAGCACGCGCAGAAACTCATCCTCGGCCAGCTGCCCGGTCTCGCCCACCGCCTCACGCCGAAAGCAAAAGCGGCAATAGACCTCACAGGTCTGGGTCGCATGCAGGATCACCCGGTCGGGGTAGCGATGCGTCAGCCCCTGGACCGGGCGATGCGCGTCATCGCCAATCGGATCGACCAGCTCTTCGGGCAGGATGTTCAGCTCTCGCGCGTCGGGCAGGAACTGGGCCAGCACGCCCTCTGCCCCCTTTTGCTGCATCGCGGGGCTGATGCGGATGCGAAATGCCTCCCCGACCTCGGTCAGCACCCTGCGCCCGGCGGCATCGACCAGGCCATCCCGGATCAGCCCGTCGACGCCGGTGATCGCCCGGGCGGGCAAAGCGCCTTGCACGGATGAAGCGCCTTGCACGGGCGCGGCGCTTTGGATGGGCGATGCGCTTTGCATGGGCGAGGCGCTTTGGATAGGCGAGGCGCCTGGCGTCAGATCTTGCGGTGATGGCGGGGACTGATCAGTCATAGCCTGGCTGATACCCTGCCCGCGCCCGTCCGGCAAGAAAGCCGCGCCAGTTCAGCCAAAGCTATGCCGAGAGCCTGCGCCGCGCAGCCGGGCCAATCACCCGGTGATGGGAAGAACGGGCCGAATGCAGCGGCCCCGCGATAGCCTCAGGCCGTCGGAAAAGTCGTGTCGCGTCATCCATTTGTCTCCTGTCAGCTGACCTGTCTTTTTATCGCCGGGAGAAGTGAATATTTCCTCAACAATATCAGTGATCTGCCGCACTCTGGCCAGGACTGTCGCCAGCAGCCGCCCCCGGCCATTGCGCCCCATGGCTGGTATGGTGTAACTTCATCCCAACTAAATGCGGGTGAGCGTCAGGTATCCTGAAATCCCCGGCCGTGACAAAGAAGGCGCAACGTGTCAGACACTCCGGAAGATATTGAAAACGCAGGTGAAACCCCTGAAAAGCCGGTCTATGACGGGCCCCAGGTCGATATCACCCAGGAGATGCGCACCGCCTATCTCGATTATGCGATGTCGGTCATTGTCAGCCGTGCGATCCCCGATCTGCGCGACGGGCTGAAGCCGGTGCACCGCCGCGTGCTGTTTGCTATGCACGAAAGCAACAACGGCCATGACAAGCCCTATCGCAAATCGGCCCGCCCGGTCGGCGATACGATGGGGAAATACCACCCGCATGGCGATGCATCGATCTATGACGCGCTGGTGCGGATGGCGCAGCCCTTTAGCATGTCGCTGAAACTCCTTGATGGACAAGGGAATTTCGGCTCGATGGATGGCGATCCGCCAGCCGCGATGCGCTATACCGAAGTGCGGATGGACAAGCCCGCCGCCTATCTTCTGGCCGATATCGACAAGGAAACCGTCGATTTTCAGGACAATTACGACGGTAAGGACCGCGAGCCGACCGTTCTGCCCGCCCGCTATCCCAATATGCTGGTTAATGGCACCGAGGGTATCGCCGTCGGCATGGCCACCCGCATCCCGCCCCACAACCTGGGTGAGGTGATCGACGCCACGCTTGCCGTGATAGAAAACCCGGATATCTCCATGGAATCGCTCATGGAAATCGTTCCGGCGCCAGACTTCCCGACCGGGGGCATGATCCTTGGCCGCTCGGGCGCGCGGAAGGCCTATCTTGAGGGGCGCGGCTCGGTCATCATCCGGGCCATCACCCATGTCGAAGAGCTGCGCAAGGACCGCTGGGCGATCATCGTCGATGAGATCCCCTATCAGGTGAACAAGGCCGCGATGATCGAAAAGATCGCCGAGGCCGTGCGCGACAAGCGGATCGAGGGCATCGCCTCGGTCGCCGACGAATCCGACCGCGTCGGCGTGCGTGTGGTGATCGAGCTGAAACGCGATGCCACGCCCGATGTTGTGCTGAACCAGCTGTGGCGCTTCTCGCCGATGCAGGTGCATTTCGGTTGCAATATGCTGGCGCTGGTCGGCGGCAGACCCGAAGTGCTGACCCTGCGCGATTTCCTCAGCCATTTCATCACCTTCCGCGAGGAAGTTGTCGCGCGCCGCACCGCATTTGAACTTCGCAAGGCACGTGAGCGCAGCCATATCCTGTGTGGTCTGGCGGTGGCCGTCTCGAATGTCGATGAGATCGTGGCGACGATCCGCAGCTCGGCCGACCCGGCCGAGGCCCGCGAGCGGCTGATGACCCGGCGCTGGCCCGCCCATGACATTGCGGGCTATATCCGGCTGATCGACGACCCCAGCCATACGATGAACGACGACGGCACCTATAACCTCTCTGAGGTTCAGGCCCGCGCGATCCTTGAGCTGCGTCTGCAGCGCCTGACGGCGATGGGCGTGCGTGAGGTCACCGACGAGCTGGAAGAACTGGCCGCTAAGATCAAGGATTACCTCGATATTCTCTCATCGCGCGAGCGGATCATGGCGATCATCTCGGAAGAGCTGACCGAGGTGAAAACCCTCTTCGCCGTGCCGCGCCGCACCCAGATCGCAGATTGGGAAGGCGATATGGATGACGAGGATCTGATCGAGCGCGAGGATATGGTCGTGACCATCACCTCGGGCGGCTATATCAAGCGCACCCCGCTGGCCGAGTTCCGCCAACAGAACCGTGGTGGCAAGGGTCTGTCCTCGATGCAGACCAAGGAAGACGATGTCGTCACCACGCTTTTCGTAGCAAATACACATACCTGGCTGCTGTTCTTCACAACGACCGGCATGGTCTATAAGCTGAAAACCTGGCGTCTGCCGGTGGCGGGCCGCAATGCCAAAGGCAAGGCGCTGGTCAATATCCTGCCCATCGAGCCCGGCGTCTCCATCGCCGCGCTGATGCCCGTGGATGTGCCCGAGGCCGAATGGGACAAGCTGCAGATCGTCTTTGCAACCTCGGATGGGGATGTGCGCCAGAACGATCTGTCGGACTTCACCAATGTCATGCGCAATGGCAAGATTGCCATGAAACTGCCTGATAACGTTACACTTGTGAACGCGGCAATCGCCGATGAGAATGACGATGTCATGCTGGTTACCGCCTCTGGCCGGGCGATCCGTTTCCCCACGACAGAGATCCGCGTCTTTAAATCCCGCGGCTCGACGGGGGTGCGCGGCATCCGCCTGAACGGCGAGGACAAGGTCGTCTCGATGTCGATCATCCGCCATTTCGAGGCCGACCCGGCCGAACGTGCCGCCTATCTGAAGCAGCGCCGCCTTGTCGCGGGCGTGACCGATGAGACCGAGGCCGATGATGAGGATGAGGCCGCCGAAGGCCAGCTTTCGCCTGAACGCTATGCCGAGATGTCGGCGGCCGAGGATCTGATCCTGACGATCACCGCGCGTGGTCTGGGCAAGCTGTCGTCCAGCCATGATTATCCGGTGCGCGGCCGTGGCGGCCAGGGCGTGACCGCCTTTGCCAAATCGATGCCGGGCGGGCCGCTGGTGGCCTCTTTCCCGGTCGACATGTCGGATCAGATCATGCTGGCGACCTCGTCCGGCCAGTCGATCCGGGTGCCGGTCGGCCAGATCTCATTCCGCTCGCGTTCGGCGGGTGGGGTGAAGGTTCTGAACACCGGCGGCGAGGAAGAGGTGGTCTCGGTCGCCCGCATCGCCGAGCAAGAGGCGGATGAGGCGGCGCCAGACAGCCCCGCAGCAGAGGCCCCCACAGACCCGGCACAGGAATGATTTTACGGCCCGCCCCATCGGCGGGCCGTTTCATTTTAACCCGGTGGTAAACCTTAGCTGTTTCACTGTGCTCTGGATCCCGGCACGGAGGATGCGGTGAATCTCTATCATTGTCTGATCGAACTCAGGCCCGAGGCGCGGGCCTTGTCATTCGCGGCCGCAGTCGCCGCCTGGATGGAACATCTGCGCAACAAGGGCCTTGTAAGTGAATGGCGGCTTTTGCGGCGCAAGCTGGGCCTGGCCTCGGGCGCACATACCGATTTCCTGCTGGAGATCGAGCTTCCCGGCCTTGCCGGGCTGGACAACGCCTTTGCCGGGCTGGCGGCCACCGATGAAGAGGCCCTGCGCCGTTACGACCAGATGCACGGCATGATCGCCCATGCCGATGTCGGCCTTTATCGCCCCTGGCCGGACCCCGCACAGCGAGAAAGGATCGCCCTGATCTGAGCAGCCAATCTCAGCCCTCAATCTGGGCAGTTGATCTGCCGCCCCGGCAGGGCTACATCCCCGGCTATGGATAAGCTCAATATCATCGGCGGCGGCATGGCCGGGTCTGAGGCTGCCTGGCAGGCGGCTGAGGCCGGAATCCCGGTCGTCCTTCACGAAATGCGCCCCTCTGTGGGCACATTCGCGCATCGCACCGGCGATTTCGCCGAAATGGTCTGCTCGAACTCATTCCGCTCGGATGATGATGAGAGGAACGCCGTCGGTCTTTTGCATTGGGAAATGCAGGCGGCCAACGGGGTGATCATGGCAATGGCGCGGCAGCATCGCCTGCCCGCCGGGGGGGCGCTGGCGGTTGACCGCGATGCCTTCTCGGCCTCGGTCACGGCGAAACTGCGGGCGCATCCGCTGATTTCATTCGCGCCGGGCGAGATTACCGCGCTGCCAGATGACGGCCACTGGATCATCGCCACCGGCCCGCTGACCTCTGGCGCGCTGGCCGAGGCGATCCGAACAGAGACAGGCGCCGAAAGCCTGGCGTTTTTCGATGCGATCGCCCCCATCGTCTATGCCGAGACCATCGATATGGACATCGCCTGGCGCCAGTCGCGCTATGACAAAGGCGAGACCGAGGAAGAGCAGAAGGCCTATATCAACTGCCCGATGACCAAACCTCAGTATGAGGCTTTCATCGACGCGCTGCTGGCGGCTGAGAAAACCGAATTCCACGAGGGCGAGACCGCAGGCTATTTCGACGGTTGCCTGCCGATTGAGGTCATGGCCGAGCGCGGGCGCGAAACCCTGCGCTTTGGCCCGATGAAGCCGGTTGGCCTGACCAATTCCCATGCCCCCGACACCAAAGCCCATGCCGTGGTGCAGCTGCGCCGCGACAATGCGCTTGGCACGCTTTACAATATCGTGGGCTTCCAGACCAAAATGAAATACGGCGCCCAAACCGCTGTTTTCAAAATGATTCCCGGTCTTGAGAATGCCAGCTTTGCGCGGCTTGGCGGCATTCACCGCAATACTTTCATCAACTCGCCCACGCTGCTCGACAATCAGATGCGGCTGAAATCGCGCCCGAATATCCGTTTCGCAGGCCAGATCACCGGGGTTGAGGGCTATGTCGAATCTGCGGCCATGGGGCTGCTGGCGGGCCGGATGGCTGCGGCAGAGATCAAAGGCCAGGATCTGCCGCCGCCCCCCGCTGACACCGCCATGGGGGCGCTGATCACCCATATTACCGGCGGGGCCGAGGCGAAAACCTTCCAGCCGATGAATGTGAATTTCGGTCTCTTCCCGCCGATTGACGCCAAAGGCGGCAGGCGCGGCCGCAAGGACCGTTACAAGGCCTATACCGACCGCGCCAAGGATGCTTTCACGGCATGGCTCGGGTAACGCGCTTCGCGCCGTCACCAACCGGGCCTTTGCATCTGGGCCATGCCTATGCCGCGCTGGTTGCCGCTGAACGCGGCGATCAGTTCCTGCTTCGGATTGAGGACATTGATACGGCGCGTGCAAAACCTGCCTTTGAGGCAGGCATCTATGAGGATCTTTCCTGGCTGGGGCTGCGCTGGCAACAGCCCGTTCTGCGCCAGTCTGAACGGCTGGCACTTTACGCAGATGCCGTTGGTCGGCTTAGCGAAATGGGCCTCACCTATCATTGCACCTGCAGCCGTGGCGATATTCGCGCAGCGCTTTCAGCCCCGCAGGAAGGCGCGCCGCTGATCGGCCCCGATGGTCCGGTCTATCCCGGCACCTGCCGCAATGCAGGCCACCGCGAGGGCGCGATCCGGCTGGATATGGCAAAAGCGATGGCCCTCAGCGGGCCCATTCGCTGGACCGAAACCGGCCTGAACCCCGGCGCACATCAGCGCGACGCCCATCAGATGGTGACGGAGATCGGCGATGTCGTGCTGGCGCGGCGCGATATCGGCACCTCATATCATGTTGCTGTGGTGGTCGATGACGCCGCCCAGGGCATAAGTGAGGTCACCCGCGGTGCCGATCTTTTCGAGGCGACCGCCATTCACGTGCTGCTGATCCGCCTGCTTGGCCTGGCCCAACCGCTTTGGCATCATCACCGACTGATCCGCGATGCGGCGGGCAAGCGCCTGGCCAAACGCGATGACGCCCAGGCGCTGGCGAAATATCGGGCCGAGGGCGCGACGCCCGCCGATATTCGCCAGATGCTGCAAGCCGGAATCTAGCCTGGGAAAATCAGGCGATGGGCTTCATCAGCTCGACCTCATCGCCCGTCTCAACCCCGGTGTAAAAGCACGAGCGGCGGTTGGTGTGGCAGGCAGGCCCGGTCTGATCGACCAGCGCCAGCAGGCAGTCGCGGTCGCAATCCACCCGCAGACCGACCAGCTTTTGCACATGGCCAGAGCTTTCGCCCTTCACCCAGAACGCCTGACGCGAGCGCGACCAATAGGTCACCCGCCCCGTTTCAAGCGTTTTCGCCACCGCCGCTGCATTCATCCAGGCCAGCATCAGCACCTCGCCGCTGTCATGCTGCTGCGCGATGCAGGGGATCAGCCCATTGGCATCATATTTCAGGCTGGCAGGATCAAAGGGCATCGGCTTCTCCTTGGCGCGGGGCGGCATCGGGATTACATAGACCAAAGCGGAGGGCAAGCCATGAGCGACAGCGATCTGATCTCGCTTTATTCCGGACGCATCCTGGAGCTGGCGGCCAATGTGCCGCTGACCGGGCGGCTGAGCGCCCCTGATGCATCAGCGCGGCGGCGCTCGCCGGTCTGCGGGTCTTCGATCACCGTGGATCTGGTGCTGAAAGACGGGCGGGTTTCCGAATACGCCCAGGAGGTGCGGGCCTGTGCGCTTGGCCAGGCCTCGGCGGCCATTCTGGGCCAGATGGTGATCGGGCGCAGCCCTGCCGAGCTGACCGCGCTGCGAGATGCGGTCGCGGATATGCTGAGATCCGGTGGCGACGGCCCGGATGCGCCGTTTGATCTTTACCGTGTGCTGATCCCGGCCCGCGAGTTTCGCAACCGCCACGCCTCGATCCTGCTGGCGCTTGAGGCGGCTGCTGAGGCGGCAGAGATCGCCGGCAGCAAGGATCCCTGAGCGGCATAAACCGCTGAATAAAAAAACCGCCGCACGTCGGGTTGCGACGGCGGCGGAAGTGCAGCGTGTCTGGGACATGCGGGGATCTGCAGGACAAAGGCAGATCAGACGGCCATAGGATCGGGACAGATAAGGCCGTGGCATGCCGGGGGTTCAGACCGCAGGCAGAAACTCAGATCCAGGCGCTCAGCCCGCAACGGGCAGCGCGAGGGTAACAAACAGCAAGGCAAACAGGGCGACGATGCCAAGGATATCCTCAACCACGCGGATATCACTGTTGCGGCGGACGGCTTTCAGTCGGGCGATCATTGTCTTTTCCCTCTGCTCTCTTGCTTTGTTGCCTCATTGTTCTCATTTCATTCACCTTTTGTAAAGAACTTTTTGAGAACATTTAGGTATAAAGTGAGAACATTAGGGTTCTGGGGCTGGCCAGCCATATTAAGACAAATGATTTCATAGGGTTAATCGGGATCTCAGCCGACGGTCAGCAATCTGATCGCGCGGTCCTGATCCAGCAGCCACAACAGATGCCGTGCGGCCTTGCCGCGTGGTGATTCCAGCTTTGGGTCGTCATGCAGCAATTTGCGGGCATCCGACTGGGCAACAGCCATCAGCGCTGATTGCCGCTCGATATCGGCGACGCGGAACTTTGGCAGGCCAGATTGCGCGGTGCCGATCAGATCACCCGCGCCGCGCATCGCCAGATCCTCTTCGGCGATGCGAAAGCCGTCTTCGGTATCGCGCAGGGTTTTCAGGCGGCGCTCACCCGTCTCTGTCAGCGGCGCCTGATACATCAGCAGGCAGGTCGATTCGGCTGCGCCCCGCCCGACCCGACCGCGCAGCTGATGCAACTGCGCCAGGCCAAAACTCTCGGCCCGCTCGATCACCATGATCGAGGCATTGGGCACATTCACCCCCACTTCAATCACCGTGGTCGCAACCAGCACCCCGGTTTCGCCCGCCACGAATCGTGCCATCGCCGCGTCTTTGTCAGTGGGCGGCATCTGGCCGTGGACCAGCCCCACCCGCCCTTCGCCCAGGGCGGCCCGCAGCTGCGCGAACCGCTCCTCGGCCGAGGCCAGATCGACCAGCTCGCTTTCTTCAACCAGCGGGCAGACCCAATAGGCCTGCCGCCCCTCGCTCAGGGCGCGTTTCAGATGCTGGACGACCTCATCAATGCGGGCCGTGGTCACCAGGGCGGTTTTGATCGGCTTGCGGCCCGGTGGTTTTTCATCAAGCACCGAGACATCCATATCGCCATAGGTGGCCAGCGCCAGGCTGCGCGGGATCGGCGTGGCGGTCATCACCAGCACATCAACCGCCTCGCCTTTGGCGCCCAGCTCCATCCGCTGGGCAACGCCAAAGCGGTGCTGTTCATCCACCACCGCCAGGCGAAGATCATGGAAAACCACGTCTTTTTGGAAAACCGCATGGGTTCCGACCAGGACCTGGATCTCGCCCGCGGCAAGCGCCGCCAGTTTCGCCGCCCGCTCGGCGCCGCGGTCGCGGCCGGTCAAAAGCTCCAGCCGGATGCCGGCGCTGGCGGCCAGATCGCGCAGCCCCTCATGATGCTGACGCGCAAGGATCTCGGTCGGGGCCATCATCACGCCCTGCCCGCCCGCCTCAACCGCGACGGCAAGCGCCAGCATCGCAACCAGCGTTTTGCCCGCCCCGACATCGCCCTGCAGCAGGCGGTTCATCCGCAAAGGCGCGGCCATATCTGCAGCAATCTCGCTTAGGGCACGGGTCTGCGCCCCGGTCGGGCGATAGGGCAGCGCCGCCAGAACCCGCGCCTGCAGGTGCCCATCGCCCCGGCTTTCCACACCGCGCCCGCGCCGCATCCGGGCCCGCGCCAGCGAAAGCGTCAGCTGATGGGCCAGCAGCTCATCATAGGCCAGCCGCGCCCGGGCCGGGTGATCGGCGGCCAGATCCTGGGCGCTCATGGGCAGATGCGCGCGGCGCACCGCCTCGGCCCAGGTGGGCCAGCCCTCTTTCGCCATCTGACCCGGATCGATCCATTCCGGCAGGTCCGGCAGCCGCGTCAGCGCCGAGGCCACCGCCTTTTGCAGCGTCTTTTGGGTAATCCCGGCGGTCAGCGGATAGACGGGCTCCCACCCGGACAGGGTTTTCGCCTCTTCCGGGGCGAGGATGTGATCGGGGTGCACCATCCTGACCGCGTAATCATTGGCCTCGGCCTTGCCCGAGACCACGCGCCGCGCCCCGACCGGCAGGATGCGCTGCAGATAGTCGCCACGGGCGTGGAAGAACACCAGCTCCAGCACCTCGCCCGCAGAATCGCGGGTCTGGATCACCACCGGGGCCGAACGGTTCCGGGCCGGATTGTGGCGCAAAACCTCGACCTCGATCGTGATGGTGGTGGGCAGGATGTAATCGGAAAGCCCCGCCTGCAGACTGCGGTCGATCCCGGAATAAGGCAGCAAAAACAAAAGGTCGCGCGGGCGCGTGACCGAAAGCCCCTCAAAGGCCTTTGCCGATTTCGCGCCGACCCCGTCCAGCGTTTCCAGATCCGCGAAAAGCGGGAAAAGCGCCTCTGGCCTGCTCATGCCCCTGAGGATCCGATCAGCGCCAGCCAGGCGTCCTCATCTATCATCTTCACGCCGTGTTTTTCGGCATCCTTCGCCTTTGATCCCGCGCCAGGCCCCGCCACCAGCAGATCGGTTTTCGCCGAAACGCTGCCCGCAACTTTGGCGCCAAGCGCCTCGGCACGGGCCTTGGCCTCGGCGCGGGTCATTTTCTCAAGGCTGCCGGTGAAGACCACCGTCAGGCCAGCAACCGGGCTGGCGCTGGCCCGCGCCGGGGGGGGCGTGATCTCGCGCAGCTGGGCAATCAGCGCATCGACCGCCTCACGCTCATGCCCGCCGGGCGCGAGCGAGGTGACCAGCGACACCGCCAGCACCGCGCCGATCCCGTCAATCGACAAAAGATCCGACCAGGCGGCGGTGGTCTCAGACGGCAGCGGATCCGCCTCCCATATCGCGGCACGCACCTTTGCCAGCTGGGCGCGGCGGCCCTGGTGGCTGGCCTCGGCACGTTCTTGCGCCTCGGCCTCATCGGCGGCGATCTGGCGCAGGGCGGCGGGATGGGCGAGGTCAACCGCCCCGATCAGCGCCGTCCAGCTGTGATAATAGCGGGCCAGATCGCGGGCCGCGCCCTCGCCGACATCGCGGATGCCAAGGCCGAACAAAAGCCGCTCCAGGCTGATGCGGCGGCGTTCCTCTATCGCCGCCCAAAGCTTTTTGACCGAGGTCTCGCCAAAGCCGTCACGGTTCTTCAGCTTTTGCAGCGGATTGGCATTGTCGCGCTCTTCCAGCGTGAAGATATCGGCGGGGGTTTTCACCGGCAAAAGGTCGTCGTGATAGAACATCTCGACCTGTTTCGCGCCAAGCCCCTCAATATCAAAGGCATTGCGGCTGACGAAATGTTTCAGCCTTTCAACCCCTTGCGCCGGGCAGATCAGCCCGCCCGTGCAACGGCGCACGGAATCGCCCGGGGCGCGGATCGCCGGGCTGCCACATTGCGGGCAGGTCTCGGGGAAATGATAGGGCTGCGCGGTATCGGGCCGTTTCGTCAGATCGACATCGGCCAGCTTCGGGATCACATCACCGGCGCGGTAGACCTGGACGAAATCGCCGATGCGGAAATCGCGCCCGCCCCGGATCTCTTCGCCCGCCGAATTGCGGCCCTGGATGTAATCCTCATTGTGCAGGGTGGCGTTCGAGACCACCACGCCGCCCACCGTCACCGGGGTCAGCCGCGCCACCGGAGACAGCGCCCCGGTGCGGCCCACCTGGATGTCGATGGCTTCGATCCAGGTCCAGGCCAGCTCGGCTGGGAATTTATGCGCAATCGCCCAACGCGGCGTGGTCGAGCGAAAACCAAGCCGCGCCTGCAGCGCCAGATCATCGACCTTATAGACCACGCCGTCGATATCATAACCAAGGCTGGCGCGGCGCTCGCCGATCAGACGGTATTGCGCCAGCATCTCATCGGGCCCGGCGCAAAGCACGGTCAGCGGATTGGTCTGAAAGCCAAAGGCGGCCAGCTGCGCGATGGCCGCCGATTGGGTGGCCGCCAGCGGCTGCGACAGCTCGCCCCAGGCATAGGCGAAGAATTTCAGCGGCCGCGCGGCGGTGATCGAAGCATCCAGCTGGCGCAGACTGCCCGCCGCCGCATTGCGCGGATTGGCAAAGACCTTCTCGCCCGCCGCCAGCTGCCGCGCATTCAGCGCCGCGAAATCGGCATGCGACATATAGACCTCGCCGCGCACCTCAAGAACCTCGGGTGCCCCGGCGATTGTCTGCGGAATATCCGGGATGGTGCGGGCATTGGCGGTGACATTCTCACCCGTCGCGCCATCGCCGCGCGTGGCGGCCTGGACCAGCACGCCCTGCTCATAACGCAAGGACAGCGAAAGCCCGTCGATCTTCGGCTCGGCGGTGTAACTCAGCGCCCCCTGATGGTTCAGAAAGCTGCGCACACGCTCGTCGAAATCGGTGACATCGGCATCGTCGAAGGCGTTTTCCAGGCTGAGCATCGCCACGCGGTGGGGCACTTTGCCAAAGCCCTCGGCCAGCGCGGCGCCGACCTGTTCGCTGGGGCTGTCCTGGCGTTTCAGCTGCGGGAAATGCTGCTCTAACAGGCTGTTGCGCCGTTTCAGCGCGTCATATTCCGCGTCAGAGATCACCGGCGCATCATCGGTGTGATAGGCGCTGTTTGCTGCCGAAATCGCCTGGGCCAATGCCGCCAGTTCGGCCTGGGCCTCGCCTGGGCTAAGCTGATCTGGGTCTTTGGCGTCCATGGTCATCTCCGGCATTGCTGGCCGAAATTAGGGCCTGTCAGCGCAGAGGTAAAGCCGGATCGGCATGGCGGCAGATGCTGCCTGCCCCATGCCGACCCGTGATTTTCTTAGCCCTTCAGGAAGGCCACCAGCGCCGCGGTCGAGCCGTCTTTGCCCTCGGTTCCGACCTGGCCTTCCAGCACGGGTTGCAGGGCCAGCGCCAGTTCCTTGCCCAGCTCGACCCCCCATTGGTCGTAAGAGTTGATGCCAAGGATCACCCCTTCGACAAAGACCCGGTGTTCATAAAGCGCGATGATCTGGCCCAGCACGAAGGGGGTCAGCAGGTCATAGGCCAGCGTCGTGGTCGGGCGATTGCCGGGGAAGACGCGGTGGCGGGCCTGGCGTTCCAGCTCATCCCCGGTCAGGCCTTTTTTGGCCATGATGGCGCGGGCTTCATCAAGTGAGCGGCCGCGCAAAAGTGCCTCGGATTGCGCCAGGCAATTGGCGACCAGCAGCAAATGCTGATGCGCCAGATCCGGCTCATGCCCGTGACGACCGACGAGGAACTCGCATGGGATCACCCGCGTGCCCTGATGGATCAGCTGGTAAAAGGCGTGCTGGCCATTGGTGCCAGGTTCGCCCCAGACCACCGGGCCGGAATTGATCGTCAGGCTTGAGCCATCCAGCGCCACGGATTTGCCGTTACTCTCCATCTCAAGCTGCTGCAGATAGGCGGGCAGCCGCGAGAGGCGCTGCTCATAGGGCAGCACGGCACGGGTGGCGTAATCGCAGAGCTGGTTGTGCCAGATGCCGACCAGCGCCAGCAGAACCGGGATGTTTTCCGCAAAGGGCGCTTCGAGGAAGTGGCTGTCCATCGCGCGGCCACCAGCCAGGAACTGATCGAAATCCTCAGGCCCGATCGCCAGCATCAGCGCAAGGCCAATCGGCCCCCACATCGAATAGCGCCCGCCGACCCAATCCTCGAAACCGAACACACGTTCGGGCGCAATGCCGTAAGCTGCGGTTTTATCCGCCGCAGTCGAGACGGCAGCGAATTGCGCGCCGGGGTCTTTCACCACCCGGCCCATCCAGGCCTTTGCGGTATCGGCATTGGTCATCGTCTCGATGGTGGTGAAGGTTTTCGAGGCCACGATCACCAGCGTCGTTTCCGGGTTCAGCCCGGCAAGCGTGTCATGGATATGCGCCCCGTCGACGTTCGAGACGAAATGCACCCGCGGCCCGTCGGCGTAGGGCACCAGCGCCAGTGCAGCCATCGCAGGCCCCAGGTCAGAGCCACCGATACCGATATTAACCACATCGGTGATGCGCCCGCCCTGCCCCTGATACGCGCCCGAGCGCAGCTGATCGGCGAAAGCCGCCATCCGCTTGCGGGTCGCGGTGATGCCCGGGATTACATCTTCGCCATCAACCAGGATGCGGTGATCCTCACCCGCCCGCAGCGCGACATGCAAAACGGCGCGGCCCTCAGTCTCATTGATTTTCTTGCCGGAAAACATCGCGGCGCGCTTATCGGCGACGCCGGATTTTTCAGCCAGATCCAGCAAAAGATCGCGGGCTTCCGCGTCGATATTGGTCTTGGACCAGTCAAAAAGCAGCCCGTCAGCCCTGGCCGAAAACGCCGCCGCCCGACCGGCATCTGCGTTGAAGAGCGAAAGGATATGGCGATCCGCCACTTTCGCATGATGCGCCCTCAGCGCCTGCCACTTGTCCATGTTTCAGCCCTTCCGGTCCTGTTCTCACTCGGCCCAATGCACCTCGGCCAGATCCAGCACTGTGCGGATCGGGGCCTCTTCGACGGGCAAACCAGCCGCCTTTTCAATCGCTTCGCGCTTCGCCTCGCCGGTGATCAGCACATGGATATGCATGGCGTCACGCAAGACGGGCGCGGTCAGGGTCACCCTTGGCTCGACCGCAGCCTCGGATCGCATCGGCATCAAGAGCGGCGCATCAGGGGCCAGCGCATCCGTCAGACGGTCAGCCCCCGGAAAGAGCGACGCCGTATGCATATCGCCCCCCATCCCCAGAAGCAGGACAGAGATCGGCAGCGCGGCGCGAAGCCCCTCTTCCAGCGCGGGGATCCCCTCTTCCGGCGTATCGGTCGCGGTATAAAGCGGGATCAGCCGCGCATTGGCGGCCCGCCCGGTCAGCAGACGCTCACGCAGAAGCCTTGTGTTCGAGCGATCAGAGTGCTCGGGCACCCAGCGTTCGTCATTCAGCACGACCGAGACCAGAGCCCAGTCGAGATCGACGCCCGAAAGGATGTCGAAAACCGGGCCGGGCGTGGTGCCGCCGGGCACCGAAAGCGTGGCGCGGCCATCGCGGCGGATGAATTCCCCCAGTTGCGAGGCGATGCGGTCCGCCAGCTTCAGATGCAGGAAATCGCGGTCAGGATAGGCGTTGAATTTCATGAGCCGATCCCCCGCCAGCGGCGCCCGTCGCGGTGCATCAGCATCAGCGCATCTTCGGGACCAGAGGTGCCGGGATCATAGGCTTGCGGCTTATCGCCCCGCGCCTCCCATCCCTCGATGATCGGATCGGTCCAGGCCCAGGCGGCCTCGACCTCATCGCCGCGCATGAAGAGGGTCTGATTGCCACGGATCACATCCATGATCAGCCGCTCATAGGCATCAGGCACATCTTCGAGACTGTCTTTCAGCGCCTCGGCGAAGGACATATCCAATGGCACCTGGGTCAGGCGCATGCCGCCCGGGCCCGGTTCCTTGATCATCACCTTGAGGTTCATGCCCTCATCAGGCTGCAGCCGGATCACCAGCACATTGTCGCGCCAGCCCGCGTGATCGTCGAAAATCGAATGCGGCGGCTCTTTGAAGGTGATGGCGATCTCGCTTTCGCGCGCCCGCAGACGCTTGCCGGTGCGCAGGTAAAAGGGCGTGCCCTTCCAGCGCCAGTTCGAGATATTCACCTTCAGCGCGATATAGCTTTCGGTGCGGCTGGCCGGATCTTCCGAATGCTCAAGATAGCCCGCCTCGCCGCCCCCGGCCAGATACTGGCCGCGCACGATGTCTTCGGGCTGCACCGGATCCAGCGCCCGGATGACCTTGAGTTTCTCATCGCGCACCGCGTCGGGGTCAAAATGATAGGGCGGCTCCATGGCGATCAGGCACAAAAGCTGCATGATGTGGTTTTGCACCATATCGCGCATCGCGCCCGATTTGTCATAGTAAGCGCCGCGCCCGTTCACGCCGACGGTTTCCGCCACCGTGATCTGGACGTGGTCGATATATTCCGACTTCCACAGCGGCTCGAACAGGATATTCGCAAACCGCACCGCCATCAGGTTCTGCACGGTTTCTTTGCCGAGGTAATGGTCGATCCGGTAGATCTGCCGTTCCTCGAAATGCTGCGCCAGAACGGCGTTCAGCGCTTTGGCAGAGGCCAGATCGCGCCCGAAGGGTTTCTCCACCACGATCCGCGCATCCGGGCCTGCGATGCCATGGCTGGTCAGCCGTTCCGCAATCGCGCCGAACAGGGACGGCGCGACCGAGAAATAAAAGGCCTGCACCACATCGGCGCGGATCAGCTTTTTCAGATCCTTCCAGCCCTTTTCGCCGGTCGCATCAATCGTCACGAAGGACAGCCGATCCAGAAAGCCCTGGATCGCCGTCTCGTCGCGCTTTGCCTCGGGCACGAATTCGGCAATCGCACCGGCGACGAAATCGCGGAATTCCGCATCGGTCAGATCGGCACGCGCCGCGCCGATCACCCGGGCCTCGGGCAGGATCTGCCCCGCCAGCCAGCGCAGATATAGGCCGGGAAGGATTTTGCGCCGGGCCAGATCGCCGGTGCCGCCAAAGATCACAAGATCGAATATTTCGACCGGAATGACGCGCGAAGCCATGGAATCCCTGTCTGTTCTGAACCTGTCGTGATTGCGCCCCGGCCTGGCAATGGCCCGTCCGTTAGCGCTAACGTAGCATTGTCAGCCTTCTAGCTGCCGTGCATCCCCATGTCTAGCACCGGAATGTGACACCGCAAATAGCTGATACCGTCCGGGAACTGCGTGGGGGCTTCGTCCGGGGGCTGCGGCGATCAAAGACGTTCTGGAAAACCGCCTGCCCGCAGATCAGTGTCCAGCAATTCTTCCAGCAGCTTCACGATCCGGGTCGACTGCGCCTGGCCGCCAAAGGCCGCCCGCCCGCGCAGGAAGGTCTGGTTGACGGTAGAGGCCAGATCCAGCGGCACCCCGAATTCCTGGCCAAAGCCAAGCGCAAAGCCCAGATCCTTCAGCGCCATATCCATCGAGAAGCCGACATCATAGCTGCCATTCAGGATCAGCTGGCCCTCGGTCTCATGCACGAAGGAATTGCCGGAAGAGGCGGCAATCGCCTCCCACGCGGTTTTCAGATCAAGGCCGCCGCGCTTGGCCAGCATCAGCGCCTCGCCGTCGGCCACCAGATGGGTGAAGGCCAGCATATTGGTGATCACCTTGATCACCGCCGCCGAGCCCAGCTCTCCCATGTAAAAGATCTTGCCGCCGATCACCTCAAGCGCGGGGTAATGCAAATCAAAAAGGTCGCGCTCGCCGCCGGCCAGCACGGTGATCTCGCCTTTGGCGGCCATATGCACGCCGCCGGTGACCGGGGCCTCCATCATCCGAATGCCGGCGCTGCGGGCAAGGCCTGCGAAACGCAGCACATCCTCGCGCCCCAGCGTCGAATTCTCGATCCAGCTTGCACCCGGCCGCATGAAGGGCAGCATCTGCGCCAGCACGGCCTCGCTGACCTGGGGTGAGGGCAGGCAGGTAAAAACATGGTCAACCCCCGCCGCCAGTTCCTCCAGCGAAGAGGCCCGGTCGCCCCCCTTGCCGCAAAGACGGTCAACGGCGGCACTGTCGCGGTCATAGACGGTGACGTCAAATCCCGCATGCAGCAGGCTGGCAGCAAGATGCCCGCCCAGATTGCCCAGACCGACATAGCCATAACGCATGGCCGCACTCCTGATTGAGACGGATTACAAAGACATACCGCAGGGCGCGACTCGGCCCGGCGCGGGTCTCACTCAATCACCGCCCGCACAGAAGATGCAAGATCGCCATCTGTCCGATTCCGGCAGGGCAGCTATGCACCCGCCGGAACCCTTTTTCACAGAACAGGCCCCCCCAGGATCAGGCCCCCCAGCCGACGATGCCCTTGATCTCGCAGAAATCATGGATGCCCCAATCGGCATATTCGCGCCCGTTCCCCGATTGTTTATAGCCGCCAAAGGGCGCGAAAGTGTCCCAGTCCGGGTAGTTGAGGTTCACCGTCCCCGCCCGCAGACGCCGTGCGATGGGTTTCGCCTCTTCGACCGGGCCCGCGATATAGGCCGCCAGGCCATAGGGCGTGTCATTGGCCATGCGGATCGCATCATCGATGCTGTCATAGGGCAGGATCGAAAGCACCGGGCCAAAGATCTCTTCACGTGAGATGGTCATCTCATTGGTGACATCGCCAAAGATCGTCGGCTGCACATACCAGCCGCGATTGACGCCCTGAGGCCGCCCGGTGCCGCCAGCGATCAGGCTTGCGCCCTCGTCAATGCCCGCCTGAATCAGCCGCTGCACCTTGTCATATTGCGCCTTTGAGATCAGCGGCCCCATCGTGGTGGCGGTCTCTGTGGTCGGCCCGATCACCACCTCATCCGCGGCCTCTTTCGCCGCAGCATAGGCGGTCTGCGCATGGGCGCGGGGCACGAACATCCGCGTCGGCGCATCGCAGCTTTGCCCGGTATTGGCGAAACAGCCCGCAACGCCCGCCTTGACGGCCTCGGCAATATCCGCCGATGGCAGAATGATATTGGGGCTTTTGCCACCCAACTCCTGGGCCACGCGCTTCACGGTCGGCGCAGCGGCGGCGGCAATCGCAGTGCCTGCGCGGGTGGATCCGGTGAACGAGACCATATCCACCTCAGGATGCGAGGACATCCGCGCCCCCACCACCGGGCCCATCCCGTTCACCAGATTGAAGACGCCCGCAGGCACCCCGGCCTCATGGCAGACTTCGGCAAACAAAAGCCCCGAAAGCGGCGCGATCTCGGATGGCTTCAACACCATCGTGCAGCCCGCGATCAGCGCAGGCGCGACCTTGCAGGCGATCTGGTTCATAGGCCAGTTCCAGGGAGTGATCAGGGCGCAGACGCCGATCCCCTCCATCACGATGCGGGTATCGCCGCGCATATATTCCCAGGTCATCTCTTCGGCGGCTTTGATGGTGGATTCGATATGCACCTGCCCCGCCCAGGCCTGCGCACCTTTGGCCCATTCAATCGGTGCCCCCATCTCAAGCGACATCGCAAGCGCGAAATCGTCATAGCGCGCATTATAGACCTCAAGGATCCGCTTCACGAGCGCGATACGCTCTGCGACCGGAACCACCGTCCAGGCATCAAAAGCCGCCCGCGCAGCCAGGATGGCGCGATCGGCATCGGCCTCGGTGCCAAGCGCCAGCTGCCCCAGGATTTCTTCGGTGGCGGGGTTCTCGACCCCCAGATCACTGGCCCCGGGCAAAGGATCAACCCAGGCCCCGTTGATATAGAAATGCCCCAGATGCTTTGAGACCGTCATTTCTCTCTCCTGTCGCTTCACAAAGGCACATTGATTGCGCCCTCTTATATTTCCGCAGACTGAGGCGGATCACCGCCATACACAAGCACCGCCACGACCAGACCAAATACCGACGCGGCGCAAAGGCGCAGTCCACCGCGCTACAGACGCGCAGCCCCCACACGCAGCAGGGCATCGATCTCATCGCCCGGTGCCGCGCCCGCCAGCGGCGCAAAACTGCCCTCGCCCAGCATCGCAAGTGTCGCATCACGGATCGCCGCATGGGTCAGCCGCGCAATCTGGCTGCCGGCAGAGATCCGCCGCACCCCCATCGCCGCCAGATCCGCCACCGGGCAGGCCTTCAAAGGCCCCGCCGCCAGCGCATTGACGGGTGCCCTGACCGAGGCCAGAACCTGCGCCAGCCCCTCACGCCCGGGCGGCACCGGCAGATACAAAAGCCCCGCGCCGGCCGCCTCAAAGGCCTGCAAACGCCGGATCCCCTCGGCCAGGTCATAGACGCCGTTCATCACCCCATCGGCACGGGCGCAAAACACAAACGGCCGCCCAAGCGCCCGCGCGGCTGCCGCCCCGGCGCGAACCCGCTCAACCGCCAGTTCGAAATCATAGGCCGGATTGCCCGCAACCATCTGCGTATCCTCGACCGAGATCCCCGAAAGCCCAACCTCTGCCGCCAGGCGAACCGTCTCAGCCACCATCTCAGGCGCATCGCCAAAACCATTCTCGAAATCGCCCGAAAGCGGCAGATCCACCGCCGCCAGCAGATCGGCAGCATGGGCCAGGGCCTCATCGCGGCTGACACCCCCCATATCCGGCCGCCCCAGTGTGAAAGCATGAGCCGCAGATGAGGTCGCCAGCGCCTTCGCTCCCAAAGCCGCCATCATCCGCGCAGATCCCCGGTCCCAGGGATTTGGGATCACAAAACACCCCGATCTGTGCAGATCCTCAAAATCCCGATGCCGCGCCGCAAGTATCATTCATCTGTCCTCAAATATCCTCGGGGGGCGGGCGCGGGAACCGCGCCCAGGGGGGCAGACAGCCCCCCACTTTTCCCGCTCCCCATTTTCCCCGACCACCACTTTTCTCCGACCCCAACGTTTCCCCAACACAGTCACATACGGATACGCTCCGATTTCGGATCATACATCGGCACCAGGCTCACCTCAGCCTCGTGGCGCACCCCGGCCACCTCGATCTCATAGCACGAGCCCAGCAGATCCGCCTCACTCTCGCCTGCGCAGGGCACATAGCCCAGCCCGATCGCGCCCCCCAATGCATGACCATAATTAGCCGAGGTCACCGGGCCCACGATCTTCCCATCCCGCACGATCGCCTCATTGTGGAAAAGCGATACCTCCGGGTCTTGCAGCCGGAACTGCAGCATTCGCCGCCCCACGCCCTGCTCCATAACGCGCAGCACCGCATCACGGCCAATGAAATCGGGCTTTTTCACCCGCACCGCAAAGCCAAGCCCTGCCTCAAGCACATGATCCTCATCGGTAATATCATGGCCCCAATGGCGATACCCCTTTTCGATCCGGCACGAATCCAGCGCATGCAGCCCGCAAAGCCGCAGCCCCAGATCGGCCCCGGCCTCTTCCAGCGCCTCAAACACATGCGCGGTCTGATCCGAGGGGACGTAAAGCTCCCAGCCCAGCTCGCCGACATAGGTCACCCGATGCGCCCGGGCCAGACCATAGCCGACCTCAACCTCGCGCATGCTGGCAAAGGGATGCGCCTCATTTGAAAAGTCATTGGGCGAGACCCTCTGCATCAGATCCCGCGCCTTCGGCCCCATCACGCACAGAACCGATTCCGCCGCCGTCACATCGGTGATCACCACGAACTCATCACCCAGATGCCGCCGCAGCCAGGCCAGATCGCGCTGCAGCGTCGCCCCCGGCACCACCAGCATAAAGGCGCGCTCTGACAGCCGCGTGACGGTCAGATCGCTCTCGATCCCCCCCCGCGCATTCAGCATCTGCGTGTAGACGATCCGGCCCGCCGCCACATCCATCTGCCCCGCACAGACCCGGTTGAGGAAACTGACAGCGTCACGCCCCTCGACCCTGATCTTGCCGAAAGAGGTCATATCGAAAAGGCCCACGCCCTGACGCACCGCCATATGCTCGGCGCGCTGGTTCTCAAACCAGTTCTGGCGGCCCCAGGCATAACGATATTCGCGTTCCTGGCCGGGGTTTGCGAACCAGTTCGCCCGCTCCCAGCCCGCGACCTCGCCAAAGACCGCGCCCCGCGCCTGCAGATGCCCATGCAACGGTGTGCGCCGCACCCCCCGCGCCGTCGCCATCTGACGGTAGGGATAATGGTCGGCGTAAAGCAGGCCCAGCGTCTCGGTCACCCGGTCTTTCAGATAGCGGCGATTGCGCTGGAAGGGCTGGGCGCGGCGGATATCGACATCCCACAGATCAAACGGCGCCTCCCCCGTGGTGATCCATTCCGCCAGCGCCATGCCCGCGCCCCCGGATGAGACAATCCCGACCGAGTTATAGCCCGCCGCCACCCAATAGCCGCCCAGCTCTGGCGCAGGGCCCAGATAATAGCGATCATCGGGGGTAAAGCTTTCGGGTCCGTTAAAGAAGGTATGGATCCCGGCGGTCTGGAACATCGGCATCCGGTTCGCGGCATCCTCCAGGATCGGCGCGAAATGATCCCAATCTTCGGGCAGGGTGTCGAATTCGAAATCCTCCCGGATGCCCGCCATGCCCCAGGGTTTGGCGACCGGCTCAAAGGCGCCGATCATCATCTTGCCGGCATCGGTCTTGTAATAGGCGCATTCATCTGGAACCCGCAGAACCGGCATATCGGTCAGGCCCGCGACAGGCTCGGTGATCAGGTAGAAATGCTCGCAGGCATGCAGCGGCAGCGTCACACCCGAGGCTGCGGCCAGATCGCGGCCCCACATGCCGCCGCAATTGATCACCACATCCGCAGCGATATGGCCCGGCCCATCCGGCCCGATATAGTCAACGCCGCTGACCTGGCGACGCCCGCCCACAGCCGGCCCCTCGGTCACGCCCGTGACCTTGACGCCCTCGAACACTTTCGCGCCACGCATCCGGGCACCTTTGGCCAGCGCCATGGCGATATTGGCGGGATCACATTGCCCATCCCCGGGCAGATGCACGCCGCCAATCACCCCATCCGTGTTAAGATGCGGATACATCGCCTTGATTTCAGTGGGGGAAATCTCTCCAACCTCAACCCCGAAAATCCGCGCCACCGTCGCCTGGCGCAGGATCTCCTGCATGCGGTCCCCGGTCAGCGCCACCGTCATCGAGCCGACCCGCTTCAGCCCGGTTGCAACCCCGGTCTCTTCTTCCAGCCTGCTGTAAAGATCCGCCGAATACTTCGCCAGCCGGGTCATATTCTGATTAGCCCGCAGCTGCCCGATCAGCCCCGCCGCATGCCAGGTGGTGCCTGAGGTCAGCTTGCGCCGCTCAAGCAGCACCACATCCGTCCAGCCCGCTTTTGCCAGATGATAGGCAACCGAACAGCCCGAGACGCCGCCCCCAATTACCACCGCCCGCGCCGTTTTTGGTACATCCACCAAGATGTTAGCCCTTCTTCTTTGTATAAATGTCCCGGGGGCTCTGCCCCGGACGTTCCCTCAGCTCAGGCGCGGATCCGCAGATTTTGCGGATCCCAGAGCGGGCCATCCGCCTGCACCACCGCCGCATGCCTTTGCCCGAAGATCTCAACCTCCAGAACCTCACCCGGAACATTCAGATCAGCCCGCAACATACCAAGACCAATCGATTTTCCGACACGGTGACCATAATAGCCCGAGGTCACTTCCCCCACGGCCTGATCGCCTTTCCAGATCGTCGCCATATAGGGCGCATCATAGGCCCCGGCCTCGATCACCAGGGTGGTAAACCGCTTTGTAACTCCGGCCTGGCGCTCTGCCAAAAGCGCCTCGCGGCCGCGGAACGCGGGCTTGTCCCAGTCAACAAATCTCTCAAGACCGCCCTGCAACAGGCTGTAATCAGTGGAAAGATCGCCTTTCCAGGCCCGATACCCCTTTTCGATCCGCAAAGCGTTCAGCGCGAACATGCCAAAGGGCTTAAGCCCCAAAGGCCCGCCCGCCCGCATCAGCGCCTGGCGCACCGCAGGCATATCGGCGTTTTCCGCATGGATTTCCCAGCCCAGCTCGCCCGCGAAACTGACCCGCGCCAGCCAGACCTCACGCCCGGCAATCCGGCCCGTCTGATGCGAAAGCCAGCCCTTCGCCAGATCCGCCTCGGCCCCGGCGGCCTGCAAAACCTCGCGCGCCTTTGGCCCGGTCAGGATCTGGCAGGACCAGTCATCGGTCAGCTCGGAAAGGCTCAGCCCCGGTGCCAGATACCGCTCCAGCCAGGCGCGGTCATGCGCCTGGGCCGTCGCTGCCGTGATCAGCAAAAACGCATCATCGGCAAGACGGGCCACCGACATCTCTGTGACGATCCGCCCCCGGTGATCGGCGAAATAGGCCAGCCCCAGTCGCCCCGGGGCTGGCAGTCTGCCGGTGATCTGCGCCGAAAGCCAGTCTGCCGCACCCGCACCCGAGAGGTGGTAGCGCGAGAACCCGGGCAGATCGAGAATGCCGCAGGCATCCCGCACCGCCTCACATTCCGCCTTCACGGCAGCAAACCATGGTCCCTGACGCGCCCATGTTCGCTGCGCCGCCTCAGAGACATCGTCGCCAGGCCGCGCATACCAAAGCGCACGCTCCCAGCCGTTGAATGGCCCGAACTGCGCGCCCAGAGCGGCGACATCCGTATGCACGGGCGACAGCTTTTTGTCGCGCCCCGCCCCCCAGACATGATGCGGAAAATGCATCGCATATTCATGGCCATAGACTTCCTTGCCCTTGGCCACGCAGTAATCGTGGTCCTCAAACCCGGTGAAACGGCGCGGATCGCAAGACCACATATCCCATTCGGTCGTCCCCTCAGTCACCCATTCGGCCAGAACCTTGCCCGCACCACCGCCCTGACAGATGCCAAAGGTGAAAACGCAGGCCTCAAAGGCATTGGGCACCCCAGGCATCGGCCCGATCAGCGGGTTGCCATCGGGCGTGTAAGGGATCGGCCCGTTGATCACCTTTTGCAAAGCCGCCTTCTCCAAAAGCGGCACCCGCGCCATCGCATCGGCGATATGCCATTCCAGCCGCTCCAGATCATCGGGGAAAAGCTGGAAACTGAAATCCTCGGGCATCGGGTCATCAGGCGTCGCCCAATGCGCCCGGCAGGGGTTCTCATAGGGGCCAAGATTAAAGCCCATCTTCTCTTGGCGCAGGTAATAGCTGCTGTCGACATCGCGCAGCAAAGGCAACTTATGCCCGCTTTCCGCCGACCAGGCCGCCAGCTCGGGGATGGTGTCGAACAGAAGATACTGATGGCTCATCACCATCATCGGCACCCTTCGCCCGAACATCCGCCCCACCTCAGCCGCGTAATAGCCGCCCGCATTGACGACATATTCCGCCCGCACCTCGCCCTTCGGGGTCGTCAGAACCCACTCGCTGCCCGTCCACTTCGCCGCTGTCACCGGGCAAAAGCGCTCAATCCGCGCCCCCATCTGCCGCGCCCCCGCCGCCAGCGCCTGGGTCAGCTGTGCCGGATCAATATCCCCATCATAAGGATCATAAAGCGCCCCGCTCAGATCATGGGTCTCAAGAAAGGGATAGCGCCCGCGGATCTCATCCGCGCCCAACACCTCAAGATCCATCCCCTGGGCCCGCCCCATCCCGGCAACACGCCTGAACTCCAAAAGCCGCTCGGCACTATGGCCCAGACGCAGCGATCCGGTGACATGGTAATTCATCGGATAACCAACCTCTTCGCCCAGCCCCCGATAAAGCCCCGCCGAATAACGCTGCATATTCATGATCGACCAGGAGGCCGAAAACGTCGGCACATTCCCCGCCGCATGCCAGGTCGAGCCCGCCGTCAGCTCGTTCTTCTCCAGCAAGATCACATCGCGCCACCCTGCTTTCGCCAGGTGATAAAGCGCCGAGACGCCAACCACGCCCCCCCCGATAATCGCAACCCTTGCGCTGGCGAATTCCGACATGCTGGCCCCCATCTGTTCGCGGCCACTATTCGCCAGCTCTCTTCCCCTTTCAATTCGGCCGCGCCCCACCTATTGATCGGGTAATCCGATCAGCGCCTGCCGCCTTTTCATCTGTCCAAAAATATCCCGGGGGTCCGGGGGCTGGCCCCCGGCTTTGACCATGCAAATCGAACTTATCGAGACCTTCCTCGACCTCGCTGAAAGCCGCAGCTTCCACCGCAGCGCCGAGCGTCTGGGGCTAACCCAATCCACCGTCTCGGCCCGCCTCGTCAGCCTTGAAACCGCGCTTGGCACCCGGCTTTTCGACCGCTCGCGCTCTGGCACGGCGCTTACCACCGAGGGCAAACGGTTCGAACCCCATGCCCGCATGCTGCGCCATCAGTGGAATGAGGCCAAGCGCCATATCCAGATCCCCAGCGGCACCGGGCATCTGCTGCGCCTTGGCATTCAGAACGATCTTTCCGCGATCTATCTTGGCGATTGGGTGGCCGAAATCCGTCGCACCTTCCCGCAGATCGCGCTTTATATCGAGCCCGATTACTCAAACCAGATGTGCACGGATCTGCTGACCGGGGTGCTGGACTTCGCGGTCATGTTCTCGCCAAAGCCGCATCCTGATCTGCATTTTGAAAGCCTGGGGGATGCCTGCTATCACATGGTCTCAACCCTGACAGATCGTCTCTCTGATGTGCAGCCAGAGCGCTTTATCTTCTCGCATTTCTCGCCCGCTTTTCAGGAGATGCACCGCCAGATCACGCCAGAGCTGGCCGAGGCCCCGATCTCGGTCGGCCAAAGCGGCTCGGTCGCCTCGCTTCTGATGGGGATGGGCGGCACGGGCTATGTGCTGGAACCAACCGCCCGTGAGATGATCGCCGCAGGTCGGGTGCGGGCGGTCAGCGACGCGCCGGTTTTGCGCCAGCCGGTCTATGCCGCGATGCATATCCGCCACCGGATCACGCCTTTGCACCGCAAGCTGACGCGAATCGTCAGCCGCCAGCCCGCCCCGGCCGGGGAACAGGCACCAGGCTGATCCCCCGCAAAGCTGATCGCCGAAAAAGGATATTGCCCAATCGGGCCGCGTTGCCGCTCGCAGCCCGATTGCGAAACCCGAAACCGCCCGCGCTCAGGCGCGGCGGATCGGGTTGCTCCAGGCCCTGCGCCCGGCTGCATCAATCACCACCACCCGCAGCCAGGGCGTATCGCTTTGCCATTGCAAAGACAGCTCGGCCCGGGTCAGCGACTTGCCCCAAAGGCAGTTCGAGCTGGAGCCCTGGCCAAGCGCAATCACCCGCTCGACCGCCGAGCATTCGACATGGACAGTATCCCCCGCGACCCGGAAATCATGGATCTCGGGGCCTTCGCTCGAATAGAAATCGCCCCGTTTCAGCGCGGCCAGCAAGGCCTCGGGGGTGTTTTCCTCGGCTTTCACCATGGTCCAGCCGCCGAAATAATCGGGGTCTTTGAAATGTGAATCATCGGTCGCAATCAGCGAAAGGTCACGCCCCTCAGAGATCAGCAGATCGGCAATCTGGGTGCCATCGCCACGATCATTGCAGACGGCTGACCCGTGATTGTAGATCTCAACCGCATGGGCGGCGGTGATCGAGCGCGCATCGGCCAGCGTCATCCCCGACCATTGCGGATGGGCGATGGTGACAAAAGCCCCCGCCGCCGCAGCCCGGGCCGCAAGCGCCGGGCCGCTTTCCTGATCGGGCGCGGCCCGCCAGTCCCGGGCGCCGATCTTCGGGAAATCGGCGGGCAGACCAACGGCAAGGATATGCCACAGCTCGCCGTTTTCCATCGCGCCGGAATGCAGCTCGGCCCCCAGAATGGTGGTGAAATCCGCCTGGCGGAACGGCGTGGTATCGACCAGCGGATAATCATAGATCCCGACGTAATGATCGGTCAGCGCCAGGAAGTCATAGCCCTCGGCCCGGTAACGGCGACAGACCTCTTCGGGGGTCAGCGCCCCGTCGGAACGGTTGGAATGGCTGTGCAGATTGCCGCGCCAAAAGCGGCCAGGGGCGGAAAAGGCGGATTGGCGGGTCATGAAGGCTCCGGTAGCAGGATGGGCAGATGGCAAGGGGTGGACAGGTGCTCAGCGCATGCAGGCTGCGGCGAACGGGCGGTATATGCAAGGTTCTGACAACGGCAATATGACAGCCCGATTTGCGGTTTAACGCCCGATTTAACGCAAGGTTCAACGCAAGGTTTCGTGGGCCGATCCTGACACAGCCAGATCACAGCACGGGCAGATCACAGCACGGGCAGATCACAGCACGGGCAGATCACGGCACGGGCAGATCACGGCGCAGACTGCCTTATCGCAGGGGGCCAGCGCAAGAGCCCGCACAAGAGGCCAGCGCAGAAGCCGCAACAGCCCTGCCATCAGCTGCGGCAAAGCCTTATGAGCGGGCTGCGGCTGCGGCCGAACGGGCTTTTCGCCGCCGCTTTGGCGCTGCCCTCTTTCCTTGTGCGTCATTTGATTTATGCTGGCCCCGAAATGGCTGGGGATCCGAATGACACGCGCAATAGATTATGGAAACCTGATGCACCAGGCCATGCGCGGCCTGATCCGCAACGTGCTGGAAGATGTCGCCAAAAACGGCCTTCCTGGTGACCATCACTTCTTCATCACCTTTGACACCCACCATCCCGATGTCGCCATCGCCGACTGGCTGCGTGAACGTTATCCCAATGAGATGACCGTGGTATTGCAGCACTGGTACACCGGGCTTGAGGTCACCGATCAGGGCTTTTCGGTCACGCTGAACTTTGGCAACTCGCCCGAGCCGCTGGTGATCCCCTTTGATGCGGTGCTGACCTTTGTCGACCCTTCGGTCGAATTCGGGCTGCGCTTTGAAAGCCAGCATGAGGATGACGAGGATGACGAGGCGGCTGACGCCGGCGATGACAGCGATGACGGCGAGCCAGCCCCTCGCCAGGAGGCAGAGGTCGTCAGCCTCGATAAGTTCCGCAAAACCTGAGATCTGAAGGCGGAAATCGCAGGTCCAAAGGCCTGAGACCCGAAATCAGGCCCCCGGCTGCGGCTATGGCACTGCCGCCGGGCCGCCCCCTGCGATCAGATCAGCACGGTGCCCCCATAGGGCCACAAGTGGCGCGACCAACAGACAGGAAGTTCATTGGAAAGCGATCTTGCATTGTTCCGGCGGCGCCTTTTGCGCAATCCCCGCCAGGTCTCGGCCATCGCGCCCTCTTCGCGCACGCTTGCCCGGGCGATGACGCTAGGGATCGGCCCCAATACCGGCCAGGTGGTCGAGTTCGGCCCCGGCACCGGACGCTTTACCGAGGCCCTGCTGGCACGCGGTCTGCCGCCGCAAAACCTGACGCTTTTCGAGCTGGATGAGGAATTCGTCGCCCATCTGCGCCAGAAGTTCCCCGGCGTAAGGGTGTTGCAGGCCGGGGCCGAGACGGCGGGCCAGGTGATGACGGAAAAGGTTTCGACAGTGATTTCGGGGCTGCCGCTGCTGTCGATGCCCGAGGATATTCGCCAGGCGATTGTCGGGGCCGCTTTTGAGGTTCTGGCGCCGCGCGGCAGCTATGTGCAATTCACCTATGGTCCGCGCCCGCCGCTGCCCCCCGAGACCATCGAGGCGCTTGGGCTGCGGGTGAACAAGGGTCACAAGATCTGGGCCAATCTGCCGCCTGCCCGCGTCTATCGCTTTCGTCGCGCCTGAGTGCGAAATCCTGCCCGCGAAAATCTGGCTGCATAAAGACTGACCGCGAAAGACAAAGGGGGCAGAGAAACCCTGCCCCCCAGCCGAAAATCATCCGCGACGCGGTGCTCAGAAACCGTAAATCCCGGCGAATTTCGTCTCCAGGTAATCCAGCAGCGGCTCGGCCGAAGGCTCTTCGCCACAGGCGCGGGCGATGGTCTCGCGCGGGCTATAGATGCCGCCATGACGGCGCAGGTTCTCGCGCAGCCAGTCATTGGCCGCCCCCAGCTCGCCCTTTGCCAGATCCTGGTCGAGACCCGGCAGATCGCGGCGCAGCGCCTGGTTCAGGCAGCCTGCATAAAGATTGCCCAGGGTATAGGTTGGGAAATAGCCAAAGAGGCCAATCGACCAGTGCACATCCTGCAGCATCCCGTTCGAGGGCTTGTCGACCGCCACCCCGAAATCCGCGAGGGAACGCTCATTCCAGGCCCCTTCCAGATCGGCAACCGCCAGATCGCCCGCAATCAGCGCCCGCTCCAGATCAAAGCGCAGCATGACGTGCAGGTTGTAATGCACCTCATCGGATTCGGTGCGGATATAGCCGGGGCTGACGCGGTTGACTGTGGCATAGAAGGCCTCTGGGTCCTGGATGCCGAACTCGCCGAAACGGTCGCGCATCTCACCGAACAGCCATTCGGTAAAGGGGCGTGAGCGGCCCAGCTGGTTCTCACAGATCCGGCTTTGGCTTTCGTGAACCCCCATCGAGACACCGCCGCCAATCGGGGTCAGCAAAAGATCGGAATCGACGCCCTGTTCATAGGCGGCATGGCCGGTCTCATGGATGGTGGAATAGAGACAGTTGAAGGGGTCGCCCTCGGCCACGCGGGTGGTGATGCGCACATCATCGCCCGAGCCGGAACAGAAGGGATGCACCGCCGTGTCAACGCGCCCGCGCTGCAGGTCATAGCCAAAGACCATGGCAAGGCGGCGCGACAGGCGGATCTGCGCATCGGCCCCGAAGCTGCCGCTCAGCGCCTCAGGTTTGCGCGGCGAGGCGAGGATCCTTTCGCGCAGGGCCACAAGGCGCGGGCGCAGCGCGTCAAACATCGCCGCGCATTCGGCCCCGGTCATGCCCGGCTCGTAATCATCCAGCATCGCGTCATAAAGATCACCGCCAGAAGCCAGCGCCGCCGCCTCTTCGCGTTTCAGATCAACGACCTGCGAAAGCGTCGGCAGGAAATTGGCCACCGCCTCACCTGCCCGCGCCTCAGCCCAGATGCCCTGCGACAGCGAGGTGACCCGCGCAATCTCCTGGGAAAGGCGTGCAGGCACCTTCATCGCCCGCTGGTAAGAACGGCGGATCCGGGCGACCTGCGCCTTTGCCACCACCTCGACCGGATCGACCTTCGCCAGCCACTCGCCCACCCGCGGATCGATGCGGCGGGCATGGAGAACGCCCTCCATCGCGGCCATTTCCTCGCCGCGCTGCGCCCCCGCGCCGCGTGGCATCATGGTTTCCTGATCCCAGGACAGCCGCCCCGCCACCTGCTCGATCGCGGCGGTCTCGCGGGCATGCGCCATCAGCGCCTCGTAAACGTCAGCCATCATGCGGTTCCTTTGCGGATCGACCCGGCAACCGGGTATTGCGACAGATAGCGGGCCCGCAGGATCAGCACCCACAGGATGATCGCGCCGATCTGATGGGTGATCGCCACATGCAGATGCGCCGAGGTCAGCACCGCCATGATGCCCAGACCAGCCTGCGCCACCAGCATCAGCATGACCATGTGAAAGGCGAAACGGGTGTCACGATGGGCGGATTTGCGGCCCCTGAGCCAGACGACCACGCCGAAGATGAACAGAAGATAGCCCGCCATCCGGTGCATGAACTGCACCAGCCCCGGGTTCTCAAAGAAGGCATGCCAGACCGGCAGCACGTTCCCTTGCATATCCGTCGCATAGAAGGCATCGGCCGGGAAGAAACTGTCGCCCATCAAAGGCCAGGTCGGGAAGGCACGGCCTGCATCGATCCCGGCAACCAGGGCGCCCAGCAGGATCTGCAGGAAGGCAAAATGCATCAGCCCGGTTGAAAGCGAGAAGAGCTTTGCCTCCCGCCCGCGCCGCGCTGTCATCAGCTGGGATTCGCTGCGCGACAGCAAAAGCGCATACCAGCCCAGGAACCCAAGGATCACGAAAGCCAGCCCCAGGTGCACCGCCAGCCGGTAAGAGGCCACGCGGATCATCTCTCCCTGCAGGCCCGAATGCACCATCCACCAGCCAATCGCGCCCTGCAGACCGCCAAGCGCGCCGACCAGCAAAAGCCGCCCCGTCCAGCCATTGGGGATCGATTTCGTCAGCCAGAAGCCCAGGAAGCCAACCGCCCAGACCAGGCCGACCAGACGGCCCAGCTGGCGATGCCCCCATTCCCACCAATAGATGAACTGGAACTGCTCAAGGCTCATCCCGGCATTGGCCAGCTGATATTGCGGCGTCTGGCGATATTTCTCAAACTCTGTTGCCCAGGCCGTGGCATCCAGCGGCGGCAGCGCCCCGGTGACAGGCCGCCACTCGGTGATCGACAGGCCCGAGCCTGTCAGACGCGTCAGCCCGCCGACGACGATCATCGCCACCACCAGCAGGAAAAGAACGATCAGCCAGATACGGATCGGTCCGCGCGCCCCCTTATGCCCCTGATCTATCAGGCCAGGCCCGGCCGGGCTGCCGCCCGTCGCCGGGGGCCTGCCCGCGCCCTGTCCCGCGCCCTGTTTCGTCTCGCCAACGTCTTCAAATATGCTGCGTTTTCCGGCCATGGTGCCTTCCTTCGTGACAGCCTGCAGATTAGGCCGCGCCCGCCCAGGCTTCAAGGTGACAAAGCGTCCGGCACATGGGGCGAAAAACCTGAGCCACTTGCTCTTGTCACCCGCTGCCCTGGCGACTATCAGGCCCGCAAGCAGGGGCGCCATCGGTGGCCGCTGGTCAGAGTATTGCAACCATGCGGGGGCGCGAGAGATGAATATCCTGATCCTTGGCGGCGGCGGGCGTGAACATGCGCTGGCCTGGGCGGTAAAGCAGAACCCGAAATGCGACCGGCTGATCGTGGCGCCGGGCAATGCCGGGATCGCGCAGATCGCCGAATGTGCGGCGCTTGATATTCTGGACGCGGGCCGCGTGGTGGCATTTTGCGAAGAGAATGCGATTGATTTCGTGATCGTCGGGCCAGAGGCTCCGCTGGCCGCCGGCGTCGCCGATGCAACCCGCGCCGCCGGGATCCTGACCTTCGGCCCCAGCCAGGCGGCAGCCCAGCTGGAAGCCTCAAAGCGGTTCACCAAAGAGGTCTGCGACGCCTGCGCCGCGCCGACCGCCGCCTGGGCCAGGTTCACCGAGGCCAGCCCGGCGAAAGACTATATCCGCGAAAAGGGCGCACCGATTGTCGTCAAGGCCGACGGCCTGGCCGCAGGCAAAGGCGTGATCGTCGCCATGACCGAGGCTGAGGCCCTGGCCGCCATCGACGATATGTTCGGCGGCGAGTTCGGCGAGGCCGGGGCCGAGGTCGTCATCGAGGAATTCATGCAGGGCGAAGAGGCCAGCTTCTTCATCCTGTCAGACGGCACCACCGCCCTGCCCTTTGGCACCGCCCAGGACCACAAGCGCGTCGGCGACGGCGATACCGGCCCGAATACCGGCGGCATGGGCGCCTATTCGCCCGCCCCCGTCCTGACCGAGGCGCTGCAGGCCCAGGCGATGGAGCGCATCGTCCTGCCCACCATCCGCGAGATGGCGCGGCGCGGCACCCCCTATCAGGGCATCCTTTATGCCGGGCTGATGATCGACGATGACCCGCAAAGCGGCGAGCGCCGGGCGCGGCTGGTTGAATACAACTGCCGCTTTGGTGACCCCGAGGCCCAGGTGCTGATGATGCGGCTTGGGGCTCAGGTGCTCGATCACCTGATCGCCACCGCCGACCAGCGGCTGGCCCAGGCAAAGGTCAACTGGGCCGATGATCACGCGCTCAGCGTGGTCCTGGCCGCAAAGGGCTATCCCGGCAGCTATCAGAAAGGCAGCCGGATCGGCGGGCTTGAGGATCTGCCCCAGGACAGCCGTCACATGGTCTTTCACGCCGGAACCACCGCCAAAGACGGCGCAACCCTCGCCAGCGGCGGGCGGGTGCTGAACGTGACAGCCCGCGGCGACAGCCTGGCCGAAGCCCGCGATGAGGCCTATAAAATGGTCGATGCCATCGACTGGCCCGAAGGGTTCTGCCGACGCGACATCGGCTGGCGGGCGTTGTAAGCGGCCATCCGCCGCCCTTCGTGACATCCCGCCCCTTTGACATCCCGCCCGCCGGACAGGAACCGGCGCGGGTGTCGGCGGCCTGTCACGCCCCTTGATCGCGCACCATGGGGGCTGCATTGCCCCTGTCACATTCCCATGTAAGGCAGGGCTGCGGCAGCCCCCTTGCCGTCAGCAAAAAGGACAGGCGCAGGTGTATCGGCTTGACGAAGAGACCGAGGCCGACTGGTGGGAAGTCGAGGCCCTTTATGACCTGTGTTTCGCGCCCGGGCGCACCGCGCTTTCGTCATACCGACTGCGCGAGGGCGTGCCGACGATTGCGCCTTTGTGCCTGTGCCTGCGCGATGGCGACGGTATCCTTGCGGGCGCGATCCGCTATTGGCCCGCGAAAATCGACAGCACCGATATCCTGCTGCTGGGCCCGGTTGCGGTACACCCGACCCGCCAGGGCGAGGGCCTCGGCGGGCTTTTGATCACCGAAAGCCTGGCCATTGCACGCCGCATCGGCTGGGAACGTGTCTTGCTGGTCGGCGACGCCCCCTATTACCGCCGCTTTGGCTTTGAAAAGCTTGATCACGTGGTGATGCCGCCGCCAACCAACCCCGACCGGGTGCTGGGCCTTGCACTGAAAGAAGGCGCCTGGGCGGGAATTGCTGGCGCGGTCAGCCGCGCGACCTGAGGCCTGCGCTGCGCGGGCCGGGGTGCCGCTCTGGCGCGATTGCCACAGCCGCGCCTGCCTTGTGGCCCGCAGATCCTGGTGGCCCGCAGATCTTGCGTTGCGGCCAGGGCCACCCAATATCAAAACCATGAACAGTGAAACCGCCAAAGCCGCCCCCCTTCCGGCCCTCTCGGATTGCGCCGGCGAAGTCGACACCCTTGCGCTGCGCTGGAAGCGGGCCAATGGCCCGATCATGTCGTTGCTGACCCGCTTTGGCGGCAAACTGGAGGAACAGCTGTCGCTGTTTCCGCCGGGCTTTCGCACCCGGGCCGAAACGGTCACCGCCGCCGCCCTTGAAAGCGCCTATGCGGTGGCGAAACAGGGCGGCAAACTGCCCGGCACCGGAGAGCGTGGCACCATGACCGCCGCCATTGGCGCGGGGCTGGTGGGCGGCGCGGGCGGGTTTGCCTCGGCGCTGGCAGAGCTGCCCTTCACCATCACCGTCCTGCTGCATGCGATCCGGCGCGAGGCTCTGCGCGAGGGCTATGACCCCGACGATCCCTGGATCATGGCCGAGGCGCTGCGCACCTTTGGCTCTGGCAGCCCGGTGGCGGCGGATGACGGCATCAATACCGCGTTTTTCTCGGCCAGGGTGGCGCTGACCGGCCCGGCGATCAATCAGATGATCGCCACTGTCGCGCCGAAACTGGCAACCATGCTGGGGCAGAAACTGGCCGCCCAGGCGGTTCCGGTGATGGGGGCGCTGTCAGGGGCGGCGCTGAATGCCGCTTTCCTGCGTTATTATCGGGAGATGGCCGCGATCCGCTTTCGCCTGCTGCGCCTGTCGGAAGAACATGGCGCCGAGGCGGTGCTGCATCACTTTGCAACAGCCACCGCCCAGCCGCGCCTGACGAAAGCCTGAGGCCCGGTAAGTGATGCGGGGCCAATGATACGGGGCCAGTGATACGGGGACAATGATGCGGGGCCGCCGCAGTCAGTGGCCCCGCCTCTTTCAGCTGTTCAGCGCAATGCGGCCAGCAGGGCGGGCGACGGCACGCCGTTTGCCTCGATCCCGCGGCTTTTCTGGAAGGCCATGATCGCCTCACGCGATTTCGGGCCGATCACCCCGTCGCTGCCGCCGGTGTCAAAGCCCCGCGCCGTCAGGCGGCGCTGCAGATCCTGACGGTCTGCCTTGGTCAACCCATTGGCATCAGGGCCAAAAGCCGCCCTGACCGGGCCGCCGCCGATGATCCGGTCGGCCAGATGGCCGACGCCGATCGCGTAATTCTCGGCGTTGTTATAGCGCAGGATCACGTTGAAATTCTGCGTCAGCAGGAAGGCGGGCGTGCCCACCCCGCCAGGCGCGATGATCGAGCCTGCAGCAAGGGCGCCGCCCCCGGCCCGCGACACGCCAAGCGCGGCCCAATCCGCCGCCGACTGCCCCTTGCCGCGCCCCAAAAGACCGGCGTTGAAGCCCTGCGGCAGCACGACCTCCATCCCCCAGGGCAGGCCCCGCTGCCAGCCGGTGCGCGACACGTAATTGGCGGTCGAGGCCAGCGCATCCGTCGGATCATCCGACCAGATATCGCGCCGCCCGTCGCCGGTGAAATCCACCGCATATTGCAGATACGAGGTCGGGATGAACTGGGTGTGGCCCATCGCGCCCGCCCAGCTGCCCAGCATCCGGTCAGCCGGAATATCCCCCGCCTGCAGGATCCGCATCGCGCCATCCAGCTGGCTTTCAAAAAAGGCCGCCCGCCGCCCCTCATAGGCCAGCGTCGACAGCGCCGAGATCACCGGAACATTGCCGCGCCTTGTGCCGTAAAAGCTTTCCAGCCCCCAGAAGGCGCAGACGACATTGCCCTCAACCCCGTATCGCGCCCCGATTGCCGAAAGGACCGAGCCGTAACGCGCATACATTTCGCGCCCCAGCGAGACCCGCTCATCCGAGGCCGCAATCGCCAGATAATCCTCAAGCGAGCGTTTGAAC
Source organism: Pseudogemmobacter hezensis (assembly GCF_013155295.1). Classification (GTDB taxonomy): domain Bacteria; phylum Pseudomonadota; class Alphaproteobacteria; order Rhodobacterales; family Rhodobacteraceae; genus Pseudogemmobacter; species Pseudogemmobacter hezensis. Next base: position 82,353 of record NZ_JABJXT010000009.1, on the reverse strand, counting down.
TCGGTCTGATTGCGGTCTTTCTCGATCACCTCGGGCAGGAAGCCTGCATGGCGGAAGGCTGCATCCAGCGTGCCCGCCGAGATGCCGCGCGTTGCCGCGCGATTGCGGTAATTCTGAACCCAGGTCGTCCAGCCAGCATTGGGCACGGCACGCGGCGCGGGCGTCTCACGGCTGCCCGTAGCCACGCCGCCCATGCGCGGTGCGCCGCCCACGCAGCCTGCAAGCAATGCCGATCCGGCGGTAAGGGTGAAAACTCTGCGCGAAATCATGCTGCCTGCCTCTGTTTTACATTTTTAAGGCAGTTTAGCTGATCAGCGCCCGCAGTCAAAGCCCCGGCAGCACGGGTGGCGGGAAAGCCGCCAGGAGATAATCACCCTGAAAGGGCCGGAAAAACGCCGCGCCTGTGGCCCGCAGCTCAGCCCTCTGCGCCGGGCGGCGGGTTCCCATTCGGCGGGTCTGCGGCCTGGCCCTTGCGAAACAGGATCTGGCGCAGCATGCCATGCAGGGTCTGCACCTCAGCCCGGGTCAGGGCCAGTCTGCTCCACATATTGCGCAGGTTCAGCCGCATGCCATCGGCCTTGGTCGGCGGGAAGAAAAACCCCGCCTCTTCCAGCCGGGTCTCATAATGATCGCCAAGGCGCTGCACTTCTTCGCGGCTGGCCATTTCCGTGCGGGCAAGGCCCATCACGCTGTCTGGCACCGCCGAGCCCTGGCGGCCCCATTCATAGGCCAGCAGCAGGACCGACTGGCCAAGGTTCAGCGAAAAGAACTCTGGGTTGACGGGCACGGTGACGATGGCATTGGCGTGGATCAGATCGGCGTTTTCCAGCCCGGCGCGTTCGGGGCCAAAGAGGATGCCGATCTTCTTGCCCTGCGCCCCCATCTCACGCGCCATGGCCATCGCCCGCTCTGGCGTGACGATTTCCTTGACCAGCTCGCGCGAGCGGGCCGTGGTCGCAAAGACGAAATCGCAATCTGCCACCGCGCCCGCGACATCCGCGAAAATCCCCGCGTGATCCAGCACCCGCCCCGCGCCGCTGGCCATCGCATTGGCTTTCGGGTTCGGCCAGCCGTCACGCGGATCTACGATGCGCATCCGGTCAAGGCCGAAATTCAGCATCGCCCGCGCCGCCGCGCCGATATTCTCGCCCATCTGCGGGCGCACCAGCACGACCACCGGATCAATCATCTCAGCCTTTGCCATTCGCGGGCCCATTCCCTAAGTGCAGGTTCCGCGCCCCGATACCCTGCATGGCCCCCGGTAACAAGCAAATGGCGGAGCGGGCAAATGGCGAGCGGGCAAATCGGGCGGAGGAAACAAAACCGCCCTGCCCGCCATATGCAACGGCACGGCCTACCCCGCACAGCCCACCCCGCACGGCCTACCCCGCACGGCCTACCCCGTAGCCAAAACCCGCAAACGCTGCTACAGCCCGCCCCGACACAGCAGCCGGAGGCCCGAAATGTCCGCAGAAGACCGCCCGCAGATCAATCTGATCACGCCCCCGAGCTTCCAGACCGATCTTTTCCCCGACCAGCTGGCCCGCGTGCTGGATACGGTTGAGATCGCCTGCCTGCGCATCTCGCTGGCCACCCGCAACACCGATGACCTGGGCCTCGCCGCCGATATCTGCCGCGATGTCGCCCATCGCCGCGACGTGCCCGTGGTGATCGAGAACCACCTGCTGCTGGTCGAGCCGCATGGCCTTGACGGCGTGCATCTGACCGATGGCGCGCGCTCGCTGCGCAAGGCCCGCAAGGATCTGGGCGCAGATGCGATCATCGGCGCCTTTTGCGGCGCGACCCGGCATGAGGGCATCAATGCCGCCGAAGCCGGGGCCGATTACGTCGCCTTTGGCCCGGTGGGCGAAAGCAGCCTGGGCGATGGCAGCCGTGCAGACTGGGATCTGTTCCAGTGGTGGTCTGAGATGATCGAGGTGCCGGTTATCGCCGAGGGCGCGCTGACCACAGAGCTGATCACCCGCTTTGGCCCGGTGACCGACCATTTCGCCATTGGCGAAGAGATCTGGTCGGCCGAGGATCCGCTGGCGGCACTGCAGGCGCTGATCGCGCCGCTTGGCTGACCCAAACCCATTCCCCGCGACGGCCACGAAAAAAGCCGCCCCCGAAAGGGGCGGCTGATTTTATTGAAGGGCAAGCAGCATCAGCCCGGATCACTCCCTGTCAGGCCTTTTCAAACCGGATGCCCCGGCGCAGGAACTGGGTGGCATGGGCGCTGACCGAGACCGGATCGCCCGTGGTCAGGAACTTGCTTTCGCGCCCCGAACCCAGAAACTCGGGCCGCCGCGCCAGGTAATCCGAGAGGCTGTCTGCAACCAGCCGCGCCTGGCTATAGACTTTGACCTGCGGGCCAAGCGCCTCCTGGAAGGTCTTTTCCATCAGCGGGTAATGGGTGCAGCCAAGGATCGCCGCCTCTGGCGCGGGCATCCGCCGTTTCAGCGCCTCGACATGGCTGCGCACCAGCGCATCCGCCAGGATCTCATCGCCCTGCTCGATCGCATCGACCACACCGCCACAGGGCTGCGCCTCGACATCGACGCCAATCGCGCGGAACGCCAACTCGCGCTGGAAGGCCCGGCTCGACACGGTCGCGGGCGTGGCAAACAGTGCCACATGCTTCACCGTCACCTCGCGCGGGGGCGAGTTGTCGCCCCATTGCCGTTCGGTCAGCGCCTCGATCAGCGGCACGAAGACCCCCAGCACCCGCTTGTCGGCGGGCAGCCAATGTTCCTGCATCCGCCGCAGCGCCGCAGCCGAGGCGGTATTGCAGGCCAGAATCACCAGATCGCAGCCCTCAGCCCAAAGACGCTCGGTCGCGGCGCAGGTCAGGGCGAAAATGTCATCCGCCGTCCGCACCCCATAAGGCGCATGCGCATTGTCGCCGAAATAGACAAAGGGCACATCGGGCAGTTTTTTGACCAGCGCATCCAGCACCGTCAGCCCGCCCAAGCCCGAATCAAATACGCCTACCGCCATCTGCCTGCCCTCTCACGTGCTTGCCTGACCGGGATGGGGCCGAAACGCGCCCTCCCCCATAGCGGATTTCACCGCTCTTTGCTGCAATCATAGGCACAACCGCAGCGCCACGAAAGGCTTGCCAGGGCCTCTGGCGTGACATTCCTGCCAAATCCCCATTGCTACAGCAAAATTGCGTGATCTGGTTTTCCTCTGCTGCATGGCTTGTGCTATGGTCCGGCGCGAATGGAAGGGCATTGAGACATGGACTGGGACAAGCTGAGAATTTTCCACGCGGTGGCCGACAAAGGCAGCCTGACCCATGCGGGTGAGGTGCTGCATCTGTCGCAATCCGCCGTCAGCCGCCAGATCCGCGCGCTGGAAGAAAGCCTTGATGTGACGCTGTTCCACCGCCATGCCCGCGGCCTGATCCTGACCGAACAGGGTGAATTGCTGTTCGAGGCCACCCAGGCCATGGCCAAGCGCCTTGATGCCGCCGCCGCCCGCATCCGCGACAGCGAGGATGAGGTTTTCGGCGAATTGCGCGTGACCACCACCATGGGGTTCGGAACGCTCTGGCTGGCGCCACGTCTGGCGCGGCTTTATGAGAAATTCCCGGCGCTGAAGATCGACCTGATGCTGGAAGAGCGCGTCCTCGATCTGCCGATGCGCGAGGCCGATGTCGCGATCCGCATGAAAGAGCCGAGCCAGGCCGATCTGATCCGCCGCCGTCTGATGAATATCCGCATGCGCCTTTATGCAACGCCGGAATACCTGGCGCGGCACGGCACGCCGCAGACCATGGCCGATATGGGCCAGCACCGCCTGATCTGTCAGCACCCCGGCACACCGCAGGTGGCGGCAGGAGCGCGGCTGGTCCAGGAGATCATGGCCCATGACATCCCCTCGACGCTGCATGTGAACAATTACTTCGGTGTGCAGCAGGGCGTGATCAACCATCTCGGCATCGGGGTGCTGCCGGATTACACGACCGAAGAGAACCCACATCTGGTGCGCGTTCTGGCCGATGTCGAATCGGGCGAAGTGCCGGTGTTTCTGGCCTATCCCGAGGAATTGCGGCACTCAAAACGCGTCGCAGCCTTTCGCGATTTCGTGACCGAGGAAATCTCAACCTTCCGCCGCAGCCACGGCAGCTGAGGCCTCTCTGTTTCGGCTGTATTGCGGACCTCAGGGGCTGCGGGCCCGCGGTTTCTGCCGCGGCGCAGCCCTTGCCGCCGTTCAGATCCTGGGCATGCCCCCATACAGAGCCGGAGAGGTATCGCAGCGCTCAGCCCTCTTGCGCCGACCAGAAGTGTTCAGGACAGCCAGAGGAAGGCAGAGGCTGGCGAAGACTGGCCCCGCCCCCCGCTTTTTCTGCGCCTTTCCTGCCCTGCGGCGTTACCGCAAACATCCCGCCCCTCCAGCCATGCGATCCGCGCATAGCAGCATTGCCCGACCTGCGACATTGCTGCACTTGCATAATTTATAAACAGCCCATAAATCAGGCTACGAGGCGCTGATCAGGGCAACCTGTTCGCCCTCATACCTCCCTGTTGGACTTGGGCCGAGCTTTGCTCGGCCTTTTTTTTGTTCTGTGCTAGCAGACCGCGCCCGTCCCAGGCATGCACGAATCGCATTCGCGCGCAGCTCTACGGGCCGGGGCCACGCCCTGCTTTCGGCAATACTGCGCGGCCCGCTCGTATTATCCTGCATCAGTGCCGGCAGAGCCCTTCCCCAATCGCCCCGCATGCAATATGACGCCCGCAGATTTCCCGCTCAGATTTCCCGCATAGCGCAGAGCAAACTGCAGACCCGGAGGCCAGATCATGACCGTTGCCGCACGCGAACCCGCCATCACCCCGGAGCTGATCGCCTCGCATGGGATCAAGCCTGACGAATATACCCGCCTGCTTGAGATCCTCGGCCGCGAGCCCAGCTTCACCGAATTGGGCATCTTCTCGGCAATGTGGAACGAGCATTGTTCCTATAAATCGTCGAAAGTCTGGCTGCGCACCCTGCCCACGACCGGCCCGCAAGTGATCTGCGGCCCGGGTGAAAACGCGGGCGTGGTGGATATCGGTGATGGCCAGGCGGTCATCTTCAAGATGGAAAGCCACAACCACCCCTCTTACATCGAGCCGCATCAGGGCGCCGCGACCGGCGTCGGCGGCATCCTGCGCGACGTCTTCACCATGGGTGCGCGGCCGATCGCTGCGATGAATGCGCTCTCGTTCGGCCTGCCGTCCCACCACAAGACCGCGCATCTGGTCAAAGGTGTGGTTGAGGGCGTTGGTTCCTACGGCAATGCTTTCGGCGTGCCGACGGTTGGCGGCGAAGTGCGCTTCCACAAATCCTACAACGGCAACTGCCTTGTGAACGCTTTCGCAGCGGGCCTGGCGGATACCGACAAGATCTTCTACTCGGCGGCCTCGGGCGTCGGCATGCCGGTGGTTTACCTTGGCGCGAAAACCGGCCGTGACGGCGTTGGCGGCGCGACCATGGCCTCGGCCGAGTTTGACGACACCATCGAGGAAAAACGCCCCACCGTTCAGGTCGGCGACCCCTTCACCGAGAAACGCCTGCTGGAAGCCTGCCTTGAGCTGATGCAGACCGGCGCGGTGATCTCGATCCAGGACATGGGCGCGGCTGGCCTGACCTGTTCGGCGGTTGAGATGGGCGACAAGGGTGGCCTTGGCATCAAGCTGCAGCTGGACCAGGTGCCGCAGCGCGAAACCAATATGACCGCCTATGAGATGATGCTGTCGGAAAGCCAGGAGCGCATGCTCATGGTGCTGAACCCCGAGCTGGAAGACGTGGCGCGGGCGATCTTCGTGAAATGGGATCTCGACTTTGCCATCGTCGGCGAGACGATCCCGGAAGACCGTTTCCTGATCCTGCACGGAAATGAGATCAAGGCCGATATCCAGCTGTCGAAGCTGTCGTCCTCTGCGCCGGAATACAACCGCCCCTGGGTTGAGACGCCGAAGGCCGAACCCCTTGGCGCCGTGCCGCATATCGGCGCGATTGAGGGGCTGAGAGTGCTGATCGGCAGCCCGAATTACGCCCATAAAGGCTGGGTGTTTGAGCAATACGACAGCCAGGTCGGTGCCGATACCGTCGTGACCCCGGGCCTGCCCGCAGGCGTCGTGCGCGTTCACGGAACCTCGAAAGCGCTGGCCTTCACCTCGGATGTGACGCCGCGCTACGTCAAGGCAAACCCCTTTGAGGGCGGCAAGCAGGCCGTGGCCGAGGCTTACCGCAACCTGACCGCCATGGGCGCCCTGCCGCTGGCCACGACCGACAATATGAACTTCGGCAACCCCGAAAAGCCCGAGATCATGGGCCAGTTCGTCGGCGCGATCAAAGGCATCGGCGAGGCTGTCTCGGCGCTGGATATGCCGATCGTCTCGGGCAACGTGTCCTTGTATAATGAGACCGACGGCTCGGGCATCCTGCCGACGCCGACCATCGGCGCGGTGGGGATCCTTGCCTCGCTGGACGATCTGATCTGCGGCAAGCCCCAGGCGGGCGATGTGGCGCTGCTGATCGGCGAGACCTTCGGCCACCTGGGCCAGTCGGCGCTGCTGGCCGAGGCCTTTGGCGATGAACGCGGCGATGCGCCCTCGGTCGATCTGGCCGCCGAAAAGAAAAACGGCGATTTCGTCCGTGCGCAGCGCCGCCAGATCGTTGCGGCATCGGATCTGGGCGATGGCGGCCTTGCGCTGGCAGCCTTTGAGATGGCCGAGGATGCAGGCGTCGGCATCACGCTGATCCCGGGCGATACCTCGGCGCTCTTTGGCGAAGATCAGGCCCGCTATCTGCTGGCGGTGCGCGAAAGCGCCGCAGCCCAGATCGAGGCCGCCGCCCTTACCGCAGGCGTTGCGGTGGCCCGCATCGGCAGCTTCGGCGGCGACAGCGTCACCCTTGGCCAGGACAGCGCACCGCTGGCTGAGCTGTCAGCGCTTTATCGCGGTGCCTTTGCCAAAGCCGTGGGCCTTTGATCCGCAAGGCGACAGAGGCTGATCTTGAACGGGTGGACCTGCTGATCCGGGCCCACCCGCAGGCCCTTATGGACAAGGGCATGGCAGAGCTGACCGCGATGCTGGATGATCAGGACTGCCTGATCCTGATCGCCGAAGGCGCAGACTGCAACGGCATCGCCACCCTGCGCATGCTTTACGACCAGGTCTGGTATCTCGACAATCTGACGGTGACAGAGCCTGGCAAAGGCGACGGCCCCCGGCTGATCCGTGCGGTCACTGATCTGCTCTTCGGCAGCTATAACGCCCATCGGATCATGTGCGACGTGGTTTTCGACAATCCGGTGGCGCTGAAAACCTTCCTCGGCGCAGGCTTTACCCATGAGGGCAATATGCGCCAGTGCTGGAAGCGAAACGGCACCTGGGTCGATTGCGACGCGCTGGCGATGCTGGCACCGGAATGGCGTGCATTGCAGGCGTAACCCGCCTGCAGCCTTTGGGCCATATCCCTTGCGGGCCGCGCAGCCAGCGCATACATCTTAGGTGAAAGAGCAAGGAGCAGCCCGATGCCAATGGAAGGCAAGGATATTGAGGCTTTGATCCGGGAAAGCTTCCCCGAGGCCCAGATCACCATTACCGACCTCGCCGGAGACGGCAATCACTGGGCCGCCGAAGTGATCGACGAAAGCTTTCGCAGCATGAACCGGGTGCAGCAACAGCGTGCCGTCTATGCCAGCCTGAAAGGCAAGATGGACGGCGCGCATGGCGATCTGCACGCGCTGGCGCTGACGACGAAAGCGCCAGAGTAGCTTCGGGTGTAATTTTCGAATGTCCGAAATCTTCGATCTGATATTGCGGATTGTGGTGGCGTTGTTGCAGCTGGTGGATGCCATCCTGCGGATGCTGTCTCCGCTGGGCTATTGCCGCGATATGCGGGGATTTCTGAAATATGGCGGCAGCTACTGGCTGCGTATGCGCCGGCTTGAGGCCTGGCGAAGCAAGAGGGAAATGATATGAGCGCGCAGGATCAGATCCGCGAAACGGTTGAGAAGAACGACGTGGTGCTGTTCATGAAGGGCACCAAAACCATGCCGCAATGCGGCTTTTCCAGCCGGGTGGCCGGGGTGCTGAACTATATGGGCATCGACTATCTCGATGTGAATGTTCTGGCCGATGCCGAAATCCGTCAGGGAATCAAAGACTTTTCCGACTGGCCCACGATTCCGCAGCTTTACGTCAAAGGCGAGTTCGTCGGCGGCTGTGACATCGTGACCGAGATGACGCTTTCGGGCGAGCTGGACACGCTTTTCACCGAGAATGGCATCAGCTTTAACAAAGAAGCCGCCGATAAAATCCGCGAAGCCAACGCGTAAACGACCGCGCGGACAATACTGGTCCCGGGCAGCCCTGCCCGGGAATACCTGCGGCCAGGCGGAACGCAGACCTCCGAACGCAGACCTCCGCCCCCCCCATACGTTCCGAACGCAGACCTTCCGAATCCAGACCCCGGCTGTTTTGGTGATTCTCTGCGCTGGCACTGACAGGGACACGCTCGCAGCACCGCGCGGTGTTCAGCGCCCCTCATAATCGCCCCCTTTCATAGAGCATCTTCCGTGCGCCTTCAGCGGCACAGCGAAAACGCACGGCGAAAGACGCAGGCCATTCTCAGAGATGCTCGGGGAAATCAGGTGGCGGGCCCGCAGCGGCCGTGGGTGGTCTCGATATCCCGAGAGCCAGAGGTCTCAGGTGGGAACCAGGTATCCGGACCAGGATCCGGGCAGAGCCAGCCCCCATTCATATGCTTATCGGCCACTGGGTTATGGACCCCTCACGCGAAGAGCAGCACCCGCCAGTGGTGAACTTAGTGACGCTCTGCCCGCAGGACAAGGGGCGATGCGCATCACTCCAGCGCGGATCACGGCAGGGTATTGGTGCGGGCTGAGATCAATCCTGGCAGGCAGGCAATCATTCTTCCGAAGACAATGCATTTATTTGTTTTTTACCTCTGGACACCGCCCTGAGGCTTGGGTATCACCCCCACATCAAAGGTGCCCGGATAGCTCAGTTGGTAGAGCAGCGGATTGAAAATCCGCGTGTCGGCGGTTCAAATCCGTCTCCGGGCACCACTTGATAACTCCCTCAAAATGACGCCGCTTTGAACAAGCAAACCATTGGTGCCGCTGGCATATTGTTTTGGCTGAGGCATAGTGCATCAGGGAAAGACCTCGGCCGCAGATCCTGGCCGCGTCGAAATCAGATCCGTGCAAATCCTGCACGCCCTTATGCGGGCGCGCATTTGTTGGCTGAGGACTTCGCCTGCTGATCTGTCTCGCTGATCCGCCTCAGAGCGGCTCTATATCGCCCTCGGCCCGCGCCGCATGGAAGCCGGCCACGAATTGGGCCAGTTTCCCGGCGCCGATCGCCTCACGCAGGCCTGCCATAAGCTCTTGATAGTAGTGCAGGTTGTGCCATGTCACCAACATCGAAGAGATGATCTCCTGGCTGCGGAACACGTGATGCAGATAGGCGCGCGAGTAGTTGCGGCACGCCGGGCAGCTGCAGTTCTCATCCAGTGGGCGCGGGTCGTCCTGGTGGCGGGCGTTCTTGATATTCACCTGGCCGCGGCGCGTCCAGGCCTGGCCCGTACGACCCGAGCGTGACGGCAACACGCAATCCATCATATCGATACCGCGCTCGACCGCGCCGACGATATCATCGGGCTTGCCGACCCCCATCAGATAGCGCGGCCTGTCCTCGGGCAGGAATCCGGGCGCATAGTCCAGAACGCCGAACATCGCCTCTTGCCCCTCGCCCACCGCCAGGCCGCCGACCGCATAGCCGTCAAAGCCGATCTCGCGCAGCGCCTGGGCCGATTCCTCGCGCAGCTCGCGGGTCACGCCGCCCTGCATGATGCCAAACAGCGCGTGTCCCGGCCGGTCGCCAAAGGCATCGCGCGAGCGCTGCGCCCACCGCATCGAAAGCCGCATCGACTTTGCGACCTCTTCCTCGGTCGCGGGCAACGCCGGGCATTCGTCGAAACACATCACGATGTCAGAGCCCAGCAGTTTCTGGATCTCCATCGAGCGTTCCGGCGAAAGCATATGCTTTGAGCCGTCGACATGGCTGGAAAAACGCACGCCCTCTTCCGTCAGCTTGCGCAGGCCGGCAAGGCTCATGACCTGAAAACCGCCCGAGTCGGTCAGGATCGGCTTTTGCCAGTTCATGAAATTATGCAGCCCACCTAAACGCGCCACACGCTCGGCGCCAGGACGCAGCATCAGATGATAGGTATTCCCCAGCAGGATATCAGCGCCCGTCGCCGCCACCGATTCCGGCATCATCGCCTTGACGGTTGCGGCGGTGCCGACCGGCATGAAGGCCGGGGTGCGGATCTCTCCGCGCGGCGTTTTGATCACGCCAAGGCGGGCGGCGCCGTCTTTCGCCTTCAGCTCGAATGAAAAGCGTTGCTGCATCTTTTGTCTCACGCATGAACCCAAAGCGCGGCTCCGGGCGCGGCGCGGAAAGCGCGCAGCCAGAGGCCGATCTGGGGGCTTTTGCCACAGATCCCGCGCCAGTGCACCCGCTTTGCACCCGCTTTGGTGTCAAAGCTGTGGCCGCAGGTCAGGGGAAGGGCCCGGGGCAGCCCCTGCCCCTTATTTGTTGCGATACTGGCGGGCGATAACTTCCGGCGCGTCGCGTTGCTGTGGCGACAACGCACGCGCGGCCCCGCCAGCTGCGCCCCCGGCCACCTGCGCCCCCGGCCACATCGCCCGGCACCTGGCCCACGGCTTTGGCCCGCAATACCAGAAAGCGGCCGCAGAGATAATTCCAGGCAAAGCAATGATCAGCGGCATATCACAATACCCTGCTGGCAGCCTTTCTGGCCGCCAAACACGCCCATGCATGGATCAGGGAACAACTCATCCCGCTTTTCAAGCATCGCACAGAGCTGATCAGGCCCTCCGATTCAGGCGCCACCGTTGCAGGCCCGCCCGTTGCAGGCCCGCCCGCACAGACCGGCGGGCGGGCCTGGCAGTCACCCCGGTCAGCCTGCGGCCAGCATCCGCCCGACCATCTCTGAAAGATCACGGCTCAGGCCTGGTGTCGCACTGATGCGGGTCAGCTCTGCCCGGATCAGCGCCTGGCGGGCGGCGTCATAGCGCGGCCAGGTCTCAAACGCGGTCGAGATCCGCGCCGCCGTCTGCGGGTTCAGCGTGTCTAGGCGCAGCAGCCAGTCGGCCAGCAGCCGATAGCACGCGCCATCTGCCTGATGAAAGCCCGCATGATTGGCCGCCAGCGCGCCAAAGACCGCGCGGAAACGGTTGGGGTTCTTCAGGTCGAAATCTGCATTCCCCGTCAGCGCATCGGCAATCTCTGCCGCTTTTCCGGGGGCGGCACAGGCGATCTGCAGCATGAACCATTTGTCCATGACATTGCGATCTGCCTGCCATTTGCCCGCGAAAGCGGTCAGTTCAGCCTGGCCCTGCCCATTGTCCAGCAGCGCCGTCAGCGCAGCGATTGTCGCGCTCATATTGTCGGCCGCGGCAAAAGCAGCTGCCGCCGCTTGCCCCCCGTCTAGACGCGATTGCAGCGCCAGAAGCGCCGCATGCAGCGCGCGCCGCCCCGCCCCGGCTGCATCGGGAACAAAGGGCCTGTTGTCCTGCAAACCCGCCAGCAGCCCCGGCAAATCCCGCGCCAGCGCCGCCGCCAGCGCATCGCCCGCGCTGCGCCGCGCCAGATAGATCGCCGCCGGATCGGGGGTGATGCCACGATCCGCCAGCGCCTGGGCCAGGTCATCCTCGCCCGGCAGCCGCAGGATCAGCGCCCGGAAAGCAGGGTCCAGATCCACATCGCGGATCACCGGCACCAGCGCGTCCAGCCAGGCCTCTTGCAGATCGGGCCTGCCACTAAGGCTGGCCACCAGCATCTCTCGCGCCAGCGAGCGCCCGGCCTCATAGCGGTTGAAGAGATCGCTGTCATGGGCCAGCAGCAGCGCGCGCTCGGTGACGCTTGTCTCACGCTCCAGCACCACCGGGGCCGAGAAGCCGCGCAGGATCGAGGGCACCGGACGCTCGTTCAGGCCAGTGAATTCAAAGCTTTGCTCTGCCTCTGTCAGGGTCAGGATGCGGGTCGGATGCAGTTCACTTCCGTCCTGCGCCAAAAGCCCCACCGCGACCGGAATCACCTTTGGCGATTTCACGGGCTGGCCGGGCGTTGGCGGCGTGTGCTGGCGCAGCACCAGGCGATAGGTGCCATTTTCAAAACTGTCCGAGACCTGAAGGCGCGGCGTGCCCGCCTCTGAATACCAGCGCTTGAACTGGCTGAGATCTTGCCCCGTCACATCCTCAAAGACGCGCAGCCAATCCTCGATCGTCGCCGCATGACCATCGTGGCGGCTGAAATAGAGATCCAGCGCCTTTGCGTAAGCCTGATCGCCGACCAGCACTTTCAGCATGCGGATCAGCTCTGCGCCCTTTTCATAGACCGTGGCCGTGTAGAAATTGTTAATCTCGACAAAGCTTTCCGGGCGAACGGGATGGGCCAGCGGGCCCTGGTCCTCTCGGAACTGGCGCGCCCGCAAAAGCGCCACGTCTTCGATGCGTTTGACCGCATGGCTGCGCATATCGCCCGAGAATTGCTGGTCGCGGAAGACCGTCAGCCCCTCTTTCAGGCAAAGCTGGAACCAGTCGCGGCAGGTGATGCGATTGCCGGTCCAGTTGTGGAAATATTCATGCGCGATGATCGCCTCGATGCGGGCGAAATCGTCGTCAGTGGCCGTTTCGGGCGAGGCCAGCACGAATTTGGAGTTGAAGATATTCAGCCCCTTATTCTCCATCGCGCCCATGTTGAAATCATCAACGGCGACGATGTTGAATATATCGAGGTCATATTCGCGCCCGTAAACCTCTTCATCCCATTTCATCGAGCGGATCAGGCTGTCCATCGCCCAGGCGCAGCGGTCCTGATCGCCCTGGCGTACCCAGATCGCCAGATCAACGTCGCGCCCGGATTTCGTGGTAAAGCGGTCCCGATGCGCGACCAGATCCCCCGCAACCAGGGCGAAAAGATAGGCGGGCTTGGGCCAGGGATCATCCCATTCGGCGCGGGTCTGGCCATCTGCCCCGGCAGTCCCTGCCACCGGATTGCCGTTTGACAACAGAACGGGCGCCTCGCCCTCAATCACCACGCTGAACCGCGCCATCACATCAGGGCGGTCGGGGTAGAAGGTGATCTTGCGAAAACCCTGGGCCTCGCATTGGGTGCAATACATGCCATTCGACATATAAAGCCCCTCCAGCGCGGTGTTTTCCGCCGGGTCGATCTCAACCAGGGTTTCCAGCGTGAAGGGTGCATCGGGCAAAAGATCGCCCGGAATGGTCAGGCCGGTTTCATCCGGGGTCAGATCCAGCAGCGCGCCGTCAAGTTTCAGCGAGATCAGCCGCAGCTCTTCGCCGTCAAGGCGCAGCACATGCGGGCCTGGGGCGGCGGGGTTTGGCCGCATATGCAGCCGCGCCGCCACTTTGGTGCGCAAAGGCGAAAGGCGAAAGGTAAGCTCGACCCGGTCGACCAGATGGCTGAAGGGGCGATAATCAGACAGCCAGACGGTGCGGGGATCATGCTCAGAGGGTGTCGTGGCGGTCATGTCAAATTCCTTATCGCCGGGGGCGCAGAGGTGGGGGCACAGAGGCAGGGTCGCAGAAATGGCCCGCGCAGGATGGCGCGATCCGCGCGGATCTTCAATCGCCCTTGCCCCAAGACTGGCGGGATGTGTTACGAATTGACCGACAGCGCCCCGGGCCCCGAGGCGAAGGGCTGATCTTTGCCCGCCTTCCCTCCTGGCTGAACCCAGGCTAAGAGCGATCTGCCGCAACGGCTGACCAAAGCGCAGCATCGCCTGACAGCTTTGACAAGCATCATCTGCGGCTCAGGGGGAAAGAAATGAGCGCCACGCCGATTGCGGCCAGCCAGTCGCAGGACAATCGCCGCGCGACGATCATGATGATCGCCTCGATGGCTGCTTTCGCGGTCGAGGATACCTTTCTGAAAGTCGCCGCCATTTCCATGCCGCCGGGCCAGGTTCTGGTGATCAACGGCCTTCTGGGCGGCGGGATTTTTGCGATCCTTGCGATGATGCGCGGCGAGAAGGTGTTCAGCCTGGATGCGCTGCGCGGCAAGGCGCTGGTGCGCAACCTGTCAGAGGGGGTGGCGGCCTTCACCTATCTTCTGGCGCTGGCGATTGTGCCGATGGCGATGGCCTCGGCGCTCTTGCAGGCCTCACCGCTGATGATCACCGCGGGGGCTGCGCTTTTCCTTGGTGAAACCGTCGGCTGGCGGCGCTGGATCTCTATCGTCACCGGCTTTGTGGGGGTGATGATCATCCTGAAGCCCTGGGAAAGCGGGATCGATATCGCGGGCCTCTCGATGGTTGGCTGTGTGATCGCGCTGTCGGTGCGCGATCTGGTGACGCGCCGCCTGCCGCCGCATCTGGGCACCATGAGCCTTTCGGCCTGGGGGGTGCTGGCCTCGGTGCCTGCGGGGCTGCTTTTGATGCTTTATCGCGGCGATGGGTTCGAGACCCCCGCCCCCGACAAGGCGCTGGTGCTGGGCTGCGCGGTCTTCGTCGGGCTGATCGGCTATTATCTGGTGGTCGAGGCGATGCGTATCGGCGAGGTCTCGGCGGTGGCACCATTCCGTTACACGCGGCTGGTATTTGCCTTCCTGCTGGCGATTGTTTTCCTCGGCGAAGAGCTCAGCCTGAATGTGCTGCTGGGCTCTGGCCTCGTGATCCTCTCCGGCCTTTATATGTTTGGCCGGGCCAGAAAGCGGGCAGAGAAACGCATGCCGACCCTTCCCCCAGGCCCAACCTGAGGCTAAACCAGTGGCGGGACAGGCCCATCCCGCAGGATTGAAACCGAAATCTGCAGATAAACCGCCAAACGGAGCCCCCAATGAGCACGATCATTGACATTCACGCCCGCGAAATCCTCGACAGCCGTGGCAACCCGACCGTAGAGGTCGATGTGGTGCTGGAAAGCGGCGCCATGGGCCGCGCGGCTGTGCCCTCGGGGGCCTCGACCGGCGCCCATGAGGCCAATGAGCGCCGCGATGGCGACAAATCGCGCTATTTCGGCAAGGGCGTGCTTGAGGCCGTGGCCGCCGTGAATGGCGAGATCGCCGAAGAGCTGGTCGGCTATGATGCGACCGAACAGCTGGGCATCGACCGCACCATGATCGAGATGGACGGAACGCCCAACAAATCGCGCCTGGGCGCCAATGCGATCCTCGGCGTGTCGCTGGCGGTGGCAAAGGCTGCGGCGGAATACACAACCCAGCCGCTTTACCGTTATATCGGTGGCACTTCGGCGCGGGTTCTGCCGGTTCCGATGATGAACATCATCAATGGCGGCGAACATGCCGACAACCCCATCGACATTCAGGAATTCATGATCATGCCGGTCGGCGCGGATGAAATGCGTGACGCGATCCGCATGGGCTCGGAAGTGTTCCACACGCTGAAGAAAGAGCTGTCGGCGGCCGGATATGGCACCAATGTCGGCGATGAGGGTGGCTTTGCGCCGAACCTTTCCTCCTCACGCGTGGCCTTGGATTTCATCCTGAAAGCGATTGAGAAAGCCGGCTATAAGCCCGGTGAGGATATCTACCTCGCCCTCGACTGCGCCTCGACCGAATATTTCAAGGGCGGCAAATATGAGATGAAGGGCGAAGGCCTGTCGCTGACCTCGGCCGAGAATGCCGAATACCTGGCAAAGCTGGCGGCAGACTATCCGATCATCTCGATCGAAGACGGCATGGCCGAGGACGACTGGGAGGGCTGGAAGCTTCTGACCGACAGCCTCGGCGCAAAGGTGCAACTGGTGGGCGACGATCTCTTCGTAACCAACCCGCGCCGCCTGGCCGATGGAATCAAAGCCGGGGTCGCAAACTCGATGCTGGTCAAAGTGAACCAGATCGGCACCCTGACCGAGACGCTGGAAGCTGTCGATCTGGCCCACCGTGCCCGCTACACCAATGTGATGTCGCACCGCTCGGGCGAGACCGAGGACAGCACGATTGCAGATCTGGCAGTGGCCACGAATTGCGGTCAGATCAAAACCGGGTCGCTGTCGCGCTCGGACCGGATGGCGAAATACAACCAGCTGATCCGCATTGAAGAAATGCTGGGCGCCACTGCCGAATACGCGGGCCGCTCGATCCTGAAAGGCTGAGGCCAGCCAGAGGCCCGGATTTTTCCAAAAATCCGGGCAAATTTCTTGCAAGAAATTTGCGGGCACCTTTGGTGCCCGTAACTTTTGTAAACCCGTATTTCGCGGATCAGGCCATCATCGCTTTGGCCAGCCGAAAAAGCCGCACGCGCTTCAAAAGCGGCTTTAACAGAACCGGGTTTCCGGACAGGGCTTCGGCTTTTGCCCGCACCCTCTCGACGACCTCCCCCATCTTTTGTGGCTGATGAGAATACAGCTCCCACAAAAAACCATCGGGATCACGCCTTGCAATCCCCTCAGCCGCAAGCACATGGCCCGGAAAATCGCGGGCATTGAAGGTTACAATCGCATCCGCATGTCCGGCAATCGCCGACGCCAGCACATGCAGATCGCCCTCATCGGGCAAGACCAGCCGCGCCTCAATCCCTGGCTGCGGCTGCACCCTGCCGCGTGGGAAGGCTGCGCGAAACAGCGCCGCCTCACCCTCTGCCACCGCCTGCACGCCTGCGCCCAGCTTGGCTGAACTATGGGTCCATTCGCCCAGGATCCGATCTGACCAGATCGGCTCGAACAGCCCCGCCTCGCCCGCGCCCTGCAAGATCTCACGCAGGACCGTCGGAAAGAGCACGCAGGCGTCAAGCAGAACCTTCATCAGCCGTCCAGCCGGAAAGCAAGCGCCTTCAGATAGCCCGATTCCGCCAGTTGCGGCATCACCGGATGATCCGCCCCGGCAAATCCGGTATAGATCAGCTGACCACGCCGCCCCCCGCGCCCGATACCGCGGGCGGAAGCATTGCGGAACGACGACAGATCCGCCGCATGCGAGCATGAGCACAGCACCAGATAACCGCCCGGCGCCACCAGTTGGGCCGCCAGACGGGCCACCCGCTCATAAGCGCGAAGCCCCGCTTCCAGTGCGGGTTTCGCCGGTGCAAAGGCGGGCGGGTCACAGATCACCAGATCAAACTGCGCCCCCTCAGTCCCCAATGCCTCAAGCACCTGGAAAGCATCGCCCTGACGGGTGGTGAAACGATCAGCAAAGCCAGAGGTTTTCGCCCCTTCGGCAGCCAGCGCCAAAGCCGGGGCCGAGCCGTCGACCGCCAGCGCCGATTGCGCACCACCTGCCAGCGCCGCCAGTGCAAAGCCGCCAACATGGGTAAAGACATCCAGCACCCGCGCCCCTTTGGCCAGGCGCGCGGTAAAGGCGTGATTGTCACGCTGATCATAGAAGAGGCCGGTTTTCTGCCCGCCGGTCAGATCCGCCATATAGGTCGCGCCATTCATCGGCACCGGCACCGGGGCCGCAGGGGCCGCGCCAAGGATCACGCCGCTTTCCTCGGAAAGCCCTTCCAGCCCCCGCGCCCGGCCCGAGCCGTTTTTGATCACGCTTGTGATCCCGGTCACCGCGACCAGGGCTGCAACCAGCTGGTCAAGATGCGCCTCGGCCCAGGCGGCATTGGGCTGCACAACCGCAACATCACCGAAACGGTCGATCACCACGCCTGGCAGGCCATCGGCCTCGGCATGGACCAGACGATAGAAAGGGGCCGCATAAAGGCGCGCCCGCAGGGCCTGGGCCCGCGAAAGCCGGGCCTCGAACCAGGCCTGATCAATCTCGGCCTCGGGGTCACGATCCAGTATCCGCGCCACGATCTTTGACGCAGGGTTCACCGTCACCAGCCCAAGCGCCCGCCGCTCTGCATCTTCCAGCACCGCCAGCGTGCCCGCCGCCAGCCCGGAGGAGCGGCGGTCCATCACCAGCTCATCTGCATAGACCCAGGGGAAGCCATGGCGGATCGCCCGCGCCTCGGCCTTGGGGCGCAGTCTGACAACGGGGCGTTTGTTTTGCTCTGAGGCGGGGGGGAGATCTGTATCTGTCATGCCCCCTCTCTTAATCCCCCAGCTTTCGCTGCGATAGGGTCCAGCGCAGTTTGCGCAAAAAATCCGCCGCTTTACTGGACCACAGGCCAGGTGATGCTAAACTGGGATGAGAATTTGACCATTCCCGCGCCTTTCCCTTGCGCCCAGGTCGGAAAACCGCTAATGTTAGCGCTAACAGTTCCAGCCGACCCCAAAGCGGTCGCCTCAGCCAGGACGTTGACAGAGCCATGACATCCAAGCATCCCGCCGCCTCTTTGCATCCCACGATCGCCAAAGTGACCGAGCGTATTCGCGCCCGCTCTGCCGCCACCCGCAGCGCCTATCTTACCCGCATGGCGGCGGCGGTGGCCAAGGGCCCGGTGCGCGCGCATCTCAGCTGCTCGAACCAGGCGCATGCCTATGCGGCGATGGGCAGTGACAAGGCCGATCTGAGTGCCGGGAAAAAGCCCAATATCGGCATCATCACCGCCTATAATGACATGCTTTCGGCGCATCAGCCCTATGAGACCTACCCCGCCCAGATCCGTGAGGCCGCGCGGCGCATTGGCGCCACGGCCCAGGTCGCGGGTGGTGTGCCTGCGATGTGCGACGGCGTCACCCAGGGCCAGCCCGGGATGGAGTTGTCGCTTTTCTCGCGTGACGTGATCGCGCTGGCGGCGGCGGTCTCGCTTAGCCACGACTGCTACGATTCCTCGCTCTGGCTGGGGGTCTGCGATAAGATCGTGCCGGGGCTGATCATGGCGGCGGCCACCTTTGGCCATATCCCGGCGATTTTCGTGCCCGCAGGCCCGATGTCCAGCGGTATCGCCAATGACGAAAAGGCCAAGGTCCGCGCCGCTTTCGCCGAGGGCAAGGCCACGCGCGAAGATCTTATGGCGGCTGAGATGGCAGCCTATCACGGGCCCGGAACCTGCACCTTTTACGGCACTGCCAATACCAATCAGATGCTGATGGAGGTGATGGGCCTGCATCTTCCTGGCGCAACCTTCGTCAACCCCGGCACCC
Organism: Pseudogemmobacter hezensis; assembly: GCF_013155295.1. Taxonomy (GTDB): domain Bacteria; phylum Pseudomonadota; class Alphaproteobacteria; order Rhodobacterales; family Rhodobacteraceae; genus Pseudogemmobacter; species Pseudogemmobacter hezensis. The sequence goes on along the minus strand of NZ_JABJXT010000009.1, from coordinate 63,287 downwards.
CTCTGCGCGACGCGCTGACCGAGGCTGCGGTCGCCCGTGCCGCTGCGATCACCGCCCAGGGCAATGACTTCCGCCCCGTCGGCGAAATCCTGGACGAGCGTGCCTATGTGAACGGGATCGTCGGGCTTATGGCAACGGGTGGCTCGACCAATCTGATCCTGCATCTGCCCGCGATGGCGCGGGCCTCTGGCGTGATCCTGGATCTTGAGGATTTTGATGATCTCTCGGGCGTGGTGCCGCTGATGGCGCGGGTCTACCCGAATGGCCTGGCCGATGTGAACCATTTCCACGCCGCGGGCGGGCTGCAATTCCTGATCCGCGACCTGCTTGGCGCAGGGCTTTTGCATGAGGATGTCAAAACCGTCGCCGGTGATGGCCTGTCGCATTACACCCGCGAGCCCGAACTGCATGAGGGCCAGTTCCGTTACCGTGACGGCCCCGAGACCACGCTGAACGACCGCATCCTGCGCCCCGCCGCCGATCCTTTCGCGCAAACAGGCGGGCTGCGGCAGCTGTCGGGCAATCTGGGGCGGGCGGTAATCAAGATCTCTGCCGTCGCGCCAGAGCGTCATGTCGTCGAGGCCCCGGCCCGCATCTTCCACGATCAGGATTCGGTCAAAGCGGCCTTCAAACGCGGCGAGTTCACCTCTGACACCATCATCGTTTTGCGCTTCCAGGGGCCGCAGGCCAATGGCATGCCGGAACTGCACTCGCTGACCCCGGTGCTGAGCGTCCTGCAGGAACGCGGGCTGAAGGTGGCGCTGGTCACCGATGGCCGCATGTCAGGCGCCAGCGGCAAAGTGCCCGCCGCGATCCATGTCTCGCCCGAGGCGGCCTGTGGCGGCCCGCTGGCCCGGCTGCGTGACGGCGATCTCTTGCGCCTTGATGCGACATCGGGCAGCCTCAGCTGCCTTGCGCCCGATTTCGACACCCGCAGCCCGGTCAGCGCCGATCTTGCCGCCAATGGCTTTGGCACCGGGCGCGAGCTGTTCGAGATGTTCCGCCGCACCGTCGGCACCGCCGAACATGGGGCCGCAGTTGTTCTGTAAGCCGCCGTTTTGTAAATCTGGCGGGATGCACCGCCCCTTTTAAGCAAGTCCCGGCAATCGCCGGGTGGATGAGGAAATACCATGACCCCCGCAGAGCAATCCATCGCCTCTGAACAGATCTGCCGCCTGGCCCCGGTTGTCCCGGTGCTGATCGTCGAAGAGGTGGCCCAGGCCGCAGCGCTGGCAAAGGCGCTGGTTGCGGGCGGGCTGCCTGCGCTTGAGGTGACCCTGCGCACCAAAGCGGCGCTGGATGTGATCCGCGCCATGTCAGAGGTCGAGGGCGGCGTGGTCGGTGCAGGCACGCTTTTGACCCGCGCCGATGTGCGGGCGGCAAAGGCTGCCGGGGCGAAGTTTGGCGTCTCGCCGGGTGCCACACCCGCGCTGATCGAGGCCTGCGAGGATGAGGGGCTGGCGCTTTTGCCCGGTGCCTCTTCGGCCTCCGAGGCGATGGCGCTGCTGGAGCGCGGCTATACTGTGCAAAAATTCTTCCCGGCGGAACAGGCGGGGGGCGCTGCGTTTTTGCGGGCGCTGTCATCGCCCCTGCCGCAGATACGCTTTTGCCCGACGGGCGGGATCAGCACGAAAAACGCAGGCGATTACCTGAGCTTGCCGAATGTGCTTTGCGTCGGCGGCAGCTGGGTTGCCCCCAAAGAGGCGGTTCAGGCCGGAAACTGGGAAGAGGTCACCCGCCTCGCCCGCGCAGCAACAGCACTGGCGGCGGGCTGAGGCCTGGCGCGATCTGCCCGGTTTACGCTTACGTTTCTGGCCCGGCCCGGGCCAGAAACGCTTCAGGTCAGGCCAGGGTAAAATCTGGCCTGTTTCAGGATCAGGCTGAAGCCGGGGCCCGGCCCAGCCTGCCGCCGCGCCGCTTTGCCTCTGGCGCGGGCATCAGCCCTGCGATCAGCACCGCATTCATCGGATGATCCGGCGCGCCCGCCACATATTCTGCGATCAGCGTGCGCAGCGCGTCGGGCACTTTGCGGCTGTCACCAAGGCTCAGCGCCCAGTCGATAAAGATCGAGCGGCATTCGCCGTCGCTGATGCCCTCGATGCGATAGCTTTCCCGCACCAGCCCTTTCGGATCGGCCTCGCTCAGTTGCATCGCACGTCTCCCCATGGTGCCCGTCACCCGTTTTCTGTGACTGTAAACTGCCCTGCGCAAAGCCTGCCCGCAAGGTCCACCACCGACCCAAGCCTGGCCAGAAGCGTCTCTGTGTCGCTTTCCCCGGTCTCGCGCAGAAGGAACGCCCGCCCCCCCTCGCCCAGAGCCGCCGGATCGGGCGGGCCGTCCGACAACAGCCGCGCCGCGCAATGCAGCGACCACAGGAACCGCCAGCATTTCGCCAGCTCTTCCTGGTCAGATTTGGACAGAACCTCTTTCGCGCCAGCCAGCTGACGCTCGACCGGGCGGGCGGGATTGGCGGTGATCAGCGCCGCCATCTCGGCCACCAGTTCGATATCCATCAGACGGCCGGGGCCATTTTTGGTCTCCCATGGGCTTTTGGCGGGTTTGGCATCCTGCAGACGCTGACGCATCGCGGCGATATCCTCGCGCACCGCGGCGCCCTGCCCCTTCAGCGCGATCACCTCGCGCCGCGCCGCTTCGATCTGCGCGCCCAGGTCGGGGGCGCCCGCCAGCACACGGGCGCGGGTCAGGGCCAGATGCTCCCATGTCCAGGCCTCATTCATCTGATAGTCACGCCAGCCCTTCAGCGAGGTCGCAACCGGACCCTGCCGCCCCGAGGGGCGCAGCCGCACATCGACCTCATAAAGCCTCCCGCCTGCCGTCTGCGCCGAAAGTGCGGTCACCATCGCCTGGGTCAGCCGCGCGTAATAGGTGCGCACCGGCAGCGGACGGCGGCCCTCGGATTGCTCGGCCTCGCCGGCGTCATAGATCAGGATCAGATCAAGGTCAGAGCCCGCATTCAGCCGCCCCGCGCCCAGGCTGCCCATGCCCAGAAGCGCCGCGCCATTGCCCGGCAGCGGGCCGTGCTTGCCCGCGAATTCATCCGTAACCACCGGCCAAAGCGCGACCACAACGGCCTCGGCCAGATCGGCATATTGTTTGCCCGCCTCAAAACTGTCGATCAGCCCGCGCAGGTGATGCACGCCGATGCGGAAATGCCATTCCTTCATCCAGCGCCGCGCCTCATCGAGGCGGCGCTCATAATCGTGCAATTCACCCAGACGGCGCGAGAGGTCAGAGCCCAGCCCCCGCGCGCCCGGCCAGGCCTCAAAGAACGAGCCGCCGATCACCGCATCCAGCACCGAGGCATTGCGCGACAGATAAAGTGCCAGGCCAGGTGCGGTGCCCGCGATGTCGATGATCAGATCGACCAGCGAGGGATTGGCCTCGAACAGCGAGAAAAGCTGCACCCCGGCAGGCAGGCCCGCCAGAAAACCATCCAGCGCCACCAGCGCCTCATCGGGGTTGGCCGCGCCTGCAATGGATTTCAGGAACTGCGGCCGCAGGCGGCGGAAGATCTGCTGCGCACGATCTGAGCGCAGACAGGGGTAATTCGCCCAGGCCGCCACGATGTTTCTGGCGTGATCGGAAAGCTCTGGCCCCGCCTCGACACCTTCATCGGGGGCGAAAAAGCCCTCGGTCAGCTCATCGGTGCGGGTAAGCCGTGCCAGCAGGCCCGCGCGGAAATTCGCGTCGCTTTCGCCCATGAAAGCCGCGATCCGCGCGACGCCCTCGGGCGTGGGGGGCATGGTCTGGGTTTGCTGATCGCCGACCATCTGCAGACGGTGCTCGACCTCGCGGTGGCTGCGGTAAAGCGCGGTCAGCTCTGCCGCCACATCACCCGGGATCCAGCCTTTGGCCGAAAGCGCCGCAAGCCCGCCCACCGTGGTCGGATCGCGCAGATCCGGGTCACGCCCGCCCGCAATCAGCTGCCGCGTCTGGGTGAAGAACTCGATCTCGCGGATGCCGCCAAGACCCAGCTTCATATTGTGGTTTTCCACCGCCAGCGGGCCATTCAGCCCGCGATGCTCGCGGATCCTCAGCCGCATGTCATGGGCGTCCTGGATCGCCGCATAATCAAGGTGCTTGCGCCAGACGAAAGGGGTCAGCGATTTCAGGAACCGCGCCCCGGCCTCAAGATCGCCACCACAGGGGCGGGCCTTGATATAGGCGGCACGCTCCCAGGTGCGGCCCTCGGCCTCATAGTAGTTATAGGCGGCGGCCATCGACAGGCAGACCGGCATCACCGAGGCATCGGGGCGCAGGCGCAGATCGGTGCGAAAGACGTAACCCTCTGATGTCACATCGGAAAGGATCGAGGTCATCTTTTTGGTGACGCGGATGAAAGAGGCGCGCGCCTCGGCCCAGTCCTCGCCATAACGCTCCTGGTCGAAAAGGCAGATCAGGTCGATGTCTGAGGAATAGTTCAGCTCGCCCGCGCCCATTTTGCCCATGGCAAGCACGGTCATGCCGCCTGCGGTCTCGGCGTCATGGGGTTCGGCTCCGGGCAGTTTGCCGCGCCGGATTTCCTCGGCCACCAGCCATTTGACGCTGAGATCAACGGCGGTATCGGCCAGCGCCGTCAGCGCCCCGGTCACCTCTTCCAAAGACCAGACGCCCCCCAGATCGCACAGGCCCGCCAGCAGCGCCGCGCGGCGCTTGGCCTGGCGCAGCGCCGCGCCCAGCGTATCCAGCCCCGCCTCGCGCGGCTCTGACAGCAGTGAGGCCAGCGCCAGTTCCGGTGCCCCGGAAAGGGCGGCGCGGATCCAGTCTGCCTCACGTTCCATCAACCCGCGCAGATAGGGCGAGCATCCGGCGCTCTGCCCCATAAGATCGCGCAACTCCGGCGCGAGATCGCCAAATTCGGCCGCCACCTCAGCCCCGGCGGCGGGATCAAAAGCGATGGGCTGGCGGATGATGCGGGTGGCGAATGAAGCGTCTGACATGGGCGCAAAATGCGGGGTGGCGCGATGGTGGTCAATCACCCGTTTCGGGCTGGCGGTGACTTCGCGCCGATTGACGGCGCATTTGACGGCGCATTTTGCCGCAATTGTGCTGTTGTCGGATGGAATTGCCCTTGATAGGCTTCGCCGAAATGGGTGCCACAGGCGGCTGCGGCATACGCCTGCACGATGCCTTTGCAGATCCTGCCTGCCGCTATCACAACAGCCGACCACCAGAACGGACCACCACAGCGACCCAGACCCATCCCCGCCCGCCCGGGCAAATCCGAAACCGAAACCGATGCGCCACACCCTTCCCATCGCCCCGCAATTCTATGTGACTGCGCCCCAGCCCTGCCCCTATCTGGACGGCCGGATGGAGCGTAAGCTGTTCACAGCCCTGCAGGGCGAACATGCGCAGCGTCTGAATGATGCGCTGTCAAAGCAGGGGTTTCGCCGCAGCCAGAATGTGCTTTACCGCCCCTCTTGTGCGGAATGCTCGGCCTGCCTCTCGGCGCGGATCCGGGTGGCCGATTTCCAGCCCACCCGCACCCAAAGGCGGATCTGGAAGAAGAACGCCGATCTGACCCGCAATGCCACCAGCCCCTGGGCGACCGAGGATCAGTTCCAGCTGTTCCGCCGCTATCTTGACACCCGCCACGCCGATGGCGGCATGGCGGATATGGATATCTTTGAGTTCGCCGCGATGATCGAGGAAACGCCGATCCGCTCGCGGGTTATCGAATATACCCGCCCGGCCGCCACGGGCGAGACAGGCGGCGACTATGGCGAGCGCCTGACCGCCGTTTGCCTGACCGATGTTTTCGATGACGGGCTTTCGATGGTCTATTCCTTCTACGACCCCGATTTCGCGCATCGCTCGCTGGGCAGCCATATCATCCTCGACCATATCGAGATCGCCCGCGATGCCGGCCTGCCCTATGTCTATCTGGGCTATTGGGTGCCCGGCTCGCGCAAGATGGGCTATAAGGCGGGCTTTGACGCGCTGGAGATTTTCAAGGGCGGGCAATGGGTGCCGCTGGGTGATCCCGCCGATCACCGGGCCGAGTTGCACCCGCTGTCGGTTGATCCGATTGCCGAGCAGGTGGCGAAAATCAGCCTGCCAGAGGCCCGCGGCACCTGAGCCCGCTGGCTGGCGAAGGGCCGCCGAAGAAAAAGGTGATCCTGGCCCCTGCCAGAGATAACCTGCCAGGGCCATCCGCCGCCGGATTGCGCAAAACCGCCCCGGAATTTGCGATAATTCCAGCGTCACCCCGGATGATTGAAAGAAAATTACCAATTTTCTGACATCAGCGACAGATTCCATGCTGATTTGCGGTTGACGCCCCGAAAGCGCTTGCCTAATTTCCCCGCAGACCAGGCAGAACCGGGCCAGACGCCCGGAGAAACCTGCGGCAGGGCTTGCGACACGGGGTGCTGCTTTGCGGCACAGGAGAGAGACGGATGGACAGAATTCTTGTAGTCGTCGGGGATTGGCGCATGGGCCGGTAACGGTTGCCATAACAGATCCCCATGCGCCCCCGGATTGACCCTCGGGGGCTTTTTGTTTTGAACGGCCGGCCTGGTGTCGGTGAGAGGAATACGGTGAAGGCGATGACAGCAAAGGTGATGACCGGCGCGAAGATGGTGGTTCAGGCGCTGAAGGATCAGGGCGTCGAGGTGGTGTTCGGCTATCCCGGCGGCGCTGTCCTGCCGATCTATGACGCGATTTTCCAGCAAAACGACATCCGCCATATCCTGGTGCGCCACGAACAGGGCGCGGTGCATATGGCCGAGGGCTATGCGCGTTCCACCGGTAAGGTGGGCGTGGCGCTGGTGACCTCGGGCCCGGGCGCAACCAATGCGGTGACCGGCCTGACCGATGCCCTGCTGGACAGCATTCCGATCATCGTGCTTTCGGGCCAGGTGCCGACCTTCATGATCGGAACCGACGGCTTCCAGGAGGCTGACACCGTCGGCATCACCCGCCCCTGCACCAAGATGAACTGGCTGGTGAAAGAGACCGACAAGCTGTCGGATACCATTCACCAGGCCTTCCATGTGGCGAAATCGGGCCGTCCGGGCCCGGTGCTGGTTGATATCCCCAAGGATGTGCAATTCGCCACCGGCCCCTATACCGCGCCGGAAAAGGCCAGGGTCTCGCATTATCAGCCGCGCGTGAAGGGCGATATCGAGGCGATCACCCGCATGGTTGAGATGCTGGAAACCGCCGAGCGCCCGCTGTTCTATACCGGCGGCGGCGTGATCAACTCGGGCAAAGGCGCAAGCCAGTTGCTGCGCGAGTTTGTCGAGGCGACGGGCTTTCCGATCACTTCGACCCTGATGGGCCTGGGCGCCTATCCGGCCAGCGGCAAGGCCTGGCTGGGCATGCTGGGCATGCATGGTCTTTATGAGGCCAATCTGGCGATGCATGGCTGCGATCTGATGATCAATGTCGGTGCCCGTTTCGATGACCGGATCACGGGCCGGGTGGCGGATTTCTCGCCGAAATCGAAGAAGGTGCATATCGATATTGATCCCTCCTCGATCAACAAGGTGATCCGGGTCGATCTGCCGATCCTGGGCGATGTTGGCCATGTGCTGGAAGATGCGCTGAAGATCTGGAAGGCGCGCGGGCGCAAGGTCAACAAAGAGGGCCTGGCGAAATGGTGGGCGCAGATCAATGAATGGCGGGCGGTGAACTGCCTGTCCTACACGCCCTCGGCCAGCACGATCAAACCGCAATACGCATTGCAGCGGCTTGAGGCGCTGACGAAGGGGATGGACCGCTACATCACCACCGAGGTCGGCCAGCACCAGATGTGGGCCGCGCAATTCCTGGGCTTTGAAGAGCCGAACCGCTGGATGACCTCTGGCGGCCTTGGGACCATGGGCTACGGCATTCCGGCCTCGATCGGTGTGCAGGTCGCGCATCCGGACGCGCTGGTGATCAATGTGGCGGGTGAGGCCTCCTGGCTGATGAACATGCAGGAGATGGGCACCGCGATGCAGTTCCGCGCGCCGGTAAAGCAGTTCATCCTGAACAATGAGCGGCTTGGCATGGTGCGCCAGTGGCAGGAGCTGCTGCATGGCGAGCGCTATTCGCACAGCTGGTCGGAAAGCCTGCCCGATTTCGTGAAACTGGCCGAAGCATTCGGGTGCAAAGGGCTGAAGGTCTCGGATCCGAAGGATCTGGATGACGCGATCATGGAGATGATCCGCTATGAGGGGCCGGTGATCTTTGATTGCCTGGTTGAGAAGCATGAGAATTGTTTCCCGATGATCCCTTCGGGCAAGCCGCATAATGAGATGCTGCTTTCGGCGGATGCGGATGCGTTCAAGTCAGGCGCTGTGCTGGTGTGAGATCGTGCCAGGGGCTCTGCCCCCCAAGACCATTGGTTTCTCGAACCAATGGCGAAATCAATGGTCCCACCCCGGGATATTTAGAGACAGAAAATGAAAGGGCAGCAGATGTCTGCGCTTAAGATCAAAAAGGGCTCGACGAGCCATTCGGCCTATGACCTCCGCGACCATCACTCTGAGGTCGAGGAAAGCCATACGCTGGCAGTTATCGTCGAGAATGAGCCAGGCGTGCTGGCGCGGGTGATCGGGCTGTTTTCAGGACGCGGTTACAATATCGACAGCCTGACGGTGGCCGAGGTCGATCATACCGGGCACCGCTCGCGGATTACCATCGTGACGCGCGGGACGCCTGCGGTCATCGATCAGATAGAGGCTCAGCTGTCGCGGATGGTGCCTGTACATGCCGTCCATGACCTGACCGCCGAAGGGCCCAGCGTGCAGCGCGAGCTGGCGCTGTTCAAGGTGGTCGGCAAGGGAGATCAGCGGATCGAGGCGTTGCGCCTGTGTGAGATCTTCCGTGCCAAGGTCGTCGATACCAGCCTGGAAAGCTTTGTCTTTGAGCTGACCGGAACGCCCGACAAGATCGACGCATTTGCCGATCTGATGCGCCCGCTTGGGCTGGCAGAGATCGCCCGGACCGGGGTTGCCGCCCTTTCGCGCGGGCTCTGAGCGACACGCCCCACAATGGGCGCAACCGCGGGCGCGCGAAGCGCGCCCGCCCCCGCCATCGCCTTTTCTGTGGATCGCGAAGCGGTCCGTGGAAAAGGCGATGGCCGCTCTCCGCTTTCATTTACAAACTGCGTTCTGCACAATGATGCCCGTTGACCTTCGCCCGCCGCGCTGGCAAGGCGGGGCGCATGTTACGCATCTCTGACATCACCTATTCCGTCGAAGGCCGCCCGCTCTTTGAAGGCGCCTCTGCCACCATTCCGACCGGCCATAAGGTCGGTCTTGTCGGGCGCAATGGTGCCGGCAAGACCACGCTCTTTCGCCTGATCCGCGGCCAGCTGGCGCTGGAGGGCGGCGAGATCAGCCTGCCCGCCCGCGCCAAAATCGGTGGCGTTGCGCAAGAGGTGCCCTCCTCCGAGACCACGCTGCTTGACACAGTGCTTGCCGCCGATACCGAGCGGGCCGCTCTGATCGAGGAATCCGGCACTGCAACCGATCCCGCGCGCATTGCCGAGATCCAGGCCCGGCTGACCGATATCGACGCCTGGTCGGCCGAGGGGCGCGCCTCGGCGATCCTGCGCGGCCTGGGCTTTGATGCCGAGAAGCAGCTGATGCCCTGCTCGGCCTTTTCAGGCGGCTGGCGGATGCGCGTGGCGCTGGCGGGCGTATTGTTCGCCCAGCCCGACCTCTTGCTGCTCGACGAGCCGACCAACTATCTTGACCTCGAAGGCGCGCTCTGGCTGGAGGCCTACCTTCAGAAATACCCTCATACCGTGATCATCATCAGCCATGATCGCGGCCTTTTGAACCGCGCCGTCCAGGGCATCCTGCATCTCGACAACCGCAAACTGACCTATTGGCAGGGCGGCTATGACCAGTTCGCCCGCCAGATGGCCGAGCGCCGCGCCGTTCAGGCGGCCGAGGCGAAAAAGCAAGAGGCACGCCGCGCCCATCTGCAAAGCTTCGTCGACCGTTTCAAGGCCAAGGCCTCAAAGGCCACCCAGGCGCAAAGCCGGGTGAAGATGCTGGAAAAGATGACCACCATCACCGCGCCAGAGGATGCGGCGAAGACGGTTTTCACCTTCCCCGAGCCCGAAGAGCTTTCACCCCCCATTCTGACGCTGGATGGTGCGAGCGTCGGCTATGACGGGCCGCCGGTTCTGAAGAAACTGTCGCTCAGGATCGACCAGGATGACCGCATCGCGCTTTTGGGCCGCAATGGAGAGGGGAAATCAACCCTTTCCAAACTGCTTGCGGGCAAGCTGAAGGAAGCGGGCGGCACCGTCACACGTTCGTCAAAGCTGCGGATTGGCTATTTCGCCCAGCACCAGGTTGATGAGCTTTATATCGACGAGACGCCGCTGCAGCATATCCAGCGTCTGCGCCCGTCTGAGCATCAGGCGAAGCTGCGTGCGCGGCTGGCGGGCTTCGGCCTTGGCGCGGATCAGGCGGAAACCGCCGTTGGGCGGCTTTCAGGCGGCCAGAAGGCGCGGCTTTCGCTGCTGCTTGCCACCATCGACGCGCCGCATATGCTGATCCTCGACGAGCCGACCAACCACCTCGACATTGAAAGCCGCGAGGCGCTGGTCGAGGCGCTGACCGAATACTCCGGTGCGGTGATCCTGGTCAGCCACGACATGCATCTGCTCAGCCTGGTGGCCGACCGGCTCTGGCTGGTCAAAGGCGGCGCGGTCGAGCCCTATAATGGCGATCTCGAAGATTACCGCCGCCTGCTTTTGACCCCGGATGAGGCGCAAAAGCCTGCAAAAGCCGTTGAAAAGCCGAAGAAAGCCAGCCGCGAAGAGATCTCGGCGCTGAAGGCGGAACTCAGGAAATGCGAAGAGCGTGTCGCCAAGATCGAGGATATGCGCGCCAAACTGGCGGTAAAACTGGCCGATCCCGCGCTTTATGAGGATGACCGTAAGGGCGACCTGGGGGTCTGGAATCGCAAATACGCCGAGGTGATGGAGGCGCTTGACCGTGCCGAGGCGCTTTGGATGAAGGCCCAGGAGGCGCTGGAGAAAGCCAATCCATAACTGACGCACAGATGAACCCGGGTTGTTCGCCTGTGCACAGTTGTCCTGGGTTGAAATTCTTCTGATCAGGGCGTTTCTTTGCGGCAACGAAAACGCCGCTGCGGCGGCATCTGTTAAGGCTTCGGATAATGTCGAAAACGCTCGAACTTCTTGCCAAACGTCGCTCGCAATATGCGCTTGGCCGCAATGTCTCGCTCTCGAATGATGAGATCGAGGCGCTGATCAAAGAGGCGATCCGCCTCTCGCCTTCGTCCTTCAACTCGCAAAGCGCGCGGGCCGTGATCCTGTTCGGTGAGCGCAGCGAGAAAGCCTGGGCGCTGATCGCCGATGTGCTGCGCGCCTGCCTTCCCGCCGAGCAATTCGCCGGCACCGAGGCCAAGCTGAAAAGCTTTGCCGCAGGCGTTGGCACCGTTCTGTTCTATGAAGACCAGGACACCATCAAAGGCCTGCAGGAAAACTACCCGCTTTACGCTGAGGCCTTCCCCGGCTTCTCGCTGCATTCGGCAGGCATGGCGCAAATCGCCGTCTGGACCGCCCTGGCCGAAGAGGGCATCGGCGGCAGCCTGCAGCACTACAGCCCGATCGCCGACGAGCCCTTCGCCAAAGAGTTCAACATCCCCGCCAGCTGGAAACTGCAGGCGCAGCTTCCCTTTGGCTCGAATGAGGCTGGCTTCCAGGAGAAAAGCTTCATCGCCGATGAAGGCCGTTTTGTAACCCTGGGCAAGTAAGCCTGGCATAAGTCCCGCCTGGGCCCGGCGTTAGCTACGCCTGAGCATCGTGCTGTCGCCGGGCCAGATGATCACAGTCAGACAAATGGGAAGGCCAGCCGCCTTCCCCTTTTCGCATTTCAGGGCGAAAGCCCGGTTTTTACGATGATTTTCCTTGACCTGGCCCGCCTGCGGCGCTGACAGTCACATATGGACAGTGCATTTCTTATTACCGCCTTTGCCACGCTTTTCGTGGTGATCGACCCGCCAGGACTGGTGCCTTTGTTCATCGCCCTGACCCAGGGGATGGATACCGCCCGCCGCCGTGCAATGGCGCGGCGCGCCTGCCTGATCGCGGCCTTCCTCTTGCTGGTCTTTGGGCTGTTTGGCGAAAAGATCCTTGGCTTTATCGGCATCTCAATGCCCGCCTTCCGCATCGCAGGCGGCATTCTTCTGTTCCTGACCGCGCTGGATATGCTGTTTGAACGCCGCACCCAGCGGCGTGAGGGGCAGCTTCCCGACCCTGATCATGATCCTTCGGTCTTTCCGCTGGCCACACCGCTGATCGCGGGCCCCGGCGCGATTGCCACCATGATCCTTTTGATGGGCCAGGCGGGCGACGGGATCAGCGCCAAACTGGGGGTGATCCTTTTGCTGGGCGCAATCATGCTGGTCACCTTCCTGTTCCTGCTGGCCTCACCACCGATCGAGCGGCTTTTGGGCCGCACCGGAACCGTGGTGATCACCCGGTTGCTGGGGATGCTGCTGGCCGCGCTTTCTGTGCAATTCGTGATCGACGGGGTGCGCCAGACCGGCCTGATTGCGGGCTGAACACCCTTTCCCAATGCAGGGCTTTCGCCCATACTCCGGCCCATTGGCCGCGCCCCAAAGCAGCTGCGCCGCGCGCAATCGGAGAGAGTGATGGATTCAGAACTGTGGCCGCGCCTTGTTTATCTCAGCCTGTTGCTGGCGGCCCTTGGTGGCTGGATGATGGTTGAATATCGCGGCCGCATGGGTGTGGCGATGCGCAGTTTTGCGGCCTGGGGGCTGATTTTTGTCGGCCTCGCCGCCGGATATGGGCTGTGGCAGGACATCAACTCCGGCAGCCGCCCGCGCCAGATGGCCAGCGATGCGGGCGAGATGGTGCTGCGTCGCGCCGCTGATGGCCATTTCTACGCCGCCATCGACATCAATCAGACCGAGGTGTTTTTCATGGTCGATACCGGAGCGACCAATATGGTGCTGACCCAGAAAGACGCCGAACGGCTGGGCTTTCACCCTGATGAGCTGCGCTATTTCGGTGAGGCCTCTACCGCCAATGGCATCGTGCGCACCGCCCGCGTCGGGCTGGATCAGGTGAGCTTTGGGCCCTTCGACGATTACGGTGTCGATGCCTGGGTCAATGAGGGCGAGATGGACGGCTCGCTGCTGGGCATGGATTACCTGCGCCGCTTTTCGATCCGCATTGAGGGCGACCGGATGATCCTGACGCGCTGAGAAAGGCATAGCCGCGCCCGCCGGAAGGCCAGCCGTCTTAGCCCGCCGCGCCGCCGGTTGAGGTTTTCATCACCCAACGTCCGGTTTCATCCGACCAGTATTCCGCCACCAGACCTGCGGCCACCACCGCCCTCCACTCCTGGCGGGCTGCCTTCATCTGCTGATCATCGGCATCCTCAAACAGCAGCCAGACCCGCTCCATCCGGGCGGCCTCGTCCGGGTCGATCACCGCGCCAGGCAGCAGCATGACCGCCTTTGCCCCATTGACCGCCGCCCCCGCCCCCAAAAGCACGGGCTGCGTGCTGTCATGCGCGCCGCCCTCCAGGCCATGGGGCAGGAAGCTGACGCTCGGCTGCCAAAGCTGAAGATCCAGCTCCTGCAACAGCGGGCGCGAGGGGCTGCGCATCATGACCCGCCAGCCCTGGGCCAGCGCCTGGGTCAGGATGGGGCGCGCAGCCTCAACAAGGCTGCGGCCGGTCAGATGATAGAATTTGACAGCCCCCATCGGCCCCTCAGCCCTCGAACCGATCCTGGATCAGGCGGTTCAGCGCCCGCACCCCCCAGCCCGTCGCACCTTTGGGGCTGAAAGCGGTGCCCGATTTCGCCCAGGCCGTGCCCGCGATATCCAGGTGGATCCAGGGCATATCGGCCTTCACGAACCGCTGCAGGAACTGCGCCGCGGTGATCGAGCCCGCCTCGCGCCCACAGGAATTGCGCATATCGGCGACGCGGCTTTTCAGCATCGCATCATAGGCGTCGCCCAGAGGCAGACGCCAGGCGCCCTCGGCCTCGGCCTCGGCGGCTTTCAGGAAGGCGTTGCAAAGCGTGTCATCATTCGAGAACACGCCCGCATTCTCATTGCCAAGCGCGACAATCACCGCCCCCGTCAGCGTCGCCAGATCGATCATGCCACGCGGGCTGAAACGCTCCTGCGCATACCAAAGCACATCGGCCAGCACGAGACGGCCCTCGGCGTCAGTATTGATGACCTCGATCGTGTCGCCCTTCATGGACTTCACCACATCGCCGGGGCGCTGCGCACGGCCATCGGGCATATTCTCAACCAGGCCAACGATACCCACGACATTGGTTTTGGCCTTGCGCAGGGCCAGGGTGCGCATAACGCCCGCCACCGTGCCAGCGCCGCCCATATCCATCACCATATCTTCCATGCCGGCGGCAGGCTTCAGGCTGATACCGCCAGTGTCGAAACAGACGCCCTTGCCGATCAGCGCCAGCGGAGCCTCATCCTTCGCGCCGCCGCGCCATTGCATCACCACCACTTTCGAGGGGCTCTCGGACCCCTGCCCGACCCCCAGCAGCGCCCGCATGCCAAGCCGTTCAAGCTCTTCTTCCTCAAGGATCTCGACATCAAGACCCAGCTCCTGCATGGCGGCCAGCCGGGCGGCGAACTCGAATGTCGTCAGCACATTGGCGGGCTCATTGATCAGATCGCGGGTGAAGAACACCCCTTCCGCCAGGGCCGCCAGCGGGGCCGCACTGGCCGCGACCTCTTCGGGCTTCGTCACCCGGAACGCGACCGGGCCCCAGGGCTTTTTCTCGCCCGAGCGGTAGATCTCAAACTCATAGGCCCTGATCGCCAGACCAAAGGCGATCTCGGCGCTTTTCGGGTGCCCCTCGGCCAGGACGGTCAGCGGCTGGCTGCGATGCGCAGCACCGATCACCGCACCTGCCTTGCGGGCGGCCTGGGTATCGGTGCGTTTGGGCAGGCGCAGGATCTGCACCGCATCAGCGGCAAGGCCTGCGGGGAAAGCCAGCTCAAGCCCTTCGCCGGGCTTCAGCTTTGCAAAGGCGTCAGAGGCGACGGCCCGGCTGAAAGCGCCCTTCGCCGCCCGGTCCAGCTTGCGTGCAAGCGGCGACAAAGGGGCGGCTGCATCGGCAAAAATGGCGATCTGCCCGGTGAGAGCGGTCAGATCCGCCTCTTGCGCCTCTTCAAACCGGATCTGAACTGGTTGCGACATGGTTTTGTTTTCCTGTCAAAAAATCAACTCGGGCAGCAGCGGATCCCGACCTCCTGGCCCCCTGGATCCTGCCCTTCGCGCAAAGCTAGACCTCTGCGCCGGGCTTGACCAGAGATCAGTTTTAACGACCGCAGAATTTTCGCCGCCCGGCCCCCAGCCCGGCCGAAAGCGGGTTTTCGCCCGCAGTTGCGCCAAATATCCGATCTGTCGCTTGCGGGTCTGCCGCCTTCGGGCCTAAATGCGGACCAGGAAATCTGACCAGAACCTCAGGCGAGATTAAACTTGTCGAAATTCGACCGTTACCTTCTGTCTCAGCTTTTGGCCCTGTTCGGCTTTTTCAGCCTGGTGCTGGTGGCGGTCTATTGGGTCAATCGGGCTGTAGGGCTGTTTGACCAGCTGATCGGTGACGGTCAGACGGCGCTGGTCTTTGTCGAGTTTTCGCTGCTGACACTTCCAAATGTGATCCGGCTGGTGCTGCCTGTCTCGGCCTTTGCGGCCTGCCTTTATGCGATCAACCGGCTGATGCAGGATTCGGAACTGGTGGTGATGCAGGCCACCGGGTTCTCGGCGTTCCGGCTGGCGCGTCCGGTGCTGTTCTTCGGGATCTGCGTCTTTGGCATGCAGATGGTGCTGACCAATTTCCTGGTGCCGCAAAGCCAGGCGCGACTGTCGGAACGCTCGGCCGAGATATCCGAGAACATCACCGCGCGTTTCCTCAATGAGGGGCGCTTCATGCATCCGGCCGATGGCGTCACGCTTTACATCCGCGAGATCAGCCAGCAAGGCGAGCTGAACGATATTTTCCTGACCGATGAGCGTGATCCGAAAGAGCGCGTCACCTATACCGCCCGCCAGGCGCTGATCGTGCGCGGCGATCCCGCGCCGCGGCTGGTGATGCTGGACGGCATGGCGCAAAGCGTGACCCGCGATGAGGATCGCAGGCTTTCCGTCACCCGCTTTGCCGATTTCACCCTTGATATGGCGGGGATCATCAATGTCAGGGCCAGCGGCACCCGCAATCTGCGCGAGATGCCGACGCCTGCCCTGCTGCGTGCCGATCAGGCCGTGCAGGATGAGACCGGAGAGGGCCGCGCCAAACTGCTGGAAGAGGGGCATGGCCGGATCTCCAGCGCGCTTCTGGGCCTTGTCGCGCCGCTTCTGGGTTTTTCGGCGCTGATGCTGGGGGGCTATTCGCGCTTTGGCCTGTGGAAACAGATTGCCGGCGCGGTGGTGCTGATCATCCTGATGCAGCTGGTATCAACCGCCGGATCCGGTGCCGCATTGCGATCTGAGGCCCGCTGGCCGCTGGTCTATGCCGCGCCGCTGGCAGGCGCGATCCTGTCGGTGATCCTTTTGTGGGTTGCAGGCAGACCCCGCCGGATCAGGAACAAAGCCGCCGATGGCGGCACGGACAGTGAGGCGCGCGCATGACACTGTCTTTCTACATCACACGCCGCTTTGCCATGACGGTGGGTCAGGTTTTCCTGGTGTTTTTCGGCATTCTGATGCTGATCGACATGATCGAGCAGCTGCGCAAATTCTCTGGCAAGGGCGCAAGCCTCGGCAATGCCTTTCACCTCTCGCTGCTGAATGTGCCCGAAACGCTTTACCGCATTTTGCCGCTGATCTTCGTGATGGGGG
The DNA here is from genome assembly GCF_013155295.1 of Pseudogemmobacter hezensis. Classification (GTDB taxonomy): domain Bacteria; phylum Pseudomonadota; class Alphaproteobacteria; order Rhodobacterales; family Rhodobacteraceae; genus Pseudogemmobacter; species Pseudogemmobacter hezensis. The sequence goes on along the minus strand of NZ_JABJXT010000009.1, from coordinate 46,434 downwards.
CGATTGCGCTTTTCCTGTCGCTGGCACGCTCGTCCGAGCTGGTGGTGGTGCGGGCCGCCGGGCGCTCGGGGCTGCGGTTTCTGGCGGCACCTGTGGTGGTGGCAACGCTGATCGGGGTGCTGGCGGTTGCGGTGCTGAACCCGCTGGTTGCGGCCACCTCGCGGGCCTATGACGACCTTTCGGCCCGCTATGCGGCCGAGGGCAGTTCGGTGCTTTCGGTCTCTGACTCGGGGCTTTGGCTGCGCCAGGGCGGCAGTTATGGCCAGACAGTGATCCAGGCCGCCCGCGCCAATTTCGACGGCACTGAACTCAGCGGCGTCACCTTCCTGACCTTTGGCCAGGAGGGCCTGCCCGTCACCCGGATCGAGGCCCGTCAGGCCCGTCTTTTGCCCGGCGCCTGGTCGCTGGAGGGGGCGCGGGTCTGGAACCTTTCCGCCGCCAATCCCGAGCTGTCGGTGCAAAGCTGGCCCGATGGCACCCGTCTGCCCTCTGACCTGACGCCAGAGCGGATCCGCGACAGTTTCGGCACCCCCTCGGCGGTGCCGGTCTGGCAGCTGCCCTCTTATATCAAGGGACTGGAACAGGCGGGGTTCTCAGCACGATCCTACAAACTCTGGTTCCAGATGGAGCTGGCCCAACCGCTTTTGCTGACCGCCATGGTGCTGGTCGCTGCGGGCTTTACCATGCGCCATACAAGGGCCGGAAAGACCGGGATCCGTGTGCTTTACGCCATCCTTGCGGGCTTTGCGCTGTTTTTCCTGCGCAATTTCGCGCAGGCCCTTGGCGAGAGCGGGCAAATTCCGGTATCTCTTGCCGCATGGAGCCCGCCCGTCGCGGCGGTTATGCTGGCGCTTGGTTTGTTGTTGCATCTGGAGGACGGTTGAGATGCGGTTTCGCCGCCTGTTTGCAACACTGACCATCGCGCTTTTGTGCAGCAGCGCAGCCCCCGCGGCCCTTTTCGCCCAGGGCTTCGACACGGCTGACAGCACGACAGACCACAGCCAGCCGGATGAGGCAAAACGCGCCACCCTGATCTCTGACCGGCTTGAGATTGCCAGCGAAAACCGCCTGATCGCCTCTGGCAAGGTCGAGGTCTTTCAGGACGGCCAGCGCCTGACCGCAAGCCGCGTGATCTATGACAAATCAACCGACCGCCTGCAGATCGAGGGGCCGCTGACCCTGACTGATGCCACCGGCGGCGTGGTGATCCTGGCCTCACAGGCCGAGCTTTCGACCGATATGTCTGAGGGGATCCTGCAAAGCGCCCGCGTCGTTTATGACCGTCAGCTGCAGCTGGCGGCCGGGAATATCGCCCGCGTCGGCGGGCGCTATACGGCGATGAACAATGTGCTGGCCTCTTCGTGCAAGGTCTGCGCCGCCCGCCCCACCCCTTTGTGGGAAATCCGCGCAAAACGGGTGATCCACGACAAAGAAGAGCGGATGATCTTCTTTGAAAACGCCCAGTTCCGCGTCGCAGGCCTGCCCGTGGCCTATATTCCGCGCCTGCGCCTGCCAGACCCGACGCTTGACCGCGCCACGGGCTTTCTGGCGCCGCGCCTGCGCACCACCTCGACGCTGGGGACCGGGCTGAAACTGCCCTATTTCATCGCGCTTGGTGACAGCCGCGATCTGACCATCACCCCCTATCTCAGCACCCGCGACAGCCAGACCATCGAGCTGCGCTACCGCCAGGCCTTTCGCACCGGCGCGATTGAGCTGGAAGGGGCGCTGACCAATGACCGGCTGACCGACGACGACACCCGCGGCTGGTTCCGCGCCCGCGGCGGCTTTCGCCTGCCCGAAGATTTCCGGCTGTCCTTTGACATCCAGACCACCTCGGACAATGCCTATCTGCTGGACTACGGCTATTCCGATGCCGACCGCCTCGACAGCCGGGTTGAGGTCAGCCGGGTGCGCCGCAACGGCTTTTTCTCGGCGCGCATGGTCAGCTTCCAGTCGCTGAGGGATGATGAGGACAACAATACCCTGCCATCCCTGGTGGGCGATGCCACGCTGCAGCGCCGCTTTTCGCTGGGGCCCCTGGGCGGGATGGGCGGTTTCCGGCTGCAATGGCACTCGCATTACCGCACCTCATCCAGCCCATATATAACCCGGCCCGCAGGCGCACTCAGCCGTATCTCGGACGGGCGCGATGTCAGCCGCCTTTCGGCGCGCTTCGACTGGCGGCGCAGCTTTGTCTCGGATCAGGGCCTTGTGGCCACGCTATTGGGTGAGGCACAGGTCGATGCCTACCGCCTGCGCCAGGATGCGGTTTTCGAGGGGCGCTATACCCGCAGCCATGCCGCCGCCGGGCTGGAGCTGCGCTGGCCGCTGGTCAAGGCTGCCGCCAGTGGCGCAACCCATGTGCTGGAGCCGGTGGTGCAGCTGATCGGTGCCACCCGCGACCGCTCTGGCCTGCCCAATGAGGATTCGGTGCTGGTCGAATTTGACGAGGGCAATATCTGGTCGCTGGATCGCTTTCCCGGCTCTGACGCGATTGAACAATCCAGCCGCGCCAATGTCGGCCTCAGCTGGACGCGCTATGATCCGGCAGGCTGGAATGCCACCTTCACCATGGGCAAGGTCTTTCGCCGCTCTGACACCGACAATTTCAGCAATGCCTCGGGTCTGAACGGGATGCATTCCGACTGGCTGCTGGCGGCTGCAATCAACCTGCCCAATGGCATCTCGGCCAGCGGGCGCACGGTGATCGGCGACGATATGGACCCAACCAAGGCCGAGCTGCGGATCTCTTCCTCGAATGACTGGCTGACGCTGTCCTCGTCGGCGCTGTGGTCGATTGCCGATCCCCAGGAGAATCGCCCCGACCCCACCCGCGAGCTGACCTTCGATGCCGCCTGGACGGTCAATCCGGCGCTGCGGGCCAAGGCCGAGGGCCGCTATGACTTCGACGAGAACCGCGGCACCATTGCCGGCGTAGGCTTTGAGTATCGCAATGAATGCGTGGTCGTCGATCTTTCGCTCTCGCGCCGTTTCACCACCTCGGCTAGTGTGGACCCGACCACATCCTTCGGCCTCTCGGTGGATCTGATCGGCTTTGGCAGCGGCAAGGCGGCAGGCCCGGCGCGGCGCTGTTACTGAGGGTGTATTCGCCTGTGCGATGCGGCGGATCAGACCAGACGGGCCAAACCGAAACGAATGGGCCAGAGTGAACAAGGACGACGATTGCCGATCCCGGCCTGCATCAGCGCCTGGCCCTTGCACCGGGCCTGTGGGAATGGCAGGCATAGACGGCAGGAATACGACAGAACTTATGCGACAGCACTTATACGGGCAGACGGTCAGACAGATGGCAAAAGCTGATAAAACTTCGCGCAACGCGGATCGCCGCATGATCAAAGCGCGGGCCGCAAAAGCGCAGCCCCTGCGGATGCAGATCCTTGCGCTGGCCCTGGCCGGAATGACGGCGGCCGCGCCCGGCCTGCCCATGCTGGCGCTGAGCGCCCCGCCTGCGATGGCGCAGAACCTTTTCGCGCCGCGCGTCTATGTCAATGACCAGGTGATCACCGAGTTTGAGGTGCAGCAGCGTGCCCGCTTCATGCAGGTGCTGAACGCCCCCGGCGACCCCGAGGCCGAGGCGCTGAAATCGCTGATCGACGACCGTCTGCGCATGAGCGAGGCAAAGCGGCTGGGCGTGAAGCTGACGCCAGAAGAGCTGACCGCAGGCATGGAAGAATTCGCAGGCCGCGCAAGCATGACCGCCGATCAGCTGGTCGGCGAGTTGCAAAAGGCCGGGATCTCGGCCGAAACCTATCGTGATTTCGTCCAGGCGGGCGCAGTCTGGCGCAAGATCGTGCGGGATCGTTTCTCGAACCGCGTCCCTGCCTCAGAGGCGGATGTCGACAAATACCTGGCCGCCAGCACCCGTCCAAAGGCGATGAAGGTGCAGGTCTCAGAGCTGGTGATCCCGGCCGAACCCGGCAACGAAGACGCCGCAATGGCGCAGGCGCAGCGCCTGTCGCAGGATCTGCGCAGCGAGGGCGCTTTTGCCGCCGCCGCCCGCAACTATTCCGCCGCGCCTACCGCGCCGAATGGCGGCCGGGTGCCCGAGTGGCTGCAGCTTTCCAACCTGCCCGGCCCGATTGCCACCCAGCTGCTGGCGCTGTCGCCCGGCCAGACCTCGGCCCCGATTGCGGTGCCGGGCGCGGTGGTTCTGTTCCAGCTGCGCGCGATTGCCATGGATGAAAAGGCCGCGCCGATCAGCGTTAAGGTCGAATGGGCCAATCTTCTGTTCCCCGACACCCCCGAAGAGCTGGGCCGGATCAGCGCCGGCACCGACAGCTGCAATGATCTTTACGCGCTGGTGAAAAACCTGCCGCCCGCCAATATGACGGTCAAGGAACAGCCCGTCTCAGAGCTGCCCCAGGATGTGGCTATCGCGCTGTCCAAACTGGATATCGGCGAGTTCACCACGACCTCGCGCGGGGATGGCTGGCGCAGGCTGATCATGCTTTGCAAGCGCGAGCCGATCATGGATCCGCCCCCGAACCGCGACCGCGTCAAAGAGATCGTCATGAACCAGAAGCTGGATGGTCTGGCCGAGAATTATCTCGAGGAAATGCGCCACGCCGCGATCATCCGCCACCCCTGACCCCTGCCGCCGCGCAACTCTGCAGGAGGTGTTTCATGGCAACAATCGACGGGCTGCCGCCTCTGCGTGAGGTGATCCGGGCGCATGATCTGGTCGCCAAAAAGCAGCTGGGGCAGAATTTTCTGCTCGATCTGAACCTGACCTCAAAGATCGCCCGCTCGGCCGGTGATCTGAGCGGCTCTGACGTGCTTGAGGTCGGGCCTGGCCCCGGCGGGCTGACGCGCGGCCTATTGGCCGAAGGTGCGCGGCGCGTGGTTGCGGTCGAGAAAGACCCAAGGGCGCTGCCCGCGCTGCAGGAAATCGCCGAGGCCTATCCCGGCCGCCTCAGCGTGTTGCAGGGCGACGCGCTTGAACTGGATATGGCGGCGCATCTGACGCCTCCGGTCAAAATCGTGTCAAACCTGCCCTATAATGTGGGGACGGAACTGCTGATCCGCTGGCTTTCGCCGACGATCTGGCCCCCCTTCTGGCAGAGCCTGACGCTGATGTTCCAGAAAGAAGTGGCCGAGCGGATCATCGCAAAGCCGGGCAGTGATCACTATGGGCGGCTGGCGCTGCTGGTTCATTGGCGGGCCGATGCGCGGATCGTGATGTCGCTGCCGCCCGAGGCCTTTACGCCCGCGCCCAAGGTGCATTCTGCCGTGGTGCATCTGACCCGGCTGGAAGAGCCGCGCTTTCCTGCCGATGGCAAGGTGCTGAACCGGGTGACGACGATGGCCTTTGGTCAGCGCCGCAAGATGCTGCGTTCATCGCTGAAAGGCCTGGGCCCCGATATCGAGGCGCGTCTGGAGGCCGTAGGCATCGCGCCCACGGCACGGGCCGAGGAAATCGGACTGGAGCAGTTCTGCGCCCTCGCCCGCAATCTGGCCGAGGCCCCCTGAGGCCGCAAAGCGGGGCCGGCCCTCCACCGCCACCAGGCACAGTTGCGAAAAAAGCCGCCCCGAACCGGGCGGCTTTTGAATGTATCACGTCTGAACTTATCTCAGGCTTATCACGCGTGGCACGCGATCCAGGCCGCCAGGGACCAGGCCGCCAGGGCAGACGGGCCAGGATGATCAATCCATCCGGCCCGCATTGGCCCCGCTTACTCGGCCGCCTCAGGGGCACCATTGCTGTCAGCCGCAACATCGGCCTTACGCGCGCGGCTTTGACGACGGGGCTTTGGCGCCTCATCAGCCGATGCGACACCGGCTTCGCCAGGGCCTTCGCCCTCGCCCGTGGCTTCGGCTGCCGCAGCATCGCGGCGCGGCTGGCGGATCTGATTGCGCGGGGCTTTCGCACCATCGGCATTCCCGGTCGCGCCCGCATCCGCACCGCTTTCACGACGCGGTGCACGGGTATTGCGTGCACGGGCAGCAGGCGCCGCCGCTGCTTCTGTCACGGCGCCATCCGCCTCTGTCTCATTGCGGGCCGATGCGAAAAGCGGCGTATCCGCTGCATCCTCAGCACTGCTGCGGGCCCCGGTCGCCCTGCTTTCGGGCTGATTGCTCTCTGGCAGATCGACAAGGCCGCTGGTCTCGCCGCCGAAATCAATCACCTGAGCGGCTGCGGGCTGGCGGTTCTCATCGCGTGGCGGGCGCTGATCATTGCGGTTTTCGCGCTCGCCCCGGTCGTTGCGCTCGCCCCGGTCGGCGCGGTCACCACGGTCGCTCCGATCATTGCGGTCGCCCCGATCATTGCGGTGCTCGTTGCGCTCACGATAGTCGCGGCCGCCACCGTTTTGATTGCCACCGTTTTGATTGCCGCCATTCTGGTTGCCCGCGTTCTGGTTACCAGAGTTCGGATTTCCAGACTGCGGATTGCCAGACTGCGGATTGCCAGAGTTCTGGCCGCCATTCTGGTTGCTGTTTTGATATTGCTGCTGCCGAGCTTCCTGCTCGGCTGCCAGTTCACGCTGCGCCTCGGCCAGCATGCGGGTGTAATGCTCGGCATGCTGGAGGAAATTCTCTGCTGCCACGCGGTCGTTCGACAGCTGGGCGTCACGCGCCAGCGTCTGGTATTTCTCGATAATCTGCTGCGGCGTCCCGCGCACCTTACCCTCTGGCCCCGACGAATCGAACACACGATTGACGATATTGCCGAGCGAGCGCGGGCGGTTCTGACTGGAACGCGAGCGTTTCTTGGAAGAGCGCATCTTTGCCTAATATCCAGGGATCACCGTGGCCCCCATCAGTGCCGCTTCAGGCGACAAAAAGAGATTGGGGCGGGATCGGGTTTTTGCAGGGACAGCACGTTGCGCGCTAAATCCTCCACATTCGTCTGCTAAACCACGCAGGCGACAGGCTGGCAAGATGATTCTGCCTGAACGTGCTGCCAGCGGCGGTGTTTTTACACAGAATTTGCATATAGTTGCGGTTTTGCCGGATTCAATGGGTGAAAACCCAGCAGTCATCGGGCTTAAAGACAGCCGCAGACCACCCGGTCATGCCCGGCAAGATCGGCAATCACCCGGATATCGCGCAGCCCCGCATCTGCCATCAGCCACGCAACAGCCTGGCCCTGGGCAAAGCCGATCTCAAAGATCAGCCGCCCGCCCGGGGCCAGATGTTCGGGGGCCTGGGCGGTGATCTCGCGGTAGGCGGTCAGCCCGTCAGCCCCGTCGGTCAGCGCCAGATGCGGCTCGTGCTCGCGGACCTCGGGCTCAAGCCCGGCCATTTCCGCAAGCGCGATATAGGGCGGGTTCGAGACGATCAGATCAAAGCGCCCGCTGACGCCCTCAAGCCAGCTGGTCTGCTGAAACCGGGCGCGGGGCGAAAGGTCCAGCGCCCCGGCATTGCGGCCCGCCACAGCCAGCGCCGCCGCCGAAAGGTCAGAGCCCATGCCCTGGGCCTGCGGGCGTTCGGCCAAAAGGGTCAGCAGGATCGCCCCGGTGCCGGTGCCAATATCAAGCACGGTGTCAAAGGGGGCGCGTAACGCCTCTTCGATCAGGATTTCAGTCTCGGGGCGCGGGTCCAGCGTGTCGGCGGTCACGATGAAACGCCGCCCATAGAACAGCCGGCTGCCGATGATCTGAGAGACCGGGCGGCGGGCGGCGCGATCCGCGATCGCCGCCTCAAACCGGGCGGCAGCAGGTGCCTGCAGCGGGTCGGTCAGATGCAGCGTCAGCCGATCCGCCCCGATGCCCATCGCATGGGCCAGCAGGATCCGCGCATCGCGGGCCGGATCCTCGACGCCTGCATCCCTCAGGCGGGCGATGGCCGGGATCAGCGCCAGTTTCGCGCTCATAGCCCTTCCTCGGCCAGGCGTGCGGCCTGGTCATGGGCGATCAGCGCGTCGATCACCTCACCCAGGTCGCCCTGGATGATCTGCGTCAGCGCATAAAGCGTCAGGTTGATGCGGTGGTCGGTCATCCTTCCTTGCGGGAAGTTATAGGTGCGGATCCGTCCAGACCTGTCGCCAGAGCCGACCTGGGATTTCCGATCCGCCGCGCGTTCGGCGTCAAGACGGTCACGCTCGCGCTCATAAAGCCGGGCCCGCAGCACCGCCATGGCATTGGCGCGGTTCTGGTGCTGCGACTTCTCGGATGAGGTGACGATGATCCCCGTGGGAATATGGGTGATCCTGACCGCCGAGTCGGTGGTGTTCACATGCTGGCCGCCCGCGCCCGAGGCCCGCATCGTATCAATTCGGATGTCGCTGGCGGGGATGTCGATATCGACCTCTTCGGCCTCTGGCAGCACGGCAACGGTCGCGGCAGAGGTATGGATGCGCCCGCCGGCCTCGGTCTCTGGCACCCGCTGCACACGGTGGACGCCCGATTCGTATTTGAGGCGCGCATAGACGCCCGCGCCCTGAATATGGGCGGTGAATTCCTTCACGCCCCCCAGATCGGAAAGCTGGCTTTCCAGCACCTCAAAGCGCCAGCCCTGGCCCTCGGCATAGCGCTGATACATCCGCGCCAGATCGCCCGCGAAAAGGCTGGCCTCTTCGCCGCCTGTGCCGGGCCGGATCTCCAGGATCGCGGCGCGCTCATCTGCGGCATCTTTGGGCAAAAGCGCTAAGCGCAGCTGATGCTCCATCTCTGGCAGCAGGGCCCGCAGGCGGGGCAGCTCTTCCTCGGCCAGCGCCCGCATTTCGGGATCCGCCAGCATCGCCTCGGCGTCGGTCAGATCCTGGCTGGCGCGATGCCAGGCCTCAATCCCGGCGACGACGGATTTCAGATCGGAATATTCGCGGCTGAGCCCCGCGATCTCGGCGGCAGAGGCGCCTGCGTTCAGACGCGCCTCGACATATTCGAAACGCTGGGTGATGCGGGCGAGTTTGTCCATTGGCAGCATGGATCAACCCCTGCCGTGATGTGGGCCTGCGGTCAAGGGGATCTGCCTGCCTCAGAACAGCTTTTGCTTTGCCCGTGACAGGGTAAAGCCATGGCCATCAAGGTTGCGGCAGGTGACGCCGCTGCGCTCTGATTTGCAGCGGATGGTGTCGAAGGTGATGCTTTCGCCGTAGGGCAGCACCCGGCCGTTCGGGTTCTGGATCGTATCGCCGTGGCAGGTCAGCCCGGCCCGACCCGTGTCACCGACATAGAAAGATGTGCCCCAGTCCAGATCGCAGCCCTCAGGCGGGGTTGTATAGGTCTGGGTGGCCTGCACCATATCGCAGCGCAGCCATGGCGACTGTTTCTGATCGCCATAATCGCCGTCATCATAGAGGCAATGGATATTGCCTGTGGGGCTGAGGAAGAAATCGCTGTCATCGGCCCGGGCCGAAGTGGCGAAAAGGGGCGCAGCAGCCAAAGCCGCCGCCAGAAAAATCGAATATCCGTTTATCGGCAAGATGTTACACCCCTTTCCTGACATTTCTGTTCCGCTTACAGCGGCTGCGCGCGCTCGACCAGACGGGCGAGGAAGCTTGCCCCATAGGGCGCGGCCTCATCGTTGAAGTCATAGGCGGCATGGTGCAGCCCCGCCCCCGGCCCGATGCCAAGGAAGAGGTAAGACCCCGGCCGCGCCTCAAGCATGTAAGAGAAATCCTCGGACCCCATCTCACGGTTTGAGGTGTCATTCACCGCCTGATCGCCCGAGATTTCCCGCGCCACAGCTGCGGCAAATCCGGTTTCCTTCTCGTCATTGATGGTCGCCGGATAGCCCCATTCATAGGTGATCGCAGCCTTGACGCCAAAGGCCGCCGCCGTGCCCTCGACAATCTCATGGAAGCGCTTTTTCAGCAGCTCGCGCACATCGGGGCGGAAGGCGCGGATGGTCGCGGCAAAGGTGCCATCCTCGGGGATGATATTCGAGGCCGAGCCGGTGTGGATCATCGTGACCGACAGGATCGCCTCATCCAGCGCATAGACATTGCGCGGGATGATGGTCTGCAGCGCCTGCACCATAGCCACAATCGCCACCACCGGATCGACGCATTCATGCGGCGTCGCGGCGTGACCGCCAAGCCCCGTGACCGTGACATAGGCCGTATCGACCGAGGCCATGATCGGCCCTGGCGTGGTCTGGAAATGGCCCAGCGGCAGGTTCGGCGCATTATGGATGCCAAAGACGCGGGCGATGTTGAAGCGGTCCATGATGCCCTCGCGCACCATGACCTCGCCGCCGCCGCCCTCTTCCTCGGCGGGCTGGAAGATCAGCGCCACGCTGCCGGTGAAATTGCGGGTCTCGGTCAGGTATTTCGCCGCGCCCAGCAGCATCGTCACATGGCCGTCATGGCCACAGGCATGCATGCGGCCCGGCACCTGGCTTGCATGTTCGGCGCCGGTGATCTCGGTGATCGGCAGCGCGTCCATATCGGCGCGCAGGCCAATCACCAGCCCCGGACCACGCCCGTCAATGATCGCCACCACGCCCGAGGTAGCAATCCCCTCATGGATCTCATCGACGCCGAATTCGCGCAGCCGTTCCACGATGAAGGCCGCGGTCTTGTGGCAGTCAAACTCCAGCTCGGGATTGGCGTGAAGATGGTGACGCCAGCCCTTCATTTCCCCGGCGTAAGAGGCGATACGGTTCAGAACGGGCATAGGCTGATCATCCCTGATATGGTCTGGCCCGGACCCCCCGGGCGATTCATCTGCCGCAATATGTGGCCTATCTCAGCAGAGGTGCGCAATGACCCTATCCCATACCCGCCCCGATACAGACAGCGACAAAACAGCCGCTGATACGGCTGAGGCGGAAACTGCGGCCGAGACCGGGCTTTCGCGGCTGGTGGCCATCATGGCGGCGCTGCGCGATCCCAAAACCGGCTGCCCCTGGGATATTGAGCAGACCTCGGCCTCGATCGCGCAGTATACGCTGGAAGAGGCGCATGAGGTGGTCGATGCCATCGAGCGCGAGGCCTGGGACGAGCTGCGCTCGGAACTGGGGGATCTGCTGTTGCAGGTGGTGTTCCATGCGCGCATCGCCGAAGAGGCCGGGCGTTTTGCGCTGCCTGATGTGATCGCGGCGATCTCGGACAAGATGGTCTCACGCCACCCGCATGTCTTTGGCGATGAAAGCCGCGACAAATCGGTCGCGCAGCAATCCCTGGACTGGGAGACGCTGAAAGCCGCCGAACGCGGCCCGGCCCGGGTGCTGGACGGGGTGGCCATGGCGCTGCCCGCGCTCAGCCGGGCGGTGAAATTGCAAAACCGCGCCGCAAGGGTGGGGTTTGACTGGCCTGATGCAGCCCAGGTTCTGGACAAGATCACCGAAGAGGCCGCCGAGGTCGTCGAGGCCCGCGACCGCCTGACCGAGGTCGAGCTGGCCGAGGAAATGGGTGATCTTTTCTTTGTCATGGCCAATCTGGCGCGACATCTGAAGGTTGATCCCGAGGCGGCGCTGCGGGCCGCGAACCAGAAGTTCACCCGCCGCTTCAACCGGATCGAGGATTGGCTGGCCGCAGAGGGCCGCGCCCCCGCGCAATCGGATCTGGCTGAGATGGACGCACTGTGGAACCGCGCCAAGGCCGAAGAAAAGCAGGCAAAACTGTGACCCTGCAATCATAGCAATCGTTAATAAATCTCCGACAATGTGTCAAAATAGCCAGAATGTTTCCTGATTTGCGCCCAGTTCATGCTGTAAATTCTGCATGAATATGCCCTGGTGGCGCCTGAAACTGCTTTGACCAGCCTGATTTTCTCTGGCTGTGATTTCCTTTTTTCTGGCACGCGGGCAAATCGACGACTGCCACGGAGATAAGTAATGATTTACAGTTTTAACGTGTATTCGAACCACGATATCGGCCGCACCGATCAGCAGACAGGTTCAGGCGAATTTACAGTTTCGGCCTCATCTGCAATACGCACGATGCAGGTGCTTGATGACGATCCGGTTTTCGACGACGAGAGCGGGGCCCCAAGTAATGGGCTGCCGAGTAACAATGAAACCTATGACACTTCGCAGCAGGTCCTGGCCGCTGATATTGACGACCGTGGGCTGACACGAAAAGTCGTCCAGTCGATTATGAGATACGATATTGTAAACAAAACCACAGGCGAGACTGGTTACGTCTATCTGATACGTATCTACAACACCGATATCCCTGGAAAAGCCTGGGAAGACGGGCGTCCTGTACCGGGATATAACCCGATCGGCCCTCTGTACCATGCAACCACGGTCCATGTATCGCCGGGCGATGAGATCGAGTACCTGTACGGGCATTACTCAGGCACGGTCCGTTACGATGACCTTGTTAGCGGGCCGCCGATCTGTTTTCGCGCCGGCACGATGATCGCCACCCCCCAGGGCGAACGTCCGGCAGAGCAGCTCAGCCCCGGCGATGAGGTCATGACCCGTGACGGGATTGCGCGCGTGCTGTGGCACAATACGCAGCGGATCAGCCTGGCACGCCAGATCGCGGATGAGCGGCTGCGCCCGATCCGCATCGCGCCGGGTGCGCTTGGCCACGGCATGCCGACCCGAGAGCTGATGGTTTCGCAACAACACCGCGTTCTGGTGTCCTGGCCCGGTGTCAGAGAGCTGTGCGACAGTGACGAGGTGCTGGTGCCCGCCTGTCACCTGGTCGGCAGGCCAGGCATCACGCGCTGCGAGGCGCAAAAAGATGTCACCTATGTGCATTTCCTGTGCGAGCGCCATGAGATCGTCTTTGCCGAAGGCGCCCCTGCCGAAACCCTGCTGCCAGGCCCCGAAGCGATAAAATCGCTGTCAGACGCGGCACGTCACGAGCTGGAGCAGCTGGTGCCCGACTACTTTACCCTGACCGAGGCGCCAGACAGCCGCCTGTTGCCCGCCGCGCCCATCGCCAGCGGCAAAATGGCCAAAGCGCTTGCAAAGCAGCACGGCCAGCGCCACGACATGGCGCAAGAGGGTCTCGTCGCACTGGCGTCCTGAGCCCGTCTGCCGCCCTCCCCCGCCTCTGCGCCCTTGCGCAGAGGCGGCCCGGCTGCAACAATCGCGCAAAAGCGCTAGCACGGGAATGGCACTATCATGGCGGCAAAGCAGAAGATCATCATCGACACCGATCCCGGCCAGGATGATGCGGTGGCGATCCTGCTGGCGCTGGCCAGCCCGGAAGAGCTGGACGTGCTGGGGATCACCGTCGTTGCGGGCAATGTGCCGCTGGCCCTGACCCTGCGCAATGCGCTGCTGATCACCGGCATCTCTGGCCGCACCGATGTGCCGGTTTTCGCGGGCTGCGACCGCCCCCTGAAACGCGAGGGCGTTACCGCCGAAGAGGTTCATGGCGCAACCGGGCTGGACGGGATTGATCTGGGCGACCCGGTGCTGCGTGCCGAGACCACCCATGCCGTTGATTTCATTATTGAAACCCTACGACGTGAAGAGCCGGGCACGGTCACGCTTTGCACCCTTGGGCCGCTGACCAATATCGCCACCGCCTTCAACCGTGCCCCCGATATCATCGCCCGCGTCAAGCGCATCGTGCTGATGGGCGGCGCGTATTTCGAGGTAGGCAACGTCACCCCGGCGGCCGAGTTCAACATCTATGTCGACCCCGAGGCCGCCGATATCGTGTTCCGCTCGGGCGCGGATCTGGTCGTGCTGCCGCTTGATGTGACGCATAAGGCGCTGACCTCGCGCGCCTGGATCGACGGGCTGCGGGCGCTTGGCACCCATGCGGGCGAGGCCGTCGCCTCCTGGACCGACTTTTTCGAGCGCTTTGATACCCAGAAATATGGCAGCGAGGGTGCGCCCCTGCATGACCCCTGCGTGATCGCCTGGATGCTGCGCCCTGACCTGTTCCAGGGCCGCCATATCAATGTCGAGATCGAAACCGGGTCCGAGCTGACGCTGGGCATGACGGTCGCCGACTGGTGGGGGGTGACCAAACGCGAACCAAATGCGCTGTTCATCGGCTCGCTCGACCGCGACGCCTTTTATGCGCTGCTGACCGAACGGATTGCGCGGCTGAAGTAACAGCCGGCACCCCGACGCAGGCAAAGCATACCAGGCAAGCCAGAAAAAATGACAGACACCAGAAAATGACGGGCACCGGAAAATGACGGGCACCGGGTCTCCGGTGCCCTGACCATATGGCTTAACTCTCTGGCAGGATTACGGAAAACACCGAACCCCTGCCCTTTTCGCTGTCGATCCGCAGCCAGCCGCGATGGCGGTTGATGATATGTTTGACGATCGCCAGCCCCAGCCCGGTGCCCCCTTCGGCCCGCGAGCGATGGGTGTCGACGCGGTAAAACCGCTCGGTCAGGCGCGGCAGATGGATCTGGTCGATCCCGTCGCCCTGATCGGCAACATCGACGCGGATCGCCTCACCGCGTGAGGTGGTTTCCCGGCTTAGCGTGACGGTGACCGGCTTGCCCTTTGCACCGTATTTCACCGCATTTTCCATCAGATTCAGGAAAACCTGCGTCAGCTGATCGGGATCGCCCGGCACCATCACCCGCCCCTCGATCCCGGTGATCACAATCGGCGAGCCATGTTCCTCGGCGATCTGACGGACCGAGGCCGCAGCCGCGCGCAAAATGCCTGGCAGATCAACGCTTTCACGCGGGCGCACGCGCTCTTCGGCCTCAACCCGGCTTAGCTGCAGCAGATCGCGCACCAGCCGGTTCATCCGCCCCGCCTCACGCGACATGATGTCGAGAAAGCGCGTCCGCGCCGCCGGATCGTCTTTCGCCGCCGTCTGCAGCGTCTCGATGAAGCCCATCATCGCGGTCAGCGGCGTGCGCAGCTCATGGCTGACATTGGCCACGAATTCGCGGCGGATCGCCTCATTCTGCGCCTCAGAGGTGACATCCTGCATCACGCAAAGCACCAGGGGCGGCGTGGCACCGGGCAGGTTCGAGACCTTGACACGAAACTGCGCCTCATCGGGCAGCCGCAGCAAAATGCGCTGCTGCGCCCCGTTATGACGCACCGCAGCGACCGCCTCCAAAAGCTCTGGCCCGCGCAAAGACAGCGCCAGGTTGCGGCCCCGCGCCCTTTCCCCCAGGACCGCCAGCGCCGGAACATTGGCCGCCGTCACGATATCGCGCGGATCAAGCGTGAAGGCCGCCAGCGGCATCCCGTCAAGAAACTCTGCGATCAGGCTGCTGCCCTCTGCCCCGTCGCTCATCCCTGCCCATCCACAGATTTTGGCCCATCCGCAGGTTTCAGCCCGGCCCGAAAGCGCCGCGCATTGGCCATATAGCTTTCGGCCGAGGCGATCAGCCGCGCCTGCGCCGCCTCATCCAGCTGCCGCACCACCTTGCCGGGGCTGCCCATCACCAGGCTGTAATCGGGGATCTCCTTGCCCTCGGTGATCAGCGAACCCGCGCCGATCAGGCAGCCCTTGCCGATCTTCGCGCCGTTCAGCACCGTGGCCCCCATCCCGATCAGCGAACCCTCGCCGATCACGCAGCCATGCAGCATCGCCTTATGGCCGATGGTGCAATTCGCGCCGATCACCAGCGGAAAGCCCATATCGGTATGCAGCACCGAATTTTCCTGAATGTTCGAGCCCGCCCCCACATCAATCAGCTCATTGTCGCCGCGCAGCACCGCGCCGAACCAGATGCTGGCACCGGGCGCCAGGCGCACCCGGCCAATCAGATCGGCCGAGGGCGCAACCCAGGCATCACCGTCGATTTCGGGGCTGATCCCGTCAAGTTCCCAGATCATCGCGTCGCAAACTCCTCGTTCAGGCCGCGCACGAAACTGGCCAGATCGGGCTGGCGTTCACGCTTCAGGCGCTCGGCGGTGATGATGGCCTGCAAACGGTCAAAGCAGGCATCGGCATCGTCATTGACCAGAACATAATCATATTCCGCCCAATGGCTGATCTCATCGCGGCTTTTGGCCATGCGGCCGGCGATCACCTCATCGCTGTCCTGGCCCCGCCCGCGCAGGCGGCGATCAAGTTCGGCAATCGAGGGCGGCAGGATAAAGACCGAAACCGCATCGCGCCCCAAAGCCGAGTTGCGGATCTGCTGGCCGCCCTGCCAGTCAACGTCGAAAAGCGTGTCACGCCCCAA
Source organism: Pseudogemmobacter hezensis (assembly GCF_013155295.1). Classification (GTDB taxonomy): domain Bacteria; phylum Pseudomonadota; class Alphaproteobacteria; order Rhodobacterales; family Rhodobacteraceae; genus Pseudogemmobacter; species Pseudogemmobacter hezensis. The sequence goes on along the minus strand of NZ_JABJXT010000009.1, from coordinate 30,439 downwards.
AGCCATCGCCTCGTCAACGGGGGCACGCGGGCTGCCATAGTAATTGCCGAAGACCTCGGCATGTTCCAGCATCCCCCCCTGATCGACCAGGGTGCGAAAGCCGTCATGATCGTGGAACCAGTAATGGACGCCATGTTCCTCGCCCGGCCGCGCCTTGCGCGTGGTGGCCGAGACCGAGAATTTCAGCGACGGATCCCACTCCATCAGCCGCCGCGCCATGGTCGATTTCCCCGCGCCCGAGGGCGAGGAAAGGATCAGCAAAAGTCCGCGCCGTGCCATATCAGCACCCCCGTTTCTTATTCCACATTCTGCACCTGCTCGCGCATCTGGTCGATCACGGTTTTCAGGTCAAGCCCGATCCGGGTCAGTTCGCGGTCCTGCGACTTTGACAAAAGCGTATTCGCCTCGCGCAGAAATTCCTGCATCAGAAAGTCAAATTTGCGGCCCACGGGCGCGGTATCGGCCAGCAGGGCCGTCGCCGCCGCGATATGGGCGCGCAGGCGGTCGATCTCTTCGGTGACATCAGCCTTGACCGCAAGCAGCGCCAGTTCCTGCGCGATGCGGGTCTCATCATAGCCGTCCGGGTTCTGCCCCAGCCGCGCCAGCGCCTCGCGCAAAGCCTCACGCGCCTTTGGGCGGCGGGCTTCAGCTGCGGCCTGCGCCTGCGCAACAAGCGTGGTGATACTGGCCAGCTGCCCCTGGATCACCGCCTGCAAAGCCTGACCCTCAGCCGCACGAGAGGCGTTGAAATCGGCCAGCAGCCCCGGCAGATCGGCCAGAATTGCCTGGGCCAGCGGCGCGGTATCCTCATCGCTGCCCGCAGTTTCCAGGATGCCGCGCATCCCCAGCACATCGGCCGCCGTCATCGGCGCAAGCCCAAGACCACGCGCCGCCGCCCGATCCTCAACCTCGGCCGCCAGCGACAGCGCCGCCTGCAGCGCGGCCTCATTCAGGCGCGGCCCAACTGCCGCCACCTCATCACGCGACAGCCGCAGCGAGAGGCTGACATTGCCGCGCCCAAGCGCCTTTTGCAGCGCCGTGCGCAGCTGCGCCTCAAGCCCATCGATCCAGTCGGGCACCCTGAGGCGCAGATCCAGCCCCTTGCCATTGACCGAGCGCAGATCCCAGGACCAGCCAAATCCCGCCGCCTGGCCCCGCGCCGCTGCAAATCCCGTCATTGAAATCGTCATGCAAAAACCCCCATCCGCCTGCCCCCTTCGGCCCGGCCGGTCATCCCTTCACGCATCCATCCATGATCTTTACCATTTTAAAAGATTTCCATGCAAACCCGGCTGTTTCCGTCTAATATGATCCTGTAACTGATTTGCCCTTAACGGCGCATCTGTTCCGACGAAAACAAGGTGAATTTTGGCCGTTTCGGAAACAGGCCGAAACCGCCGTTTCCGGATTATCGCAGCTGGCCCGCTGGACAGCCTGTGATCGCCGGGGCAAAAAGCAGGCCGATGATCGGCCAGAGTGTAAGAGCCGGGGGCGCTGGAAACAGAGCCTAACGGGAGTGGGGGATGCCCTTGCGGAACAGGGTGCATAAGCCCTTAAGGGACTGAGGGCGAAAGACGCCCTGTGACGGAATGCCCGATGTGAAAACCGGGCGAAGATTAAAGAGTGACTGGTTAAAAATCAGTCATACGAGGCCTTGGGCGCGGGGGCGTTACCAAGCACAATGAGCCCGGGAGAAGCCCGGCATAGTGCAGGAGGCAGGTATGGCACAGGACTTTCTCAACCTGGGACTGGCGCGGCGTTCTGCGTCGGAAGAGGCGCGTTTCATGAGCCTGCAGCGCGTTCGCGGCTATTGGGAAGGGCTGATCGGCCCCGGCGGCGAGCTTCCCGGTCCCGCAGCCCTGGATCCGCGTGGCCTTTTACCGGCCCTGGAAGATGTTTTTCTCGCCGAGCGGGTCGGCAAGGGCCTCTTGCGGCTGCGGATCGCCGGACGCCGCGTTTCGGCCCCTGCGGGGGTGGATATGCAGGGCCTGCCACTCTCGGCGCTTTTCCTGCCCGAGGCGCGTGCAGCGCTTGCAGAAACGATTGAGCGGGTCTGCAACCACAAATCGCTGGTCACAATGGAGCTGAGCGCCGAGGGCAGTATCGCCCGCCAAAGCCTTTATGCGCGGCTTTTGCTTTTGCCCCTGTCGCCCCCTGATCGCGGTGTGCCTGCGGTTCTGGGCTGCCTGTCGACTTTGGGAGAGGTCGGCCGCACGCCGCGCCGCTTCCAGGTGGTCAGCGTGATCGAAGAGCGGCTGGGGCAGCGCATTGCTGCAGCCTCTGGCCCTGCGACGCGCCCGGTCGATCTGCCCGATTTCGCCACATCGGCGACCCAGACCGGCCCGTTTATTCGCCCCTCCAGACCGCTGAAAACACCGGGATTTCAATCGGCTGGGCTTCAGTCGGCAGAAGATCAACCGGGGGGGGCTCAGGCAGGTGATCCAGCGCGGCCAACCTCTGCGCCGCACAGGGAAGAGTTCGCCGTCCGGTCAGCCCCGGCACCAGCTGACGCCAGGCAAAACGTTAGCGAGCATTCCCATACCCGGCCCCACCCCCAGCCCCAGCCTCATACCCCGGCTCATACGCAGCCACAGGCTCATACCCAGGCAAGCGGGGATGCTGCGTCCTTGGATGGCGCCCCCACAGAGCCAGGCACAGCAGAGCCAGGCACAGCAGAGAAATCGGCCCGGCCACATCTGCGGCTGGTCCATTCTTCAGACTGACCCTGTCGCAGATACCCTCTCGCAGATGTGGCAAGGCTGGCAGAGAAGACGCGCGGCAAGGGGATGCGTTATATACCGTGCAATGCCTGTTCCACAGCCGCTACCGGGGCGCTACCGGGGGGGCGCTACCGGGGCGCGGCCCTTCGCGCTGAGCACCCGCAGAGAGATCAAAGCGGGGCCGGATCCTCATTCGGGCTGCTGCGCTGATCAAGACGCAACGTCATGAACTGCAGATCCAGCCAGCGGCCGAACTTCTGCCCGACCTCACGCATCAGCGGCCCGTCCTGATAGCCGAATTTGCGATGCAGATGCTGCGAGGCCTGGTTGTTGGCCTCGATCGCGGCGATCATCATATGCAGCCCCTGCCCACGCGCGCGGGCGATCAGCGCCTGCATCAGATGCGCCGCAATTCCCTGGCCGCGAAACGCCTCGGCAACATAGACCGAGTTCTCAACCGTCAGCCGATAGCCCGCAAAGGCACGCCAGCTGCCATAGCTGGCATAGCCCGCGACCTGGCCGGCAATGATCGCCACCAGAACCGGAAAGCCATCCGCCTGGCGACTGGCGATCCAGGCCCGCCGATTGTCGGCATCGACCACGCTGTCATTCCAGATCGCAGTCGTATGGATCACGGCATGATTGTAGATCTCTGCAATGCCCGCGGCATCTTCGGGGCGGGCATCGCGGAGATCAGGCATCATTTCACCATTTTGCGAATATAGGTCCAGGTCGGCACCATCGCATTGCGGGCGACCGAGAAGGCCTCGGCGTCGCCCAGATAGGCGAAACCCGCATTGGTCAGAACCCGTGCAGAACCCGGATTGTCCTGAAAGACTTCGGCAAAATAGGTGCAATCGTCAAGCGGATTGGCCGCGATCAGCGCCCTGACCGCCTCGGATGCGATGCCGGTATTCCAGAAGGCCGGGGCCACCCAATAGGCGATCTCAGACTGGCCAGAGCGGCCCGCCTTCACCTCCATCGGTTTCAGGCTGATCACGCCCAGCAATTCCGACAGCCCATGCGCGGATCCGTCCATCACCCAGACCGAGCCCGGCCGGTCATGGTTCATCGCCCGGTTGACATAGGCCTCGGCCGCGCCTGGCGGAAAGGGATGCGGGATGTTCTGCGTGGCCTCGGCCACCCGCCGGTCGCCGGCATAATGCGCGATCAGCCCGGCATCCGATGGCCGCACCGCGCGCAGCACAAAACGCCCCGCCGCGATCTGAACATTGCCTGCCGTGGCCGGGTCAATGCTGCTGGTTGCCACATGCGCCCCCGGGATCGTTCCCGGGATGTGACCTGTCTCAAATTCCATGGCTTCCCTCCTGCCTGAAGCGCATGTGGGTATCGTTTCCCCCTTTTCCCATCCCTGCCAGGGTGATTGCATGGCAGAAATAAGAAAAGGGACCGGCTTTTCAGCCGATCCCTCCGATACACATGAAATGTAAAGGTTCGGCTTACTCGGCCGCCTCCGCAACCGGGAGGACCGAAATAAAAGTGCGACCCTTAAGGCCCTTGCGGAATTTGACCGCGCCTTCAGTGACCGCATAGATGGTGTGGTCGCGGCCCATGCCGACGCCCTCACCCGGGAAGAAGGTGGTGCCGCGCTGACGCACGATGATATTGCCCGGAATGACAGCCTGGCCGCCATAGAGCTTTACACCAAGACGACGACCAGCCGAGTCGCGGCCGTTGCGGGACGAACCGCCTGCCTTTTTCGTTGCCATGGGGGATTACTCCTCTGCAGCAGCGGCCTTGCGGGCGCGCTTCGGTTTCTCGGCAGCTTCCGGTGCAGCCTCAGCCTTGGCCTTCGCGGCTTTGGCGGGCTTTGCAGCGCCGGGGGCTTCATGGGCGGTGCGGCGTGCATCGGCGGTGCCGGTTGCAGCTTTGACGCCCGACTTGTCGGCGCCTGCAGCCAGAACCTCGGTCACGCGAACCAGCGTCAGGTGCTGACGGTGGCCTTTGGTGCGCTGCGAAGAGTGCTTACGGCGACGCTTGACGAAGTGGATGGTTTTCTCGCCTTTGATCTGGTCGATCACTTCGGCCTGAACCGCAGCGCCAGCCACCAGAGGTGCGCCAACGGTGCTGTCCACCATCAGAATTTCGTTGAACTGGATTTTTTCACCAGCGACGGCATCAAGCTTTTCCACGCGCAGAACGTCACCCGCCTGCACTTTGTATTGCTTGCCGCCTGTTTTCAGGACCGCAAAGGTCATCGTTTGTCTTCCTCTCATGCCCGCGTCCTGCGGCCCCTGTCGCCCCGTGCCAGAGTGGCAGATGGATCAGGTGTTTCCGGGTTTCCCCGCCTATGGACAGCGCATCCGTTACCGGATGGTTATCAAAAATAATCCGCCCCTGGGATTCGCATCCTGGGAAAGATCGCTGCTGATAGACCGCAATATAGCCCAGGGTCAAGCCACCGTACCGGGGCAAAAGGCGCAAATCCACGTGATTTCCGCAGATTTCGTCGGTTTATCGCGGCGCGCTTCAGATTTGCCCGCCTCAGATCGGCCCGCCTCAGATCGGCCCGCTTCAGATTTGCTTGCCCAGAGCGGCCAGCCCCACCTCATGGCCAAGCTCTGCCATCACCTCGCGAAAGGTCTCGCTATAGGCGGTGAACAGCGCCTGGTTCAGCGCCCTGCCACTGTCGCTGGCCGAGAAATCCACCCAGGCCTGCAACTCTTCATCTGTCAGCGGCGCATAGGCCAGCGTCATGAAGCTAAGCAGCCACAGGCCGGTACTGGCGCGAATTTCGCCCTCCTGGCGCCAGATCTGGGCCATACGGTCAATCTCTGGCAGGCGTTGGGCCTCTGGCAGCGTCGCGCTGAGCGCCTCGTTGAAGGCCGCAGCGCCGGTCAGCCCCGAGGCGACATTGCCCTCAATCAGATCGGCGGCCTCGATCAGACGGCGGATCTGGCGCAGACGCGGGCTGCGGGCGTCACGCAGCTTTCCGGCCTCGACCTCGGCTGCCTCTTTCGCATCCGGATCCAGCAGGGTCTCACGCGTTTCACGCTCGCGGGTGACGACGCGCTGGCCGAGGGGCGTATTGAAAAAAGCATTCGCCTCGGCGATCACCCCCGGCTGGTTGCCAATCGCCTCCTGGAACACCTGCGAGAACCGCGCCTCCAGGCGGGACGGCTCGTAAATCCGCATGACGGTCTGACGCCAGCCCGCCCCCCCGCGCCCGCCCAGCATCCCGTCATCAAGCGAGGCGCCATAATCCTGTCCCTCACGGGCCAGCACCTTAAAAAGCGCCGGAATTCCAAGGCTTGCCTTCAGGTCATCCACGGTCGCGGCCTGGGTCACCCCCTGCGCGGCAACCGGGGTCACAAAGACGAGAGGGGCAGAAGACGCGAGGAAAAGGCCAAGGCAAAGCCGCGCCAAAAGCCCGCAACCACCACGGCGCACGCCTGCCCGCGCAGCTGCTGATCTGGCCTGCAAGCTATCGCAGCCACTGTGCAGCGCGGCGGGTAAACGCATGCAGGCATTCGATATTTCGCGCATCCTGCGGCCTTCCTGTCGGTCAATCCGCATTCAGCCTAACGGCATTCGCCCCCCATTTCCAGCTATCGCGGCCAGAAAGAGCGCCCGGATCGCAGACCACATCCCCGGATGCCAGCAAGATGCCCCCAACACCCGCCGGCATTCTTACAGAAGTCAGACGCCAGCCAAACGGGCTTGTGCTACGCCCCCATACAGCGCAGCCCCCCTGCCCGATAAAAGCCTCAGTCTCGTCTTTCTATATGCAATCGACCACAAGACGCCGGAGTTTGTTCGCACAGACAGACCGCGCGTAAGTCATGAAGCCGGTCGTCGTGCTATCGCGGACCGCACGACCTTTATCGTCAGCTTCCAGAGATTCCCGACCATGAGTCTTTACTGCTATAGAGCGGGTCGGACAGCGCGAGGCCAGGATCTCGCGTGCCTCAGCGAGGCCTCGCATAGAAGCTGGTGATGACCGCAACAGCCTTACCCTCGCGTACTCGCGTCTGACGGCAGCTCATAATCAACCAGCTCGCGCTTACCGACTACCTCGCGCAACTTCTCGGGAACGGTGACGCGGACGACCCACTTCCCCCGGACGTGCTGTAAATGCTTCATCCTCGCGACCCTGTTTGTAGCAAACTTTGTAGCGGAAACCCTTATAGAACAAGGGGTCTGAGCAAAATCAACGCTGTAGGGGTGTATTGGCGGAGAGGGTGGGATTCGAACCCACGGTAGGCGCAAACCTACAACGGTTTTCGAGACCGCCCCGATCGACCACTCCGGCACCTCTCCGCGCTTTTGGGGGTCGTCTATGCGGCGGGGTTTAGCCGGGCCGCTCGGGAAGCGCAAGCCCGTTTGTTACCTTTTTCTTACCTCTTGTCCCGCCTTTGTGATTTCGCACTGCAACCGCTTTAAAACTGCCCGAAAAGCCCTCTCTCAGAACAGCCAGCGACCCAGCTGTTTGCCCTCAGATTCCAGGCGATTGGCATGTGACAGCCCCCTGCCCCCAAAGCCGCACCCGAATCCGCCATGATCAGGCGGGGAGATCAGACGGGGAATCGGGCTACCTTTCTGCTTGCAGGCCTGTTTGCGGACGCTATTCTGCCTTGTCGGCACTTGCGGCAGTGGGTCACTTGAATTCGGCCCGTGGTCAACACAGATTAACAGGCAATCCGATGGAGACAGCGATGGTTGCCGATATCCGGGACCGCACTGTCTGCCGAAGTTAAAGGATGAATGATGAGCGATATGAAAACCTCCACTTACCCCGTCCTGCCGCTCCGCGACATCGTGGTTTTTCCCCATATGATCGTGCCGCTTTTCGTGGGCCGGGAAAAATCGGTGCGGGCGCTGGAAGAGGTGATGCAGGATGATCGCCAGATCCTCCTGTCCAGCCAGATTGACCCCACCGTTGATGACCCCTCGCCCGAGGGGATCTATCGCACCGGCGTGCTTGCCAATGTGCTGCAACTGCTGAAGCTGCCCGATGGCACCGTGAAAGTGCTGGTCGAGGGCAAGTCACGGGTGAAAATCACCGATTTCATCGACAACCCCGCCTATTTCGAGGCCAGTGTCGAGGCGCTTGAGGAAAGCGCCGGCGACAATGACACCGTCGAGGCGCTGCTGCGGGCGGTTGGCGAAGAGTTTGAGCGCTACGCCAAGATCAAGAAGAACATCCCCGAAGAGGCAATGGCCGCGGTCTCTGACACGCGTGAGCCTGCACGTCTGGCTGACCTGGTGGCCGGACATCTGGGGATTGATGTCGCGCAAAAGCAGGATCTGCTGGAAACCCTGGTGATCTCTGAGCGGCTTGAAAAGGTCTACGGCCAGATGCAGGGCGAGCTTTCGGTCCTGCAGGTCGAGAAGAAGATCAAGACCCGCGTCAAAACCCAGATGGAGAAGACGCAGCGCGAATACTATCTGAATGAGCAGATGAAGGCCATTCAGAAGGAACTCGGCGACGGCGAGGACGGCCAGAACGAGATTGCCGAGCTGGAAGCACGGATCGCAAAGACCCAGCTGTCCAAAGAGGCAAAGGAAAAGGCCGATGCCGAGGTCAAGAAGCTGAAGTCGATGTCTCCGATGTCGGCCGAGGCGACGGTTGTTCGCAACTATCTTGACTGGCTGCTGGGCGTGCCATGGGGCGTGAAATCGCGCACCAAGAAGGATCTGCCGGCAGCGCAAAAAGTGCTGGATGCCGATCACTTCGGGCTGGAAAAGGTCAAAGAGCGGATCGTCGAATATCTCGCCGTGCAGGCGCGGGCGACCAAGCTGAAAGGCCCGATCCTGTCGCTGGTCGGCCCTCCGGGCGTGGGTAAAACCTCGCTGGGCCGGTCGGTCGCCAAAGCCACCGGGCGCGAATTCATCCGCATCTCGCTGGGCGGTGTGCGTGATGAGAGCGAGATCCGCGGCCACCGCCGGACCTATATCGGCTCTATGCCGGGCAAGATCATCCAGGCGCTGAAAAAGGCGAAGACCACCAACCCGCTGATTCTGCTCGATGAAATCGACAAGATGGGCCAGGACTTCCGGGGCGATCCGGCATCGGCGCTGCTTGAGGTGCTGGATCCGGAACAAAACGGCACCTTCGTCGATCACTATCTTGAGGTCGAATATGACCTCTCGAACGTGATGTTCATCACCACGGCGAACAGCTACAACATGCCGGGCCCGCTTTTGGACCGGATGGAGATCATCCCGCTTTCGGGCTATACTGAGGACGAGAAACGCGAGATCGCACGCCAGTATCTGCTGCCCAAGCAGATCAAGGCGAATGGTCTGAAGAAAGGCGAATTCTCGGTCTCGGACGAGACGCTGAACCACGTGATCCGCTATTACACACGTGAGGCAGGCGTCCGGAACCTGGAACGTGAGATCGCCAAGCTCGCCCGCAAGGCGGTGACCGAGATCCTGAAAGGGGTCACGAAATCCGTCGAGGTGACCCCGGCCAAGGCCGAGGAATATCTGGGCGTGCAGCGCTATCGCTATGGTCTGGCCGAGAAAGAGGATCAGGTCGGCGTGGTGACGGGCCTGGCCTGGACCTCGGTCGGCGGTGATCTTCTGCACATCGAGGCGCTGAAACTGCCCGGCAAGGGGCGGATGAAGACGACCGGGAAACTGGGCGATGTGATGAAGGAATCCATCGACGCGGCGTCCAGCTATGTGCGCTCGATCAGCCCGCAGCTCGGCATCAAGCCGCCGAAATTCGACACCGTAGACATCCACGTCCACGTGCCGGATGGGGCGACGCCGAAAGATGGCCCCTCGGCAGGTCTGGCGATGGTGACGGCGATTGTATCGGCGCTGACCGGAATTCCGGTTCGCAAGGATATCGCAATGACGGGCGAGGTTTCCTTGCGTGGCAATGCGATGCCGATCGGCGGGCTGAAAGAGAAACTGCTCGCAGCGCTTCGTGGTGGCATCCGCACGGTGTTCATCCCCGAAGAGAACGAGAAAGATCTCGCCGAGATCCCGGCCAATGTGAAAGAGGGCCTGGAAATCGTGCCGGTCACCCATGTGCGTGAGGTGCTCGCCCGCGCCCTGACCCGCCAGCCCGAGCCGGTGGATTGGGACGAGGCCGCCGAAGAGGCTGCAGCAGCAGCCCGCTCTGCCGCCGCCGCCGAGCGCGCTCAGGTCGCGCATTAAGACAGATATCTCTGCCGCCCGCGGCAGAGATCCCTCAGAACCGAACATCGATACGGCGCGGAAGAGAGATCTTCCGCGCCGTATTGTTTTGGCCCATCCGCGTATTCTCATGGAAAACGGATGTATTGCCCGCTAGAATCAGGGCAACAGAAACATTGCAGGACAGTGGTCATGCCAGCGAGCAAAACTTCGGCAAAACCCAGGGCAACCGCAGCCCCCAAAGCTGCGAGTGCGAAAGCAACACCGGCGGCGACGGCGGCAAAGGCTAAAGCGAAGGCGCCAGCAGCAAAACCTGCTGCCAAAACGGCCCCTGCCGCTGCGGCTGAGGCTGAGGCTGCAGCCAAAGTCAGAACGCCGGGCCTGAAGCTCAAAGAGCTGGTTGCACGGGTCTCAGAGCAAAGCGACGCCCCGAAAAAGCTGCAGCGCGAAGTAAGTGAGGCAGTTCTGGCGGTGCTGGGTGCCGCCCTGCTGGCGGGCGAAGAGATCAATCTGCCGGGGTTTGGCCGCGCCAAAGTGGTGAAATCGCTGGATAAAGCTGGCAGCCAGGTGCTGACGGTGAAAATCCGCAATGCCGGACAAAAGAAATCGGACGGCAGAAAAGAGGCTCTTGCGGATGACGGGGAGGATAGCTAAAAGCCCCCTATCGGGCGATTAGCTCAGCGGTAGAGCGCTTCGTTCACATCGAAGATGTCAGCGGTTCAAATCCGTTATCGCCCACCATTATTGGCCCAGAAATACGAGGAAACCCCTTGTTTTTCTGGGCCTTTTCTATTCCGACATTACAAACCGTGTTCCAGGCAGGTCTGGCATGGCTGGCGCACAACGATACCTTCGAACTGTGATGGCAGATTCTTTACCCGGCTTGTGGTGCCGAAAGACCTGCGGACAATCGTAGGTAAGTCCGAACTTAGGGCAGCGCTCGGGCCGGATCGCAGGACCGCCATGAAGATGCTGCCGGGCGCGGTGGCGCCGCTTCAACACCAGATCGCACAAGCCGAGCGGCAGGCGGCTCCGGCGAACAGCGCAGCCAGCCCGGCGCATTATCCGCCGGCACCGGCTCAGATTGCCCTTTCGCACTGACCTGCTGCCGATCCCTGGACAGTTTTCTGAGATCTTGACGCGGCAGCCTTTGCCTGCCGGTCGGTTTCGATCCGCCTGAACTGGCCGACGGCGGTGGCAAAGCCCCGCCGCATCGGCAGCCGGGTAAGACCAGCCGCTTACAAAACAGATCGGCCTGTTGCATCCCTGTTTATGGGCGAGACGCAGATGCCTCGTTTCATCACCACATCAGGCTGTGGCGCGGAAGTCCTGGCCGATATCGCCTGGGCCGAAGCCGTCATCTGCCAGGGGTTGTGAAGGCGCAAAGGGCGCATCCATGTCTGCACCATTCCCATCAGCTGGCGCATAGGCCGCTTCGGCCAAAGCTGCTGGCGGTTCAGTGGCAGCCAGGCCATTGGCCTCGGATCCGGCCACGAAACTCAGGCGCAGGGCGCGATTGCCATCCTGTTGCCCCAGCCTGGCCATGGCCACAGGCTTGCCGTCGATGCCGCGCAGGCTGATCCGGGTGATCGCGGCATCATCCAGCGTCAGAACCTGCCCGGGCTCCAGCTGCATCACCTCGCTCAGGGGCAGGACGCGGTGGCCCAGAACCGCCACCAGCTCACAATGCGACTGGTTCAGCCCGGCCACAAATTCCTGCGTCGGGTCGGGCTGGCGGGCTGCTGCGGGCAATGGCACCGCCTCATTGGTTTCAAAGCCCAGCGGCAGGGCAAGCAAAACCTCACCGCTGCGCCCGCCCTCGCCCAGCGTCAGGGTGACGCTTTGCAGGTGATAATCGAGATCATCGAGCAGGAGGCCGATACTGCGGGAATCCTCAAGCAAAGAGGCGAAGCGGAACCCCTGCCCGATCCTGGCCTGTGGCAGATCCCTGACCAGGAAATCAAACCGCGCCAGCGCCCGGTCAAGGATCGGTGAGACCATTGCCGCATCGGTGCGCGTTGGCCGCCGCGTGACCGCAGGGCCATTGCCGACCCGGCCGATGGTCTGCATCTCAATCAGCGAGGCGGTCAGTTCCGGCGCGAAAGCCGCCATGCCCATCGCGCCACCTGGCCCGTCAAGCAGGGCAATCAGCGCCTGTTCGGGCGGCAGTTCCGGCAGATCATCCAGCCCGCATTGCCGCGATGACAGCGCATTCGTCTCTGCTGCCAGCCCTGCCCCCTCACGCAAGGCGCGCGCCAGCGCCAGCCGCCAGGCCTGATCGACCAGCGCATGCGGCGCCTCTTCGGGCTGCTGTGCCCGCGCGAGTTTGCGGCGCAGAACCTCGCTCATTGCCCATTGCTCCTGTTGCTGTGCCGATTGCGGTGTCGCTCATCGGCACTTTGACAACAGCAAGGTTTGCAAGAGGTTAACCGATCCGGCCGATTGCAGGTTTTCTGCCGGTTTGCGCGAAAAAACCGTCCTCCCCCGAAGGAAACCGCTTAGCCAGCCTCGATCCGCAGCGGCAGGGCGACGCGGAAGCCGGCCCCTCCCTGGCCGGGCAGGTAGTCTATGGTGCCGCCCAGATTGGTGACGATCTCGCGGCAGATCGCCAGCCCCAACCCCGCGCCCGAGGCCCGCGCCTCGCCCGGCAGGCGCCAGAATTTCTCAAACACCATCGACTGCAGCGCCTTGGGGATGCCCTTGCCGTTATCAGAGACATCGACGCGCACCCGCCCTGCCCGCACCCGCACCGCGATGCGGATCTGCGGATGGCTGGAATCGCAGTATTTCCGGGCATTTGCGATCAGATTGATAAAGACCTGGGTCAGGCGGTCGGCATCGGTGCGCAGCCAGACGCTTTCGGCCACCAGGTCGCGGATGAACTCGATATCGCGCTCTGGCTTCATCTTTTCGGTGGCCATGATCGCCCGTTCGATCATGTCGCGCACGCTGACCAGCGTCACCGAAAGCTGCACCTTGCCGCTTTCCAGCACCGAAAGATCCAGCAGATCATCCAGCAGCCGCGTCAGCCGGACCGCCTCATCGCGGATGATGCCGCCAGATCGCGCCACCACGGTTGCAGGCAGATCGCCCTCGGTCAGGATCTCGGAAAAGGCGCGGATCGAGGTCATCGGCGTGCGCAGCTCATGGCTGATCTGCGACAGGAACGCGTCCTTTTGCACCGAAAGCGCGGTCAGTTTCTCATTGGCCTCGCGCAGCGCGGTGGAAGAGCGGGCCAGCTCTTCGCGTTGCTCTTCCAGTTGGGCGGAATGCTCCATCAGCTGGGCGGATTCGCGGGCAACCACCATCAGATCCTCGACCGTGACCGTATCCAGCCCCACCAGTTTCGAGATCATCGCATGCGCGGTCGCAGCCCCGATTGAACCCGCCAGGCGCTCTTCCAGCGCGGCCAGGAAGGCGGGCGTCGGGTCGGGCAGCATGGTCTCTGACTTGCCCTGGGCGCGGGCGGCACGCTCGAACAGGCTTTGCGCCTCTTCCTCGCCCATGATGCGCTGCGTCATCACCAAAAGCGCCTCTGGCTCGGCCTCGCCCCGCGCCCAGCGTTGCGGGCCGACGGGGCCGTCAAAGACGTTCACAAAGGCCGCACTTTGCAGCCGCTCGACCGGCCCCGGGAAGCTGAGGATCGAGGCCAGACAGAATATCGTCGTATTGGCCAAAAGCGACCAGAACAGCGCATGAACCAGCGGGTCCATCACTTCCGTGCCAAACATCGCCTCGGGGCGCAGCCAGGAAAGGCCCCAAAGCCCGTGCTGCAGCACAGATGCAGGCAGGATCGCATCGCCGAATGAGGGCAGGAACAGGCAATAGGCCCAGAAGCCGAACCCCGTCAGCAGGCCCCAAAGCGCCCCGGTCCGCGTGGCGCCGCGCCAGAAAATGCCCCCGATCATCGCGGGCAGGAACTGCGCCACCCCCGCAAATGAGATCAGCCCGATCTCGGCCAGCGCCCCCGCGCCGCCAGAGACCCGGTAATAGCCAAAGCCCAAAGCCAGCACGAGGCCGATCGACAGCCGCCGCGCGATCAGCACCAGCGAGCGCACATCCTCGGAGATCGCGCCAGAGCGGCGCAGCCGCAGCCAGATCGGGATCACGATATGGTTCGAGACCATGGTCGCCAGCGCAATCGCCTCGACGATCACCATCGAGGTGGCCGAGGAAAACCCGCCAAGGAAGGCCAGCATGGCAAGCCCGCCCTGCCCCTCGGCCAAAGGCAGGGTGAGAACGAACATATCGGGATTTGAGCCCTCGGGCAGGCGCTCAATCCCCAGAACGGCGATGGGGATGATGAAAAGGCTCATCAGCAAGAGATAGGCCGGGAAGGCCCAGGAGGCGCGCGCCAGCTGCCGGTCGTCCGAGTTCTCGACCACGATCACCTGGAACATGCGCGGCAGGCAGATCACCGCCGCCCCAGCGAGGAACAGGATCGCCGTCCAGCGCCCGGGCTGCAGCTGCCAGTCATGCAGGGATGAGGCGTCGATCTTCGCCATCACCCCCAAGACGCCGCCAGAGAGGCCCCAGACCACGAAACAGCCCACCGCCACCAGCGCCACCAGCTTGACCACCGCCTCAACCGCGATGGCGGCGACGATGCCGGTATGCTGCTCTTTGGCGTCCAGGTTGCGGGTGCCGAACAGGATGGTGAACAGCGCCAGCCCCGCCGCCACCCAGATCGCCGTCTGCCCGGCGGCAGGGCGCGTCTCGCCGGGGGCGGCCTGGGCAAAGATCTCGAAGGCCAGCACCACCGATTGCAGCTGCAGCGCGATATAGGGCGTGACCACCACCATCGCCATCAGGGTCACAATCACCCCCAGCGAGTTCGACTTGCCATAGCGGGCGGAAATCAGATCGGCGATTGAGGTGATGCGTTGTTGGCGACCAATATAGACCAGTTTGCGCAGGATCCACCACCAGCCGATAAAGACCAGCGTCGGGCCCAGGTAGATGGTGATAAACTCCAGCCCCGAACGCGCCGCATAGCCGACCGCGCCGTAGAAGGTCCAGGCGGTGCAATAGATCGACAGCGACAGCGTATAGACGAAGGGCGAGCGCAGCCAGCCCAACCGCCCGTCAGCCCCGCCATAGCCCGAGCGCCGCTCGACCAGAAAGGCCACGGTAAAGAGAAAGATCACATAGGCGAGGCATGAGGCGACCAGCAGATTGAATGACATAGACGCCTAGCCCTCGTTCTGCGCGGGCGAGGGATGGCGGCTGAAGGCCGGGTCGGGCCGCCCCACGTCTGGCTGTCCCAGGTCTGGGTGCCCCACCTCTGATTGCCCAACATCTGGCGCCCCCGGATCTGGCGACCCGGCCTCTGGCGACCCGGCCTCTGGCCCTGCGCCCATGCGGCCGGGGGGGGGGGGGGCGTCTGTTTCCGGTCCGCCCGCCTCTGAGCCCCCCGCCTCAGAGTCTCCCGCCTCTGAACCTCCCATGTCTGAGCCTCCCAGGTCTGAGACCCCCAGATCTGAACCCGGCACGTCTGGATCTGACAGCCCAGGCGCCAGCGCCGCCGCCAAAGCCACCAGTGCCGCCCAGATCAGGAAGAACCAGATCACATCAGAGGAGAGCAACCGCTGCCCGCCATCCGCCGGGCTCCAGAGCATCGGCACCAAAAGCGCAAGCAGGCCAAAGACCGGCAAAAGCCGCGCCGCATCGCGCAACCGGCGGCGGCGATAGGGAATGCGGGCCAGAAAAAGCGGGCGTGGCGGTTTCATTGCCAACCCTGGCACCAGCTGTGCCCCTGATGCCAGCCCCCACGGTGCCTGCCCCTACATTGCATGCGCCCGTGAAACCCTGCCGCGGTGGATACGGGCTGGCCCAGGGCCGGGGCCTGCATAAGCACCCCGAATGCCAGCCGCGCGGCCCTGCCCCCAAATCGCCGGATCCGGAAATCAGCCCGCACTGTCTGCAGCCCTGTCCTGCGCCACAGCCGCGGGCTGCGCCGGGTCCAGCCCGGTCAGGCTGCGCACCTCGGCCACGATCCCGGCATTTGAAAAGGGCTTGGTCATGAAACGCGTCGCCCCGGCCCGCTCGGCCGCCTCACGGTCACGCGGCAGGCCCTTGGCGGTCAGCATCAGCACCGGCACCGGGGCCGTCAGCGGGTCTGCCCGCAAAGCCTCCAGCACCTCAAGGCCGGACAGCCCCGGCAGCATATGGTCCAGGATCACCAGGGCAGGCCGCAGCTCTCGCGCCAGGGCGGGCGCATCACGGCCCTCGCCATGGTGGATCACCTCCCAGCCGGCCCGCGACAGGATGAACTGGATCGCCTCGGCGATATTGGGCTCATCCTCGACCAGCAACACCCTGCGGTTGTCTTGCGTGACCATCTGACCCGATCCCTTCCCCCCGCCGATCCTGGGCCTCCCCCCGGGCCGAACAATCGCAGATTGCGCAGACGCAGGGAAATGGCGGGACCAGCACTCTTCCCCCGGTCACTATTCAATAAAATGTCGCTGGCTGTCAAAAGGTGATCTGTCTGCGACCAGAACCGACGGATGGGGCCAGGGCGCCCTGCTGCGCAGGCTCGCTGAGGATTGAGGGTTCGCGTCGCGCCGGACAGGCCTCACGCGGGCAAAGACGGCAGGTGCTGCCCGCCGCAAGATCGGGGGGCGTCATTCCCGATGCCGCAAGATCCGGCGTCACGCGCCGCGTATCATCGGGCAGGATCAGCATCGTGGCCTCGCGCAGCTCTGGCCCGCCAAAGCCCCAGGGCAGACGCGCCTCGCAAAAGGCCAGGCACAGAAAGCGCCCGCCGCCCGGCTGCGGCATCGCCACCCGCGCCGTAACCGGCTGCCCGGACCGCATCAGCGCCGTGAACAAAGGCCAAAGCGGGCACGCCGCCCCATAGCGCGGCAGCGCGAACCCGGCGACCGGCTTGCGAAACAACAGCGTTCCCGAGGCATCGCAGCGCACCAGCCCCGCCGCCACATCGGGGCGCAGGGCCACACGCCGCATCACCGCCTGGACCGGAACCCCGAACCGCGCCGCCAGCAAAGCCGGATCGCCACTTTCGGCCCAGGCCGTGCTAAATTCAGCCTCGGGCATCGCCGCCAGATCGGCCCGCATGGCCGCAATCCAGGCCCGCGCCAGATCCTTTGCGCCTGCAGATTTCAGCCGCGCCAGCGCCACTTCTTCATCTTCGGGCAAAGACCAGTTCAGCGCGGCGGCCCAGGTCTCAAGTTCATCCTGGGGGGTGACGGCCGCGCTTTCGGCCTCATCGCCGGAATGGTCCAGCCAGGAGATCAGCGCCTCGGCCCCGCCGACCAGCCGCTCGCTGTCGTGATGCAGGTTCTGGTGAAAGCGGCGCTGCCAGTCGGGGGTCAGATCCTCGGTCTCGACCAGGATCCCCGCCGTCGCCCTGACCGCCGAGAGAGCCGAGAGCAGCTCGTGCAGCGCCGCCGAGAGATGCGGGTCATGGCCCAGCCGGTCGTTCAGCGCTGCCATCCCCTGGCGCAGGCCTGCGATATGGGCCTGCAGATCGGCAATCAGCTGCGCCCAGCCGGGATAGCGCCCGGCCAGCTCGGCCGCGCGATCGGTTTCCGCGCCCGAGCCGGGAAAGCCCGCCGCCGCCGCCCGCAGATCGGCGACCAGCGCGCCAGGCTCGGCTTCGGTGAAATCGCCGGGCGGCAGGCCAAGCGCCCCGGCCAGACGCTCAAGCACATCGGGGGTGACATTGCGGCGGTTGTGCTCGATCAGGTTCAGATATGAGGGCGAGATCCCCGCCGCGCGGGATACATCCCCCTGGCGCAATCCGGCCTGGAGACGCCGCTCGCGCAGCCGCGTGCCGATCAGGGTGGCGCGGGACATGGATCCTCCGGTTGGCGATTGGCAGCGGGGGCCGTTGTGGCTGCCCTGGATGCAGGCAGATCAGCGCCGCCGAATTTACAGCGGCGTGAAAATTTTACAACGCAGCAGTTTTACCGCGCCCCCACACCCGCACGCCATCCCACCAAACCCCGCGCCGATCAGACACCGCTGACCGGGATCGCGCCGCGCTGCACCGGGCGCGGCGCGGTCAGCTCTTTCCATTTTGACAGCGCCTGATTGACAGCGCCCCTGGGGGGACGGGCGACGAATTTACCATGCCCCTCGGCAGAGCTGAGCGCCCCTTCGGTCACCGCGACATGGCCACGTGACAGCACGAAACGCGGGCCGCCGATCACCTCTTTGCCCTCAAACACGTTGTAATCAATCGCGGATTGCTGGCTTTCAGCGGTGATCACCTTTGCCCGCGCCGGATCCCAGACCACCAGATCGGCATCCGCGCCAACCAGAACCGCCCCCTTCTTCGGATAGCAATTCAGGATCTTGGCGATATTACCTGAGGTGAGCGCCACGAATTCATTCATGGTGATCCGCCCGGTCCGGACGCCATGGGTCCAAAGCATGGTCATCCGGTCCTCAAGCCCGCCGGTGCCATTGGGGATCTTTGTAAAATCGCCCAACCCGGTGCGTTTTTGCGCGGTGGTAAAGGCGCAGTGATCGGTCGCCACGCAAGACAGCGACCCCGAGGCCAGCCCCGCCCAGAGGCTGTCCTGGTGGCGTTTGTTGCGAAACGGCGGCGACATCACGCGGCGCGCCGCATGATCCCAGTCCTGGCTGAAATATTCGCTTTCATCCAGGGTCAGATGCTGGATCAGCGGCTCGCCCCAGACGCGGCTGCCGTTCTGACGCGCACGGCGGATCGCCTCATGCGATTCCTCACAGGAGACATGCACGACATAAAGCGGCACGCCCGCCATTTCGGCGATCATGATGGCGCGATTGGTGGCCTCACCCTCGACGGCGGGGGGACGGGAATAGGCGTGTCCCTCGGGGCCATTGTTGCCCGAGGCCAGAAGTTTCGCCTGCAACTCGGCCACCAGATCGCCATTTTCGGCATGCACGAAGGGGATCGCGCCCAGATCGGCGCAGCGGGTGAAGGATGCGAACATCTCGTCATCATTCACCATCAGCGCGCCCTTATAGGCCATGAAATGCTTGAAGCTGTTGATGCCCCGGGCCGTGACCTGCGCCATCTCATCAAAGACCTGCTGATCCCACCAGGTCACCGCCATATGGAAGGAATAGTCGCAATGCGCCCGTGCGCCCTTGTTGTCCCAAAGCTTCAGCGCGTCCATCAGCCCCTGGCCCGGCGCGGGCAGCACGAAATCAACCACCATCGTCGTGCCGCCCGCCAGCGCGGCCCGGGTGCCAGAGTCGAAATCATCGGCCGAATAGGTGCCCATGAAGGGCATCTCAAGATGGGTATGGGGGTCAATGCCGCCAGGCATCACATAGCAGCCCGCGGCATCCAGCACCTGGTCGCCCTGCAATCCATGGCCGATGGCGATGATCTGCCCCGCCTCGATCAGCACATCCGAGACATAGCTCAGATCGGCTGTGACAATCGTGCCGCCTTTGATAACCGTGCTCATGACGTTCCCCCTGTTATTGGCCCGCACAAACCGGATCGGCCAGCGCCTCGCGCAGGCCACCGGCCGGAAAATCGAATTCGGTTCCGACCTCTTCGCCCATCACGGCAAGGATCACGCCGGCGCTGTTTTGCAGCCGTTCGACGCTTTCCGGGCCAAGCGCCGTGAAATAGCTGCCACCGGCATAGGGCATCTCGTTCAGATCAATGCTGTCGCCATCAGAAAGCCCGATGCGCGCGGTGATCGTGCCGCCGAAGGCCGCCTCGCCTGCGGCCGAATAGCGGATGGTGCGATTGCCCCCCTCATCGGTCCAGCAAGACAGATAAAGACCGTTGCCGACCGCATCGCGCAGATAGGCCTCGGCGAATTCGGCCTCAGCGCGCCCGACCACAACCGGGTGCGAGCCGCCGCTCTCAGCCAGATATTGCAGCTGCCAGCCCCCGGCCAGGGCGGCACCCGCCGATGCCAGCAAAGCAAGGGGGGCGAGAGCGCCCGGGCGCAGCAGAACACCAGGGCGGGCAGATTTCAGGGATGACAGTTTCATAGCCTTGCCTTTGCCTCTCACGCCACCACTTCGGCGGTCTCAAGCACCGCATGCAGCAGCACATCGGTGCCCGCCGCCGCCCATTCCGGGCTGATCGCCTCGGCCTCATTGTGCGAAAGCCCCCCCTCGCAGGGGCAAAAGATCATCGTGGTCGGCGCGATGCGGGCGATCCAGCAGGCATCATGCCCCGCGCCCGAGACGATGTCGCGCTGGCTATAGCCCAGCTGCCTCGCCGCGCGGCGCACGGTATCGACCAGATCGGGCGTGAAGGTGACCGGGTCGAAATGGCCGACCGCCTCAACCGTGCAACCCACGCCGAGTGTGTCGCATATCTGCGCCGCCCCCGCCTCGATCGCGGCCCGCATCCGGTCAAGTTTAGCCTGATCGACGGTGCGGATATCGACGGTGAAAACCACCGTTCCCGGCAGCACATTGCGCGAGTTGGGCGCAAAGCGCACCTGGCCCACGCCCCCCACCGCATCGGGCTGGTTTTCCATCGCAACATCCTGCACCAGCTCAAATATCCGCGCCATGGCGAGGCCTGCATTTTTGCGCATCGCCATCGGGGTTGATCCGGTATGGGCATCGCGCCCGGTCAGCGTGAACTCCAGCCACCAAAGCCCCTGGCCATGGGTGACGACGCCTATATCGACGCCCTCGGCCTCAAGGATCGGGCCCTGCTCGATATGCAGCTCATAATAGGCGTGGATCTTGCGGGCACCGGTCTTTTCCGCCCCCAGCCAGCCGATCCGCGCCAGCTCATCGCCATAGCGCTTGCCGTCGGGGTCCTGGCGGCTCCAGGCGTGCTCCTGGTCGATCACCCCGGCAAATACCCCCGAGGCCACCATCGCAGGCGCAAACCGCGCCCCCTCTTCATTGGCCCAGTTCACCACCGTGATCGGATGGCGGGTGCGGATGCCCAGATCGTTCATGGTCCGAACCGCCTCCAGCGCGCCCAGGACCCCCAGCACGCCATCATATTTGCCGCCCGTCGGCTGGGTGTCGAGGTGGCTGCCCATGAAAACCGGGGCCGCGTCAGGATCGGTGCCGGGGCGGGTGAAGAACATCGTGCCCATCTGATCGACGCCCATTTCCATGCCCGCAGCCTCGGCCCAGGTGCGGAAAAGATGGCGGCCCTCATTGTCCTGATCGGTCAGCGCCTGGCGATTGTTGCCGCCCGCGACGCCGGGGCCGATCTTTGCCATCTCCATCAGGCTTTCCCACAGCCGTTCGGAATTGATGCGCAGATTCTCGCGCGCTTTGGCCATGACACTCTCCTGCTTTGTCGGTATGCGGCCATCTGCGGGCCTGTCTTTAAGGCAAAGGCCAACACAAGCTGACCATCCGGTCAAGAATTATCCCACCCCATCCGCCGAAGGTTTGACCTTGGCCCCGCCCGGTGATTAAGTTTTCACATGCAGATCAAGACCGCCCGCGCCCCGCGCCGCAGCCGTATCCAGCAAAAGAACCGCGAGACGATCCTGAGCGCGGCGCTGGAGGTGTTTTCCGCCCATGGATTTCGCGGGGCCACGCTGGATGAGATCGCCCAGGTCGCGGGCCTCTCAAAGCCGAATCTGCTTTATTATTTCAGCTCGAAAGAAGAGATCTACCGCGACCTGCTGACCGGCCTGATGGCCGCCTGGCTGGAGCCATTGCGCGCCATGCGTGAAGAGGGTGACCCCCTGGCCGAGATCATGGGCTATATGCGGCGCAAACTGGATCTCTCGCGTGATTTTCCGCGTGAAAGCCGGCTGTTTGCCACCGAGATCATTCAGGGCGCACCCAGGATCAATGAGGTGATCCGGCACGAATTGCATGATCTGGTGCAGGATAAAGCAACCGTGCTGCGGCGCTGGATGGATCAGGGGCGGCTGCGCCGCTCTGACCCGGTGCATCTGATCATTTCGGTCTGGGCGCTGACGCAGCATTACGCCGATTTCGAGGCCCAGACCCGCAGCGTGCTGGGCGCGGATCAGGATCCCTGGACAGGTGGCGCCGCCTTTCTGGAAACGCTTTATCTGCGGCTGCTGGCGCCGCTGAACCCGGGCTGAGCGCAGCTGCAGATCGTGGATTTTCCGTTAAAGTTAAACTTTAATATGAAGCAGTAACCGTTTTGATATCATTGCATTTTATGACACCCTCAACCTGTGGGGCATTCTTATTCGTGGGGTGACGGTTATGGGATTCATTTCCGCCGTCCGTCCTGTCCTGCCGACCGCAGATCTGCCGTCGCATGGCCAGGCCGGAAATTCAGCCGGTTCCGTGTCGGCATCACAAAGCAGTGGCCGGGCGTCAGATGCTGGCAGCACTGAAATCGCAAATCCGGTTGCGCAGACTGTCGGCACCAATGCCAGCCGCCCGCCGCTGACCGATCAAAGCAACCTGCAAGAGCTGGCCAAAACCAAGGTCGAAGAGGCGCAGCGGGCCTATATGATGACGCTGCGGGCGGTGGGCGTGAACCCGCTGGCAAACCGGGTGCCCTGAGCCGTCGCCCGGGCCAGATCCCGGGTCATCTCAGACCTGTCTCAAACACGGTCAGCCCGGGCCTTTCCCCCCGTTGTGCAGCCGCGCGCCATGCAACGACAGCGCTGCCAGGATGCCCGCCGCACCCTGGCAGCCCCCGCCTATTCGGCTGCAGGCCGTGCCGCCGGATTGTTCGGATGCGTTGTCCAATTCGCATAATCGCCCACCACCTGCCCGGTGCGCGGATCGGTCTGGCCTTTGGCCATCGGCTCCATCGTGATGCAATTCTCGACCGGGCAGACATTGACGCAGAGGTTGCAGGCGACGCATTCCTCTTCTTTGACGGTAAAGACCCGCCCCGGCCCCATGGCAATCGCCTGGTGGCTGGTGTCCTCACAGGCGGCATAGCAGCGGCCGCATTTGATGCAGTCGTCCTGGCTGATATGCGCCTTGGCCACGTAATTCAGGTTCAGATGCTGCCAGTCGGTGACATTGGGCACCGCGCGGCCGCGCAGCTCTTCCAGCGTCATGCCCTTCTCATCGAGATATTCGCTGAGGCCGGAAATCAGCTCTTGCACCACTTTGAAACCATAGGTCATCGCAACCGTGCAGGCCTGGACTGTGCCGCAGCCAAGCGCGATGAACTCTGCCGCATCGCGCCAGGTCGTCACGCCGCCAATCCCGGAAATCGGCAGGCCCGCCGTTGCCGGATTGCGGGCGATCTCGGCCACCATATTCAGCGCGATCGGCTTCACCGCCGGGCCGCAATAGCCGCCATGGCTGCCCTTGCCGTCGATCATCGGCTCGGGCGAGAAACTGTCGAGATTGACCGAGGTGATCGAGTTGATCGTATTGATCAGGCTGACCGCATCGGCCCCACCGCGCCGGGCGGCCTCGGCGGGTTTGCGGATGTCGCTGATGTTCGGCGTCAGTTTCACGATGCAGGGCATGCGCGAATATTGCTTCACCCAGCGGGTGACCATCTCGATATATTCGGGCACCTGCCCCACAGCCGAGCCCATGCCGCGTTCCGCCATCCCATGCGGGCAGCCGAAGTTCAGTTCGACCCCATCGGCCTCGGTATCCTCGATTTTGGCAAGGATATCCTTCCAGCTGTCCTCATCGCAGGGCACCATCAAAGAGATGATCAGCGCCCGGTCGCGCCATTTGCGGCGCACGCGTTTGATCTCATCCAGGTTCACCTGCAGCGGGCGGTCGGTGATCAGCTCGATATTGTTCAGCCCCAAAAGCCGGCGATCCGCGCCCCAGACCGCGCCATAGCGCGGGCCGTTGACGTTCACGACCGGGGGCCCTTCCGCGCCGAGGGTTTTCCAGACCACGCCGCCCCAGCCCGCCTCAAAGGCGCGCTCGACGTTATATTCTTTGTCGGTGGGCGGGGCCGAGGCCAGCCAGAACGGATTGGGGGAACGGATGCCAAGGAAATTTGTTGTAAGATCAGCCATTTGGGCCTCCCTGGAGATGGACGGCTGCGGGCCGCCTCTGGTGTCTGGGGAAAGGGGTCACAGATGCAAAAGGCGCGGCCAGAGACTGCTCTGCCGCGCCTTTGGTTCTTCGCGTAAAAGCTGGGTCTAGCCGAACAGCCAGCCCCAGGCCCAGCTGATCACCCAGCCGCCGACCTCGCCGAATTTCAGCACGACCCCGGCCCAGGCGATGCAGCCCAGCGTGTTCCAAAAGGCGAACCGCCCCAGGGTCATGCCGCTCATCCCGGCCATCAGAAAGACGACGGGGCGCAGGACGGTGACGAAATGGCCGCCGAAAACGGTGATCGGGCCCCAGCGGGTAAAGGCCTTGTTGGCCTGCACTTTCCATTCCGGATGGTCGCGCATCGGCCGCATCTGCAGGATCGCCGCGCCGTAGCGCCAGCCCAGCCAGTATGAGAAGAACGAGCCGACCATCGCCCCCAGCGAGGCCCCGATCCACAGCGTCGTAAAGCTGAGAACGCCATTGGCCGCAAAGGCCCCGACCGCCACCATGATCGCGGTTGAGGGGATGATGATCGACAGAAAGGCCGTGGTCTCGGCTGCCGCCAGGATCAGCATGATCCAGGGGGCAAGCGCCTGATGACGCTCGATAAAGTCGATGATTTGCGCGATCAGATCGTTCATGGCCCCTCACGTTCTGACGCTGATTTGAACGAGAAGAATGGCCAAGACAAGGCAGAAGCGGCTCTTTTTGCCAATCGTTACAAGGATGTGGCCCTGACATGGTCAAAGCCCGCAAAGATGCAGATGGATCGCCTCGGCGGCGTCGCGGCCCTCGGCCACGGCTGTCACCGTCAGATCCTCGCCGCCTGCCGCGCAGTCGCCGCCCGCCCAGACCCGCGCCGGGGCCGCGCCGATCTTGCCGCCCCTGGCCTCGATCCCATCGGGCAGCCCGGTCAGGCGCTGGCCAATCGCCCGCAAGACCTGATCGGCCCGCAGGGTGAAGGTCTCGGGCAAAAGGCGCAGCCTGCCGCCCTCGTCAGCGGTATAGGCGAATTCGACCGCCTCGACCTGGCCCTTGCCGATCAGCCGCAGCGGCGCGGCATTGTGGATGATTCGCACCCCCTTGCTGGTCGCA
The DNA here is from genome assembly GCF_013155295.1 of Pseudogemmobacter hezensis. GTDB lineage: Bacteria > Pseudomonadota > Alphaproteobacteria > Rhodobacterales > Rhodobacteraceae > Pseudogemmobacter > Pseudogemmobacter hezensis. Next base: position 5,591 of record NZ_JABJXT010000009.1, on the reverse strand, counting down.
TGTTCCTGCTCATGCGCCGAGGCCGACATTTGATCCTGGCCGCGGCGATAGACGATGGTGACATTTTCCGCGCCCAAAAGCCGCGATTGCACCGCGGCATCCACCGCCGTCATGCCGCCGCCGATCACCACCACATCGCGGCCAACCGGCAGCACAGACAGATCTTCCGCCTGGCGCAGCTCGGCGATGAAATCGACCGCATTGCTGATGCCTGCCAGATCCTCGCCCTCGGTCCCCAGAAGATTGACGCCCTGCAGCCCCACCCCAAGGAAGACCGCGTCATATTCCTCGCGCAGATCCTGCAAAGCGAAATCGCGGCCCAGCTCTGCGCCCAGCCGCAGCTCGATGCCGCCGATCTGCAGCAGCCAGTCAACCTCACGCTGGGCAAAGCCGCCGGTGGATTTATAGCTGGCAATGCCGAACTCATTCAGCCCGCCCGCTTTGCTGCGGCGTTCAAAAATCACCACGTCATGGCCCTTCATCGCCAGCCGATGCGCACAGGCCAGCCCCGCCGGACCCGCGCCGACCACGGCAATCCGACGCCCGGTGCTGGCCTCGCGCACAAAGGGATGGCCCTTTTCCATCGCATAATCGGTGGCAAATCGCTGCAAACGACCGATTTCGACGGGTTTACCCTCGGCCACCTCGCGCACGCAGGCCTGTTCGCACAGCGTCTCGGTCGGGCAGACACGGGCGCAGATGCCGCCCAGGATGTTTTGCGACCAGATGGTTTTCGCCGCAGCCTCGGGGGTTGCAGTGGCGATCTGGCGGATGAAAAGCGGGATGTCGATCGCGGTCGGGCAGGCCGTCATGCAAGGCGCATCATGGCAGAAATAACAGCGATCCGCCGCCACCCGCGCCTCATGCACCTCTAAGGGCGGCGTATGATCCAGAAAGTTTCGTTCATAATCGGGGGCGGGCAAACGCCCTGCCACAATGCCGGGGGTCAGCTTGCTATTGGTCATCTGGTCAGACCTCTCTGTTGGGGTTTCGGGCTCTTGCGCGGCCCGTAATGCCTGGGCCCAGCGTGACACGGGTCCGATTTTTTACCAAATGGAAAAATTTCATCCGGACGGCTGGCCTGCATTTTTCGCCCTGCTGCGCAAATTTGCGGCATTCGCGCGCCAAAGAGCCGGTCCCGGTCGGCTTATCGGTGCTTTTCACCGCTGAGCACCTGCCCTATAAGCGGTGTTCAGCAGAAACGGGGCTTGTGAGCGGTATCATCCGCGACCACATCAGCGCCGCTAAACCAGTGCAAACAAGTCAACACGGCGACACAACGCCATCAGAGGACGGCATGAGCAAACATTCTTCCGACGCAGACGTCGCATTCATCTCGGCTTTGGCCGAGCTTCTGAACAAGAACGAGCTGACGGAGATCGCCGTCAAACGCGAATACGGCGAAGATGACAGCCTTGAGGTCAAGGTCGTCAAACAGGCCAATATCGTCACCACCGCTGTCGCGGCCCCTGCCCCGGCCTATGCCGCTGTTGCAGCCCCCGCAGCCGCAGCCGCGCCTGCCGCAATCGCTGTCTCGGAAGATCCCAGCCAGCACCCGGGCGCTGTAACCTCGCCGATGGTCGGCACCGTTTACCTGGCCGCCGAGCCGGGCGCGGCCGCCTTTGTCAGCGTTGGCACCCAGGTCAAAGAGGGCCAGACCCTTTTGATCATCGAGGCGATGAAAACCATGAATCACATCCCGGCGCCGAAATCCGGCACGGTGAAGCGCATCCTCGTCGATGACGCGACCCCCGTCGAATATGGCGCCCCGCTGATGATCATCGAGTGAGGTCGGGGATGTTTGAAAAACTCCTGATCGCCAACCGGGGCGAGATTGCGCTGCGCGTGATCCGGGCCTGCCGGGAAATGGGCATCCGCTCGGTCGCGGTGCATTCGACCGCTGACACCGATGCGATGCATGTGCGCCTTGCTGACGAATCCGTCTGCATCGGGCCTGCGGCCTCTTCGGGCTCTTATCTGAACAAGGCGGCGGTGATTTCCGCCTGTGAGATCTCGGGCGCGCAGGCTGTGCACCCGGGCTATGGCTTCCTGTCGGAAAACGCCGATTTCGCCCAGGCGCTGGAAGATCACGGCATCACCTTTATCGGCCCGACCGCCCAGCATATCCGCCTGATGGGCGACAAGATCACCGCGAAAGAAACCGCGAAGGAACTGGGCATCCCGGTCGTTCCCGGCTCTGACGGCGGCGTGCCCGATTATGAGACCGCGCAGCGCGTGGCCAAAGACATCGGCTATCCGGTGATCATCAAGGCCACCGCAGGCGGCGGCGGGCGCGGCATGAAAACCGCGCTGAGCGAGGCCGATCTTGAGGTTGCCTTCCGCACGGCGCGGTCCGAGGCGAAAGCCGCCTTCGGCAATGACGAAGTCTATATCGAGAAATACCTGCAAAAACCGCGCCATATCGAGATCCAGGTCTTTGGCGACGGCAAGGGCAAGGCGGTCCATCTGGGCGAGCGGGACTGCTCGCTGCAGCGCCGCCACCAGAAGGTCTTCGAGGAAGCACCCGGCCCGGCGATCACGCCCAAGCTGCGCGCCGAGATCGGCAAGGTCTGCGCGGATGCAGTGGCGAAGATCAATTACATCGGCGCCGGCACCATCGAGTTTCTCTATGAGGACGGCAAGTTCTACTTCATCGAGATGAACACGCGCCTGCAGGTCGAGCACCCGGTGACCGAGTTCATCTATGGCGTCGACCTCGTGCGCGAACAGATCCGCGTCGCGGCGGGGCTGCCGATGTCCTTCGTCCAGGCCGATCTTGAGGTGAATGGCCACGCGATCGAGGTGCGGATCAACGCTGAAAAGCTGCCGAACTTCACCCCCTCGCCTGGTCGGGTTAAAACCTTCCACGCGCCGGGCGGCCTTGGGGTACGGATGGATTCGGCGCTTTACGGCGGCTATTCGATCCCGCCCTATTACGACAGCCTGATCGGCAAGCTGATCGTCCATGGCCGCGACCGGCCAGAGGCGCTGGCCCGCCTGCGCCGCGCGCTTGGCGAGCTGGTCGTCGACGGGATCGAGACCACGGTGCCGCTGTTCGAGGCGCTGCTGAACGAGCCCGATATCCAGTCTGGGGATTACAATATCCACTGGCTGGAAAAATGGCTCGCGGCGCAGTTCGCCCCGCGCGACTGACCCCGAAAGCGATGTCTCAGATCACACCAGAGCTCCTGCTGCATGCCTATGCGGCAGGAGTTTTTCCTATGGCAGAGGGCCGTGATGACCCGGAAATCCACTGGGTCGACCCGCGCAAACGCGGCATCCTGCCACTCGATGGCTTCCACATCTCACGCAGCCTGGCGAAAACCATCCGCCGCAGCGGCTGGCGCGTGACGGTGAATGAGGCCTTCACCGACACCGTCCTGGCCTGCGCAGACCGCGCTGAGACCTGGATAAACGCTGAAATTCTTGATCTTTATCAACGCCTTCACGAGATGGGCTTCGCCCATAGCCTGGAGGTCTACGAGGATCGGGAAATGGTCGGCGGCGTCTATGGCGTCAGCCTGGGCGCGGCTTTTTTCGGCGAGAGTATGTTCTCGCGGCGCACCGATGCCTCAAAACTGGCGCTGGCCTTTCTGGTTCATCGGCTGCGGGCGGGCGGCTATCAGCTGCTGGATACGCAATTCATCACCCCGCATCTGGCCAGCCTGGGCGGGACAGAGATCCCCCGTGCCGCCTATCACCAGCGCCTGAAAGCAGCGCTGGCCCATCCGGCAAGGTTCACGCCCGAGGGTTACTCGCCCTCGCCCTCTTCGGTGCTTTCGGGGGTATCGACGGTCTCTGGCGGCTTATAGCCCGGCACGATGCAGCGCAGCACCCAGACGTCATAACGCGGATGCTCCATCGCGGAAAGCGCAGGCGCTGATGCCAGCATCCAGCCCGAGAAAACCGGATCCTGGCGGCTGGAATCCATGATGGTCAGATGCGCCTCGGCCTCGGCGGCGGGGTTTTCCACCGGGTAGCGACACTGGTTCAGCTGGATCGTCAGCCGCCCATTGGTCGCCGCCTGCCCGCGCGAGAGATCCAGGTCGCCCGTGCGCCCGGTCAGCGTATCAAGCCAGCGGATCACGCCGCCCTCAGCCTCGGCAAAGCTTTGCGCGGCCGCCGGGCCGGCAGCAAACAGCGCTACACAAAGAACCGCACGCACCAGCCGCATCAGCCGCCATCCGTGCCAGAGCTTGCGGCGCTGTCAGAGCCACCGCCCACGAATTTCATCAGCAGCGACAACAGCGAGACCGAGCCCTGCGTGTCCTCGATCTCATCACCGGGGGCCAGGACCTCATCCATGCCACCCGGGCGCAGCTCGACATAATTGCCGCCGAGCAACCCATCCTGCGAGATCAGAATGGCGGTATCGACCGGCAGTTCGATCCCCTGCTGCATAGAGATGGTCGCATCGGCAAAGAAGGTTTTCGGGTTCAGCGTCAGGGCGGTGATCGTCCCCACCTTCAGCCCCGCCAGCCGCACGTCAGAGCCGACCTGGATCCCGTCAACCGCCCGGAACGAGGCCACCAGCGGATAGCTTGCGCCAGCGCCAAAGCCACGCCCCGCGCTGCCTGCAGCCCAGACCGCAAAGCCGATCCCAACCGCCAGAACGGCAGCGCCCGTCAAAACCTCTGCGACAGAACGGCTCATTCCGGGGCCCAGGCCTCATAGTCCTGACGGGCCGCCGGCACGCCACGACGGATAGAGCCGGGCGGCGCATAGGCCAGATCCGAGCCGGACAGATTCTCGGCATGCGGCTTTTCCCAGACCTTATGCACCAGCGGCGCCTCGGTCGGCGGCTTTTCATAGGTATGGTGCAACCAGCCATGCCAGTCAGGCGGCACGCGGCTGGCTTCCATCTCGCCGTTGAAAATCACCCAGCGTTTTTTGCCATCGCGCGACTGATAATAGACATTCGCCTGGTCATCCTCACCCATCTTCACGCCTTTGCGCCAGGTAAAGAACCGCGTGTTCAGCGTCTCGCTGTTCCACCAGGTCAGAAAGCTGAGCAGGAATTTTTTCATACCTGTATCTCCGGGCATATCTTCCCCTCCGCTATGAACCAGCCAGCCCGAAAGGTCCAGAGCCAGCGCGCGTGCACGCCTTGTGCAGGACGGTTCCGGCTTAATTTCCCACCTTCAATCCCCCCGCCAGGGGCCGACAGATCCGCCGCCCGGAACATTTAGATCATTCCAGGCAGGCGGGCGGCTCGGGCAAACAGTGTCTCAGGCAAACAGTGTCTCAGGCAGGCGGAAGGCTGAGGCGGGCGGAAGGCTGGGCGCCCGGTTTGAATAAACCGCTGACCTGCGCTTTTTCAACGCCAGGCCTGCGCCCTGGCCGGTGTTGATCCAAATGTGTTGATCCAAAGACGCTGATCCAAAGACGATGCGAAGCGGGCAGTCGCCCGCCCCCCTGAAAATCCATGAGCAGACCCCCATGCTGACGCGCATTATAACTGATGGGCTTTGTTGCACTATCCGGCCGGCTCATGGATTCATGTTTGTGAGTCAGCGGGTTAGGTTGGCTCTATGAGCAAGCCGATCCCTCTTTTTCGCACAACGAACTGGTCGAGCTACAGCCGGGCCCTG
>NZ_JABJXT010000008.1 GCF_013155295.1 Pseudogemmobacter hezensis | reverse complement strand
CCCTCGAATGGGTCGACTGGTTCAACAACCGCCGCCTGCTTGAGCCGATCGGGAGCATCCCGCCAGCAGAGGCAGAAGCAAACTTCTACGCGGCTCTGGAAATTGAAGACATCGCCGCGTAACTAACTGTAATCAGCCTCCGGCAAACCCGGAGCGGTTCAAGCCGCGCGAATGGCGGCTCGGATCAGGGGACCATCTATGCGGTTGAGGTTCTTTTCCCGGACGGGAAGTGGGATCTGGTGAGCCACCACGAAAACCTTGCCGATGCCTGGCTGGCTGCCGAGAAAGAGGCGTCGGATCGAAAGGCCCTTTTGCTGCCGGAAACGCTCTGGCCGTCGAGGCAGATCACCGCCTGAAAATAAAGCGGCCCCCGGAAGCGCCGCAAACGCAACCGGAGGCCTAACCCCAACCTGATCAACGGAGGATCAGATCATGGCCTTGGCCAAACATAACCTCACGCCTGCACTTTTCCAAGAACTTCGCCTCAGCGACATGTTCAGCGACCCCCGCCTTTCCCGCGCCTTCCGTCGTGGGGAGGATGGGGAGCCGCTGGCAATCCCGATGCCGGTCCGCCCCATTGAACCCGAGTTCGGCGCACTGTTTGAGGAGTTGGTCGCATGAGCAAGATTGACCGCCGCCAGCTTCTTGCCGCCGGGCCGGCCGCTGGCCTTGCCGCTCTGATTGCGGGGGCTGTGCCGGTAGAGGCGATGGCGGAAACGCCGGTTCAGCAGGCCTATCTGGCTTGGAAGCGCAGCTTCGACGGCTGGACTGCGGACATGGAGCGCGACAGCAGTGACGAGAACGGCGACCGCTGGTGCATGGCAACCTTCAAGCTTGCTGACGACATTCTGGATATCCCCTCGGAAGGGCCGATGGATCTGATCTGGAAGATCATGGCCTACAGTTACCACGGCCAGCATGAAATCGGCGACGGGGCAAGGGGCGAAGAGATCTGGGCCGAAGCCCGCGCTTTAGTCGGTGCCTGAGCTTCGCCCGACAAGGTACTAAAATCAGGGCCGCCCTTTAGAGGCGGCCCTTTTGTCGTGATGGATCAGGGCCAGTAATACGGAACACCGTAGTGATCATAGTTCCGGCGCTGCCATTCGCGGTTCTCGTACCAGTCACGATCAGCTGGTGGGGCGCTTTCGAGATCTTCTTTCGTCAAGTCGGTGACATAGCCGCCCTGAACGCTGTCGTAGCGCAGGCGCCCGAATGGGATCGGATAATGGTCGGACCCGATCCCGAGAAATCCACCGAACTGTAACACGCCGTAGACGACCTTACCGGTTGGCGCATCAATCATGATGTCATCGATGTGGCCGAGATCGTCTCCGGCCGGACTGAAAACTTTGGTCCCCTGGACGGTGCGGCCCGAGATGAGCGAAGACACCGAGGGAATGGTGCCGGGATTGGTGACACTGGCTTGAATAGTCATGTTTGTCTCCTTCCGTCACGGCGACACGGTTTGTGACGCCTTGTGGGTAGAAAACGTGCTGACTGAGCTTCGGTTGCGAGGCTCAGAATGCCGAAGCGGTCTTTCGCCAAAACACGGAAATTGTCTGGCGGTCGTCCGCCGAGAGCATTCAGCCATCCTTCGGGGTGGCCTTTTCGCATGGAGAAACCATGATCCATATCGAACCATCGGCCACGGGCATCAGCGAAAGCGCTGTGACCTATCGTAACGTGCTTACCGAGGGCGCGCTGTCCTGGTCGAGCCAGACGCCTGACGGATTTGCCGCGAACACCCTGGGGCCTCAGACCTATGATTACTGGACCCCGGCCGCCATGCCCGCCACGCTGGCCGTCGCGCTGCCCGATCCCGTCGACTGCGACTGCGCCGCGATCATCGCCCACACGCTGGGTTCCAGCGGCGCGACCGTGCATGTCGAGGGCAGCCTGGCCGGGGCCAGCTGGGTCACGGTGTCGACGGTGACACCAGCCGACGACCGCGACCTGTTCATGCTGTTCTCTGCGGAACAGCCCTATTCACGCTGGCGCATCCGCATCACGGGCCCGACCGCGCCCGCAATCGGTATCGCATGGATTGGCCCGCGCCTGTTCATCCCGGATGGGGTGGCGGCAGGTTACAAGCCGCTCAACATGGCGCTGGATATCGAGCTGAAACCCAGCGTGACGCGGGGCGGCCAGTATCTCGGGGTGAGCGTCAAGAAGAAGGGGGGCGGGACCAGTATCCCGCTTGTGCCGCAGCGACGCTGGTGGATCCAGAGCGATGCCGCGCCTTTCATCGAGCATTACAACCACGGGCGGCCATTCCTCTGGATCAGCTGCCCTGATCTGCATCCTGACGACGCGCATTATTGCTGGCGGGCGGGCGACACCCTCTCTGCCAGCTTCGGCGCGGGCTCGGTCTATGGCGATATGAGCATGGAGGTCAGCGCTTATGTCGGATCGTGAGCCGTTTTCCTGGATCGAAATCGACATGGACGGCTGCGGGCGCGTGTTCGGGCAGGGCGGTTGCCCCGCCGCGCTCGGGGTGGGTGGTGTGCAGCGCAAGTGCTTCAACACCTTTGCAACCTGCAAGGCGAAGGCCGCATTTCTGCACGACAAGGCCTTCCGCACGCTGCGCATCTGTGAACCCCGCGCAAATCTGCCCAGGGATGGGACATGGTTCCCGATGCTGCAAAGTGTCAGCGAGGAAGCGGGCAGGGTGAACATTGCCGGGTCTGATGATGAAATGGCCGCGCTTGGTCGCAGGGCCACCATGAAGGCGACGGTTTCCGACGCGCCTTACCACGACCGCTTCCTTGACCCGTATCAAGCAGAGCGGGTCAGCGGCGCGGCGCAGGTTGACGAACCGGGCTATGATCCGGCCTCGCGCGGAACGCTCTGGGGCAAGACCGTCGCCCGCTGGCCTTATTATGCGGGCCGCCCGATCCGGCGCTGCCAGGGCTATCTGGTGGATGGCCAGGTCGTTGATGTGCGCAAGCGCCACTATGTCCTGACCAGCCGCTCCGGCCCTGGTACCAGCGGCAGCGTGTCATTTGAGGCCGCCGATGTGCTGGATCTGGCAAAGAACGAGAAGGCTGTCGCCCCGGCGCCAAGCAATGGGGCGCTGGCCGAGGCCATTGATGCGGATGCGATGCGTCTGACGCTTGTCCCTGAGGGAATCGGCAATTCTGAATACCCCACATCGGGACGTGCCTGCATCGGGTCCGAGATCGTCACCTATACCCGCACTGGCGATACGATCACGTTGACCGGGCGCGGCATTGCCCGCACCGCGGTTGCCAGCCACAACGAGGGCGACACCTTCCAGCAGGTGCTGTTTATCGACCGCAAGCGGGTCCATGAGGTGATCCAGATCCTGCTGGGCTATACCAATGTCGACCCGGCCCGTTATCCCGGCCCAGAGGATGCCGCCGAGATCCTGCGCTGGCTGCCGGGCGTCCTGCTGACCCGCCACATCGTCAAACCGACTGGCGTGGATACGCTGATCGGCGAGCTTGCGCTGTTCGGCGTGTCGATCTTCCCGTCGAACATCCTCAACCGGATCCGGCTCAAGGCCAATCGCCCCGTCGATAATGACGAGATTTTCGACCTGACAGACCGCGACGATATCATTGAGGTCACACGCAAGGACCGCGACGACAAGCGGCTGACCCAGATCCACGTCCACAGTGTTCTGACTGATCCGAGCAAAAGCAGCACCAGCGCCGAGAATTACGACCGCCTCATGGCCACGGTGGAGCTGGCTGCCCAGGAGGCATGGGCCTATGGCGAGACCCGGATCAGGAAGATTTACACCGCCTGGCTGGAAGGCGGCGGCGACAGCATCATCCGCATATCATCGTTTCGGCTGCTCAGACGCTTTCTGGCGGCCCCGGCCCACCTGACCTTGTTGCTGGACGAGAAGGACGGTGCCATTGATCTGGCTGACGTGCTGCGCCTGACCACGGACGCGCTGCAGGACGATACAGGCAGGCAGATCACCAGCCTTTACCAGGTGATCGAGCGATCCGAACCTGACCCAGGCCACCAGTTCGAGGTCGTCGCGCAGGCCTATCAGTTCAGCGGGCGCTTTGGGGTGATCCCGCCCAATGGCACCCCGCCTTATGCCTCGGCCACGCCCGAGCAGCGCGAACGCTTCATGTTCATCACCGCAAACAGCGCACCATGGCTGCCTGACGGCTCGCCTCACTATGAGATTTTCTGATGATCTATGGCTATGATTACCGTCTGATCACCGAGACGGAAACCGACCCTTACCAGCCGCCGACCACCGACCTTTTCAAGGCATTGGCGAAAAACTGGATTGCGGGGTTCGAAGGCTCCCGCGATGCGCCCCGGCTTCAACCGAAGGCGTTGGCGAGCAATGTTTTGGGCGTCATTGGCGCCGCGCCCCTAAACTATGCCGGCGTGTCCGGTGTAAATGGATACCGGATCATCAGAATGTCAGGGGTGCATGGCGGTCCGATTTTTGTGCAGTTCCTGCCAACGGGGTCGGACACGTGGAGTGCTGGGGAGCAGATGTTTTCTGGCTCTGGGACCATCTCCCTCCACGATGTATTGCTGAACCTCGTTACTGGCGCGGTTTTGGGATCGATTACTTCTCTTACCATCCCCACTGGGGCTGCCCAGCCTACATTCACAACAAGCGCTTACTCAGGGTCTGTAATTGTGCCTTCATCCATTAAAGCGGTGAGGTGGCGGCAGCAAGCGACGGGGGCTGGGCCATGGTCCAGCGTCGTCACAGTCCTGGAGGGCCGCGCCGATGTCTGATATGATCGAAGTCACCACCACGCTGATCTCAGCCCTGACAGGCGAGACGACCACGATCACCGCCATGGAGCCTGCGCCAGGGGCTGCAGTCATGCTCCAGGATGCCTGGGCCGCGCTGCGGGCCGAACGGGACCGCCGCCTTGCGCTGTGCGATTTCCGTTTCAACACCGACTACCCGCAGACCGCCGCCGAAGAGGTTGCTTGGAAAGCCTATCGTCAGGCCCTGCGCGATCTGCCTGATGTAACGAGTGACCCGCTGGCCCCTGTCTGGCCTGAGCCTCCGCAAGGCTGACCCTCCGCACACTCTGACCTGACACAACCCGCCTCGCGCGGGCTTTTTTACGTGGATATGCCATGGCTTTGACCACAAGCATCATCACCGGGCGCGTGCCCATGCCCGATGACAGCCCCTCGACAGCGGCAGAACTGACCTTCACCCTGTCGGGGCTGGACACCCAGGGCGCAGACGTGATCCTGCCAAGCGCCCGGGTCCGCCGCGTCCTGCTGGTGGATGGCCAGATCCCGGCAGGCTTCCGGCTCTGGCGCAACAGCGCGGGCTTTCGCGGCACCCATTACATCGTCACCGCCCGCTGGGTCAGCCAGGATCGCAAGCAGGGCATGCAGGACCATGAGCGCGAGCTGGGCCGCATTCAGATCGGTGATGCTGCCAGCTACACCCTTGCGGCGCTGCTTAACTCGGCGGTCACCCCGGCCACGCCCTCTTTCTGGATGAGCATCGGGCAGGGCGAATATGATGAGTTCGCAGGCATGCGGGATCAGAGCCAGCAGGCCGCAGGCGATGCCCAGACCGCTGCAACCATCGCGCAATCCACCGTGATCACCTATCCGACCGCCGAGGACATGGCGGCCGATCTGGCCTGGCTGAACACGCTGCCAGTGGGCACCACCGTCCGGGCGGGCGGCGCGGTCTATGAGCGCACCGCTGATCCTGGGCTGGTCGGCGTGGTTCCGGGCTGGCGGTTCTTCGACAAGGCGGCAGCGACCGTGGCCGAGGCCCCCAGCTCGCCGCCCAGCACCCTTGCCAGCGCCAAAAGCGTGCAGGAAGCGCTGGCCGCGCAAGGGGCTGCCCCGCGCCGGATCGCGGTCACAGGGGCAAACCGGGTCTATGCCGTTCATGCGGCAGATTTCGCGCCCGCCTATCACCAGGTGCTGCCCACCGCGAACAGCATGATCATGGTCGATGTCTCGGGGATCGCGCTGGATCGGGAATATGAGATCGTCAGCAACGGGAACACCACGACGGGCGTCATCGTTGATTGTGGCGCCAGCGCCTATTTCAGGGCGCTCTGGCTTTCTCCCAACCAGACAGCCCTGCGCCGCTTCTACCTTGCCCCGGGCGAGACAGCAGTTTTGCGCCGGATCTTCGCGGGCCAGATCCTCGTTGATCGTCGGGTTGCGCCCTTTCTCTGGACCAATACCAACGGCACCCACTATTTCCGCCAACCCAATGGTCTCTGGACCTATTCGCTTGTCAGGACAGCGTCTCTGAGCGCCAGCGCCGAGGGGCTGAATACGATTGGCACCCGCTTCTCGCTCGACGGGGCCTATTACATGGGGCTGACGCCCATCGCCAATGCGGCTGGCACCAACTGGACCGGAGAGCCGCCGCGAATGATCAAACAGGGCACCCAGCATGGCCTGCTGGCGCATCAGTTCACGCTGCTGAACCCAAATGCGGCAGCCTGGGATCACCCGATCCGGATCACCTTCACCAATGTCACCGATCTGAATGAGGCGCTCTGATGGCTTTTGAACGCACCCGCTATGCGGCTTTTTTCGGCCAGTCCTATGGGCGTGAGGGTTTCCAGGTCGGCGGGGCCTGGGCGGCCTTCATCGAGTCGATCCGCCGCCTGATCGCCGCAGATCCGGCGCTGGTTCACAGCCGCATCAGCGGCCCGACGATCACCTCGACCGAGACGTTTGAGAACCTCAACTGCGCCTGGGATGGTTCGGCGGTCTTGCAAAAGCACACGGGCGCGGCCGACAATTACTGGCTGGAAAACGATGGCACCACCGCAGGCCCGCGCCTGACTGCGGCACTGGCAGCCATGGCCGGGGCGGGCGTGGGCTATGGCGCACTCTGCTATTCCCACGGCGAACAGGATGCGGCCTTCACCACCACCGCAACCCTTGCCAATGAGGCCCGGGCGGGGATGGAAGCGATCCGTCAGGCGGCCAGGACTGCGATCAACCCCGGCAACCCCAATGGGATCCCGTGGTTTGTCGATCTGCTCGGCCCGCGCTTCACCCTGCATGAGATGAACGAATACCGCCTGCGCGATGCGATGCTGGATATGATCGGGGGCGACACCCGGACCTTCCGGGGGGCCGAGAAATACGCGGCCAATCTCGATGCGACCACCCACCCGGCCGAGGATTTCAGCGGCTATGCCCGGCTTGGCGCATGGGCGGGGCGAAAGATGGCCAAATTCTACACCGACCTGGGCGAGCTGCGCGGCCCGCAGATCGGCGCGGTCATACGCAGCGGATCCGCAGTCACGGTGCCGATCACCACGCCGGGCGATGTGGCGCTGGTCAGGCCGGATCGCCCCGATTTCTTTGGGCTGTGGGATGCCAGCGGCACCCGCCTGCCGATCACGGGCTTTGGCTGGACAGGCAACACACTGACGATCACCGCAGGCGGCACGCCCGCGACGATGCGCTATCCGGCCCGCTCGGATCGACCGCATGACATCACCAACATCATCCGCCTGAACAACCCCGCTGACCCGGTGTTCCCGGGAGAGCCGGGTCTGCCGTTGGAAAGCGTCAGGACGATCAGCCTTTGACCCGCGCCACACCACGCTGAACCAGGGCCGTCCTTCGGGGCGGCCTTTTGCAATCCCCCCGCCAGATACTGACAATGCCCAGGAGGCGCTATGACTGATCCGACCCACGGCCTCGTTGGGCTTGTCCAATCCGGCTGGACACAATTCATGGCTATCGCCGGGGTGATCTGGTGGGCGCGCAAGATTGATCTGCGGGGGCAGGCCAGCGTTGAGCGGCTCGACCGTCATGAGGCACGACTGACCGCATTCGAGCAGACCCAGCAGTCGCAGGCCATCCAGCTTGCCCGCATCGAGGAGACGCTGAGCGCGATGAAGCTCACGCTCGACCGGATTTACACCGAGATGCGCGAGAAGGGCTAGATTGCCCTGTAACGATTGCGGTGCTGTAGGGGCTTTTAATGGCGGCTTCGGTCACCGTGGGCTCGATCATGGTTGCGAGATGGGGTGATGGACAAGTTTTTGCCATATTTTCCGGATGTTTCCGCCGCAAAATTCGGATGAAATTGTCGCAAAATCCGGATCAATTTGACCAAAGTTTGCCGCTTTGTAGTCTTGTTTGAGGCATAGCCCGGATCGAGTTCACACTTGGTGAACTACAATTAAGGCAACGAAGACAATGGCAATCAACATCACCGAAATCCAGAATCTCGCAGGCTTCATCGCTGGCTGTCTGGTTGATTCTGAAACGGGCCTCGTACTCGCTTCCGAGATAAAGGTGGCAAATTTCGACGTTGAGACGGCTGCTGCAGCCAACACCGATGTGGTTAAGGCCAAGATCAGGGCAATGGCCTCGCTTGGAGTGCGCGACAGCATCGAGGATATTCTGATTACGCTTGGGAAGCAGTATCATCTTATCCGTCCGTTGGCATCCAATCCTGCGGTGTTCCTTTACGTCGTTCTTGAGCGTGCAAGCTCAAATCTGGGCATCGCTCGAATTACCCTGAAAAATGTTGAGGCCGCATTGAAGATCTGATGCGGCAGAGGTGTTTCGTACGAGTGGCCCGGCTCCTGGCCGGGCTTTTTGCATCCGTAATGGATCAGGTCAGGGCCGAATGAATGCTGCCTCGGTGCGCCGCTTATCGGCCACTGGTTGGGCCTGCCTCCCGATGCCCTTGGGGCTGGCAGCGGGGCGGCGGGCGGATCGGTTGCCTATCTGACCGGCTCGCTGGGGGCGGCAGTGTTCGAGGTGATCATTCAGCGCATTCGTGCAGGGAGGCTGCCCCGTGATAATCCGTGATCCTCGCCCCGTTGTCGCCTGTCCGATCCACGCGCTGATCGTGCGCGTGGTCTTTGCGCTGATCGTGTCCGGGCTGATTGCGGGGCTTTGATGCAGATGGCGGCAAACGTCATTGTCACCATTCGCAAACCAAATGGGTTCCCCGGTTCAGTCGACAAAGGGCAGTGCAGACTGTTCAATCTCGCGCAAAAGTAAACGGCCTTCTCGCCCTTTGACCACTGGGCGTGCACTTCGGATTTGGTGCTCTCTCTCAAGAAGATCCGGAAATATCATTCTGATTTCCGCGATCGCTTCCAGCCCGAGGGCTTCCAATGCAATTCGCCCGGTCATGAGTGATTCCGTCCAGGCTTCGTTGGATAAGACCACTTCATGTTCGTCAAACAGCAGATGAAGATAGGTCACCGGAGTGCCCGGCAACCCTTGGCTCACTCCAGGCAGGCCTAGCAGCTTTTTGGCGGGGACCAGCGCTTCAGAACTTCCGAAGTAACGCTTGACTACCTCGGACCGCAAAAGGATGCGGTGTTGAGGGCTGACGACCAGATCCTGCGAAGGCATGTCATTTCCAAGCACCCCTCTGCAAAGGGTGATCGGCAGGATACGGGGATTTTCGGCAGTTTCCTGTGCGGTGAAGATTCGCCGTCCCACCCAGCGGAGCACCTGGAACCCATGGTCACGGGTAAGGACACGATCTCCTGGGCGCAAATTTTCGACCGGGAGGTCGCCTTGGTTAGTTGTGATCAAAGTGCCGGGGGTGAAACAGGGCGCGGTCTCGCCGCCGTCGTAGTGTGCATAGGGTAATGCTGCGGTATCTGTCGTTCGTGAGCTGAGAATGTGGATCGACTGCCCGGGAGACAGCGGAATACTTGAAATCAGCCCTTGCACAGGCCCCGCGTCGATACCCGAATTGTTGCCATTAAGACGGTAGGTCACCAACAGATCGCCGGTACCATTCGCGCCAGTAAACATGGTGTAGGCCCCATTGATGAGGGCGCCAGCGTTATATGTTCCTCCGACAATGTGCTGGGCATTACTGACTTCATCAAATGAAGTGTTCGAATTGGGGTGCCCGCTTAGTCGACCGGTGTCGTTGTCTTCAATCAGAATGCGGATCGGTACGGCATTGGGTTTGAGTGTAAGAACCAGGTGCCGGGTTGCGCTTGGATTTGCTGCTGGATCGATCGAACCACTGGAATGCTCCGCTGGCAGGCCGTTGATAGAGGGGCCGCCATTGTAGGAGTAAGTGAATGAATCTGCAGTATATACATTTACATAGTATAAAGGCATGGTTCGTCGTCCATTTTAGCTATTATCTTTTGTGATACTCAAAAAAGGCCACACTTTGGTTTGATTTGGTCTAATTGTCGGCAGAGGTATGGCGGGCACTGATAGCAGGTGGGGTAACATGCGAGTGGTGGAAAGCCGAAGCTACTGCGGCGTCCAAACCTCGGCACCATAGGCAGTTTCTCCGTGCAGTGCCCAGGTTCCAACCCACGTCTCATCTGCCTGCGCCTGAAGAACGGCAACCCCGTAACTGTCGCCAGAGCCAAATGCGACAGAAAGGACCAGTGGTTGAACATGTGCCAGAACCGCCGTTCCCTCCATCGTGTGCCCCTCAACTTCCCAGGTGACAGCGAAGGTCTGGCCAGTTGGCTTGACCGTGACCGTGCCAGTATAGCCGCTTTCACCGCCGGGATTGAGGCCATCGACGCTGTAGGCCCCAGCAGGATCGCTCGCGGCCGCGCTACTTGCGCCCATGAGTGACACCAGAAGCGCAGATATTGCGATCGTTGTCGCTGACAGCTTGGCTTTCTTCACTTCGGAGCCTCCCATTTGATTTTTGTCGGGATAGCCGACGGGCTATCGGGGAGTCCATACTTCGATACCAGACTGTGCCCGTCTGCCGCGATTGGGTGAGCTTACTCTGCCAAGCGGGGCGGTTTGACGCCGTCGCTCATCAGCCGGGCGATTTCGCGCTCAATGGTATCCAGAGCTGAAAGATCTCCGCCTCGGGCGGCCTGGACCGCGTCCTCGATCCTCGCCCAGCCAGGGTGATCATCGGCGATAAGATGGCCAGCCATATGCGCGACCATCAGCGTGTGGCCATAGACGACCCGATAGTCCGGCTGGCGGATCGTCCGATCCCGCATGTCGCGCAAGCGCTTGTGAAAACTGATCCCGAACATGCGCCGAATATGGGGCGCAGCAGCGCGGATTCAATCTTTTACCCCACGGGCTCGCTTTCGCGGGCCCTTTTTCATTGGAGAACGACATGTTGAAATTCCTGACCGGGCTTTTCGCCTGGCTCGGGGGGCTTTTTGCTGCCCGCCCGAAATCCTCGGCCGCCACGGGCACCGCTGCCGTGCGGATCGCCGCAGCTGCCTTCGTCGGCCCCTGGGAGGGCGAGCGCCTTGAGGCTTACCTCGACCGCATCGCCAGCCCGCCTGTCTGGACCGTCTGCTATGGCGAGACCAAAGGCGTGAAGCAGGGCGACACATACACCGCTCAGCAGTGCCTCGACATGCTCAGCGCCTCTCTGGCCGGGTATCACGCCCAGTTGGCCAAGTGCATCCCGACGCTGCCTCTGCAGCCGCAGGGCGTCCAGGTCGCGCTGACCAGCTGGACCTACAATGTCGGGGCGGGTGCGGCCTGCAGCTCGACGCTGGCGAAGCGGGCCAATGCGGGCGACTGGCGCGGGGCCTGCGATCAGCTGCCCAGGTGGGACAAGGCGGGCGGCAAGGTGATCCGGGGCCTGACCAACCGCCGCGCCGCTGAGCAAAAGCTCTGCCTGCAATCTCTCAAACAAGGAGCCTGACCATGAACTGGACCCT
The DNA here is from genome assembly GCF_013155295.1 of Pseudogemmobacter hezensis. GTDB lineage: Bacteria > Pseudomonadota > Alphaproteobacteria > Rhodobacterales > Rhodobacteraceae > Pseudogemmobacter > Pseudogemmobacter hezensis. The sequence continues at coordinate 193,294 of NZ_JABJXT010000008.1, read as the reverse complement.
CATCCGGGGCCTGACCTATGTCGCCACCTTCATTGCGGCGATCCTGGCGATGCTCGGGCTGGCCGATTTCGACCCAGCAACTGGGCATTTGGCGATTCACCCGTTCAATCTCTATGCCGCTGTCGGAGCGCTGGCCGGGGTGATCTCGTCGGCGTTGGCCTCGATTGCGCTGATCCGGGGCTGGGGGCGCAAATGACCGCGCTGCGCTGGCTGTGGAAGCCCGCCGCCCTGCTGCTGGCGCTGCTGGCCGCCTGGTGGCGGGGCAGATCAGGGGCAAAGCAACAGGCGGCGGCAAAGGATGCTGCCGCCTATCAGGACACCATGGGGAAAATGACCGATGTTCAGGATGATCATGGCGCTGTGCCTGATGATGCCCGCCGCTGGCTGCGTGAGCGGCCCCCGCACCAGCGGTGACGCGCTCTGCGACGGGACGAGGGCGGCGCGGGCAGAGCATGCGGCGGCCCTGGCCGATTCCCCTGATGACCGGGCGGTGGTCAGCGGGGCGCGGCTGATCCGGCTGCTGGATGCGGGGTGCGCGGGGTAGGGGTTACGGATGCTACGAGTAGGGGGCTGGTTTCCAAACCATTTCGTAAGTCATTGATATGTAATGGTGCCGTGTGCGTGTGGTTTCCATGGCAAGTTGTTGAAATTACGTGAAAAGCGGGCACCTGTCGGGTGCGCCATTAAATCAATCACTTACAAGCGGCGGCGATAAAGCGAAACTGTTACGCGTAACAGAATGGCTTATTTTCGTGGGCTTTCCATCGCTTTTCTGGCCGATTCCATGAAGCCTGGCGAGTGGTGACCATAGACCTTCTCGATGGTCTCCTGGCTGGTTGCGAAGAAGCCTGCCGCCTCCCATGTCGTGATACCGTTCTGCATGGCCCAGGTGATTGCGGTGTGTTTCAGTGTGTGGGGGGTGACACCGTGCAGCCCTGCTTCACTAACAGCTTTGATGAATGCTCGCTTCACATCGGACACGGGCGTCCCATTATATTCGACTGCCCATACCGCACCTCCGCTGCGCCAACGGCGCAGGTGTGACAGTAATTGCCGGGGAATCGGGGCCGGGGTGCGGCGCTTCTTCGTGCTGCGCTCTTCCTCGGCCTTTCGGAACATGATTCCCCGGTCAAGATCAAACCAGCCACCGCGCGTGTTCGGTGTGAACCCCATCCGGGTGATGGCGTCCTTGCGAGTGCCCGTGTAAAGCCCGATCAGGATAAAGCGGGCGAGGTGTCCGGCTTTGTGGCCCCGGTAGGCTGCCCATAGCAGCCGGGCAGCTTCTGACCGGGTCAGCCAGCGGTCTTTCGGATCCACCTTTTCGGGCAGCGTCACAACGTGGGCGCTGGTGAGATATCCTTCTCGATGGGCATAGTTGATCGCGGCCTGCATCGTGCCAAGTTCACGCCGAATCGTAGCAGGCGCTACTGGAGCCCATTCGACGGGATCGCGGGTTTCGGGGTCGCGCTTTGCGACTTTCTTGCGGGTCTTTGCATATCGGCGGCAAGTCTCGCCCTTCACGTGTGAGACCTTGAGCGCGGACCAGAACGGCAACGGAGCTTCAAGCGCATAGCCGATTCGCGCCGGGTCAGCGACAGTCGGGGCATATTCCTCCGCATAGATCGTCAGCACCTCCCCGAGCGTTACACTCCCCGGCTCATTGGCTGCACCGTCCCGCCCTTTTGTCGCGATATAGGCCGCTAGGGCTTTTTCAGCATCTTCACGGCGCTTCGCAGCCCGTGCTGCGGTCGGGCTGACCCGTGTCGCGGATATACCAGTGGGGGCGATGGGCGAATTTGTGGAGGCGGGCTCCTTTGGCTTGTCTCGGCATTTCTTCACCAGATCATTGAGGCGGTCGCGCTCCAGACGAATAGCGCGGCCCATTCGTACGATATAGCCATGGCTCTCGGCTGCGGATTTCAGGCTTGCTGGCGGAATGCCGAGCGCCCTGGCGGCATCCTTTATCTCGCACAGTGGTGCCAGGTCTTCGACTCGCTGCTCTACACCCATCATCCGCCCCCTTTCTCTTGCGCGGCGGCGCGATCAGAACGGATGCCCATCGCCACCTCCGATTTCTGGCAGCGGGTTTGCCTCGCGATAGGTTTCGACCATTTCGATGGCCGGGCCAATGCCGCCGAGGGCGTCGGCGCCTTCTTCTGCGCTACCGCGATCAATCACCAGGTTGCGGGCAAGCAGCAGCTCCAGCGTCTTGATGCGGTCGGCTGCCTCAAGGTTATGCGCCTGGCACGGCGGCTGCGTCACGAGCCTCGCCACCAGCGTATCGGTGTCAGTGGTCAGATCACCCATTGTCTGCGCCTCCCTCTGTGCGGGCGGCGAGGGCATTGGCAATTGCGTGCGGATCGCAGGCATAAAGGCCGAAGTTGCCTAACCGCCGCCCTCATCAGGCGCTTGCAATGCGCACGCCCGCAGAGGCATTCAGATTAGCGGCTTAACCTGAGCAGATTCCGCTGGGTCGATACATGATTATCCAACGCATTCGCGCAGCGAGGCTGCCCCGTGATAATCCGTGATCCTCGCCCCGTTGTCGCCTGTCCGATCCACGCGCTGATCGTGCGCGTGGTGTTTGCGTTGATCGTCGCAGGGCTGATTGCGGGGCTGTGAGCGGATCGACCCTTTGAGCCCATTTCTGCCGTTGACTCATTCATGATGTTCCTGAAATGTTCAGGTGCGCAGCCGGGAGGATTTCAACATGTCGCAAACCAGACCGGTGGCCCGGCGTAGTGACAACATCCCCCTTGCGGTGAGTGTCATACTCCCGACCGTGCTGGCGCTCTCTCTGGGTGACGCGCTGATAAAGATGACAAGTGGCAGCTTCGTCATCTGGCAGATCTTCGTCATCCGCTCGCTGATTGTCATTCCGGTGCTGTTGGGTGTTCTTGCCACAAAAGCGAGGGGCGGGCTGCGGCGGTCCGACGCGTTGGGGTGGGCCGTCCTCCGCAGCCTGATGCTGGTCGGCATGTGGATCTGCTACTATCTTTCGCTGCCGGAGTTGACGCTTTCTGCGGCCGCCGCTGCCTATTACACGCTTCCGATCTTCATCACCCTGCTCTCGGCGGTGTTTGTTGGCGACCGCATTACACAGGGGGGCCGAGCCGCGGTTTTCATTGGATTTCTGGGCGTGTTGCTGATCCTGCGGCCCGAAGCGGGGGATTTCAACGCCTATGCGATCCTGCCGTTGATTTCGGCCATGCTCTATGCCGGGGCGATGATCCTGACCCGCACCAGATGCCGCCAGCAAGACCCCCTGGTGCTGTCGCTGGCGCTCAACATCGGCTTTGTTGTCGTCGGCGGACTGGCGGCAGCAATTATCCTTCTGTTGCCGGTGACCGCGCGACAGGGGTTCCTGCTGGCCCCATGGGCTGGCATGGAACCGTCCGAGTGGCTGTCCATGGGCCTTCTGGCGGCGGCGATCCTGATTGGAAGCATCGGCACGGCGATTGCCTATCAGAACGGTCCTCCTGCGATGATCGGAGCGTTCGACTTTGCTTATGTCGGATTTGCAGTCCTTTGGGGTTTGGCTTTCTTTGCCGAGGTGCCGGACATGCTTTCGTTATTTGGGATGTTGCTCATCGTCGGGGCCGGTATCCTCGCTTTGCGTCGATGACCGCTTTGTCCGCATAGCTGATACCATTGGCCCGATCTGAGGCGCTGGTGATCACATGGGGCACGCAACGGCGCTTTGGCCCGTTGCGGACGGTCGGACACGGTATTCTAAGTTGATTGCCATGCAGCGGGTAGATAACCGATGAACACCTCACGACGTCAGCACAACGCAGCTTGCCATTGCGGCTCAGTCCAGTTCAAGGTGCGTCTGACCGATGAGTTCAACACGATCCGGCGTTGCTCATGCTCCTATTGCCGGATGCGGGGCGCCATCGCTGTTTCGGCGCAGCTTTCAGATATTGAATTCGTCAAAGGAGACGAAATTCTGACACTTTATCAGTTCAATACCGGAACCGCGAAGCACTATTTCTGCAAGACATGCGGTATCTACACCCACCATCAGCGGCGCTCGAACCCAGGTCAGTTTGGAATTAACGTCGCATGTATCGAAGGTGTCAGTCCGTTTGATTTTCCTGAAGTCATGGTGATGGACGGCGTCTCTCACCCTTCTGATTCCACTGGCGCACCCAAAATTGCAGGGATCCTGAAATTCAGCCCGGCTGAGTAGTTACAGGTCCATCTGAAGGGCAGCTCCATCCCGCATAGCTGACACCCGCGCCCTCTGAGGCGCAAGCACTTCCACGTCACGTCCGGCCACAGTGCCGGGCGTTTTTGCATATCTCGCGAAAATGCGCAGCGGTGTATCATAACGGCTGAATTGAGCGCTGGCCTGATCGCCTATCTGGCGCGCAGGGATATGTCGGTCAGTGACAGGAGCTGGAGCAATCTGCGCGCGGCAGAAAGCTGCAGTTACTGTGGCGTCCAAACCTCTGCGCCATAGACGGATTCCCCGTGCAGTGCCCAGGTTCCAACCCATGTCTCATCTGCCTGAGCCTGAAGAACGGCGACCCCGTAACTGTCGCCAGAGCCAAATGCGACAGAAAGCACCAGCGGCTGAACATGCGCGACAACCGCAGTTCCTTCCATTGTGTGCCCCTCGACTTCCCAGGTGACAGCGAAGGTCTGGCCGGTTGGCTTGACTGTGACCGTGCCTGTATAGCCACTCTCACCGCCGGGATTGAGGCCATCAACGCTGTAGGTGCCAGCAGGATCGCTGGCGGCTGCGCTACTTGCGCCCATAAGTGATACCAGAAGTGCAGATATTGCGATCTTTGCCGACGACAGCCTGGCTTTTGTCATTTCGGAGCCTCCCATTTGATTTTTGGCGGGATAGCCGACGGGCAGCCGTGGAGTCCATACCGCGATACCTGACCTTGCCCGGCTGCCGCGCGTACATCTGCGGCTGACACGCCGCGATTGAGCAGGCTTATTCCGTCAGCCGGGGCGGTTTGACACCGTCGCCCATCATCCGGGCGATTTCGCGCTCAATGGTATCCAGAGCTGAAAGGTCTCCGCCTCGGGCGGCATGGACCGCGTCCTCGATCCTCGCCCAGCCCGGGTGATCATCGGCGATAAGATGGCCAGCCATATGCGCGACCATCAGCGTGTGGCCATAGACGGCCCGATAGTCCGGCTGGCGGATCGTCCGATCCCGCATGTCGCGCAAGCGCTTGTGAAAACTGATCCCGAACATGCGCCGAATATGCGGCGCAGCAGTGCGGATTCAATCCTTTACCCCAAGGGCTCGCTTTCGCGGGCCCTTTTTAATTGGAGAACGACATGCTGAAATTCCTGACCGGGCTTTTCGCCTGGTTCGGGGGGCTTTTTGCTGCCCGCCCGAAATCCTCGGCCGCCACCGGCGCCGCCGCCGTGCTGATCGATGCGGCTGCCTTCGTCGGCCCCTGGGAGGGTGAGTGGCTTGAGGCTAACCTTGACCGCATCGCCAGCCCGCCCGTCTGGACCGTCTGCTATGGCGAGACCAAAGGCGTGAAGCGGGGCATCGCACCTATCTGCGCCCGGATGGGTCTGGAAAGGCTCTGGCCGAACCGGCCGCCAACCCCGAACTGATCGCCACCGCCATCGGCATGAGCCTTATCAACCGGACCCTGATCGAGGCTACCGACCGGACCAACCGCACCGATGTGACCCAGACCCTCGTTTCGGTGCATGAACATGCGGCCCTCGCTGGCGGCTCCCTCCTGCTCTTGGCCGAGAGGCTGGGTTGTGACGCCGAGGTGCGCCAGTTGGTGGCCGAGGGACAGGCCCGCATCGCCGGGTATCAGGCATCCGCAGGGCTGGGGGGCCGGGCATGAGGGACGCCACGTTTTCCGGCGATGCTGTCATGAACATGCGCCAGTGCATCGCTCTGGTCGCCATGAGCGCCACCGTCCTGCGTCAGATCGGGGGCAGCCAACGCAGCCAGGCCGAGGCTCTGGGCCACCTGTGCGAGGTAATGGCCCTTGCCACCGCTCTGGGTTAACAGGTGCTTGACGAGGTGCAGCTTGCCGAGCGCCGGGAAACGAGGGCCGCCGCATGAACAAGAACCGCAACCAGCGCCGCGCTATGAAGCGCAATGCCGCAGCCAATGCTGCCATGCTGGCCCACTGCTGCTTCGACTATGACGGGAACGCCATGCTGCCCGTGACCGATCCCATTGCCATCGCGGTGCTTGAACGGGCCTTCAACCGCATTATGCAGGCAGGTGGCGAACCTATGGCCGTGCCCTTGTCTGAGGCAGAGGCCAGCGCCTTCCCGCGTCATGAGGGAGAGAAGAGAGTGCTGCTCGGTGGCGTGACATGGCTGGCCGTGGGTGTCGACGTGTCAGGCCGCGCCGCCTATTCTATGCAGTGCGCCAAGGATAAGAGCCGCGGGCTTGCCCATGAGGCGGCCCGAGCATTGGCGCTGTCACGGCTCAAGGCCTCGCTGGACATGCCGGGGGGGGGGCCTCGTGGCAGAAGGTGCAGGCCGATGCGTGAGGCCGGATCGAACGCCCAGCGGGGGCCGGAGCGAGCGCGGGCACCGGGGGGGCTCCGACTTTGGCCCATCAGGGGAGACTAGCGTGTGGGCCTTTTTACAAGATATGACTTAATTGGAGATTTTCGGAAAGGTGCCGGGGTGGCTGGTGAACGGCCCGTCCATTATTGCAACGGATAGCACCCAATCGCAAATAGGATGGCGGGATTATAGGCGGGTATATCGCCCGATCCGTGAAATTATCTAACGATTTCAGGGATGTTTGGCGGAAGAGGTGGGATTCGAACCCACGGAGGGTTTCCCCTCGCTGGTTTTCAAGACCAGTGCCTTAAACCACTCGGCCACTCTTCCGTCTTTGCTTGCACAACCGCGCTGACAGCGATCATGTGCTCTGCGAGAACCTGATTACTGATTGCTGAACCGGATGCCAACCAGTTATTTACATCAGCATCAGGATACCTGTGCTCCTGCATCGACAGGGGCGAGGCTTTGGTAAATAAGCGAAAGCCGGGGATGGGGAAAGTGCAGGCGGGCCGCGTTCCTCTCAGGGATCGACGCCGAGGGCCGATTTCTGTGCCAGGTTGGATGATCTGTCTGGTCTGGTTCTCAGGGTAGGGCGAACCGCGCGGTGTTTGCCCGAGGCTGATTATGGTTCGTTACGCGGCCATGGGCTCAGTTTCCTGAGCGGCATAGAAGTTTGCCTCTGCTTTAGGCGTTCGCCTTTGCTTCAGTGGGCGGGGCGTTCTCGGTCGGCCTCAGGAGGCGGCGGTTTTTAAACCAGTTCCCCCAGCTATCGTAATCCAATCATCCACCCGGAAGATGACGTGGTCGAGGCTGATGAAGCCCTCGCGCTGATGGGGGCGTGAAAACCGTCATCAGGGCTTTGCTGGGCGTTTTGCCTGTCAGCAGTCAGGCGTCTGGATCGATTCCCTGAAACCTGACGGGGAAAATTTTGTCCGGAAGCTGGACTGCATTTGTCCAGAATCTAAGTCGCGCAACAATGATTCGGGCTAGCTAATCCGGCCAGGAGTTGCGGAAAGCTATGGCACATTTGCCAAATAAATTATGCGTGACACGCCAGGCATGGCACACTGATTTTTCTGAAAATCCGCGGGCTTCGCGCAAATTCTTGTTTGTATTTTATGGTGCCCCCAGACGGACTTGAACCGCCGACCCTCTGATTACAAATCAGGCCGGGTCGTATTTCGGTCAATATCGGACAATATCGAAGCCAGTCCTGCAAGCCATTATTTTTGCGACATTTATTGACAATATCAGTGTCATTCCGTATCGCTCAATATCGGGCGCTACGGTCTACTCTGTTCCCCAGTTTGTTCCCCAGAGCGACCTTTTGATTGCCGAAAGGACCATTTGATTATGAAGCTGACGGCGCAGAACGTGGACAGGCTTCAGCCGACAGATCGCCGCCAGGAAATCCCTGACGACCTCTGCACCGGCCTTTATTTCATTGTGCAGCCGACAGGAAAGAAGGGCTGGCAGGTCCGATATCGGCACGGGGGAACACACCGCAGAATGACGCTGGGCCCATACCCCGTCCTGCTGCTGGCCGAGGCCCGCCAACGCGCCCGCGATGCTCTGGCTGCCGCCTCTGAGGGCCGCGACCCTTCGGCAGAGGTCAAGGCCGCCAAAGCCCCCAAGGAGGCGGACGATAAGAACAAGGTCCGCGTCCAGATCGAGCTGTTTGAGAAGCGCCACCTTCGCGGCCTGCGATCCGGTGACGAGGTGATGCGCCAGTTCCAGAGCTACATCATCCCGGTATGGGGCGAGCGCGAGATCCAGACCATCACAAAGCGCGATGTTCTCGACTTGCTGGACGGCATCACAGACCAGGGAAAGGCCACGACCGCCAACCGCATCCGCGCCTATCTGAGTAAGTTTTTCAACTGGTGCGCTGACCGGGACGTGATCGAGGTGCCGCCGACCCTGTCCGTCAAGGCCCCCGCGAAAGAGAAGGTCCGCGAGCGCGTTCTGACTGACGACGAGATCCGCTGGCTCTGGGCTGCCTGTGAGGCGGAGCTTTTCCCCTGGGGGCCATTCGGCAAGATGTTGCTGCTGACAGGACAGCGTCGCAACGAGGTCGCGGAAATCACAGACGCTGAAATTAGGGCTGGCGAGTGGCACATGACCGCAGAGCGCACCAAGAACGGGCGAGCGCATGTCCTGCCCCTCTCTGGCGCTGCTGCGGCGGTTCTGGAGGGCATTGACCGGATCGCGGATGAAGCTGGCCGGGTGCGCTGGATCTTCACCACCACCGGCACCACGCCTGTCTCGGGCTTTTCAAAGGGGCGTGACCATCTTCATGCCCGGATGCTGGCAGCGGCCGAGAAAGAGCGCGGCGAGGCGGTCGATATCCCGCACTGGACCTGGCACGATCTGCGCCGCACAGCTGCGACCGGCATGGCCCGGCTCGGCATCCCCGTGCGCGTCACAGAGGCGGTGCTGAACCACGTTTCAGGCACGGGCGGCGGTATCGTCGCGGTCTACCAGCGGCACGACTATGCCGACGAGAAGCGCGAGGCGCTGGAGGCATGGGCGCGGTTTGTCGCCGAGCTGGTCGAGGGCAGTCCTGGAAAATCTGGGAATGTGGTCAGGCTTCCTCGCCATAATCCTCTGCTGGGTCATCAAGGCCAATGATGGACCTTATGCCTCCGTTGCCAACTACAAGCTCCAGTGCGTTATTATCTATGAAGATGTTGATGTCCTGAGCGCCCCGACGCTCAAGGTCTTTTAGCTTGGTGGCAACGGCGTCACGCCTGTCCTTCTCAGTCATCATGTTCAGGACGCCTGAGAGCTGTGCGAGTTCATGAAAGATTGTTCCGAGATCTGGAGGCTCAGAAGGATACTTTTCTTCAAGCGTCGCCACTATCTCGGCGTTCATCGAGCGGTTGTTGGCTTCCGCGGCGGCTTTGATTCGGTCGCGCATCCCGTCCGGAAACCGAACAATGAACCGCTCTTGCTTCTCGCTCGGATAAAGCTCGCGCTCTGCCATGATTTTTTTCTCCGCACTCGTTAGGCACTGTTAGACGATGTTATGCCGATTTGCAATTAATGCCAAAGGGGCATGTATTCCGAATTGACATCATGACCGAGGCGGCCAAATATGGTGCTAAGTTGGCATCAAGGAGGCTAGATCATGAATTCTAGGCAAACTCTGGCGAAAGAGGAGGTCGTGGTTACAACCATGCGCCTGCCTCGCAGTCTCGTGACTGAGGCAAAAATCCAAGCGATCCGCGCCGGGCGGACGTTCAACGCGCATCTGGTCAAGGTGCTGGAAGAGGCAACGGGGGCTGAGTTTGGCGACGCGACCCCCGCTGCCGTGAAGGCCCACAAAGACCATTCGGAGGCACCCTCGCATGCAGCCGAATAATATTCAACTGATCCCCTCGCAGCGCGTTCGCGTCCTGTGTGGCGATATCTCGCTCTCGGCGCTGGAACGCTGGACCCGCCGCCCGGAACTCGGCTTCCCGAAGGCCCGCATGATCGGTCAGCGCCGGTTCTGGGTGCAGGCCGAAATCCTCGCATGGCTGGCAAGCCGGGAGGTGGCGGCATGAGCGTTTATGACGGCCTCAACGCCACAGACGGCCACCTTTCCGACATCAAGGGACTGGTGAACGCCCTCTATCAGATCAGCATGGAGAGCGCCTGCATCACGCAAACGCACCCCGATGCCCTGAGCATCAATGTGATGATCCGCATGATCGAGCATTGCGTCGAAGTCGCCGAGCGCCAGCAGTTGACGACCTGGGCGGCGCTCCGGGAGGCTAAGGAGGAGGCCAGCCATGCAGCGTCGTGACCTTCTTATCGCCTCAGGTGCCGCGCTCACGGCATCCCTTGGCACCCAGGCTGTAAAGGCCGCATGTGTCCTCAATTTTGAGGAGACCCCCGTCCAGCAGGCCTATCTGGCTTGGAAGCGTAGCCTCGACGGCTGGACTGCCGATATGGAGCGCGACAGCAGCGACGAGAATGGCGACCGTTGGTGCATGGCAACCTTTAAGCTTGCTGACGACATTCTGGATATTCCCTCGGAAGGGCCGATGGATCTGATCTGGAAGATCATGGCCTACAGTTACCACGGCCAGCATGAAATCGGCGACGGGGCAAGGGGCGAGGAAATCTGGGCCGAAGCCCGCGCATTGGTGGGGGTGTCGGAATGAGCGACATCCTCGACGCTTTGGATGAACTCGCAAGCGCCCGCGATATGCTGCAGCTTCTCGAAATGACCACCCGCTACCAGCCTGACAACGACCGGAAAGCGCTGGGGGCGGGCTGTGAAGCTGCACTGGCTCGGCTGAATGCTGGGATCTCAATGCTGTACGCCTCGCAGCGGGCGGAGGCAGGCTGACATGCACGACCTTTTTTCAAACCGCTCCTCTGGCCCAGCGCCAGAGGGCTCTGGATGCACGCGTGGTGGGCAGCAGAAGCCCTGGCATGAAGAAACCCACTGGCAGCCCCTCAGCACAGCTGTGCAGCGCCTGAAACGCACTGTGGAACTGGCCTACCATCGAGGGGACGAGATCGCCGCAGATAACGCGCACGACGACCTTGTGAGTGCTGAATGGCGCATGCGCCAGGCCGAGAAGCGAATGGACGGCCGTGCAGGCCGCCAGGATCACCAATCAAGTGAGGCTGAGGGATGAGCGGCTGGTTCTCCGTCAAGCGGGGGGTGACGGATCACCCCATTTTTCACAAGCGCCCCGACCGCCTCTATGTGTGGATGTATCTGCTGGAAACGGCGGCCTGGCAGGACACGCGACAGGACGCCAATGGCCGCCCCGTGGCTGTCCATCGTGGACAGCTTCTCACCTCTTTCCGGCAGCTTGAAGCCGCCACAGGTGTTCCAATCAAGGTCGTTCGCGGCCTGATCGACCAGCTTCGCACCGAGGACGCAATCGGCACAGATAAGGGCACGGGTCGCCTTCTTATAACTATTCGTAATTATGAGAAATATCAGAACCCCGACAACAAGAGGGGCACAGTCGAGGGCACGGCAAGGGCACAGCAAGGGCACACAAAAAAAACAAGGGAACAAATACTTCCTTCGGAAGACGCTTCCGCGTCGCCGATTTCTGATCCTGAAAAGGTGGTAGATCTGTCCTCGCCACTGGCCGCCGTCTGGGCCATCGGCAAGGCGTTTTTGGCAAAGCACGGTGTCGAGAAGCCTGGTCCTCTGATTGGTAACTGGCTCAAGACGGCGACAGCTTCGGAGCTGCTGGTGGCCATTGAGGCGGCCGACCGGGCGAGAACCGAGGATCCGATCCCGTACATCACGGCAGCTCTGAAACCAAAGCGCAGCAGCGGTGGTGGCACCGAGGTTGGCGAAATCAGAGAGCGTGATGGCGTCCGCAGGCAATATGTCGGTGGCGTGGGCTGGGTGGTCCTCCATGACTGAGCCGTTCGACATTTATGCTTTTGAAGAGCGGGCCGCGATCATGGAGTTCAACGGTGGGCTCTCTCGCTTCGAGGCTGAAACCCGGGCGGCTCGCGCCCAGGGCCGCAGCAGATGGCAGGCAATGCTGGAGGTGCGCAATGCCGACCGCAACGGAAATTCTCAGGGAGCACAGGATCACGGTTCGCCGATGGTCGGGCACCACGCGGACCACCTGTCCGCAGTGCAGCCCGACCCGACGGAACAAGACGGATCCCTGCCTCAGCGTGACGTTCAAACATGACGGAATCCAATGGAAATGCTGGCACTGCGATTTCGCGGGGGGAGCCTTCTTCGAAGATCGCGGGGCCGATCAGGTATCTTATCGAGGTGCGCAAGCTGGACGCCGTGCTTTTGGAGCACATGGGGGTTCGGGCGGATGTGCATCCTCAACTCGGGCCGGTGATCGCGCTGCCCTATCGCCGGGACGGAAAGCCTTACGCTGGGAAGTTCCGCGCGATTGAGAAGAAAGACTGGCGCTCAACGCAGGGTGTTTCGCGTGGTCTGTTCAATGAGGACGCACTGCGCGAGGGCGATGGTCCGGTGGTCATCACCGAGGGCGAGATTGACGCGCTGAGCGTGATCCAGGCGGGGTATTCCCGGGCGGTTTCTCTGCCAGATGGCTGGACGGTGGACGGCGGCAAGCGGGACGTGCTGATCGAGGCCGAGCCTTTGCTACGCACGGCGCCCTACATCATCGTGGCAGGCGACGCCGATGAAGCCGGGGCGAGCCTGCCGAGGACGGTCTCCAACATCCTCGACGGTCACGACGTGCGCTATGTCACCTGGCCCGACGGTTGCAAGGATGCCAATGATGTGCTGATGCGCTTCGGTGAAGGCGAATTGGCGGGGTGCCTGGCCGATGCTGTCCAGATGGACCCGGCTGGCGGTTTCATCACCAGCCTGCACGATCTTCCACCGATGCCGGAGCGTCGTGTCCTTCGCCTTGGAATGTCGCCATACGATCACGGTCTCGCATTCGAGGTCGGCGCAATGTCAGTCGGCACGGGAACGCCCGGGGCGGGGAAATCCACCTTCACGACCTTTGCCGCCTATCACATCGCCCGACACGAGAACATCAGGGTCGGCCTGCTGCCATTCGAGACCCACTCTTACCGGATCCGCGATCAGATCGCTCGGCTGCTCTGTCGAAAGCCATTTGCCGAACTGACGAATTCGGAACTGGCTCAGGTCCATACGTTCGGTGATCGGCATATTCGTATCGTTCATCGGCGTTACAGTGCTGACGTGCAGCACCATCTCGCGTGGCTCCGGGCCAATATCAAAATCCTCGCGGTCCGCGACAACTGCAAGCTGATCATCATCGACCCATGGAACGAATTGGAGCACCTGCCCGAGAAGGGCGAGAGCATGACCGCCTATATCAACTTCGCCCTCCAGCAGATCCGCAGTTGGGCCGAGCAGTACGACACGCATATCTGCGTGATCGCTCACCCCCGGAAGATGAGCACCGAAGGCAAGATGAAGTGCCCGACAGGCTACGATATCGCCGACAGTGCGGCGTTCTTCAACAAGCCCGCGCTGGGTTTCAGCGTCCATAAGGACGAGGACGGCGACGGAGACGAGTTCGTCCAGATCATGACCTGGAAGGTGCGCGAAACCCAGCTTTACGGCTTCTCGCCCGGCAACATGCGCCTGCGCTTCCACGAGCACGGCATGACCTACAGCAAATTCGAGAGCAACGCCCGATACACCAGCGGAAAGGCATCAGCATGACTCCCTCCCGCAAAGCCCTCGTCCGGGCCACTGGCACCACTGGTGCGCTGGAAGCGGTCACGCTCTCCCGTGCACCCTGGGACGCCCCGGTCACCGAGCCTGACGCCAGGGAAGAAACCCGGCCCGGCTTCACCCTTATCCGCCCCACGCCCCGCAAGGATCTGACCCGCGCTGAGATGGTGATCGCGGTCCTGCGGGCTGAAATGAAGGAGATCCGCGTATGAGCACGCCGATTGAACACGATTTCCAGGTCGCCGCCAATCGCATCGCCCAGGCATTCACCCGCCTGATCGAGGCCGTCATCGAGGCAGAGCAGCGCCTTCGCTATTCTGGCGATACCTTCAACGATCAGGGCTTCTGGAGCCGGGCAAATGCATGCTGGGCTGCAGCTGATGCTTTGCCAAAGGCCCTCGCGCCCCTGCTGGCCCCCAACCCGCAGGACGCGGTGACAGCACCAGCCACCGGCACCCCATACGGCCAGCAGAATAGGGCGGAAACGGTGGTGACCTCCGGCGCAACCGGCCAGGCCAGCACCAACCCCGATGGTGGGGCGATCAGCCGCGCGCGCGATATGCTCGCAGAATGGCTGCACACGCCAAACGAAGGCGATCCGATGATTGATTGCCTGCTGGGGGTGATCGCCGAGGCGCACGGGCTTCTCGCAGCCGCCCCCGCGCTGCCCTTGGACACCGAGGACGGGTTCGGGGCCGCCACCATCGGCAAGCAGGCAATCGGCCATCTGCGCGAGATGTACCGGCCCGCCTTCGACAAGCTGGGCGCATCCGGCCGAGTGTCTCTTCGCAATTTCATCGACCAGCGCGTGGGGGCCGCATGAAAGCTCAATTTGGCAAACCTCTCGTAAACCTTGAAACCGGCGACTTGACCCATACCGTGGAAGTCTTCGCTCAAGGCGGCTGGCACTATCTTGCGGTCAAATCTGCTGACAGTGGCAAAGCGGAAATTTGGCACGGCAGCGCGGATGAGGCCGAGGCGAAAATCGCAGACCTGAAAGCGAGGGCAGCATGAACGCCCACGCATCCACACTGGACACCGACAAGCTGCGCAAATTCAAGGCGCTGATGGAGGGCGGCAAGACGCTGGGCGAGCGACAGGCCGCCAAGCGTAAAGCCGAAACCCTCGCCACCCGGGCCGGGCTTACGCTCTGGCAGGCCATGTCCAAGCTGGACGCGCCTGTCGGGATCGTCAGAACCGCCTCGCCGTCCTTCGCTGACATCTTCGGCGCGATGGAGGATGAGGAGGAACGCAAGAACCCCGGGCACAAGGCTCGTCAGGCCAAGGAGCGGGCCGAGAAGGAAGCGAAGCGCCGTGCGCGCTGCGACGCCCTCGCTGCGCAATACGGCAGCCTGGAGGCAGTGTTCGAAGATACCGAGATCGAGGCGGCGTTGCGCGAAGCCCTCGCGCATCTGGAAGATCCTGCGAACCGCATTTGGGGATATGAAGACTATCGCGCCAACGAACCCACGCCCGCCATGTGGGAGGCCATCCGGGCGGCTGTTCACGTGCCGACGACACTGCCCGAGCTGCTGGCCCTGCACCGGGCTCAGGAGGCCCTTGGAACCGACCGCTACACCGTCGATGACCATTGGACGCCCGGGCACTGGTCCGAGGCCTGGCGCGGTGCGCTGGAGCATCTGCTGGACACGCTTGCTGATCCGACTGCGGAAGGTGTCGCTGCTCGCATCGACTGGATGCTGGACTTGGCGAAGCGGGATTTCTCTCGTGGGGCCGAGCGCGATGAGGTGGTGCTGGCCGCCCTGAAAGCCGACTTCGCCATCCTATCCGTCAGCGTCCAGACCGGACAGCCGCAACCCCAGACCGAGACACAGCGCCGCGCCGCCGTCCTCGATCTGCTGCGCCAGCACTTCGAACTGACAGACCGCGAGATCGCCCGCCGCACCGGGGTCAGCCCGACCACCGTGGGCAAGCAGCGGCGCAAGATGGAGAGATCCCATGCCTGACATCATTCCCCACCTGATCTGGGGCTACATCTGCGTTGGAGCGTTTAGCTGTGGAATCGCGCACGGCATGGCGGATCGGGTCAGCTTCGGCCTGCATTTCGCGCTGTTCTTTGCATGGCCAGTGATCTGGGTTCTGGGCGCGATCCAGAAGGCAAAGCGGGGGCGCAAATGATCCGCCCCTCTCATATCATCTGGTGCTTGGCCGGTGCCCTCTGTGCGAGCGCCGATGGCGACGTGGGTATTATCTGGACGGCCATCGGTGTTGCTGCAGTCGGCGGCTGGGCCGCGTGGTGGGAGGGTCAGGCATGATCCGCCGCCGCGATGATGTCACCCTGGCCGAACTGATCGAATGGCGCGTCTCTGTCCTGGAGGGGATGCTGCTTCGCTCGTCCGGCAGTCTGGAATGGGCGGATCAGGTCATTGCCGATTTCGCGCGCGACGAGCTGCTGGCCCTCGGTTGTCAGCCCCCTCTGATCGGGGGACAGCATGGCCTCAACTGACCAGAGCACAAGCACTCTGAATGGGCGCTGCAAAGGCTGCGGCAAGGTGTTCAACGTCGCCAGCCTGCCGATGCCTATGGATCAGGTCGCGCGGCTTTCAATGCGGGCCAAGTGCCCGACCTGCGGGGGCAAGCACATTGCCATCGCCAACCCTGAAAACGATTGAGGCACATATCCAATGTGGACACGACACGAGCACCAAGGCGGCGAATATACCGGCCCGAATGGAGCGCTGGTCAGGCCGGTATATCGCGGCCCGGCGACCGGCGACCGGCGGCGCACTTCCCGGGCGGATCTGCTCCGCTGGCACCATGACGGGGGAGCCGACGACATTCTGGCTTTCGAAGTCTGGTCGTCTGACCGCGATCTGCGCACCATCGGCAAGGCTCCATCTCCCGGATGGTTCGGCATCCGCTGCCTGACCGGCAAGGAGAACGAGGCACGAGAAGAACTGGAGGAGATGGGGGTTGAGGTCTGCCCGCTGACCTATCGCACCCGGACTTGGCCCCGGAAAAAGCGCCGCTCCGTGATCGTGGAGCGCCCGCTGTGCCCGAGCTATGTCTTCGCGTTCATCCAGCCGGCGCAATGGCCGCAGGTCCGCGCCTGCAATCGGGTGATCGGCTGGATCGCAGACGACAAGGGGCCGTTGCCGGTCGCCAGCGAGCATCAGCTCCGCAAGCTTCAGAACGCCGCCTCTGCCGGTGCCTTCGACGATACCGGTGTCGAGGGGCGCCTGATGCCCGGTGATGAGCTGGAGATCCTGTTCGGCCCTCTCTCGGGCTGGCGTGTCGCCTTCATGGCCCTGCGCGGCCAGATGATTGAGGGCGAGCTTTCAATGCTGGGCGCCGCGCGCAAGATCCGGATCCCGGCGTCAGACATTCATATGCGGAAAGGGTGAGTAATGACCGTGACCATTCATGTCGGCTTCGATGCGAAGGATTTCAGCCAGAAATCGGGAAAGCTCTTCATCGCTGATCCGGCAGTACAGGAGGGGTTGGTGCCGGTCGTGGCCAAGGGCACGAAGCCGGTGACCTATCTGAACAGCTACAATGTCGCGGATCAGGTGCATTGCGCCTTTTGCGACAGCCACCAGCGTCACAATCGCGGCTTCACGGTTGGGCTGGAGGATGGAAGCATAGCCCTATGCGGTAACAAGTGCGCCGAAGGTTTCTTTGGCGCCGACACAGCGCGAGCGTTGCGCGCCGATCTGGAACGGAGACAGGATCGCGAAAAGCAGCGCGAGACCATCGCCAGGACTTTCGCGGGCATCCCTGAGGTACGTGCGCAAATTACCCAAGTGCTGGTAGACAGAGAGGCGCGCAGCCTCGACTTGACACTGGTGCTGGCTTTGATCCTCGACGAACGAGCTCAAACCCGCATCCGTGCTGGCGATGTGCCCGGCGTGAACGGTCGGCTCCTCACCCTTTGGACTGCGAGCCCGCGCGTGCCACGCCTGCAAGCAATGCTGCGCCATATGGAGAATGCTATGGGGCTCGGCCTCTCGGATACCATCCTGAAACGCGCGATAGACACCCGGGCGCGATTGATCCGCTTGATTGAGGAACTGTCCGACTATTTCGCTGAAATGGACCACTTCATGCAGGCGGAAAATCTCTGGCACCTCGCCGAGTTCCATCGGAGCCTGCCCGCCGATGGGGCGTCTATATCGTTCAAAGCCAAAGGGGAAGCCGCCGAGCTGCATATTTTCCAGCCCGGCGAGGGGATTGCGAGATACCGAATCACCAAGCCTCTCGCATTCGATGGGGCCGGGCTGATCGCGATGCTGAGCCGACCATCCTGTTGACGATCACCGCCAGAGCCAGTATGTTGGCAGTCAGGTGGGGGCGACCTGAGGCGAGGCGAGAGCTGGACGCCCAGCCCCTCAGCCGCAGGACTGCCCGGACGGGCCACCCTGTGCGCACGTCAGCGAAGCTATGACCAAACCAGAAACGCCCCCGGATTGCCGATTGCACTACTTGCTCCAGAATTGGCTATAGCGCATATCTGTGTTTTATCCGGATAACTAATTCCTGATCAGACGTGCTTCAAAAGCCTTTATATGCCTTCTGCACAGCGTTCCGTGATAGGCTGCTACTTCCAACTCCGGAAATACGGTAAGTATCTCAAGTCTGGCCGCCTGATCCAGTGCACTCATCGCGGTATCGCCCAAGTGAAAGCTTTCTGCAGGGACACCTTCGGCGAAAATTATCTGATGCCTGTCGAACATCACGTGAAAGTATTCGACAACACCGCCGGGCTGTATCCGGATCGAGTGATCATTGATCAGGTGACGCGCTGGTACCAACACCTCTTCCTCACCGAACAATAATTGCGCTTTCCATCCGCTGATTAGCATACGGTGCTGTTGGGATACTCGCAGGGGCCTTTCATTTCCAATAGCTCCTATGTCGAACAATACGGGCGCCATTGGCCCCCGTGCTGGCATAACCTTGGAGCCTATCCAGCGTATTTCCTGCGGTCCGTCGTCTTTGGTTATCACCAGATCTCCGGCTGCAAGGTCTTCCACACTACGCAGGCCGGAACATGTTTGAATCAAGGTACCCTTTGTGAAGCATATGGGCATTTCCTCGTTGAGGTCGTATCCGATGGTGGTGAGCGATATACTCATGCTAATTCCGGAAAGCAGCGGTGCGCCATCAGGGTAATAGAGGTATGTGCTCGTTCCTGCGCCAATACCAAACGCGCCACCAGGGTAATAAGCCTGAAAGACAAGCACTGTTCGTGGAACACCGATGTCAACTCCGAAGACATCAATAAAAACTACCTCGCCATAGCCGACGAAAACGGCGTTTGATGAGTCGTCAGAGCCCAACCAGCCGGGTGCATCGCCTGGGTTTAAAATGCCGTCATTATCAGAAAGTGTGGCGCTCACTTGCGGGCTGACTAGGCCCGCCAAAAGTATATTAGCGTCACCTCCTGCAGAAATTGATATAAGGGTGTTCAACCTTACTAAGGTTCCCCCTCCGCTCGGTATCTGAAAGTCCAAAGCACTTCTCCTCAATTCTCCCAACGTGCAATGGTCACCAAATCAACCTGTGATTGTTTAAGGTTTGAGGCTAATTGAGGCAAAAATATGACTGACCCTATTGAATTTCTTGGCTACAGGGAGCTGATAAAGGGTCACACCATCATCATTAGCGTGCCGCGCAGCTTCACCATCCGCACCCGCATCGCCTGCTGGCTGATCGGCCTGGCTGGTCGCGTGATGGATGTGCAGTGCGAGATCGAGATGCGGCGGGATGGTGAGATCCGCTCCGGCGATGTGGTGACCGATCGCTTTGATCAAGCCAAAGTCCCGATCCTGATGACGGTCGAGTATATTCATGGCGCGATGGCGCATTGTGTTTGGTTCGACTGGCAGCATCAACTGCACCGCAAGACATTCAAGGCTGGGTCGCTGGTGAAAGCTGATGCCCCCAGCCCCCGGTAAGCACGGCCTGCCGAGCACCACCCGCGCCCCGGCACCCAAGCACCAGGCCCGCCGCTGTGAGAACAGAGCCAACGCCCGGGAACGTGGATACACCAAGGCCTGGGAACGGTTCCGCGACCAGCACCTGAAGCGCCACCCGCTCTGCGAATACTGTCTGGCTGATGGCCGCACCACTGCAGCCTCAGTCGTGGACCACGATCTGCCGCACGAGCACGACCCGGCGCTCTTCTGGGCTAACACCTTCACCAGCCTCTGCGCCTCACACCACAGTGGAGAGAAGCAACGCGCCGAGGCCACCCTGTCAGGCGATGAATTGCTGGCATGGGTCCAGCGCCGCAAGCATCCCCGCAAGGTCTGGGGCTTCTCTATCCCTCATGGCCTGCAACCCTCGGCCATCCCGGTCACGATCATCAGCGGCCCGCCTGCCTCAGGAAAATCCACATGGGCCAGGCAGCAATCCCGCCCCGGTGATCTGGTGATCGACTTCGACGTGATCCGCCGCGCCGTGGGTGGAAGCAAATGGGACGACAGGCCCGAGATCATCGCTGCCGCTTTCACCCGCCGGGGTGAGATGCTCCACAGCCTCGCCACTCGCACAGAGGGCCGATGCTGGTTCATCGTCATGGCACCGACACAGACAGAGCGGGACACATGGCAGGCAGCCCTTGGCCCGCTGTCCTCAGTCAAGGTGATGGACACCCCCGAGGACGTCTGCATCGAACGGATAGGCCGGGACCCCGACCGCGCCCCGGTCGCCGCGCGTCAGATCGAGGCAGTCAGGGCGTGGGCCGACGAGGTCGCCGGGAGCCATGCATCAGGTGCATGACGGGGGGAGGGTCGAACTCCAGAGGGATTCAGCGGGAGACCGGCGGGGTTCAGTGAATTTTCATGCGTGCAAAATGGAGAGGTTTTTTCCGGCCACCCATGAACCTGCCGCATAGCTATGACGAGGTGCCGCGATGGCAGGCCGCAAAAAGACGCCCGACCACCTGAAACTGGTGAAAGGCACCGCTCAGAAGTGCCGGATGAACCCGGAGGCCCCGGCGGCAAACACCGGAACCGCCACGGCTCCGGCCTGGCTATCGGAACGTGCGGCGGAGCTCTTCGACCAGATCAGCGCCACGCTGCTCGGGATGGGGATCGCCTCACCCGACGACATGCACGTGCTGGCGCTGGCGGCATCGCGGATCGAAGAGGTCGAGATCCTGACCGCCGTAATCGAGGATGCCGGCTGCACCTATCAGACCGAGGCGGGGCTATGGAAAGCCCGTCCTGAGGTCGCCATGCGCAATGAGGCGATGCGCCACGCCCAGAGCCTTCTGGCCGAGTTTGGTTTGACCCCGGCGGCACGGTCGAAAGTCAGCGCGGGCAAGCCTGCCGAGGGCAATCCCTTTGCCGGGCTTGACGATGCGGTATGAAACCCAGCTTCACCGCCACCGCTGAGGCCTACGCCCGGGACGTGGTGGCGGGACGCATCCTCGCCGGGAAGTATATTCGCCTCGCCTGCCAGCGGCATCTGGACGATCTGGATTGGCAGGGCGACGACAGTTTTGCATTCCGGTTCGAAGCGAAGAAGGGCGCGAAGGTCTGCGCCTTTATCGAGAACCTGCCGCACACCAAGGGGAAATGGGCGGCGAAGCGCGAAAGGCTGAAACTGGAGCCCTGGCAAGTGTTTTTCATCATGGCCGCCTTCGGGTGGGTCAGGAAGAAGGACGGGCTGCGGCGCTATCGCAAGGTGCTGCTGCTGGTGCCCCGGAAGAACGGCAAGAGCGCACTGGCGGCGGGGATCGGTCTCTATATGCTCTGCGCCGATGGCGAGCACGGGGCCGAGGTCTATTCCGGTGCAACCACTGAGAAACAGGCGCTGGAGGTGTTCCGGCCCGCGAAGCTGATGGCCCAGAAGAGCCCGGCGCTGCTGTCTCACTTCGGCGTCGAGGTGAATGCGAAGAACATCCACATCCTCGGGAACGGGTCGCGGTTCGAGCCTGTGATCGGCAACCCGGGTGACGGGGCCTCACCGTCCTGCGCCATTGCCGACGAATATCACGAACACCAGACCGACGCGCTGGTTTCGACCATGGAAACAGGGATGGGGGCGCGTGAGCAGCCGATGCTGCTGGTGATAACCACCGCCGGAGATAACATCGCCGGGCCCTGCTATCAGATGCAGGAAGAGGCCCAGCAGGCGCTGGAAGGCACGCGCCGCGACGATGAGACTTTTGCCCTGATCTACGGCATCGACCCGGAGGACGACTGGACGGACCGGGCCACGCTGCAAAAGGCCAACCCGAATTTCGGCGTATCGGTCTTTGAAGATTTTCTGCTGACCCAGCAGACCGGAGCCATGACGACGCCGCGCAAGGCGGGCGCATTCAAGACCAAGCACCTGAACGTCTGGGTGCAGGCGCGGGACGCCTATTTCAACGTGCTGCGGTATCAGGAGACAGCCGACCCTAAGGCGGGCGGCGCCCCGGTGTTCCTGGAACAGTTCGAAAATCAGGAATGCATCATCGGGATCGACCTTGCCGAAAAGCGCGACCTTGCTGCGGTTGAGCTGCTGTTCCGATTTGGCAAAGGCTATGCGCGGTTCGGTCGCTATTACCTGCCCGAGGAAACGATTGAACTGCCCGAGAATGAGCACATGCGGCGCTATCGGGATGAGGGCCGGCTGATCCAGACCGATGGCGCGGTTACGGATGATCGCGAGATACTTGAGGATATCCTTGATTTCGTGAAGCGCTTCGATGTGCGCGAGGTCGCCTTTGACCCGGCACACTCCCGGCAGATGTCGGTCGAGCTGATGGAACAGGGCGTCAACTGCATCGACTTCGCGAACAAGCCTTCGCTGATGAATGAGCCGACCCGCAAGATGGACGCCCTGATCGCGGATCGGCAACTGCACCATGACGGGGATCCGTTCTTCGCGTGGATGCTGTCCAATGTGGTCAACCGCACCCGCAACGGCGACCTGCACAGCCCGGCCAAGCAAAAGCCGGGCAACAAGATCGACGGGCCGGTGGCCTGCATCATGGCCCTGGGCCGATGGCTGCTGGATGAAGATACCAGCGCGCCTGCTTCGCCTTGGGATGATCCCGAATTTAGCCTTGTGTGGCGTGAATGAAATTTCTCGGCATGGAAGTCCGCCGCGCTGAAGAGCGCGATGCAACCATTGAAAGCCCGGCTGTTCCGATCAGTTCAGAGAATGTTCTGGCCTTCTTCGGGATCGAGAAGGCGAGCCTGCCTCATGTCACGATCAGCAATGCGCTTACGGTGCCGGGGGTGCTTTGTGCCGTTGCATTCCTGTCCCGGACACTGGCCGCGATCCCGCTTCATGCTTATCGCAAGACCGCCGACGGGGCTGAAAAGCTGACCGGACCGACCGCGATCACCGTCCATGAGTTCCCAAATTCGGGTATGGACAGCTTCAAGATGCGCCAGTTCTTCTGGCAGCAGGTGTTCACCGGTGGCCGGGGTCTCGCCTGGATCGAGCGTGACGGCGACGAGGTGATGGCGATCTGGCCGATGGACCCGCGTAAAGTCACGGTGAAACGGGTCGGGTTTGAACTGATCTACACCTTCGACGGCAAGCGCTATCCGGCGGCCGATATCATCGACGTGCCGTTCATGCTGAAAGAGGACATGGTCGGGCATGACGACCCGATCAGCAAAGCCCGCAAGGCGATCCAGCTTGCCCTTGCCATGGGCGACTATGGGTCGAACTTCTTTGCGGGCGGTGGCGTCCCGCCTTTGGCGCTGGAAGGCCCACTTCCTCAGGGCGCTCAGGCGATGAAGACAGGGCTTGAGGATATGTGGCGGGCGATTGACGGTGCCAAGGCGTCACAGAAGCCCGTCTTCCCGATCCCGCCCGGGCATAAGCTGACGCAGGTCGGATTCGATCCGGCCAAGGGGCAGATGACCGAGGCGCGGCTTTTCCAGATCCAAGAGTTCAGCAGGGTCTGGCAACTGCCGCCGGCCTTCCTGCATGACCTCAGCAAAGGCACCTTCGCCAATGTCGAGCAGCAAGACCTCAACCTGGTAAAACACCTTCTCGGCCAGTGGGTGAAGGCTCTTGAGGGTGAGATGAACCTCAAGCTCTTCGGGCGCAAATCCTCGCGCGAGATCGGCGGGCGCTATGTCGAGCACAACCTCTCAGGCCTGATGCGCGGCGACTTCAAGACCCGGATCGAGGGTATCGCACGCGGCATCCAGACCGGACAGATCACCCCGAATGAGGCGCGCGAACTGGATAACCGCCCCCGGCATGCGAACCCGGCGGCCGATGAGCTGCTGGTGCAGGGCGCTACGGTGGTGCTGGGCAGCGCCCCTGCGGCGGCTCCCGAGGTTATGCCGCTGCTCGGGGATGATCCTGATGGCGAACAGGGTAAGACAGAGGCGCAAGGCGCAGGAGAGAGCAATGACGACAAAGCCTGAGGCTGAAAAGCGCTCGCTTGTCCTGCCGGTCGAGCGCCGGGCGGGCGAGGATGGCAAGGTGACGGTGGCGGGCTATGCCGCTGTCTTCGGTGAGGTCACCAGCATCGGCGGCTATTTCGATGAAGTCCTTGCGCGCGGCGCCTTTACCAAGACCCTGAAAACCGCTGATGTTCTGGCGTACTTCGACCATGACCGGGGCCGCATCCTCGGGCGCTCGATCAGTGGCACCCTGCGCCTGACGGAGGACGACAAGGGTCTGGCGGTCGAGATCGACCTTCCCGACACCTCGGACGGGCGCGACGTGCGCACCCTGATCGAGCGCGGCGATATCCGGGGCATGTCCTTCGGTTTCCGCGTCACCCGCGAGGAATGGGACGAAACCGGCACCACGCCGAAGCGCACCATCCATGAGGTGGAGCTGCGCGAAGTCAGTATCGTATCCGAGCCTGCCTATGACGGCACCTCTATCGCCCTGCGCTCGCTGGACGAAGCCCGCAAGGAACGCCGGGCCCAAAACTTTACGGCCGCCGAGCGCCGGGTGTCCGCCCGCCGCGCCAATGCCGAAGCCCGGTTTCGCGGCATCATCTGAGAACACCCTGATTTTCAGGAGTCGGCAGCGCGCATCTGCCTTTCGCCCGCCTCGCGCGGGTCTCTCTGCGTGTATCTTAAAAGGAGGCCGACATGGCTCTGAAAGCACTTATCGAAAAACGGGGTAAGCTGGTCGCTGATGCACGCGCCGCCCTGGACGAGATCACCAAGAACACCGACGAATCCCGCGCGGCCGAACTTGAAAAGCGTCATGACGACATCATGACTGACTTCGACAAGACCGAGGCCCTGATCAAGCGCACCAAAGCGCTGGCAGAAGCTGAAAAGCGCCACGCTGACGAGGATGAAGAGCAGCGCGCAAAGAACCGCCCGATCACCCCCGGCGCGGAAGGCCGCGGCCAGGACGGCGGCGACGATCTGGAATATCGTGAGGTGTTTCACCGCTTCATCACGCGGGGCGGCGATGTGAATGAGCTTTCGGCGGAAGAGCGTGCGGTTCTGAAAGCCGGGGTGCAGTCGGCCAAGGAGTTCCGGGCACAAAGCACCGGCACCAACACTGCGGGCGGCTTCACGGTGCCGACCGAGCTGGCGAACCAGATCATCAAGTCGATGGCAGCCTGGGGGCCGATGTACGACGAGGACATCACCACCACCATGACCACGGCCTCGGGTAACCCGATCAAGATCCCGACTGTGGACGACACCGCCGTGACCGCTGAGCCGCATAC
The DNA here is from genome assembly GCF_013155295.1 of Pseudogemmobacter hezensis. GTDB lineage: Bacteria > Pseudomonadota > Alphaproteobacteria > Rhodobacterales > Rhodobacteraceae > Pseudogemmobacter > Pseudogemmobacter hezensis. The sequence continues at coordinate 167,975 of NZ_JABJXT010000008.1, read as the reverse complement.
CGAAGGTGAAGCGCTGACCGACGATGGCGGCAAGGATGTGACCTTCGGTCAGAAATCGCTCGACGCCTATGTCTACGACACGGAGTTCGTGCGCTGGTCGATGGAACTCGGGCAGGACAGCATCTTCAACTTCGAGCAGCTTTTGGGTGAATTGCTTGGCGAGCGCCTTGGCCGGATCTCCAATCGTGAACTGACCATCGGCGCTGGCACCACCAACCCGCACGGCATCGTAACCGCGTCGTCCCTGGGCAAAACCACTGCCGCTGCTGCTGCGATCACCTCGGACGAAATCATCGACCTGATCCACTCGGTGAACCCGGCTTATCGCCAGTCGCCGAAAGTGCGCTTCATGTTCAATGACCTGACGCTGGCGGCGATCCGCAAGCTGAAGGACAGCGAGGGCCGCTATATCTGGAGCGGTGGCGATATTCAGAACGGTGTTCCGGGCACACTGCTTGGCTATCGCTACAGCATCAACCAGGCGATGGCAGGCGTGGCGACTGGCCAGCGCTCGATGATCTTCGGTGACTTCGGCAAATACTTCGTCCGCAAGGTCGGATCGCCGATCATCGGTGTGCTGCGCGAGCGCTTCTGGCCTGATCTGGGGATGGCTGGCTTGATCCGCTTCGACGGCGAGCTGGGCGACACCGCTGCCGTCAAGCACCTGATCCAGGCCTGATCGGCTTTCCGAGGGGGCGGGCAACTGCCCCCTTTCTCAAGCCGATATGGAGGATGCCATGAAGATCAAGATGCTGACGGGCCTGAGCGGCTCTGAATACAACCTCACCCCTGGCGATGAACGGGATTTCCCGAACGAGGAGGCCAAGCGCCTGATCGATGCGGGATTTGCTGTTGCTGCTTCCGGCGAGAAGCGCGAGACGGCCGTGAAGAAGCCTGCGGCAGAGACGCGAGCAAAGGGCTGATTATGTGGTATCCGGTCGCGGATGAGGTCACGGTCGAGTCGGTAACGGATGCCGAAGCTCTGGCGCAGGCGCAGCTTGATCCTGACGATACCGATTTTGCAGCAAGCATAGCCATGCTGATCGCGGCGGCCCGCGCTCATGTCGAAGCATATTGCAACCGACAGTTCGCAGAGCATGCGATGGTCTGGGCCTGTGACAGCTTCACCGATCTGCGCCGCCTGCCTGCTGCTCCGGCGAAAGATATCACCGCAATCAGCTATGTGGATGTTGCTGGCGAAGAACAGATGATCGAAGCTCAGGCCTACATCCTGCGCGCTGACGGTCTGAGCCCGTGGATAGCGCATGCTGACGGGAGGCCGTGGCCTGCCGCGAAACATGGATCGCGCATCACTGTCACTGGCACCTTCGGTGGTGATTGCCCGCCTGATGTGAAGCACGCCATGCTCCTCCTTATCGGCGACGGCTTCACCATCCGCGAGAATGTCGCACGTCCAGTCTGGACGGCGGTGGATGCTCTTCTCGCAAATCATCGCCGGGGAGCGTGGGCATGAAGGCCGGGGAGTTCAACCGTCGCGTCCAGTTTCAGCGTGGCACGCTGGTTGATGACGGCCTGCAAGCACACCTGCGCTGGAATAAAACTGACCCATCCCAGGACAATCACGGCGCCCCACGCTGGGCGGCCCGCAAGGATGTTTCGGACGCAGAGCGCGCGCAGGCGGGCTGGATAGAGGCCACCGTCGTCAGTCGCTTCACAGTGCGCTCCAGCGAGTTCACCCGGGGCCTGACCGCGAAGGACCGCCTGATCTGCGGCGGTCTGACCTTTGATATTCAGGGTATCAAGGAAATCGGCCGGTCTGAGCTGGAGATCACGGCCACGGCGAGGGCTGACCTGTGAAAACCACGGTCAGCCTGACGGGCTTCAAAGAGTTGGAACAGGCCCTTGCCCAGATTGAGAAGCAATCCACCCAGAAGGCGGTCGCACGCCGCGCGCTGAAAAAGGGTGGCGAGCCGCTGGCTGCGAAAATGCGGCAGAAGGCTCCGCGCGATGACGGTCAGTTGCAGGACAATATCGCGGTCAGCACCAGGATCAAAAACGAAGTGGGGAATGCGGCCTATGCGAGGGTGATGCGTGACAGCGGCGGGATCGATAAGGAAACCGCGCTCTCGGCAATGCGCGATGCTCGCCGCGCTGCCAAAGGAACCGTGCCGCCGGTGTTTATGTATGTCGGGCCGACTGTCAAAGCGCCTCACGCCCATCTGGTGGAGTTCGGCACCGCGCCGCACATCAACGGCGGAAAGTTCGCGGGAACCAAACACCCCGGCACCGCGCCACAGCCCTTTGCGCGCCCGGCCTGGGACGAGGACAAAGAGGCCGTCCTGAAGCGTATCGGCGAAGAGCTCGGCAAGGAAATCACCAAGGCTGCGCGGCGCGCCGCAAACAAGGCCGCCAAGGCCGCGAGGGGCTGACCTATGGAAACCGCACTCCGGGCGCTGCTGGCATCCTCGCCAGCGGTGTCTGCGCTCATTTCCGACACCCGCCTCCAGATCAACTGGGGCGTCCATCCGCAGGGTGTAGCCTTGCCCGCGCTGGTGCTGAACGTGATCAGCGACCGCGACAACAGCCTGCACATGCAGGGCACGGGTGGCCTGTGGCAGGGGCGGGTCCAGATCGATTGCTACGGCGCGGTCTATGCCGATGCCCTGGCTCTGGCCGATGCGGCTATCGCTTTGCTGCACGGGCACCGGGCAGCCCCCTTCGCGCTCATCCTTATGGATGCCCGCCGCGATCATCACGATACCGGGGCCGCAGATCGGCCTTACCGGATCGGACTTGATTTCATCATCAACTATCGGAGGGCCTGAAATGGGCGTCGAAGTAGCAAGCCGTGCCCGTGTGGCATGGCAGGACGAACTCTGGATCGGCCGGACTGCCACCGGCGGAGGCGGCCCGGACTGGGTGCAGATCCTTGGTATCGAGACTATTGCGATGCCGGATCGCGTCCCTGAAAGCATCCGCGTTACCCATATGCAATCGCCTGGGCGGGCCCATGAGGATGTCCCCGGCTTCATGGAGTCCGCAGATTACAGTCAGGATCTGCAGGACTGGGGCGAGGATGAGGAATTTCTCGAATTGCTGGATGACCTCGCGGCCCTCACAGAGGCCGGCACGCCGGAGTTCGTTCAGATCGCCTTTGTCGTCGGTGGACGGCAGCGGACCTACCGGGGCTATGTGAATTCCTTCACCCCGGCTGGCACTGTCGCCGAAAAGCGCACTGCGGCAGCCTCCTTCAAGATCCTCAACCGCATCACCCCGAACCCGGCGCTGCCGGTCACCCCATAAGGAGGGCTGAGATATGGCCGACGTAACCGGTGCGCTGCATCATGCTTTTGGTGGCAAAACGTACACTCTCCGCCTGACGCTTGGGGGTATTGCTAAGCTGCAGGACAAATACGGGAATGACGTGGGCGGGCTTTTGACCGGCGGCATCGAGGGAATTCCCCCGATGGGCTTGCTGGTCAGTGTCGTGGCCGAGGCCCTGGTCAAAGGGGAGAAGATGCCACAGGCGGAAGCTTATGAGCTCGCCGACGATATTGTGACGGCGGATCAAAGCATTGTCGGGCAGATCATTGTCGCTGCGTTTCCGGACGCTGAGGGAAACGGAAAAGCCCCGGGAACGAAGCGCAAGCGCTAGACCTCGGGGCGATCTGTAAGGCCTATATCAGGGCCGGGCTGGACCCGGCCCGATTTTGGGAAATCACGCTGCGCCTCGCATTCCTGGAAATGGAGGCGGCAGAAGACAGGGCGGCAGATCAGCGCGCTATGGTCTGGTGGGGTGCAATGATGCCTTACCTGAAAAAACCAATGCCGCTTGAAAAGTTTATGGGTGCAAGGCCTGACCCGAAGGACCAGGCCAGAGACTTCCACGACGCCTGGGACAGGATTGATCGGGCACTGGCGCGCGGGCGTTAGGCCTGCCGAATTTGCCCTGCTCTCTTGTTCTCAAACATCACGGCCGCAAAAGCCAAAGTAATCACCTCAAGGTAGAATCATGGCCGCATCCTCGATCATAGGCGCGCTCCGCGTTAACCTTGGCCTGGACAGCGCTCAGTTTTCCCGTGGCGTTAAACAGGTCCAGACCCGCGTCGGTGCGCTTGCCGACAGTCTGAATAAGCGCCTTGGAGGGCTGGGCAATATCCCTGGTATCCGGCAGCTGCAGGGTGCGCTTTCCGGCATCAGCGCAAATGCTGCGGCAGCGTTTGGCGCGATGGCAGGTACTGCGACGGCTGCGCTTGGGGTCATGTCGATCAGCGCCATCAATTCAGCGAAGGAGCTGCAGAACCTCTCACGGCTGGCCAATGCCACCCCTGAGGAGTTTCAGCGTATGGCCTATGCCGCTGATCAGGTCGGGATCAGCCAGGAGAAGTTCTCAGACATCCTGAAGGATGTGAATGACCGCGTCGGCGATTTCGTTGCCACAGGTGGCGGGCCGATGGCGGATTTCTTCGAAAGGATCGCCCCAAAGGTGGGGGTGACAGCGGATCATTTTCGAAAATTGTCCGGCCCCCAGGCGCTCCAACTCTATGTGGACAGCCTTGAAAAGGCCAATGTCAATCAGCAGGACTTCACCTTCTTTATGGAAGCGATGGCATCGGACAGCACGGCGCTGCTGCCCGTTTTGCGGAATGGCGGAAAGCTGGCGCAGGAATATGGTGATCGGCTGGCAGCCCTCGGTGGTGTGCGAAGCAACGAGACTGTCGCCAGACTTGCAGCAATGAAAACCGCGCTTGGTGAAGTCGGCGTGGTGATGACCGGGCTGAAAAATCAGATCGGCACGGCCTTTGCCCCTATTGTTGAGGCGGCTGCGAAATGGCTGGTGAAGCTCCTCGAGGTCGGATCACCGCTGCGTATAGTGATTGACGGCCTGACGGGTGCAATCGGATGGCTGGCCAGCGGGCTATCTGCGATTGCGAACATTACAATCCATGTCTGGACGGGGATTTGGGAGGCGGTCAAGGCAGGCGCAGCCTGGATAAATCAGACCACTGGCATCGGCACGGCCTTGCAGACTGTTTGGGATTGGACTTTCGGCGCTCTCGGCAAACTGGTTGGGCGCATCAGCAATCTTCTTGATGCTGTGGGCGGTATCGGCAACGCCTTTGTGCTTTTGGGAAAGATCGCCTCTGGCGTCTGGAATGGTATCGTTGAAACCGCAAAGGCAATTCCAACCGGCCTCCAATCGATATGGGCATCGGTCAAGGCCAGCTTCTTTGGCCTGATGTTTATGCTCATGCAGAAATGGTCAGAATTTGTGACCATGATGTACAACACCACCGCCGGAACGCCGATTGAAATGGATCTGCTGCGGAACGCCATGAATTCGGCTTCCGCCGGTCTGACGATTTTCAAGCAGGCAGAGATCGATGCGGCAGATGAGGCTGAAACGCTGGGCGCAAGCTTCAAGGGTGCCATTGCTGATGGCTTCAAGCCCGCCCAGGAGGCCCTCGCTGAACTTTGGGCGGGCACTGAGAAAACCAAAAGCGCCATGGATGAGGCGACTGATACAGCGGGCGGATTGGGTGGCGGCCTCGACGCCCTGGCGAATAAGGCGGGCGGCGGTGCGGCCAAGCTGACAAAGCTGCAGGAAATCATGAAGTCCCTGCGCGAAGAGGCATCGCTGCTGCGGGCCACCTTTGGCATGTCGGATCTGGATGCCGAAATCTGGGCCAAGCAGCGCGAGGCGGGCGTGCAGGCGACCAGTGTCCAAGGGCAGCAGATCGCAGGCACCATGACGCTGATCGACCGGATGAAGAGCCTCAAGTCCTCGACCGACGAATGGCGCGACAGCATGAAGGGCGCATTCGCCAGCTTTGTGACCGGGGCTAGCAGCTTCAAGGATATGATCGGGCAGATCATTGGGAAGCTGGCCGAGATGCTGGCCAATTCGGCCTTTGACAAGCTGTTCGCAGGCTTTGGCGGCGGCGGGAAAGTCGGCGGCTTCCTCTCGCTTCTTGGCTTCGATGGCGGCGGCTATACGGGCAGCGGCCCGCGCACGGGCGGCGTCGATGGCAAGGGCGGCTTTCCGGCCATCCTGCACCCGCAGGAAACGGTGATCGACCACACCAAAGGCCAGACCTGGGGCGGCGGCACCACGAATGTTCAGGTGGTGCCCAGCCCGTATTTCGACACGGTCGTCGATGGCCGCATCCGCCGGGCCAGCCCGTCGATCATCAGCGGTTCCGTGCAGGCCTCCTCCCGCGCGGCCCGGCAATCCAAATCCTTCTTTGGGAGGGGCCGTTGAGCATTGACGTTTTCGCCTGGCCTCCGGTTGGGGTGCAGGGGCGCAGCTGGAAGGTCGAGGATCCGGTCGCGGGTCTGCGCTCTGCCCTGACGGGGCGCGAGCAGCTGCAGGCCAGCCAGCGCCAGCGGCGTTGGGTCGAGCTGGATGTTTCAGCGCTGGCGCGTGGCCGGATTGGCGGGGGCTATATGGAAATGCTGGCCCAGCTGCTGCGCGGCGGGATCAATGCCGTCAGGCTGACCAGCTTCTCGCCCAACTGGCACCTCGATGCCGAACCGGATCAGGGGTTTCACTGGTACTCGATCCCGATGACGGCGGTGGCCGCGACCTCGAACGGCTTTCCGGCCTGGCGGATCGCGGATCTGCCGCCCTATCTGCAGGTGATCCGCCCGGGCGAGCGCTTTTCGGTCAATGGCACCGTCTATCAGGCGCTGAACAATGCGCAGGCCGATGCGGCCGGAACCGCGCTGATCCGCGTCATGACCCCGGTCAGCGGCTCGGGCGTCATTGATTTCTCGGCGCAGGAAAGCCGGGTTTTCCGACCCAGCGGCGGCATTCCGACCGGGCAGCAACCCACCGGGGCCGATTGGTCCTATAGCTGGACCTTCCGCGAGGTCTTTGCCGATGAGGTCGGCGGTTTCACGGAGCGCAACCCATGGGTCTGAGATCCATCAAAGGAGACTGAATATGTGGAGAGACATTCTTCTGATCGTCATAGCGATCCACCTGGTGCGCCGCTGGTATTTCCAGAGGCACATCTATGAGGCGATATGGGGTGTGCCCCGTTATGTCTGGCATGGCGGAGATGACGGCTTCCGCCATGCAGTCAGAAAAGGGACCAAGCCCGGCACGGGGCTGGTCCCGACGCTGAAACAGCGCTTCTATGGCCAATCCTCAGCCACGGATATTGTCGAGAATTGATGCCTGTTTCTTCGTGAAGTTGGGTGATCCCCGCGTAATCGGGGGCGCCATCTTCCCTGGCTGCGATGATGCCGCATAATCCGCGTATTTGCGCAGCCATTGAGTGAGAAAGCCAATGACCGAGTCAATCATAGGGTGATCCATGGACCTGAGGCGCAACATCCACCCAGACACACTTGGCGTGCTGTCTGGCCCGGCCTTCTATCCGGTGATGATGGTCTGGCTTGACTGGCCGGGCGAGACCTTGCGGGCGCATAGCGGCACAGGGCCGATCACCTGGGGCGGCGAGGTCTGGCAGGGCGTCGGCAAGTTCGGCGCGGTCGAGGTGCCTGAAGAAAGCAGCTCGGGCGTTCCGGTCGATGTCTCGCTGTCGCTGGTCTGCGATCTGCCGATGCTGGCCGAACATGCCGATGCGGTGATCCGGCAGCGCCCCGGCGCGATCTGGATGGGCGTCACCAGCGCCCCGGGCGGCAATGTCCTGATCGGCGAGCCGTTTGAGCTGGCGCGGGGCACCATGGATACGCTGGTTCTGACCACCGAGATCGAGGGGGCGGACGGCGCGACTGCGATCCTCTACCGCCTGACCGCTGGCCTGACCACCGGGCCGGGCTATCGGACCTCGGCGGCGGTGGCCCATAGCCATGAGGATCAGTCGCGGCACTATCCCAATGACACGGCGGGCAAAAAGCTGGTGCTGGCCAATGCCCGCGCCGAAAAGACGCTCTGGCCCGCGCCATAGGAGGCTCTTAAAATGTCGATCAAGCGCACATCCATTGCCGCAGCCATTCGCATGAAGTCAGTGCGACCGCTGCCAGATGCTATAGCTCTGCGTGCAAGCAAGAGTTTTCCCACACTGGTTCGAGCTGTCGAGCTCATCGGCGAGGCTGCCGATCTCCCTCAGAATTTGCCTGGCCTTGTCATTGAGGCCAAGAGCATCCCTGTCGGCATGAAGCTCTGGCCCGCGCCATGACCCCTGAGCATGTGCTGGAGACCGTGGAGGCGGTCATGTCGCAGCCCTTCGAATGGGGGCCCTGCGATTGCTGCTCTGCCTCTTGCGATGTGTTTCTGCGGTTGTGGGGCTTTGACCCAATGGCCCCTGTGCGCGGCTATATCGGCCCGCGTCAGGCCCTTGGCGTGATCGGCGGGGATCTTGGCGCATTGGCGGATCGGCTGGCGGCAGAGGCGCGATTGCGGCCAGGGCATCAGACCGGGGGGCTGGCGCTGTCCACGGATGGGCGCTCGCTGCTGATTTGCATCACACCCGGCCAATGGGCGGGCAAGACAAGGCGCGGCTTCGCAATCCTGCGATCCGCAGCAAGGGGCTGGCATGCGTAAGCTTTTCCTGATCACCACCGCAATCATCGGCACCCTGACTGCCAGCCCGGTCGAGGCCGCGCCCGTGGCGACCGTGGTGGCGCTGATGTCGGGGGGCGCGAGCTTTGGCGCGGCCATGACGGCGGTCTTTGGCACCTTCGGCGTGGCGGCGATGCAGCTAGGCCTCTCGATCCTGTTGAGCATGGCGGTCGCGCCGGGCAAGCCCAAGCAGGACAAGCAGCGGGCGGAACTGACCCGCCCCGGCGCTTTGCCAGCCTATCGCTATATCTATGGCAAGGGCTGGGCCCCGGGCACGCCTGTCGCCTGGACGGTTCTCGGTGACGTTCTCTATATCGGCTGGCTGGTGAACTCGCGCCCCTCAGCGCTGAGCACGCATACGATCCTTTTTGACAAGCGCGGCGTGACGCCTGAGGGCGATCCCTTTGACTTCGCAGGCCCTGGCGCGACGGGGGTCAATTCTGTCTTTGGCAACGGCCATGTGCGCTATTGGATCGGGCGCGGCGATCAGACCACCTGCCCGGACGCGATGGTCACCGGGTCTGAGGGGTATTTCAAGGCAACCGACGCCTGGCAGGGCCGCACCGTCGTCTGGGCCCGGCTGCATTGCGGTGACAATGGTCAGATGCGCGAGCGCTGGCCCTCAACCCCGCCAGAACTGAATGTCGAGGGCGACTGGTCGCTGATCTGGGATCCGCGCGACGACAGTCTCACGCCCAGCAGCAACCAGGCGCTGATCACGCTGGATGCGCCGATGAACAATCCGATCCGGCCCTATGCGGAAACCTATTTGCGGCTTGATACCTTCGCCTGGGCAGCAGATGTGGCGGACCAGGCGGTGCCTGCAAAAGGCGGCGGCACCCTGCCGCGGTATCGTGCCGATGGGGTTCTGGTCTGGTCAGACGGGGCCGAGCTGGAAGATCAGATCAACCCCTTGCTCGATGCCGGGGCTTCAAGGCTGATCCGCATCGGCGGCCAGCTGGGCATTGTGCCGGCCATTGCCCGCCCCGCGGTTCACACCATCACCGACTGGACCGATGGGCAATCGGTCGAGATGGTGCGCTGGCAGCCTGGCGACGACATCTATAGCGAGGCGGTGGCCTCTTACGTTGCGCCCGACCGGGCCTATGAGATGGCCGAGGCCCCGGTCTATATCGTGCCCGGTGCTGCAGCCGAGGATGGCGGCCTTGTGCGCAGGCTCGATCTATCGCTGGATTTTGTGGTGGATCATAGGCAGGCGCAGCGGCTGGCCAAGATCGTGGCCATGCGCTCGCGCATGCAGCGCACGGTCTCATGCGAGCTGTTCCCCGACGCGATGGTGCTGGTTGCCGGATCTGTCGCAGCGCTTGACGTGCCCGCGCCCTATACCGCCTGGAATGGCCTTTATGAGGTTGAGCAGATCCAGCCCGCCGCCGGGGTGAATGATGATCTTTCGATCACCATGCGGCTGCCTTGCAGCCTGCGCGAGACCTCGCCCGCGATCTATGCCTGGGATGCCGAGACTGAAGAGCAATTCGTCGAGGGGGCGGTGCTGGACCCATGGGTTGCAACCCTGTCGCCGCCAACGGGCGTCTCGATCATCAGCGGTGGTGAGGCGGCGGATATCTCTGCCAGCGGCACGATCACACCACGGGTACAGGTGTCCTGGGATCGCGCGGCCAGCTCGTCGGTGCTGCGCTACGAAGTTCAGATCATGGCGCAAACCCTTCGGCGACAGGGCGACGATTTTGTCCTGGTATGGCCTGCGCGGTGGAATGACCGCGCTATCGTCGGGGTCGAGGACAGCGCAGAGGCCCGGCTCTATTACTATGTGCCGATGGTCGATCTGGGGCATGGCTACCGGGCGCGGGTTCGCTCGGTCGGGATCTACGGCGAAAGCGATTGGGTGACCTCTGATGACATTGTCGCCTCGGCGCCAGAGCGGGTTATCCTTGCGCCGTCGATCCTGATGGCGACGGGCGGTATTGGTCGCGTGGATCTGACCCTGCGCCAGTCGAACGATGCCAATGCGGTCACCATGCAGCTGGCGGCCAGCCTGACCCCCAATGTGGCGGCATCGGCGATCATCGCCACGGTTCCGGCCGGATCGAATGTGACGGTTGCTCAGACCGAGAGCGGCCTTGGTAATGGTGTGACCCGTTATTACTGGCTGCGCGCCCGCGACAGCTTTGGCAATGCCTCGCCATGGTCGGCTATGGCCTCGGCAACTACCACAACCTGACAATCTGAGGGCCTCAAATATGGCTGTACTTCGCACCCGGGTCACCGGACCTGTTATGCTGCCCGATGGATCGGCGGCCCCCTCGGGCGGCAAGATCATCTTTCGCCTGCGCAGCTGGGATCGGCAGGCGGGCGCTTTGATCATGAAGGGCCCGGTTGAGGCCCCGGTGATCGGGGGCGCGATTGACTGCCTGCTTGAGCGGACCTCGAGCGGTGAGCGGGGCACGCTTTACGACGTAGTCTATGCCTATCCGAATGCCGCGATGCGGGGGGCCTGGGTCGAGGATCAGATGGGCTCGATCTCGCTGACGGGCGCTGGTCCCGTCTCGCTGGCCGATCTTCTGCTCTTGCCCGCGCCGATCCCGAACACCCCCGACGCGGTGGCGCAGGCCCTCGGCGCGGCGGCCGCAGCCAGAGCCGATGCCAGCCAGACGGAAAGCGACCGCCTGGCATCCGAGGGTGCAGCGATCATCGCGCAATCCACCGTGATCACCTATCCGACCGCTGAGGACATGGCGGCGGATCTGGCCTGGCTGAATACGCTGCCGGTGGGCACCACGGTCCGGGCGGGCGGCGTGGCTTATACGCGGGTGCATCCGGGTGGGCTGAGCCATCTGCCAGGCTGGACCTTCTTCGACCGTCCCGCCGCCACGACTGTTGAGGCCCCCAGTTCGCCCCCGGGCAGTCTCGCCAGCGCCAAGAGTATGCAGGAAGCGCAGGCCGCGCTTGGGGCTGCAGCGCGCCGGATCGCGGTCACAGGGGCAAACCGGGTCTATGCCGTGCATGCGGCGGATTTCGCGCCCGCCTACCACCAGGTGCTGCCCAACACGAACGGCACGATCATGATGGATGTGTCCGGGATCGCGCTGGATCGGGAATATGAGATCGTCAACAATGGGAACACCACGACGGGCGTCATCGTTGATTGTGGGGCCAGCGCCTATTTCAAGGCGCGCTGGCTTTCTCCCAACCAGACAGCCTTGCGCCGCTTCTACCTTGCGCCGGGCGAGACAGCAGTTTTGCGCCGGATCTTCGCGGGCCAGATCCTCGTTGATCGCCGGGTTGCGCCCTTTCTCTGGACCAATACCAACGGCACCCATTATTATCGCCAGCCCAACGGCCTCTGGACCTATTCGCTTGTCAGATCTGACCCGCTGAGTGCCGGTGCTGAGGGCCTGAACACGATTGGCACCCGTTTCTCGCTCGACGGGGCCTATTACATGGGTCTGACGCCCATTCCAAATGAGGCTGGTACCGACTGGACGGGCGAGCCTCCTCGGATGCTCAAGCAGGGCACCCAGCATGGTCTGCTGGCGCATCAGTTCACGCTGCGGAACCCGAATGCGGCAGTCTGGGATCACCGGATCCGGATCACTTTCACCAACGTCACCGATCTGAACGAGGTTCTCTGATGGCTTTTGAGCGCACCCGCTATGCGGCTTTCTTCGGCCAGTCCTATGGGCGTGAGGGCTTCCAGGTCGGCGGGGCCTGGGCGGCCTTCATCGAGTCGATCCGCCGCCTGATCGACAGCGATCCGACACTGATCCAGAGCCGGATCGGCGGCAGCCCGGCCATTGCCGCCACCCAGACCTTCCAGAACCTCAACTGCGCCTGGGATGGCTCGGCGGTTTTGCAAAAGAACACGGGCGCGGCTGACAATTACTGGCTGGAGAACGATGGCACCACGGCAGGCCCGCGCCTGATTGCGGCGCTGGCGGCCATGGCTGGGGCTGGCGTGGGCTATGGCGCACTCTGCTATTCCCACGGCGAACAGGATGCGGCCTTCACCACCACTACAGCCCTTGCCAATGAAGTCCGGGCCGGGATGGAAGCGATCCGCCAGGCGGTCAGGACCGCGATCAACCCCGGCAACCCCAATGGGATCCCGTGGTTTGTCGATCTGCTTGGCCCGCGCTTCACCCTGCATGAGATGAACGAATACCGCCTGCGCGATGCGATGCTGGATATGATCGGGGGCGACACCCGCACCTTTCGCGGGGCCGAGAAATACGCGGCCAACCTCGATGCGACCACCCACCCGGCCGAGGATTTCAGCGGCTATGCCCGGCTTGGCGCATGGGCGGGGCGCAAGGTGGCCAAATGGATGAGCGACCTGGGCGAGCTGCGCGGCCCGCAGATCGGGGCCGTCACCCGCAGCGGGGCGACGGTCACGGTCCCAATCACCACGCCGGGAGATGTGGCGCTGGTCAGACCGGATCGCCCCGATTTCTTCGGGCTGTGGGATGCCAGCGGCACCCGCCTGCCGATCACGGGCTTTGGCTGGACAGGCAACACGCTGACGATCACCGCAGGCGGCACACCTGCGACGATGCGCTATCCGGCCCGCTCCGACCGCCCGCACGACATCACCAATATCATCCGCCTGAACAACCCGGCTGACCCGGTGTTCCCGGGAGAGCCGGGCCTGCCGCTGGAAAGCGTCAGGACGGTTTCGCTGTAAGGGTTCGCGCTCACCCGATCACCTAAAGACAATGCTTAGGAGGCTTGTATGTCATCTGCTTGCGACCAACCTGATTTCGCCGATCTCACAGCCCGACCTCGTGTCATCTATCTCGCAGGCGCCACACTGCCTGCTGGGATGCGTGACGACTGGTCGCCGAATTGCGCCACTAAGATGGACTCCATGGGTGCCGCTGCAGGATACTCGGTCGGGTTGATTGAGGAGAATCGCATTGGCACAAATGGTACCACTCAGTTCAGATAGTCCGGCGGTCAAGCATTTCGAGAAAGTCGTTGGAAGTACACTTCAGGTTGTTCCGAGCACTTGTGACGGTGCATTTGGGCAATGCTATTGGAACGTCGATAAATTCGTGGAAAAATTTGGGGGAAAGGCAGCTTATGGCTGGCTCGTATTCCAACGCTGGGGCATTCTTGCCGAAGCCGTTCACCACGCAGTTGTGGAGATGCCCGACGGATCACTCTTGGATGTTACCAGCTCTCGAGTGGGCACTGGTGACAAGATCGGCTTTTTGCGAGACGATAGCGTAATCCCACCTAGGGATTTCCCGATCTTCATCAAGTCGCATTTTTTCCTGCTAAAAGAGTGTCAACCTGCAGAAGTCCTGATCGCATTGACGCATAGGCAGAACGAAATCGACGCCGCTCTTGTGCAGGCGATCAAGTCTGCGGGCATGCCTTTCAAGCTTGGAGAAAATATTGAGCTTCCAGAGGGTGACCACGTCGATGAGTTGCTCGCAGAGCTTGAGCAAAACCGTACCGAGATGTCCGCGACCATTCGGCTACTCGATTTGAATGCAGCCGCCGGCCTCTGACCCGCCTCACACCACGCTGAACCAGGGCCGTCCTTCGGGGCGGCCTTTTGCAATCTTCCGCCAGATACTGACAATGCCCAGGAGGCTTTATGACTGACACCAATCTCTGGGCCGAGATCAAGGCCGCGGTCCTGGCCGGGTCGGTTATGGCGGCTGTGGTCTGGGGGGCGCTTGGGGGCGCGACCAATGCGCTGGTGATCCGGGTGACGGCGCGGGAAGCCCTGCGCCATATCGCCCTTGGCGCGGCAATCGCGGCGGGGCTGGGCGGCCTCGGTGCGCCGCTGATCGGCCATTGGCTGGGCCTGCCGCCTGATACGCTTGGCGCGGGCAGCGGGGCGGCGGGCGGATCGGTTGCCTATCTGACGGGCTCGCTGGGGGCCGCGATCTTTGAGGTGATTATCCAGCGCATCCGTGCAGGGAGGCTGCCCCGTGATAATCCGTGATCCTCGCCCCGTTGTCGCCTGTCCGGTGCATGCGCTGATCGTGCGGGTGGTCTTTGCGCTGATTGTGGCCGGCCTGATTGCGGGGCTGTGAGCGGCTCGGCGCTTTGAGCCCAAAGCTGCCATTCACCAGACCACATCAGTGCTGGCAAAGGTGTGGTCGTGGGTCAATCTTCGCTAGTCATGCTCTCGTCATAGATCAGATACTAAGCAAGATCGATCATCTAATGTGGACGATGGCTTTCTTCCGTCCGCAAAGGCTTGTTGCCACGCAAACCGAGACTGACACATGACGCTTCATCCTAAAGGCACTCCCACAGAGGTGTTTGGTGCCTTCCTCAAGCTGGGCCTAACCTCTTTCGGTGGGCCAATCGCACACTTGGGATACTTCCGCGACGAAATTGTCACGCGCAGGCGCTGGCTCTCTGACGCTGACTACGCGGATCTTGTGGCTCTTTGCCAGTTCATGCCTGGCCCCGCTTCGTCTAAGGTCGGCTTTGCCCTGGGAATGATGCGCGCCGGATGGCTGGGGGCACTCGCGGCCTTCGTAGCCTTTACCTTGCCGTCTGCCCTGATCCTGCTCGCATTTGCACTAACTGCGTCGTCTGTATCCGGTCCTATCGGAGCTGGCGCTTTACATGGCCTGAAGGTCGTAGCTGTTGCCATAGTTGCGCAGGCAGTCTGGGGCATGGCGCGCGGCCTGTGCCCTGACCGTGAAAGAGCGACCATAGCGGTGATTGCAGTCGCCATGCTGGCCTTTCTTCCTGGTGCAGCTGGCATGATGGGCGCAATTGCAATGGGGGGATTGACAGGCCTGGTGTTGAGCCGAGGAACTGGCAGCCCTGTGGCCGGGCACATAAAAGTGCCTGTCACAAAAATTCAGGCCGGCATCGCGTTGGTTGCATTCTCAGTGCTTCTGCTGGGTTTGCCTCTGCTGGCGGGTCTTTCCCAATGGTGGGCCCTTCTGGACAGCTTCTATCGCGCAGGTTCACTTGTCTTCGGAGGAGGCCATGTCGTTTTGCCTCTGCTGGAGACGGAGGTTGTGGCTTCGGGCTGGGTGACGCCTGATCAGTTCCTTGCAGGCTACGGCGCAACACAGGCTGTGCCGGGCCCGCTTTTCACCTTCGCGGCCTATCTCGGTGCGATTCTCGGACCAGTACCAAATGGCGTTGTCGGCGCCACTCTCGCCTTGCTGGCCGTATTCTTGCCAGGCTTTTTGCTCCTCGTTGCCGTGCTGCCTTTTTGGGACGACCTTCGGGTGAAACCGCAGGCACAATCTGCGATGCAGGGCGCAAATGCCGCTGTCGTCGGCATCCTGGGTGCCGCGCTGTATTCGCCCGTGTTCACCAATGCGCTTGGGAACATGCAAGACTTCGCCCTCGCTTTGGCATGTTTCGTTGCGCTGGTGATGTGGAGAGCAGCGCCCTGGCTGGTTGTGCTGGTCGGTGCAATTGGGGGAGTGGCATTGTCGCTACTGTGATAGCACACCGCCCCGCAGCTAAGACGGAAGCAGTGCACCCGATGCCTGCTTTGTCCCGCATAGCTGACATCCGCCAACCCTGAGACGCCAGAACTTCCCATCACCCCCGGCCATCGCGCCGGGCTCTTCCACCTCCAACTCGCGGGCTCGCTCTTGCGAGCCTTTTTCAGTGGAGAATGACATGCTCAGCATCGCTCTGATGATCGGGCATAACGCCCAGTCGCAGGGGGCGGTCCGCGTAACGGATTGGCGCACCGACTATTCCCTCGCTGTGGCGATTAGGGATCTCGCCTCGCTCCGCTCTGTCGCTGTGTCGCGTTCGACTGGGGCTGGGCCTGCTGAGTGGGTATGAAGGCTTGCCGGGCAAGTTCGGTCATCCCGTAGCGATGTACGTAATCGGCCAGCGCCGTTTCAAGCTGGACGATCCGCGCGTGTAGATACTCATTCGACTGCATGGGCCGCCTCCTTCTCGCCACCCTGAGTGAGACTGATTAACGAAACATTAACGGCCCTTGGATCTATACCAAAGACCTTGCCCGCCACGCTTCTGCGGTTCGGGAATTCCCAATCAGCGCGGGCTTGAAGGGCGTGGGTGGTGGGTTACTCTTCCACATCACGCCTGGCCGCCGCGCCGGTTTTCACATCCACCCCACGGGCTCGCTTTTGCGGGCCCTTTTTCATTGGAGAACGACATGTTGAAATTCCTGACCGGGCTTTTCGCCTGGTTCGGGGGGCTTTTTGCTGCCCGCCCGAAATCCTCGGCCGCCACGGGCACCGCCGCCGTGCTGATCGCCGCGGCTGCTTTCGTCGGCCCCTGGGAAGGTGAGCGGCTTGAGGCTTACCTCGACCGCATCGCCAGCCCGCCGGTCTGGACCGTCTGCTATGGCGAGACCAAAGGCGTGAAGCAGGGCGACAAATACACGTCGCAGCAATGCGCAGATATGCTGATTGCCTCGCTGTCAGTCTATCACGCCCAGCTGGCCAAATGCATCCCGACGCTTCACCAGCAGCCGCGAGACGTGCAGGCCATGTTGACCAGCTGGACCTATAACGTCGGGGCGGGCGCGGCCTGTAGCTCGACGCTGGCGAAGCGGGCCAACGCGGGCGACTGGCGCGGGGCCTGCAATCAACTGCCCAGGTGGGACAAGGCGGGCGGCAAGGTGATCCGGGGCCTGACCAACCGCCGCGCCGCTGAGCAGACGCTCTGCCTGCAATCTCTCAAACAAGGAGCCTGATCATGAACTGGAACTTAGTCCGGGGCCTGACCTATGTCGCCACCTTCATTGCCGCGATCCTGGCGATGCTCGGGCTGGCCGATTTCGATCCGGCCACCGGGCACCTCGCGATTCACCCGTTCAATCTCTATGCCGCTGTCGGGGCGCTGGCCGGGGTGATCTCGTCGGCGCTGGCCTCGATTGCGCTGATCCGGGGCTGGGGGCGCAAATGACCGCGCTGCGCTGGCTGTGGAAGCCCGCCGCCCTGCTGCTGGCGCTGCTGGCCGCCTGGTGGCGGGGCAGGTCGGGGGCAAGGCAACAGGCGGCGGCAAAGGACGCCGTCGCCTATCAGGACACCATGGGGAGAATGACCGATGTTCAGGATGATCACGGCGCTGTGCCTGATGATGCCCGCCGCTGGCTGCGTGATCGGCCCCCGCACCAGCGGTGACGCGCTCTGCGACGGGACACGTGCGGCGCGGGCAGAGCATGCGGCGGCCCTGGCCGATTCGGCGGATGATCGGGCGGTGGTGAGCGGGGCGCGGCTGATCCGGCTGCTGGATGCGGGGTGCGCGGGGTAGGGGCGGCGCGGGGCTAATCGCGGAGTTGTAACGAAACCCACATGCCGTCCAAGTTCAGAGCCGCCCCGGGATGCCGTGGGCGGCTCATTTCGTTTCTGCGGGCGGCAGCTATGCGGGACATTGCTGCCGTTAAGCCTCGGCGCAAACATGCCGATCCCTTCGCGCAAGAGCTTAACGCGCGAGGCCCACGAGGGCCAGTTCAGCCCCCAAAAGCGCGTGCAAGCGCGGCTGCATCCTGGGGACAACCATCGGGGCTCGTGCCGATCAGCTGACCCGCGCGATACCATTCGCCCGGCGGAGAGAAATCACCGCTGCCGTTCAGTGCAAGACAAACGGCACCATCCGATCCATCCTCAGCGATACTGATACCCCAATTGTCCATACTGCCAGGCGAGGGATCATAGGCATTGAAGGCGATCCGCCCCTGACTTTCGAAAAGGGACGTGGAGAAGGCATGGTCGCGGGTTTGGGCGAGCACAAGAGCGCGCAGAGAAGGATCGCTCAGCGCGTCCTCGACAAGTGCCACCACCCGTTTATCGTCGAGAAAGGAGGTGCCGTTGAGTGGGTTGGCGGGGTGCAGGCCTATATAGGCCGAAAGCTCGCTCGCGTGGGCGAGGGATGGGGCGGAAAGCGCGGACAAGAGGAGGCAAAACCGCGCGCTTTTGAAGTTGAAAGGCATCATCGGCTCACTTCCACGGTGCATCGAAATTGCTGACCTGGCCGCTCACCGGATCGAGCACATAGGTGATCGTCGGGTCGCCTTCGAGTGTGTTCTCCATTGTATAACTGGCTCCTTCTTCGGTGACCTCGTAAACGCCCTCATAGGCGCAGGTGCCAAAAGTGCCCGAGCTGCGCAGCCCGTTTTCGTCGAGTGTGATCCAAGCATACATCACGCCGCAGGCCGCCGTGCCCATATAGAGCCGCAGCAAGGCGCTGTTCTCATGGGTTTCGATCCATTGGGGAATACTGTCGCCATCGAGGATCACTTCGACCGTGCCGGGGGTTTGGGCCCAATAGCCATAGGCATCGCCCACAGTGACGCGCGAGATCTCGACTTGCCCATGGGGAAGATCCACATAGAGGATACGCTCGGGGTCGATCAGTTCACGTAACTGGGCCTGAGCCGCGCTGGCGGAGAGGATCAAGGCGGAGGCGAGCAAAAGACGCATTAGAAGTCCTGTGATCAGGGCGAAAACGGAGGTGCTCAGTCGGGTCGCGAGTTGGCAAGGAAGGCGCGGTAGTCGTCCACAAGCCGATCATAGATATCAAGATCACGATTGGTGGCATCGGCCATCTTGCCCATCAGATGGATTGAATTCTTGCGCGAACAGGGCGGTAAGGGGTCCGCGTCGAACCGCCGCAATCCCGAATTGAGTTTCGCGCGCATCTCTTCGGAAAAGAGATCCGGGAGCGCCTCAGCCCGTGCAAGTTCGATCCTATCCCGTCCGCCGTGGCACTGTTCGGCATAGGCATGATGCAGGCGTGCCCGCCCGATGATGTAGTCTTTCAAGAACACCATCAAGTCTTCGAATCCTTCGTTCGAGCGGTTGGAAACCGGGAAGCGTTCATCCGCGGCAAGGCCTGTATAAGTTGAGTTTGGAATATGACGATCCGGCCAGAGCCAATCCAACGGCTGGATGCGCAAGACCTCGGACGAGTGGAGGATCTGCAGGGCGCAGACCACAGCGGCAATGCCCGCCAGCAGCTTGGGGCCAAGGGCACCATGGGTTCTTGCTTTGATGACGCCTATGGCCAATCCGATCCCGATCAAGGCGAGCACGATGCCGCCAAGATTGAAGTGACTCTCCGAAACGACATCGCCATTCACGACCAGACGGTTCGAGGTTCCGATGAAGACCCATGCGGGCAGAATCCCAAGGATGAGGGCGATTGCAGGTTTGAGATAGTTGCGCATTTCTGGCCTGTGATTGGGGCGTTTCACCACTGTAAGGGGGAGCGTATCAGCGGCACTGGAAGAGGTATTCACCGCCACCGCTTGGGGTATAGCGCCCCACCACATGCACGGGTCTCGTGCGGCATGCCTGCGTCGCGAGTGCGAAATCATCCTCTGTGACATAGGAACTGGCACTGATCCCCGGTCTGCTCACACCGACAATATTGTTGCTATAGACGTTTAGAGTCGCAGCTGATTGGCAGCCAGATATTGTGAGAACGGCGATCAGCGGCATGTAGGCGCGTTTCATAGATCCTCCAAAGCTTCGGTGGCGTCGGTTGCCTCTCGATTCTCGAGGAAACCTAGCACAGAAGATTTGATTAGCAGACCCCCAGGGTATTCTTCATGTGTTGAGCTAATGGGATGAGCTGCCTTCACACCAAACGCTGCTATTTTGGCGACCGTGAGTTGGGACAGTAGACCACGGCGAGCGGCGGGCCGGATCAGTGGGTAAGCCCGCAGTGCCGGTTACCGCTCCCGCAACTGTTCCTGCTGCCGCTCTTGCTCCTTCAGGCGTTCGGCATCCTGCACCCGCTAGCGTTCCTCGGCTTTCCAGCAGCCGCACTACCGCCTCGGCCAGCGTTCCCCGGTCGATCCCCTGCGCGGCCTCCCGTAGTCGCTCGGCCAGGCCGCGGGAGGATTCCGGTTCCGGGGTTTGTCCAGGTGCAGCCACGGCATCTGACACGGTGCGGCTCTGGCCTTCTCGACACCGACCATGATCCGCGCCTATTCTAAGGCCCGCCCCTCAATCCCGATAACGCTTGGCGTCTTCTTCGGCGTTGCCGGTACAAAGCTGCCATTCAGCGAGTTATAAGACGTGCCCGACCGTCCACTTTTGGCTCAAAACAACGTCTACCATCGGTGGAAGTTATCCCCCGGAAGTGGGGAATCCCACTTCGTCGGGAAAGGGATTTGCACTCCCCGAACCTGGGGACCGCAAGCCAGACCGGGGACCTCCGGTCTGGGAAACAAGTTCGCTGTCCAGTGTGGACGGGCGTTCACCCCATCAGTTCCGCATCCTGCGCGACGGTAACGATCGCGCTGTCGCCCTTGTAGCGGATGCTGAACCTGCGCTTTGGATAGGGGGCGATCATGCCCATGCGTTCAGAGGTCGCCGAGACGCCGAGCGCCAGCAGCACCTCGATCACCTCAAGCTGAAATTCGGGCGTTCCTGCGAGGAACCGGACCCGGGCCTGCTTCACACCTCGCAGCTGTGTGCTGAGGAAGCGGATATCGTCGTCGTCAATCTGCGTGAAATGCTGCTCTTCCTGAGGCATAGTGCTGCTCGCCTTCTTGTTGAGCGGCAGGGCTATCATGGGTGCGGGCCGGGGGCCATGTCAGGGATGCCGCACTCGGCAGGGATCGGCATGGGCAGTGTTCGCCGCTCTAACGTCAGACTGAACTATGAGCAGATGCGCCTCACCGGCGCCCGCTTCTATGCGGTGTGGTGGTGATTCTGGCGGGTGTTCCCCTGGCGGCGTGAGGCTGTTCCCCCGGTGTTCCCCCAAAGCAAAACCCCGCCGAATGGGCGGGGCTTTTTGCGTCTAAGTGTTTGATTTTATGGTGCCCCCAGACGGACTTGAACCGCCGACCCTCTGATTACAAATCAGATGCTCTACCAGCTGAGCTATAGGGGCTTTGTCCTGACGACATCCTGATAGCTGTCGGGTTTCCTAACACGGGGCTGATCGCTCTGCAATTGTGTATCGTGGCTGCTACGCGTGACCTTCGCCGGGTCGTTCTGGCTGTGATGAACTATTTCGAAGCAGAGTAATCGGCCCAGGTTGATTGGTCAGCCTGAGAGTGGCGGCATGGCGCGCCATGCCAGCACCGGAGCAGGGCGGCGGCTGCGAATGAAACCCTGACGCAAGGCCTTATGATGCAGCCAGGAGATCAGACGGGAAACCTTCCCATGGTTAAGGGGCTACATATGAGTTGCTGCTGGTTTCCTGGACACGAAGATAAGATCGTGACCATGGAACTGGAGTGCAGATATGACGAGCCGGAAGTGCCGTCGCGAGTTCAAAGCAGATGCCGTGAGGCTGATGACGGGCCGGTGGGGGCGGTGGCGCAGGCGGCGGGTGACCTCGATCTGGCGGAGAGTGTTTTGCGCCGCTGGGTGCGGGAGTTGACTGCAACACCGCCTGATGCATTTCCCGGGAATGGGCCGATCCGGGCCGAACTGGCCGATAGAAGAAAGAGGTCGCCCGGCTGCGGGTGGAGCGTGACATTCTGAAGAAAGCAGCCGCTTTTTCGCGCGAGAGACGGTATGAGGCTCGCCCTCGTCGCCAGCTGCGACGCGCCAGAAACGACAATGTGCCGAAGGCGACAATGAGGCCGATCAAAACCTCTGGCGGAGGCTTGAACCCCGATCACTTCGTTCTGTCCTCCGCTGACTGGGCCGACAGCATGACTGGGCCGCCTGCCTGGCCGGGCTGCTGCTGTGATATAACCCGCCCCGGAAGCGCGCCTTCGGGTCCAAAGGCGGAATTATATCAGCAAGACAGCGGCGACGAATGCTTAGGCTACTGCCGTTCCGCCAACCGCCGCCTCCAGCGGTTCGGGGTCACGCAGCACGTAACCGCGGCCCCAGACCGTTTCGATATAGTTGTTGCCGCCGGTGGCTTCGGACAGCTTTTTGCGCAATTTGCAGATGAATACGTCGATGATTTTCAGCTCTGGCTCATCCATGCCGCCATAAAGATGGTTGAGGAACATTTCCTTCGTCAGCGTCGTGCCCTTGCGCAGCGAAAGCAGCTCGAGCATCTGGTATTCCTTGCCGGTCAGGTGGATGGTTTTGCCTTCACTCTCAACAGTTTTTGCATCAAGGTTCACCGTGACAAGGCCGGTGCGGATCGTCGACTGGCTGTGCCCTTTTGATCGCCGGATAATCGCATGGATCCGTGCAACCAGCTCCTCGCGGTGGAAGGGTTTGGTCAGATAATCGTCTGCCCCAAAGCCAAAGCCGCGCAGCTTGCTTTCGGTATCGTCAGAGCCGGAAAGGATAAGAATGGGCGTCTCAACCCGCGACAGGCGGATCTGGCGCAATACCTCATGCCCGCTCATGTCAGGAAGGTTCAGGTCAAGCAAAATCAGATCGTAGTCATAAAGACGGGCAAGATCGATCCCGTCCTCGCCCATATCGGTGCAATAGACGTTCAGATTGGCATGGGTCAGCATCAGCTCGATGCTGCGCGAGGTGGTAGGGTCATCTTCGACAAGCAAAATACGCATATTTGAAATCTCCGGTCCGGGCTGTCAGGCTTCTTCGTTAACGAGACTGCCAGCCACTGGTTAAGGCAGGGTTACTTTTCCCACAGTGGCAGACCGATTTCTCAATGCAATCTAAAGTTGTCTGAATTTTTGAATTGAGGTGACCTTCAGGGCCTTCTCGCCATGTTTTTCGACGGCCTCGCACCAAAGGCCGAATTCCTCTTCCGAAAGGGCATAGCGTTCGCGTGCCTCTTCGGTGGTGATCAGGCCATAAACGACGGCACGAACGACCAGCGCCTTGCGGCTGGCCACCCATCGCCGGGTTTCGGGCGCGGGAAGGTCGGCACGGGTCAGGATCGAGCCATCCGGCAAGGTCACCTGACGAGGCCCGTCAACACGTCTGAGATACATCGCGGTTTCCGTTCAACAGGGTTACAGACCCCAGCCTGACGCGTTACGCTTAAACATTGCTGAACCGCGCCCTTGAGAGTATGGAAGATTTTCATATATTCCGGCATATCCCGGATCGGTGACCCTCATGCCCTTTGATACCAGCCTTAACTCGCTCGGCTTTGCCCGGGCCCCGAAAGACACCCGTGTCGTTGTCGCCATGTCCGGCGGCGTCGACAGCTCGGTCGTGGCGGCCCAGCTGAAGGAAGAGGGCTATGATGTTGTCGGCGTCACGCTGCAGCTTTATGACCACGGGGCGGCGCTGGCGAAAAAGGGCGCCTGCTGTGCGGGCCGCGACATCCATGACGCAAGGCGCGTGGCCGAGGCGATGGGCTTTCCGCATTACGTGCTGGATTACGAGAACACCTTCCGCGAGGCGGTTATCGAGGAATTCGCCGAGGCCTATCTGGCCGGCGCGACCCCGGTGCCCTGTATCCGCTGCAACGAGCGGGTGAAGTTCAAGGATCTGCTGGCGACTGCCAAAGAGCTGGATGCCGATTGCATGGCGACCGGCCATTATATCCAGCGCAAGCTGGGCAATGGCGGGCCAGAGCTGCACTCAGCCGCCGATGCCGCCCGCGACCAAAGCTATTTCCTGTTCTCGACCACGCCAGAGCAGCTGTCTTACCTGCGCTTCCCGCTGGGGCATCTGCAGTCCAAGGCGGAAACCCGTGCGCTGGCCGCGAAATACGGCCTGCCGGTCGCGGATAAGCCCGACAGCCAGGACATCTGCTTCGTGCCGAATGGCAATTATGCCAGCGTGATCGAGAAGCTGCGCCCCGATGCGGCCTCGCCCGGCGAGATCGTCGATCTTTCGGGGCGGGTCCTCGGTGAGCATCGCGGCGTGATCCATTACACCATCGGTCAGCGCAAGGGCCTGGGCATCGGTGGCCTCGGAGAGCCGCTTTATGTGGTGAAGCTGGATGCGGACAAGCGCCAGGTGATCGTGGGGCCGAAAGAGGCGCTTTCGACCCGGGTCATCCCGGTGCGTGAGATCAACTGGCTGGGCGACGCGCCGCTGACCAGCCAGCCCGAATGGCATGTGATGGCCAAGGTGCGCTCGACCCGGGCGCCGCGCCCGGCGATCATCCGGCCGCTCTCGGAAACCGAGGCCCAGGTCGAACTGATCGAGCCAGAGGATGGCGTCAGCCCCGGCCAGGCCTGCGTTTTCTACGAAAATGAAGGCAGCCGGATCTTTGGCGGCGGCTGGATCTGGCGCGGGTACTGAGCATCTTTGCCGATCCGAAGGCCGATATGACGGCCGGGCAGGGGCGACGGACCGGGCGCGACGGACCGGGCGCGACGGACCGGGGGCGAACCGGGGCGAGGGGCGCGACGGGCATCGCCCCCGATCTTTCTGCTGCAGCATGTTTGATGGCGTCTGCGGGGGGCTTTGACGCCAGGACTATCTTAACCGGATGCTATTAGGGCTGTCCCGGTTATTCTCTGCAGCTTACAAACGGATTTGCCAGTGCTTATCGGGGCGTATATGAGGTAGTGGCCCTCTCTCCTGACAGCAGGGGGGAAGGTTTTTAGCGGGGGTATTTTAACGTAATGCGCATTGTTTATCATCTGGGTGTGCATTGCACCGATGAAGAGCGACTGATCCGTTGCCTGTTAAAAAACCGCGCGACCCTGGCCGCAGAGGGCATTCTTGTGCCTGCCCCGACCCGCTATCGCAGGCTTTTGCGGGATACCGCGGTGCAGCTGCGCGGTGCTCCGGCCAATGTCGAGACCCAGGCGCTGGTGCTGGGGCAGATCATGGATGATGAGAATGCATCCCGGATGATCCTTAGCTGGGACAGTTTCCTTGCCTTCCCGCAATGGGCTTTGCGCGGCCGTCTTTATGGTTTCGCGGGCGAGCGGATTCGGGCCTTCACCCAGATCTTCCCGCATATCGAGGCCTCTTTCTTCCTGGCGATCCGCAACCCGGCCACCTGGCTTCCGGCGCTTTATGAAAAGCAAAAGGCCACCCGCAGCTTTGAAGAGTTCATCGAGGGCACCGATGTCACGCAGCTGCGCTGGTCGGATGTGGTGCAGCAGATCATCGCTGAAAACCCCGATGCGCCGCTGACGATCTGGTGTGACGAGGATACGCCGCTGATCTGGCCAGAGGTGCTGCAGGCGGTGGCAGGCTTCAAAGACGACACGGTTCTTGCGGACACCGACGAATTGCTTTCGATGATCATGGCGGGCGATGGGGTGGCGCGCATGCGCGGCTATCTGGCCAGCCACCCGCCCGCCTCGGTCAGCCAAAGGCGGCGTGTCGTCTCGGCATTCCTGGACAAATTCGGCCTCAGCGAGCAGCTGAATATGGAGTTTTCGCTGCCCGGCTGGACCCAGGACACCGTCGATCAGCTGACCATGACCTATCACGAAGATATCGAGCTGATCCGCAGCCTGCCGGGCGTAACCCTGATCGGCGCCTGAGCCAGTCTGCCCGCGCCGCTCTGGCCGCGCCGATCCGCCCGCGCCGGGCGCCCGGAGGGGCATCCGGATGAGGTCCGCGCCGCGCCTGTATGGGCCGAAGTTTCTGGGGCGGCACGATCGGCGGGAACCCGTGACATCATGCCCCGGGCGCTGGCCGTTCGGTGCCCGGGGCGGTATCTTTTCCTGCCAGAGGAATCGGAGAGCGATCTATGCAGCCTTCAGTGAAAGCCCGCCAGACTGCTGTCGCCGCGCTGCGCGCCACATTCTTTGCCGCATCTCTGGCCTGCTTTCCGCTTGCTGCGCAGGCTGGAAACTGGGCCTTTGAAGGGGTCTGGGACTGCGATGTCGGCACCTTCAGCTTTTCAGATACGGCCTACGAAGCCGGTGATGATCTGATGGAGATTGTGGATGTCGCGGCTGAGGGCGATACCTTCACCCTGACATTCGCCGATGATTACCAGCTTTCGCTGGCGATGAATCCTGATGGCACCATGACCTGGTTCTCTCCGGTCAGTGGCGACAGCTACCTGTGCCGCCGTAAAGATTAGGCGGCCGCCCTGGATGCCTGGCCTGGCCGGGGCGCATGCGGCTGACTTCTGGCCGGCGATGCTTTTCATCCAGACCTTCCAGCGCTATTCATGTCACAGGTCCAGCGATCAGGGAGATCAGAATGACTTCAGAAATCAAGCGTTACGGCGTTGGTGCCCGCATGTCGGAAGGCGTTTCCTACAACGGCATCATCTGGCTGGCCGGGCAGGTCGGCAATCCGGGCGACAGCGTGGCCGATCAGACCCGCACCTGCCTTGCCGAGGTTGACCGGATCCTTGCCGAGGCTGGAACCGACAAGACCCGCATCCTTTCGACCCAGATCTGGCTGGCCGATATGGCCGATTTCGCCGAGATGAATGCGGTCTGGGATGCCTGGGTGCCGCAGGGGAACACCCCGGCCCGCGCAACCGGCGAGGCCAAACTGGCGACGCCGGATTACCGCGTCGAAGTGATCGTGACCGCCGCGCTGAAGTAATCAACAGCGGTCAGAATGATGGGCCAGAAGGGGTTTCCCTTCTGGCCCTTATTTTTTGGAACCGGGGTTTTGCATCTGCTTTTGCTGCGCGCTTACGGGGGGGGGGGAGGCGCAGATCGCGGGCGCAGATCGCGGGCGCAGATCGTGGGCGCAGATCGTGGACTCTGGGCCGCGCGTTCAGATCAGAGCCAGCCCAAAGTAGGACAGCACGATCCCTACGGGGGGGCAAGCGATGGTCAGCTTGACCAAAATTTCCAGAATATTCGGTCCGGCAGCCATCATAATCCCCTTGTCTGGTGGCCCGTTGATGGGCCTTTGAGCCACGTCCGCATTTGCTGCATCGCGTGATCTTTGACGATAATGCGGTTCATCCTGTTGTAAAGGTGGGGAAGTTCTCACTTCCCCTGTCATTGCCCCTGTCATTGCTTGAAACGCGCACCACGGCGGCAGGCTGCGCGGCACCGGAACAGGGGCAGATTAAAGCAGGTCGGGCCTGAGCACATCTATGCTGCGGCCGCGAAAAATTTTCTGCAATGCCGCAATTTTCCTTCACGGTTTTCTCATCATTTCGATCTTTACTGGGGGGGCGGAACATTGTTCCCGGTCCTGGCCGGAACTGAGGACCGCAGCACCAGGATAATATGCGATACTGAGGGGGACTCGCCTGATCCTGGTTCTGCTATTGTCGAGGGGGATGACAATGACTGTATCCTTGCGAAAGCGCAGCGTTTTGCCGCGGGCATCAAGGCTTTCGATAGTGCTTTTCGGGCTGGCCTATGGCTTTGTGATGCTGCTTTTGATTCTGCCGCGTGATCTGTTGAGCGAGGGCAGGGCCTCTGCCGGGCTGGCGCCCTATGACAGCGCCACGATGACGCCGCCGGTGCCGGGCGAAAAGGCGCCGGATATGGCCCGCAATCATGTCGCGGCAAATCAGAACTGAGGCAGGCCGCAGCCGGATGAGTGCGCAACCTGCCGGTGACAGGTTTCAGCCTGCACGCAGCAGCGTATGGCCTGGGATTGTGCGCCTCCATATGCGCCGCCATGTGCACCTCTGTGCCTGATCCCGTGGTGGGGCGATTGGGGCTTGCTTATTGGCGACTGTTTCAGTAGGGAATGGGGGATCCAGCTATCGCCAGATCCGGAACATGCCCGATCAGGCGTTAAAACTCTGCCGTCCGGCGCGATATGGATGCGCCCCCGCAGTGTATGGCCCGGTTGGCTGTTTTCGATCACCGGGCATTTCTGCCACCTGACTGAAAACTGGATCCCTCTGATCCCCACACCTGTGCCGCCTTGTGATTGCACGCGGGGGTGTCGGCGATGCGCCATCCGGGGCATTGTCTGACAGGCAGCCCTGTCTTGCTGACCGCTCACATGCGGCCCGACCGGAGCCCGTTGCCCCGATGTCTGACCATATTGCCTCTGCCGATGCTGTGGCGCTTTCCACCTTGGGTCTCGATGTGTTTGAGACCGGGCTGCTTGCGGTGACGCGGCATTTCATGACCGCCTTTGCGCGGCCCGAGAGCCAGGCCTGGCAGAACGCCTATGCGATTGCGGCTGAACGCTGGGGGCAGGCGCGGGGGCCGCAGATCGCCCATGGCCTGCTGGCGGTGATCCAGGCCCTGCGCCAGGCCCGGCAAGAGGATTTCCACTATGCCAATCCGCTGTGCATTTCGTGTCGCGAGCAGGCGACCCCGGAAGAGGCAGCCTTTTGCCTGATGCTGCATGCCATGCGCCGTGACCGCGCCGATCTGGCCCGCACCCCGGTGCTGGAGGTGACGGGCGGGCGGATGGATCCGATGCTGATCCAGGTCGCGCTGTCTTTCTGCGCGCGCTTTCCGGCGGCCGAGGAAAGGCACGACATCGCCCCGGGCTGCCAAAGTGGCAGGCAGGACGATCTGCCGCAAAGGCCCTCATTGCGGCCGACGCATCGGCCGGGCGGGCGGCATCTGCGCCTGGTGCATTAGCGCATTCCGCTTTGCCAGGCTTTGGCTGTGCATTCCTGAACCGTATCGCCAGCGTGATCTGCGCAGCCTGCCCTTGCCCGCAGCGCCGCGACATTCCAGGATCAGACGGTGAACATGTAAGGATGAACAGATGCTGACCTCTTCCGCCCGCTTTGAAACCGCAAGTGGCTCGAAATATCTGCAACAACTGTGCAAGCATTTCGCCCATAAGATCGAGGTGGAATTTGACGCCCATCAGGGCCGCGCTGTGCTGGGCCCGGGCCCGATGGAGATCAGCGCCGATGAAACCGGGCTGTCAGTCCGCGTCTCGGGCGAGGATGTGCGCAGCATCATCGAGGCGCGCTACATCGTCGACAAACACCTGGTGACCTTTGCCTTCCGCGATGGCTTTTCGGGCTTTGCCTGGAAGATGGACGAGGCCGCCTGAGGCTGCCGCCAAACTGACTGCGCCCCCATATCTGTGGGGGCGCAGTCAGGAATGATTTGCGAAAAATCAGTGATTTACCATCAGTGATTTATCAGGGGGCTGGCGCGCTTAGCTGCGGATGCCTGCAAAGCGCTGCTGCCACTCGGCCCGTTCCTCATCAGTGATTTTGCCGAAGAGGTTTTCGGGAACGGTGAAGGCGTCATCTGCCGCGACCGCCGCCATGGCTGCAGCCACATCATCAGGCCAGGACCAGTCCTCTTTGGCCAGCGAGGCCATCATTGCCGCCGCCGCATCCGGGATGAAGGGGCGCGACAGAACCGCGTAAAGCCGGATCAGGTTAAAGCCGAAACGCACAATCGCCTGGGCAGCATCGGGATCGGTTTTCACCACCGACCAGGGGGCGGCGGATTGCAGATATTCATTGCCGGCAACCCAGATCGCCCGCAGCTCTGCCGCAGCTTTGCGCACCTCGATCGCGTCCATCAGCCGCTCATACTCGCGGATGCGGGTGGTCAGATCGGCGATCAGCGCGGTCTCTTGCGGGCCATAAGCGCCGCCTGCCGGAACCGTATCACCGAATTTCGACTTTGCGAATTTGGTGATGCGGCTGACGAAATTCCCCAGCACATCGGCCAGATCCTTGTTCACCGAGACCTGGAAATTCTCCCATGTGAATTCCGAATCGGCGCTTTCGGGGGCGTGTGACAAGAGCCACCAGCGCCAGTAATCCGAGGGCAGGATGGAAAGCGCCTGGTCCATGAACACGCCGCGCCCGCGCGATGTCGAGAACTGGCCGCCGTCATAATTCAGGTAATTGAACGACTTAAGGTAGTCGACCAGCTTCCAGGGCTGCCCCGAGCCAAGGATGGTCGCCGGGAAAGACAGCGTATGGAAGGGGACGTTGTCCTTGCCCATGAACTGATAATAGGTGACGTCATCGGCACCTTTGTCGGTGCGCCACCAGCGAAGCCAGTCGGCAGCCGGGCGGCCATGTGCGTCAGCCCATTCGGCAGTGCAGGCGATATATTCGATGGGGGCGTCGAACCAGACGTAGAAGACCTTGCCCTCCATTCCGGGCCAGGGCTGGTCGCCGCGTTTGACCGGAATGCCCCATTTCAGATCGCGGGTAATGCCGCGATCCTGCAGCCCGTCACCGTCATGCAGCCATTTCTTCGCAATCGAGGTGGTCAGGATCGGCCAGTCTTTCTTGCTGTCGATCCAGGCCTCGATCTGATCTTTCAGCTCTGACTGGCGCAGGTAAAGATGCCTGGTTTCGCGCAGCTCGAGATTGGTCGAGCCAGAGATGGTCGAATGCGGATTGATCAGATCGGTCGGGTCCAGCTGCTTGGTGCAGTTGTCGCACTGATCGCCCCGCGCCGATTCAAAGCCGCAATTGGGGCAGGTGCCCTCGATATAGCGGTCGGGCAGGAAGCGGCCATCATCGACCGAGTAGAACTGCTGCTCGGCCACTTCGCGGATATAGCCGTTGTCGGCCAGCACCCCGGCGAAAGCCTGGGTCAGATGGTGGTTTTGCGGGCTGGAAGAGCGGCCGAAATGATCAAAGCTCAGCCGGAAGCCTTTGGCCAGCTCTGCCTGGACTTCATGCATCTCGCGGCAATAGTCCTCGACGGGCTTTCCGGCTTTGGCCGCCGCCAGCTCGGCAGGGGTGCCATGTTCGTCGGTCGCGCAGATGAACATCACCTCATTGCCGCGCCCCCGCATATAGCGGGCGAAAAGATCCGCCGGCAGCTGAGAGCCGACAAGATTGCCCAGGTGCTTGATTCCATTGATATATGGAATGGCTGAAGTGATCAGGATCCGTGCCATCAAATGCGCCTTTCGACCGGTTCGGATCGGGGGTTTAACGTGACAAAGCCGCAAGGGCCAGAGCTTTGCGCATCCGGCCCCTGTAAAGCTGTCTCAGCCTTCGGCTTTATGGGCGGCCAGCGCCTCGATCTGGGGGGCCAGATGCGCCAGGTGATAGCCATGCGCCTCGGCGGCGGCGATCAGCTCTGCGGCGGGGCGGGTGCCCGCCTGCGACAGCGCCCAGACGATGGAAGAGCGGTTGCCGCTGGCGCAATAGGCCAGGATCGGGCCTTTGGCGGCGGCGATTGCCTCGGCCTGGGCGGTGACATTTTCCATGGTCAGTGCGCCGCCGATCACCGGATTGGCGAAGAATTCAAGGCCGGCGGCCTCGGCTGCGGCCCGCATCTGCGCGGTCTGCAGCTCATCGGGGATCTCGCCATCGGGGCGGTTGTCGATCACGGCGGCATAGCCCGCAGCTTTGATCGCGCCCAGATCACTGGGGTCGATCTGGGGCGAGACGGCATAGGTTTCACTCAGCGGGCGGATATTCATCTTGACGTCCTGATTGCAAATTCCGGCGCCAGACTAGCGCGGCAGGATGCAGGGGGGAAGCCCTGTGCGCCAACTTGACCTCGATCAATCCCAAAGCAGAAGAAATCCACTATCCGGGGCAGAGGTTAAGCCCGAAGCTACCGTTCGGGCGTCAGAGGTGAAGGGAAATCCGATGCTGCGAAATGGTCCGACAGGCGAGACGAGGGGCCGCGCCCCTGAAGGCGTCGCGGCCCCGGCGCAGGCCGATCTGGCCCCGCTTTGGGCCGAGATGTGTGCGCTTGCGGATATTCTGCCGGGGATCTTACCGAAGGCCACCTTCGGCAGCAAAAACGATCCCAGGCGCGGGCAGGCGTAACAGCCGCAAAGGGCTTTGCCGTTTTCTGGGGCCGTTTCTGATGTCGTGAACGGATTGCCAGGCCTGCTGGCAGCGCAGGCGGGTGCGCAGATAGCGCAGAACCGGGCATTTTGGCACATCTTTCCGCCCGAAGAGCCGCCCCGGCGGCGCAACCTCTTGTCAAGCAACCGTAATTTCCTGTTAAGTTTACAAATATGGAAATGTCGGGCGAAGAATGCCGGTCGAAGGCGGGGCATGAAGGGCGGAAGCATGACTCTGACAGGTGAGCGCGATGCGCGGGAGAATGCGGATGGCGCAGGGCTGGTTTCGCGTGACGCCGGCCCGGATGGGCGTGTCCTTTTGCTGGAAATCAACAATCCGCCGCTGAATGCCCTGACGCCGGCGATCCGGCAGGCGCTCTTTGACGCGCTGCAGGCAGAGATCATGGCTGCCGAGACCGAAAACCGTGCCCTGCGCCCGGTGGTGATTTCAGGCGCGGGTGGCTGTTTCTCGGCGGCAACCCTGGTCGAGATGGGCGCGGATGCGATCACGCCTGCGCCGACGCTTGCCGCAATCTGCGAAAGGCTTGACGCCTGGTCCGCCCCGGTGGTGGCCGCCGTGAATGGCCGGGCCGCAGGCCCCGGGGCCGAGCTGGCGCTGGCCTGCCATGCCAGGGTGGTCGCCAATGGCACGAAGATCATTTTCCCCGAGGCCGGGCTGGGCTTGCCGCCGATGGCGGGATCAAGCCAGCGGCTGCCCCGGCTGACCGGCCCGAAAGAGGCGCTGAACCTTTTGCTCAACGCCCGCACGATCAGCGCCGAAGAGGCGCTGGCGCTTGGCCTGGCTGATCAGGTGACCGAGGGTGACCCTCGTGCAGCCGCGATTGCCGGGGCGCTGCGCATGGGCGGGCCACGCCCGGTGATCGCCCGCGATGCGGGTCTGGCCGATGTGCCGGGATATGCCGCCGTGATCGCGCAGGCCCGCGAGACGCATCTGCGCAATCCGATGCCCGCGCCCGCGCGGATCATTGATTGCATAGAGGCCGCGCTTTACCTGCCGCCCGGCAATGGGCTGGCGCTTGAGGCGGTGGCCTTTGAGGATCTGCTGGCCAGCCCGGAAAGCCGGGGGCTGATCGCCGCCGCCCGGGCCGAACGCGCCGCGCATCTGCTGCCGCCAGAGATCGCCCGCCTGCAGCCCGAAGAGATCCGCGTGCTGGGGCTGGCCGGGGCCGGGCCGCAGCTGGCGGCGCTGGCTTTGCTGGCGCTTGGGCGCGGCTTGCGGGTGATCTGGGCTGCGCCCGAACAAGAGGGCGATATGGCCGCGCATGAGCGGATCACCGGCTGGGTGCGCGAGCGCCTGACGGCGGATATGCGGGCCGGACGGCTGACCCCGGCGCAGCTGGATTCGGATCTGGCCCGCTTTCAGACCCATCAGCCGATTGCCGCGCTTCAGGCGGCGGGGCTTTTGGTGCATGGCCGGGTCAGTGATCTGATCGACCGCATGCAGCGCCAGGTTCCGCAGATCGTGCAACTGGTGATCGGGGGCGCAAGGGGCAGGCCGGGGCTGACGATCGCGCCTTCGGGGCGGGTCTGTGAGATCAGCACGGCCGGCGCGGCCAGCCCGCAGGCGCTGGCGGCAAGCTGGCGGCTCTTGCGTGGTTTCGGGCTGCAGCCGGTGTTAAGCGCGGGGCTGCCGCAGATCGGTCGCCAGGTCGTGGGCGCGGGGCAGGCCGCCTTGCAGGCTATGCTGGGCATGGGGGTGCCGCGCCGCCTGCTGGCCTCGGTTCTGACCGGCTTTGGCCAGGAGATCCCCGATCTGCCAGACCCATTCGGCGAGGCCCCGCCGCGCGGTATGGAGGCCCCCGAGGTGCTGCACCGCTGGCTGGGCGCGATGGCGAATGAGGGCTATCGGCTGATCAGCGAGGGCGTGGTGCCCGGCACCCATGCGCCCGACGCGCCGGTGACGGTGCAAAGCGCGGTGCGGGCGATTGATTTCCTGATGGTGCATGGCCACGGATTCCCGCGCTGGCAGGGCGGGCCGATGCATCAGGCGGATCGTCGCGGGCCGATGGTTTTGCGCAGCGACCTCAGGCGCTGGCAGGGCGACGATGCCATCTGGCAGCCGAATCCGGTATTGGATCGTCTGGTCTCCAAAGGTGGGCGGCGGGCTGCGGCCTGAAGCCAGCTGAAAACCTTCAGCCCAGCGAGATCCCCAGGATCACCAGCGCAAGGCCCAGCACCGACAGCCCAAGCGAGGCGAAATTCACCGTGAACAGCTTGCGCAGCTCAAGGCGCATCTGATCGTCGCTGGCGCCTGAGCGGCGGATGCTCAGCCCTTTGATCACACACCAGACCAGCCCCAGCACGCCCAGAAGCGACAGGAAGGCCCCGGGCCAGATCAGATAGGTCATGCGCTGAAACTCCGCCAGTTTTTCACTCGCCCGCTGGCTAAACGCTGCGCGGGCCTGGCGCAAGGGGGCAGGCGGATCGCTGGCAGCGCTTGAATCCAGGGGGCTGGGCAGGCTATCTCTGCGTCTGAGGCAAATAATACGGCCAGAGCGGAGAGAAGAATGAACGACGCCTTCAATGTTACCGCAGATGAGCTGCGCCAGCTGATCGAGCGGATCGAGCAATTCGAAGCCGAAAAGAAAGACATCGCCGAGCAGCTGAAAGAGGTCTATGCCGAGGCCAAGGGCCGCGGTTTCGACACCAAAGCGCTGCGCAAGATCGTGTCTTTGCGCAAGAAAGATGCCAATGAGCGCCAGGAAGAGGATGCCATCCTTGAGGTCTATATGACCGCGCTCGGGATGAGCTGAGGCCGCCCGTCGTCAGGATCATTCAGTAAAAAAAACGGGGATCGCTGATCCCCGTTTTTCTTTATATGGCGCGGCTTTGTGCGCGGATCTGAATGCTGCGTCTTAAGAAGGCCAGCAGGAACATCGCGGTCAGCACCAGGATGATTGTCGCGGCGGGCGATGCGTCCAGCCAGAAGCTGGCCCAGATCCCGGTCATCATCGCCACAAAGCAGCAAAGCGAGGCCACGATCAGCATCTGGCCAAAGCGGCGGACCAGCAGGAAGGCAATCGCGCCGGGGGCGATCAGCAGGCCGACCGCCAGGATCAGCCCGGTCGCCGAAAGGGTCGCGACGATGGTCAGCGACAGGATCGCAAGCAGCCCGTAATGCAAGATCCCAACCCGCAGCCCCGAGGCCCGCGCCTGGGCCGGATCAAAGGCATGCAGCATCAGGTCTTTCCATTTGATCACCAGCGCCAGCGTCACAAAGCCCGCAATCAGCCCGGCGGTCCAAAGATCCTGGCTGCTGACCCGCAGCATATTCCCGAACAGGATATGGTCGAGATGGGCGTCGCTTTCGATCGAGGTGTAAAGCACGATTCCGGCAGCAAACATCCCCGAAAACACCACGCCCATCACGGTATCAGGCTTGATGCGGCTGTTTTCCGACAGCCAGCCGGTGGCAACCGAGGTGAACATGCCCGCGACAAAGGCGCCGATGATCAGCGGAAAGCCCCAGATATAGGCCAGCACGATGCCTGGCAGCACCGCATGACTGACCGCATCGCCCATCAGCGCCCAGCCTTTCAGCACCAGAAAGCATGACAGCAGCGCGCAGGGCACTGAAATCATGGCGGAAATCAGGAAGGCCTTTTGCATGAAGGGAAACTGGAATGGCAGCGTCAGCGTCTCGATCATTTCGCCACCTCTTCGCGCAGGGCCAGGGCCGCGCGGCGTTTCGCGGCCAGCAGCCCGTGTTTGGGGGCAAAGACGAAGACCAGCAGGAAGATCGCGGTTTGCAGGCAGACGATCACGCCCCCGGTCGCGCCATTGAGGAAATAGCTGATATAGGCGCCGACAAAGCTGGTGACGGTGCCGATGGCCACGGAAAGCGCGATCAGCCGCCCGAAACGGTCGCAAATCAGCCAGGCGGTGGCGCCGGGTGTCACCACCAGTGCAATCACCAGAAACGCCCCGACCGTCTGCATCGCAGCGACGACCGAGGCCGAAAGCAGCGTGAAGAAAATACCCTTCATCAGCCCCGGATGCAGCCCGACCGAACGCGCGTGGTTTTCGTCAAAGAACACCACCATCAGGTCTTTCCATTTTGCAATCAGCACCGCCAGGGTGACAAAGCCGATGATCGCCAGTTGCAGCGTGTCGCCGGGGGTGATCGCCAGGATATTGCCCATGGTGATGGTCTGGATCGAGACCGACATCGGGTTCAGCGAGACCATGAAAAGCCCCAGCCCGAAAAACGAGGTGAAGATCAGCCCGATCACCACGTCCGATTTCAGCCCCGTCCGGTCTGACAGAAACAGCATCGCCAGCGCCGCAAGGCCACCCGACAAAAACGCCCCAAGCGCGAAGGGCAGGCCCAGCATATAGGCCCCCGCGACGCCTGGCACCACCGAGTGTGACAGCGCATCGCCGATCAAAGACCAGCCTTTAAGCATCAGATAAGCCGAGAGAAATGCGCAAACGCCGCCCACCAGCGCCGAGACCCACATCGCATTCAGCATATAGGAATAGGTGAAGGGCTCCCAGAGGGTGGACATCACGGCTCTCCCCGGGTTTTGGTCTCATGGCCGTATTGCACCAGCGGGCGCTCATCATCGGTCAGGATTGAGACATGGCGCGGATCGTCATCGTCATGCAGCTGATCGCCCGAGAGGGTAAAGCGGCGCAATACGCCGCCGAAGGCCTCTTCCAGATTGTCATGGGTGAAGGTCTCGGCCGTGGGGCCATAGGCCAGAACCGTGCCGCGGACCAGCACCACCCGGTCGCAAAACTCGGGCACCGAGCCCAGGTTATGGGTGGAAACCAGCATCACCCGCCCCTCATCGCGCAGCTCACGCAGAAGGGTGATGATCTGTTCCTCGGTCTTCACATCGACGCCGGTGAAGGGCTCGTCCAGCAAGATCACCTGGCCATCCTGCGCCAGCGCCCGCGCCAGAAAGACGCGCTTTTTCTGGCCGCCCGACAGCTCGCCGATCTGGCGATGGCGGTAGTCGAGCATATTCACCCGCGCCAGCGCCTGATCGACCGCCGCCTTGTCCGCCGCAGAGGGGATGCGCAAAAAGCCCATATGGCCATAGCGCCCCATCATCACCACATCCTCGACCAGCACCGGGAAGGACCAGTCGACATCCTCGGACTGCGGCACATAGGCCACCAGGTTTTTCTTCAGCGCCTCGCGCACGGTCATACCCAGCAGCCGGATCTCGCCTTTGGCCAGCGGCACAAAACCCATGATCGCCTTGAAAAGCGTGGATTTTCCGGCCCCGTTCACACCCACCAGCGCCGTCACCGTGCCGCGCGGGATCCGGAATGCGGCATTGCGCAGCGCGGTATGGCCGTTGCGGTAGGTGACCGTCACGTCAGAGGCCGTGATGCCGCCGCCCGGATCACCGGCTGCTATGGCCTGGGTCTGGGGGGCTGGAGTTTGCGACATGATCTTCCTGGCTTTGCTGGAATGGTCTTAACGGGGAAACTCTGCCACGCGATTGCGCGGCAGAGAAGTGCTTTTGAGAACGAATCTCAGTTGGCTGCGCCTTCCAGCCCGATTGCAATGGTCTCTGACGTTGTTTTCAGCAGATCCAGATAGGTCGGCACCGGGCCATCTGCGGTGGAAAGGCTGTCGACATAAAGCACGCCGCCATAGGCCGCGCCGGTCTCACGCGCGACCTGCTCGGCGGGGGCGGTATTGACGGTGCTTTCGCAGAATACCACCGGGATATGGTTCTCTTTCACGCCGTCAATCACGCTGCGCACCTGTTGCGGTGTGCCCATCTGGTCGGCGTTCATCGGCCAGAGATAAAGCTCTTTCATCCCGAAGTCACGCGCGAGGTAAGAGAAGGCGCCTTCGCAGGTGACCAGCCAGCGCTGATCCTCGGGGATGGCATTGATGCGGGCGCGAAGGGGCTCAATCGCGGCCTTCAGCTGCTCTTTATAGGCGCTGGCATTGGCGGCATAGGTGGCGGCATTCTCGGGGTCCTGGGCGGACAGGGCCTTCTCGATATTGTCGATATAGATCAGCGCGTTATCCAGACCCATCCAGGCATGCGGATTGGCCTTGCCCTGATACGAGCCCGCCGAGATCGCAATCGGATCAATGCCATCGGTCAGGGTGGCCGAGGGGATGTCGCCCAGGTTCTCCAGGAACCCCGCGAACCAGAGTTCCAGGTTCAGCCCGTTCCACAGGATCAGATCGGCATCCATCGCACGAACCAGATCCTGGGGCGTCGGCTCATAGCCGTGGATCTCTGCGCCGGGGCGGGTGACCGAGACCACCTCTGCCGCATCTCCCGCCACATGCTGCGCCATATCGGCGATGACGGTGAATGTGGTCACCACCTTCAGCCTGTCCTCGGCCAGGGCCATGCCGCTGGTCAGCAAAAGCGCCGAAATGGTGGCGGCCGAAGCTCTCAGAAATCTGTTCATTGCTTGTCCTTCCTTGTTGCCTAGATGTAAATGCAAATCATTCTCAACTGTCAACCGCTGATTTTTGCGCCAAAGGGGCAGGGCTGTCGCATCTGGCCGCCAGAAATGTCGCAAATGGCGCAAAAGCGCCGCAAACACCTGGCGGTCTGCCTGGCCGCAGGAGTATCCCGTCACTAAGAGAGATCCAGGAGGATGAGATGTCGGATGTGACCGAAGGCCGTCGGGCGCGGGGTGGTGGTGCAGCACGGCGTGCAGAGCGCACCGCTGTCAGCTTTGAGACCGCCAAATTCATCAGCCGCAATATCCCGAATTTTGAGGTGCTGAACGAAGAGGCGCTTCAGATCATCGAATACAATGCCGAGACGGTGCTGGAAGAGATCGGCGTGAATTTCGTCGAGAACCCCGCCGCCCTGCAGCGCTGGCGTGAGGCCGGGGCCGATGTGCGCGGCGAGCGCGTGCATATCCCGCGCGGCCTTGCGCGCAAGCTGTGCTCGACCGCGCCGTCCAGCTTTACCCAGCACGCCCGCAACCCGGCCCGCAATGTCGATATCGGCGGCAACAGCCTGGTGCTGGCCCCGGTTTATGGCCCGCCCTTCGTGCGCGATCTGGAAGGCGGCCGCCGCTATGCGACCATCGAGGATTTCCGCAATTTCGTGAAGCTGGGCTATATGTCGAAATGGCTGCACCATTCCGGCGGAACGGTCTGTGAGCCGACCGATATCCCGGTGAACAAGCGCCATTTCGACATGCTGCTGGCGCATATGACGCTGTCCGACAAGCCCTATATGGGCTCGGTCACTGAACCCTCGCGGGCGCAGGATTCGGTCGATATGTCGAAGATCCTGTTCGGGTCGGATTTCGTCGATCAGAACACGGTGATGACGTCCCTCATCAACATCAACTCGCCGATGACTTTCGATGGCATCATGATGGGCGCTCTGGAGGTTTACGCCGCCAACAATCAGGCCTCGATTGTGTCTCCCTTTATCGTCGGCGGTGCGATGGCGCCGGTGACGGTGGCGGGCACGCTGACGCAGGTGCTGGCCGAGATCCTGGCGGGCGTGGCCTATAGCCAGCTGGTGCGGGCAGGCTCGCCGGTGATTGCGGGGGCCTTTGTGACCTCGATCGACATGAACTCGGGCGCGCCGACTTTCGGGACACCTGAGGCCAGCCATATCACCTATGGCACCGGACAGCTGGTGCGCCGTCTGGGGCTGCCGTATCGTTCGGCGGGGTCGTTCTGTGGCTCGAAACTGCCGGATGCCCAGGCGGCTTATGAAACGGCGAACAGCCTGAATATGGGGCTTTTGTCGGGCGTGAACTTCATGCTGCATGCCTGCGGCTGGCTTGAGGGTGGTCTGGTCTCATCCTATGAGAAATTCGTGATGGATGCCGATCAGCTGGGCGCTTTGCATGGCCTGGCCAAGGGCGTCTCGGTTGACGAAAACGCCCAGGCTATGGATGCGATCCGCGAGGTTGGTCCGGGCGGCCATTACCTCGGCTGTGCCCATACCCAGGCCAATTTCAAGACCGCCTTCTGGCGCTCGGACGTGCTGGATTACAAGCCGTTTGAAACCTGGGAGGAAGAGGGCGCGCGTGACACCGCGACGCTGGCCTCGCTGAAGGTCAAAAAGATGCTGGCCGATTATGTCGCGCCGGAACTTGACGCGGCAAAGCGTGAGGCACTTGAGGATTACGTGGCACGTCGCAAGGCCGAGATGCCCGACGCGTTTATGTAAGATATTGCGCCCGAACCGCATGACAGACAGGCCCGGCCATGGACAATGGCCGGGTTTTTCTCAGTGATCTGGCCCGTTCAGCCTGCCAGCTGTCTGGCCGCCACCTCAGGCCTGTGGCGGGGCGATAACCTCATCGCGCAGCGCCGCAAACGCGCGTCCGGACAGTTCCGCCAGCTGCTTATGCGCCACCACCTCAAACAGCACCGCGCGCTTGTTTTCGATGACGAGGGTGTAGGTTGCGCCACTTTGGGTGCCGATAAAGAAAAAGCCTCTGCCGATGCGCGGGTCACTTTTTTCACTGACACGGCTGGGAAATCCGACAAGGACGACCGGATCATTCGGAAAA
Organism: Pseudogemmobacter hezensis; assembly: GCF_013155295.1. GTDB lineage: Bacteria > Pseudomonadota > Alphaproteobacteria > Rhodobacterales > Rhodobacteraceae > Pseudogemmobacter > Pseudogemmobacter hezensis. Next base: position 127,577 of record NZ_JABJXT010000008.1, on the reverse strand, counting down.
TTGCTCTGCGAGAAGTGCCAGGCGTAGCGCCCTGGCTTCCACAGGGTGACTGATTCCAGCAGCGGTGTGATCTGCGACATCGGTGCCCTGGTCACCCCACGGATCGCGTTATCCGGTTTTTCGCGGGCCAACAGCATGACCTGTTCGTCATCCACCAGTCCCAGCAATGGCCCTGCACTGGTTTCAAGGGACCAGAGCAGATCTGCTCCATGATAGCTGCCGCTCGTGATGCGTTTGATCTGAATGTAGCTGTCGTCAATCATCATGGCCGCCGCACAGGCCCGCAGCGCCCCAAGCGGGACCGAGCCCGCCTCGGCGTCGAGGGTGAGGATCCTCGCGGTCCGTTTGCGGGACTGGTAGAAGGGGTTGCGCTCGGGCAGGGCGGCAAGCAGCGCCTGCCATTTGGCGACAGGCAGGATCTCAACAATATCAGCCTGGCGCAGCCAGGTGTTCAGGTCGTCATAATAGCTGTCGCTGCCGATCTTGTAGAAGGCTTGGTCCAGGTCCTCCAGCGGGGCCGCCCGGTTTTGGAAGCCGTCTTGCAGCATGGCCTCTGGCAGATTGGCCTTATGCCAGGCCAGCGCCTGTTTCAGAATCGGGGTCAGCCCGGTGTTTTGGATCAGTGACAGGCCCTCAGAGGCAAGGACCGGGATATTGGCCTTGCCGGGCTGTTTGGCGCTATTGCCGAAAAACTGCGAATGGCCGCCGTTATTGACCTGCGCGATGTAGTAATCGGTCCAGTAAAGCCAGAACAGCTCTGCCGGGATTTCGGTGGGCAGGATCAGTGCCGCATGCATGGCGCTGTTGGCGAAATCAACCAAAGCTGCGGCAGCGGCATAATTGGGCGCATCAGGGGCGAATACGGTTTCGGGCAGACTGATTTTCGTGATCAAAGGCCCGGCGAACTGGCCCGCCGCCCCTTCATGTTTACCACCTTTGCCTGCAGCAGCTGGTGCCGCTTTTTTCCCGAACCATGAAAACATAGATCACCTCACTCATTAACGCGCCTGGCAGAAATTGGGCCCCCCGAAACTGGGCCACTCTCTGGTTGCAGGTCGAATGCGTCAGATTATTGGCCGGATTGCGTAAAACCTGCTTGGGAGGTGGTTTTATTCTTGCCCGGGCGGTGTCGGACAGGCCCCGAAAGGCCTGCCCCCCGGTTCGTTTCCCGGTTCGGGCTCCGGTCAGCCGGGCACGGCTTTGGGCTGCAGCAGACGAGTTTCCGCGATCAGGGCGACCAGCACCTCGATATGGTCGGAAATCGCATAGGTCGAATGGCCGCTGCGGCGGATTTCCTCCAGCCGGGCCTCGGTTTCAAACAGCCGCGATATGATGCGGTCAGAGCGATTTTCATGCGGAGCCAGGCGTTTCAGCACGCTCGCCCTGCGATAGTCTTTCAGTGCAAAGCGCACGGCGCGCATCAAAAGGCCTGGTCTGCGGATTTCGGAAAGGGCTGCGCGGAAATCGGGCATGTCTGGCTCCTTCTGCGGTTGAGAAGGGCAGTCTTGCGCAGAAAATGTTGCTGTTGCGCTGCATGGCGATTCATCGTTCGCCTTGGTTCAGACTGTTTAGGGTTTGGAAACAATTATGGACAAATCGTAACCAGTTAACGCCTGAGTAACCATGTTCCCGCTAAGCTGCCCGATACCTCAGCCGGATGTTCTGAACAGATGATGGAACAGACCACAGACTTTGACCCCATGGTTTCGCTGCCGGATCTGCCCGGCTGGGTGCCCGAACCAGTCAGGCTGTATCTTGGCCATACCGAAGAGGGGATATCGCTCAGGGCGCTGGCGCGGGCGCGGGGGGTGCATGCCTCGACCGTGATGCGACAGGTCAGGCGATACGAGTGCCGCCGCGACGATCCGCTGATGGATGCAGCTCTCAGCCTGCTTAGTCAGTCGGTGCGTATTCCCTCTTCCCCTGACGGCCAGAAGGTGCCCCAAAGCATGACACCCATCCCCGCGCAACCCCTGTCCCACACCGTCAGCCCGGCCCGGGCAGCTGCATTGGCCGCAGCCCCTGCAGGTCGGGGTGCTGCGTTACATCACGAACCTCTGTCGCCCGAAACTCAGTCCCCTGAAACCCTGCCGGATGAGGGCGAGCTGGGCCGTGAGGCCTTGCGGATCCTGCGCCGTCTGGCAGAGCCGGGGGCAGTTCTGGCCTTTGCAAATGACATGGAAAAGGCCGCCGTGCTGCGCGAATTGCCCGATGGGCGCACCGTCAGAACGGCGGTGCTGGAACGCGGGATCGCCCAGGCCTTTTGCCTGCAAGACTGGATCAGCTGCCGCAAAACGGGGCGGATCTCGACCTATGGCATCACCCAGGCCGGGCGGGCCGCATTGCGGCGCCAGATGGATGAGGGGCGCGCCGCATCCGGGGGCGCGGCAACGGGCCTTTCCGAGGCAGCAGCCCCCTTCACCACACCGCATCGCGCCTATGTCGAGCGCAGCATTCCCAGCGATGAGGGACCGCGCCGCACCCGTTTCAATACCGCAGAAAGCCCGGTCGCGGTGCTGGGGCGGCGGCGCGAGAAGAATGGTGAACTCTTCCTCAGCCATGACCTCGTCGCCGCGGCCGAGCGTCTGCGCGAGGATTTCGAGCTGGCGCAGATGGGGCCACGTGTGGCGCAAAACTGGGAGAACTTCCTCACCGCCGGTTCGCGCGGCAGCTTTCAGAGCGGCGCGGGGCCGGCTGAGGGGCCGGGCCGGGCGCGGGCCAGGGTGGCGGCTGCTCTGGATGATCTGGGGCCGGGGCTGGGGGATATTGCGCTCAGGGTGTGCTGCTTCCTGGAAGGGGTCGAAAGCGCCGAGCGGCGGATGGGCTGGGCAGCGCGTTCTGGCAAAATCGTGCTGCGGATCGCGCTTTTGCGCCTGCGCCGCCATTATGATGAGACCTATGGCCGCTCTGGGCCGCTGATCGGCTAGGCGCGGGCCGCTTAGCGCCGACAGAATGAAAAACGCGCGCCCTTTGGCAGGGCGCGCGTTCATGTCGTAGCTGAGGGCTGCTCAGTCAGCGCGGGTCAGGCCGATCTTATGGACGATGCCCGCCAGGGCCCCCCCGACCAGCGGCGCCACGATGAAAAGCCACAGCTGGCTGAGGGCCGCGCCGCCCGCAAAGACAGCCGGACCGATCGAGCGGGCCGGGTTGACCGAAACCCCGGTCACCTGGATGCCGACCAGGTGAATGCCGGTCAGCGTCAGACCGATGGCCAGCGCCGCAAGGATGGTCGAGGCGCCGGGTTGGGTCGCGCCCAAAATCACCGTCACAAACACGAAGGTCGCCACGATCTCAAAGACCAGCGCCGAGGTCATATTGAACTTGCCAAGATAATTCTCGCCAAATCCGTTCGAGCCAAGCGCATATTCCCCCATCACGAAGCCGGCCTTGCCGCTCATGATCAGGTAGAGAACCGCCGCGCCAAGCACCGCGCCCAGGACCTGGGCGATGACATAGGTCACGAAATCTGCGGGTGACATTTTTCCGGCCAGCAAAATGCCAAGGCTGACGGCGGGGTTAAGATGGGCGCCGGAGATCAGGCCGATCCCATAGGCCGCCGCAACGATCGAGATCCCGAATGCCAGCGAGATCCCGGTCAGACCGACGCCCTCAAGGCCGTTCGCCCCCGCAATCACCGCTGCGCCACAGCCGAAAAATACAAGGATGAATGTGCCGATAACCTCGGCTGTAAACTTTTTGGACATTGTCCCTCCTGGTAGCAGGGCCGGGGACAACCCCCGGCAAATCCTGAACAGTGGCCCCTGGGGATGTGTTCATGCACAATCCGTTGCCTTGGGGCCTGTTAATGTCTATGTTCATCCAAAGCCCCGGAAAAGGGGGAAAAAGCCAGAGGCCATGCCATGCGCGATCTGAAAATTCCCGACCAGCGGCACCCCGAAAAGGCGCATCGCCCTGATCAGGAACAGCCGAAGAAACCATCCTGGATCCGGGTGCGCGCCCCAAATTCCGAAGGCTATAAGAAAACCCGCGACATCATGAAGGAAAACCGCCTCGTCACGGTCTGTGAAGAGGCGGGCTGCCCCAATGTCGGCGAATGCTGGAGCCAGGGTCACGCCACCATGATGATCATGGGCGAGATCTGCACCCGGGGCTGCACCTTTTGCAATGTGGCGACCGGAAAACCGCAAAACCTTGATGCCTTTGAGCCAGGCCGCGTTGCGCATGCGGTGCAGAAGCTGGGCCTGAACCATGTGGTTATCACAAGCGTGGACCGCGACGATCTGGAGGATGGCGGGGCCGAGCATTTCGCCCAGACCATCCGCGCGGTGCGCCACCGCTCGCCCGGCACCACGATTGAGATCCTGACGCCCGACTTCCTGAAATGCGCCCCCGCCGCGCTGGAGAAGGTCGTCGAGGCGCGTCCCGATGTGTTCAACCACAATCTGGAAACCGTGCCCTCGCTTTACCATGAGGTCCGCCCCGGTGCCCGTTACTTCCACAGCCTGCGTTTGCTGCAGCGCGTCAAAGACCTTGATCCCTCGATGTTCACCAAATCGGGCATCATGGTCGGGCTGGGGGAAAAGCGCCATGAGGTCTTGCAGGTCATGGATGACATGCGCTCGGCCGATATCGATTTTCTGACCGTTGGCCAATATCTGCAGCCCACGCCGAAGCACCACCGGGTGGCCGATTTCGTGACCCCGGATGAGTTCGCATCCTATGAAAAATCGGCGCGCAACAAGGGCTTCCTGATGGTCTCGGCAACGCCTCTGACGCGCTCGTCCTATCACGCGGGCGAGGATTTTGCGCAGCTGCGCACGGCTCGCCAGGAGAAACTGGGCCGCGTCTGAGACTGCCTTGCCTGATTTTATAGCAGTTGGCCGTTGTCTGGCAGGCCCTGGGCAGCTGATTTTTTCCTGAAATGACTGCAGGCCCGGGGGCTGCTGCTTTGGCAGTTTTCCCTGGCCTGTTCTTTGTCTAGAACGCAGCGAAAGGCCGCCGGTTGCCCGGGCGCGGCCAGACCACCAGGGGGCAATGGCCCCGCAAAAGGACCACACCGATGAAGATGATACCGCTCGGACGCTCTGGCCTGACCGTTTCGGAATATTGCCTTGGCACCATGACCTGGGGCAGCCAGAACACCGAGGCCGAGGGCCATGCCCAGGCCGATCTGGCGCTTGAGCGCGGCGTCACCTTCTGGGACACGGCTGAGATGTATCCCGTCAACCCGGTCCGCGCCGAGACCGCCGGGCGCAGCGAGGAAATCATCGGCACCTGGCTTGCCAGCCGGGGTCAGCGCGACCGCCTGGTGATCGCCACCAAAATTGCGGGCAAGGGCCAGGTCATCCGCCCTGATCAGCCGATTGACGGCAAGGTGATGCGCCTTGCGGTTGAGGATTCGCTGCGCCGCCTGCAGACCGATTACATCGACCTTTATCAGCTGCACTGGCCCAATCGCGGCAGCTACCACTTCCGCCAGAACTGGGACTATGCGCCGACCGGCATCGACCGCGCCGCCGAGACGGCGGCGATGACCGACATCCTGACCGCAGCCCAGGCGCTGATCGCCGAGGGCAAGATCCGCGCCATTGGTCTTTCGAATGAAACCGTCTGGGGCACTGCGCGCTGGCTGCATCTGGCCGATACGCTGGGCCTGCCGCGCATGGTCAGCAGCCAGAATGAATACTCGCTGCTCTGCCGTCAGTTCGACACTGACCATGCCGAGCTGTCCCTGATCGAGGATGTGCCGCTGCTGGCCTATTCGCCGCTGGCCACCGGGCTTTTGTCTGGCAAATATGCGGGCGATGTCACCCCCTCTGACAGCCGCCGTGCCGTGGTGCCCACCCTTGGCGGCCGCATCACGCCGCAGGTGTTCCCGGCGGTCGCCGCCACCCTGGGGGTTGCCGCCCGCCATGGGCTGGATCCGGTGCAGATGTCGCTGGCGTTTTGCCGCAGCCGCCCCTTTGTCACGCTGCCGATCATCGGCGCGACAAAGCTCGCCGATCTGGAAACCTGCATCGACGCCGCCGCACTGACGCTGTCGCCCGAGGTGCTGGCCGATATCGATCAGCTGCACCGCGATCACCCGCGCCCGTTCTGAGGCGCCCGTCCTGAGGCGCGGGGGCATTGGCACGGGGGTATTGCACGGGCTGGCATTTCGGCCCGGCTTTCGGCCAGTAGTCAGGCCCTCGGCCAGGCGGATGTGACTTGTTCCTCTGCGGGTTTCAGGTCAGTCTCTGGCGCAATGACATAACTGGGCAGGAACGGCAGGGCAGCCGATGAAAGTGATCTGGTGAGCGTGTTCGGAAATCGTATTTCGCAGCTGCTGAGTGCGGCGGTTCTGGCCTTTGGTCTGTCGGCCTGCCTGCCGGGCTTTGGTGGCGACAAAGGTGAGGGCGGCGCAGCCGGTGGCGGTGGCACGGCGGGCTCTGTGCTTACCGGGGGCGCGATTGAGGCAACGCCGCTGGATGCGCCTGGCCCTGCGACCGGCAGCGCCGCCCCCACATCTGATCCCGCATCAGATCCTGCGCCAAATGCGGCAACAAATGCAGCTGGCCCATCTTCTGCACCTGCCGAAGCGCCCGCGGCAGCTGCCCCGGCTGAAAAGCCGGCGCAATCCTCCGCGGCGGCAGGTGTTGCAGCCGGGGAGGCTACAGGGGCGACCGATGCCGAAGGGGCTGCCTCGGCGACAGAGGCCCCAAAAGCCGCCGCGGCCGACTCTGAAACCCGTAAAAGCGAGGCCTGGCTTGCCTGTGAAAAGCGCAAGGGCATCTGGGCCGCTGCCGGAAATGGCATGTATTCCTGCGTGTCCAGGACGAAGGATGGCGGCAAAAGCTGCACATCATCCAGCCAGTGTTCGGGGCAATGCCTGGCCCGCTCGGGCACATGCTCTCCTTTTGATCCGCTTTTCGGCTGTAATGAGGTTCTGGACGATTCCGGCCGGAGGATGACGCAGTGCATCCAGTAATCGCGGGATCAGCAACAGAGGCGGGCGCAGCCACAAAGAAAAAGCGGCGCGGCTTATTTCAGCGGCATGCAGGGAGGACAGGGCTGTGGCTGGCAGCTCTGGTGCTGGCGGCCTGTTCTGCGCAAAAGCCCGCAGATCAGACGCGCTCATTCCGCAGTCCAGGTGCTGACATCTGGTCGGCTGCGGCCTTTTCGCCAGCTGGGATCGCCGGGGGCTGGCATCAGGTCGCGGGCTTTTCCGAGGGGGGCGGCCAGGGCTGCCGGGCAGGGGCTGCCGAGTTCACGCAAAACGGCGCGGCGGGCCTGAACATCCGGGCAAGACTGTGCCTGAACGGGCGCGAAGTCAGCGTCTCTGGCCCGGTAACGCCGGTTGGTCCGGGACGGCTAAGCGTGCCGGGCATGGGCGACTGGTGGGTGATCTGGGTCGACAGCGGTTATCGGACGCTGGCCATCGCCACCCCTGATGGCAGCTTTGGCTTTGTGCTTGATCGCGGCCAGATCCCGCGCGACAGACTGCGTGCAGCGGCCGAGATTTTCGATTTCAACGGCTATCGCCGCGATATGCTGCTGCCCTTCTGAAGGGGGGCAGCGGCCTGAAGGGGGCAGCGGCATGGGACGATGCGGGGCGATGCTGGCCTCAGGCGCTGCCTATGCGGCGAAAACAGGGGCAGGGGCCGGAATTGTCGAAAAACGGCACCCCGGGTTGCTGACCGCCGCGCAAAAGGTTGCTGACCTCGGCCAGAACGACCTCTGTGATAAAGGGCAGGTCCAGCTGACGCGCCTGATCCAGGCCCAGCCAGGCCAGATGCGAAAGCTCATCTGACGCATCTGAGAAATCATCGGGATCCCCCGCCAGCGCCGCCGCATCTGCCAAAAAGAACCGCGCATCAAAACGGCGGCTGCGGCCAGGCGGGGTGATCGCACGAAAGACAAAGCGCATCGGCGCCCCGCCCGGATACGGGCCAGTGTGAGGGCCAGTCTGGGGGCCAGTGTGGGGACCAGTGTGGAGGCCAGCCTGCGGGCTAATCTGCGCGCCAGTCTGTGGGGCTGATCGCAATACGAGGCCGGTTTCCTCATGCAGTTCGCGCAATGCGGCGGCCACCAGACGTCCGGGCGCAACGCCGCCCTCAGAAAGCCTGGTCAGACATTGCGCAGTCAGGCCGGCCAGATCATCCTGCCCGCTGTCTGACGGGTCCAGCGCCCCACCTGGAAAGACGAATTTTGAGGGCATGAAGGCGGCCGCCGCCCCGCGCTGGCCCATAAGGACGCGGGGGGCGGCGGATTTTCCGGTGCCGTCATCGCGGCGGATCAGGATGACAGTTGCCGCGTCGCGGATCTCCTCAGCCCTGTTCATCGCTTGCGCTCGTCAGTCTCGCTCATTCGGGCCGAAACCATGCATGCGCCGCGACCATTGCAGGCCAACAAACGCCCCCTTGACCCGGGGCAGCAGGAAAAGACAAAGCGCCACACTCGCCACCGACATCAGGACGGCGGTGATCAGCGGGTCCGGGTTCCAGCGCGCATAGATCGCCAGCATCAAAGGCCCGATCACATGGCCAACGATCAGGATCGTCACATAGGCCGGGCCGTCATCGGCCCGCTGATGGTAAAGCTCTTCGTTGCAGACCGGGCAATGGTCACGGACTTTCAGATATGACGACAGCATCGGCCCCGCGCCGCAGGCGGGGCAGCGGCAACGCCAGCCGCGCAGCATCGCATTGCGCAGCGGCCGCTCTGGCAGGCTTTCGTGCTGGCTGTCCTGTCCGGCAAGCAGCCCGATCGGGGCAGCAGGATTTTCAGTATTGCTGATGGTCATGGCTGGCTCTGCGCCTTTCTGATTCTCTTCCCTGCCTCTAATCTAGGCGGCCTAAGACGTATTTTACAGAGAACTATCGTCGCAGGGGCTGCACATGGGCTGTACAGGGGGCCCCACCGGACATGGGGGCGCGCTCTGGGCCGGGTCTGACACGTTTTTCACTTTTCATGACAGACATGCGACGGAAACCCCTTTGCGCCACGTATCATTTGCAAGAGCAGAGGGGCGCTTTGCTTATGGTCACGATTTTGGGTTAACAATCGGGAATGAATATGCCCCGGGATTTGCCTTGCCAGGACGAGGAAGCCTTGCTGCTGGCCCGCTATGCCAGCGGCGATGCCGAGGCGGCGCGGCTTTTGACGGCCCTGCTTTTGCCGCGGCTGCTGGCCTTTGCCAGCCGGATGTGCGGCGGCGACCGGGCTGAGGCAGAGGATATCGCCCAGGAGGCGATGTTCCGTCTGTGGCGGGCCGCCCCTGGCTGGCGCGAGGGCGAGGCGCGTGTCTCGACCTGGGCCTATCAGGTGGTCTCGAACCTGGCGACGGATCGCTATCGCAGCCGCAAGCGGCGCGAGCGTCATACTGGCGGCACCCCGCTTGAGCTGACCGACGCGCCCGATGCTGCGGATCCCGGCCCCGGCGCCGAGGCGCAGCTGATTGCGGCGCAACGGATGGCGGCGCTGGACCGGGCGCTGAATGATCTGCCGCCGCGCCAGCGTGAGGCGGTGGTGCTGCGCCATCTTGAGGGGTTCTCGAACCCCGAGATCGCGGCGGTGATGAATGTGGGTGTCGAGGCGGTTGAAAGCCTGACGGCAAGGGGGCGGCGGGCGCTTGCGGCTGCTCTGGCGGGGCAGCGGGCGCTGCTGGGATTTGAGGGAGAGTAAGCGATGGCAGACAATCAGCTCAGCATGTCGGAACTTGATCGGGTCTTTGCCAGGCTGCGGGCCAGTGAGGCTGCCCCCTCGGATGCGCTTTTTGCCCGGGTGATGAATGATGCAATCGCGCAGATGCCGGCAGCGGCGGCGCAAACTGAGCAGGCTGCCGGTCTGGCTGTTGATCTGGCAGTTCGGGGCGATCTGGCCCCGGCTTCCCACTCGGGCAGCTCAGCCGGGATGCCCGCCGCGCCCAGAACTGCAGCGCCCAGAACCGCGCGGTCTCGGCCTGGGGTGTTTGTATCTGGGCCGCCTGTATCTGGCCTGTCACGGCTTTGGGCGGCGCTGAGTGCGGGTTTTGGCGGCGCCGGTGTGGTGGCCTCGCTTGGGGCGGTGATGATGGCGGCGCTGTTTCTGGGCTATACCGATCCGGCCGGGCTTGGCGATAACTTCCTGCCGGCCTCTGCCGCAGAGGATGGTCTCGAGATCGAGCCGGTTGCCATTTATTTTCTGGCCGGAGGCTGATTGGACATGAGTGATAACGGGTCTCATATGGCTGGGAATGATAAGATGGACAGCCCCTCGGATACAGGTGCCGCGACTGCTGCTGCGGTCGTCAGAACACGCGGCTGGGTGCGGGCTTTGCTGGTGGTGTCGCTGGCGCTGAACCTGGCCATTGGCGGGCTTTGGGCCGGGATCTGGCTGGGGCATGAGGGCGGCGGCGGGCGACGTGACAACGGGCTTGGGCCGCTGGCAACCGCAATGCGCGGCGAGGACTGGCGGGCCATGCGTGAGGCCTGGGTCAGCCGCCAGCCAGAGATGAAGCGCGGCCATCAGCAGCTGCGCGAGGATTACGATCCCCTGCTGGCCGCGCTGCGGGCCGAGCCATTTGACCCGGCCGCGATGCAGACGGCGCTTGCGACGATATCGCTGCACAACAGCCGCCGGCTGACCAGCGCCAGCGATGTCATCGGTGCCTATCTTGCGACGCTGAATGATAAAGAGCGGCTGGCCTATGCGCATCGTCTGGAAGAGGCCCTGCGCCCACCGCCAAAGCGCAAAGACTGAGCCCCCAAGCCAGGGCACCTGTGGTTTTTCGGGCTGTCCTTCCCGCCTTGCTGTGATGATCCGTGACTTTGCTTCAGGATCTTTGATCCGGGTCAGAAATCCGGGCCAGAAACCTGGGCCTGCGATCCGGGGCTAAGAATCGGGCCTGAGATTCGGGCCTGAGATTCGGGTAAGGGGCAAAGGACCAGGGCAGCTTCTTCTTTGCGTCTGTTGCGGCGCGGGGGTAGAGGGGGCATGCTGTTCTGTGCGGCCATGAATACCTCGGGCTGACCGGGCCATGCGCGTGCCCGGCTTTCCCGGGGCGGATGCTGTTGCAGACGGTCGCTTGCGTTTTGCCCAAAGGCCCGTCCATGTCCCTTTCCCCTGCTGATCTTCTGGCCAGCCTGCTGGCGGCCCCGCCGCGCCCCACCGATGAAGCCCCGCGCGACGCGCGTGGCCTTTATGGCCTGGTCGATCACCTGGGTGTGCTGCGCTATATCGGCTCGACCAGCTCTCAGCGGCAAAGCCTGCATGAGCGTATCCATCATCGGCACCGCAGCGGATCTGAGGGGATGAGCCACTATTTCTCGGCCATGTATAATGTTGGCCGCATGTGGCGCGACCGCAATGATACGCTCAGCCGCGAGGATGGCACACTCGCAAAGACGCTGCGCCGCGCCTTTATAAGCGATCATTGCCGGGCGATCTGGCTGGTCTTGCCCGACAGCGCCAATATCGCCTGGGCTGAGGCCGAGGTGATCCGCCTGGCCCCGGAGGGGGCCACAGCCTGGAATCGCCGCCAGACCCCGCCCGGCGAAGAGCCGGTGGCGCAGGTCGAGGCGACGCTGGCGCGGCTGGGCTGGGGGGCTGCTGAGCGGGCCGCGCTGGAGCGTCAGCGGCTGCGCTTTCTGACGGCCCGGGTGACCTCGGGGATAAAGGGCATGCCTCTGGCCGCGGCGAAGGCCCCGTCACAGCTTTCGTCACGGCTCTCGTCACGGCTCCCGGCACAGCCTGTGTCAAAGCCTGGCGTGGCACCTGTTCCAAAACCGCCCGCAGGGATGACACCCTTTCCCAAGGGGCCGTTTCGCTTCTTTGCGCTGGATGTCGAGACGGCCAACCATGACCGTGGCAGCATCTGCCAGATTGGTGTTGCCGCCGTTCGCCCCGACAATTCGGTCGAGACCTGGGTGACCTATGTCGATCCGCAGACCGACCGCTGGGCCTTTACCTGGCTGCACCGGATCAGCGCGAAAACGGTGCGCGGCGCCCCGATCTTTGCCCAGGTTCTGCCGGTGCTGCAGGCCGCATTGCAGGGCACGACGGTCTATCAGCATTCCAGTTTTGACAGCGGGGCGATTGCGGCGGCCTGCCGCCACAACGGGCTTCCGGTGCCCGACTGGCGCTGGCGCGATTCCGTGCAGGTGGCCCGCGCCGCCTGGCCAGAGCTGCGCGGCAATGGCGGTCATGGCCTGGCCAGCCTGCGCCAGCATCTGGGCCTTCAGTTCGAGCATCACGACGCCGGAGAGGATGCCCGCGCCGCCGCCGAGGTGGTCTTGCATGCCGAAGGGGCGCGGCTGACCCTGACGCCCGGGCTCGGCGCTGGTCCGGGCCCGGCGGCAAAGCCCGTGGCGCAAGCCGATGAGGATTTCAGCCTGATCGAGGATGATCCCGCGCCTGCGTCCCCGCCGGCCCTGGCTGAACCGGGGCAGGGCGCAGGTCCGCCCCGATCAGAAGGCACAGCGCCCGCAGACGGCGATGAAACACCTGCGGATACACCGGCAGATACACCGGCAGATACACCTGCGCATATGTCTGCAGCCTTGCCTGCGCTGATCGGGGTTACCGAAATCACCCAGGGCAATATCGACCACAATCACATCTATCTGCGCCCGTTTTTTGAACGTTTCCCGGCGGATGCGATTGGCGGCTCCGGCCGTGCCAGCGCCGCCGCGCGTGAGATTTCGCTTGACTGGGGGGGCGATCAGCTGGTGATGACCGATCTCGATGGCAGCAAACGCTTCTTTCGCAAACGCGGCTGGACGCGGGATTTCTTTATCCGTTTCGGGGTGAAGGCGGGAGACCGCGTCGCGGTGACCCAGACCGCCCCATATCGCTATCGCATCGCCCTTTGCGCCAAAGACGCGGAGGGCTGAGCCGGATCCGCTGCGGCTGTCTTAAACAGGCTGCAGCCTGGTTTCGGGCGCGGGGGCAAGTGCTTTTGCGACAGCCCTCACGCGCCACTCTTCACGCAGCAGCGCTTGCGGCTGCGGGGGCCGGGGCTATGATCGCCGCATGGGATTCGTTAACCTTCTTAAACTCAGCGTCGGCTCTGAAAGCGTCGCCGATCTTGTCGCCTGGCAAGAGCAGAACGCCGTGCATTGGCCGCAGGGGCGGGCGGGCCATGTCACCCGCATGTGGCCAAAACGCGAGGCAGAGCTGCTGGCGGGCGGCTCGCTTTACTGGGTGATTAAGGGGGTGATCCTGTGCAGGCAGCGGGTGCTGGCGCTTGAGCAGGTCGATCACGGCGACGGGATTGCCCGCTGTGCCATCATCCTGGATCGTGAGATCATCCGCACCGCGCCCGCCCCGCGCAGGCCGTTTCAGGGCTGGCGCTATATCGCCCCTGAGGATGTGCCGCCCGATCTGATCGCGGGCCGCGACGGCGATGACAGCCTGCCGCCCGAACTGGAGCGTGCGCTTTCCGAAATCGGCCTGCGCTGAGATCTGATCGCTTTGAATTCAGCTGGCCTTAATGGTCGCGCGTCATGCCGTCGCGTCATCCGCATGGCCGGGCTGTCTTGCCTTGGCCATGCGCTGCAACAGCACCCCAGGGCCTCAGCCGTTGCGGGTAAAGCGGCCCTCGATCACGGCACCGCTTTCGATCACCAGCGTCTGGTAGCCGATATCTGCGGCAACCTGGGCGGCCGAGCGCATCACGAATTGCCGGCTGCTGACCTTGCCATCAAGGCGGCCATTCACCTCGACGCTGCCTGCGTTCACGGTGCCTGATACCCGGCCATTTTGCCCCACGATCAGGCCGTCGGCGGTGATATTGCCGTCAACCTCACCGAGGATTTCCAGCGCGCCGGTCGAGGTGATCTCTCCGGTGATCTTCAGATCCGGGCCAAGCACCGAGCGATTGGCATTGCTGCGCCCTGCGCCATGGGGCGCTGCGGGTTCAGAGGTCTGGTCGGCGGTTTTCGAGAACATGGCTGAACTTTCTGCAATCCACTTGCGCCAGTTAAGGCGTATTTGTGGCCTATGGGTCAAGGGTGCCCAAGCGGCATGGGCCAGCGAAACATCGATTATCGCAAAAATACGCCAGCCCCGGCGGCAGGAGGCGCAGATCCGCATATTGCACCATGCCCACCTGAATGCTGCCCGCCCCATGCTGCCCCGCTACGATACAGCCGCCATGCTGCCCGGCCTGTAGGATGCCAGGCCTATAGGATGACCGACCTGTATCTTGCAAAGGCGCAGGCCTGGCGCGATAAGGCGACTGTCTGGTGCTCTGACCAGGGGGCTTCTGGCCGAACCTTTGTGCGGCGGGTCTTATGGGCAGAGATAATCGGGAACACGGTGCAACTCCGTGACGTGCCCAACGCTGTAAGGTGGACCGGGCGGCAGATACCACTGGCCGGATGGCCGGGAAGGTGCCGCAGCGGGGCGAAGCCAAGTCAGAAGACCGGCCAGACCAGAATGACCGATGCCACGCGGACGGTGGCAGGGTCACCGATGGTCAGGCAGGGGAATGTCATGACAAGAGATCGTAAGAATGCCGGAGCCGGGCCGTCGGCCAGTCCGGAACTGATAGGGGCGGCGCGCTCAAAGCTGGATGCCCTGGCTGATAAAGGGGCGCAGGAAAGGCCGAAACTGGCCCGCGCCGCGGCCTTCAGCCCAGAGGAACGCCGGGCGGTCTATCGCGCGATCCATGAGCGCCGCGATGTGCGTTCGCAATTCCTGCCCGATCCCATCGCAGATGAGGTTCTGCTGCGTCTGTTGCAGGCGGCGCATGCGGCCCCTTCGGTCGGGCTGTCGCAGCCCTGGAATTTCATCCTGGTCCGCGACCAGGCGGTTCGGGCACAGGTGCGGGCGGCCTTTGAAGCCACCAATGCCGAGGCCGCGCAGATGTTCGCGCCCGGCCAAAGGGCGCTTTATTCCGCGCTGAAGCTGCAGGGCATATCCGAGGCCCCGGTCAGCCTTTGCATCACCTGCGACCGGGATCGCGGCGGGCCTGTGGTGCTGGGGCGCACCCATGACCTGGACACCGATCTCTATTCAACGGTCTGCGCGGTGCAAAACCTCTGGCTGGCCGCGCGGGCCGAGGGGGTGGGTGTCGGTTGGGTCAGCATCTTTCGGCCGGGCGATCTGGCGCAGATCCTTGGCCTGCCGGAACGCGTGGTGCCGGTCGCCTGGCTTTGCCTTGGCTATGTCAAAGACCTCTATGACGGGCCAGAGCTGGAGGCGCGGGGTTGGGCCACACGTCAGCCGCTGCAGCAGATGGTATTCTCTGACCGCTGGCAGGGCGAGCCACCGGATTTTGTAAAAACTGAAGGGTGATGGCCTGGGCGGATTCCCCCAAGGGGGCCGCCCGCCCCGGCGAGGGGGCACCAATCCGGCGGGAGGCACCCATCCGGCGGCGGGTTTATCTGGCGCCGTAAAGCTCGGCCGCGCGGCGTTCAAAGGCGCGGACGATGCGCTGCATGGCCTCATTGAACACCAGCCCGATCACGCCCTGCAAGATCGCATTCCTGAACTCGAAATCGACGAAGAAGGTCACCTCGCAGCCGCCGCTGTCCAGATCCCGAAACCCCCAGTTCGAGCGCATATAGCGGAAGGGGCCGTCGATATACTCGGTCAGGATCTGTTTTTGCCCGGGCAAAAGCGTCACCCGGCTGCCAAAACGCTCGCGGAAGACTTTGAACGAGATCACCAGATCCGCCTCAAGCAATTCGCCGCCCTCGACCGGCCTGCGCGAGCGGATCCGCGCCGCCGCATTCCAGGGCAGGAATTTCGGATAGCTTTCGACATCGGCCACGAGATTGTACATCTCCTGTGCCGTCCAGGGCAGATTGCGGGTTTCGTTGTGCTTTGGCATTTCAGACCGTCGTTTCGGCTATGGCCCCATCTCGCCCCCCAGGGCGGGGATTTCAAGGGCAATGACCACAGGAATCAGGCTTAGGGCCCCAGTTTCCGCTTTTCCCGCCACGCAATAGGCGCGAAAAGGAAGGCTGCATCTCCACAATCCCCGGCGGTGCCGCGTTATCTTTGACCCATTCCGATGCCCAGGCCGATGACCAATTCCACCTCTGATCCCTCTGCCATCCCGTCCGGCCCTGTGGCCACCACCGCGCCTGCTTCTGCGCCCGCCACTGCACGCCCCTATGTCATTGATCAGCTGATCAGCGCCAAGGCGATTGCCGCGCGTATCGAGACCCTCGCGCGTGAGATCACCCAGGCCTTTCATGACACCGAAAAGCTGGTGGTGGTCGGGCTGCTGCGCGGCTCTTTCGTCTTTATCGCCGATCTGGTGCGCGAGATTAACCTGCCCGTCGAGGTCGATTTCCTTGAGGCCTCGTCTTACGGGAATACGACGCAAAGCTCGCGTGAGGTGCGGATCCTGAAAGATCTGCGCGGCGAGATCCAGGGCCGTGACGTGCTGGTGGTCGAGGATATCGTCGATACCGGACACACGCTGACCCATGTGAAAACCCTGCTGATGTCGCGCCAGCCAAAGCGACTGGAGATCTGTGCGCTGCTTGATAAGCCCTCGCGCCGCGAGGTGCCGATCCGCGCCAGCTGGACCGGATTCGAGATCCCCGATGAGTTTGTCGTCGGCTATGGGATTGATTTCGCGCAGCGCAATCGCAACCTTCCCTATATCGGCAAGGTCCGGTTTACCGATCAGGGTTAAGTCAGGTCTGGCTCAGGTCTGATCAGCGCAGGACAGAGGGAAGGCTGCTCGATGAACATAATGGCATGGATGATCCGCGCGTCCCGCTGGGCAAGGAATCCGCCTCCGATGAGCCGGGTGCTGCTGGTGCTGGGGGTGATCGCGGCCGCGCTGCTGATCGCCGGGGCAGAATGGCTCTGGGGCTGGCCCGAATGGCTGAAGGTCAACCGTCTGCGGCCCGGCTTGCCGCACTGATTGCCCCATTGATCGCCGGGCAGGCGCAGTCACAAACATCATTTCGCAAACGCGGGCGTTGTCCGCCGCAGCACTTTCATGCGCGCAATCCGGCGGCAGCGGGGCGTTTTGTCATCGGCCCAATGGCCAAAAAGGCTTGACGTGGCCTGCCTGCGGCGTTTCCCTGCGGGAGATGGTTCCTGCTGCCATCCTTCGGGCAAGTCCCGGGGTGCGGGCAGCGGGTGAAAAGGGAACGGGGTGCGGCGCTTTTGGTGCCAAATCCCCGACTGCCCCCGCAACTGTAAGCGGCGAGCCTTTCTTCAGCAGCCACTGGCCCTGACGGGTCGGGAAGGCGAAGAGGGGCCGCGACCCGCAAGTCAGGAGACCTGCCATCATCACGACCACCTTTCAGCCGGGGCGGGGAGTCCCGGAAGGAGATTTTGATGATTTCTGCAAGCCCCCGGTCCCCCGGGCCAGATAGCGCTGTCGCCAAACATGGGCTGTTGCCCGCGCCACGCCATATTGATCCCGCCCCAAACCGCATAGCCCCATTCCCAGACACTGCCGCTCTGACCCTGGCGTCGCGGTCTCAGCCCCCCCAGCCTCAGGCTCTGCCCGCGATAGAGCTGCGCCGCGTTGTCTTGCCCGGCCAGCCGCTGGCGCAGGATCGGCGCAAATGGCCGCGTTTCAGCCTTAGCCTGCCGCGCGGGGCGAAGATTGCGCTTTGCAGCGCCGACCCGGTCCTGGCCGAGGGGGTCCTGGACCTGGTCACCCGCCGGGCGGCGGCGCTTGCGGGCACGGTCTGCCTTGATGGGCGCGATATCTGGTTGCTCAGCCCGGCTGAGATCCGCAGCAAGATCGCCTGGCTGCCCGCCCCGGATCAGGGCGATCCTGAGGCGAGCCTCTGGCAGACCCTGGTGCGAGAGGTCTTGCCCCGGGGCTGCGACTGGGGCGAGGTGCATGACCCCGATCAGCGCCAGGCCATCACCGATGCGCTGGATCTGGTCGGGCTGGGGGCGCTGGCCGGGGCGAAACTGGGCAGCCTTGCTTCGGCGCAAAGGCTGGCGCTGCGGATCGCGCTTGCGCTGGTGCACCGCCCCGGTGTGCTTGTGCTGGCGCTGGACGAAATCGAGCCTGCCGCAACCCAGGTTTTGGGGCTGCTGGCGGGCGAGAGCGAGCTGTCGGTCCTGATGACCGCGCGGCCAGGGCAGATCCTGCCCGAAGGCGTGACCAGGGTGCAGCTGTAAGCATCTGCCGGGGATCAAAGGCCGCGCCGGATAATGTCGCAGGCGCCCCTTGACGCCTGCGATTGGCGGCGGTCCAGGCGGGGCACAGGGGCACAGGGGCACAGGGGCGCAGGCAGGCCTGGCCCAGGGCGCGAGATCCGTTCAGGCCAGCGCGGAAGGTTTCAGCTGGTTGTGCAACAGGCGCAGCGCATATTCTGTGGCCTGTCTGCGCACCTCTGCCCGGCCCAGAGGGCCGAAATCGCGGGTCTCGGTCACGCTTGCCCGCCCGCGCTGTGCCAGGCCAAAGCAGACCCGGCCTTCGGGCTTATGCTCGCTGCCACCAGGGCCTGCGATCCCGGTGACAGAGACCGCGATATGCGCCAGCGAATGGGCCAACGCGCCCTCGGCCATTTCGCGGGCGACCTCTTCGCTGACCGCGCCGTGGGCGCTCAGCGTTTTCTCAAAGACGCCCAGCATCTGCTGCTTTGCGGCATTGGAATAGGTGACAAAGCCGCGCTCGAACACATCGGATGCGCCGGGGATTTCGGTCAGCGCCGCTGCGACCATGCCCCCGGTGCAGCTTTCGGCGGTGGTGACCATCTGGGCGCGGGCACGGGCCTCTTGCAGCACCGCCTCGGCGAGGGTTGCGATCACATCAGCCATGGTTGCAGCACCGCATGATAAAGCCCCGCCAGGATTACAGATCCCACGCCCGCGAACAGCCCCGCATAGACATCATCCAGCATCACCCCCGCCGCATCGCCACGACGGTCGGCCTGGCCGATGATCCAGGGCTTCCAGATGTCAAACAGCCGGAACAGCACGAAAGGCGCGACCCAGGCAGGCCAGGCCCCCCACCACAGCCCGATATAAAGGCCGTGGTTCATCGCCGGAATCGCGGTGAAGCTAAGCGCGATCCACTGGCCTGCCACCTCGTCGATCACCACCTCAGAGGGGTCGCTGTCATCACGGCCCCGCAGATAAAGCGGCACCGCCCAAAACCCAAGCACCGTGGCCGCCACCGCGCCCAGTGGCACCAGCCAGTAAAGCCCCTGGTTCATCGCCAAAAGCCCCAGCAGCACCGCCGCCAGCGAGGCCCAGGTGCCCGAGGCCGGGCGCAGATGGCCGATCCCGAAAAATGTTGCGACTGCGTTGATCATGCTTTCACCAATAGGGCTGTTGCGATTGCGGCGATACCCTCTTCGCGGCCGGTGAAGCCCAGCCGCTCGGATGTGGTGGCCTTGACGCTGATCCGCGCCGCTTCAAGCCCCATGATCTCAGACAGCGCCGCCTGCATCGCGCCTGCATGGGGGCCTATCTTCGGGCGCTCGCAGATCAGGGTGACGTCGCAGTTTGAGATGGAAAAACCCATTTCAGCCGCCAACGCCACGGCATGGCGCAGGAAAATATGGCTTTCCGCGCCCTTCCACTGCGGGTCTGAGGGCGGGAAATGGCGGCCGATATCGCCCTGGGCCAGCGCGCCATAGATGGCATCGGTCAGCGCATGCATGCCGACATCGGCGTCCGAGTGGCCAAGCAGCGCCTTCTCATGCGGCACCCTGACGCCGCAAAGCCAGAGGTGATCGCCCGTCGTAAAGGCGTGCACGTCAAAGCCATTGCCCATGCGGATATCCATAGCATCTCCTTTCGCATCGCGCGTCCCGGCGCTGAGCGCCAAACCCGCGCCGGCGCTGAGCGCCAAAATTTGCCCGGCGCGTTGCGCCAAAATCTGTTCGGCGCGGGGGAAATCCGCAGCCCAGGTAAGTTTGAGATTGTCTTCCTCGCCCTCGACAATCGCCACCGGAAGACCCGCAGCCAGTGCCAGCCCGACATCATCGGCGGCGGTGCCGGTCATGTCAGAGCGATGGGCGGTAAGGATGGCGTTGAAGTGAAACCCCTGCGGGGTCTGGGCGCGAAACAGCCCGTCACGCGGCTGCAGCCCGGTGACGCGGCCCGAGGCACCGCGCCACAGCGCATCGGTCACCGCCAGCGCAGGCGCGGCAGCCGGGTGGGTTTCCAGCGCCGCGATCACCCGGGCGATCAGCGCCTGGCTGACCAGAGGCCGGGCGCCGTCATGGATCAGCACCTGCGCGAACGCCTTGTCCGCCATCGCCTCAAGCGCGTTGCGCACCGAGGCGGCGCGGCTGGCGCCCCCCTCGACAATCACCGTATCGGGGGCGAGGCGGTCGCACAGATCCTGCGCCTTTGCGCGATCGTCGGGATGAACAACCAGCACCCGCGAAAAGCCCGCGAAAGCGGCCAGGGTATGGGCCAGCACGGGCCTGTCACCCAGCATGCGCCATTGCTTGGGCTGATCGCCCCCGGCCCGCAGCCCGCGCCCGGCGGCGGTGATCACCACCAGCACCCCGTCTGGGGCGGTTTTCTCAGGCGGGGGGGGCGCTGAAATCTGGCTCTCGCTTGTCACGAAGGATAGGCCTCGGCTTGGGACATCTGCGGCAAGGCCCGACCGCGTCATTGGCATAGGCCAAAACGGGCAGGCTGGGTCTGGTGCTTTGCTTCTAGGCCAGGCGGGGGCGGCTGACAATCTGCGGCATTTCTGCCTGTTTATTATGCATCCATGCCTAAATATTGCGCTATGCCTCTTTCCAGGGCAGTTGTGCCCAGGAATCATCCGGCCCCTTGCCTTGGAAATGGGCCAGAGCCTGCCTAGCACTGACTCTGAGACAGAAGGAAACCGCCCTTGGCCCGCAATTCCGGCCCCGATACTGCCACCCAGAAGCCGGTCGCCCCGAATCCGGTTTTGAATGCTGCACCACAGTCGCAGGCGGCTGGGGTGCGGCTGGGAGATCTGCGCCTTTGGCCCCCGGTCTTTCTGGCGCCGCTGGCCGGGATCACCGATCTGCCGAACCGCCGCCTGGTGGGATCCTTCGGGGCGGGGCTGGTCGTCTCTGAGATGATCGCCTCGGATGAGGTATTGCGCAACCGCCCCGAAGCCCGCGCCCGTGCCGAGCTGGGCTTTGGCGAGGGCGCGACCAGCGTGCAGCTGGCAGGCCGTGACCCTGCGCTGATGGCCGAGGCCGCGAAATGGTGTGAGGGGCAGGGCGCCCGGATCATCGACATCAATATGGGCTGCCCGTCGAAACGGGTGACGACGGGGCTGTGCGGCTCGGCGCTTTTGAAGGATCTGGATCTGGCGACGCAGCTGATCGAGGCGGTGGTGGGCGCGGTGCAGGTTCCGGTCACGCTGAAAACCCGGCTGGGCTGGGATGATCAGCTGCTGAACGCCCCCGATCTGGCACGCCGCGCCCAGGGCGTTGGCGTGCAGATGGTGGTGATCCATGGCCGCACCCGCTGCCAGTTCTACAAGGGCGCGGCGGATTGGGCGGCGATCCGGCGGGTGAAAGAGGCGGTCTCGATCCCGGTGATCGCCAATGGCGATATCACTGACGCAAAGACCGCAGCCGAGGCGCTGGCCCTGTCGGGCGCGGATGGGGTGATGATCGGGCGCGGGGCGCAGGGGGCGCCCTGGCGGCTGGCTGAGATCGGCCATGCGCTTTACGGCACGCCCGCGCCGCAGATCCCCGATGGGGCCGCCCGCGCCGCGATGATCATCGGCCATTACGATGAGATCCTCGAATTCTACGGGCTGCAGCTGGGCCTGCGCTGCGCGCGCAAGCATCTGGGCTGGTATCTCGAAGAGGCGGGGCTGGAACATGCCCGTGAGGGCGTGCTGACCGCGACAGATCCGGCTGCGGTGCGCGCCCTGATCGCCGCCGCATTCGCCGAAACAGAGGAGGCCGCATGAGCAGCTATCGTTCCCCCTGGCCGGTTCCGGGCGTCGTCTGGGCCTCGCTGCCACTGCCTGCGCTGCTGGTCGGGCCGGACGGCCTGATCCGCGAGGCCAATCCGGCGGCGGAAAGCTTTCTGAACGCCTCGGCGAAATCGCTGTTCGGCCAGCCGGTGCTGGACCGCATCATGATCGACGCGCCGATGGAAGAGGCCTTTAGCCGCGCCCGCGCCAATCAGGCGCCGATGAAGATCAATGATGCCGATGTCACCAGCGGCGACCGCGCCCCGGTGCAATGCGGCGTCCATATCGCGCCGATGCATGACCAGCCGGAATATCTGATGCTGATCTTCAGCCCGCGCGAGATTGCCGACCGCCTTGGCCGGGCGGGGGCCTCGAAAACGGCGGCGAAATCGGCAATCGGCATGGCCGAGATGCTGGCGCATGAGATCAAGAACCCGCTTGCCGGGATCTCTGGCGCGGCGCAGCTTTTGTCGATGAGCCTGACGCCCGAAGACCGCGAGATGACCGATCTGATCGTCGAGGAAACCAGGCGCATCGTGAAGCTCTTGGAACAGGTCGAGCAATTCGGCAATCTGCGCCCGCCAGAGCGCCGTGCCGTCAATATCCATGATGCGCTGGATCGCGCCCGACGCTCGGGTCTGGTGGGCTTTGCCTCGCATATGACGATCCAGGAGGATTACGACCCCTCGCTGCCGCCGACTTTCGCCGATCCCGATCAGCTGATGCAGGTCTTTCTGAACCTGATCAAAAACGCGGCCGAGGCGGCGGGCCGTCAGGGGGGCACCATCCGGCTGCGCACCTTCTATGACCTCAGCCTGCGCATGCGCCGCAAGGATGGCAGCCAGGGCGCGCTGCCCCTGAATGTCGAGGTGATTGACGATGGCCCCGGCCTGCCGCCCGATATCGCCGCTGAGGTCTTCGACCCCTTCGTCTCGGGGCGCGAGAATGGCACCGGGCTGGGCCTGGCGCTGGTCTCAAAGATCATTGCCGATCATGAGGGCTGGATCTCGGTCGATTCCGTGCCCGGGCGCACCGTGTTCCGCCTGTCGCTGCCGATGGTGCCCAAAGAGGCAAAGCCTGACTCTGATAAGCCCGAAACCGCTAAGAAAGAGGTGTAAGTGATGGATGGAACGGTTCTGGTTGCCGATGACGACCGCACGATCCGCACGGTTCTGACCCAGGCGCTGACGCGGGCGGGATGCAAGGTTCATGCCACCTCCAGCCTGATGACGCTGATGCGTTGGGTGGAAGAGGGCAAGGGCGATCTGGTGATCTCGGATGTGATCATGCCTGACGGGAACGGGCTTGATGCGCTGCCCCGGATCTCGCGTATGCGCCCCGGCCTGCCGGTGATCGTGATAAGCGCGCAAAACACCATCATGACGGCGATCCAGGCCGCCGAGGCCGAGGCGTTCGACTATCTGCCCAAACCCTTCGATTTGCCCGATCTGATGAAACGCTCGGCCCGCGCGCTGGAGCAAAAGCGCCGTGCAGCCCCCGTGGCGGCCCCGGTGCGCGAACCGGCCGAGGAACTGCCGCTGGTGGGCCGGACGCCTGCGATGCAGGCTTTGTACCGGCTGGTTGCGCGGGTGATGAACACCGATATTCCGGCGCTGATCACTGGCGAATCGGGCACCGGAAAAAGCCTGCTTGCCCGGGCGATCCACGATTTTTCCGACCGTCGCACGCTGCCTTTCGTCACCGCCAGCGCCAGTGATCTGCAAGGGGTCGAGGGGCCAAGCTCGCTGATCGCGCGGGCGCGGGGCGGCTCGGTCGTCTTTGATGAGATCGGTGATTTCGACGATGACGCCCAGGCGCGGGTGGTGCGGCTGCTGGATATGCTGGGCGATGATTCCATGGCCGGAAAAGCGCCGCGGATCCTTGCCACCAGCCAGGTTGATCTGGCCGGGCGGATGGAGGCGGGCAGCTTCCGCCAGGATCTTTACTACCGTCTTGGCGGCGTGATGCTGCATGTGCCGTCCTTGCGTGAGCGGGTCGAGGATATCCCGCTTCTGGCCGAGCATTTCCTGGCCAAAGGCGAGCGCGATTTCGGCACCATCCGCCAGCTGGCCCCCGACGCGCGCGAGCTGATCCGCAACCACTCCTGGCCCGGCAATGTGCGCCAGCTGGAAAACGCGATCCGCCGCCTGCTGGTCACCGCCTCTGACGCCGAGATCAGCCGCGCCGAGGTGGCAGCCGTGCTGGGCCAGCTGCCAGTGGCAGAGCCAAGCCGTGGCGTGATGGAAAGCGAAAAGCTCTCGGCCACCGTGATGCGGCATCTGAAGCGCTACTTCGATCTGCACGGCGGCCAGCTGCCGCCGCCGGGCGTTTACCAGCGTATTTTGCGCGAGGTGGAAGGCCCGCTGATCGAGATTGCGCTGGATGCGACGGGCGGAAACCAGGCAAGATGTGCCGATCTTCTTGGGATAAACCGCAATACTTTGCGCAAGAAGATCACAGATCTGGATATTCACGTGACACGGCGCAGGAAGCTGATGTAAAACCGCAACATCAAGCGTGGCAGACGGGTCGCATTACGGCCCGTCCACAAGATGTTGAAGGTTATGGCTCGGACGGGTTCAGGGGCAGGATCAGGTCGCATTCTGAGCAGCGATGTCTGGCAGAGGGTTTCACGCCTGCGCCGTCAGCGCAGGTTTCAGACGGCTTTCACACTGGGGCTGGTCTTTTTGGGCCCGGTTCTGGTGGTGGGCACCTTCCTGCTGCTGGGGCCGATGAATCACTCTGGCAACTCGCCGGCGCTGCGGCTGATTCTGCTGGCCGATTTCGTCTATGTGCTGCTGATTGCGACGCTGGTTCTGGCGCGGATCATGCGGATGGTCTCGGATCGGCGTCGCCGCTCGGCCGGGTCAAAGCTGCATATGCGGCTGACCGGGGTTTTCGCGGGCATGGCGCTGGTGCCGACGGTGCTGGTCGCGGTTTTCGCGGTGCTTTCGGTCAATCTGGGCCTGGAAGGCTGGTTTTCCGAGCGGGTGCGCTCGGTCGTGGGCTCGTCGCTGGCGGCGGCCCAGGCCTATGAAAGCGATCAAAGCGCCAGCCTTGCGCAGGATGCGATTGCGCTGGCGGCCTTTCTGAATGCAGCGCGCGAACAAAGCGTCATGCTGCGTGACGATCAGCTGCGCCCCCTGCTGGCGAAGGGGCAGGAGCAGATCCAGCGCGGGCTGAAAGAGGCCTATCTGGTCGATGGCATGGGGCAGCTGAAAACCCGGGGGGAAAACTCATATCTGTTTGATTTCGAACAGGTTCCCGCAGGCAGTATTGAGAAGGCCCAGGCCGGCGGCGCGGTTTTGATCCCTGACTGGGCGAACAATGAGTTCCGCGCCCTGGTGCGGCTGCCCGCCTATGCTGACCGCTATCTCTATGTCTCGCGTGAGGTGGATGGGCGGCTTCTGTCGCTGCTGGATGAAACCACCGAGACCGTTAAGCTTTATAACCAGCTGGAATCGGATCGCGGCAAGCTTTTGCTGAATTTCGGCCTGATCTACCTGGGATTCGCGCTGATCGTGATCCTGGCGGCGATCTGGCTGGGGCTGTGGTTTGCGGAACGGCTGTCGCGCCCGGTAGGCCGCCTGACGGGGGCGGCGCAGCGGGTGGGCGAGGGTGATCTGGATGTGCAGGTGACCGAAGAGCAGGGCGATGATGAGATCGCCATGCTCGGCCGTATCTTCAACCGGATGACCCGGCAGCTGAAAGGCCAGCGCGCCGCACTGGAGGCCAGCCATGCCGAGACCGAGGAACGGCGGCGCGTGTTCGACTCGGTGCTCTCAAACGTGACGGCCGGGGTGATCGGGCTGGGCAGCGACGGGCGCGTTGACTTCATCAACCGCGCCGCCCTGCGCATCCTGGACCTGGGCGAGGATGTCGATGATCGGCCGCTGGACGAAATCGTCCCCGAATTCGCGGGCCTTTTTGGCAATCTGCGCGACAGCAAGGGCAATCTGGTTCAGGAAGAGATCCGCATCACCCGGCGCGGCCAGATCGAGAACCTTTTGGTGCGCATGGGCGAGCGGCATGACCAGCAAAACGGGGCCGAGGGCTATGTCGTCGCCTTTGACGATGTGACGGATCTTGTATCCGCGCAGCGGATGGCGGCCTGGGGCGATGTGGCGCGGCGGATCGCGCATGAAATCAAGAACCCGCTGACGCCGATCCAGCTTTCGGCCGAGCGGGTGAAGCGCAAATTCTCAAAACAGGTGCAGGATGTCGAAGAGCTGCAAAGCCTGACCGATGTTATTGTGCGTCAGACCAATGACTTGCGCCGCATTGTTGATGAGTTTTCCAAATTCGCCCGCATGCCGGAACCGGATCGGCGCGAAACCGATCTGATCGCAATCGTGAAAGACGCGGTGACCCTGCAACGGGCCGGCCAGCCCGGCGTCAACTTTGTGACAGAGATCCCCGAAGGGCCGCTTTTGCTGGATCTGGACGCGACGATGATCAGCCAGGCCCTGACAAACCTGATTAAGAACGCCGGGGAAGCCACTGAAACCTTTGCGGAAAATGCGGCGTCTGCTGGATATGTGCCGCAGATCCGCATCCTCTTGCACAATGACGAGGCCGAGACGGTCATCCGCATCCTGGACAATGGCACCGGCCTGCCCGAAGACCGGGCCCGCCTGTTCGAGCCCTATGTAACCACCCGCGCCAAAGGAACAGGGCTGGGGCTGTCCATCGTGCGAAAGATCATCGAGGAACATGGCGGCAGCCTCAGCCTGAGTGATGCCCCTGTTTTTGAAGGAAATTCCCATCACGGCGCCATGGCAGAGATCCGCCTTCCGCGGCTGCACAAGCGCCGGATGGGCCGCAACCTCGCGCCGCAACCAGCCGCGCAGACCGCAGAACAGACAACAGACAACAATAGCCCGCAACGGGGCGATGACGCCCCTCACAGCGGGAATGGAGACTGAGATGAGCATTCTGATCGTCGATGACGAAAAAGATATCCGCGAGTTGATCGGAGACATCCTGAAAGATGAGGGCTATTCAGTTCGCCTGGCAGCCAATTCTGAGGATTGTATCAGCGAAATCAACGCTGAAGCGCCCGATCTTATGGTGCTTGATATCTGGCTGAAAGACAGCCGGATGGATGGGATCGACATCCTCAAAACCGTCAAACGCGACAATCCCGACGTGCCGGTGATCATCATTTCCGGCCATGGCAATGTCGAGATCGCGGTCGCCGCGATCAAGCAGGGCGCCTATGACTTTATCGAAAAGCCCTTTAATATCGATCAGTTGGTGCTGGTTGTTGCCAGGGCGATGGAAACCTCGCGCCTGCGCCGCGAGAACAATGAGCTGAAGCGCCGCGATGTCACCTCGACCGAGATGATCGGCTCCAGCCCCTCGTTCAAGGCGCTGAAATCGCATCTCGACAAGGTGACGAAATCGAATGGGCGGGTGATGCTGACCGGGCAGCCCGGCTCTGGCAAAGAGCTGGCGGCGCGGTATATCCACCTGAACTCGAACCGGGCCTCGGCGCCCTTTGTCACCGTTTCCTCGGCGACGATTGAGCCAGAGCGGATGGAAGAGGTGCTTTTCGGCCGCGAAACGCCTGAACGTGGCGTCGAGGCGGGGCTGCTGGAACAGGCCCATGGCGGCGTCGTCTATTTCGACGAGGTGGGCGATATGCCCAATGGCACCCAGTCCAAGATCCTGCGGGTGCTGACCGAGCAGCAATTCACCCGCGCGGGCGGCACCGACAAGGTGCGCGTCGATCTGCGCGTGATCTCTTCGACCTCGCGCGATCTGCCGGGCGAGATCCGCGCCGGCCGCTTCCGCCAGGAGCTGTTCGACCGTCTGAATGTCGTGCCGATCCAGGTGCCCAGCCTTGCCGATCGCCGTGATGATATCCCCGAACTGGCCCGCCATTTCGTCGAGTATTTCCATCGCAGCCAGGGCCTGCCGCAGCGGGTGATCAGCCAGGACGCCGAGGCGATGCTGCAGACCATGTCCTGGCCCGGCAATATCCGCCAGCTGCGCAATATGATCGAGCGGGTGCTGATCCTGGGCGATGGCGCAGGCGAGATCGAGGCCCGCGAGCTGCCCGGAAATGAGGGCCAGGGGGCCCAGGGCGACAGCATGGTTCTGGGCGGCGCGGTCGCAACCCTGCCGCTGCGCGAGGCGCGGGAATTGTTCGAGCGCGAATATCTGCTGACCCAGATCAACCGTTTCGGCGGCAATATCAGCCGCACCGCCAATTTCGTCGGCATGGAACGCTCGGCTCTGCACCGCAAACTGAAAAGCCTCGGCGTGGTGACCTCGTCGAAGTCGGGCACCCGCAGCGCCTATTTCGATGAGGAATTCCAGGAGGGGGATGACGGCTGACGCCCCATCCCGCCAGCGCTTGCGGCATCGCCGCCACATTGCAGCGCATAGCGGCCCATTATAACAGGCGCGTCAAAGGCAGGAGAGCGGTATGAAAGTCATCATCTGCGGCGCGGGTCAGGTTGGCTGGCAGATCGCCCGTCAGCTGGCGGGCGAGAAGAACGATGTCACAATCGTCGACACCAATGCCGAGCTGATCCGCCGCGCGACTGAGATGCTGGATGTTCAGGGCGTGGTCGGCTTTGCCAGCCATCCTGATGTGCTGGCCCGGGCCGGGGCGCGTGACGCCGATATGGTGATCGCCGCGACCTATTCCGATGAGGTGAATATGGTCACCTGCCAGATCGCCGCCAGCGCCTTCAATGTTACCCGCCGCATTGCGCGGATCCGGGCGCAGAATTACCTCGAGACCGGATATTCCGATCTCTACAATGCCGACCGGCTGGCGATTGACGTGATCATCAGCCCCGAGCGCGAGGTGGCCGAGGCCGCGTTGCAGCGCCTGGCCGCGCCAGAGACCTTTGATACCGAGGTCTTCATGCAGGGGCGGGCACATCTTCTGGGCCTGCAGCTCAGCGCGGAATGCCCGGTTCTGAACACGCCGCTGCGGCAGTTGAATGATCTCTTCCCCGGCCTCAGGGCGATTGTGGTGGGGGTGCGCCGCCAGGGGCGGCTTTTCGCGCCCGACCCCAATGACCAGCTGCTGGAGGACGATCAGATCTATATCTTCGTCCATGCCGAGGATGTGCAGCGCAGCCTGGGCATCTTCGGCAAACGCAGCCACAAACAGGACCGCATCGTCATCATCGGCGGCGGCAATGTCGGGCTGACCGTCGCCCGCACGCTTGAGGCACGGCTTGACCGGGTTCGGGTGCGCATGATCGAGCGCGACCGCGCCACCGCCGAGGCCGCCGCCGATCAGCTGTCGCGCACCATCGTTCTGAATGGCGACGGGATGGATATGGAGCTGCTGGCCGAGGCGGCGGTTGACCGCGCCGATGCCGTGCTGGTGGTCACCGATGACGACAAGACCAATCTGCTGGTCTCGGTCCGGGCGAAACAGGCGGGCTGCCAGCTGGCGATTGCGCTGGTCAATGACCCGACGATGGCGCCGATGATGGCGGCGCTGAATATCGACGCCTGGATCAACCCGCGGGCCACGACCGTCAGCTCTATCCTGCGCCATATCCGCCATGGGCGGGTCAGGGCGGTCTATTCGCTGGGGGATGGCGAGGCCGAGATGATCGAGGCGCAGGTGATGTCGACCTCGCCGATTTCGGGGCGTATGATCCGCGAGATCGCCTTCCCCGAGGGCGTGCTGGTCGGCGGTGTGATGAAGGGGGATCGGGTGCTGAAACCCCAGCCCGATATGCGCATCGAGCCAGGCGATGTGGTCGCAGTCTTTGCCCTGACCAAAGACGTCCCCGAGGTCGAGCGCCTGTTCCAGGTCTCGATCGACTTTTTCTGATGCCCGGTCCCGCCAACAACGCGCCCGCCGAAAGCAATGCCGGGCGCGGCGCGGCCCCCAATCCGGCCCCCAATCCGGCACGCCAGCCCGCACCGCGCCAGCCCGCACCGCCCCAGCCCGCATTCAGGCAGCCGCGTGGCCCTGCCCTGCGCGAGGTGCCGCTTCTGGTGCTGTCGCTGGGGGTGGTTGGCCTGCTTGCCCTGGTGCCCGCAGCCCATGCCGCGATCATGCGCGACGCCCATACGGCGCAGGCGTTTTTCTATGCGTCGCTGCTGCTTCTGACCCTGACCACGATGCTGGCGATTGCCACCCAGCGGCCCGCGCGGCGCAGCACGGCCTATGGGCAGCTTGGCGCATTGGCGGGCACCTATGCGATTTTGCCCTTTGCTTTCGCGCTGCCGATGCTGTCGATTTTGCGCGACACCACGCTGCTGAACCTGTGGTTCGAGATGCTATCGTCTTTCACCACCACCGGGGCCACGGTCTATGCGCCAGACCGTCTGCCGCCCTCGGCGCATCTTTGGCGGGCGATGGCGGGCTGGCTGGGCGGGTTTTTCGTGTTGCTGGCCGCCTGGGCGGTGCTGGCGCCGCTGAACCTTGGCGGCTCTGAGGTGATATCGGGGCAGTTGCCGGGGCAGAGCGGTCAGCCGCTGACGTCTGCCAGGGGTGGAGGGGCTGCTTCCGGCACGGCCGCCCCGTCGGGTCATCGCCTTTCAGGCAGTTTCGCCGACCCGCGAGAGCGGCTGATACGTGTCGCAGCGGCGATTTTGCCGGTCTACCTGGGGCTGACATTCGCGCTTTGGCTGATGCTGCTGGTGGCGGGCGAGGATGGTCTGATCGCGCTGACCCAAGCGATGGGCACGCTTTCGACCAGCGGGATCAGCGCCGGGACGGGCAGGGCGGTGGCGGGTTCGGGCCTCGCGGGCGAGGTGCTTATTTTCTTCTTCCTGCTGCTCGCGCTCAGCCGTCATCTGATGCCGTTTGAGCTGCCTGGGCAAAAGCGCACCCTTTTGCGCCAGGATCCTGAAATCCGGCTGGGCCTGTTTCTGATCGCGCTGGTGGTGCTGGCGCTGATGCTGCGCCATCTGGTTGCCGATGCCAGCGCAGGCTCGGACGAGGGGATTGCCGCGCTGATCCGCGCCTTTTGGGGAGCGCTGTTCACCGCCACCTCTTTTCTGACCACGACGGGCTATGAAAGCATGTGGTGGTCTTCGGCGCGCAGCTGGGCGGGGATGGGCTCGCCGGGGCTGATGCTGATGGGGCTGGCGATTATCGGCGGCGGGGTTGCGACCACGGCGGGGGGGGTGACGCTGCTCAGGGTCTGGGCGCTGTGGCTGCAGGGGCGGCGCGAGCTGGAGAAAATCATCCACCCCCATTCCATCGGCAGCGGTGGCGCGGCCAATCGGCGGCTGGGGATGCGCGGGGCCTGGTTTGCCTGGATCTTCTTCATGCTTTTTTCCATTTCGGTGGCGCTGGTCACGGCGGTGCTGACGGTTTTCGGTCTGCGCTTTGAAGAGGCGCTGATCTTTTGCCTTTCTGCGCTGACGACCACCGGGCAGCTGGCCTGGCTTGCCGGCGAAGAGCCTTTGTCCTGGGCCGGGCTTTCTGACCCGGTCAAGGTGATTCTG
Source organism: Pseudogemmobacter hezensis (assembly GCF_013155295.1). Taxonomy (GTDB): domain Bacteria; phylum Pseudomonadota; class Alphaproteobacteria; order Rhodobacterales; family Rhodobacteraceae; genus Pseudogemmobacter; species Pseudogemmobacter hezensis. Next base: position 96,355 of record NZ_JABJXT010000008.1, on the reverse strand, counting down.
GGGCTGACCATGGTTCTGGGCCGCCTGGAGACGCTGGCGCTGATCGCATTGCTGGCCCCTGGCAACTGGCGCGGCCGCGGGGGGCGGCATTTATCCGGCAAGCACCGGGGATAACTGGTTTTTTCGCAACAGTGGCGGGCATTCCGGCCATATCTCCGGGGTGAATCGTAATTTCCGCTCTGGAAACCCTGATATTCCCGCCTATTATCCTTTCAGCCCGGCAGGTTTACCTTTTCCGGGGCTGGTGGGGCTGTTTTATCTTCTGATTTACGCAGGTCCTGCCGCACCATTCAAACCCGCGCGTGACGTGGGCCAAAGCGCAAGGCAAAAGAAACAATGGCTGGCGACAAACAGAACCTCCAGGACGCTTTCCTGAACCATGTCCGCAAGGCAAAGGTTCCGGTAACCATCTTCCTGATCAACGGGGTCAAACTCCAGGGTGTGATTACCTGGTTCGACAATTTCTGCGTGCTGCTGCGCCGTGATGGCCAGTCGCAGCTGGTGTATAAACACGCGATCTCGACGATCATGCCTGGTGCACCGATCAGTCTTTATGAAGGCGAAGACTGATAAATACGCCTTCAGATCCCCCCTCTGATTCCGCAGACGATCCCTCTGCATTCCAGCCAGCCCCCCTCTTGCCAGAGGGGGCAGCGGATGGTGAGGACGATTTCTTCGGTGCCCTGTCCAAAGACCGGGCAGAGCGCAGCAAGTGGCAGCTGACCGCGACCGAAAGGACGCGGGCCGTTGTTTTGCATGCCGATATCCGCCGCCGTCACAGCCGCCGCCTGCCCGAGCATGGGCTGGCCGAGGCCGTCAGCCTGGCGGCGGCGCTGCCCAATATGGATGTGGTCTGGTCAGAGGTGGTCAGGGTCTCGAAAACCCTGCCGGGCACGCTCTTTGGCCTTGGCAAGGTGGAAGAGATCGGCCAGCGCCTGCGGGCAGATAAGATCGGCCTCGTCTTTGTCGATGGTCCGGTGACGCCCGTGCAGCAGCGCAACCTGGAACGCGAGTGGAAGGTCAAACTTCTCGACCGGACCTCGCTGATCCTTGAGATTTTCGCTGACCGCGCCCGCACCCGAGAGGGCGTTTTGCAGGTGGAACTGGCCGCGCTGCAATATCAGCGCACCCGGCTGGTGCGCGCCTGGACCCACCTTGAGCGGCAGCGGGGCGGCTTTGGTTTCGTCGGCGGCCCCGGCGAGACGCAGAAGGAAAACGACCGCCGCGCGATTGACGATCACGCGATCCGGCTGCGCCGTCAGCTGGAAAAGGTGGTGAAAACCCGCCACCTGCATCGGGCGGCGCGGGCGAAAGTGCCTTTCCCGATTGTGGCGCTGGTGGGCTATACCAATGCCGGAAAATCCACGCTTTTCAACCGGGTAACCGGGGCAGAGGTGCTGGCGAAGGACATGCTTTTCGCAACCCTTGACCCCACCATGCGGGCGCTTGAGATCCCTGGCGCCAATGGCGGTTCGCGCCGGGTGATCCTGTCGGATACGGTGGGCTTCATCTCGGATCTGCCGACGCAGCTTGTTGCGGCCTTTCGCGCCACGCTGGAAGAGGTGCTTTCGGCCAATCTCATCCTGCATGTGAGGGACATCTCGCATCCCGAAACCGCCGAACAGGCCGCCGATGTCGAGGATATCCTGACCTCGCTGGGCGTGCCGCCCGAAACGCCGAAGTTCGAGATCTGGAACAAGCTTGATCTGGTTGACCCCTCAGCGCGTGAGGCGCTTGAGGCCCAGGCCGCCAGCCGCCCCGGCACCTTCGTTCTGTCGGCGCTGACCGGCGAGGGGGTGGATGAGCTGCTGACCGCGATCTCGGCCAGTTTTGAGGCCGAGAAGACCCGCGCGACGCTTGATCTGGGCTTTGATGCGGGGCGCAAACGGGCCTGGCTGCATCAGCGCGGGTTGATCACCGCAGAGAGCCAGACCGATGAGGGCTGGCGCATCGATGTCGAATGGAATGAGAGGCAGGCGGCGGAATGGGCGAAACTGTAAGCCCGAATGCTCTGAATACACCGGGGAATAGCCCGGGCGCTGTGACGCGGGTGGGGCGGGCGCTGGTTTGCGGGCTTTTGGGCACAGTGCTGGCCAGCGGCACGCATTACCTGACCCTCAGCGCCGGGGTGGCGATGCCCTATCTGGCGCAGGGGCGCGGCCTGCCGGAAACACCCTCACTGCCGCTGACCCCGGGCGGCCTGGCGCTGCATTGTCTGATCGCCGCGCTGCCGATGCTGCCGGTGCTGGCCGCCTGTTCCTATGGCGGGCGGCTGCTGATCGCCCTTGGCTTTGTCCTGGTCTGGGCGCTTGGCGGCGAGCATCTGGGCCAACTTTTCGCGGCAGATTTCGGCAATAGCTGGGGCTTTTCAGAACCCCTGCGCAGCCTCTATCTGCGCGGAAGTTTCAGCACGGTGGCGGTATTTGTCTGCCTCTTTGTGCTTTGGACCGTGCCATCTCTGCCCGGCGACCGTCAGGGTGCCGGGGCATCCGGGGGTCGCTGAGGCCCTTTGCGCGACTGACACCGATAGCGGGCCGCATAGGGCTGATCTCAATGCCCTATGCGGCCCGCTTTCATTCCTGCGGCTGATCGGCTGCCCCTGCCGGGGTCAGCATCATCACACCCGCTGCTGCCGCATGGGCGAGATCGGCATCCAGCGACATCGGGGTGTATTCACCGCGCCGCCACAGCTCGCCCAGGTCGTCATAATGGCGCGACAGCGGATGGCCCGACTGCCCCGTCGCGGTGATGAAGATCGAGCTGTCGGGGTCGGCAAAGTCATAGACCCCGCGATAGCCCGCGCCATGGACGTTCAGATAGGGGTTCGGGCCAGAGCCTTTCGTCACCCCCCGCATCAGCGTGTCATCCCCGCCCGAGGTTGACTGGCGGATATTGACGAACCAGCGCAGGAAGGGCACCTCGCCCAGCACCGCATGATCATGCGTGGCCTGATGCGCATCGCCCCAACGCCAGCTTTCGATATTGCGACCATAGCCTTCCGACAGCTGGATCAGCGCCTCGTCCAGCGCCATCCGCGCCATATCGGTGCAGGTCTCGACCGGGGCCGATTGCACCACATCGCACCAGACCGAGGCGCCGCCAATATTGCGGTAGACGCGCTCGATAAAGACCGGGTCGATGCGGCGGAAATTCTGCGCCAGCGGCCCCAGCTCGTCCTGGACCAGCCGCTCCATCAGCACGCGCAGCCAGGCCTCGGCGATCAGCGGCTCGGGGGCATGTTCGCTCATTTCGCCATTCCAGGCGGCCAGCAGGGTCAGCGCCCGCTGGCGGAACTCTTCCTGGCTGCCGGTGGGGGCGGCCTCGCCGGTGAACCACAGATCGGCGCCGACCAGCGGCAGCAACAGCCGCGCCGTGGGGTTCACGGTATCCAGCTGCGCCTCCATGAAACTTTCGCGGGTATGGACCTCGCGGGCCTGGAACAGCGCAAGCCAGGCCTGGATGCGCTGTGTGTCGCCCCAGTTGAAGCTGACATGATGCGGGAAGGGGCGGTCAACGGTCTTGTTGTTGGTATTGCCCAGGATCCCCTCGGGCGGGTTCAGGAAGCGCGGGTTTTCCTCATAGGGGAAGATCCCTTTGAAGCCCGTCGCCGCCACCCAGCCCGGTGCAGGCATCCGCCCCTGGCTGGGGTGGGCTGCATCGCGGATCGGCATCGCGCCGATCATCTGCAGCGCGATCCCCTCTTTGCCCGCCAGCATCAGGTTCTGCGCCGGCGCGATGTAAAGACGGCCCGCCTCGATCGCATCGCTGATCGATCTCGCCTTCATCAGCCGCATCGCCGCCGTCATCGAGGTGTCAGCGGGCGAAAGCGCCGTCCAGGACATCACCGCCACATGGCCCGCAGGCGTGACCGATTGCAGATCATACTGCCGGCCCGACAGAACGGGCCCGTTTCTCGACCAGCGCAGCGTCAGGGTCAGCGGCTCGGCATCTTTGACGCGCACCACGGTCTGGCGGGTGGTGAATTTCTCATATGTGCCGTCAGGCAGCTGATATTCCTCATTATTGTCGGGGTTCAGCTTTTCAATGACGATGTCCTGGTCATCCAGATAGGCTGTGGTCAGGCCCCAGCCCATTTCCTCGCTGCGCCCGATCATCACCACGGGCATGCCGGGGATGGTCGCGCCGATCACGCCGCCTGTCGACAGCTCCAGCCGTGCCAGATACCAGATGGTCGGCGCAGAAAAGCCCAGATGCGGGTCATTGGCCAAAAGCGCGCCGCCCGCGGCCGAGCGTTCCGCCGCCGCAGCCCAGGCATTCGAGGCCCCCGCAAGCGCAGGTTCCGCCAGCGGCGAAAACGGGCCAAGGGCGAAATCGACGGGCTTTGCGCCGGGGCCTGGCGTGGCACCGGGGATCAGGCTGGCATAATCGGGCGAGGTGATGCCCTTCGTCGGATCCTCTGGCAGGATATCGGCCAGCCGCTCTGGCGAAAGCGTCAGCGACAGCCTGGCCCGCAGCACCTCATTCTGGCCCTGGCCGGTCAGCTGCAGCGCCATCAGTTTCAGGATGGCAATCGAATCCGCCGGGGCCCAGGCGGCGATCTCCCGGTCAAAAAGCCAGAATTCTGGCGCGCCCCGGCCCCGTGCCCCGGAATTGACCTGCTCGATCCAGGCATTGACGCCTGCCGAATAGGCCTCAAGCACCGCCAGGGTTTCGGGATCCTGCGCCTTCACCGATTCCAGCGCCAGGCCGTAAAGGTCGTAGCGGCGGACCAGCTCGTCCACGGCCAGGGTGCGCGGGCCGAACATCTCAGACAGTCGCCCCTGCGCGGTGCGCCGCAGCATGGTCATCTGCCACAGACGATCCTGGGCATGCACAAAACCAAGCGCGAAATAGGTGTCATGGTCGTTCTGGCCGAAAATATGCGGCACCGAGTCGTTGTTTCTGACCACCTCGACCGGGCCGGTGATGCCATCGAGGGTGAAATCCTCGTTGTAATCGACCAGTGAGCGCGACAGGAACCAGTAAAACACCATCAGCGTCACAAGCGACAGCGCGATCAGCCCGGCGACAATGCGCATCAGCCAGCGAAAAAGGGTCAGCATTGGGGCCCGTCCTTGACGACCAGAGTTCAAAGGGTTCCTAGTCGAACAAAGGTCCAAGGGCAATTCACGGCAAAAGGAGCACCGCCATGGCAAAAGTCGCATTTCTGGGGCTGGGGGTGATGGGCTTCCCCATGGCGGGGCATCTGGCCGCGAAGGGCCATGAGGTGACGGTCTGGAACCGCTCGCCCGCCCGCGCGCAGGCCTGGGGGGCGCAGCATCAGGGCAGGGTGGTTCCCTCGGCAAAAGAGGCGGCGGCGGGGGCCGAATTCGTCATGTGCTGCGTCGGCAATGATGATGATCTGCGCGAGGTTTGTCTGTCGCCTGAGGGGGCATTTGCGGGCATGGCCCCGGGCGCGGTCTTTGTCGATCACACCACCGTTTCAGCCAAAGTCACCCGTGAGCTGGCGGAAATCGCGGACGCAAAGGGGCTGTCTTACGTCGATGCGCCGGTCTCGGGCGGTCAGGCGGGGGCGGAAAACGGTGTGCTTTCGGTGATGTGCGGCGGGGCACAGGCGGATTTTGAGCGCGCAGCCCCGGTGATTGCCGCCTATTCCCGCATTTGCCGCCGGATCGGCGATGTCGGCGCGGGGCAGCTGGCCAAGATGGTGAACCAGATCTGTATCGCAGGGCTGATGCAGGGGCTTTCCGAGGCGCTGGCCTTTGGCGCGAAGGCCGGGCTTGATGGTGCTGCCGTGGTCGAGGTGATCAGCCAGGGCGCGGCGGGCAGCTGGCAGATGGCGAACCGGCATCAGACCATGCTGGAAGACCGTTTCGATTTCGGCTTTGCCGTTGACTGGATGCGCAAGGATCTGGCGATCTGCCTTGATACCGCCGAAGAGATCGGCGCCAGCCTGCCGGTCACCGCGCTGGTCGACCAGTTCTATAAGGATGTGCAGCTGATGGGGGGCGGGCGCAATGACACCTCCAGCCTGATCCGTCGCCTGCCGCGCTGAACCAGGAAAGACGCCGCCAGAAGCGCAAAGCCAGAGGCGCAAGGACTGTCAGCGGCGGGTGCGGGCGCGTATCACCAGGCGCAGCGCCAGACCCGCCGCTATCACAAAGAGCAGCAAAAGCCCCAGATGCAGCCCGTGCAAACGGCCCAGGATCACATGCGCGGCAAGGCCGAAATGATAGCCGATGGCGGTGAACCCCACCGCCCATACCAGGCATGACAGCGCATTCAGCGCGGTAAATCGCAGCCAGCTTACCCCGGCCTGAGCCAGCAAAATCGGGCCCAGAATGCGCGTCCCGGGCACAAAACGAAACGCAAGCGTCAGCCCGTCCGGATGATCGGATACCCATTGCCGGATCTGCGCCGCCCCGGGTTTCCCCCGCAGCCGCGCCAGCCGCGAGGCGATCCAGCCCTGGCCAGAGATATGGCGCGACAGCAGAAACCACATCTGATCCCCGGCAACGGCACCGCAAAAAGCAACGATTGCCGTGACCTTCCACCCTGTCAGCCCGTGATGTGCGATCACCCCGCCCAGCACGGCGGCGGTTTCGCCCTCAAAGAAACAGCCCCAGAATACCGCCCAAAGCCCCCAGCGAGAAATCAGGCTTTCCAGCGACATGGTCAGATCCGGGTCATTTCAGGTTCGGGTCATTTCAGTTTCGGGCCATTTCAGATCCGGGTCGGATCAGGGAATGATACGGGTGTATTTCACGCCCGCCAGCGTTGCGCCTGCGATTAGCCCCTGCTGGCCGAAGATCAGCGCGATGACCGGCTCACTTTCGGTGGTGGCCTTGCCGATCGAGGCGCCTTCCTCGGGCGTTGCATAGCGCAGATCGGCCGAAGCCGCCCAGCCGGACGAGCGACGGAACTCTTCCATCGCCGAGGGAGTCATGAAAAACAGCGCATGTGCATATTGCTGCGCACCGATCTGCAGGCCAACGCTGGCCTTGGTGGCCGAGTAATAATCGACCGTCGCGCCCTGGATGCGCAATGCACCGCGCCCGAAAGCGCCGCCCCAGACAAATCCGGCCTCGGTCATCAACGGCATGTAAAGCACGCCATTGGCGCGGCTGGCCAGCTCACGCGTGCCCGGATAGCGGCCGAAGAGATAGTTCTGCGTCGCATCGACCCGCGCATCAATCTGCGCCGCCCCGTTCGAGCCAACCCCATTGCCGCAGGCCGCCGTCAGCAGCGTTGCCGATCCTGCACCAGCCAGCAAGGCGCGTCTTGTCAGTTTTTCCATAGCTCTGCCCTCAATACCGTAAGCAGGGGCTCTGTGTCCCCATTTGCGCTAAATCTAGCGGGGCAAGCGGGCTTTGTCATCGGCCATGCGCAATTTTCTGTCGCAAGAGGCGGGTTTCCCCACCTTTGCCAGGATCAGATGCCCATATCAAAAGCGCAGCCCACCCGCAGGCTTGCCCGCATCGCCCGCCTTATCCGCGCAGCAGCCGGGCAAGCGCGGGCGCGAAATAGGTCAGGATCGCGTCACATCCGGCCCGTCGAAAGGCCATCAGGCTTTCCAGCATCGCCTTTTCGCCGTCAATCCAGCCGTTCTGCGCCGCCGCCTGGATCATCGCATACTCGCCCGAGACCTGATAGGCGAAGGTCGGGGCGCCAAAGGCCTCTTTCACCCGGTGGCAGATGTCCAGATAGGGCAGGCCGGGCTTGACCATCACCATATCCGCGCCCTCGGCCAGATCCCGCGCCACCAGTCGGATTGCCTCATCGCTGTTGGCGGGATCCATCTGATAGGTCTTTTTGTCGCCCACAAGCCGCGAGCCCGCGCCAACCGCATCGCGGAACGGGCCATAAAAGGCGCTGGCATATTTCGCGGCATAAGACATGATCGCCACATCCTTATGGCCCGCCGCCTCAAGCGCCTGGCGGATCGCACCGATGCGCCCGTCCATCATATCCGAGGGGCCCAGGATATCCGCGCCCGCATCGGCCTGGGCCAGCGCCATTTTCACCAGCGCCTCTACCGTCTCGTCATTGACGATGATGCCATCGCGGACAAAGCCGTCATGGCCATTGGCGTTATAGGGATCCAGCGCGATATCGGTCATGACCGCCAGTTCGGGCAGCGCCGCCTTCAGCGCGCGAATGGCACGGTTGGTCAGATTGTCCGGGCTCCAGGCTTCTTCGCAGGTCTCATTGCGCAGATCCGGGTCGGTATAGGGAAAGAGGCAGATCGCCGGGATGCCCAAGGCCGCCGCCTCTTCGGCGCGCACCAAAAGGCGGTCAAGCGACAGCCGGCTGACGCCGGGCAGCGAGGCGATCGGCTCTTCGATCCCCTGGCCTTCGCGGATAAAAACCGGCCAGATCAGGTTGTTGACGCTCAGCTCATTTTCGCGCGTCAAAGCCCTGAGGGCTGCGCTGCGCCGGTTGCGGCGGTGGCGGGTGGCGGGGAAGGCGGCCTGGATCGGTTGCATATCTGGGGTCCCTGACCCCGTGCTCAGACCAGAGCCGCTGCATCATATGCAGCATGGCGGCCATTCAGCGGGGCCTTTGAGCAAGGCAAATGTCGAGAGGGCTTGCAGCCCGTGCCCTTGCCTGCCATGGAAAGGGGGGCCTCTTCAAGTGCGGGGGGCGCGACAATCAGTCCTTAAGACAGGGAAGCCGCGCAGGTGGAGCTTTACCACATTGTCACCGAAGTGATCGACCTGCGGTCCTTCTCAAATCTCTGGTATTGGATCGGGCTGGCTGTGATCTGGTCGATGTCCAGCCATTGGGTGCTGGGCGTGCCCTTTGACATGATCAGCCGCGGCCGACGTGAGGGCGGGCAGACGCAGCTGGATATCGAGACGCTGGCCGGCATCAGGGCACGGCGCATGCTGGGCGTGGCGCGCACCGCCGCAATGCCGATGTTCTTTGGACTGACCTTCTTCTTTACCGCACTGGCCATGATGGCCTTCTGGTACTGGATCGAATTCGCCCAGGCGCTGTTTCTGATGACCATCTGGATGGTGCCCGTGGGCTGGCTGAGCCTGCGCACCTCTTTGCAGATCGAGGGCGGCGACAATCAGGGCGAGGCCTTGCTGCGGCGTCTGATCCAGCTGCGCCGTTATGTGCAGATGATCGGTATGGTGGCGATTTTCACCACCTCGCTTTTCGGCATGTGGCGCAACCTTTCCCATTCTGTGCTTTACTGAGACCATGGTCCATCTGCCGATAATCCTCGGAGGGGCGCCGGAAGGCTATGACGGCTTCCTGCTTGCACGCGAGCTGGAAAAGGGCCGCCCCGTCATCCATGTCGCCCGCGATGACAAACGGGCCGAGGCGATGCGGGCCGCGCTGCGGGCTTTCGCGCCGGGTGTGCCTGTTCTGAGCCTGCCGGCCTGGGATTGTCTGCCCTATGACCGTGTCTCGCCGAACCCTGAAACCTCGGCCCGGCGCATGTCGGTGCTGGCGGCGCTGGCCGAAGGATTGCCCGGCGCTTTCGTGCTGGTCACCACGCTGAATGCCGCCAGTCAGAAGCTGCCCTCGCGCCAGGTGGTGCGAGAGGCCTCGTTCCAGGTGAAACTGGGCGACCGTGTCGATGAGAAACGGCTGCGTGATTTCCTGGCGCGTATGGGTTTTACCCCGGCCTCGACCGTGGCCGAACAGGGGGATTATGCGCTGCGCGGTGGCATCGTCGATATCTGGCCGCCGGGGCCGGATGGGCCGGTGCGGCTGGATTTCTTCGGCGATCAACTGGACGGCATCCGCCGCTTTGACCCCACCAGCCAGCGCACCACGGAAAAGCTGAAATCGGTCGAATTCGCGCCGATGTCTGAGGTGATCCTGGATGAACCCGCGATCACCCGTTTCCGCCAGAACTACCGGGTGGAATTTGGCGCGGGCGGCTCGGATGATCCGCTTTATGAGGCCGTCAGTGCGGGGCGCAAGCATCAGGGGATGGAGCATTGGCTGCCCTTCTTCCATGAGCGGCTTGAGACAATCTTCGACTATCTGCCCGAGGCCACGGTCATGCTGGATGACCAGGTCCCGGTGATGCAGCTGGCCCGCTGGGAGGCGGTGGCTGACGCCTATGACGCCCGCAATGATGCGATGGCGGCGCGGGCGAAGATGGATTCCGTCTATAAGCCGGTGCCCCCCCAGGGCCTTTACCTTGACGAAGAGGCCTGGAAAACGGCGCTTTCTGATCGCCGTGAGATCCGCCTTTCGCCGCTGGCACAAAGCCCCGGACCCTCGGTTCTGGATGCGGGCGGGCGCGCGGGCCGCAGCTTTGCCCCCGAGCGTCAGCAGGAATCCGTCAATCTTTTTGAGGCCCTGGCCGATCATATCCGCCAGCTGCGCCAGGATCGCCATGTCGTGCTGGCCTCCTGGTCCGAAGGCGCGCTGGAGCGTCTGCGCGGTCTGTTGACCGATCAGAATATAGCAACCGAAACCATCCGCGATCTGCGCGACGTTGACGCCGCGCCCGTCAAAGGCGCAGGCAAGCCCGGCGCAGTTCATCAGATCATCTGGGCGCTTGAGGCGGGTTTCACCGCCAAAGGTCTTGCCGTCATATCCGAACAGGATGTGCTGGGCGACCGGCTGGTTGCCAAACCCGCCCGCAAGCGCAAGGCCGAGAATTTCCTGCGCGAGATCGACAGTCTTTCGGTCGGCGATCTGGTCGTCCATGTCGAACATGGCGTGGGGCGCTACCTGGGGATTGAGACCATCACCGCTCTGGGCGCGCCCCATGCGATGGTGATGATCGAATATGCCGAAGAGGCGAAGCTTTACCTTCCGGTCGAGAATATCGAGCTTCTCTCGCGTTACGGCCATGAGGAAGGCCTGCTTGACCGCCTGGGCGGTGGTGCCTGGCAGGCGAAGAAGGCGAAACTCAAGGAACGCATCCGCGAGATCGCCGACAAGCTGATGCGGGTTGCCGCCGAACGGATGCTGCGCTCGGCGCCGATCCTGGATGTGCCGCATTCCGCATGGGAGGCCTTTGCCGCCCGCTTCCCCTGGCCCGAAACCGATGACCAGCTGGCCGCGATCAGCGATGTGGTGGCGGATCTGGAAAAGGGCTCGCCCATGGACCGGCTGATCGTCGGCGATGTGGGATTCGGCAAGACCGAGGTCGCCATGCGGGCGGCTTTCGTGGCGGCTATGGCGGGGATGCAGGTCGCGGTGATCTGCCCGACCACACTGCTTGCCCGCCAGCATTACCGCAGCTTTGCCGAGCGGTTCCGGGGCTTTCCGCTGAACGTGCGGCCGCTGTCGCGCTTTGTATCGGCGAAAGAGGCGGCTGAGACCAGGAAGGGCCTCGGCGACGGCACCGTTGATATCGTGGTGGGCACCCATGCGCTGCTGGCCAAGGGGGTGAACCTGAAAAACCTCGGCCTTTTGATCATCGACGAGGAACAGCATTTCGGGGTCAGCCACAAAGAACGCCTGAAAGAGATGCGATCCGAGGTCCATGTGCTGACCCTGACCGCGACGCCGATCCCGCGCACGCTGCAACTGTCGCTGACCGGGGTGCGCGATCTGTCGATCATCGCAACGCCGCCGGTGGACCGCCTGGCGATCCGCACCTATGTCTCGGAATTCGACACGGTCACGCTGCGCGAGGCGCTTTTGCGTGAGCGTTATCGCGGCGGGCAGTCGTTCTTCGTGGTGCCGCGTGTCTCTGACATCCCCGAGATTGAGGAATTCCTCAAGGCGCATGTGCCTGAGGTCTCTTATGTCATCGCCCATGGCCAGCTGGCGGCGGGCGACCTCGATGAGCGGATGAACCAGTTCTATGACGGGCGGTTCGATGTGCTGGTGGCGACGACCATCGTTGAGAGCGGCCTGGATATCCCGACCGCGAACACGATGATCGTGCATCGCGCCGATATGTTCGGGCTTAGCCAGCTTCACCAGATCCGCGGCCGGGTCGGTCGCTCGAAAACGCGGGCCTATTGCTATCTGACCACGCGGCCCCGGATGATCCTGACGCCCCAGGCGCAGAAGCGTCTGAAACTGCTGGCCAGTTTCGACAGCCTGGGCGCGGGGTTCAACCTGGCGTCCCACGACCTTGACCTGCGCGGCGCGGGGAACCTTTTGGGCGAGGAACAGTCGGGCCATATCCGCGAGGTCGGCTATGAGCTGTATCAGCACATGCTGGAAGAGACGATTGCGAAACTTAAATCGGGCGAGATCGACGGGCTTTCCGATGTCTCGGACGACTGGAGCCCGCAGCTGAACCTGAACGTGCCGGTGATGATCCCAGAGGATTACATCCCCGATCTCGACATCCGGCTTGGGCTTTATCGCAGGCTTTCCGGCCTTTCGTCGAAGGTCGAGCTTGAGGGTTTTGCCGCCGAGCTGATCGACCGCTTCGGGCCGATCCCGAAAGAGGTCAATACGCTGATGCTGATCGTGCGCATCAAAGCGATGGCGAAACGGGCCGGGATCAACCGTCTGGATGCCGGACCCAAAGGCGCGACGCTGACCTTCCAGAACGACAAATTCGCCAATCCGGCAGGCCTGGTCGAATTCCTGAAAGACCAGGGCCCCGCCGCCAAAGTGCAGGGCAATAAGATCGTGCTGCTGGGCGAGATGAAGTCTGAGGCTGACCGGATCCGGGGCGCCTTTGCCATCGCCCGTGACCTTGCAGAAAAGGCGCGCGGAAAGTAATCCGCGCGCCTTTTCAAAGGGATAAATTGTAGCCGTCTTTGGCGCTCTGGCTGTTACCGCTTTGTCAGCCGCATCAGCGCCAGCGCCAGGCCCAGGAACACCACCGAACCCGCGACCAGCGGCAGATGGCTGTCGGTAAAGCTTTGGGTCACCGGCAGCGACAGCACAACCGCCAGCACCGTCGAGACCCCCGCCATGATCGAGGCCGCAAAGCCTGCAATATGGCCCACCGGCTCCATCGCGAGTGCGTTCAGATTGCCCATGGTCAGGCTCATCATGCAAAAGAGGCTGGTCAGCCAGATCATGAACAGCGCGAAGTCGGCACCAAGCGGCAGTTTGATCCACAAAAGCGAGATCAGCACCAGGACCGAGATCGTCAGCACCACCGCAAAGGTGACGGTGACGACGCGGCGCATGCCAACCGTCATCACCAGCCGCGCATTGGCCAGCGAGCCAAGCGCCGAGAAGACCGCCGCCAGCGCGAACCACAGCGGAAACTCGGTGCCACGCCCGAAATGCTTTTCAAACACCGGGGCGATAGAGGACAGCTGCGAGACCAGAACCGCCATCACCAGCGCCTGGATCACAATCGTCACCACCACGATCCGATGCGAGAACAGATCCTTCGTCGAGGCCATCAGCCGCGGAATGTTCAGCGGGATGCGGTCGGCCAGCGGCAGCGTCTCTGGCTGGCGCAGGCCCAGCCACAAGAGGCTGATCACAGAGAAGATCACGAAGGCCAGGAAGATCGCATGCCAGTCGGCCAGATGGATGATCGCCTGACCCATCAGCGGCGCAATCGCCGGGGCGACCATGAAGATCATCATAGCGAAGGACATGATCCGCGCCATCTCACGACCGCTGTACATATCGCGCACCATAGCAAGCGAGACGGTGCGGGGGCCGGCAGCGCCGATCCCCTGGACGACACGCGCGGCGATCAGCACCTCAAGAGAGCCCGCGAAGTAGCACACCAGCGAGGCAATCGAATAGATCGCGCCGCCGATCATCATCACAGTCTTGCGCCCCCAGGCGTCAGACAGCGGGCCAGAGACAAAAGTGCCAAGCCCCATGCCCAGGAAAAACGCGCCAATGATCAGCATGGCGCGATTGGGGGCCTCGGGGGACAGAAGCTGCCCGATCTCGGTGATCGCGGGCAGCATCGCGTCGATCGACAGCGCGATGGTCGCAAAAAGCATCGCAATCAGCGCGATAAATTCCACTTGCCCAAGCGCGGGCTTCGCGTGGTTGGGGCCCGCAGGGCGCGGGCTGCCAGAGGTATTCATGGTGTTCAGGTCTTTGCTATTTCCTGGATCACATCCGCCCAGAACTTCGGCGGCTGTGCTCCGTTGACGACATATTTTTGCCCGATCAGGAAGGTCGGGACGGAATTCACGCCCTTGCGGCGGGCCTCGCCTTCGCGGGTGATCAGCTCTGCCTTATCGGCGTCTGACTGCAAAAGGCGCAGGGTTGCGGCGCGGTCCATACCGGCCGAGGCGGCGATATCTGCCAGCACTTCGGCGTCGCCGATATCGCGCCCCTCATCCCAATAGGCCTGCAGGATGCGGGTGACAACCTCATGCTGCACGCCTTCAATCCCGGCCCAGTCGATCACCCGATGGGCATCCAGCGTGTTTGGCAGGCGGGGCGGGCGGTCCGGGTCGATCTCGCCCCCGGCGTCCTGCGCCACCTGACGCAGACGCTGATTGACCTCATCGACCTTTTCCTTGCCGCCAAAGCGCGCCTCCAGATATTCGCGCTTGTCGACGCCCGCTTTGGGGATATCGGGGTTCAGGCGGAACGGATGCCAGAACAGGCGGAAGGGATGGCCCGGATGCGCGGCAAGCGCATTCTCCAGGTTCTGCATGCCGATATGGCACCAGGGGCAGACGGGGTCGATAAAGATGTCGAGACGGACTTCTTTCTGGGGGGCGTCGCTGCTCATAACAGGGCTTTCTGGTTAAGGAAGACAGGGGCCGACCGCTTTGGCCGTTGCCTCTGTGAACAGGCTTACAGGGTGGCGGCAAAGGATCCTGCCAATCGGGCGAAGTGGCAATCGCACCAGACCGGCGGCAGAGATCAGACTCTGTCTGCGCGGGCTCTTGTAGCCTGGCCGTCGCCCCTGCGCAAAGTTATTTCAACGGCTTTCAGGCACAGCCGCGCCTGCGCAAAAACACGCAACGACAAGCTGTGCCATAAGTGTAAGGGGCGGATTGGGGCAGCAGCGCCGGCGAAAGGGCCTGCGCCTGAGGATCTGCGATCAGAACCAGCCCTGAACGGTGCGGGCCCCGCCCGAGACATCCTCGCCCACGCCAGCCACGGTGTTGCAGCCCGCAAGCCCCGCCAGAATGAGGCCAATCATCAGGTATTTTTTCATGCTCTGTCTGCCTTTACTGCCCATTATTTCAGACCGTCTGCGCGGCCCTGATACCGGATAGGGATATATCACTCAGCCTGATACCACCAGGTATCCGGCTGAAATCCCAGCCAATCCCCATAAAGTGGGATTTTGGCGGGATATTTCAACTCTTTTCTGTGCGCAATCCGGGCGCGGTCAGAATACCAGATCGGCACCACATAGCGCCCGGCGGTCAGCACCCGGTCCAGCGCCCGCACCGAGGTCTGGAACTCTGCCGGATCATCGGTGCCGAGGATCTGCGCGATCAGCGCATCCACCGCGGGCGTATCAACCCCCATCCAGTTGCCGCTGCCAGGCTGGGTCACCCCCGCCGAGCCCCAGTAAAGCAGCATCTCATTGCCGGGCGAAAGCGAGGTCGAGCGGATGTAATGCGTCACGTCAAAGCGGTATTCGCGGGTGCGCTCACGCATCTGCGCCGCGTCGATCGCATTGACCGAGGCCTCTATGCCCAGGGCCCGCAGCGCCTCTATCCAGATTGCGGCGACGGCGATCATCTCATCCTGGCCTACGCCCAGCAGGATCTCAAAGCGGAAGGGCCTACCCGCGCTGTCGCGCAGCATGCCGCTGTCATCGGCATGCCAACCCGCCTCTTCCAGAAGCCGCGCGGCGCTGCGCAGCTGGCGGCGATAGCTGGTGGCATCACTTGCGCCCGGCAGGCGATAGCCCTCAATCGTGCCGGGGGGCAGGCTGTCGGCAAAGGGCAAAAGCCGCGCAAGCTCGTCACCTTCGGCGGGGGTGCCGGGGATCATGCCAAGGGGCGAGTTCGAGAAATAGCTTTCTATCCGCGGCTGGACGCCGCCATTGATCACCTGATTGATGAAGGTGAAGTCAAAAGCCTGGATCAGCGCCTCGCGCACCCGCCAGTCCTGGAACAAAGGGTTGCGGGTGTTGAAAACGAAGCCCTCGATCCCCGAGGGGCGGTGATGGGGGATTTCGGACAGGGTAATATCGCCGCTGCGGATGGCGGGGAAATCATAGCTGCTGGCCCAGCGGGCCGGATTGGTCTCACGGTAAGAGGTGACAAAGCCGCTGCGGAAGCTTTCAAAGATCGCCAGCGGATTGGCGAAATACTCATAGCGGATCTCATCGAGGTTCCACTGGCCGCGATTGAAGGGCAGATCGCGGCCCCACCAGTCGGGATTGCGACGATAGGTGATCGAGGTGCCGCGTTCGACCCGCGCGACGGTATAGGGCCCCGATCCCATCGGCGGATCAAAGGAGGTCGCGGTAAAATCGCGCCCCTGCCACTGCGCCTTTTGCAAAACCGGCCGCAGCCCCAGGATCAGCGGCAATTCCCGGTCAGCGGTGGTGAAGGTGAAGCGGACAGAGCGCGGACCGCTTTTCTCGGCGCTGGCCACTTTGGCCCAGGCGGCGTGATAGCGCGGATTGCCCAAAGTGCCGAGTGTTTCAAACGACCAAAGCACGTCTTCGGGCGTAACGGGGCTGCCATCGGCGAATCGAGCCTCTTCACGCAGGGTGAATTCAACATAGCTTCGTGCCGAATCGGTATCGACCGATTCGGCCAAAAGCCCATAGAGCGAGAAGGGCTCGTCATAATTTCGCCCCATTAGTGTTTCCACCACGAGCGGCGTGATCCCGGTCGCCGGATTGCCTGCGGTGATAAAAGGATTAAGGCTGTCAAAGGTGCCAGGCAGGGCAAGCGTGATGCTGCCGCCTTTCGGGGCCTCTGGGTTGGTTTGTGGCAAAGACACAAAATCCGGGGGTAGCGCAGGCGCGCCATACATAGCTATGCCATGCGAGGGCTCTGTCTTTGCGGGCAAAGGGCTTAGTCCGGCGATCAGCACAATCACAGGGGCAAGCCTGTGGCCTGTCAGTTTGCGACGAATTTGGATCAGCATTCCGGAAACAATCCCTGGAGGGTCTGGGGTGATTGGCGCGAACCTAAGCCCGAGTTCCAGGGTTTTCAAACTTTTAGCTTGGCCATCGGCGAAGAGAGGACTATATAAGACTTACTGCTCGATAGGTTTCTTGCCTGTATGAAACCTGCCTCAACGACTTAACGCCGGCTTCGTGCCGGCGTTTTTTTTATTCGGGGGTCTGGCTGAAGCATTGCGTGATACACGCCAAACGGGCGCTTGATCAGGCGATATTTACCAATCTTAACTGGAAATTCTCACTTCAGGCGCTAGTCTTTACTGCGGGTGCAGCAGGGAGTTTGCGATTATGAATCTGTCCGGTAAGCGCGCGATTGTGACTGGCTCTAACTCGGGAATCGGTCTGGGTGTGGCAGAGGAACTGGCGAAGGCCGGGGCCGATATTGTCCTCAACAGTTTCACGAATCGTGACGAGGACCATGCCCTGGCCGCAGAGTTTGCGGAAAAATACGGGATCAAAGCCACCTATATCCAGGCAGATCTGTCCCAGGCCACTGAGGCGCGGGCATTGGTCAGCAAGGCCGGTGGATGCGATATCCTTGTCAACAATGCCGGCATTCAGCATGTGGCGCCGATTGATGAATTCCCGGCCGATATCTGGGACCGGATTATCGCGATCAATATGAACTCGGCCTTTCATACCAGCGCAGTTGCCTTGCCGTTTATGCGTGAAAAAGGGTGGGGGCGGATCGTCAACATCGCCTCAGCCCATGGATTGACGGCAAGCTCGTTCAAATCGGCCTATGTGACGGCAAAGCATGGTGTGGTTGGCATGACCAAAACCATCGGGCTGGAAACGGCCGGGCAGGGGATCACCTGCAATGCGGTTTGTCCGGGCTATGTGCTGACACCGCTGGTCGAGGCGCAGATCCCTGATCAGATGAAGGTGCACAATATGGACCGCGAGACAGTGATCCGGGATGTGATGCTCGAGCGCCAGCCGTCACGTCAGTTTGTCACCACCACGCAGATCGGCGGCACGGTTGTCTGGCTGTGCTCGGATTATGCCGCACAGGTCACCGGAACCACGATTTCAGTGGATGGCGGCTGGACCGCTCTTTGAGCGAGGTTTCATCCTGCGCGGCACCGGATCCTTGTAAGGATCCGGTCCGTTTCCTTTGAAGGAAACGGCGCCGACGCGATCTTTGCTGTCAGGGGATTCACATGACCAAAATCAGTCTCGCATTGCAGGGGGGCGGCGCACATGGCGCTTATACATGGGGTGTTCTTGACCGCATCCTCGAGGATGGCAGGCTGGAGATTGCCGCGATCAGTGGCACCTCTGCGGGGGCGCTGAATGGCGCAGCGCTGAAGGCTGGATTGGTTGCAGGAGGACGTGAGGCGGCCCGCAAGCGTTTGCGGAGGCTTTGGGAAAGCATCGGCGATATTGGTGATTTTCGTGTCCTTCTGCCCTGGTTTCAGCCCATGATGCCGATCATGCGTTTGATGCAGGAGGCCGGTGAAGCAATGCTGCCCTTCAGCGCATCGGGGATCGCGGCCCAAATCTACAGCCCCTATTCCTGGGGCGATGCCTGGCAAAATCCGCTTGCGCCCGTGGTAGCGGATCTGGATTTCAGTCAGGTTTGCACCGATGCGGGGCCCGCTCTTTTCATTGGCGCAACCAATGTAAGAACTGGCAAAGCGCGGGTTTTCACGGGCAGCGAGATCAGCCCCGAGGCTCTGATGGCCTCTGCCTGCCTTCCGTCGGTATTCCAGGCGGTTGAAATCGACGGCGAGGCCTATTGGGATGGTGGTTTCGCGGGCAATCCTTCGCTTTGGCCGCTATATGACAGGGATCTGCCGGACGATATCCTCATCATCCATGTCAACCCACTGCGCCGTGATGAGGTGCCTGAAACACCGCTGGGCATTCAGAACAGGGTGAATGAGATCAGCTTCAATGCCACGCTTTTGTCAGAGCTGCGCTCGGTCGCCTTCGTCAAGCGGCTGATCGCCGAGGGGCGGATTGAACGTGGTCAGATGAAGGATCTGCATATCCACCTCATCCTTGATGACGCTTTGATGAATGCGCTGAGCGCAGGTTCAAAGCTGCAGCCGTCCTCTGCCCTGATCTCGCGCCTGTTTGAGGCGGGGCGGGCATCGGGTGACGCCTTCCTTGCGGAATGTGGCGCAAAGATCGGTCATGAATCTTCTGCCGATCTCGCAGCCCTGTTTGGCTGAAGGCCGGGCTGGCAGCAGGGTTTGCCCGTCCGGCAGGATCAGATGGCGTCTTTGGTCGTCGGATAGACCAGGCCACCAGAGACAATCAGCTTTGCCGCGTCATCGATCCCGGTCTCATTAAGAATGATCAGATCTTTGGTCGGCACGAAAAGCAGCATGCCACTGGTGAATGGCGTAAGCCCCACAAATACCGCTGAAAATTCGTCGCCCAATGCGGTCAGCTTATCTGCCAGCTCGCCCTTGGGGCGCGTTGACAAAAAGCCAAGCGCCCAGGAGCCGGGGCGGGGAAACTCGACCAGACAGGCCTTGTCGAAACTGGTTTCCTTCTTGTTGAAGAAGGTTTCGGCCACCTGTTTGATCGCC
Source organism: Pseudogemmobacter hezensis (assembly GCF_013155295.1). Taxonomy (GTDB): domain Bacteria; phylum Pseudomonadota; class Alphaproteobacteria; order Rhodobacterales; family Rhodobacteraceae; genus Pseudogemmobacter; species Pseudogemmobacter hezensis. Next base: position 76,870 of record NZ_JABJXT010000008.1, on the reverse strand, counting down.
CCATAGACCGAGCGCACAACCGGCATCCGGTCGACCATCTGTTCGGCCTTGCGGATCACCGAGCGGCCGATAATCCCCTTGGCGATCCAGCCCACCAAAATGGTGAAAACCAGAAACACCAGCACGCCAACGCCGCGCACCGGGAATTCATAATCCGGCCCCAGATAGCGCAAAAGCACCGCATCAGGCTGCCAATAGGCCGGGATCAGCGGCAGGATCCAGCCGTCAATCCAGCCGATCACCGCCCAGACAAGGTAAAGCGTCAGACCGATCGGCAAAACCACCACCAGCCCGGTCAGGAAACTGGCCCGCAGGCTGGCGAAAAAGCCGCGGCGCGGCGGAAGGATCGGCGGCTGGGACAGGTCGGACATTCTAACTCCCTTATCGGGCTAATCTAGGGGCCCGACCCGTCCCGGTGCAATGGCCGATTGCCAGGTGGCGGCCAAAATCCCGACTGATCAGTTCAGTTTCGCCGAGGCTGCCGCAATCTGCGCCGCCAGCCGGGCATTGTTCAGCACCAGCTCGATATTGGCGGTAAGCGAGCGGCCTTCGGTCAGCGTAAAGATGCGGTCAAGCAGGAAGGGCGTGACCTCTTTGGCGCTGACGCGACCGGCCTCGACCTCACGCAGGGCGGCTTCGACATGGGGCATGATCTCTTCGCGCGGGATCTCATGTTCCTTCGGGATCGGATTTGCGACCAGCTGGCCGCCGGGAATGCCAAGCGCCGCCCGCATCGCCGCCGAAGCCGCGATCTGCGCCGGATCATCCATCCGGAGCGGTGCCTTCAGCCCCGAGGCGCGCGACCAGAATGAGGGCAGCTCGTCCTGGCCATAAGCGATGACCGGCACGCCTGCGGTTTCCAGATATTCCCAGGTTTTCGGCAGATCGAGAATTGCCTTGGCCCCTGCGGCCACCACGGTCACTGCCGTTTGCGCCAGTTCCTGCAGGTCGGCCGAGATGTCGAATGAGGTTTCCGCGCCGCGATGGACGCCGCCAATCCCCCCGGTTGCGAAGGTGGTGATCCCGGCCAGGCGGGCGCAGATCATCGTCGCCGCCACCGTTGTTGCGCCATTGCCGCCGCGAACCACGCAGGCCGCCAGATCGGCGCGGGACAGTTTGGCGACATCGGTGGCCTGGCCAAGCGCGTTCAGCTCTGCCTCGGTCAGGCCGATGTGGATGCGGCCCTTCAGGATCGCCATGGTCGCGGGCACCGCACCCGAGGCGCGGATCTCGGCCTCAACCCGGGCGGCGGTTTCCACATTCTGCGGCCAGGGCATGCCATGGGTGATGATGGTCGATTCAAGCGCGACGATCGGCAGGCCATTCTTGCGGGCCTCGGCCACCTCGGGCGAGTAGGTCAGCGGGATCTGGGTCATCAGTTTATGTCTCCTGAAACATAGGCGGCAGCGGCGGCGAGGGCGGCATGCAGCGCGGCCTCGCGGTCCTGACCGCGCCGTTCGGCCGCGATATGGGCGGCCATGAAAGTGTCACCTGCGCCGGTGACACGGGTCACCAGGACCTGCGGCGGGCAGCCGGTGACTGTGGGTTTGTGCTGGCTTGCCTCGGCGGCGGGGCTGCCGCCATTGGTCACCAGCACCCGCGCGGCACCGCGGGCGATCAGCGCATCAGCGGCCTCGCGGGCATCGGTGGCGGTGATATTGGCCAGAAGGCAGGCCTCTTCAAGGTTCAGATAAAGCGTGGCGCCGGGGTGCAGCAACAGGGGGCGCAACCGGCCCGCTTTGCCGGGGCTGGCGGGCGCGATCCGCAGGTCTGCGGCGCGAAACAGCCGTGATCCGGCGATTTCAGACAGCAGAGCCTCGGTCAGGTTGCCATCCAGCGCGATCTGGCCGTCCCAGGGATCGGCCTCACTTCCCAGCCTGCCATCTTCCAGGGGGGCAAGGATTTTTGCACCCGCAAGCTCCAGCGAATGGGCATCCGCGATTGCGGCGATCAGACCATTGGCACCCTCGATTGCCAGATAACGGTCGGTCGGCAGATCATCCGAGCGCAGCGCGAAATCTGTGGCGACGCCCAGGCCCAGGCAGGCATGGACCAGCTCATCGCCCTCTGCATCGCGGCCGATCAGCGTCAGCACCTGGGGCGAAAGACCAAACCGCGCCAGCCCCATCGCAATGTTCAGCGCCACACCGCCCGGCAGGCGCGTGATGCGCCCCGGCACGTCAGAGCCCTGCCGCATCACAGCAGAGCTGCGGCCAATAATGTCCCAAAGGACGGAACCGATGCAAAGAATCTCAGACCTGGTGCTCATGGCGCGTATCTTGCGCAGTCGCCCTGCCTGCACAAGTGGCACCGTTGTCCGCAGCTGTTCTTCGCTCGATAGTGTTCGCGGGTGTTCATACTTCGTTCACTTATTGCGCTTGGCGGCGCGGCGATTATGCCCTATCTCTCTCGGTGTTGATCCCCCAATGCGTGAAGATGGCGGTGTGATGATGGCCGAACAGAAGTTTATCGAAGTGCGCGGCGCGCGCGAGCATAACCTGAAAGGCGTTGATCTCGACATTCCGCGCGATCAGTTCGTGGTGATCACCGGGCTGTCGGGCTCGGGCAAATCCTCGCTGGCCTTTGACACGATCTATGCCGAAGGGCAGCGCCGTTATGTTGAAAGCCTGTCGGCCTATGCGCGCCAGTTCCTCGATATGGCCGGAAAGCCGGATGTTGACCATATCTCGGGCCTGAGCCCGGCGATTTCGATTGAGCAAAAGACCACGTCGAAAAACCCCCGTTCGACGGTGGGCACGGTTACCGAGATCTACGACTACCTCCGTCTGTTGTTCGCCCGTGTGGGTGTGCCTTATTCCCCCGCGACCGGGCTGCCGATCACCGCGATGCAGGTGCAGGATATGGTCGATGCGGTGATGGCGATGCCGGAAGGCACCCGCGCCTACCTTCTGGCCCCCATCGTGCGTGACCGTAAGGGCGAATATAAAAAGGAATTCCTGGAACTTCGTAAACAGGGCTTTCAGCGCGTCAAAGTGAATGGCGAATTTTACGAGCTGGAAGAGCCGCCGACGCTCGACAAGAAATTCCGCCATAATATCGACGTGGTGGTCGACCGCATCGTGGTGCGCGAAGGGCTCGAGGTGCGGCTCGCCGACAGCTTCCGCACCGCGCTGAACCTGGCCGACGGCATCGCCGTGATCGAGATGGCTGATGAGGGGGGCGAGCGGAAGACCTATTCCGAGAAATTCGCCTGTCCGGTCTCTGGCTTCACCATCGCCGAGATCGAGCCGCGGCTTTTCTCGTTCAACGCGCCTTTCGGGGCCTGTCCGTCCTGCGACGGGCTGGGGGTCGAGTTGTTCTTTGATGAGCGCCTCGTTGTGCCCGACCAGGGCCTCTCGATCCCGCAGGGCGCGATTGCGCCATGGGCGAAGTCGAAATCGGCTTACTTCACCCAGACCGTAGATTGTCTGGCAAAGCATTACGAATTCGATAAAAAGACCAAATGGCGCGATCTGCCCGAAAAGATCCGCCAGCTTTTCCTTTACGGATCAAAGGGCGAAGAGATCGACTTCACCTATGATGAGAACGGCCGCGTCTATAAGGTGCGTCGTCTTTTCGAGGGCATCATCCCCAATATGGAGCGCCGCTACCGCGAGACCGATAGCAATTGGTCGCGCGAGGAAATGGAGCGTTATCAAAACAATCGCCCCTGTTCCTCATGTAACGGCTATCGGCTGAAGCCCGAGGCGCTGGCGGTGAAAATCGCCGGGCTGCATATTGGCCAGGTGGTGCAGAAGTCGATCCAGGAAGCGCATGACTGGATCTCGGGCGTGCATGAAACCCTGACCGGGCAGCAAAATGAAATTGCAAAAGCCATTCTCAAGGAAATCCGTGAACGTCTTGGATTCCTTGTAAATGTTGGGCTGAACTATCTGACGATGGCGCGCAATGCCGGCACGCTGTCGGGGGGGGAAAGCCAGCGGATCCGGCTGGCCAGCCAGATCGGCTCGGGTCTGACGGGGGTGCTTTATGTGCTGGATGAACCCTCTATCGGGCTGCATCAGCGTGACAATGACCGCCTGCTGGCGACCCTGAAAGGTCTGCGCGATCAGGGCAATACCGTGCTGGTGGTCGAGCATGATGAGGATGCGATTCGCGAGGCGGATTACGTGTTCGACATCGGCCCGGGCGCAGGGGTTCACGGCGGGCAGATCATCGCATGTGGCACCCCGGCCGAAATTACCGCCAATCCTGAAAGTATCACCGGCCAGTATCTCTCTGGCAAACGCGAGATCGCAGTGCCGAAAGAGCGGCGCAAGGGGAATAGGAAAAAACTAACAGTTGTAAAGGCTTCGGGGAATAACCTCAAAAATGTCACGGCAGAGTTCCCGCTGGGCGAATTCGTTTGTGTGGCAGGCGTGTCGGGCGGCGGGAAGTCGACGCTGACCATCGAGACCCTGTTCAAAACAGCAGCGATAAAACTGAATGGGGCCCATGAGACGCCAGCGCCCTGCGAGACGATCAAGGGGTTTGAGCACCTCGACAAGGTGATCGACATCGACCAGCGGCCCATCGGGCGGACGCCGCGTTCGAATCCAGCAACTTACACCGGGGCCTTCACACATATCCGCGACTGGTTCTCGGGCCTGCCTGAGGCGAAAGCGCGGGGCTACGGGCCAGGACGCTTTTCCTTCAACGTCAAGGGCGGGCGCTGTGAGGCCTGTCAGGGCGATGGTGTCATCAAGATCGAGATGCATTTCCTGCCCGATGTCTATGTCACCTGTGAGACCTGCAAAGGGCAGCGTTACAATCGGGAAACGCTTGAAATTAAGTTCAAAAACAAAAGCATCGCCGATGTTCTTGATATGACGTGTGAAGATGCGCGTGATTTCTTCCAGGCGGTGCCCTCGATCCGCGAGAAGATGGAGGCGCTTTGCGAAGTGGGCCTTGGCTATATCAAGGTTGGTCAGCAGGCGACGACGCTTTCGGGCGGCGAGGCGCAGCGGGTGAAGCTGTCGAAAGAGCTCAGCCGTCGCGCCACCGGGCGCACGCTTTATATCCTCGATGAACCGACCACGGGCCTGCATTTTGAGGATGTGAGGAAACTGCTGGAAGTGCTTCATTCCCTTGTCGATCAGGGGAATACGGTGGTGGTGATCGAGCATAATCTCGACGTGATCAAGACCGCCGACTGGATCATCGACATCGGCCCCGAGGGCGGTGATGGCGGCGGCCAGATCGTTGCCAGCGGCACGCCCGAAGAGGTGGCAAAGATCGCGGCCAGCCATACCGGGCGCTATCTGGGCCCGATGCTGAAGCCAAAGCGGGTGGCCGCCGAATAGCGGGTTCTGCACAGGTTCTGCACATCTGCCCTGCGGTTTCTGCACATGCGTCGGGGCATTCTGGCCGGGATTTCGGTTCAGAGGATTGCGACGAATGCAGAGTTTCGAAATGCGCGGCAGGCCGCGCAGCCTGTCACGCGACGGTTGGTGGTTGGCATCTGAAGCCCACCAGCCAGATGCGGTGCCCCCGTCTGACAGCCCCGGCAGGCAGTGCGAAGGCGGCTGGGATCCTGCACGAATTATGGGTCTTATCCTTCTGCTTTTGCTGGGGGATTTCCTGTTCTGGCAGCAGCACGTCGGCCTGTCTCTGGCGCTTTTCAGCCTGGCGGTGACGCTGGTGGCCAGTCATGGCAGCCCGCTGCGGCTAAGACTGGTGGCGCTGTCGATCTCTTTGGCCGGGGCATTGCCGGTGGTGGATTACGTGCTGCCGCTTTCGGTCGCATTTTTGCTGGCGGGTCTGATCTCCAGCGTGGTTGTTCTGGCCCGAGCCGATCATGGCAGAGGGGCATGCACCTTCATCCTGCATCTTGCAGATTTCCTGATCGCACTGCCGGATCGCTGGCTTTTCGCTTTGCGCGGTTTGCTTAGGCCTTTCGCGGCTCGTGGCCCTGGGCCGGGGCGTGCAGTCGCGCATCGTGATCGTGGCACGCGCGGGCGCGGGCTGCGCGACTGGGCTTTTCCGCTTGGCGGGTCGTTGATTTTTCTGGCGCTGATCCTTGAGGCCAACCCTTTGCTTTTGCAGCTGGGGCGCGAGACGCTGGATCCCTGGACCCTGATCCTGCGGGTCTGTTTCTGGGCCGGGCTTGCGCTGATGATCCTGCCATTTCTCAGCCGCCGACCCGCAGCAAAGATGGCGCATCTGCCTGCCTGGCGGGTATTGCAGCTGCCGGGGCTGAACCCGCGTTCGGTCTTGCGGGCGCTGATCCTTTTCAACCTGCTGATCGGGTTGCAGATCCTCAGCGATGCCTCGATCCTGATCGGCGGGGCCAGCCTGCCTGCGGGGATGAACTTTTCCGAATATGCCCATCGTGGTGCCTGGCCTTTGCTGGCAACGGCGATGCTGGCTGGCGGCTTTACCCTTGCTGCGCGTCCTTTCCTGCAAGAGCACAGGGCGCTGAGGCCTCTTTTGCTGCTGTGGCTGGTGCAGAACATCCTTTTGAGCGGGGCAGCGGCGCTGCGGCTGGATCATTACATTGACGCCTATGGCCTGACATTCCTGCGTCTCTATGCGCTGATCTGGATGGGACTGGTCGGCTTTTCACTGATGCTGATGGCCTGGCAGGTGCTGGCAATGCGCAGCAATTCCTGGGTGGTGATCAGGCTGTTTTGTGCCGCATTGTCGGTGCTTTACGCCTCTTCCTTCATAAATTTCGCGGCGTTGATTGCGGCGCAGAACCTGAGCCGTGACCGGATTGATATTCCCTATATCTGCGACCTTGGCCCGCAGGCGGCGGCAGAGGTAAGGCTCGCAGCGCACCGGCGTCCTGAAGCAGCGCTTTTGACGTCTTACTGTGCAGCCGGCCGTGCTCCGAAGATCCGGGGCTGGCGGGATTGGGGCTTTCGCAATGCGGATGTGCTGCATAAACTGGCGCTGCAGCAAGCGCAGGCAGAGGGGGAGGCCGGATGAAGATACTGGTCGTCGACGACGATCCGCGCCTGCGCGATCTGGTTCGCCTCGCAGCCGAGCGGGCGGGATTCAGCGTGATCACCGCCGCCGACGGCCAGGCCTGTCTGACCCATCTGGCGCGTGAGGCCCCGGATCTGATCATCCTGGATATCGGCCTGCCAGAGATGGACGGGTTTGAGACCTGCCGCCGGATCCGTCAGCGCTCTGAGGTGCCGGTCCTGTTTCTGACTGCCCGTGATGATGAGATTGACCGTATCGTCGGGCTTGAGCTGGGCGCCGATGACTATGTGACCAAGCCCTTCAGCCCGCGCGAGCTGATCGCGCGGGTGCGGGCGATCCTGAAGCGTTCTGCAGGCCAGCAGCCGTCCGCGCCGCTGCAATATGGGCGGCTAAGCCTTGATCCGGGCGCCCGCATCTGTCGCACAGACCAGTCCGATCTGGCGCTGACCGCCACCGAATTTCAGCTGCTTGCGCGGCTGATGGCTGATGCGGGGCGCTTTGTCCCGCGTGAGGCGCTGATAAGCGCCGTTTGGGGGCCGCGCAGCGCCGTATCCGGCCGCACGCTTGACAGCCATCTGCGCAACCTGCGCCAGAAACTCAGCACGGCGGGCCTTGATGAGGCGATCGGCACCCTGCATGGCCAGGGCTTCCGGCTGGAGGCCAGATGAGCCGGCGCTGGCGGCCCTCACTTGGGCTGGTGCTGGGCGGTGCGCTGGCCGGGACGCTGGGGCTCAGTTTCCTTGGCATGGTGGTGCTGCGCTATCTGGGGCCGGTTATTGGCTTTCGTCATGCGGTGATTGTCATCGCGCTGGTGATCGCGGCGGCGACGGCGGTGCTGGGCTGGCTGCTGGTGCGGCTTTTGTTGCGCCCGATCCTGGCGCTTGAGCATTTCGCGGCGGGCGCTGAAAACGGCGAACCCCTTGTTCCGCCCACACATTTCGGCACGTATGAACTGCATGCGACCGCGCAGCGGGTGATTGCCATGGCGGGTGTGTTGCGCGACCGTGAGGCGACGGTGCGCGCCTATACCGACCATGTCACCCATGAGCTGAAAACCCCGGTTGCCGCGATCCGCGCCGGGGTCGAGCTGCTTGACGACGGGGCGCAGCTGCAGGGCGATGATGCACTTTTGTTGGCGCAGATCGGCGCGGCGGGCCGCCAGATCGAGGCACAACTGGCCGCGCTGCGCGAGGTCGCGCGGGCCCGTGAGGCCCGCTATCTGGGCGAAAGCACGCTGTCCGAAATCGAGGCAGCGCTGGCGCAGGATTGGCCGGATCTGCGCTGGACGATCACGGGGCAGGCGGTGCGGATCCCGATCTCTGCCCAGGGCCTCGGCCTGATCCTCAGCCCGTTGGCCCGCAACGCATCCGAGCATGGCGCGACAGAGATCACGCTTTCCGCCAGTCTGAGCGCCCAGGACTGCGTGATCCATTTCAGTGACAATGGCCATGGGATCAGCCCCGGCAATGCCGCCCGCATATTTGATCCGTTCTTCACCACCCGGCGCGAAAGCGGCGGCACGGGGATGGGGCTGGCGATCCTTCGCGCCATGCTGGCGGCGCATGGGGGCAGGGTGAGCCTGGCTGCCGCCACGAAAGGCAGCAGCTTTCGCCTGACGCTGCCCCGGCGTGACATCTGATATGTTGCCGTAGTGCAACCCTGCGTGCCGCATGGGCCACAGGTATCTTGCGTAGAATCAGCCATACAGGCATCCAGGCCGCCAAATCACCCGCATCAGTCTGAGGAGGGCGGCCCATGACAGCAATCAGCATCCAAACTCTGCCGTCGGAACTGGCGCGGGGCTGATCCTGAACGGATCATTTCCCTGACAGCGTCGTTCCGCCCGCGCCCCATTCCGGGCGCAATCTCGCGTTGGAAAGACGAATATGGGCACTCCCATTACCAGAGAAGGCCGCCTGCGGGCGCCTGTCTCACAATTCTATCAAAGCACGACCTGGATCGAGGGCCGCGCCGAGGATCAGCTGGCCGAGACCGCCCGCTGGCCTGGCATGGTCGCGGTCGCGGGTTTTCCTGACCTGCATCCTGGGCGCTATGGCCCGGTCGGGGCGGCCTTTCTGGCTGACCGGATCTGGCCGCAGCTTGTCGGGCCGGATATCGGCTGCGGTATGGCGCTCTATCGGCTGGACCTGCCGCGCCATCGGCTGAAACTCGACAAAGCGGTGCGTCGGCTGGCGGCTCTGGACCAAGGCGCTGAGGCTGATGAGGCGGCGGCGCGACTTGCAGCGGCAGGCCTTTCCGGGCTGATTGGCGCAGAAGGTCTTGGCACAATCGGCGGCGGCAACCATTTTTGCGAGCTGCAGCAGGTGGAAGAGGCTGACGCGGCCTCTGGGCTGAAGGACGGCGATCTCTGTCTGCTGGTGCATTCCGGCTCTCGCAGTCGGGGGGCGGCGGTGTTTGAGGGCCTGGATCAGGCCTGGAAACAGGGCTATGCGCCCGATGCCCAGGCAGGCCGCGACTATCTGGCGCTTCACGATGCGGCGGTGATCTGGGCGCGGCTGAACCGGGCACTGATCGCCGAACGCGCGGCCCTGGCGCTTGGGGCCGAGGCGCGGCTGATCTGCGACGCGGTTCACAACCATGTCGTGCCGCATCAAGGCCATTGGCTGCACCGCAAGGGTGCTGCGGCGCCGGACCTGGGGCTTGTTCCACTGGCAGGCTCGCGCGATGCGCCAAGCTATCTGCTTTCGGTGCCGGATCTGGTGCCTGAGGCGCTGGCCTCGGTCTCGCATGGGGCGGGGCGGCGCTATGACCGCAGCTCGATGCATGGGCGGATCCGCAAGGAACGGTCGGTGCTGACGCAGCTTACCCGCAACCGTTTCGGCGGGCGGGTGGTCTGCGCCGATCCAGACCTTTTGCTGGAAGAGGCGGGCACGGCCTATAAGCGCCCTGAAAGCGTGCTGGCTGATCTGCAGCATTTTGGCCTTGCCCGCCCCCTTGCGCGGCTGATCCCGCTGATCACCTGGAAGAAGGGAGAGGCGGCATGAGCATGGCTGAAACCCTGCTGATCTCAAGCGGCAATGGCCCGGGCGAGTGCCGCCAGGCGGTGGCGCATTTCCTGGCCTGGCTGGAGGATCAGGTGGCGCTTTACGGGCTGGATCTGGACATCGCCGCACGAGAGGGGGCGCATGGGCCGTCCTCGGCGGTGGTGGTCCTTGGCGGGACCGGGGCGGATCTGCTGGCGCAGCAGGTTGCCGGCGTGGTGCTTTGGCGCTGTGCCTCAGGCCTGCGGCCGAAACATCCGCGCAAGAACTGGTTCATCCAGATCTTCCGGCTGACGCCCCCGCCTGCGCAGGTGGCGATTGATCCGGGCGCGGTTGAGATGCAGGCGATCCGGGCCGGGGGGCCGGGCGGTCAGCATCAGAACAAAACCGCCAGCGCGATCCGGGCGCGGTGGCGCGATGACAAGGGGCGGCTTTGGTCGGTGGTGGTGCGTGACAGCCGCTCGCAGCATCAGAACCGCCGCATCGCGCTGGAGCGTCTGGCCGCACTGATCGCCGCCGATCAGGCCGGGGCCGAGGCGGCGGCCCAGGGGGAAAGCCATGCGCTGCATCACCAGCTGCAGCGCGGCGCGCCGCATCTGGTGTTCGACGGCCCTGCCTTCCGGCCCGCCAGATAGGGGGGCTGCAAATAAGAAGAAAGCCCGCAGAGTGATCTGCGGGCTTTTGCTGTTACGAGAGTTCCGAGAGGCGTTTCAGCGCGACCTCAACCTTGGCCCGCTCATCCTCGCGGGCTTCGAGATTGGCGCGGGCCTCATCGACCACCTCTTCCGGCGCAGAGGCTGCGAATTTCGGATTGTCGAGCCGCCCTTTCAGACCGCCGATCTCTTTCCCCAGCTTCTCAAGCGTTTTGGTCAGCCGCGCTTTTTCCTCGGCAATGTCGATCAGCCCTTCCAGCGGAATGGCAAAGCCAGCGCCACCCGCCGCCACCAGGATCGAGCCTTTCGGGGCCGCGCCTTCCGAGAAACCGTCGATCCGCGCCATGCGGCGGATCAGCGCCTCATTGCGGGTGAAGGCCTCACGTGCCGCGCCCGTCAGATCCGTCGCCACGATGTCGATTTTCAGACCCGCGGGCACATGGCATTGCGCCCGGGCCGAGCGGATTTCATCGATCAGCCCGGTCACAAACGACATCTCGGCATCTGCCGCCTGGTCGATCAGGGCGGGGCCATATTCGGGCCAGTCGGTGTGAACCAGCAGTTTCTCGCGCGTGCCGGTGGTCGCCCAAAGCTCTTCGGTGATGAAGGGCATGAAGGGGTGCAAGAGGATCATGCACTGGTCAAGCACCCAGGCCATGGTTTCCCGCGTCTCTGCCGCTGCATCGCCATCGAACAGCGGCTTGGCGAATTCGACATACCAGTCGCAGACCTTGCCCCAGACGAATTTGTAAAGCGTGTCTGCGGCCTGATCGAAGCGGAACTCGGCCAGCGCCAGATCGACCTCGGCGAGCGCTTTCGCGGTCTCGCCGATAATCCATTTGTTCGCGGTGGCGGCTGCAACCGGCGGCCCGGCTTTGGTGGCGTGGCCTTCCCAGACGCCGTTCATCTCGGCGAAACGGCAGGCGTTCCACAGCTTGGTGCCAAAGTTGCGATAGCCCGCGATGCGGTCTTTCGACAGCTTCAGGTCACGCCCCATCGCGGCCATTGCGGCCAGGGTAAAGCGCACCGCATCGGCGCCGTAATCGGCGATCAGATCCAGCGGGTCCAGCACATTGCCCAGCGATTTCGACATCTTCTTGCCCTTCTCATCGCGGACAAGGGCATGAACATAAACGGTTTTGAACGGCACCTGATCGACGACGGCCAGCTGCATCATCATCATCCGGGCGACCCAGAAGAAGATGATGTCAAAGCCCGTCACCAGCACAGAGGTCGGGAAATAGCGCGCCAGTTCCGGCGTCTGTTCCGGCCAGCCCAGGGTGCCAATCGGCCACAGACCAGACGAGAACCAGGTGTCCAGCACATCGGCATCGCGCCAGACCGGATAGATCAGCTTCGTCGGGTCCTGGGTCAGGTTGTAGTCTGCCAGGGCTGCGGCCAGGGCCTCGGTCGCGGCCTCACGGTTTTCGACCTCGACGATGCGGGCCTGGTTCAGCGGCATCGGCAGGGGGGCCAGCGCGTCCTGGAACTGACCCGTCACACCATCGAGCGAAGGCGCGCAGAAATAGACCGGGTCGGCATTGTTGAATCCGCCATCAAAGAGGAAGCGGAAGATCTCTGCCTCATCCAGCGCATTGTCGCCCTGATCGTCTTTGAACCCGGCGGGGCGCAGATCCAGACCATACCAGACCGGGATCTGATGGCCCCACCACAGCTGGCGCGAGATGCACCAGGGCTCGATATTTTCCAGCCAGTGGAAATAGGTCTTGGTGTCACGCTCGGGCAGGATCACCGTGTCGCCATTCCTGACAGCATCCAGCGCCGGGCCGACGATTTTCGAGGTCTCGACGAACCACTGGTCGGTCAGCATCGGCTCGATCACCACTTTCGAGCGGTCACCGAAGGGCTGCATGATCTTCTTGTTCTCGACCACCGGAACGCGTTCCAGATGCTCGGCATTGGTCTCTTTGTCGACCGACTTCACCAGTTTGGTGACGGCGAGGCCTTCTTCGTTGATCTCGGCCACCACCAGCTTACGCGCCTCATAGCGGTCAAGGCCGCGCAGATGGTCGGGCACCAGGTTGATGCGGTCGACATCGGCCTCGGTATAGCTGGCACCGTCCAGAATGGCTTTGGCGTTGGCGCAGCTTTCCTCATAGGGCAGGCCATCGTCGCGCATCCGGGCGCGGGTATCCATCAGGCGGTAAAGCGGGATGCCATTGCGCTGCGCCACGCCGTAATCGTTGAAATCATGCGCGCCGGTGATCTTGACCGCGCCCGAGCCGAAGGTCGGATCGGGATACATATCGGTGATGATCGGCACCAAGCGGCGATGCTCTTGCGGGCCGACGGGGATTTCGCAGAGCTTGCCGACGATGGGCGCATAGCGGCTGTCAGAGGGGTGCACCGCCACCGCGCCGTCGCCCAGCATCGTCTCAGGCCGGGTGGTCGCAATGGAAATATAGTCGCGGGTTTCCGAGAAGGTGACGTTGCCGTCCTCATCCTTCTCTTCGTAAAGATAGGTCTCACCCCCGGCCAGCGGGTATTTGAAATGCCACATATGGCCGTCGACCTCGGTCTGCTCGACCTCAAGGTCAGAGATCGCGGTCTCGAAATGGGGATCCCAGTTCACCAGCCGCTTGCCGCGATAGATCAGGCCCTTGTTGTAAAGATCGACAAAGACCTTGATCACCGCGTCGTGGAAATTGCCTTCCTCGCCCGCAGGCGCATCGGGGGCGCCCGACATGGTAAAGGCCTCACGGTCCCAGTCGCAGGTCGCGCCAAGGCGCATCAGCTGGCCGATGATATTGCCGCGCGATTTCTTCTTTTGCTCCCACACCAGACCCAGGAATTCAGGGCGCGAGAAATCCGAGCGGCGCTTGCCGTCTTTGGCCAGCTCGCGCTCGACCACCATCTGGGTGGCGATGCCCGCGTGATCGGTGCCGGGCTGCCAAAGCGTGTCAAAGCCGCGCATCCGGTGCCAGCGCACCAGCACATCTTGCAGCGTGTTGTTGAAGGCATGGCCCATATGCAGGCTGCCGGTGACATTCGGCGGCGGAATGACGACGGAGAAGGCGGGCTTGCCGGGTTTGGCATTTGCGCCCGCACGGCCGACCTTTTGGTCGATCCAGAGTTCGGAAATCCGGGCCTCGGCTTCCTGGGCGTTGAAGGTCTTTTCCATAGCCATCGCGCTTCCCCTTATGCTGAGGCAGGATTTAGCCAATACGCGCGAAAAGGGAAAGAGGCGGGCTGGGGCTGGCAGATCTTAACGCGGCATATCGCCCGCCTGAGGCATCAGAATATGCGGCAAAGAAAAACGGCCCCCCGCAATCGGAAGGGCCGTTTGATAGTCATCCCGGCCTTGCGGCGGGGTTATGCGAGGATCAGGGCGTCTCGACAGCCGGGGCCGCATCGGCGACCTGGGGCTGGATGACCGATGCCGTCGCGCCGCGCCCGGTGGACAGCGGATCTTCCTGGCGCTGAACCGAACCCTCGAAATGGGCACCCGATTCGATGGCGATGGTTTTGTGGATGATGTCGCCTTCGACACGTGCGGTCGAGGTAAGGCGCACTTTCAGCCCGCGCACCCGACCGATGACGCGGCCGTTGACGACGATATCGTCAGCCACGATCTCGCCGCGGATGGTGGCGCTTTCGCCGACGGTCAGCAGATGGGCGCGGATATCGCCCTCAACCGTGCCCTCGACCTGGATATCACCCGAAGTGCGCAGATTGCCCACAACCGTCAGATCCGAGGACAGCACGGATGCGACAGCTTTGCCCTTGGGGGCCGAGGGAGTGAAATCCATGGAAGGTTTCGACACGGGGGCCTCCGGCGCCTTGGGTTTGTCTGCTTCGGGTTTCGCGCCCGTTTCGTTGATGCGGCTCTTAGAAAACATTTCTCGCTGCCCTTATGAAGGTCATCGGGTTCACAGCTGTGCCACCGATGCGGACTTCGTAGTGAAGATGAGTGCCGGTCGACCGGCCTGAATTGCCCATATCACCGATCCTGTCGCCGCGCGACACCTTTTGTCCAACCTGGACACGGATCTGTGACAAATGAGCGTAACGGGTTTCGACGCCAAAGGCGTGCTGGATCTTGATAAGGCGGCCGTATCCGTTTTGCCAGCCCGCATGCGTGACCGTGCCTTCGGCGGTGGCAAAGATCGCGGTTCCATAGGGGCCTGCGATATCGGTGCCCTCATGGCGGCGGCTGCCGCGCCCGAACGGGTCATCGCGGGTGCCGAAACTTGAGGTCCAGCGCACATTGCCTGCGGTGATCGGGGTTGCGAAAGGCGCTTTCCAGGCGGCGAGACGGTAGAGATCCATCTCTTCCATGTTTTTCAGGATCGCATTGGCGCGTTTCTCGCCCTCTGTCAGCGGCCCGCCCATGCTCGACGCAGTGATCGGCGACAGGGGGCCGCCCTGGCCCGAATAGCCCCGGCGCACGGTTGCAATCAGATCATCTGGGTTCATGCCGGCGGCGCGGAACATCTTTTCCAGCGGCTCGACAGAGACGGTGACCGCATCTTCCAGCTTGGCGAAAATCGCGTCATGGCGCAGCTCCAGCGCCCGGCGTTCATCCAGCGCAAGCGTCAGCTCTTCGCGGGCGATGCTGGCCTCGGCCTTGCGGGCGTCACGCTCGCGGGCGGTGGCGTCCAGCTTGCCGGTCAGAAAGGCCAGCGTCTGCCCGGTGTCGCGGATGCGGCCCATCTCGGTGGTATTGCCGCCCTGTTCGCCCAGCATCGCGGTCAGCTTGGCGACCTCAGTCCGGGCCTCGTCACGTTCGCGGATCATGCCGCGCAGGCTGTTTTGCACCACGTCAATGCCTGTCTCCAGCTCGCGGCGGCGATCTTCCGAGGCCAGCAGCATTTCCTGCATCGACGAAACCTGGCCAAGCGCCAGGTTGAAGCGCTCCTGCGCCTGGACGGCCTCGGATGCGCGCAGATCGCGGTCGGCAGACAGCACCGCCAGGCGCTCTTCAAACATCATCCCCTGGCGCTGGCTTTGCACGCGCCCGGATCCGGCACCGATCGACTGCATCATGAAGATCGAGGTCGCAACGATCGTCCAGGCCAGCCCAAGCGCCCCCACCAGCACAACAATCGCCTGGGTCGCGGGTCTGAGCCGCAGATAATGGGTTCCGTGCTCGGATTTCAGGTAGAGGCGCTGCTCGGGGAACACAGTCTCCAGCGCCGAATTGATCCGAAAGGCCAGTCTTGAAAGCACCCGGTTTTCCATTTCCTGCCCTCTGGCCCCCACCTGTTACAGGGGCAATTGGGGATCGCTTCTTCCTTCAGGGTGATTGGGGCAGGGCTGGTTCCTGAACGGAAGCCCCGGTCCCATCACCGTTCACACCACAGAGCAAGGCCACAAAGGCAGCCCGGCAACTGGCGCGTAGTCTCTGGCGCACAGTCTGGCGCGCATTTTACAGCAACAGCCGGGGTTGCAGGCGTGGATGTCACCCGCAATCGGGTGCCATTTCAGCCTTGCACACCAGCCGGCACAGGTTCCGGCAAACCAACCGCCGCCGAAGATTCGCACCTTCGTCAGGTCCTGGGTCATTAACGCCCGGCGCCCTGTCCCGCAACATTTCACGCCGTCAGGGGGCCGGGCTGCGCCAAACTGCGCCCATACCAGGCAAGAACTCGCCGATTGCGCCCGGGGCTTGCGATGCAATCAGACCGGGTCTGATGCGGACAGGTGGCCCAGGCAGGCAGCTGGCCTGGCCCTGATCTTGACATGACTGATCTGGGCATGCCCAAGGCCTGGTCAGGCTCGGCCAGGGGCAGGGGCAGGGCGTTCAGCCGGCCAGGTCTCATCCTGCCAGGTCGGGATCCGCCAGCTCTTCGGTCAGCGGCCAGTAGAAATCGGGCGGGATCCCGGCTTCGGCGCGTTTTTCCTCATTGAAAGGGGGTTTCAGCTGGCCGTGGAAATAGTGGCGGACCAGGGCGTGAAATACCTCTTTGGGATCCTCGCCATCGCGGCCACAAAGCCAGTTGAACCATTTAGAGCCATAGGCGACATGGCCGACCTCTTCGGCATAGATCACCTCAAGCGCGGCCAGCGCCCCGGTTTGCTCGCCCTGATCGCGGGCGCGGCGGAAGATCTCTATCATGCCGGGCGTCACATCAAGGCCGCGGGCCTCAAGCACCATCGGAACCACCGCAAGGCGGCCTTTGAAATCCTGGGCCGTATCCTCGGCGGCCTGCCACATGCCGGCATGGGCGGGCAGGGCGCCGTAATAGCAGCCCATTTCTTCCAGCACATCTGAAAGCAGGGTGAAATGCTTCGCCTCTTCATCGGCGGCGCGGACCCAGTCGTCGTAAAAGCTGGGCGGCATCGGGTGATCGGCAAAGCGGGCGATGATGTCCCAGTGCAGGTCAATCGCGTTCAGCTCGATATGGGCCAGGGCGTGCAAAAGCGCGATCCGCCCGGCGGGGCTGCCGGTGCGCCTGCGCGGCACATCGCGCGGGGCAAGCAGCTCTGGCCGTTCGGGCCGGGCCGGTCGCAAAGGCGGGGTGGCACGGCCGATGTCCAGCGGCGCACCCGCCTTGCGTGCGGCGAACCAGGCCGCGGCATGCTGCCGCCCCAATGCGGCCTTGGCGCGGCCGTCGGCGGTGGTCAGAACCTGAACCGCCATCTCTGAAAGGGTCATCATCGCTTGCTATCCAATGGCCTGGTCAATCTGTGAAGGCTGCATGCCAGAGGCATCAGCCCGGCAAGGCACGGGCGGCCTCAAGCACCACTTGCGCATGGCCTGCGACCTTCACCTTCGGCCAGATCTGCGCGATGCGGCCATCGGAGCCGATCAGGAAGGTTGTGCGGGTGATGCCCATATAGGTCTTGCCGTAATTCTTCTTCTCGCCCCAGGTGCCGTAATCTTCCGAGGTGGTGCCATGCTCGTCCGAGGCCAGGATGATGCCCAGGCCATGCTTGCGGCAGAATTTGTCATGGGCGGCGACGCTGTCTTTCGAGATGCCGATCACCGTGGTGCCTGCGGCCTGGAATTCGGCGATCAGCCGGGTGAAATCCTGCGCCTCAAGCGTGCAGCCGGGGGTATCGTCGCGCGGATAGAAGTAAAGCACCACCTTGCCCGGCAGCAGGGCCTGCAGGGAAATCTCGCCACCGCCATCACGGGGCAGCGTAAAGTCTGGGGCAAGGCTTCCGGTTGTCAGCGCAGCGCTCATGATAGGCTCCTGTGGGTGATGCGTATTCGCATGTTGCATGGATTGTAGGGGTTTGTGCGGCCGATCCGGGCAGGGTCTGGCACAGCCCCAGGCGGCAGATCGCAGGATCCGGCTGATTGCTGCCGCAAGCCTTTGTGTTTCCTTTTGCTTCACGCCACAATAGCGCGTGAAACGGGGCCGTGCCAGTGGTGCCTGCCATCGGTGCCTGTCAATGGTGCTTTCCGGTGGTGCCTGTCAACGGTGGCGGGGCCCGGCACTCCGGGATGCAGATACCCTGTGGTGTTACGGGGCGTGAAGAGACAAGGACGTCTGAGCATTGAACGAGGCAGATGCCGATCACGACAGCCCCGGCGGAAAGTCAGGTGGCCCCCCCACAGGCGCTGGCCGTCGCAGGGGCAGGTGGCGTATCGGGCTGCGGCTTGGGGCGTTTTTGATCCTGCTGGCGCTGATGGTTGGCTTTGCCGGGATCGTGCTGACCGGACGCACACTGACGTTGCCGGTCTGGGCGGTGGCGGGGATTGAGGACCGGCTGAACAGGCAGCTGGGCACGCATCTGCCCGAGGGCAGCGCCGTTTCGCTGGGCGAGGTCAGCGTGATGGTCGGGCGCGATCTTTCGCCCCGGCTGATGCTGACGGATCTGCGGCTGCTGGATCAGCGGGGCACGGCGCTTGTATCGCTGCCGGAACTGCGCATCGACCTGGAGCCGCTGCCCCTGCTGACGGGCCAGGTCAGGCCGCGCCTTGTGCGCATGACCGGGGCGCAGATTGCGGTTGCCCGTGATGCCGATGGGCGGATTGCGCTTAGTTTCGCGGGGTTGTCGGGGGCGCCTGCGATGGGCACGCCTGCTGAAATCCTCGACGCGCTGGACCGGATGTTTTCGGGCGATGCCCTGGCCAGCCTGGGTCTGATCGAGATCGAGGGCCTTGCCCTGACACTTGATGACGCGCGGGCGCGGCGCAAATGGCAGCTGGGCGATGGCCGTCTGGTGCTGACCAACCGCGATGAGGGGCTGACGGGCGAATTGTCGGTGACCCTGCTGGCCGGGGCCGATCCGGCGCGGGCCAGCCTGGTGGTCGAGACCTCAAAGGCGGACAGCTCGGCCCGGTTCTCGGCCACGATTGACCATGTGGCGGCGCGCGATCTGGCGGTCCAGGCCGCCCCGCTTGCGGCTTTTGCGGTGCTGGATGCGCCGATCTCGGGGCGGCTGAGCGGGGCACTGGACGCCGACGGCAAGCCCGGCCTTTTTGAGGGCAGCCTGTCCCTGGGCGCGGGCGCGCTGGACCCGGGCGCTTTGCGCAATATCGAGGCAAAGGATAGCTCGCTGCAGATCCCAGCCCCGCCCGACAGCGACGGGCCCGCGATTGACAGCAATGCCACCTCCCCGCCGGCGAACCTGTCCAATGCCGATGGCACGCCGGGTGATGCGCCTGCTGCGCTGCCGGTGCCGCGGGTGGTGGGTTTTGACAGCGCCTCAATCGGGCTGCGCTATGATGCCGGGCTGCAGCGCGTTTACCTGGATCAGGTCACGGTCGAAAGCGCGTCCCTGCGCTTTTCGGCCAGCGGCACCACCGAGCTGCGCGACGAGGGCGGCGGCCCGCTTGACCCCGGCGAGCTGCCGCATGTGGTGATTTCGCAGCTGAAAATCGGCGAGGTCATGGTCGATCCCGACGGGCTGTTTGAGGCCCCGGTGCGCTTTGGCGGTGGCTCGGCTGTATCGCGGCTGACGCTGGAACCTTTCCGCATCGAGATCGGCGAGGTCGCGTTGCAGGAAGATGACGAGCGGCTGGTCCTGCGCGGCGATATCAGCGCCGATGGCAATGGCCGCTGGAGCGGCGCGGTCGATGTGGCGCTGAACCGCATCTCATCTGATCGGCTGATCCGCCTCTGGCCGCTGATCGCGGTGCCGCGCACCCGCACCTGGCTGGCGGAAAATGTCGGCGAGGGCGAGCTGTCCGATGTCGCCGCCGCCATCCGCTTTCAGCCCGGGGAAGAGCCGCGTTTCGCGCTGGATTATGAGTTCTCGGGCGCGGCGGTGCGGGTGATCAGATCGCTGCCGCCGATCACCAATGGCCGGGGCCGGGCGGCGATGCAGGACAATGTCTATACGCTGGTCGTCGAGGGCGGCGAAATTACTGCACCCGGAATTGGCGCAAATGCGGCAGGCGAGGACGCGGCGCGGATCACGGTTGACGGCTCGCTGTTCCGGGTGCCCGATATCCGCAAGAAACCCGCGGATGCCGAGGTGCGGCTGATCGTTGACGCCGGGCTGACCGCGACGCTGTCGCTGCTGGATCAGGAGCCGTTCCGCTTTATCTCAAAGGCAGGGCGTCAGGTTGATCTGGGCGAGGGGCGGGCGGTGCTGGTCGCCGATCTGCGCTTTCCGCTGCTGCGCAAGCTGAAAACCGAGGATATCCGCTATGATGTCACCGGGCGCATCCTCGATTTCCGCTCTGACCGTCTGGTGCCGGGAAAAGAGATCCTCAGTCCCGATCTGGCGGTAAAGGTGACCCCTGCCGGGATGACGCTTTCGGGGGCGGGCAGTATCGCCTCGGTGCCGATTGTGGCGCGTTATGAACAGCCCTTCGGCAAGGATGCGGCGGGCCGGGCGCAGGTGCGCGGCACGGCGAAGCTCAGCGATGCGGGCCTGCGCAAACTGGGGGTGCAGCTGCCGCAGGGCTGGCTTTCGGGCGAGACCCAGGCCGAGGCAGAGCTGGCCCTGCCCAAAGGCCAGCCCGCGCGCCTTACGCTGAAAAGCGATCTGCGGGGGCTGGGGCTTTCCGTCCCGCCGCTGAGCTGGCGCAAAACCACCCAAAGCACCGGGCGCCTGCTGGTCGAGGCGGTGCTGGGCGCGGCGCCCGAGGTCACGAAACTTGAGCTGAACGGCCCCGGCCTTGCGGCCAAAGGGCGGCTGACCACCAAAGCCGGCGGCGGCCTTGATCGCGCCAGCTTCTCTGAGGTGAAGGCGGGCGGCTGGCTGGATGCCACGGTCGAGCTGACCGGGCGCGGCAAGGGCGCGGATGTGACGGCGAAACTGACCGGCGGCACGCTGGATCTGCGCGAATTGCCCAAATCGGGTGGCGGGGCAGGCGGCGCGGGCGCAGCTGCGGGGCAGGCCTCAACCCCGATAGAGGTCAATCTGGATCGGCTGGTTGTGACCAGCGGCATCGCCCTGACCGGGCTTTCGGGCACCTTCACACCGCGCCAGGGCGGGTTGGAGGGGCGCTTTGTCGCCGCCGTCAATGGCAAGGGCCAGATTGGCGGCGCGACGATCCCCTATAAGGGCGGCACCGCCGTGCGGATCACCGCCAATGACGCCGGGCGGGTGATGGCGGCGGCGGGGCTTTTCGACATGGGGCGGGGCGGCAGCCTGGATATGACGATCCAGCCGCGCGACACGCCGGGCCAATACAGCGGCGTGGCAACGGTCACCGGCTTTTCGATCCAGAACGCGCCGGTTCTGGCCGAGCTATTGTCCGCCGCCTCGGTCGTTGGCCTGCTGGAACAGCTGAACGGCGGCGGCATCCAGTTTTCCGAAGGGGACGCCAGCTTCCTGATCCTGCCCGAAGGCGTGCAGATCGCCAGAGGGGCGGCGATCGGGGCCTCTATGGGGATCTCATTTTCGGGCTTTTATCATTCGGCCAGCAATCAGATCGACATTCAGGGCACCATCTCGCCGATCTATCTGCTGAATGGCATCGGCCAGATCTTCACCCGCAAGGGCGAGGGGCTGTTTGGCTTCAACTACCGTCTTGCAGGCCCCGCGAAAAGCCCGCAGATCAGCGTCAACCCGCTGTCGATTCTGACGCCGGGGATGTTTCGTGATATCTTCCGCCGGCCTGCGCCGGTGCTTAAAGGCGCTGGCTGATGCAGCTTTCCGATTTCGATTTTCACCTGCCCGAAGAGCTGATCGCAACCCGCCCGGCGCGGCCGCGCAGCGCGGCCCGGCTTTTGCTGGCCGAGCGCGGCGGCATCCAGGATCTGCATGTGCGCGATCTGGTCGATATCTTCCGTCCCGGCGACCGGCTGATCCTGAACAATACGAAGGTGATCCCGGCGCGGCTCAGCGGCACCCGCGCACGCGGCGATGCGGTGGCAAAGATCGAGATCACCCTGATGGAGCCCGCCGCCGCTGGCGGCTGGCGGGCGATGGCAAAGCCCCTGCGCAAACTGGCCCTGGGCGAAGAGATCCGCTTCTCGGACCAGCTCAGCGCGAGGGTGGCCGAGAAGGGCGAAACCGATCTGCGGCTTGAGTTCAATCTGGAGGGTGACGCTTTCGAGGCGGCGCTGAAGGCTGCGGGCACCATGCCTTTGCCGCCCTATATCGCCGCCAAACGCGCCCCCGATGCCGCCGACAATGACGATTACCAGACTGTTTTCGCCCGCAATTCCGGTGCCGTCGCCGCGCCCACCGCCAGCCTGCATTTCGACGCGGATCTTTTGCAGGCGCTGCGGGCACGCGGCGTGGATTTCACCGAAGTCACCCTGCATGTCGGCGCGGGCACCTTCCTTCCCGTCAAGGTCGAGGATGTCACCACCCACCGCATGCATGCCGAATGGGGCGAGGTGACAGAGGCCGCCGCCGCCGAAATCCGCGCCACAAAGGCAGCGGGCGGGCGGGTGATCCCGGTCGGCACCACCGCGCTGCGCCTGATCGAAAGCGCCGCCAGAGAAAGCGGCG
Organism: Pseudogemmobacter hezensis; assembly: GCF_013155295.1. Lineage (GTDB taxonomy): Bacteria > Pseudomonadota > Alphaproteobacteria > Rhodobacterales > Rhodobacteraceae > Pseudogemmobacter > Pseudogemmobacter hezensis. The sequence continues at coordinate 54,456 of NZ_JABJXT010000008.1, read as the reverse complement.
AAATTTCCGCCTGGTCGGGCTGGACCGACATCTTTATTTACCCAGGATTTACCTTCCGCGTGTCCGATGCGCTGATGACCAATTTCCATCTGCCCAAATCGACGCTTTTGATGCTTGTTTCGGCGCTTATGGGACAGGAGAGGATGCGCGAAATCTATGATCATGCCATCGTGAACCAATACCGCTTTTTTTCCTACGGCGACTCGTCTTTGCTGATCCCGTAAGCTGCCAATGATCTGCGGTGCCGCAATCGGCGCCGCTGAACCATATGACCCCGTAAGCCAGTTCTCTGTCCGGAGCGCGCTATGCTGAGAGTTCTTTACACCACCTGGCCGCTTCTTCTGGGGGTGCTGCTGCTGATGCTGGGGAACGGCGTCCAGGGATCTCTGCTGGGGATCAGGGGCACGCTGGAAAGCTTTGGCACCTTCCAGCTGTCGGTGGTGATGTCGGCCTATTTCCTGGGCTTTTTGCTGGGCTCGCGCTATGTGCCGGGGATGCTGCAGCATGTCGGCCATATCCGGGTGTTCGCGGCGCTTGGCTCGCTGATTTCGGCGGTGCTGGTGGTCTATCCGATGCTGATCGAGTGGCAGGCCTGGGCGCTGATGCGGATCGTGATCGGCTTTGGCTTTGCGGGTGTCTATATCACGGCGGAAAGCTGGCTGAACTCGATTGCCACGAATGAGACGCGCGGCCAGGCGCTTTCGGCCTATATGATCGTGCAGATGCTGGGGATCGTATCCAGCCAGGTGCTGCTGGCCTATGGCGATCCGTTTGGATATGAACTGTTCCTGATCCCCTCGGTTCTGGTCTCGCTGGCCTTCCTGCCGCTTTTGCTGGCCACCTTCCCGACCCCCAGCTTTGAAACCGGCCAGCGCCTCGGCTTTCGTGAGCTGTACCAGATCTCGCCGCTGGGCTGTGTGGGGATCTTCCTGATCGGCGGCGTGTTCTCGGCGATGTTCGGCATGGCCTCGGTCTGGGGCACGGTCAGCCTGCTGTCGGTCAAGCAGATCGCGCTTTTCACCTCTTGCCTCTATATCGGCGGGCTGATCCTGCAATATCCGATCGGCAAGCTGTCCGACCGGATCGACCGCCGCAAGATCCTTCTGTGGCTTTCGGTGATTGCGGCGGCTGTCATGGCGATTGCCACGCTCTTTCCCTTGCCCTTCCCGGCGCTTTTGGTGGTTGCGGCGCTTTTGGGCGGCATCACTTACCCGGTTTACGGCCTGATCATCGCCTATACCAATGACTACCTCTCGAAAGAGCAGATGGCGGCGGCCTCTGCGGGGCTTTTGTTCATCAATGGCGTGGGGTCGATCTTCGGGCCGCTGATTACTGGCTGGCTGATGGGGGTGGTTGGGTCTCGCGGCTTCTTTCTTTTTGTCGGCGTGCTTTATGCGGCTTTGGCCGGCTATGCGGCCTGGCGGATGACAAAGCGGGCGACGCCCACGGTGACGGGGGCCTTTGTCGGCGTCTCGCCCACGGCCTCGGCGGTGGCGGCGGTGGCGGTCGTAGAGAATGCGCCTGAAATCAATCCCTCGCCCGAAAATCCCGAGGCCGCAGCCGAGGCGGCAGAGGCGCTGATCATCGTACGCGAAACCAGCGATCCGGCTACGTCAGCGGATACGGGCACAGCTGATACGGGCACAGCTGATACGGGCGCGGCGGATGAGGCCACCTTGCGCTCTGATGTCCCCCCGCTGTCAGAGGATGGAAAATCACCACCGCGCGACGGCTGAGGTTGCGCCTTGCCGCCCGGCCTGCCAGTCTGGCCCAAAGCGGAGGTAAAGATGTCTGATCCAATCGAAGTCTTGCAGTTCTGGATCGAAGAGATCGGCCCCGAGGGCTGGTATGCGGGCGATCCGGCAACCGATGACGCCTGCGCCGCGCGTTTCGGCGAGCTGCTGGAAGCGTTGCAGAGCGGCGGGCTGGAACACTGGATTGACGGCCCGATCGGCACGCTGGCCTATCTGGTGATCGCCGATCAGTTTTCGCGCAATATCCATCGCGGCAGTGCCAAAGCCTTTGCCAGCGACCCGATGGCCCGTGCGGCGGCACGTGTCGCGCTGGATGAGGGCTGGGATCTGGGCGCACCCGAGCCCGAGCGGCAGTTCTTCTACATGCCCTTTGAGCACTCGGAGGATCTGGCTGACCAGGATCTGGCGGTGCAACTTTTCGAGGAGCGCATGCCGGAAAACCCCGATAGCCTGCTTCATGCCCGCGCCCATCGGGAAATCATCCGCCTGTTCGGCCGCTTTCCCTTTCGAAACCAGGCGCTTGGCCGCGAAACCACTCCTGCCGAGGCCGAATTTCTTGCACAAGGGGCCTATCCGGCCCTGGTCGAAAGACTGCGCAGCAGCCATGCATCAGACGCATAGCGTTGCGGCACCACCTTTGTTGCACGATTAAACCAGATTGTTTAAGGGTAAACCAGTTTATCCGAGGGAGGAATGAATGGCCGATCAGCACTTCGATGTGATCGTGATTGGGTCTGGGCCGGGCGGCTATGTCGCGGCGATCCGGGCGGCCCAGCTGGGCCAGAAAGTCGCCGTGGTCGAACGCGAGCACCTGGGCGGTATCTGCCTGAACTGGGGCTGTATTCCCACCAAGGCGCTTTTGCGCTCTTCCGAGGTGTTTCACCTGATGCACCGCGCCAAGGAATTTGGCCTGAAAGCCGAGGGGATCTCTTACGATCTTCCCGCCGTCGTTGCCCGCTCGCGCGGGGTGGCGAAACAGCTGGCGGGTGGCGTTGGCCATTTGCTGAAGAAGAACAAGGTGACCGTGGTCATGGGGACCGCGAAATTGCTGGCGGGCAGCAAGGTCGAGGTGAAAACCGACAAGGGCACCGAGACGCTGGCGGCCAAAAACATCATCCTGGCCACCGGGGCCCGCGCCCGTGAACTGCCCGGCCTTGAGGCCGATGGCGACCTGGTCTGGAGCTATAAGCACGCGCTGGTGGCAAGCCGGATGCCGAAAAAGCTGCTGGTGATCGGATCCGGCGCGATTGGCATCGAATTTGCCAGCTTCTTCAATACGCTGGGCGCTGAGACCACTGTCGTCGAGGTGATGGATCGCATCCTGCCAGTGGAAGACGCGGAAATCTCGGCCTTTGCGAAGAAGCAATTCGTGAAGCAGGGGATGAAGATCCTCGAAAAGGCTGCCGTGAAAAAGCTCGACCGTCAGCCCGGCAAGGGCGTCACCGCCCATATTGAGATCGGCGGCAAGGTTGAAACCCAGGAGTTTGACACCGTGATCTCGGCGGTGGGCATTGTCGGCAATGTCGAAAACCTGGGCCTCGAAGAGCTGGGCGTGAAAATCGACCGCACCCATGTCGTCACAGATGAGTTCTGCCGCACCGGCGTGCCCGGCCTTTTCGCCATCGGCGATATAGCGGGCGCCCCCTGGCTTGCCCATAAGGCCAGCCATGAGGGCGTGATGGTGGCAGAGCTGATCGCGGGTCAGCATCCGCATCCCATCAAGCCGGGCTCGATCGCGGGCTGCACCTATTGTCACCCGCAGGTGGCATCGGTTGGCCTGACCGAGGCGAAGGCGAAAGAGCAGGGCTATGAGATCCGCGTTGGTCGCTTCCCCTTTATCGGCAACGGCAAGGCGATTGCACTTGGCGAGCCAGAGGGCCTGGTCAAGACCATTTTCGACGCCAAAACCGGCGAGTTGCTGGGCGCCCATATGGTTGGTGCCGAGGTGACCGAGCTGATCCAGGGCTATATCGTCGGCCGCACGCTGGAAACCACCGAGGCAGAGCTGATGGAAACCGTCTTCCCGCATCCGACCCTGTCGGAAATGATGCATGAATCGGTGCTGAACGCCTATGGTCGGGCGATCCACTTCTGAAGGAAGGCGGGGCAGATGCCGTCACTGAACCGGATCGTGATGCAACAGGTCAGCCGCCAATGGCTGCGTGATCTCGATCCGGCCCGGTTACATGCGGCGGAGATCTCTGGAAACTGGGGGGAACGTCTGGGCTTTCGCAGTCATCAGGCGTTCCATTTTCCCGATTTCGACCCCTGTAACGGCCCATTCCGCAATGCCGATGGCAAGGTGATGAAGTTCGACATCATCCTGGCCAATCAGGTCTGGGAACATATCGAGCGCCCCTATGCAGCCCTGCGCAGCGTCTGGAAGATGCTGCGGCCTGGCGGATATTTCTGGCTGGCTGTGCCGTTTTTCGTGCCTTATCATGCGGTTCCGGTCGATTGCTCACGTTGGTCGGCACGCGGGCTGCGCAATCTTCTGATCGAAGGCGGCTTTGATGAGGACAGCATCATGGCCGCACAATGGGGCAATCGGGCTGCCGCCTTGCGCAACCTGGAGCCTGCCTGGCCGCCAGAGGCCGGCGAGACCGACGATCTGACCAATGACCCCAATTTTCCGCTGGTCTCCTAGGCTTTGGGGCGCAAGCCCTGAGAGGCGCTGTAAACTTTGCGAAATCTGCCGAAAATGCCGCAGTCTGCAGGTTTATCGGCTTGCGGTAGGGTGCGGGGCGGTTTATATGCGCGGCACTTCACAGGCGGAGGCGGGCTTTGCGGGGAGAAATCCTGCAACAGTCCACCGGTTGGGGCATCTGCTCTGAAATCCTCCGCTCAGGCGCAAACCGGAAAGGTATTTGGACATGGCGCTCCCTGAATTCTCGATGCGTCAGCTCTTGGAAGCTGGCGTTCACTACGGTCACCAGACTCAGCGCTGGAACCCGCGGATGGCGGAGTACATCTATGGCGACCGCAACGGTATCCATATCGTTGACCTGACCCAGACCGTCCCGCTGCTGGACCAGGCTCTGAAAGTCGTGCGCGACACCGTCGCCAAAGGCGGCCGTATCCTCTTTGTTGGCACCAAGCGTCAGGCTCAGAAGCCGATCGCCGAAGCCGCTGAGAAATGCGCACAATACTACATGAACCACCGCTGGCTGGGCGGCACGCTGACCAACTGGAAAACCATTTCCCAGTCGATTCAGCGTCTTAAGCAAATCGACGAGACCCTTGCTTCGGGCGCAGAAGGCCTGACCAAGAAAGAGCGTCTCGGCATGGAACGCGACCAGGCCAAGCTGCAGGCTTCGCTGGGCGGGATCCGTGAAATGGGCGGCGTTCCTGACCTGCTGTTCATCATCGATGTTGGCAAAGAAGACCTCGCCATCCTCGAAGCACAAAAGCTGGGCATCCCGGTTGTGGGCGTCGTCGACACCAACAACTCGCCCAAAGGCGTCAGCCACGTGATCCCGGGCAACGACGACGCGGCCCGCGCTATCGCACTTTACTGCGACCTGATCGCACGCGCAGCGCTGGACGGCATGTCGGCGCAGCTGGGTGCTGCAGGCGTTGATCTCGGCGCGCTGGACGAGGCTCCGGCCGAAGAAGCGACCGCCGAAGAAGCCTGATCGGAGCAGGGGGCAGCATTTGCCCCCTTCACCGTCACCGGGTTGTTGCACGGCGGGGATAGCCCCGCCGTAGTCCGTTTCCGCCCGATGTAATTCCGTTCCGAAGGAGCACTAAAATGAGCATCACCGCAGCAATGGTGAAAGAACTGCGCGAGACGACCGGCGCAGGCATGATGGACGCGAAAAAAGCGCTGACCGAAACCAATGGCGACATGGAAGCCGCGGTTGACTGGCTGCGCACCAAAGGCCTGGCGAAAGCCGCCAAAAAGGCTGACCGCGTTGCGGCAGAGGGCCTGGTTGGCGTTTCTGTCACCGCTGGCAAAGGCGTGGCTATCGAGATCAACTCGGAAACCGACTTCGTGGCGAAAAACGCCGACTTCCAGAAGCTGGTCCGTGAGATCACCGAAGTCGCTCTGACCACCGCCAATGACGTCGAAGTGCTGAAGGCCACCCATCTGAACGGCAAGCCCGTTTCGGAAGTGCTGACCGACGCAATCGCCCGTATCGGCGAGAACATGACCCTGCGCCGGATGCATGCGCTGGAAGGTGACACGGTTGTGTCTTACGTCCACAATGCGGCCACCGACGGCATGGGCAAAATCGGCGTGCTGGTTGCGCTGAAAGGCGAAGGCGCAAAGGCGCAAGAGATCGGCAAGCAATTCGCTATGCATATCGCTGCGACCAACCCGCTGTCGCTGTCGGAAGCAACCCTTGATCCGGTCGTGGTCGAGCGCGAGCTGGCCGTGCAAACCGCCAAGGCGCTGGAAGAAAATGCGTCCTCGGCCAAGCCCAAGCCCGAGCAGGTGATCCACAACAACATCATCCCGGGCCGGATGAAGAAATTCCTCGCCGAGAACACGCTTCTGGGCCAGGCTTTCGTCATCAATCCCGACCTGACCGTTGAAGCGGCTGCCAAAGAAGCTGGCGTCGAAATCACCGGCTATGCCCGTGTGGCCGTCGGCGAAGGCATCGAGAAGAAAGAAGAAGATTTCGCGGCAGAAGTTGCGAAAACTCTTGCTGGCGGCTGATCCAGCCCAGGCGTTGAAAGACAGGGGCCGTGCCGAAAGGTGCGGCCCTTTTCTTATGTCAGGTCAGAGGCGCTGGCAGGATCGGCTGGCATCTGACTGAATTTGCAAGGGAAACCGGGGCAGGGTGCCTGCGCTTTTATCGCGCGGCCTGGGCTGCTGGCGCGGGGAAGTTCTGGAAAATCATATTCAGCAAAGCCCCCTTTGCCACCGCCTGCGCCGTGGTCTCGACAGCCAGGGCATCGCGGGCAAGGCGCAGATGCTTTTCAACCATCGCCGAGGAAACCCCCATCAGCAAAGCCACATCCTGGGTGGTCTTGCCATCGGCCACCCATTCCAGCGCCTCGCGCTGGCGCGGGCTGAGCGCGCGTGATTTCGTCAGCTGCGGCAGCTGAACGATGCGCAGATGCATCATATTGGCGATGGCGTTGATCTCATCATGACGTTCGCGGACGATCTCTTCGACATCCTCATGGCTGAGATTTTGATCGGCGATCAGGCCCAATGCGCCCCTGGCGCGCGAGGAGGTCTCGGGGAAACTGACGGTCAGGCCGGCGCGAATGCCATTGCTGTCATTCTGGCGCACAAGATCGGCCTCGGCGGGGGAAAGGCGGCCCTCGGCCAGGGCGTCATGCACCCATTTCCAGGTCTTCAGGCCTGAATTCCGTTCTGCCCAGCGAAAAACCGGGCTGCGGCTGAACAGGCCGCTTTCAAAATAGCGCCGCGCATAGGTCTGATCCATGGTGCTGAGAAACAGCGCGTCATCAGGGTCGCCAATGGTTTTCAGGTGGCGAAAGCGGGTGAAGCCGTAATTCGCCCGGGCAAAGCCGATGCCTGCGAAATGGCTGGTGGCAATTTCCCATGTCTCATCGATCGAGCTTGCGCAGGCGATCTGGCCAAGCAGTTCAAGAACGGTGTTACAGGTCATTTCAAACCTCCCCTGGTGTGGCGCGATCTGCATGGGCTTGTCGCCCATACTGCCGCCAATGATTGCTGTCTGTCTGATATAGAGACGTCGGCACCCTGGGGGACCTTGGTGAGATTTTGAAAAAAACGTGCTTTGGTTGATTTTTTTTTCGGGAAACGGCAGACAGAAAAACACCCGGCACCATGGGCGCCGGGTGTATCTGATTGTATTTACGTGCTTTTCGCGCAGATCAGGCCGGGATTGCCATGCCTTTGCTGCGGGCCAGATCTCGCATCCGCGCCTGCAGCTTTTCGAAAGCACGCACTTCGATCTGGCGGATCCGCTCACGCGAGACGCCATAGTTTTCCGACAGATCTTCCAGCGTAACGGGCTCTTCGGAAAGGCGGCGCTGCATGAGGATGTCTTTCTCACGGTCATTGAGAACCGACATCGCCTCAGTCAGCATCTGGCGGCGGGTGTCCAGCTCATCTTGCTCGGCATAGGCGCCTGCCTGATCGCTGTCCTCATCCTCAAGCCAGTCCTGCCACTGGGTCGCGCCATCGCCATCTGATCCGACCGTCGCGTTCAGCGAGGCATCAGAGCCTGACAGACGGCGGTTCATCTCGACGACTTCGGTCTCGGACACCGACAAATCTTTGGCAATCTGGGCCAGGTTTTCCGGCCGCAGATCACCCTCTTCCAACGCGCCGACCTTGGCCTTGGCCTTGCGCAGATTGAAGAACAGTTTCTTTTGCGCCGAGGTGGTGCCCATTTTCACCAAAGACCACGAACGCAGGATATATTCCTGGATCGAGGCGCGGATCCACCACATGGCATAGGTCGCCAGCCGGAAGCCTTTTTCCGGATCAAAGCGTTTGACCGCCTGCATCAGGCCAACATTGGCCTCAGAGATGACCTCTGCCTGCGGCAGGCCATAGCCGCGATAGCCCATGGCAATTTTTGCGGCCAGCCGCAGATGCGAGGTGACCAGCTGGTGGGCCGCTTTCGAATCCTGGCGTTCCGTCCAGGCTTTGGCCAGCATGTATTCCTGCTCTGGCTCAAGCAGTGGAAATTTGCGGATTTCCTGCAGATAGCGATTAAGACCCTGCTCAGGGCTGGGTGCGGGAAGGTTGGTATAGGTGCTCATGTCTGCCCCCTGTTTCTTCTTCCGGTGCCATTAGCCCCCGGAGAACCGCTTCACTTATGGTTCACCCTCACTCGTTACAAGAGATGGGTCAACGAAAGATGAAGGTGACATGGGAAGCGGGGGCGCGGGCTGAAAGGTTTGTGACAGAGGGTTCACGTGAATGTCACCAGGGCCGCGGCAATCCCCGTCGAAGTTAAGGCTCTGTCGCGACTGGGTTTCCTGCAGCAAGGGCCGGGGGATCGGCGTGGTAATCCCCTTTTTCGCAAGGGGCGGCTTCAGGCCCTGACCCTGGCCCTCACATTGCCTTGATCAGGCCTGGCCTTTTCCTCAGCCGGCCTGCTGCGGTGGGGCCGGCTGAGGGATTTTGCAAAGGATCTACGCCTCTTCGCTTGCCGACAGGGTTCTGAAATCGCTGCCCGAAGGCGCCTGGAATACCGCCAGGCCGAATTCGGGAAGCACGCCATAGAGATGGTCGAAGATATCGGATTGAATTGCTTCATAGGCGACCCAGGCGATCGTATCGGTGAAGCAATATATCTCGATTGGCAGGCCGTTGGCCTCTGGCGGAAGCTGGCGCACGATCATTGTCATATCCTGCCGCAGCAGCGAATGCGCCTTCAGATAGCTTTCGACATAGGCGCGAAAGGTGCCGATATTCGTCAGACGACGACGGTTTACGCTGGCATCTGCGGGTTCCAGCAGGGCGTTCCACTCAGACAATTCGCGGGTCTTGCGTTCGATATAGGCCCGGATCGGCTTCATCTGCTGCAGGTTGCGCAGTTCGTCATCTGTCAGATAGCGAATGGTGTTCTGGTCGATGTTAATCGCACGCTTGATCCGGCGACCGCCGGACTCTTGCATGCCACGCCAGTTTTTGAAGGGCTGGGTCACCAGGTTGCGGATCGGCACCGTGGTGATCGTCTTGTCCCAGTTCTGCACCTTGACGGTGTGCAGGGCGATTTCGATAACATCCCCATCGGCATTCTGCGCCGGCATTTCGATCCAGTCGCCGACCTTGACCATATCGGTAGAGCTGATCTGAACCGAGGCAACCAGCGACAGCAGCGTATCCTGAAACACAAGGATCAGCACCGCGGTCAGCGCGCCCAGACCGGACAAGAGGATCATCGGGGATCGGTCGATAACTGCAGCGACCATCAAAATGGCGGCGATGCCATAAACAGCAATTGTCGCGACCTGGACATATCCCTTGATCGAGCGGCCATTGCCGTCCTGACGCCGGTTCCAGATCGTATGGAACAGCCCAAGCGCCGCCGAGATCGCCATGGCGAACACCAGGATGATGAAGGCATTGGCCACATTGCCGATGACAGTGGCCACGGCTGCAGGCAGTCCGGGCACCTGAACGATCCCGACCGAGATGACCAGCGCGGGGGCCGCATTGGCGATCCTTGCAATCACCCCTGACCGGACGACCTCAGCGCCCTGCAGAAAATGAAACGCCCCGATCAGCCGATGAAGGATCCGTACCAATGCGACTTTTACGACGTAATTCACAAAAGCGGCCGCAAGCAGCAGCAGCGCCAGCCAGAAAATGGTTTCGATCCACGGGTTATCGACCGCGATGGCCCGGAGGTTGCTCATAAAACACGTCTCTCATCTGTTTGTGCCAGTAAGGGCTGGGCCGGTCAGTTTGCCCGCTGAGGCCGCGTGATGCAACGCCGGACCAGAAAGGCAGGCCCGCAGGGCTTCCGCGCAGCATCAAACCTGCGCCTTGCGGCCCCTTTCTAAAATGGACGGGCGGCCGATTGCTGGGCGGTTTTTCGATGAGGCCCTGCAAAGAGGATCACGCGCAGGGATTGGCAGCGGTTGGCAGGGGGCTGGCCAGGGGCTGGCAGGCTGGCCCTGGCCTTGCGAATGCCAGAGATGATTTCACATCAGATTTCTTGCGAAACAGGCTGTCTCTGTTTCGCAATTCAGAAATTTATCGTCTAATTTATCGTCTGAGGATATGGAGCGGGCGAAGGGAATCGAACCCTCGTCATCTGGTTGGGAACCAGGAGCTTTACCATTAAGCTACGCCCGCGCACAAAGCCCGAATAGCCGCAGTCGTGGCCAAGTGCAAGCCTCACTTTGCGATGTGGGCGCAGAGATCAGCCGCGCCGCCGCCTGCGCCCGCCATCTCCGCTGCCGCCGGTATTGAAGGACAGATCGGGCAGGGTGACGACCTTCGCCAGCTCGGGGAAGGTATCAACCGCATTCGGGATCGCGCTGGCATTGACGAAATGTTCCTGAAAGCGCGGCTCGATTGCCGTTTCCACCTTGTGGATCTGGTGCACGGTGGCCTCGATCTGATCGCGGGCCGCGCGGTTCAACAGCGCGATCCGCGCCCCGGTGCCCGCCGCATTCCCGGCCGAGGTGACCTTTTCCAGCGGCACATCCGGGATCATCCCCAGCACCATCGCATGTTTGGGCGAGATATGGGCGCCGAAGGCCCCGGCCAGAGTCACCCGGTCGACATGCTCGACCCCCATCTCATCCATCAACAGCTTCGCTCCGGCGTAAAGCGCCGATTTTGCCAGTTGAATCGCGCGGATATCGCCCTGTGTTACAGTGATCCTGGGCCCGCCCTGTTCAGAGCCGTCATGGATCAGGTAAGAGAAGGTGCGCCCATTGGCCTCAGAGCGCAGGGTTCCGGTTTGCTCGGGGCTGCCGATCAGCCCGCTTGCATCCAGCAGGCCCGCCATCCGCATCTCGGCCACCGCCTCGATAATGCCAGAGCCGCAGATGCCGCTGATCCCGGTTTTCGCGACCGCCTCGGCAAAGCCCGCCTCATCCGACCACAGATCAACACCGATCACCCGGAAGCGCGGCTCTTTGGTCAGGGGATCAATGGTGATCCGCTCAATCGCACCTGGCGCGGCGCGTTGCCCGGAAGAGATCTGCGCGCCTTCAAAAGCAGGCCCGGTCGGGGACGAGCAGGCCAGCACGCGTTTCTCATTTCCAAGCAGGATCTCGGCATTGGTGCCTACATCAACTATAAGCACCATGTCTTTGGATTTGTTCGGTTCTTCCGACAAAGCCACCGCTGCCGCATCGGCACCCACATGGCCCGCGATACAGGGCAGCACATAGACCCGCGCATTGTGGTTCATCGCGGTCAGATCCAGCGCCCGCGCATCCAGCGACAGCGAATCCGAGGTGGCCAGCGCAAAGGGGGCCTGGCCCAGCTCGACCGGGTCGATGCCGAGGAAAAGGTGATGCATGACCGGATTGAAAACGATAACCATTTCATAGATTTGCGAGGCAGAGATCCCGGCCTCCTGCGCGATCGACAAGACCAGGCTGTTCACCGCCTCACGCACGGCTTTTGTCATCTCGACATCGCCGCCGGGGTTCATCATCGCATAAGAGACGCGGCTCATCAGATCCTCGCCAAAGCGGATCTGCGGGTTCATCAGCCCCGAAGAGGCCAGCACCTTGCCCGTGGACAGATCGCAAAGATGGGCGGCGATGGTGGTCGAGCCCAGATCGACCGCCAGGCCGTAAAGGGGCGCCTCGGAATAGCCGGGGAAGATCTCAAGCAGGCGATGGCTTTCATCGTGATTGCCCTGGTTCACAACCGCCGTGACCTTCCATTCGCCCTTGCGCAAGACAGGCTGCAGTTTGCGCAGAATGGAAAGATCAGCCGTGATCCCATTGATATTCCATTGTTCTTTCAATGCGCGGGCCAGGCGTTCAAAGTCGCCGGTCGGCACATGCATATCGGGCTCTTCAACCTCGACGTAAAAGCTGCGGGTGGCCGGATCCATGGCAATCTCACGCTCGGTCGCAGATTTGCGGATCACCTGCTTATGGACCTGGCTTTCGGGCGGCACGTCGATCACCACATCGCCCATCACCTTGGCCTGACAGCCAAGCCTGCGCCCATCAGCCAGGCCCCGGATGCGGTTATAACGGTCCTCGACCGCGTTCCATTCAGACAGCGCATCGGCGGCGACGGTCACGCCATGTTTGGGAAACTCGCCATAGCCAGGGGTGATCTGGCATTTTGAGCAGATCCCCCGTCCGCCGCAGACAGAATCGAGATCCACGCCTAAGGATCGGGCCGCCTGCAGCACCGGGGTGCCATGCGGGAAACGGCCGCGCTTGCCCGAGGGGGTGAAAATGACGAGTGCGTCTTGTGACATGGGATTGGCCTTTGCTCTCACGCGCAGGATTGGTTCTAGCCTGGGCGCGGGCCATGGCAAGGGCGGTAAGCGTCAGGTTGCGACCTGTTCGCGGCGTGTTTGCGACATGGATCACCCTCCGCAGGCGCAGCCATGCACAAAACAGCCGTTGACGGCGACCGGGGCGGCGACTAGCGGAGAGGCATGGCACGTGCACCTCTTCTTCAGCTTTCGGGGATTTCGCTGACTTTCGGCGGCAATCCGGTATTCGATGATCTTTCGCTGACCGTTCAGCCCGGTGACCGGGTGGCGCTGGTCGGGCGCAATGGGTCGGGAAAATCCACTCTTATGAAGGTGATGGCCGGGATTGTTGAGCCGGATAAAGGCTCTGTCGTGGTCTCTGCCGGAACCACCGTCGGCTATATGGAGCAAGACCCGGATCTGTCGGGCTATGAGACTTTGGGCGATTTCGCGGCCTCGCGTCTGCCCGAGGATGAGAGCTGGCGGCTGTATGCGGTGGCGGAAGGGCTGAAATTCGACCCTGCGGTTCCGGTTGCCACCGCCTCGGGCGGGGAAAAGCGGCGCGCGGCGCTGGCGAAGCTGCTGGCCGAGGCGCCAGAGCTGATGCTGCTGGACGAGCCGACCAACCACCTGGACATTCAGGCCATCGAATGGCTGGAAAATGAGCTGCGCGACACGCGGGCGGCCTTCGTGCTGATCAGCCACGACCGCGCGTTCCTGAAGGCGCTGACCCGCGCCACCCTGTGGATCGATCGCAGCGAAGTGCGCAGGCGTGAGGCAGGGTTTGAAGGCTTCGAGGACTGGCGCGAGACGATCTGGGCCGAAGAGGATGAGGCGCGCCACAAGCTGGACCGCAAGATCAAGGCCGAGGCGAAATGGGCGGTTGAGGGCATCTCGGCGCGGCGCAAGCGCAATCAGGGCCGGGTGCGGGCGCTGGCGGCGCTGCGCGAAGAGCGGGCCTCGCAGATCCGCCGTCAGGGCACCGCCGCGATGGCGCTGGAAAGCGGCCCGGTCTCGGGCAAGCGGGTGGTTGAGGCGGTCGGGCTGAGCAAGGCCTTTGAGGGCAAGACCATCGTCCGCGATTTCGATCTGCGGGTGCAGCGCGGCGACCGGGTGGCCTTTGTCGGGCCGAACGGGGTGGGCAAGACCACGCTGCTGAAACTGCTGACCGGAGAGATCGCGCCCGATGCGGGCACGGTGACGTTGGGCACCAGCCTGGAGATCGCGGTTTTCGACCAGACCCGCTCACGCCTCGATCCCAATGCCACCCTGTGGGAGAACCTGACCGGCGATCCGCTGATGGCGGTGTCTGGGGCCTCTGACCAGGTGATGGTGCGGGGCGTGCCAAAGCATGTGGTCGGCTATCTGAAAGAGTTCCTCTTTGATGACGCCCAGGCGCGGGCCCCGGTGCGATCCCTGTCAGGGGGCGAGAAGGCGCGGCTTTTGCTGGCCAAAATCATGGCCTTGCCGTCCAATCTTCTGATAATGGATGAACCTACCAACGATCTGGATGTCGAAACGCTGGATCTGCTGCAGGACATCCTGGGCGAGTTTGACGGCACGGTTCTGCTGGTCAGCCATGACCGCGATTTCATCGACCGGGTGGCGACGACCACGGTGGCGATGGAAGGCGGCGGGCGGGTTACGGCCTATCCGGGCGGCTGGTCGGATTACGTCAGCCAGCGTCCGTCTTTGGCGCAGCAAAGCGCGGATACCCCCGCGGCCAAACCCGCATCGGCGGCGAAAGCTGTGGCCAGCCCTGTGGCCAGCGCAAAGCCAGCCTCGGCGCTGAGCTTTACCGAGAAAAAGCGGCTGGCCGACCTGCCAGGCGTGATTGAAAAACTGGCGACAGAGATCACCCGGATCGAGGAATTGCTGGCCCAGCCCGATTTGTTTGAGCGTGAGCCCGTCAAGTTCCGCAAAGCCAGCGAAATGCTGGCCGAGCGTCAGCAGAGCCTGGCATCGGCTGAGGAAGAATGGCTGGATCTGGCGGCCCGCGACGAATAGGGCCGTCAGAACCTGCGGGAAATCCGCCGGATTGTGCCGCCCGATCGGCGGGATCTGGCCGAAACTGAACCGAACAGTTCACGCCAGATCGCGCAGCATTCACGTCCCGGTGAGGCCCGCTTGTGCGGACCGCAAAAGAGGATCACCTCTCTCGACGACACGCGCTGATTGCGGAAGTAGCTGCAGCGACGTGAAACAATGGAGAGTGAACGATGAAAACCTTTGCAGCCGTTGTCGCCCTTGCAGGTCTGGCTGCCCCGGCCTTTGCCGGTGGCCCGACCACTGTGGTTGATGAACCGCTGGTTGTTGCTGCGCCAGCCGTTGTTGTCGCTGCGCCCCAGGGCAACTGGGATGGGGCCTATGGCGGTCTTAGCCTCGGCTATGGCTCGTTTGAGGGCGATCTTGCTGGCAGCAAGGTCTTTGACGGTGACGGCACCATCGGTGGTGTCCAGCTGGGCTATCGCTGGGATCTGGGCAATACCGTTCTGGGTGTCGAGGCCGCTTACTCCGGCTCTGATGTCAAAGACGATGGCGTTGACGCAAAGCTGAAAAACAAGACCGACCTGAAGCTGCAGCTTGGCTATGATCTTGGCCAGTCGCTGGTCTATGCAACCGCTGGTGCCTCCTGGGCCAAAGCCAGCGTGGCGGGCGCGGATTATTCCGACAATGGCTGGGTGGCCGGTCTGGGCTATGACTATGACCTGGGCAACAACTGGCTGGTCGGTGCCGAGTATCTCTACAATAAATTCGACGATTTCGACAAATCCGGCGTTGATCTCGATGGCAGCACCTTTGCCATCCGCGCGAACTATCGCTTCTGATCAGCGGCGGCCTGGCTGAGCCAGATTTGCCCCGGCAGATCATGGCTCGGCGATCCCGTCTGAATTGCGGCGTCGCCTCTTTGCGGAGGCGGCGCCGTTTCTGTTTCGGCTGTGGGATGCGTCGCGATTATGGCTTGGCAGCGGACTGCCATTCTGGCACATCCGTGCGCATGCGCCAGAATGGGCGCGGATGATCGGGCAGATGGCTGCCGGTCAGGACAGAACAAGGTGAGGATGGGGCCAGTCACATGACCGGATTGCGCATTACCCCTGACTGCTGCATTAACCGCTGATCCAGGATCGCGCGGGCGGCTTCGTCTATTCTCAGGACAGAGCACTTGGCCCCGCGCGGGGAAAAGCATCGCGCGAGGAGTTAAACTGGTGACCATCCGGCTGACCAATTCAAAGACGCGTCGCAAGGAAGAGTTCACGCCGCTCCGCGAGGGGCAGGTGTCGATGTATGTCTGCGGCCCGACCGTTTATGACCGCGCCCATATCGGCAATGCGCGCCCGGTGGTGGTGTTTGACACGCTGTTCCGGCTGCTGCGTCATGTTTACGGTGCGGATGCGGTGACCTACGCGCGAAACTTCACCGATGTGGATGACAAGATCAACGCCCGCGCCGCCGAGACCGGCCGCCCGATCCGCGACATCACCGATGAGACCATCGGCTGGTATCATGAGGATATGGATGCGCTAGGCGCGCTGCGGCCCACGCATGAGCCACGCGCCACCGAATATATCGGTGCGATGATTGCGATGATCGGGGGGCTGATCCAGGGCGGTCATGCCTATGAGGCCTCGGGCCATGTGCTGTTCCGGGTGCGCTCTTATGCGGAATACGGGGCGCTGTCGGGGCGCTCGGTCGATGATATGATCGCGGGCGCGCGGGTTGAGGTTGCGCCCTATAAAGAAGATCCGATGGATTTCGTGCTCTGGAAGCCCTCGGAGGCTGGAGTGCCAGGCTGGGACAGCCCCTGGGGGTTTGGCCGTCCGGGCTGGCATATCGAATGCTCGGCCATGTCATATGAGTTGCTGGGCGAAAGTTTCGACATCCACGGCGGCGGGCTGGATCTGCAATTCCCCCATCATGAGAATGAGATCGCGCAAAGCTGCTGCGCCCATCCGCATGGGTCTTTCGCGAAGGTCTGGATGCACAATGAGATGCTTCAGGTCGAGGGCAAGAAGATGTCCAAATCCCTGGGCAATTTCTTCACCGTGCGCGATCTGCTGGACCAGGGCTATCCGGGTGAGGTGATCCGGCTGGTCTATCTTGGCACGCATTACAAAAAGCCGATGGACTGGACCGTGGAGAAGGCACGCGAGGCCGAGGGCACTTTGCGCAAATGGCGGGGGCTGGTGAAGGGCGTTGCGCCCTCGCAGCCCGATCAGCGGGTGATTGATGTGATCTCGGATGATCTGAACACTGCCGGGGCGATTGCGGTCCTGCATGATCTGGCACGTGAGGGCGATCTTGCGGGGCTGAAGGCCTCGGCTGCCATGCTTGGGCTGCTGGAAGATCATATGGGGGCCTGGAGTGAGGCCGGAGTTGATCTGACCCCCTGGGCCGAGCGGCTGGCCGCTTTGCGGCAGGCGGCGATGGAAAGCAAGAATTTCGCGCCAGCCGATGCGATGAAGGCGCAGCTGGTCGCGGCGGGGGTTGAGGTGCGGATGTCGAAATCAGGCTGCGAGCTGGTGCCCGGGCCCGGATTTGATGCGGCAAAACTGGAGGCCCTGGACTGATGGAAGCGGCAGGCAGCGGGGGGCTTTCTGCCCCCCACACCCCCCGAGGATATTTTCCGACAGTTGAAAAGACAGGAGTGGCGCGATGAAAGAGCGGCTTTTCCTGTTTGATACCACCCTGCGTGACGGGCAGCAGACCCAGGGGGTGCAGTTCTCAGCGGGCGAAAAGATCTCGATTGCGCGGGCGCTTGACGGGTTGGGCGTCGATTATATCGAGGGCGGCTGGCCCGGGGCCAATCCGACCGACAGTGATTTCTTCCGCGAGGCACCGCAGACGCGGGCGGTGATGACCGCTTTTGGCATGACGAAGCGGGTTGGCCGCTCGGCTGAGAATGACGATGTGCTGGCGGCGGTGCTGGATGCGGGAACGCCCGCGGTTTGCCTGGTGGGCAAGACGCATGATTTCCATGTGATCACTGCGCTTGGGGTGACGCTGGAAGAGAATCTCGCGGCGATCTCGGATTCGGTGCGGCATGTGGTGGCGAAGGGGCGTGAGGCCTTGTTTGACGCCGAGCATTTCTTTGATGGCTACCGCGCCAATCCGGCTTATGCGCTGGAGTGTTTGCAGGCGGCGCTGGCGGCCGGGGCGCGTTGGATCGTGCTTTGCGACACCAATGGCGGCACCCTGCCGGGCGAGGTGGGCCGCGTGGTGGCTGAGGTGATCGCGGCGGGCATTCCCGGGGCGCAGCTGGGCATCCATTGTCATGACGATACCGGCAATGCGGTGGCCAATTCGCTGGCCGCTGTTCAGGCCGGTTGCCGTCAGATCCAGGGCACGCTGAACGGTCTGGGCGAGCGCTGCGGCAATGCCAATCTGATCACCCTGATCCCGACGCTGAAGCTGAAAGAGCCCTTTGCCAGCCAGCTTGAGACCGGGGTCTCGGATGCGGCACTGGCGGGGCTGGTGAAAACCAGCCGTATGCTTGATGACATTCTGAACCGGGTGCCGCTGCGTTCAGCGCCCTATGTGGGGGCCTCGGCCTTCGCGCATAAGGCGGGGCTGCATGCCAGCGCGATCCTGAAGGATCCCTCAACCTATGAGCATCTTGATCCGGCGCTGATCGGCAATGAGCGCCAGATCCCGATGTCGAACCAGGCCGGGCAGTCGAACCTGCGGGCGCGGCTGGCGGCGGCGGGGATCGAGGTTGATCCGAAGGATCCGCGGCTGGCGCGCATCCTGGATGAGATCAAGCGCCGCGAGGATCAGGGCTATGCCTATGATGGCGCCCAGGCCTCTTTCGAGATGGTGGCACGGCGCGAGCTGGGCATGGCTGCGCATTTCTTTGAGGTGCTGCGCTACCGCGTGACGGTCGAGCGGCGGCAGGAACCCGACGGCAGCCGCAAGACGCTGTCAGAGGCTGTGGTGGTGGTCGATGCGGGCGGTGAGCGGATGCTTTCGGTCTCGGAAAGCCAGGATGAGGCGGGGGCGGACCGTGGCCCGGTCAATGCGCTCTGGAAGGCGCTGGCCAAGGATCTGGGGCCCTGGCAGGGGCTGGTTGATGATATGCGGCTGGTCGATTTCAAGGTGCGCATCACCCAGGGCGGCACCGAGGCCGTGACGCGTGTCATCATCGACAGCGAGGACGGGGCGGGTCGGCGCTGGTCGACGGTGGGGGTCTCGGCCAATATCGTTGACGCCTCATTCGAGGCGCTGCTGGATGCGGTGCGCTGGAAGCTGACGCGCGACAGCGGGATCGGGGGCGCGGCGTGAGCCTTGATGCCTGTGCAGAGCTGGTGGCAAAGGGCGATCCTGACCGCTGGCAGGCGCTGATGGCGGCCCCTGTGGCGGCGCGGGCGCAGCTTTTGCCGCTTTTCGCGCTGAACCTTGAGCTGGCGAAAATTCCCTGGGCCACGAAAGAGCCGCTGATCGCCGAGATGCGCCTGCAATGGTGGCGTGAGGTGGTCGAGGCCGCAGCCGCCGGTGAGGCTGCCCGTGCGCATGAGGTTGCAGGGCCATTGAACACGGTGATCCGGGCGCATGGCCTGCCGGTTGCGGTGTTTGACGCGATGATCGAGGCGCGTCGCCATGACGCCTGGGGCGAGCCCTTTGCCGATCAGGCCGCCTTTGCGGATTATCTGAATGCGACCGGGGGCGGGCTTACCTGGCTTTCAGCGCTGGCGCTTGGGGCGCGGCCCGACGCCGAGGCTGCCGTCATGGCCTGGGGCCGGGCGGCGGGGCTGGCCAATTATTTGCGGGCGGTGCCGGAACTTGAGGCGCGGGGCAGGGTGGCGCTGCCCGCTGCCGCCGATACACTGGCGCGTGAGGGGCTTTCCTGGCTTGCCATAGCGCGGGACGGGCGGCGGCTGATACCTCGGCCCGTTGCTGCAGCGCTGCTGCCTGGCTGGCAGGCGGATGCGGTGCTGCGCCGCGCGGTTGCCGATCCAGAGGCGGTGGCCCAGGGGCAGCTGGAGCTGTCAGAGTTTGCAAAGCGCGGGCGTCTGTTGTGGCAGGCCTTTTCCGGGCGCTGGTAAAGCGGGCGCTGGTAAAGAACGACCGCGAAAGCCCGCCTGACGTCTTTGCGTTTTACCAAAGGCCCAAACGAAAAAGCCCCCTGAACGGGGGCTTTATGTCTCAGGTCTCACGCGGGCGCAGCCACAGCCAGATCAGCGCCCCTCCGGCCAGGGTCAGGAAGGGCAGCATCGCCAGATTGACCATCTGCCAGCCCGTCTGGGCCGAGCCGCCCGAGCAGCTCATCAGCCCGCCCGATGCCAGTGAGGCCAGCGTCACCCCGCCAAACACCACCAGATCATTCAGCCCCTGCAGGCGGCCGCGCTCTTCAGGGCGCTGCGCGGTGGTCAGCATGGTGGTGGCCCCGATGAAGCCGAAATTCCAGCCAAGCCCCAGCAGGATCAGCGCGGCATAGAAGTTCTCAAGCGCCACCCCGGTCATCGCCACAGCCCCCGCACCCAAAAGGATCACCAGCCCGGCGGCGATCACCTTTTCCGTGCCAAACCGGGCGATCAAATGGCCGGTCAGGAAACTGGGCAGATACATTGCCAGCACATGGGCCGAGACGATATTGGCCGCATCCCCGGTCTCGAACCCGCAGCCAACCACCGCCAGCGGCGATGAGGTCATCACCAGGTTCATCAGCGCATAGGCGACGGTGGCGCAGATCATCGCCACAAGGATCGTCGGATCGCGCAAGAGCTGGGCGCGGCTGCGGCCCTGACCGCTGTCGATCCGGCGCGTGGGGCGCGGGATCTTCAGCGCGAAGAACAGGAAAACCCCGATAAGATTCAGACCGATAATCGCCAGATAACTGCCAAGGAAGGGGACAACCCAGGCCTCGGCCGTGCCGCGCACGATCAGGGGCCCCAGCAGGGCCGACAAAAGCCCGCCGCCCATCACCCAGGAGATCGCTCGGGGCCGAAAGGCCTCTGACGCGGTATCGGCGGCGGCAAAGCGGAAGAAGCCCTGCGCGCTCATATAGATGCCAGAGAAAAAACCGCCGAGGCAGAAAAGCGCGAAGCTGCCCTCCCAAAGCCCCCAGGCGCCAAAGACCCCGCCAAGCGCGCCGCCAAGCGCCCCCAGCACAAAGCCCGGCACCCGGCCATAGCGCTGCATCAGCGCAGAAATCGGCGTCGCGGTCAGCATAGAGCCCAGCACCGACAGCGTGATCGGCAGCGTCGCCCAGCAGATATTCGGTGCAAGGCTTTGCCCGGCCAGCCCCGCGACGGTGAACATGATCGGCAGCTGCGCCCCCAGCACCGCCTGGGCGGCGATCAGGATGGCCACATTGCGCCGCGCAAGCGCGTCAGAGACGGGTGCAGAGAGGGAATCATGGGCCTGTGTCATGGCCCAACAAGAGGCCGCAGGCTGCGCCGGGGTCAATCCCCGGATGCAGGCGGGCAGGCGCGGCATGCTGCGACAGATTGCCTTTGTCTTTGCCTTTCCCGGCATATCATGCGCATGTTTTGCGCATGGAAAACCCACGTATCATCCGGGGCGAGGCCTGCCTTGCCGAAGGCATCGCCTGGCTTTCACAGGCCGAGCCACGCTTTGCCGAGGCCGCGCGCCTGACAGGTCTGCCGCCTTTGCGGCTGCGCCCTGATGGTTTTGCGGCGCTTTTGGATGCGATCATCTCGCAGCAGGTCTCGGTCGCCTCGGCCAATGCGATCCGGGCGCGGATGGCAGAGGCGGGCTATCTGGATGAGGCGCGCCTTGGGGCTGCCTGCGATGACGATCTGCGCGCCGCCGGCCTTTCGCGGCAAAAGGCCCGCTATGCCAAGGCCCTGGCCGAGGCGCGGCTGGATTATATGGCCCTGCGCCAGGCCCCGGGCGAGGAGGTGGTGAAGACGCTGGTGGCGCTGCCCGGGATCGGCAGCTGGACGGCGGAGATCTACGCGATGTTTGCGCTTGGCCATGCCGATATCTTCGCGCCCGGCGATCTGGCCTTGCAGGAATCCGCCCGCAGATTGTTTCAGCTGGACGCCCGCCCCACGGAAAAAGCCTTTCGCGCCATGGCAGAAAGCTGGAGCCCCTGGAGATCGGTTGCGGCACGGCTTTTATGGTCCTACTACCGGGTGGATAAGGGACGCGAAGGGATCACAGGATGAGAGAGCTGAAATTCGGTCGCAAAGGCCCCGAAAAGGGCCAGGCGAAATCGCTGGTGATCCTGGTGCATGGCTATGGTGCCGATGGAAATGACCTTTTGGGCCTTGCCGATCCGCTGGCCCCGCATCTGCCGGATACGGTTTTTGTCGCCCCCGATGCGCCAGAGCCCTGCGCAGGCAATCCCTTCGGGCGGCAATGGTTTCCGATCCCCTGGCTGGATGGCTCCAGCGAAGAGGCGGCGCGTCAGGGGCTTTTGGCCGCGGCGGATGATCTGAACGCTTTCATAGACCAGCGGCTTGCCGATGAGGGGCTGCCCGCTTCGGCGCTGGCGCTTTTGGGCTTTTCCCAGGGCGCGATGATGAGCCTGCATGTCGCCCCGCGCCGGGCTGATCCGGTGGCGGCGGTGGTGGCGATCTCAGGCCGCCTGCTCGCCCCCGAACTGCTGGCGGCTGAGACGCGGGTTAAGCCGCCGGTCCTTTTGATCCATGGCGATCAGGATCCGGTGGTGCCCTTTGAAAACCTGGCGCTGGCGGGCGATGCGCTGTCCGGGGCGGGGTTTGACACCTATGCCCATGTGATGAAGGGCACCGGCCATGGCATCGCGCCCGATGGTCTGGGCGCCGCGCTTGGCTTCCTGAAAGAGCACCTGCCGGGGTGATAAGCGCCTGCCTGGTTTCACGCCTGGCTTCACGCCTCGCGTGAGGCCTCAAGCCAGGCGGCGCAGCCGGTCAGGGCGGCATAATCATCCTCAACCACCGAGACCCGGAAGGCATGGGTCAGCAGATCCACACGGCGCGGCTCGCGGAAGGCATCGGCGATGGCATTGGTGCCGAACCAGGGCGTCATCGCCCGCGCCATGCCGCCGATCAGATAAATCCCGCCCCAGGGCAGATAGCTCAGCGCCAGATCGGCCAGAAACCCTGCGAGGATATGGCTGTAAAGCCGGGCCGCCGCCAGCGCGGCGGGGTCATTCTCGGCCAGCAGCGCCAGAATTTCCGCCGAGGATTTCGCGCCTGGCGTTCCGGTCTGACGGGTTGCGAAGCTGTAGAGATTGGCGAGCCCGCGCCCGGCCAGCACCTCTTCGACGCCGCAATGGGGGATCTCGCCGCGCTGATGCAGCAGCGCCTCGATGAAACGCATCAGCGCGAAATCTTCCTCATTTCGCACCGGCATATTCATATGGCCGCTTTCCGAGGGCGGCACCACCCGGGCCGCGCCCTGGCCATAAACCGGGGCCGCATTGACCCCGGTGCCCAGGCCCACCACCAGCATGGTCTGGCCCGGAATGGCCGCGCCATCAATCAGCGGGCGCAAAGCGGTATCCGGGATATGCCCAAGCGCATGCCCCTGCGCCTGCAGATCATTCAGGATCGAGACCCGCGCAGCCCCGGTGGCGCGGCGCAGCTTATCGGCATCCATCACCCAGTCGAGATTGGTCATCGTGGCGACGCCGTCCTGCACCGGGCCAGCCGCCGCGACGCAGACACCCTCGACGCTGGCACCGCTGCCTTGCAGATAGTCGCGCAACACCGCCGCGATATCCTCGCCGCGCGCTTTGTATTCGCCATTGGGAAAGCGCCGGATTGAACCCGCCACCACCTTGCCCGCCTCTGACAGCGCCACCCTCGTATTGGTGCCGCCAATATCGGCAAGGATCGCAAGGGACATCGGGCCGCTCCATCTGCAAAGTCTGCGCAGGCGGGGCTGCGCAGATGTTATCGCTATCACTGTCACATGAATAGCGGCTAAGCCCGCCTTCGGGCAAGGCTTTGCCGTGATCGCGCTCTGCGCCAGTCTTACCCGCTTTTTGCAGCCTTGCTGCGGGCATGGAAGATGAAGCCCAGAAAATTCAGCAGCACCTGCGCCGCCAGGATCTGGGTCGAGCCTGATGGATCATAATCAGGCGCCACCTCGACCAGATCCATGCCGACCACCTCATGGCGATTGGCAATAGCCTGCAGGATCTCAAGCACCTCATAATAAAGGAAACCGCCATGCGAGGGCGTGCCTGTCCCCGGCGCGATCGAGGGGCAAAAGCCGTCAATGTCCAGCGTCACATAGATGCGGGCACCTGCCGGGATCCGCGCCATGACGCCCTCAACCCCCAGCTTGCGGGTCTGGCGCACTGACAGGATATCATCCCCCATCTTCCGCGCCGCATCATAGCCGTCCTTCGCGGTGGATGAGACATTGCGGATCCCCAAAGCGGTGATGCCGCTGACATAGTCCTTCTCGGCCGCGCGGCGCATCGGATTGCCATGGCCATGGCGCACCCCGTGGCGGATATCGACGAAATCCAGATGCGCGTCGATCTGCAGGATATGGATCGGCCCCTGATCGTCAAAGGCCCGGATACAGGGGATATTGACCGAGTGATCGCCCCCCAGCACCACCGGCAGCGCCCCCGCCGCCAGCATCGCCCGCACGCCCGCCTCGATATTGGCGTGGCTGCCCTCGGTATCGGTGTGGATGATATCGGCATCGCCAATATCGACGATGCGCACATCCTCGCCCAGGTAGGTCGCGTCATCCTCATGGTCATAGGCGCCACCCAGACCGAAGGAAAACAGCGTCGAGGCCTCACGGATCGCCCTTGGCCCGAAACGCGCCCCGGCGCGGAACTGGGTGCCAAAGTCGAAGGGCGCGCCCATCACCGCGACATCGGCGTCAATCTGGCTCCAGTCGGGCTGATAAGGGTTTTTGCCAAAGGTCGAAATGCCGACAAAGGGCAGGTTCAGCCTGGGTGGATTGCTGGGCGTTTTTGGCGCGGATGGCATCTGGTCTCTCTCCCTCGTTTTGCCAAGACTGCGGGCCGGGCATGTGATTGGCAAGCCAAAGCGCGACATCAGAACGCCTTGAGATGATCGCAATTGCCGATCAGACAGGCGGGCAGACTGAACCCGGAGATGATGATGTCCGACGACCCTGCAGGCTTTCGGCCCAAACGCTTTCCCGTGCCAGAGTTTCCGCCGCGCAAGACGGCGCTGTTTGCGCGAACGCCCCCTGTGATCTTTACTGCGCTGGTCGGGGTGATGGCGATACAGCTGGTTGCGCGGCAGCTGCTGGTGCAGGCCGATCTGCCACTGGCGGCGGCGGATGCTGCGGCGGGGATCCTGCTGGCGCTCTGGCTGTTCTGCATCTTCGCGCTGATTGTCAGGATCGGGCGGCGGGCCACTGTAATTGCTGATGATTTGCGGGTTTTGGCTTCCAGAAACGGGCTCTTTTCGGCGACGATTTCGGGGATGATTGCCGGGCAGATGATCGCGCCCTACGCACCGCGGGCGTCACTTGTGCTGGTCGTCCTGGCGATGGTGGCGCATTTGATTATGGCGCTGGTCTTTTTCACCCTGGTCTGGCGCAACCGGCGCGGAACTGCGCCTCATTCCTGGGCCTGGCCGGATCCTGGCATGCAGCTGATTTATGCGGGGCCTCTGGTCGCGGTGCCCACGCTCATCGGATTGGGCTGGACCGGCCTCGCTGCGGCTTTGTCGGTGATCTGTCTGGTGCCGGCAAGCCTTTGCCTGCTGGCAGGCGCGATCGGGCTGCTGCGTCAG
This sequence comes from Pseudogemmobacter hezensis, assembly GCF_013155295.1. Lineage (GTDB taxonomy): Bacteria > Pseudomonadota > Alphaproteobacteria > Rhodobacterales > Rhodobacteraceae > Pseudogemmobacter > Pseudogemmobacter hezensis. Next base: position 29,154 of record NZ_JABJXT010000008.1, on the reverse strand, counting down.
CAGAACCCGGCACCCTTGCGGCCGATGCTTTTGCTTCATCTCGCGCCGGTCGCGCTGGCGTCAATTGTGGCGCTGAGTTTCGGCTACGAGATGGCGGCTGCAATCCTCGGATTGGTGGCGCTTTTGCTGCTTTTCGGTATGGTTGCAGCGGTCAGCTGGCTGACGCGGGCCGGATTCACCCCGATCTGGGGCAGCGTGATCTGGCCGGTGGCGCTGGTGGCAGAGGCCCTGGCAAAAGGCGGTGCCCTGGGAACCAGCGCGGCAGTCCTGATTCCGATTTCCGCTTTTGCATTGGTGGTTTGCTGGCGGATCTTCAGACTTTGGCCGAAGGGGAAGCTGGCCGATATGACCAATGTTCAGGCCAGCTAGGCGTGGTGGGCGTTACGGCTGAACACGGCCCGTTACGTCCACCCGTTAAGACCAGCCGTTATGTCCAGCCGGGATGCCCGCGCCGATTGCTCAGATCAGGCTGACCCAGGCCCGTGCCAGCGCAAGCCCGGTCTGATCGGCCTGCTGGCCCCAGCGGGCGGCCTCGGGCTCGATTTCCTGCAGCCAGCCGGGGCGCATGCCTTCAACCACATCGGGAAAATCGCGGTTCCAGGCGCGGGCGACATTCTGGTTCACCTCAAAATGGAACTGCATCCCGTAAGTGGCTCTGCCGATACGGAAACATTGGTTTTCGGCCACTTCGGATGAGGCCAGCCGCACCGCACCTTCGGGCAGGGTGAAAGTGTCCGTATGCATCTGATAGATGCGAAACGGCCCACCCGTTACCCCCATCACCGGATCATCAGCGGCGGCCTGCAGCGGGTTGACCTCACACCAGCCAGCCTCGGTGGTGATGCCGTGCAGGTTGGTCGCGCCATAAGCCCGCGCCAGGATCTGCGAGCCGAGGCAGATCCCCAGCACCGGCTTATCCGCCTCGCCATAGGCCCGCATCAGATCGGCCAGCGGATCCAGATAGGGATAGCCCGCCACGTCATCCGCGCGTTGCTCGCCACCGAAGACGATCAGCGCGTCGGTATCGGGCGAAAGCGGCAGCGCATCGCCCTGGCGCGGCTTTATCAGATTGATCGCCGCCCCCGCCTCATGCAGCGCGATGCCAACCTGGCCATGCTGGGTGCTGGGGGTGTTCTCGACAATGGTGACGCGCATGGGGGCCTGCAGCAGCAAGAGGGGCGGGAAAGAATTATTCCCACACTATCAGCAGAGCGGCTGGCGCGAGGCAAGGGCTGACGGCCCCGACTGCAGACCCCGAATGCAGCGCCTGAACCCAGGCACCGTCAGATTGCGCTATTTCAGGGCCATCAGCACGAAAGGCAAAGAAACCCCCTTGCGCATCATGCCCGATGGTGAAAAGGGGAACCGCCAAACGACGATCCCTGAGGAGATTCCTATGGAGATTCGCGAGGCTCTCACCTTCGACGATGTCCTGCTTGTTCCTGCTGCAAGCTCGGTTCTGCCAAACACGGCAGATACCTCGACTTTTGTGACGAAATCCATACGGATGAACATCCCGCTTCTGTCAAGCGCGATGGATACCGTGACCGAGGGGCGGATGGCGATTGCCATGGCGCAGTCGGGCGGTATTGGCGTGATCCACCGCAACCTGGACATTGATGCCCAGGCGCGTGAGGTTTCCCGCGTCAAGCGCTTTGAATCGGGCGTGGTCTATGCGCCGATCACCCTGCGGGCCGATCAGACGCTGGCCGATGCGAAGGCCTTGATGGAGCGCTACAATATCACCGGCTTCCCGGTGGTGGATGGTGATAACCGCGTGGTCGGTATCGTCACCAACCGCGATATGCGCTTTGCAAGCGACGACAAGACGCCGGTTGCGGTTATGATGACCTCGGACAATCTGGCGCTTTTGCGCGAGCCGGTGGACCGTGAGGCGGCAATCAGCCTGATGAAGGCGCGCCGGATTGAAAAGCTGCTGGTGACCGATGGGGCGGGCAAGCTGACCGGCCTGCTGACCCTGAAAGACACCGAGCAATCGGTGCTGAACCCCCAGGCCTGTAAAGATGAGCTGGGGCGGCTGCGGGTCGCTGCGGCCTCGACCGTTGGCGAAGAGGGCTTCGCGCGCTCAAAGGCGCTGATCGAGGCGGGCGTCGATATGGTGGTGATCGACACCGCACATGGCCATTCCGAAGGCGTGGCGATCGCGGTCGAGCGGATCAAGAATTTCTCGAACGCGGTCCAGGTCGTGGCGGGCAATGTGGCCACCGGCAAGGCGACGGCTGCGCTGATCAAAGCGGGGGCGGATGCGGTCAAGGTGGGCATCGGCCCCGGCTCGATCTGCACGACGCGGATCGTGGCGGGTGTGGGCGTGCCGCAGCTGACCGCGATCATGGATTCGGCGGCGGCTGCGGGCGATGTTCCGGTAATCGCTGACGGCGGCATCAAATTCTCGGGCGATTTCGCCAAGGCCATCGCGGCGGGCGCCAGCTGCGCCATGGTCGGCTCGGCCATCGCAGGCACCGACGAGTCGCCGGGCGAGGTCATCCTGTGGAACGGGCGATCCTACAAAAGCTATCGCGGCATGGGCAGCCTTGGCGCCATGGCGCGCGGCTCGGCGGATCGCTATTTCCAGAAGGATGCGGCCTCAGACAAGCTGGTTCCCGAAGGGATTGAGGGCCAGGTGCCCTATAAGGGCCCGGTCTCAACCGTGCTGCACCAAATGGTCGGCGGGCTTCGTGCAGCCATGGGCTATACCGGCTGCGCTACCGTCGCCGAGATGCGCAAGGATTGCGAATTTGTCCGCATCACCGGGGCAGGGCTGAAGGAAAGCCACGTCCATGACGTGCAGATCACCCGCGAAAGCCCGAATTACCGCGTTGGGTAAGCCATTCGCCCGGTCTGCCCGCTTTGGGGGCTGGGCTGGCGATTGCGGCTGATACCAGAGATGTTGCAGGCGGCCCATCAGGGGCCGCCTGTTTCATTCCGGGATTGTCTTTGCCACAGCCTGCCGCAGCGGATCTGGACCAGATCTGTCGCAATCGCCGCGCCAAAAGCAATCGGCTGAACGCGGGTGCCGGATCGGCAGGCAGACAAAAGTGATGCGACATATTACCCCACTAAATAAATGAAATTACTGAAAAATTGACATAAATTCGCCCTCATTCACACGGCTAACAGCGCAATCCATAGCTGAATTGGAGGCGAGATGAATCGCTCAATAGGTTGTGTGACTGGCCTCAGCGCCAGGGTTGAACGGTTCACTAAGTCTGAGGATGGTGTCAGCACCATCGAATTTATCTTCTGGGTTCCCATCGTCACCGTGCTGATGGTTTTCATCACCAATGCGACATTGGTTTTGCAGACCCAGACCCTGCTGTTTGATGCGGCCCGTGATGCGGCCCGCTCGGTTGCGACCAACAGCGTCCCCCCAGAACAGGCCGCAGCGCGTGTGGCTGATCGCTTCCCGCCAAGGATGGCCGTTAAGGCAGAGGTCACCATTGATGGCGACTATGTCACGACTGTTGTCAGGGCCGAATATCGCGGCATCATCAGCATATTTGGCAGCATGCTGGGCGAAACAGATCTGACCGCTTCGGTCACGATGTGGAAGGAGCCCGGCGATGCAGTATAAGCAAACTCTGCCCAAAGGGGGCAATTTCAGGCAGTTTACCCGCGATCAGTCTGGCGCGGTTTCGGTCGCCACGCTGTTTTTGCTGGTGCTGGCATTGCTGATGGCAGGCGTCGCGGTCGACAGCGCCAATGCCTGGCGAATGCAGAACCGCCTGCAGATTGCGGCGGATGCGGCGGCTCTGGGGGCGGCGGCACAGCTGCCAGACCGCGAAAAGGCAACAGAAATCGCGCAGGAGCTGATGCGCCGCAATCTCGATGCAGGCACGCATACCTTCGGGCCCTCGGATCTGCGCTTTGGCTCGATTGATGAGACTGGCGCCTTTTTCGAGCATGATGACGATGCCGAGGCCGTGCGGGTCGATACCGGCATGACCGAAAAGCGCGGCAATCCGCTGGGCACGATGTTTCTGCGTCTGGTCGGTGTGCCGACGCTCAGCCCGTCCGGGGGCTCGATTGCCGTATCCAGCGGCGGTGATGGCACCAATGCCTCGCCCGGCTGCGAGGATGCGATGATCCTGACCGACAATTCGATGGATATTGGTGGCGGCAATACACTGGATGGCAAGATCTGTCTGCATGGCCGCAACGGTCTGCACACAGGCGGCAATGACTGGTACAGCCCCGAGGTGCGTCTTTCGGCACAATCGGCGCAGGATGTGACCGTGAACCATGTCCGTCAGGGATCGGCCACGGCCGAGCAGGTGCGTACCGGCTCTGACCTGCGCCCGGTCGTGCTGCCAAAGCTGCAATCTATGTTCGATGAGCTTTGGGCTGCGCTGGAGGTTCCGGATGCGAATGGCCGCGATCTGCAGGTTGATGGCTATTATACCGGCGATCTGCTGCCCGATTTCCTGAAGGATGCCCAGGGGCGCATCGCCATCGTCTATATCGACAATGGCTGGTGGACCGCGCAGCCTGGCGATCTGAAGCCGAACACCGTCTATGTGGTCAATCACGGCATGCAGATTGCCGGGAATGTTCAGGCGCAAAAGGTTGGAATCATTGCGAAAGGCCAGATCGGCATCGGCGGTGGGCCCAATCTGCACTATACCGACAACTTCTTCTTTGCGACCGGAATGATCAATTCGGGTGGCGATATCCAATGGGGGGACGCCGGGAAATATTGCGAGAACGGTCGCTACAGCGTCTATACGTTCTCGGTCAATTCCACGGTATCGCTTGGCGGCTGGGGGGGCGGTGCGGGTGCGCATGGCCTGTTCGGCGCAGCGCCTGGCTTCAACCCGGGCGGCGCGATGCGCAATTCAGGCGGGCTTTACTTCGAGGCCCGGAATTTCGTGCCGCTGGGCGGCAACCTGAAGTTCAACGGCTGCGGCAAACGCCTGAACGCGGAATACGATCAGGCTCTGCCTGAGGCAAAGCCCGCGAAGGCCGCCGGATCGCGCATCGTCTGGTAAATCCCTGGGCGCAGCAGCGCCGGGATATCTGAAAAGGCGGCCCGGAATGCTGTTTCCGGGCCGCCTTTGCTGTAAAATTGCCCCTGTCTCAGAAAATGGCAGCGATAGCCTGCTTGCCTTATCGCCATTTTCAGCCGATCTGCGGTGCAGCCAGCGACATATGTAAGGAGACAGAGATGCGTTCCCCAGGCCGGGCCTCAGCGGCGATCCTTGTCCTTGACCGTATTCTGGGCGGCGAGGCGGCTGAAAAAGCGCTCAGCGACTGGGGGCGTGCCTCGCGCTATGCCGGATCAAAGGATCGCGCGGCGGTGCGTGATCTGGTGTTTGACGCGCTGCGCCAGCGCCGCACGGCCCAGGCTCTGGGCGGTGGCGCGGCAGGCGGGCGGGCGCTGGTGCTGGGGATCCTGCGGGCAAGGGGCGAGGATCTGGCAGGGTGGTTCGACGGCTCCGATCACGCCCCCGCGCCGCCCCAGGCCGATGAGGCGCCAAAGCAGCCGCTGGGCGCCGCGCAGCATGACATCCCCGACTGGCTGGAGGCCCCGCTGCAAGCCGCGCTTGGCGCGGATTTCGCGCCCGTGATGCAAGAGATGCGCCACCGCGCCCCGGTGATCCTGCGCGTGAATTCCGCCCGCATCAGCCGCGAGGCGGCGATTGCTGCGCTCAACACGGAAGGCATCACCGCCGAGCCACATCCACTGGCCGCAACCGCGCTGCATGTCACTGCCGGGGCACGTACTATCGCCGGATCGGCCGCCTTCAATGACGGCCTGGTTGAGTTGCAGGACGCGGCCTCTCAGGCGGTGGTCGCTGATCTGGGGCTGGCAGCCGGAATGCGGGTGCTGGATCTTTGCGCAGGCGGCGGCGGCAAGACGCTGGCGATGGCGGCCCAGGCGCGATTGCAGCTTTGGGCCTATGATGTCAGCGCCCGCCGCATGGCCGATCTGCCGGCGCGGGCCGAGCGGGCAGGGGTGCCCATCCAACTGACCGCCGATCCAGAGGCCCATGCGCCCTATGATCTGGTGCTGACCGATGTGCCCTGTTCCGGCTCTGGCAGCTGGCGGCGCGACCCCGAGGGGAAATGGGCGTTGACCCCCGAACGCCTTCAGGAACTGACCGTTCTGCAACAGCAGATCACCGATCGCGCCGCGGCGATGGTGGCACCTGGTGGCTGCCTGGCCTATGCGACCTGCTCTTTTCTGAAGGAAGAAAATGAGGATCAGGTTAACGCCTTCCTGCAGCGTCATCCGGGCTGGCAGCTGGCCTCTTCGCGCCGCTTCAGCCCGCTGGACGGCGGCGACGGCTTTTTCACCGCCCGCCTGCTCCGCAGTCAGTCCTGATGCAAAGTCAGGTCTGATCCAAAGTCTGGCCTGATCCAAAGACTGGCCTGATCCAAAGACTGGCCAGACAGGCGATCATGCCCGAAAAACACAATCCGCATTTTTCTTAACGGAGTTAAGCCCACGTTAACTGTTTACCCGTCTTCTGGACCCGATGAATGCAGCTGGGTGCGGGGGAATGGGTGCAAACTCCGGGATATGAGAGGGATGGGCTGCTGAACGGGGCACGCGGCCTTGCGCTGCGCTCTGGCTGGCTGGTGGCGGTTGCGGCGGTCTGCCTGATCCTTGCGGTGCTGGTTGGCGACAGTGGTTTTCGCTTTACGCTGTCGGTGACGGGGCTGGCGCTGGTGCTGGTGACGCTGCTGCTATGGGGCATGGCGCGGATTGCCCGCCATGAGGATGCGCAGACCAACGCCCGCCTCTCGCTGCTGATCGGCGAGGATGTGGCGCCGTGCTTTTCGACCGATACGATGGGGCAGATCCTGTTCCGAAACCGCGCCGCGATCGAGCGTTTTGGCGATCAGGCCCCGGCCACCCTGGCCGCGCAGCTGCATGAGCAGATCGCCTCACCCTCGGCGGTGATGTATCGTTTGCAGTCGCGGGCGGCCAATCATGGCGGCGTGCATGAGGATATAGTCACCCGCCGCGGCCATCTGCGTCTTTCCGTGCACCGGATTGCCACCGATAAATTCCTGTGGCGGATTGAGGAATTCGAGGATCGCAGCCCGGCCGGGCGCGGTGCCGAAGCCCTGAGCCTGCCGATGGTGGTGGCCAATCGCGCGGGCGTGGTGCTGTTCTCGAATGAAGCGATGCGCCGCCTGCTGGGCGAGCGTCCCAAGCGGCTTGACCGTATCTTCATGCAGCCCCGCGTGACCAGCGGCGAAGAGGTCGAGGTGGCGACGGCAGGCGGCACCACCCGCGCAATCGTGGCCGAGCTGGATGGCGCGGGCGACCGGCGTGAGATCTTCCTTCTGCCTGCGCCCGCCCGGCGCGAAGAGGATTCGATCCCCGTCGATTTCGAGAATGTTCCCGTCGCGCTGATGAAATTCGGCCTCGATGGCGGGATGCGCCAGTCGAATCTGGCCGCCCGTGAGCTGCTGGGCGCACGTGAGGTCGGTGCCATGACATTCCACGACCTGTTTGAGGATCTGGGCCGCCCGGTAAATGACTGGCTGGCCGATGTGATCGAGCAACGCCTGCCCGCCGGGGCCGAGATGCTGCGCCTGCGTGGCGGCGATGAAGAGCATTTCGTCCAGGTTCAGCTAAGCCGCTTTATCGAAAATGGCAGGCCGCTGGCCCTGGCGATCCTGGCCGATGTTACCGTGTTGAAGAAGATGGAGGCGCAGTTCGATCAAAGCCAGAAAATGCAGGCCATCGGCCAGCTGACTGGCGGTATTGCCCATGATTTCAACAACCTGCTGACAGCAATCTCGGGCCATTGCGACCTTTTGCTGCTGCGCCATGGCCAGGAGGACAGCGATTTCTCGGATCTGGAACAGATCCGCCAGAATGCGAACCGGGCGGCAGCGCTGGTCAGCCAGCTGCTGGCCTTCTCGCGCAAACAGACCCTGCGGCCAGAGCGGCTGGATCTGTCTGACGTCATGAGCGAGGTCGCGCATCTGCTGAACCGGCTGGTGGGCGAGCGCATCACCCTGACGCTGCGCAATGATCCCGATCTGGGGCCAATCCGCGCCGACCGCAGACGGCTTGAACAGGTGCTGATGAACCTGGTGGTCAACGCCCGTGATGCGATGGCCGGGAAGGGCACCATTCTGATCGAAACCGAAGACATCACTCTGACGGATCCGGTAACCCGCGACGGCGCAACCGTCTCGGCGGGTCGCTGGGCGGTGATCCGGGTGTCTGACACCGGCTGCGGCATCCCGCCAGACCGGATTGGCAAAATCTTTGAACCCTTCTTCACCACAAAACGCCCCGGCGAAGGCACAGGTCTCGGCCTGTCAACGGTTTACGGCATCGTAAAACAGTCCGGTGGCTTTGTTTTCGTCGAAAGTGAGCCCGACCACGGCGCGACTTTTGAGCTGCTCTTCCCGGTGCAGGAAGGCCTGGTGGTCGATGGCCCGCCTGCGCCGGTCGAAGACCCCGATGCGCCCGAGCAGCAACGGCTCCAGCATTTGCGCAACGGCGCGGGCGTGGTTCTTTTGGTTGAGGATGAGGCAGCGGTGCGCGCCTTTGCCAGCCGCGCGCTGAAAATGCGCGGCTACACCGTGGTCGAGGCCGCAAATGCCGAAGAGGCCCTGCAGCTGCTGGACGATCCGGCGATGGTTGTCGATATCTTTGTCAGCGATGTGATCATGCCCGGCATGGATGGCCCGACCTGGGTCAAACGCGCCCTGGAAGAACGCCCCGATGTGCGCGTGGTCTTTGTGTCCGGCTATGCCGAGGATCATATTTCCGCAGATCAGTCACAGATACCGAACTCGGTGTTTCTGGCAAAACCCTTCTCGCTGAACGATCTGACAGCGACCGTGCAAGCTCAGCTGCATCAGGCCTGATCGGGATGTTTCAGCGTCTCGTAAAGGGCGAAATCAGCGGCGGCCACCCGGTGCAGCAAGGCCTCGGTCTCGGGGCTCAGCCAGGTCTCACCGGGGGGCGAGACATTGATTCTGGGCAGGGTAATCTCACATCCCAGCCGATCTTCGAGAAATTCGACAAAGGTGTCGATCTCGGCATAGCGGAACAGGCGATCGACGCCCTCGCCCTGGCGCGGGCGCAGAAATTTCTCCTGGGCACCGACATCGGCAAAGGCCGGACGCGGATCCTGGCACCAGGCACGGACGAAATCGTCGAAGCTCATCCCCCGGGTGGATTTCGTCGGATCGGTCTGATCCTCGCGTGAACGAAAGCGATACCAGGAATTCAGCCAGTCACGCGGCTCGCGCATCAGGGCGACCACGGTCCACTCCCCCTGCGAGGCCGCCTGAAGATAGGGGCCAACAAAGCGGCGATAGCGATGCACGGTTGTGTGTTTCAGCACCGGCGGACGCTGAATGGCCACCGCCGCCAGTGATTCGAGGGCGTTCGCCAGCGAAGTTGACCCTGTCTTGGGGGTTGCCAGCAAGACAAGCTTTTGATCCCAGAATACCAGCAAGGCAGAACACCCCCTCAGGTTGTTATTCCGGCTTCTATCGTGATCAAAGGCCGGAAAAAACGATCGCGCCCCTAATGCCGGGCTTTTTTTCACAAGCGTTGTAAACCAGTCGTTAAGCAATCTGATTTCAGAATGAATTGAAGAAAACCCTTGCTACTTTCCTGTTTTGTTCCGATAAGCGACAGGAACAAATCAAAAACATGCCTCGGGATTGCCGCCTGGATGCGGCTGTGAAATAAGGGAAAAACATCATGGCAACAGCCAGTCTGCTGGATTTCGGGAGCAAGAAAGACATGGATAAGCAAAAGGCGCTGGAAAGCGCTCTGCAGCAGATTGAACGCCAGTTCGGCAAGGGTTCGATCATGAAGCTGGGCGCTGACAGCCCGGCGATGGAGATCGAAGCGACCTCGACCGGCTCGCTGGGGCTGGATATCGCGCTTGGGATTGGCGGCCTGCCCAAGGGGCGGATCATTGAGATTTACGGGCCGGAAAGCTCGGGCAAGACCACGCTGACCCTGCACGCAGTCGCGGAAGAGCAGAAAAAGGGCGGCGTCTGCGCCTTTGTCGATGCCGAACATGCGCTGGATCCGACCTATGCCAAGAAGCTGGGCGTTAACCTTGATGAACTGCTGATCTCGCAGCCCGACACCGGCGAGCAGGCGCTGGAAATCGTCGATACACTGGTGCGTTCGGGCGCGGTTTCGATGATCGTTGTCGATTCGGTTGCGGCCCTGACCCCAAAGGCTGAGCTTGAGGGCGATATGGGCGATGCGACCGTCGGCGCCCAGGCCCGCCTGATGAGCCAGGCAATGCGCAAGCTGACCGCCTCAATCGGCAAATCGAACTGTATGGTGATCTTCATCAACCAGATCCGCATGAAGATCGGTGTGATGTTCGGCTCGCCTGAAACCACCACCGGTGGCAATGCGCTGAAATTCTATGCCTCGGTGCGCCTCGACATCCGCCGCATCGGTGCGATTAAAGACCGCGAAGAGGTGGTCGGCAATACGACCCGTGTCAAAGTGGTTAAGAACAAGGTGGCGCCGCCCTTCAAACAGGTTGAATTCGACATCATGTATGGCGAAGGCATCTCGAAAATGGGCGAGTTGGTCGATATCGGCGTCAAAGCCGGCGTGGTTGAAAAGTCGGGCGCCTGGTATTCTTACGGGGATGAACGGATCGGGCAGGGGCGTGAAAACGCGAAAACCTTCCTGCGCAACAATCCCGCCACCGCGCTGTCGATTGAGGAAAAGATCCGCGCCGCAAATGGCCTGGATTTCCACATGTCGTCCGAGGATGGTGTGGTTGAGGATGACAGCTGATCCCCACCGGGAATTTGATCATAAAAACAAGGCCGGTGGCAACAGCCCCGGCCTTTTTGCATTGTGGATGCCCTGGGCGCATTTTCGGCTGCGGTTCCCCCTGGACAGGGGCAGGCCGCACCGTTACACGGAGGCCTGAACCCTGTTTTCCTCCATAAAAGAGGCCCGGCCATGGCGTCGCTTAACGACATCCGCACCACCTATCTCGACTTCTTTAAGAAGAACGGGCACCGCGTTGTTGAAAGCTCGCCGCTGGTGCCCAGGAATGACCCGACGCTGATGTTCACCAATTCGGGCATGGTGCAGTTCAAGAACCTGTTCACCGGCACCGAGCATCGCGATTACAAGCGCGCCACCACCGCGCAGAAATGTGTGCGGGCGGGCGGCAAGCACAACGATCTCGACAATGTCGGCTATACTGCGCGCCACCACACCTTCTTTGAAATGCTGGGGAATTTCTCTTTCGGCGATTATTTCAAGGATCAGGCCATCGCCTTCGCCTGGGAACTGCTGACCAAAGACTTCGGCCTTGCCAAAGACAAGCTGCTGGTCACGGTTTACCATACCGATGATGAGGCCGCCTCGATCTGGAAAAAGGTCTCGGGGCTGACGGATGATCGCATCATCCGCATCGCCTCGGATGACAATTTCTGGCGTATGGGGCCGACCGGACCCTGCGGCCCCTGCACCGAGATTTTCTACGATCATGGCCCCTCGATCTGGGGTGGCCCGCCCGGCTCGGCCGATGAGGATGGCGACCGTTTCATCGAGATCTGGAACAACGTCTTCATGCAAAATGAGCAGTTCGAGGATGGCACGATGCGCCCCCTTGAGATGCAGTCGATCGACACCGGCATGGGGCTGGAGCGGATCGGCGCGCTTTTGCAGGGCAAGCACGACAATTACGACACTGATCTGATGCGCTCGCTGATCGAGGCCTCGGCCAATGTCACCTCGACCGATCCCGATGGCACCGGCAAGGTGCATCACCGCGTGATCGCCGATCACCTGCGCTCGACCTCTTTCCTGATCGCCGATGGTGTGATGCCCTCGAATGAGGGGCGCGGCTATGTGCTGCGCCGCATCCTGCGCCGGGCCGCGCGTCATGCCCACATGCTGGGTGCCAAGGATCCGGTGATGCACCGTCTGGTGCCAGCCCTCGTGCGCCAGATGGGCGCCGCTTACCCCGAGCTGACCCGGGCCCAAAGCCTGATCGAGGAAACGCTGAAGCTGGAAGAGACCAAATTCGGCCAGACGCTCGATCGCGGTCTGAAGCTGCTGGACGAGGAACTGGCGAAGATCCCCGAAGGGGCCGATCTGCCCGGCGGCGCGGCCTTCAAGCTTTATGACACCTACGGTTTCCCGCTTGATCTGACCCAGGACGCGCTGCGCGAAATGGGCCGCAATGTCGATGTCGCCGGTTTTGACGCCGCGATGGATGAACAGCGCCAGAAAGCCCGCGCCGCCTGGTCGGGCACGGGCGAGGCAAAAGACGCGAAGATCTGGTTCGAACTGGCTGAATCCAAAGGCGTATCCGAGTTTCTGGGCTATGAGACAGAGACCGCTGAAGGCGTCATTCAGGCCCTGGTGCGCGAGGGCGCTGAGATCGGTGCCGCCCAGACCGGAGAGGCTGTTCAGATCGTCGTCAACCAGACGCCTTTCTACGCTGAAAGCGGTGGCCAGGTTGGTGACAGCGGGTTGATCCGCACCGATACCGGGGTGGTCGAGATCAGCGACACCAAAAAGGCCGCCGGGATCTTTATCCATATCGGCAAGGTTATTGAGGGCGGTATCGCCAAGGGCCAGCCCGCGCGGCTTGAGGTTGATCACAGCCGCCGCTCGGCGATCCGCGCCAACCACTCGGCGACCCACCTGCTGCATGAGGCCCTGCGCGAGGCGCTTGGCGATCACGTGGCGCAAAAGGGCTCGCTGAATGCGCCGGACCGTCTGCGCTTTGACTTTTCGCATGGCCAGGGGCTGACTGCGGCCGAGCTGGCCCAGGTTGAGGCCGAGGTGAATGACTATATCCGCCAGAACACCTCGGTCGAGACGCGGATCATGACGCCTGACGATGCCCGTGCCATCGGTGCCCAGGCGCTGTTTGGTGAGAAATATGGCGATGAGGTCCGCGTGGTCTCGATGGGGCGTCTGCCTGGCTCGGGCAAGGGTGCCGATGGCCAGACCTATAGCCTGGAGCTTTGCGGCGGCACCCATGTGGCCCGCACCGGCGACATCGGGGCCTTTGTTTTGCTGGGCGACAGCGCCTCTTCGGCAGGTGTTCGCCGGATCGAGGCGCTGACGGGCGCGGCGGCTCTGGCCCATCTGCGGGCCCAGGATGCGCGTCTGTCAGAGCTGGCAGCCGTGCTGAAAGCCCCGGTTTCCGAAGTGGTCGAACGCGTTCGTGCCCTTGCCGAAGAGCGCCGTCAGCTGGCAGGCGATGTGGCAAACCTGCGGCGCGAGCTGGCGATGGGCGGCGGCGGTGCCGCTGGCCCGGAAGCGCGTGAAATCAACGGCGTAAAGCTGATTGCTCAGGTGATGAAGGGGGTCTCTGGCAAGGATCTTCCGGCGCTGATCGATGAGATGAAGACCCGGCTTGGCTCGGGGGCGGTGCTGCTGATTGCCGATACCGGCGCGAAACCTGCGGTGGCAGCCGGTGTGACCCAGGATCTGCGGGATCGTCTGTCGGCGGTAGATCTGGTCAAGGCGGCAGCGGCGGCCCTGGGCGGTAAAGGCGGCGGTGGCCGCCCGGATATGGCGCAGGCCGGGGGCAATGACATTGCCGGGGCCGATGCAGCGATCAAAGCGGCCGAAGCCGTGATCGGCGGCTGAGATGCCGGTCGCCTTCTGGATCGCCCATGTCGAAGTGACGGATGAGGCCGCTTACGCGCTTTATGCCAAAGGCGCGACCGCGGCGATTGCCGCGCATGGCGGCGTATTCCTTGCACGGGGCGGGCGCTATGTGCAGCTTGAGGGCCGGGACCGTGCCCGAAATGTGCTGGCCCGCTTCCCCGATCTTGAAACGGCGGTGGCCTGCTATCACTCGGAGGCCTATCAGGCGGCTCTGGATCATGCCCGGGGCGCGGCGGTCCGTGATCTCGTGGTGGTCGAGGCGGCAGAATAATCGCTGCTTTTTAAGGCAGGATTCATCAGATCTGTGCTTATTGAGCGGGCCGGGGCTGTCATCGCCCGGCCCGTTCTGTATTCTGGCCATAGGGTTCGGGCTTTGCGGTGAATCAGGCAGGCCCGGCAGTTTTTAGCGGGAAGGGCAGATCATGTGTCGTTGGGCGGCCTATAGCGGTGAGCCGATTTTCCTCGAAGACATCGTTTCACGCCCCGGTCACTCGCTGATCCATCAAAGCCATTGCGCCACCCAATGCCATACCGCCATCAATGCCGATGGTTTTGGCATCGCCTGGTATGGCGAGCGTGAGACGCCCGGCCTTTACCGCGATGTGATGCCTGCCTGGTCGGATCCGAACCTGAAAAGCCTGACCGCCCAGGTCAAATCGGGGCTGTTTATGGCCCATGTCCGCGCCTCGACAGGGACGGCGACCAGCCGCAACAACTGCCATCCTTTCACCGCCGGACGGTGGAGCTTCATGCACAACGGCCAGATCGGCGGCTATGACGCCTTTCGCCGCGATGCCGAGATGATGATCCCAGAGGCGCTTTATCCGCAGCGCAAAGGGGCGACCGACAGTGAGGCGCTGTTCCTTGTGGCGCTGTCTGAGGGGCTGGAGGCCGATCCCCGCGCCGCGCTGGAACGCGCCTGCGCCAGGTTCATCGCCCTGGCCCGGCGCAAGGGGGCGGCCCCCTATCTGCGGCTGGCGGCGGCGCTGTCGGATGGCAAATCGCTTTATGCGATCCGCTATTCCAGCGACGAATTTGCGCCCTCGCTCTGGTATCGCTGGTCGGAAAGCCGCAAGGGGATGGCGGTCGTCTCGGAACCACTAGAGGCGGAAGAGGGCGGCTGGATCGAGGTTCCCCCCGCCAGTTTCTGCACCTTCATCGCCAATCGCGTCGAAGTGCAGCCTTTCATGCCCTGCCGCCTGGCTGAGGCCGCATAAGCGCTGCGTCGCATGAGAAAGGCACCCCCGAAAGGGTGCCCCTGGTCTCATATGGGCGACGAGCATAACGCCCGCCGCGACTGGATCAGTCCATCGCCTTGAAATTCAGCGAGGCGCCTTCTTTGATGCCCGAGAACCAGCGCGCCGTCACCGTTTTCGTCTTGGTGTAGAAACGCAGCGCATCGGGACCATATTGGTTCAGATCGCCAAAGGCCGACTTTTTCCAGCCGCCAAAGGTGAAATAGCTCAGCGGCACCGGGATCGGGAAGTTGATGCCAACCATGCCGACATTCACCCGGCTGGCGAAGTCGCGGGCGGTATCGCCATCGGCGGTGAAGATCGCGGTGCCATTGCCGTATTCATTGTCGATCACCAGGTTCAGCGCCTCTTCATAGCTTTCCGCGCGCACCTGGGTCAGAACCGGGCCAAAGATCTCTTGCCTGTAGATCTCCATCTCGGGGCTGACATTGTCGAACAGGGTCGGGCCGACGAAGAAGCCATTCTCATAGCCCTGCAGCTTGAAGCCGCGGCCATCGACCACCAGTTTCGCCCCCTGTTCCACACCCGAATCGATCAGCCCACGGATCCGCTGCGCCGAAGCGGCGGTGATCACCGGCCCGAAATCGACATCGTCACCTGCGGTATAGGGGCCGACTTTCAGCTTTTCGATGCGCGGCACCAGCTTTTCGATAAGCGCATCGGCGGTTTTCTGACCAACCGGAACCGCGACCGAGATCGCCATGCAACGCTCGCCCGCAGCACCAAAACCGGCGCCGATCAGCGCATCCGCCGCCTTGTCGAGATCGGCGTCGGGCATGATGATCATATGGTTCTTCGCGCCGCCGAAGCATTGCGCGCGCTTGCCGTTGGTTGCGGCGCGGCCATAGATATATTGCGCAATCGGGGTCGAGCCGACAAAGCCAACCGCCTGGATCACCTCATGATCAAGGATCGCATCGACGATTTCCTTGTCACCATTGACCACCTGCAGCACGCCATCGGGCAGCCCCGCTTCTTTCAGCAGTTCCGCGAGGTAAAGCGAGGTCGAGGGGCAGCGCTCGGACGGTTTCAAGATCATCGCATTGCCGGACACGATCGCCGGTGCCAGCTTCCACAGCGGAATCATCGCCGGGAAGTTGAAGGGCGTGATGCCAGCCACAACGCCAAGTGCCTGCCGCATCGAGTAAATATCAATGCCGGGGCCTGCGGAATCGGTGAACTCGCCCTTCATCAGCGCAGGCGCGCCCATGCAGACCTCAACCACTTCCAGCCCGCGCTGCACATCGCCTTTGGCATCGGGAATGGTCTTGCCATGCTCGCGCGAGACCATCTCGGCCAGCTTTTCCATGTCGCGGTTGATCAGCGCGGCGAAGGCCATCATCACGCGGGCGCGGCGCTGCGGGTTGACGGCCTGCCATTTCAGCTGCGCTTTCGCGGCAGACTGGATCGCGGCGTCCAGCTCGGCCGGGGTGGCCAGCGCAAGACGGGCCTGCACTTCGCCGGTTGCGGGGTTGAACACATCGGTAAAGCGGCCCGAGGTGCCCTTAACCAGTTTCCCGTCGATCCAGTGACCAATCTCAGCCATGGCTGTTCCTCCGATTTGCGATTGCTTTGGCAGAAAACTACCATTGCACATTTGCTGATCAAAGCACCATTATCCCAAATGTATTTTGCAATTTTGCAAGACTCAGCCTTAACACGGGGGCAGGATGGACTGGGATGATCTGCGCATTTTCCTTGAAGTTGCGCGATATGAAAGCCTGTCGGGGGCCGGGAAGCGGCTCAGGATAGATGCGGCAACCGTTGGGCGACGGATTTCTCGTTTTGAAGAGGCGCTCGGCCAGCGTCTTTTTGCCCGCAGCCCCCAGGGCTATCAGCTGACCCCGGCAGGCGAGCGGCTGCTGCCTGCCGCCGAACGTGCCGAGGCGGCGATGCTGGCCGCAGCCGAGGCCCTGGCAAGCCCGGGCGGCGGCGAGGCGCTGACCGGGCTGATCAGGCTGGGGGCGCCCGATGGTTGTGCGAACTATCTTCTGCCCTCGGTTATCTCGCGGATTTGCGCTGAAAATCCAGGGCTTGAGGTGCAGATCGTCGCCTTGCCACGGGTGTTCAACCTGTCAAAACGTGAGGCGGATATGGCGATCGGCGTCTCACGCCCCGAGGCCGGGCGGCTGACAGTGCAAAAGCTGACCGATTACCGCCTGGTGCTGGCAGCCTCTGACGCCTGGCTTGCCGCCAATCACATACCGCTTTCACGGGCCGAGCTGAAAGGCTTGCAATTCGTGGGCTATATCCCGGATCTGATCTTTGACAAAGAGCTGGACTACCTGGCCGAGCTTGGCGCCCCCCAGGTGGCGATTTCCTCGAATTCGGTCTCAGTCCAGCTGAATTTTCTGCGCCAGGGGGCAGGGGTCGGCATCGTTCATGATTTCGCGCTGCCAGCCGCGCCCGAATTGCGGCAGATCCTGCCTGAAGAGGTGGGGCTGACGCGGTCTTTCTGGCTGATCCGGCATGCCGATGACGGGCGCGTGCAGCGACTGAACCGCTTTGCGCAACTCCTGATCCGCGAGACAAGGGCCGAGATGGCCCGGCTGGAAATGGGCGGCTCTGGCCATCACGACACGCAGAAGGCTTGACAGATGAGATGCGCTGGCGGACGCTTCTTCTGACAACCAGGGGAAGTGAGGAGACGCCCATGCTTGTCAGCCAGATCCTGAAATCAAAGCCCGAGGGCGTTATCAGCATCGCGCCGGAGGCGACGATTGCCGAGGCCGCCGCTCTTTTGTCTGAAAAGCGGATCGGGGCACTGATCGTCTCAAGCGACGGGAAAACCGCGCAGGGTATCCTGTCAGAGCGTGACATCGTGCGCGAGTTGGGGCGCACGGGGCCCAGCTGCCTGTCAAACCGGGTGAGCGAGCTGATGACGGCAAAGCTGGTTTCATGCACCAGCGGCGACACCAATACCGCGGTGCTGCAGCAGATGACCGATGGGCGCTTTCGCCACATGCCGGTGATCGAGGGCGGCAAAGTGCTGGCCATCATCACCATCGGTGACGTGGTCAAGGCAAGGCTGCAGGAACTGCATGCCGAGAAAGACGCGCTCGAAGGGATGATCATGGGCTATTGAGGCCAGTCATGCCCTGTCACCGGGGCATGACTTCGGCGATTTGATCTTGCGCAGAAGCGGGCGATACTGTTGCTTGCGCCAGCGATAGCGGGATCAAAAGGGGTTTAGCCATGCGCATCGGTCTTTATCCGGGAACATTCGATCCTGTTACGCTCGGCCATACCGACATTATCCGCCGCGCATTGGCGCTGGTGGACCGGCTGGTGATTGGTGTTGCGATCAATCGTGACAAGGGGCCATTGTTCAGTCTGGAAGAGCGCGTTGCGCTGCTGGAGCCTGAATGCGCCGCGATTACCGCAGAATGTGGCGGCGAGATTGTCGTGCATCCCTTTGAAAACCTGCTGATCAACTGCGCCCGTGATGTTGGCGCCAGTGTTATCGTCCGTGGCCTGCGGGCGGTTGCCGATTTTGAGTATGAATTTCAGATGGTCGGCATGAATCGTGCTTTGGACGATACTGTAGAGACTGTATTTCTGATGGCCGATGCGCGGCGCCAGGCAATCGCCTCACGGCTTGTCAAAGAGATCGCGCGCCTTGATGGCGATGTCAGTCGCTTCGTGCCGCCTGCTGTCGCTGTGGCATTGGAACAAAAATACAGAACATAAAACCAGGGGCGCAAAGCATCCGCTCGCGCCCCGATTTCCTGGAGGAAATCGGCACGGATTTTTCGAAAAATCCGTGCCCCTGGTTTGCTGGTTCAGATCAGCCGCCCCATCGCCACAGCAGTGTCTGCCATGCGGTTCGAGAAGCCCCACTCATTGTCATACCAGCTGAGAACCGAAACCATGGTCCCGTCCATGACTTTGGTCTGATCGATGTGGAAGATCGACGAATGCGGGTCATGGTTGAAATCCGACGACACATTCTTGAACTTCGTATAGCCCAGAATGCCTTTCAGCGGGCCATCTGCGGCCGCAATGATCGCATTGTTGATCTCTTCGACCGAGGTCTCGCGCTTTGCGATGAACTTCAGATCAACGACCGAGACATTCGGGGTCGGCACGCGAATTGCGAAGCCATCAAGCTTGCCTTTCAGTTCCGGCAGCACGAGGCCCACGGCTTTCGCAGCACCGGTTGAGGTCGGGATCATCGACAGGGCCGCCGCACGGGCGCGGTAGAGATCCTTATGCATCGTATCCAGCGTCGGCTGATCGCCGGTATAGCTGTGGATCGTGGTCATCATGCCTTTTTCGATGCCGATCGCATCATTGATCACCTTCGCCACCGGCGAGAGGCAATTCGTGGTGCAGCTGGCATTCGAGACCACCAGATCGTCTTTGGTCAGGGTCTTGTCGTTCACACCAAAGACGATGGTCTTGTCGGCGCCATCACCCGGGGCCGAAATCAGCACACGCTTTGAGCCATTTTCGAGATGCGCGAGGCATTTCTCTTTCGAGGTGAAGATGCCGGTGCATTCCAGAACGACATCGACATCCGACCAGGGCAGCTCGGCGGGGTTGCGCAGCGCGGTCACGCGGATCGGGCCACGGCCAACATCAATCCAGTCAGGCCCGGTCGTCACTTCGGCCGGGAAACGACCATGGACCGAGTCGAAACGCAACAGATGCGCATTGGTCTCAACCGGACCCAGATCATTCAGCGCCACAACCTCGATATCGGTGCGCCCCGATTCGATGATCGCACGCAGGATATTGCGTCCGATGCGGCCAAATCCATTGATTGCAACCTTGACAGCCATGACCTGTTCCTCCGGTGCTGCGGTGTCTTTGCGCTACCCATGTGCAGCGCTGCGGCTTTGATGCCCCTGCATCGGCCTGCTAGCGCTAACAACACCGAAACGCAGAAAAATGCAATGCAATCCTGGCGCAATCAGCGCCAGAATTGCACCCAATCCACAAGATAGACAAATTTCCTTGCCATGAAGAGCAGGTACTCTCCCTGGTTCAGCAGCAGATCGGCACCGATGGCCGCCGCCAGAACAAGCGCAAGATAGAGGGCAACGCGATCTGTCACTCAGGTCTCCCGGGTCATTCCGGGACCTTAGCCCGGGTCTTAGCCAGCAAGGCGCCCCATTGCCGCCGCCACATCGACCATCCGGCAGGAGAAACCCCATTCATTGTCATACCATGCCAGAACGCGAACGGAACGGCCAACCACCCGCGTCTGATCCGGTGCGAAGATCGATGATTGCGGAGTATGATTAAAATCGATTGAAACCTTGGGTTCCGGATCATAGGCCATGACCATGCCCATATAGCCCTGCGCGGCCTCGCGCACGATCTGGTTTACCTCTTCGGCGGTGACGGATTTCGCGGCGATAAAGGTCAGATCGACCGCCGAGACATTCGGCGTCGGCACGCGGATGGCGGATCCATCCAGCTTGCCCTTCAGTTCCGGCAGCACCTCGCCGAGCGCTTTCGCAGCCCCGGTCGAAGTCGGGATCATCGCCATTGCGGCCGAACGCGCCCGGTAAAGGTCTGAATGGCGGCGATCGAGCGTCGGCTGATCCCCGGTGTAAGAGTGGATCGTGGTCATGATCCCGGATTCGATCCCGATCGTGTCATTAAGAACCTTGGCCAGCGGCGCCAGGCAATTCGTGGTGCAGGACCCGTTCGAGACCACCAGATGCTCGGGCAGAAGCGAGCGGTGATTGACCCCGTAAACCACCGTCAGATCGGCATTCTTCGCCGGGGCAGAGACCAGAACACGCTTGGCACCACGCCCCAGATGAACGGCGGCCTTGCTGCGCTCATTGAAGTTGCCGGTGCATTCCAGGACGACATCGACGCCCTCCCAGTCCAGCTCTTCGGGGTTGTAGGTCGACATCACCCGGATCGGGCCGCGGCCCAGATCCAGCGCGCCGCCCTCAACCTTTACCGTGCCCGGAAAGCGGCCATGGACCGAGTCGTATTTCAGAAGATGCGCATTGGTCTCAATCGGGCCGGTCGCATTGATGGCAACCACCTGCACATCATTGCGGTTCGATTCGGCGATATGGGCAAGGGTGCAGCGGCCAATCCGGCCAAATCCGTTGATACCGACGGTGATTGTCATCTGCTGCATCTCCGGTTGAGGGGGCATGCTGGCCCTGGGTTTGATTGTCCCTAGCCGTGCCGCCCCCATATTCAAAGCATAAAAACGACGCAATTTCATCATGTTAGCGCAAACCAGAGATGTTTGCGCTAGCGCTTGCGGTAACAGTGGCGGCGATCCGCCCGTTTTGCGCCAGCCCGCCTGCCCGCAGATCGGCCCGAAGGGGCGGGCAGGCGGCGGATACCAGGGAAGGGGAGCATCTTTTCCACGCTCCCCCTTGCTGTGGCACGGTGATTCCCCGACACAGGGTGCTGCAGAGATTTACAGGTGTGACATGAGCGGACTTCTGGCGCTGTTGGATGATGTGGCGGCGATTGCCAAGGTTGCGGCGGCGTCGGTCGATGATGTCGCGGCGGCGACGCTGAAGGCTGGCAGCAAGGCGGCGGGGGTGGTGATTGATGATGCCGCCGTGACGCCGAAATATGTGACCGGGTTTCAGCCCGCCCGCGAGCTGCCGATCATATGGCGCATCACCCGGGGCTCTTTGCGCAACAAGCTTTTGATCCTTTTGCCTTTGCTGCTGGCGCTTGATGCGTTTTTGCCGGTTGTCATCACGCCCTTGCTGATGCTGGGCGGGGCCTATCTGTGCTTTGAAGCGGCGGAAAAGCTGTATCACGCCTTTTTCGCCCATGCGCCGGCCCATTCGTCTGCGGCGGATGAGGGGGCTTCGCAAGGTGACGCGCTGGCGCTGGAAGAGGAAAAGATCGCAGGCGCGATCAAGACGGACTTCATCCTCTCGGCTGAGATCATGACGATTGCGCTTTCGACGATCGACACCCCCGAGCTGTGGATGAAGGCGGTGGTGCTGGCTGTGGTTGGCACGCTGATCACCATCGCGGTCTATGGGGCGGTGGCGATGATCGTCAAAATGGATGATGTCGGGCTGCACCTTGCCTCTGGCGGGCGGCTTGCGCCTGTGCGTGCGCTTGGGCGTGGGCTGTTGCGCGGCATGCCAGTGCTGCTGCGCGTGCTTTCGGTGGTGGGCACGGCGGCTATGGCCTGGGTCGGCGGCAATATCGTCGTGCATGGGCTGGAGGTCACCCATCTGTGGGCCTTGCCCTATGAGGTGATCCGCGATCTGGCCGCGAAAGCCGCAGCTATGGTGCCGCAGGTGGCGGGCCTGGTCGAATGGCTGGTCACCGCCGCGCTGGATGGGGTGATCGGGGTGCTGCTGGGGGCCTTGCTGATCCCGGTCGTAGCCAAAGTGATCCTGCCGCTGTGGTCAAAGCTGAGCGGCAAGGCCCATGCGGCGCATTAAGCCCGCCCATGGTGTGAAAAACACAGCGGCTCAGGCGTGGGATTCTCAGGCGAGGGCTTTCCTGCCGCGCCTGAGCATCGAGGCGGTGTAGATAACCAGAGCCAGCCAGATAAAGCCAAAAGCCACCAGCTTGATCATGCTGAATGCCTCGTTGAATACGAAAACCGCGATCAGGAAGATCATGGTCGGCGCTATATATTGCATCATTGCAATCGTGGTCAGCCGCAGCCGCTTGGCGCCATTGGCGTAAAGGATCAGCGGCCCGGCGGTGACCAGCCCCAGCAGCACCAGCATCAGGCTTTGCCAGCCCGGGCCATGCAGGAAGACCATCCGGCCGCTTATGCCGAACCAGGTGATGACCACCAGGGCCGGGATCAGGAGCACCAGCACCTCAAGCGCAAAGCCCTGATTGGGGCCGATGGGCAGGCTCTTTTTGAAATAGGCATAGATGCCCCAGGTCAGCGTCATCCCCAGGGCAAGGAAGGGCAGACGCCCGGCCTCAACCGTCAGGATCACCACGCCGATTGCGGCCGAGGCAATGGCCAGCCATTGCACGGAGCTGAGCCGTTCGCCCAGCAGGATACGCCCCAGCAGAACCGAGAAAAGCGGGTTGATGTAATAGCCCAGCGCCGCATCCAGCGCCCGGCCTGAGGCGATTGCCCAGACGTATAGGCCCCAGTTCAGCGACAAAAGCCCCGCCGTCACCATTGCCATTCCCAGCATGGCCGGGTTGCGCAAGGCCGCCTTCAGCCCTGAGATCCGCCCCGTCAGCGCCAGCACCAGAAAGGCCACAGGCAGCGCCCAGATCACCCGATGCGCCACCACCTCAACCGGAGAGACCTGGTCGAGTTGCTTCATGTAAAGCGGCAGGAAACCCCAAAGCACATAGGCACCGAGGGCGTAGAGAAAGCCCGAAAGGCTGTCGCCGCTGTCAGGGCTTTGGCCGGGCTGAGACAGGGGCTGCGACACAGGTTGCAACACGGGCTGGGGTGTTTGACGCGGTTCCATAGCTTCCCCTATCGTGCATAGCGCATCCCGGCGAGATCTGATCTTGTGACGGATACAAGTTCAACCCGGATTTCGGGCGCTGCTCTGCCTGGCCGGGCGGCCGGCCGATGCGAATGGCCAGTGCGGATTTCTGGGGCAGCCTTAACTGGGGCCGCATTTTCGCGGGCATACCCCTGATGGGCGGCTTTCAGACGGGCAGGGCCCAGCCAACCGGGGCCAGCTCATAACCCTCAAAGCGAAAGCCGGGGCTGACGGTGCAGGACATCAGCGACCAGGCGCCGCTGGTCTCGGCGCTTTGCCACCAGCCTGCTGGCACGATCAGCTGACACTGCTGGCCGGCAAGCACATCGGGGCCCAGGATTTGCGTTGCGGCCCTTCGCTCGCCCATCAGGATCTGCAGCGGCGCCCCCGCATGCCAATGCCAGATCTCATCTGCATCGACGCGGTGCCAGTGGCTGCGCTCGCCCGCGCGCAGCAAAAACAGGATCGCAGATCCGACCGAGCGCCCCTCACGTGCCGGGCCGCGCCAGGTTTCACGATACCAGCCGCCCTCGGGATGGGGCTGCAGGCCCAGCTGTGCGATCAGCTTCGTGGCGACATTTGCGGCCGCATCTGCGCCAATCCCCGCCAGGCTCATATTTCCCTCCAACGCCCCGGAGAAATACCGGCCAGGGTCCAGTCACCGACGCGCCAGCGGATCAGGCGCAGCGTGGGCAGGCCAACCGCCGCCGTCATCCGGCGGACCTGACGATTGCGCCCTTCACGTATGGTAAGCTCAATCCAGGCATCAGGCACGGATTTTCTGACCCGGATCGGCGGGTCACGCGGCCAAAGCCAGTCGGGTGCCTGAATTATGCGCGCACGGGCGGGCAGGGTAGGGCCGTCGTTAAGGATGACGCCCTTTTCCAGCGCCGAAAGTGCCGCCTGATCGGGGCTGCCCTCGACCTGGGCGTAATAGGTCTTTTCGGTCTTGTGCTTTGGATCCGAGATCCGCGCCTGCAGCCGCCCATCATCGGTCAGCACCACCAGCCCCTCAGAGTCGCGGTCCAGCCGCCCGGCAGGATAGACGCCAGGCTGATCAAGCACCGCAGACAGCGTCGGGCGTGGGCTGGGGCTCTTCAGATCGGTGAACTGGCAGAGCATGTCATAGGGTTTGTTCAGAAGGATAATGCGGGACATGGTGTTATCTTGCATGCGGCGCGGGTGGCGAAAAGCGCCCATTTGGCCAAAGGGTTCAGTTTGTCGCGCAGGCATGCCAGTCTTGGCAATCGGCTGGTTTGGTTACGTCAAAGGTGCGCGATGACATGGAAGATCTTCGGGCTGCGGCTCTGGCTGAACCGCCGCCGGTCTTTTGTATTCGTCAGCGTTGTGGTCATTGCCGCCGCCCTGTGGCTTTCGCTGCTCAGGCCCGACGGCAAGTTGGCCCCGGATGAGGTCATGCCCGGGATTCTGCTTCGAAGCGCTGGCCTCGCCATGGGGATTGGACTCCTTGCCAGCTGCCTTGCGGCGGTGGTGCCCGCAATCCGCTGGATACCTGATGTTCTCAGCGTCATGACTGTGGGGCTGTTGCCTGTAGCGGTCCTGGACAATTACTGGCTCTTGCCCGACTCGCTTCTTTTTAAGGCCATTCTGTGGTCAATTCTGTATGGCACTTTGTTGTGGATTGCCATCACACCTGGCCGCGGCAGAGGGGCGGGGCCTCAGGTTACCGTGCTTGCGCGTGCGAACAGCCGCCTTGAGCGAGACAGGCTCTGGCCGTGGCTGGCGCCCACTCCTGATTGCAATGTGGGGGCCCTGAGTCGCAGGATCGGAGAGTTTAAATGGATCGAGCCGGGGAGGAGTTTCAGCTATCTCTCTGCCGCAAATATCCACGCCCGTATGGAGGCTGAGATCGAAAGCCTGGACCGGCCGGATCAGGTGATTATCCGCTGGCGGGCCAGCCCGGAAATCGCGCAAAAGCTGCTGAACCCCGAGGGCAGGCTTACGACCAGTCTCACAGACCGGGCAATCGGCTGCCAGGTTGAGCAAAGCTATGAGTTTCCGGCTTTATCCCTGCGGATGCGGGCGCTGGCCTGGCTGGACGACAGTTTCACCCGCAACCTTGTCGAGGGAATCTATGAGACCGAAAGCTGCAAAGAACCCTGACCCGATCAGGCAATCCCTTGGCGCAGCCAGCCAGGAAAATCAGCCAAACCGCTCAGATCGAGAAAGAGGTGCCGCAGCCGCAGCTGCTTGATGCATTCGGGTTCTCGATCACGAAGCGCGCCCCGATCAGCTCTTCGGTGAAGTCGATCACCGCGTTTTGCAGGAAGGGCAGCGAGACCGGATCGACCAGCACCCGCTGGCCGTCTTTCTCAAAGACCAGATCCTCAGGGCCCGCCTGGCCCAGCACGATCTCATACTGGAACCCCGAGCAGCCACCGCCAAGCACGCCGATGCGCAGGGGCTGCGCCTCGCCGGTGATTTCGGCAATCTCGGCCAGCCGCGCGAAAGCACGGTCGGTGACGCGGGGCAGGGCGTCAGCAAAGGGGGCGGCATCGGGGGGAAGCGTAAGTTCCATGGCTGTTCCGGTATCTTTCAGCGCGTTCTGCGAATATAGGAAGCCCGAATGCGCCCCACAAGCCCGGAAGCAGACCTTATGCTCGCCCCCTATGCCTGCCAGCCCGAAGCCTCGCATGGACGGCTTCATGACGAAGGAATGAGCACGTTCCGCTCGCCGTTTCAGCGTGACCGGGATCGGATCATCCATTCTTCGGCCTTTCGGCGCCTCAAGCACAAGACCCAGGTCTTTGTCGAACATGAGGGCGATTATTACCGCACCCGTCTGACCCACTCGATCGAGGTGGCGCAGGTGGCGCGCACGATCTCGGGCGTGCTTGGGCTGAACACCGATCTGGCCGAGGCGATCGCGCTTGCCCATGATCTGGGCCATACGCCTTTCGGCCATACCGGAGAGGATGCGCTGGCGCGGCTGATGCAGCCCTATGGCGGCTTTGACCACAACGCCCAGGCGCTGCGTATCGTCACTAGGCTTGAACGCCATTACGCGGGCTTTGACGGGCTGAACCTGACCTGGGAGACGCTGGAAGGCATCGCCAAACACAATGGCCCGGTGATCGGCCCCAATGCCGATGAAAAGCACAAGCACGACCCTGACCATCTGCCCTATGCGCTGGATGAGGTGAACCGCGCCTGGGATCTGGAACTGTCCACCCATGCCAGCGCCGAGGCTCAGGTGGCGGCCATCGCCGATGATGTCGCCTATTCGCATCACGATCTGCATGACGGTCTGCGCTCGGGCCTTTTCACCGAAGAAGACCTGATGGAGCTGCCCGTTGCAGGCCCGGCTTTCCGCGCAGTGGATGAGCTATACCCGGGCCTCGACCGCATGCGCCGCCGTCATGAGGCGCTGCGCCGGGTCTTTGGCCGGATGGTCGAAGACGTGATCCATGTCGCGCAAAACCGGCTTGAGGCCGCGCAGCCGCAATCGGTGGATGAGATCCGCCATATGGGCACGACGATCATCCGCTTCTCGAAACCGCTTTACCAGGAGCTGAAAGCGGTGCGCAGTTTCCTGTTCCAGCGCATGTATCGCGCCCCTTCCGTGATGGAGGTGCGGGCGAAGGTGACAGGCGTGATGGATGATCTTTTCCCGCTTTTCATGAACGACCCGGCGCTTTTGCCCGCCGAATGGCAGGAAGACATCAGGGCCGCAGGCGATGAGACGCTTCTGGCGCGGATCGTGGCCGATTATGTCGCCGGGATGACCGACCGTTTTGCGATCCAGGAACATGCGCGGCTTTTCAACCGCGCCCCCGTCACCGCAACGATCTGAGGCTGTCACCGCCTTCGCCCCAATGCTGGCGGGTCATAAGCCCGCCAGATCCGGACACTTTCTCAGTCGCGGCGGCTGGCCGCGAAAAGCCAAAGGAAGGCCAGCCCAAGGGAGGCAATCGCATTCCAGGCCGCCATTGAAAGACCGATAAACGACCATGCAATCGCGTCGCAGCGGATAACCGGGGCAGACGCCAGGCCAGGGTTCATCAGATCCGATGCCGATATCCCGGCAACGGAGCCTTGCGTGCAGGTCGAGGCAAATTCCCACCAGCCCTGCTCGACACCCGCATGGAAAAAGCCGATCCCGGCTGTCGCCAGGGCCGCCAATGCCCCCAGCCAGGGCCAGATCCGCCAGCGCGTTACAGCCCAGGCCAGCAGGATCACCACCGCCGCCGCATGGGGCCAGCGCTGCCACAGACACAGCTGGCACGGGTGCAGCCCGCCGATATACTGAAACGCAAAGGCCCCGGCCAGCAGTGCCGCAGAGCCCAGCCCGGCCACAGTAATGGCAGAAGATTTCAGGCCCATATCCGCCCTCGCTTTCCTTGTTTTCGCGGTTTTCGCGTCATGCATAGGCCTGTGCCGCGCAAAGGGAAAGGGATCGCAATGCACTGATCACTCTGGCGTGACACGGGGGCAGGGGCCAGAAAGCGCCACTTTGCCACGTCAGGGCAATTCGCCGGGGCCTGTCCGCGCCGGGAAAACCGGGGAAAGCAGCGTTGGACAGACCGCAATCAGGGCTTTCCCAGCACGGGCGCGCCCGCTAGATTTGGCGAAGATTTCAGTTGGAGTGACCAGGATGCAATGGAAAGGCCGCCGCGGCAGCAACAATGTCGAGGATCGCCGCGGTCAGCGTGGCACTGGCATGCGCACGGGCGGGGCCGCCGGTGTCGGGGGCCTTGGCCTGGTTGCGGTCTTTGTCATTGCGCTGGTTCTGGGCGTCGATCCGACCCAGCTTCTGAACCAGACCGGGCTTGGTGATGGCGGCCAGACTGGCGGGCAGGGCGCTTATCCTCCCCAGGAACTGAGCGCTCAGGAAAAGGCCGCCGGAGAGTTCGTTTCCGTCGTGCTGGGCGACACCGAAACCGTCTGGGCCGATCTGTTTCGCAGCCAGCTGAACCAGAGCTATCGCCCGGCGACGCTGGTTCTGTTCAGCAATGGAACCCAGTCGCCCTGTGGTGGCGCGTCAGAGGCGACGGGGCCATTCTATTGCCCGGCAGATCGCAAGGTCTATCTCGACACCGCCTTTTTCACCACGCTTGAGCGCCAGCTGGGCGCCGGTGGCGATTTTGCTGCGGCCTATGTGGTCGCCCATGAAATCGGCCACCATGTGCAAAACGAACTGGGCATTCTTGGGCGTGCCAATACCCTGCGCCGCCAGCTCAGCGAGACGGATTCAAACCAGGTCTCGGTGCTGATAGAGCTGCAGGCGGATTGCCTCTCGGGCGTCTGGGCGCATGAGGCGCAAAAGACGCTGGGCGTGGTCGAAAGCGGCGATTTTGACGAGGCGCTGAACGCGGCCCGCCAGATCGGAGACGATACGCTGCAAAGAAACGCCGGTCGCCGCCCGATGCCGCATACCTTCACACATGGCACCTCGCAGCAAAGGGAGTCCGCATTCAATTCCGGGCTGCGCAGCGGCAGGATCCAAACCTGTCTGAAGCTGACCGATCAGATCCTGTAGGACTCAGCCTGAATGGCGACGGGGCTTGTGCGCCGGCAAGCGCCGCTACGCCATTCAGAAGCTTCGCAACGCCGACCTCTGCCTCGCGCTCCAGGATCCAGCTATGGTTCATGTCGAGAGCGGCATTGTTGCAGAAGTCGTGGATTGGCCGGACGCTCCCCTTTCCCCGCAGTGTTCATGCCACGCGTTCGATCTCGGCAGTGCCGAGTGCATTGAAGCGGTTCATGAGTGCTACGCGGATCTGGACCTCGGCGGTTTGGCGATCCGGATCACGTGATGCGATGCGTTCCCCGAATGCCTTGAGTGGAGCAGGTGAACGCCATCGGTTCAAGAGAACCTGCGACG
>NZ_JABJXT010000007.1 GCF_013155295.1 Pseudogemmobacter hezensis | reverse complement strand
AACAGCTACAAGCGCATCAACGCGCCGCGCACCTCATCGGGTGCGACCTGGGCGCCGAATTCGGTCACCTGGACCGGCAACAATCGCACCCATATGGTGCGCGTCCCCGGCCCCGGCCGGTTCGAGCTGCGCCTGCCTGACGGTGCCGCCAACCCCTATCTGATGCAGGCGGTGATCCTGGCCGCAGGCCTCGACGGGATCCGCACAAATGCCGACCCCGGCCCGCGATCAGACATCAACTTCTACACCGACGGCCATCTGATCAAAGACGCGCCCAAGCTGCCCCTGAACCTGCTGGACGCCATCCGCGCCTTCGATGCCGATCCCGACCTCAAAGCTGCCCTCGGCGAAGAGCTCTCAAACGCCCTCATCAAAATGAAAACACAGGAATGGAACGAATACTGCGGCCATTTCACTGAATGGGAAAAAAGAAACACTATCGATATCTGATGTTGGATAAGTGTAAAAATGCCGCCCGGATTTCTGATCCGGACGGCATTTTTGTTCGATATATGAAAGCAGGTTGGTCAGGACAGCGCCGCTTTACGTGTCTCTGCATCGATCAGCGCCGCAAGGATCGCGGCCAGGCCCAGCAAGGCCGAGAAGAGGCCAATCGCCATCGCCGTATTCTCGATAAAGAGATAGACCAGCACCGAAGGGGCCAGCAATCCACCCAGCCGGGCCATAGCCCCCGCCGCGCCCATGCCTGTGGCACGGCTTGCGGTCGGGTAAAGCTCTGGCGTGAAGGCGTAAAGCGCCCCCCAGGTGCCCAGCAAAGCGAAACTCATCACCATCAGCGCGGTTGCGATCAGGATCGGCGTCGTCGACAGGGTAAACAGAAGGCAGGCCGCCGCGCTGAGGATCAGGAAAGAGACCAGCGTTTTGCGCCGCCCCAATGCCTCGACCCCCCAGGCTGCCAGCGCGTATCCGGGGATCTGCGCCAGCGCGAGGATCACCAGGAACCCATAGCCGCGCACGAAGCCGAACCCTTCATTCGCCAGCCGCGCAGGCATCCAGGTAAAGACACCGTAATAGCTGATTGAGACGAGGAACCAGACCGCCAGCATCAAAAGCGTGCGGCGGATCATCCCGGGCGAGAAGATCCCCTCGCCGCTGCTGGCCTGGGGAAGCGCGATCTGCACGGTGCCTGTAGGCTCTTTTCCATTCATCACAAGCATCTGATCGAGAACAGATTTCGCGGCGTCAGCGCGGCCTTCGCGCAAAAGGTGCATCGGGCTTTCCGGGATCCAGATGCGCAGGAAAATACCGATCACCGCCGGAATCCCGGTTACGAAAAAGATAACGCGCCAGGTCTCAATCCCGCCCCAGCTGCTGGCGGCCCAGGCGGTCAGGGCAACGAGGACGGTGCCCACGGCCCAGAAGCCTTCCAGCATCACCAGCCAGCGGCCGCGGCGCGAGGGGGGCAGGAACTCGGCCATCATCGCGTAATCGACGGGCAGCGTGCCGCCAACGGCGAGGCCGGTCAGGAAGCGCAGGACCAGAAGCGTGGTGAAGTCGGGGGCAAAGGCCGAGGCGATGCCGAAAACCGCATCCATGGCGACAGTGATCAGCAGGATCTTACGCCGCCCGAATTTGTCAGCCAGGCGGCCGAAGACACTGGCGCCGAGCAGCATGCCGAGGAAGAACAGCGTCCCGGTTTGCAGCGCCTGCGGCACCTCCATCCCGAAGCTGGCAGCGATTGAGGCGACGGTAAAGCCCACCGCCAGAACCTGCATCGCATCGGCCGTCCAGACCAGACCAAACACCCCCAGAAGGCGGCGCTGGAACCGCCCCGTCCCTGCACGTTCCAGCATGGTATCGACCGTCACCTGTGTCATCCCGATCCCTTCCCTGCGCCCGCTTTGGGGCCGATTTCATTATATACTCATTATGAGCATATGTGCGTGACCGTGCGATATACTCGATATGAGTTTATGTCAATTCCATCTGTGATTGTTAATGCGGGATACTATCCCCGGCTGACAGGCAGCCTGGTTCCGGCCAGCGCCCGCGCCTCCAGCACCGCCGGGCGATAGCGGAACAGCATGGCCGGGCGGCCCCGGGATTCAGCCGTTGTCTCGCCTGTTTCCTCGATCAGCTCTTGCTGGTCGATCTGACGGCGAAAGTTCGATTTGTGCAACCTGAGGCCGATTAAAGCCTCTACCAGGCGTTGCAGTTGCAGAAAAGTGAAACTCTCTGGCATCAGCTCAAAGGCGACGGGGCGGTATTTGATCTTGGCCCGCAGCCGGGCGATACCGGTGGCAAGGATGCGGCGGTGATCGCCCTGCATCGCGCGGCCGATGCCAGAGCCGAGGCCGGAATGGCCGTTGGCCTCTTCGACCATGCCAGCCTCATAAAGCAGCTCATAGCGCGAGAGGACGAGATCTTCGTTCCAGGCCGCGCCCTCCAGGCCGAAGGCGTGGCTCAGGCGCTGCACCCTGCCCCGGTCCGTGCCCGCCCAGTGGTTAAGGCCCGCGACCAGATCCTGCCAGCCGGGGGGCAGGCCGTGGCGGTGATCCTCCCATGGAAGGTATTCATACCAGCCGTGCCATTCCGGGCGCCCGGCACCGGGGGCCGCCTGTTCGCGCACCAGCCCGAGATAAGAGATCGAGATCTGCCGCAAATCGGCCTCTTCGGCGCGGTCACGGTCGGCAAAGGTGTAAAGCTGTTCGAGAAAGCCCACCGGGTGCCCGGTCTGGCTTTCGATCCAGTCGCGCAGCCCCGCCTGCAGGCTGCGATGGGATGAGGTGAAGGGGCCCGAGGGCAGCGCCTCGCCGGCGGCAACCGTCATCACACGGGGCGCATCCCCGGTGACGGCAGCCAGCACCGCGATCAGCTCTGCCTGAGCCAGCCCCGTTGTCACCAGACCCGTTGTCACCAGCCCCGTTGTCACCAGAAGCACTCCTTTTTCATCCGCCTATCACGGGCCGTGCGGCGGGCCAACCGCCCGAACAGCCACCGCCGCAACCACCAGCCCGGGGCCCGCCCTTCTGGTGAAACAGTGTAACAGGTCTTTAACCCGCAGCCCGCTTGCGCTAACTCAGGTGCGGATACCCCAACCTCGGCTTCCTGCCAGACCGTCACCCGGAGGGGGTGTGACGGGCAACTGCCAAGTGAAAGACGACAGTCAAATGCCAGCCTATCGTTCCAGAACCACCACGCATGGCCGCAATATGGCCGGGGCCCGCGGGCTCTGGCGCGCCACGGGGATGAAGGACAGCGATTTCGGCAAGCCGATCATCGCCATCGTAAACTCGTTCACGCAATTCGTGCCCGGCCACGTTCACCTGAAAGACCTGGGCCAGATGGTCGCGCGTGAGGTCGAGGCGGCGGGCGGCGTCGCCAAAGAGTTCAACACCATCGCCGTTGATGACGGGATCGCGATGGGGCATGACGGCATGCTTTATTCGCTGCCCTCACGTGAGATCATCGCGGACTCGGTTGAATATATGGTAAACGCGCATTGCGCCGATGCCATGGTCTGCATCTCGAACTGCGACAAGATCACGCCCGGCATGCTGATGGCGGCGATGCGGCTGAACATCCCGGCGATCTTCGTCTCTGGCGGCCCGATGGAGGCCGGCAAGGTCACGCTGGGCGACGGGCGCACCATCAGCCTGGATCTGGTGGATGCAATGGTCGCGGCGGCCGATGAGAAAATGTCGGATGCCGATGTCGATGCGATTGAGAAAGCCGCCTGCCCGACCTGTGGGTCGTGCTCGGGGATGTTCACCGCCAATTCGATGAACTGCCTGGCGGAAGCGCTTGGCCTGGCGCTGCCGGGCAATGGCTCGACGCTGGCGACACATGCGTTCCGCAAGGGGCTGTTCCTGAAATCGGGCCGGATGATCGTTGATCTGGCGCGGCGCTGGTATGAGCAGGACGATGACACCGTGCTGCCGCGCACCATTGCCAGCCGGGCGGCTTTCGACAATGCGATGGCGCTGGATATCGCTATGGGTGGCTCGACCAATACGGTTTTGCACCTGCTGGCGATTGCGCGTGAGGGTGGCGTCGATTTCGGCATGGACGATATTGACGCTCTGTCGCGCAAGGTGCCCTGCCTGTCCAAGGTCGCGCCGAATATCGCCAATGTGCATATGGAAGACGTGCACCGCGCAGGCGGCATCATGGCGCTTCTGGGCGAGCTGGACCGCGGCGGGCTGATCAACCGCGACTGCCCGACCGTGCATTCTGAGACCATGGGCGAGGCGCTCGCCGCCTGGGATGTGGCCGTGACCAACAACCCTGAGGCGCGTGAGCTGTATCTGGCCGCGCCGGGCGGGGTGCCGACCCAGGTGGCGTTTTCGCAAAGCTCGCTCTGGCCGGATCTGGATACCGACCGTGAAAACGGCGTCATCCGCTCGGTCGAGCATGCCTTCTCGAAAGAGGGCGGTCTTGCGGTTCTGAAGGGCAATATCGCGCTGGATGGCTGCATCGTGAAAACCGCGGGCGTCGATGAATCGATCCTGAAGTTCACCGGCCCGGCTGTGGTTTACGAAAGCCAGGACGCCGCCGTGAAGGGCATCCTGAACAAGGGCGTCAAGGCGGGCGATGTGGTGGTGATCCGCTATGAGGGGCCGAAAGGCGGGCCGGGGATGCAGGAGATGCTTTACCCGACCTCTTACCTGAAATCGCGCGGCCTTGGGAAATCCTGTGCGCTGATCACGGACGGGCGGTTCTCGGGCGGCACCTCGGGTCTGTCGATCGGCCATGCCAGCCCCGAGGCGGCCGCTGGCGGCACCATCGGTCTGGTTGAGGCGGGCGATATGATCGAGATCGACATCCCGAA
The DNA here is from genome assembly GCF_013155295.1 of Pseudogemmobacter hezensis. Taxonomy (GTDB): domain Bacteria; phylum Pseudomonadota; class Alphaproteobacteria; order Rhodobacterales; family Rhodobacteraceae; genus Pseudogemmobacter; species Pseudogemmobacter hezensis. The sequence goes on along the minus strand of NZ_JABJXT010000007.1, from coordinate 227,253 downwards.
CCGCACCATCACCCTGCTGGTGCCCGAGGATGTGCTGGCCGCGCGGCGCGCCGAGAAAGACCGCACCGGCTGGAAGCCCGCGCAGCCGCGCAAACGCAATGTCACGACTGCGCTGAAGGCCTATGCGGCCTTTGCGGCCTCGGCTGACAAGGGCGCGGTGCGGATCCTGCCCGAGTAAGGGCGGCGGGCCGGGGCAGCTCTGCCACCCACGGGAACAGAAAAGGCGCGGGAGAGTGATCTTCCCGCGCCTTTTTCATATTCTGTTGCAAGGCCCTGGTTTTGCTGCAAGCCCAGGGGCGGGACGGTCCCGGGCGCTTATTGCGCCTGCGCGCCCTCATGCTTTTTGGCATAGGCCGCCAGGATCCCCAGCATCACGATCCCCGCCACCGAAAAGCCGATCGCCACCAGCCCCGAAGAGCGATATCCCCAGACCAGCGCATAGCCCGCAACCAGCGGCCCCAGCCCGTTTGCGGCGTTAAAGGCGGCGTGGTTCATCGCCGCTGCCATGCTTTGCGCCTTGCCCGCGACATCCATCAGCCTGGTCTGCAGCGGCACGAATACCCCCGAGCCAAGCCCGATCATCAGCGCCGAAACCGTCATCTGCACCCAGTCGCCCACCGCCCAGGAGGCATAGCCCTGTGAGACGATCATGAAGATCAACAGCGCCAGCGTCGCCTTCATCGCGCCGATTGCAATGGTCAGCCGCGCCGCCAGGATAGAGCCCAGCGTGCTGCCGATCCCGAAACAGGCCAGCATCAGCGGCACGCCCCAGCTGGGGGCGCTGGTCGTGGCCAGCATCGCCGCCGAAAGATAGGCATAAACCGCAAAAAGGCCGCCGCAGCCGATCAGCCCCACCGCCAGCGTCAGCAGAACCGAAGGGTTTTTCAGCGCCCGCAGCTCATCCAGCGGGCGGGCATTGGGATCAACCCCCACGCGCGGCGCGAGGTTCAGAATCAGGACGGCAGACAGCAGCGCCAGCACGCCCGGCAGCGCAAAGCCGACCCGCCAGTCCAGCGCCTGCCCCAGCCAGCCCGCGAAGGGCACGCCGACGATATTGGCCACAGTCAGGCCCAGCAGAACCTGGGTCACGCCTGCGGCACGCTGCTCGCGCGGCAGGGCATCGGCAGCAAAAAGCATCGCCACGCCCAGGAAACCACCATGCGGCAGCCCGGCCAGAAAGCGCGTCGCCATCAGCGTCGAATAGCCCGGCAGAATGGCGGCCAGCAGGTTCAGCACGCCGTAAATGCCGATCAGCGCCGCCAGATAGCGCCGCCGGGGCAGCCGTGCGCCCAGCAAGGTGGTCAGCGGTGCGCCGACGACCACGCCAAAGGCATAGGCGCTGATAACATGGCCTGCATCAGCCTCGCCCACGCCCAGATCGGCCGCATACCAGGGCAAAAGCCCCATCGCGGCAAACTCCGAGGTGCCGATGGCAAAAGATCCCAGCGCAAGCGCCAGGATGGCCCAACGGAAACTGGGCTGAGAACGGGTCTGGGATGTCATTGATACACCTGAACGCAAAAAGCCCGGATCAGAGTATCCCGGCTGCCGCTGTTTGCGATAACAGGCGTGCGCTGTCCATGCTGATCGGATTGGATTTTGCAGATCGCGCCGAAATCGCGCCAAAGAGTGATCCGCTGCAAAGATTTCAGGCCCCTGCGCCGTCCTTTTGGCCGCTGCCTCCTCTGGCCGCTACCTTCGCAGGCCGCTGCCTTCGCAGACTGCCCTCCTCAGGCCACAGCCCTCAGGCCGGCCGCGCGCCCCAAAGGATCACCAGCGCCCCGGCCAGCGCCAGCCCTGCCCCGGCCAGATCGGTCATGCGCGGGGCCTCGCCCTCAGCCAGCCACAGCCAGCAAAGCGAGGCGCAGATATAGACCCCGCCATAGGCCGCATAAGAACGCCCCGCATGTTCGGGCGGCGTCAGCGCCAGCGCCCAGGCGAATGCCGCCAGCGCCACCATGCCCGGGATCAGCCAAAGCGCATTCGCGCCCTGCTTCCACCAGGCCCAGAATGCAAAACAGCCCGCGATCTCGGCCAGCGCCGCCCCGATGTAAAGCGCGCCCGTATAAAGCGCCCCGCTCACGCGCCAGACCCGTCGCGCCAGCGGTTGACCATCGGATAGCGCCGATCCAGCCAGAAGGCCTTTTGCGTCAGCCGCACGCCGGGCGCTGACTGAAAGCGCTTCCACTCGCTGATATAGACGAGGTGTTCGACCCGCTTGACGGTCTCACGCGGAAAGCCCTGCGCCACCAGATCGGCGACCGAGAGATCATTCTCGATCAGCCCTTCGAGGATCGCATCCAGCACCTCATAGGGCGGCAGGCTGTCGTCATCGCGCTGATCGGGGCGCAACTCGGCCGAGGGCGGCTTGGTGATCACCCGCTCTGGCATCACCGGGCCTGCGGGGCCCTTCATCCAGGGGCGGTGGTTTTCATTCCTCCAGCGCGCGGTCAGGAAAACCCGCGTCTTATACATATCCTTGATCGGATTATAGCCGCCGTTCATATCGCCATAGATGGTGCAATAGCCGACTGCGACCTCGGATTTATTGCCAGTCGTCAGCAAGAGCCCGCCGAATTTGTTGGAAATCCCCATCAGCATCACGCCGCGCAGGCGGGACTGGATGTTTTCCTCGGTCACCCCCGGCTCGGTGCCCTGGAACACATGCGCCAGCGCATCGCCCACCGCGCCACGTGCCCCCACGATGGAAACCGTATCAAGCCGCGCCCCCAAAAGCCGCGCGACCTCTGCGGCATCCTCCAGCGAATGCTGGCTGGTATATTCCGAGGGCAGCATCACGCAATGGACGTTCTCAGCCCCAAGCGCATCGGCGGCAATCGCCGCAACAATCGCGGAATCGATACCCCCCGACAGGCCCAGCACCGCCTTTGAGAACCCCGATTTGCGCATGTAATCGCCCAGCCCCATGACGCAGGCGCGATAATCGGCCTCGCCAATCGGCGGGATCGCGGCGATCTGACCCTGATCGGCCTGCCAGCCTTCCGCGCCCCGGCGGAAGGTGACCAGCTCTGCCACCTCATCGAATTGCGGCATCTGCAGCGCCAGCTTCCCGCCCCGGTTCAGGACCATCGAAGAGCCGTCAAAGACCTGATCGTCCTGGCCGCCCACCATATTCAGATAGATCAGCGGCAGGCCGGTCTCGACCACCCGCTCGACCATCAGGTTCAGCCTGAGGTTTGGCTTACCGCGATGATAGGGCGAGCCATTGGGGATCAGCAGGATCTCTGCCCCGGTCTCGGCCAGCGTCTCGGCGACATCGGGGTGCCAGGCATCCTCGCATATGGGCGTGCCGATGCGAACGCCTTTGACCACATAGGGCCCGGTCACATCGGCGGAGGAAAACAGCCGTTTTTCGTCAAATACCGCATCATTGGGCAGGTGATGCTTCAGCACCCTGGCCGAGACCTGACCGCCTTCAAGGATGTAATAGCCGTTGAAAAGCCGCCCGTTTTGCAAAACCGGCCCGCCGATCCCAAGCGCCGGGCCATCAGCGCAGGCCTGGGCCAGATCCTCGATGGCGCGGATCGCCTCCTGGTGGAAGGCGGGTTTCAGGATCAGATCCTGGGTCTGATAGCCGGTGATGAACATCTCGGTCAGCGCAACCAGATCGGCCCCGGCCGCACGGCCACGCTGCCAGAACTCCAGCGCCTTTGCCGCATTTCCGGCAATATCGCCCAGGCTCGGATTGGCCTGCACCAGGAAGAACCGGAATGTATCGGTCATCGCCCTTATGTCCTTTCGCGCCTTACGCCTCCCGCTTGTAGCAGATCATCCGGGGCTGGAAAGCCTTTGCCGCGCCTCCCCCTCACGCCGGCCCTCACGCCCCCCCCTCACACCGCCTTGACCGCTGCACGACTGGACAGCGGCCCGGGCCTTTTCTAGGCTGCGCCCAGCAACGAAACCGGAGACCACCCGCAATGCGCAAATTCACGGCCAATTTCTACGCCGCCACACTTGCCGCGCCGCTGGCCGCATCACTGATCGCATCACAGGCCATGTTCTCCGGCCCTGCCCTTGCCCAATCCGAAGGCGAGGTAATTACCAAGCAATATGACAACGGATCGGTTTACGAAGGCACCTTCAAAAACGGCCGTCAGCATGGCAAGGGAACCTACCGCCTGCCCAACGGATATGAATATTCCGGCGATTGGGTCGATGGCGAGATCAGGGGCCAGGGCCGGGCGCGTTATCCCAACGGATCGATCTATGAGGGGGCCTTTGAGAAAGGCCAGCCCCAGGGCCATGGCAAGATCACCTTCGCCGACAATGGCACCTATGAGGGCGACTGGGTGCTGGGCAAAATGACCGGCAATGGCGTCGCCACCTATCCCAACAACTCGACCTATACCGGCGCCTTCCTCAATGGCCAGCGCCACGGCAGCGGCGTTTTGCAAAACGAGGGCGGCTATCGCTATGAGGGCTCCTGGGTCAATGGTGTCAAAGAGGGCGAGGGCAAGATCACCTATGCCGATGGCACCGTCTATCAGGGCGCGATGCGCGCCGATGCACGCACCGGCATCGGCACCCTGACCATGCCCAATGGGCTGACCTATACCGGCGGCTGGGCCCAGGGCCAGATCAACGGCCAGGGCAAGCTGACCCAGCCCAATGGCGACACCTATGAGGGCGCCTTCATCAATGGCAAACGCGAGGGGAACGGCATCGCCACCCATAAAGCGGGCGACATCTATGAGGGCGGCTTCAAGGCCGACAAACGCGAGGGCCAGGGAAAATTCAGCACGCCCGACGGCTTTCGCTATGAGGGCTCCTGGGTCGCGGGCCGGATGGAGGGCACCGGCTCGGTGACCTATCCCGACGGCTCGGTCTATGTCGGCGCGATGAAGGCCGATCAGGCGCATGGCCAGGGCGCGATCACCTATCCCGACAAATCCACCTATCAGGGCGATTGGGTCAATGGCGTGATCGCGGGCAAGGGTCGCGCCACCTATGCCAATGGCCAGGTCTATGAGGGCGACTTCGTCAAGGCCCGCCCCGAGGGCCAGGGCGTGATGACCCGCCCCGATGGCTATCGTTATGAGGGCGGCTGGAAAGCAGGCCTGCGCGATGGCACCGGCACTCTGACCTGGGCCAATGGCACCGTCTATAAAGGCGATTTCAAAGCCGACAAACGGACCGGCAAGGGCGAGCTGACCACCACCGACGGCTATCGCTATACCGGCGACTGGGTCGACAACAAAAGCGAAGGCCAGGGGATCGCCACCTATGCCACGGGCGATGTCTATGAGGGGGCCTTTGTCGCCGACAAACGCCACGGCCAGGGCAAGATGACCTATAAGGACGGCAAGATCGCCGAGGGCATCTGGAAAGACGGCATCCTGACCGCTCCCTGAGGCCCCACCTCCCGGCGCTAGGGCCTCAGGCCCCAGGCTCAGATACAGCACCGAGACGGCGCAGAGGCTGGCAGCTCTCTGCGCCGTCTGCGTTTGCGGCTCTGATCATCGGGGCCAGCACCGCCCCCTGCCCCAATCCACAGCAAAATCAGGCCAGAACGTCAGCTTTGCTGCCCTAAGAAAATGCGCCACCTTCGGCAAAAAATGCCGCCCCGCCCTTTTCAAGCGGCAATTCCTCCGTATAGTCGCGGGCATGATCACGGGTTCGCATCAGATTATCCTGCCGCAGCCGGGCGCCTGCCCGCTCTTGCCCCGTGGCCTTCTTCTTCTCAGCCTCGTCTGAGCGGGCCTCCGGGCGCGACCGCTCAGATGTGACCAAGCGCCCGGCCTGAAAACTGGCCCGCCTTCGCATATCGGGCCGTCTGTAAAGATCTCTGGCTGCCAGGATCTCTGGCTGAGACGAAAGACCAAGGAATACCCAATGGCACAAGCTGCTGAACAACCCCGCGTTCTGATTTTCGACACCACCCTGCGCGATGGCGAGCAGTCGCCCGGCGCGACCATGACCCATGCGGAAAAGCTGGAAATCGCGGGTCTGCTGGATGATATGGGCGTCGACGTGATCGAAGCGGGCTTCCCGATCGCCTCTGAGGGTGATTTCGCCGCCGTCTCGGAAATCGCCAAAAACGCCCGCAATTCAACGATCTGCGGCCTGGCGCGGGCAAACTTCAAAGATATCGACCGCGCTTATGAGGCGGTGAAACACGCGAAATCCCCGCGCATTCACACCTTTATCGGCACCTCGCCGCTGCACCGCGCCATCCCCAATCTGGACATGGACCAGATGGCCGAGCGTATCCACCAGACCGTGACCCATGCGCGCAATCTGTGCGACAATATCCAGTGGTCGCCGATGGATGCGACGCGCACGGAACCAGACTACCTCTGCCGCGTCGTCGAGATTGCGATCAAAGCCGGGGCGACCACGATCAATATCCCCGATACCGTCGGTTATACCTATCCGATGGAATCGGCCAAGATCATCCGCATGCTGCTGGAGCGTGTGCCGGGCGCCGATGAGATCATCTTCGCCACCCACTGCCACAACGATCTGGGCATGGCGACCGCGAACTCCCTCGCCGCAGTCGAGGCGGGTGCCCGCCAGATCGAATGCACGATCAACGGCCTGGGTGAACGCGCCGGCAATACCGCGCTGGAAGAGGTGGTCATGGCGCTGCGGGTCAGGAATGACATCCTGCCCTATCAGACCGGCATCGACACGACCAAGATCATGCATCTGTCGCGCCGCGTCTCGACCGTTTCGGGCTTTGTGGTGCAGCCGAACAAGGCCATCGTCGGCAAGAACGCCTTCGTCCACGAATCCGGCATCCACCAGGACGGCGTTTTGAAAAACGTCGAAACCTTCGAGATCATGAAGCCCGAGCATATCGGCCTGACGGTCAAGAATATCGCCATGGGCAAGCACTCGGGCCGCGCGGCCTTGCGGGCCAAGCTGAAAGAGCTGGGCTACGAGCTGGCCGACAATCAGCTGAACGATGTCTTCGTGCGCTTCAAGGCGCTGGCGGATCGCAAGAAAGAGGTCTTTGACGAGGACATCCTGGCGCTGGTGGCCGATGAGCAGACGCTCGACGCCCATGACACGCTGGTTTTGAAAAAGCTGCGGGTGATCTGCGGCACCGAGGGCCCGCAAGAGGCCGATATGGTGCTGACGATTGACGGCACCGACCATCACATCGACGCGACGGGCGACGGCCCGGTCGATGCCGCTTTCAACTGCATCAAGCAGCTCTTCCCGCATAAGGCGCGGCTGCAGGTCTATCAGGTGGCGGCGGTGACCGCTGGCACCGATGCCCAGGCCACCGTCTCGGTGCGACTGGAGGAGGACGGGCGCATCGTCACCGGCATGTCGGCCGATACCGATACCATCGTCGCCAGCGTCAAAGCCTATATCAACGCGCTGAACCGTCTGATCGTGCGCCGCACCAAATCGGCCCCGAATGACGATGTGAAATCGGTCACCTATACCGACGCGCCCTGAGGGTTCTCGGTTGCATAAATGAAAATCTGCAAGTGAGGTGGCCCTATGGCCGCCTCATTTTTCTGTGCCAATCGGCTGCCGGGGTGATTCCCGCAAGGGTGCCGCAGGGCCTGCCAAAGCCCGGCACAAAGCTCTGGATCCGGCCGTGGCCTGACCCGCCCCGGCCCCGCGCAATTCGCCCATGTTGTAAAAGGTAAAGCGGCCCCGCAAACTGGCCGTATTTTTCCGGGTAAAATGTTGAAAATCTGCAAGCAAATTTTACGCACGCATATGTGTGCCAGAACCGGCCCGGCGGGCTTTCACAAAATCCTGTGGCTCTTTATATGAAAGCGCCCGCCAGAGTCGTCTGAGTCGCGGGTGCAACAGGTCATAGCCTCTGCTTTCTGCAGCAGGGGTCCCGGCCAAAGGACACGAAGGACGCTGCCCGCATGGCGCTTATTCCCGGTATTTTCTCGTCGGACATGGCGATCGACCTCGGCACGGCCAATACGCTGGTCTATATCCGGGGCAAAGGCATCGTCCTGAATGAACCCTCGGTCGTGGCCTATCACACCAAGGATGGCAAAAAGCAGGTGCTGGCCGTCGGCGAGGATGCGAAACTGATGCTGGGGCGCACCCCCGGCTCTATCGACGCGATCCGCCCGATGCGTGACGGCGTCATTGCCGATTTCGAGGCCGCCGAGGAAATGATCAAGCATTTCATCGGCAAGGTCATCCGCCGCAGCCCGTTTTCGCGCCTAAAAATCATCGTCTGTGTGCCGCATGGCGCGACGCCTGTGGAAAAGCGGGCGATCCGCAATTCGGTTCTCTCGGCTGGTGCGAAACGCGCGGGCCTCTTGTCGGAACCGATTGCCGCCGCGATTGGCGCGGGCATGCCAATCACCGAGCCGACCGGCTCTATGGTGGTTGATATCGGGGGCGGCACCACCGAAGTCGCGGTGCTGTCGCTTGGCGATATCGTCTATGCGCGCTCAGTCCGCGTGGGGGGCGACCGCATGGATGAGGCAATCATCGCCTATCTGCGCCGCCACCAGAACCTGCTGATCGGCGAATCGACGGCCGAGCGGATCAAGACCTCGATCGGCACCGCCCGTATGCCCGATGACGGGCGCGGCGCGGTCATGCATATCCGGGGCCGTGACCTGCTGAACGGCGTGCCGAAAGAGACCGAGATCAGCCAGGCCCAGGTTGCCGAGGCGCTGGCCGAGCCCGTGCAGCAGATCTGCGACGCGGTGATGCAGGCGCTGGAAGCCACCCCGCCTGATCTGGCCGCTGACATCGTTGACCGTGGCGTCATGCTGACCGGGGGCGGTGCGCTTTTGGGCGATCTGGATCTGGCGCTGCGCGAGCAGACCGGGCTGTCGATCTCGGTCGCCAATGAATCGCTGAATTGTGTTGCTTTGGGCACCGGCAAGGCGCTGGAATATGAAAAGCAACTGCGTCATGTGATCGACTACGACAGCTGAGCGGGAAGATGAGTGGGGGCCCAGCCCCATCCGTTTGCTGCATTCATTTCAGGAATACCGGGGCGCGCGCGTGTCAGGAAAACGTAGCGGATCAGAGGATTTTTCCCGCCCGGTCAGGCGGCTTCTGGTTGCGATCCTGGTGGTCCTGCTGCTGGGGATCTTTGTGCTCTGGCGCATCGACAGCCCCCGGGTCGAGCGTTTTCGCGCGGCCCTGGTCGATGCGGTGATCCCGAATATGGAATGGGCGATGGTGCCTGTCACCCGCACCGTCTCGATGTTTGAAGATTTTCAGTCCTATACCCGCATCTATGAACAAAACCAGGAGCTGAAGCGCGAGCTGCAGCAGATGAAGGCCTGGAAAGAGGTCGCCCTGCAGCTGGAGCAGAAGAACGCCCGGCTGCTGGATCTGAACCATGTGCGCCTTGATCCGAAACTGACCCATGTGACCGGGGTGGTGCAGGCCGACAGCGGCAGCCCGTTCCGCCAGTCGGTGATCCTGAATGTGGGCGCCCGCGACGGCATTCGTGATGGTTGGGCGACGATGGACGGGATTGGCCTCGTCGGGCGGATCTCTGGCCTTGGCAACCGCACGGCGCGGGTGATCCTGGTCAGCGATACCACCTCGCGGATTCCGGTGACGATCCAGCCCTCGGGGCAAAAGGCGCTGCTTTCGGGCGACAATTCGGCGCTGCCTTTGCTGGATTTCATCGAATCGACCGAAGAGGTGCGGCCGGGCGACCGGGTGGTGACCTCGGGCGATGGCGGTGTGTTCCCGGCCGGGCTGCTGGTCGGCCAGGTGGCGATGGGCTCTGACCGCCGCCTGCGCACCGTGCTGGCGGCGGATTTCCAGCGGCTGGAGTTCCTGCGCGTGCTGCGCAGCCATGAGCTTGAGCCGATCCTGGATCCCGGCCAGCTGGTCGCGCCGCCCCTGCCCTCGGTTCCGGTGGCCGAGGTCGATGCCGAGGCCGAGGCCGCCAGCCAGCCTGCGACAGGCAGCGGCGAGATTGGCGAAAGCGGATCGGGCTATGCCGAGGGCGGTGACGCCGCTGCAGCAGAGGGCACAGGGGCAGCCGAATGAGCGGCCTGATGCGCATGGACCCCTGGGGCTACCGGCTGCTGTTTCTGGGCCTGGCCTGCCTGCTGCTTTTTACCCGGCTTTTGCCGCTGCAGGGTGTAACGGGCCGCTTCCCTGGCCCAGATCTGCTGATGTGCCTGATCTTTGCCTGGATGATGCGGCGCCCCGATTTCGTGCCGGTCTGGCTGCTGGCCCCGGTGATCCTGACCGAGGATCTTTTGCTGATGCGCCCGCCGGGCCTTGAGACGGCGCTGGTGATCATGGCGACCGAATTCCTGCGCGCCCGTCACGCCATGACGCGCGAGCTGAATTTCGCCGTTGAATGGCTGGTGGTCTCGGGTCTGATGATCGCCATGTTGCTGGGGCAGCGGCTGATCCTTACCTTAACCCTGGTCGATCTGCCGCCCTTTGGATTCGCGGTGGTCCAGGTGCTGTGGTCGATTGTCGCCTATCCGGTGGTGGTCGGGCTGTCGCGGCTGTTTTTCGACCTGCGCAAGCCTGCCACCGGCGAGGTGGATGACTACGGCAGACGTTTGTAACGGGTGACACAACCATGAGACGCACGCAAAAAGACGTCGAGGACAGCGCCCGCACCATCACGCGGCGCGGGCTGCTGATGGGCGGCGCGATGACGGCGATGGTCGCGGCTCTGGGCGCCAGGATGCGCTATCTGCAGATCGACCAGGCCGAAGAGTTCCGCCTTCTGGCCGAGGAAAACCGCGTCTCGGTCGAGCTGATCCCGCCTGGTCGCGGGCTGATCCAGGACCGCAATGGCAAGCTGATTGCCGGGAACGAGCAGAACTACCGCGTCGTCATCACCCGCGAGGATGCGGGCGATGTGGACCGCGTCATGCATCGGCTGGCCGGGCTGATCCCGATGACCGTCGAAGAGATGGACGCGACCCTGGCCGATGTGAAGAAAAACGCCGCCCATATCGAGGTGGTGGTCAAGGATCGCCTCAGCTGGGAGGAATTCTCCAAAGTGGCGATCAACGCGCCCGCTCTGCCCGGCGTGATCCCCGAGGTCGGCCTGTCCAGGATCTATCCGCGCGGCTATGATTTCGCCCATGTCGTCGGCTATGTGGGGGCGGTGTCGCAAAAGGATCTGGACGAGCAGGACGACCCCGATCCGATCCTGCGCCTGCCCAAGTTCCAGATCGGCAAGATCGGCACCGAGCGCTGGATGGAAAACACCCTGCGCGGCCGCGCCGGCACGCGGCGGGTGGAGAAAAACGCCTTTGGCCGCGTGATGCGCGAGCTGGACCGCCAGGAGGGCACCTCGGGGGGCGATATCCGGCTGACCATCGACGCCGATCTGCAGAATTTTGCCCAGGCGCGTCTGGGCGAGGAAAGCGCCGCCGTCGTGGTGATGGACGTGAGGAATGGCGATCTCTTGTGTTGCGCCTCGGCGCCGTCTTTCAACCCGAACCTTTTCGTGCGGGGCATCAGCCATACCGATTACGCCAACCTGACCGGCAATGATCACCGGCCGCTGGCCAATAAGGCGGTCTCGGGGGCCTATCCGCCGGGCTCGACCTTCAAAATGGTCACCGCGCTGGCGGCGCTGGAGGCGGGCTCGATTGATCTGGGCTATAAGGTGCGCTGCCCTGGCTATCTGGAATATGGCGGCAGGCGGTTCCACTGCCATTCGCGCGGCGGTCATGGCACGCTTTCCCTGACCCAAAGCCTGCAAAAAAGCTGCGACGTCTATTATTACGACATCGCGCAGAAGGTGGGCATCGACAAAATGGCCGAGATGGGCCGCAAGCTGGGTCTTGGCGTGCGCCATGATCTGCCGATGTCGGCGATCACCGACGGGATCATGCCCGATCGCGCCTGGAAAAAAGGCCGCTATGACCAGGACTGGCGGATCGGCGACACGATCAATGCCTCGATCGGTCAGGGCTATGTGCTGGCCTCGCCGATGCAGCTGGCGGTAATGACGGCGCGGATCGCCTCGGGGCGGGCGGTCGAGCCGCGTCTGGTGCGGATGATCGACGGCAAAGAGGTGCCGATCCCCGAGGCCCCGCCTCTGGGCCTTGAAGAGCGCCATCTGGCCGCGATGCGCCAGGGCATGTGGGATGTGGTCAACAGCCAGGGCGGCACCGCACGCACCAACCGGATCGTCGATCCGACCATGGTGCTGGCAGGCAAGACCGGCACCAGCCAGGTCCGCAATATCAGCGCAGCCGAGCGGGCGCGCGGCGTGATCCGCAACGATCAGCTGCCCTGGAACCGGCGCGACCACGCGCTTTATGTCGGCTATGCGCCCTATGACAATCCGCGCTATGCGGTGTCGGTGATCGTCGAACATGGCAGCGGTGGCTCGACTGCGGCTGCCCCTATTGCGCGCGACGTGATCCTGGCGGCTCTGACCGGAGGCCGCCCGCCACTGGCCGCCTATCCCAAAGACCAGCACGGCCGGATCGAGTCGATGCTGAAAGACCTGAAACTGCGCGACCCCGAGACCGGGGCCATCACCACCACCGATCAGGCCTGAGGCCCAAGCCATGGCATTTTACGAGAACCGCCTGAAACATGTGCCGACCGGCATCCGCAAGGTGCTTTACCTGAACTGGCAGGTGATCGTGCTGGTCACCGCCGTCGCCTCGGTCGGGATCCTGATGCTGTGGTCAGTGGCGGGGGGCAATTTCGACCTCTGGGCGCGGCGGCAGGCCCAGGTTTTCGCGGCTGGCATGGTGCTGATGTTCATGGTGGCGATGGTGCCTGCCTGGTTCTGGCGCTCGATGGCGGGGATCGCCTATCTGACATCCTTTGTGCTTTTGATCATCGTTGATCTTTACGGCGTCATCGGCATGGGGGCGCAGCGCTGGATCGACATCGGACCGTTGCGGCTGCAACCATCAGAAATGATGAAGTTTTCGCTGGTTCTGATGCTGGCCGCCTATTACGACTGGCTGGATATCCGCAAGGTCTCGCGCCCGTTCTGGGTGCTGGTTCCGGTGTTTCTGACCTGTGCGCCAACAGTGCTGGTGCTGATGCAGCCGAACCTTGGCACCTCGCTGATGCTGTTGATGGCGGGGGCTGCGGTGATGTTCGCGGCGGGCGTCAGCTATTGGTATTTCGCCGTGGTGATCGCGGGCGTGGTGGGCACCGTGGTGGCGATTTTCCAAAGTCGCGGCACCGACTGGCAGCTGTTGCATGACTATCAGTTCCGCCGGATCGACACCTTCCTGGACCCGACCGCAGACCCGCTGGGCGCGGGCTATAACATCATCCAGGCCAAGATCGCGCTTGGTTCCGGCGGCTGGTCGGGCAAGGGCTTCATGCAGGGCACCCAGTCGCGGCTGAACTATCTGCCCGAGAAACAGACCGACTTCATCTTCTCGACCCTGGCTGAGGAATTCGGCTTTGTGGGCGCCTTCTCGCTTTTGATCCTTTACGCGCTGATCATCGGCTTTTGCCTGATCTCGGCGCTGCAAAACCGGGATCGCTTCTCGTCACTGCTGATCATCGGGGTGGCGGCGAATTTCTTCTTCTATATCGCGGTCAATCTGTCGATGGTGATGGGGATGGCCCCTGTCGTGGGGGTGCCTTTGCCGCTGATGTCTTATGGCGGCTCGGCGATGCTGGTGATCCTGGCGGGCTTTGGCCTGATGCAAAGCGCCCATGTGCACCGCCCGCGCTGAGCGATGATCCGCCAGACCGCACTGCGCCCGATTCCGGGCCTTTGCCCTCTGGACAATCGGCGCCAGAGCCCGCAGCCTGCGCGCCATGATCCGCATCTTTTTCTCTGCGCCCGGCTGGGCCGAATACCAGCCCTTCCTTCCCGCAGCCCTGAAAGCCGCCGGGATTGAGGCCGAAATCGTCACCGAGGCGCCCGAGCCCGCCTCGATTGACTACATCCTCTATGCGCCCTCCTCGCTCCTGCAGGATTTCGCGCCCTTTACCCGCGCGAAAGCGGTGATGTCGCTTTGGGCGGGGGTTGAGCGGATCGTCGGCAATCAAAGCCTGACGCAGCCGCTGACGCGGATGGTCGATCATGGGCTGACCGAGAGCATGGTCGAATATGTGACGGGCCATGTGCTGCGCCACCATCTGGGGATGGACCGCCATATCCTGAACCCCGGCCATATCTGGGATCCGACCTGCCCACCGCTGGCCCGCCAGCGCCCGGTCACCTTCCTCGGGAATGGCGAGCTGGGTCTGGCCTGTGCACGTGCCCTGCAGGCGCTGAACTTCCCGGTCAAGACCTGGGGGCGCAGCGAAAAATCCATCGAGGGCATCGCCAGCCATCACGGCCCCGAGGGGCTGGCCCCGGCGCTGGCGGGGGCGCAGATCGTGGTGACCCTTTTGCCAAACACACCGCAGACGCATGACATCCTGAGCGCGCAGACGCTGGCGCTGACCGCCCCGGGTGCGGTGATCATCAACCCGGGGCGCGGGCCCCTGATCGACGATCAGGCGCTCCTGGCGGCGCTGGACAGCGGTCAGATCTCACATGCGACGCTGGATGTGTTTCGCATCGAGCCCCTGCCCCAGGATCACCCCTTCTGGGCCCATCCGCGCGTCACCATCACCCCCCATATCGCCGCCGATACGCGGGCGATGACGGCCTCGGATGTGGTGGCGGAAAACATCCGCCGATCAGAGGCCGGCCTGCCTTTGCTGCATCTGGTTGACCGCAATCGCGGCTATTGAGGCGAGTATTGAAGGCGGGGCGCAGTTTTCCCTCTTGAAGGGGGGGGGCGTTTGCTGTCACCAAAGGCGATGGACTGGATAAAAATCATACATATCCTTGCCGTAATGGGCTGGATGACCTCAATTTTCGCGGTGCCCCGCGCGCTGATCTACTGGAAGCGCGAATGGGCAAAGCTGGGTGAGTTCGGCCCGCTCGGCGATCTGACGCTGCGGCTTTACCGCTTTTCTGCCGGGCTGATGGTGATCGCCATTGCCACCGGGCTGTGGCTGGCCTTTGGCTGGTGGGGGTTTGATCCCTGGCTGCATCTGAAGCTGACGCTGGTGGTGATCCTGGTGATCCATTACCTCTGGACGGGGCGGATGGTGCTGCGGGCCCGCAAAGGTGAGTTCCGCGAAAGCGACCTCTTCCTGCGCATCTTCAATGAGGCCAGTGTGATTGCCGTCATCGCCATCCTCTGGGCGGTGGTGGTGAAACCCTTCTGACGGAGGTCACCGATGCAAAGCCTGATCTCGCTGATCAATACGCCCCTGCCCGATATGCTGGCGCTTGGCAGCATTATCACGGCCTGGGCTGTCACCGGCTGGCTGGTCGAGAACCCGCCGAAATCGCGCCCCTCGGTCACCATCCTGATGCAGGATTACCGCCGCGACTGGATGCGGGCCTTCATCACCCGCGCGCCCCGCATCTTCGACGTGACGCTGATTGCCTCGCTGCGCCAGGGCACGACGTTCTTTGCCTCGGCCTCGATGATCGCCATCGGGGGCGGCGCGGCGCTGATCGGCAATTCCGGCGCCCTCAATGAGCTGGCCGCAGATCTGCCGCTGGATACCGGGCAGATTGATGTGGCGCTGAAGATCCTGCTGCCGATGGCCTTCCTGGCCAATGCCCTGCTGAAGTTCATCTGGGCGCATCGGCTGTTTGGCTATTGTGCGATCCTGATGGCGGCTGTGCCCAATGAACATGACCACCCCGAGGCGCTGCACCGCGCCCTGCAGGCGGCCGAGATCAATGGAACCGCCGCCAAAAGCTACAATCGGGGCCTGCGCTCGATCTATTTCGCGCTGGCGGCCATGGCCTGGCTCTTCGGGGCGATCACCCTGGTTGTGGCCACTCTGGCGGCGGCAGGGGTGCTGCTGCGCCGCGAGTTCTGGTCACAGTCGCGCCAGGTAATCCTTGATCGCTGCCCGCCGCCTGCGAAATATGGCGCAGCGGACAGCGCCTTCGGGACCGGGGGGCCGCCGCCCGTATAAGGCAGCCGCCCGCACCCCAGTCTGCCCCCCCAATCCGAACCCACCAGTCCGAAGCCACCAGTCCGAAACCCCGTTTCAGCGTTTCGCGCCGCGCCGCCCCTCGATCAGCCAGGCGGCAATGGTCAGCCCTGCCGCCAGGATCAGCCAGGCCCAGCCCGGCAGCAAAGCCGCCTGCCGCACCTCGGTCGTGACCCAGGCCTCACGCGGGGTCAGCCCGATCCAGCCGCGCCCGGTCACCGGACGCCCCTCGGCCACCTGACGCAGATCTGGCAGGCCAGATTCCAGCCGGGTCAAAGAGCCATAGGCCCCCGCCGCCGCCCCTTTTGGCGCCAGCAGATCCGCGCCCGAGGCGATGGTTTCCTCAAATTCCTTCGGGCTGGCAGGGCCGACGCCGATCATCCGTGTCAGATCGCCCTGTTGCAGACGGTAAAGCCCGGCGGCAGGGGCCTCCCAGACCACCTGGTATTTGCCGGCACTGATGCGGGCCATGTCCAGAAGGATCTGCTCGCCTGCCGGGGTGGTGACCACCAGCGGCTCTGGCGGGTCTTCGGAAATGGTGCGCCGCGTCAGCGTCAGCTGATTGCCTTTGGCGGTGGCGGTCAGGGCCTCTTCCTCAAGATCGGGCTCTTTCAGCATCCAATGCGCCAGGCGTTTCAGCAGCTCCAGCTGCGGGCCGCCGCCTTCATAGCCGCGCCCCCAAAGCCAGGCATGATCCGAGGTCAGAACGGCGATCCGCCCCTCGCCCACCCGGTCCAGCACCAGAAGCGGCGCAGAATTCGGCCCCTCCATCACCGTCTGGCCGGAAATCTTCTCGACATCCATGATCCGGAACCAGCGGCCCCAGCCCGGCTCGCCATTCTCGCCAGGGGGGGCGAAACGCTCCAGCCCCTCGGTCACCGGATGGCGCTGCCCCAGTTCGGTGATCTTCGGGCGAAAGCCCCCCTCATTAACCAAAGAGGTCGGCGCGACGGGAAGAACCTCGGCCAGCGGCGAGCGGTAAAGGCTGTCAACCGCGCCAAATTCCGGCCCCGAGGCCACCAGGACCGTGCCCCCTTCGCGGACATAGCGCACAATGTTTTCAATATAGGACATCGGCATGATGCCCCGCATCCGGTAGCGGTCAAAGATGATCAGATCGAACTCATCGACCTTGTCGATAAACAGCTCGCGCGTCGGGAAGGCGATCAGCGACAGCTCTTCGACCGGGACGCCGTCATGCTTTTCGGGCGGGCGCAGAATGGTGAAATGCACCAGATCGACGCTGGCGTCTGACTTCAGCAGGTTGCGCCAGACCCTCTCGCCGGCATGGGGCTCGCCCGAGACCAGCAGCACCCGCAGACGGTCGCGCACGCCGTTGATCTGCACCACCGCCGCATTGTTGCGATCGGTCAGCTCGCCATCCGAGGCGGCGATCTGGAACTGCAGCACATTCAGCCCGCCATGCGACAGCGTCACCGGCAGCTCCAGCTCTTCGCCAACCGGGACCGAGTAGGTCTGCGGCGGATCGGCATCGACGGCGATGGTCAGGTCGATGTAATCGGGCGCATCGGCGGGCATCCGGCCCTGATCCTCGATCATCAGGGTCAGCTTGAATTCCTCGCCGATGATCGCAAAGGCGGGCGCGTTTTTCACCACGAGGCGGCGGTCCCAGTCGGCCTCGGCCCCGGTCAGCAAAAGGTGGAAAGGCGCGGGCAGATCGGGGCGCATCTCAAGGTCATGGACGCGGCCATCCGAGATCATGATCACGCCCGCCACCCGGGCGCGGGGCTCTTCGGCCAGCGCCTCGGCCATAGCGGTCATCGCCAGCGTGCCGGTATTGTCAGCGCCGTCTGCGACATGTCTGACGCGCAGCTCGGTGTTTTCCATCGCCGCGACCTGGGCCTCGATACGTGCCAGGGCGCGGGCGGTCTGATCGCGGCGCGCGCCAAGCCCCTGGCTTGCGCTGTCATCAACCAGCACGATCACGATGTCGGACAGGTTGTTGCGATCCTCATTTTGCAGGCCCGGCCCGGCCAGCGCCGCCAGCAGCGCCGCAAGGCCAAGCCCGCGCAACAGCCAGCCCGGAAGGCCACGCCACAGGGCCAGCGCCAGCATGAACAGCACCACCCCCGCCAGCACCCAAAGCACAGGCCAGGGCAGCAGCGGGTCGAAAACCAGACGCGCGTTCATTGCGACACCCTCTTCATTGTCCCAGCCTGTCCAGCAATGCGGGCACATGGACCTGGTCGGATTTATAATTTCCGGTCAGCACATGCATGATCAGATTGACGCCAAAGCGCCTGGCGATCTCGCGTTGCTGATCGCCCGCCGCGCCCCGGCCGACCGGCAGCAGGGTCACGCCGTTTTCATCGGCGGCCCAGGCCGCAGCCCAGTCATTGCCGCCGATCACCACCGGCGTCACCCCGTCATTAAGGTTGCGAAACGGCACGCCCTCGGCCTGGGCGGCATCGGCAGGCGCGGCTTCAACCCAGATCGTGCCCTCGGCCCAGCGGCCCGGGAAGGTCTGCAGCAGATAGAAGGTGCGGGTCAGGACGTGATCCTCGGGGATCGGCTCCAGCGCGGGAATATCAAGGCCCGCCGCGATGCGCTGCAGCGCCTGCCCCTCGGACGAGCCGCCCCCCACCGAGGCCACATTGGCATCACGGGTGTCGAAAAGGATCATGCCGCCGGTGCGCAGAAACTGGTTCAGTTTCACATAGGCCGCATCCGAGGGCAGCGGCGCATCAGCGGTGATCGGCCAGTAGATGAAGGGGAAGAACGCCAGCTCGTCGGTCTCAAGGTCGATGCCGATCGGGGGTTCGGGCTCAATCGAGGTGCGCTGCCAAAGCGTGTCGCCCAGGCCGCGCAGACCATAGTCCGAGATCTCGTCGATCTGCGGATCCCCGGTTTTCACAAAGGCGAGGGTGACGCCATTGGTGGCGCGGATGGCGAAATCATCACCCGGCTGCGGGCCCGCAGCGGTGCTGCCTTGCTGCGCCGTTTCCTGCTGCCCCGCCCCCTGCTGACCCGCACCCTGCTGCCCGGTGGCATCCTGCGCCTGCGCCTGCGGGGCTGCCAGCGCGGCCAGCATGGCAACCGCCAGCACGGCCACCCCACGGCCCAGCCTGCGCAGCCGCCCACCCAGCCAAAGCGCGGCCAGGATATCGACCAGCAGCGCGATCAGCGCAGCAGACAGGAAGCCGCCTTTCAAAGATTGCTCTGGCATCAGCGCAAGCCCCTCGATCTGCGCAGACGCAGGCCACTCAGCCGCCGCGAAACTGGCCTCAGCCCCCAGCACATTCAGCGCCACGCGCCGATCTGCCCCGGCGTAAAGGCCGGGCGGATGGGCGGGGCCGGGCCCTGCGGTCATCGCATCGGCCAGCTCTTCGCCGGGCACGCCCGCCACCTCGCCCGCGTCACGCTCTTCGCCCCAGGCGTTCAGCGTCACCTCGGGCACCCAGATCTGGCCTGCCAGCTCACGCGCACCGGGCTGCGCGGGCCGGGTCGAGATTGCCAGCCGTTCCAGCATCTGCACAAACAGGCCCGACAGCGGCAGGGTCGACCATTCCGCATTGGCGGTGACATGGATCAGCACCACCTGACCCTCGCCGATGAATTTGCGCGTCACCAGCGGCGTGCCATCATCCAGCGCGGCAATCGTGCGGGTGCCAAGTTCGGGGTCGGGCTGGGCCAGCACCTGTTCGGCGATCTGCACATCATCGGGCAGCGCCAGGCCAAAGAAGGGGCTGCCCTCAGGGAAGGGAGCCAGCTTTTTCGCATCCCCCCAGCTCATGGCACCGCCCAGGGCGCGGCCACCTTCGCGCAGGCGGACCGGCATCAGCGGATCCTCTTCATAGCGGCTGACGTCTGAGGCCGCGAGCCGCGGCCCGGCAAAACGCAGCAACAGCCCGCCCTTTTCCACCCATTCCACCAAAGCGGCCTCTTCCGGCGCGGTCAGCCGCGCTACATCGGCCAGCACCACCGCATCGGGGCTGGCGGGCAAGGCGGTCAGGATCGGGGCCTCGATCAGATCGGCAACCGGGGCCAGCGCCTGGCGCAGATAATGCAGGGGCGACAGCAGCTGCAGCCCCTCGGCCTGGGGGCCTGCGGTGATCAGCGCCACCTTGCGCCGCTTCAGGCTGTCATCGGTCAGCGTCACCGCCCCGGCCGAGCGCAGGCCCGCAATCTCAAAACGCGTCACCCGGTTGCGCAGCTCTGGCGGCAGATCCATCTTCACCTCGGCACGGGCCTCATCGCCGGTAAATTCAATCGTGGCACGGGCCAGTTCACGCTCGATCCCCGAGGGGTCAGGGCCACGCCCGACCACCTCAAGCGAGGCTTCGCCCCCCTGCCCCACAAGCCGCGAGGCCGAGACGACCACCGCGCCCTCATCAAAGGCAACCGGATGCAGGCCTACGACCGGGGCATCGCCCTCGATCACCGTCAGCTGGCCTTTGTCGGCGAAAAGCCCGGCCAGCATGTCGCGGCCCGGATGCGCCAGCCCGTCCGACAGCCAGAGCGTGTCGAAGTTTTCAGCCGGGAAACGGTCGACCCAGGCCTCCAGGTTTTGCGGCAGCCAGGGGCTGGGCTCGATCACGGCCAGGCGGCCCTGCCAGTCGCTGGCGGCGCGGAAGGTGATTTCCTGCGGCTGATCGGTCAGCCGCACCACCGCCACCACGCGCCCGTCGCGCCCGGCCTCTTCAAGGACCATCCCGGCCCGCTCAACGCGGCGCGGCCAGTCACGGGCCTCGGCCCAGCCGCCATCCAGCACGATCAGCAAAGGCGCATTGCCCGCCTGTTTCGGCTCTGGGTTCAGCACCGGGCCGGCAAAACCGATGATCGCCGCCGCCACCGCCAGCATGCGCAGCAGCAAAAGCCACCAGGGCGTGCGGTCGGTTTCAGCATCCTCATCGGTCAGGCCCAAAAGCAGCGCGACGCCGGGAAAGCGGCGGCGGATCGGGGCGGGCGGCACGGCCCGCAGCAGGAACCAAAGCAGCGGCAGAATCACCAGGCCCCAGAGGATCCAGGGCGTCAGAAAGCCAATCGGGCCAATCATAAACATCAGCGCCCGCCCTCCAGCGCGCGGTAAAGCCACAAAAGCGCCGACTGCGCCGGGCCGCCGGTGTGATGGGTTGAAAACTGCCAGCCGACAGCGCGGGCAAGGCCGGTCAGACGGTCGCGCCGTTCGGCCAGGCGCGCCAGATAGCGGCTGCGCAATTCGCCCGCCTGCTGGGTTTCATGGCGCAGCGCCCCGGTCATCGATTCGAAGACGACGCGGCCGTCAAAGGGAAATTCTTCCTCGGCCGGGTCCAGCACCTGCAAAAGAACGCCCCGAACACCGCGATCAGCGGCCCGGGTCAGCGCGGCCTCAACCGCATCCAGCGGGCCGAGAAAGTCAGATATGAAAACCGCGCGACCATGGCTGACCATGCCCTCGGTCTGGGGCGCACCGTAATCCCCCGCATCATCGCCCTCGTCGCCCGCCAGCCGCGCGGCCAGCCGCACGACCTGGCTGCGCCCGGCGCGGGGCTGCGCCAGCCCGGCAAGGCCAACCCGCTCGCCGCCGCGCAACAACAGCACCGCCAGGGCCAGGGCCAGCAGTCGCGCCCGCTCGCCCTTGGGCGCACGGTCTTTGCCGCCGGTGAAACTCATGCTTTTGGCCGGATCGACCCAGAGCGTTACCGATTGCGCCGCCTGCCATTCGCGTTCGCGGATGAAATGCCCGTCAGATCGCCCCGAGCGGCGCCAGTCAATCGCCCGCGCCGGATCGCCCTGATGGGCGGGGCGATATTGCCAGAACTCATCCCCCGCGCCTGCCCGCCTGCGACCATGTTCGCCCAGCATGACCGTCGCGGCCAGCATCTCAGCCTCGGCCAGCAGGGGCGGCAAAGACTGGCCAAGCGCCTCGGCCTCATTTTGCAGATGAAGGCTCACGCAGCCGCCTCAAACCCCAGAACGCGGGTCGCGGTGCGGGCGATCACGCTTTGCAGCGTCTCGCCCCGGGCGCGGGCGGCAAAGGAAAGCGCCATCCGGTGGGTCAGCGTGGCCTGGGCCAGCGCCGCCACATCCTCAGTCGAGGGGGCAAGGCGGCCCTGCAGCAGAGCGCGCGCCCGCACCGTCAGCATCAGCGCCTGCGCCGCGCGCGGCCCCGGCCCCCAGGCAAGGCTGTCTTTCAGATCGCGGCCCTCAGGCTCGCCAGGGCGGCAGGCGCGGACAAGGTCGAGAATCGCATCGACCACCTTATCGCCCACCGGCATGCGGCGGATCACCGATTGCGCATGGATCAGCTGTTCGGTGTCAAAGACCTGCACCGCCGCCGCCTCATTGGCGCCGGTGGTCGCCAGCACGATGTCACGCTCGACGGCGCGGGTCGGGTAATCGACATCAACCTGCACGAGGAAACGGTCAAGCTGCGCCTCGGGCAGCGGATAGGTGCCCTCCTGTTCAATCGGGTTCTGAGTCGCCAGCACATGGAAGGGACGGCCAAGCGCCCGGTGCTGCCCGGCGATGGTGACCTCTTTTTCCTGCATGGCCTGCAAAAGCGCCGACTGGGTACGGGGGCTTGCGCGGTTGATCTCATCGGCCAGCAGAAGCTGGCAGAAGATCGGCCCTTCAAGGAAGCGAAACGCCCGGCTGCCATCGGCGGCCGTCTCAAGCACCTCAGAGCCGAGGATATCGGCGGGCATCAGATCGGGGGTGAACTGGATGCGGCTGGAGTTCAGCCCCATCACCGTGCCCAGCGTGTCCACCAGCCGCGTCTTGCCAAGGCCCGGCAGACCAACCAGCAGCGCGTGGCCCCCGCAAAGCATCGCCGAAAGCACCAGCTCGACCACTTTCTCCTGGCCGATAAAGCGCTGCTCGATTGAGGATTTCGCGGCAGACAGCTTTTCTCCCAGCCCCTCGATCTCGCTTACCAATGCCACATCTGCTGCGGGGGCCAGGGTCATCACGCGCTCCATCTGTTTCGCACATATATGTTCAGCCTGGACATTAGATCGAAAAGAGCGGCGAACCACAAATGCCAAAAGACGACTTGACACAAATGATCGTGAGAGAATGCGAGGTTTCGCCACTTGCCGGTCGGGCAAAGGGGGCCAGCCCCCTCGCGGCAAAGCCGCTCACCCCCGGGATATTTGAGGACAGATGAAAATTGAGGAGGACCATTCATCTGTCCTTAAATATCCCCGCCGGAGGCATCCGAAATTGGTCAGGCGCGCATCCTCTTGTGCTTTACGGGCCGACATTGGACAGTGGATCACAGATTGGGTGTGAAAGATGGACGCGCAAAACGACAGGAAACTCTCAGCGGAAGGGCTGGCGGCGGCAGCCTCTGCGGCGACGAAAAAGGGATCTGCCCCCCCCGTTCACCTGTGGAACCCGCCATTCTGCGGCGATCTGGATATGCGGATCGCGCGTGACGGGACGTGGTTTTACCTTGGCAGCCCCATCGGGCGCGAACCGCTGGTGCGGCTTTTCTCATCGATTCTGAAGCGCGAGGGCGACAGGTATTTCCTGGTGACCCCGGTCGAGAAAGTGGGAATCACCGTCGAGGATTTGCCCCTTCATGCCATCGATGTTGAAAACGCGGGCCAGGGCGAGGCGCAGATTCTGACCCTCCACACCAAAACAGGCGACACGGTTTGCATTGGGCCGGACCACCCGATCCGCATCGCCTTTCAGCCCGAAACCGGCGAGCCTGCGCCCTCTGTGCTGGTGCGCGGCACGGCCGACGGGGCGCTTTGGGCCAGGATTGATCGCAAAACCTTCTTCCGGCTGGTGGATTTTGGTTGCCATGCCCCACATCAGGGGGATAGCTGGTTCGGCCTCTGGTCATCGGGGCAGTTTTTCCCCGTCATGCGATCTGCAGAACTGGCCTGATATCCCCTCTATGCCCCTATTCGCCGCCAATCTGACACTGCTCTTCACCGAAGTTCCGATGCTTGATCGCCCCGACTGGGCGCGGCGCACCGGGTTTGACGGGGTTGAGGTGCTGTTCCCCTATGACCATCCCGTCGCCGAATGGGAGCGTGCGCTTGGCGATCTGCCGCTGGCGCTGATCAATACGCCGCCGGGCGACTGGGCCTCGGGGGATCGCGGTTTTGCGGCCCGACCGGGCGATGAGCAGATCTTCCGCGACGGTTTCCTGCATGCCGCCGATTACGCGACGCGGCTGAAAGTGCCCTGTGTGCATGTGATGTCGGGCGTGGCGCGTGGCCCCCAGGCTGAGGCGACGCTGACCGCCAATCTGGCCTGGGCGGCCGAGCAGGCCCCCGATCTGACCCTGGTGCTTGAGCCGCTGAACCCCGACGACATGCCGGGCTATTTCCTCAATGATTACGACCAGGCGGCGCGGATCATTGATGATCTGGCCAATCCGAAGATCGGCCTGCAATTCGATATCTGGCATGCCGCAAGGCTGCATGGCGATGCAGCCCAGGTCTGGGCCGACCACCGGACGCGCGTGCGCCATGTGCAGATCGCGGGCTTTCCGGCCCGAAATGAGCCTGGCGGCGGTGGGTTTTCGCTGCCCGATCTCTGCGATCAGGTGGATCAGCTGGAAAATGTCTGGATCGGCGCCGAATATCGCCCGGCGCGTGGCACGGCCCAGGGGTTGTTCTGGCTGACTGCGCTGAAATCACGCGGGGCGCTGATCGGGGGCTGATCGGGGGCTGATAGGGGCCGGGCAAACGCCCCTCCCTATTATAGCGCCCCGGTTATCGCGCCCCGTGCTATCAATCTCTGTGTTGTCAATCCCTGGTCAGGCCGCCCCCCAAGGGACGCCCGATCACGGCAAGGCTCAGCTGCGGCGCAGGCGGATCACCACATCGACGCGGCTGACCTCGGTGCCTTTGGGCGGGGTTGGGATGCGGGCCAGTTCCAGCTCTTCTTTGGGGGCGTCGGTCAGGATCGCGCTGTCTTCCCAATAGAAATGCGGATGATCGTCGATGCGGGTGTCGAAATAGCTGCGGGCGCCATCGACCACGATCTCATTCACGAGGCCCGCATCGCAAAAGGCGCGCAAAGTGTTGTAAACCGTTGCCAGACTTACTTTTTCCTGGGCGCATCCTGCCATCTCGAACAGGCTTTCGGCGGTGACATGGCGGTCTTCACCATCGCCCACCAGCAGGCTGGCCAGCGCAATCCGCTGGCGCGTCGGGCGCAAGCCGCCGCGTTGCAACCATTCGGTCGCACGTTCCGTCGCGCGATCAGGCGCACCCATTTCTGCCGTCTGAGCCATATCCATCCCGCTCCTGCCCCCTTGCGCTCGGGCCGCTTTGCCAGGAGCTGCGCCCCTCACAAACACGCGAACAGGCAGCTCATGGCAATGCAGCCCACTGTCATCCGGGCGTTGCTTTCGTGAATATAGGATGCCAGCCGCCAGGGATTCAATTAAAAACCGCAATTTGCGCCATATCGGCCACGCAGCCCCTAACAGACGCTGCACCCTTGCCCTATGTTTGCCGCCTCTGTTAGAGGAAAGCAGAGATACAAAAGACAGAATGGGGAGACTATGGGGCGCTATCCGAACAAATTCGACCGCGAAGACCTGCTTGCCTGCGCAAGAGGCGAGCTTTTCGGCCCCGGAAATGCCCAGCTGCCAGAGCCGCCCATGCTGATGATGGACCGCATCACTGAGATTTCAGAGGATGGCGGCGAACATGGCAAGGGTCATGTGGTGGCCGAGTTCGATATCAACCCCGATCTGTGGTTCTTCGCCTGCCACTTCCCCGGCAACCCGATCATGCCGGGCTGCCTTGGCCTTGATGGTCTGTGGCAGCTGACCGGCTTCAATCTGGGCTGGCGCGGCTGGGAAGGGCGCGGCTACGCGCTTGGCGTCGGCGAAGTCAAACTCACCGGCATGGTGCGCCCCGAGCGCAAGATGCTTCGTTATTACGTCGATTTCACCAAGGCGGTGCAGACCCGTCGCCTGACCATGGGCGTGGCGGATGGCCGCGTCGAGGCGGATGGCGAGACCATCTATCTGGTGAAAGACATGAAGGTGGCCCTCTCGGCCTCCTGATCTCCAGCTAAGGACTATACCCCTATGCGTCGCGTTGTCATCACGGGCCTCGGCATCGTCTCTCCTATCGGCAATGATGTGGCCGAGGTCGAAGCCAGCCTGCGTGCCGGGAAATCCGGCATCGTTTTCGCCCCTGACTATGCCGAGCGCGGCTTCCGCTCGCGGGTGCATGGTCAGCCGAACATCACGTTCGAAGACCATATCGACAAACGCGATCTGCGTTTCATGGGCGATGGCGCGGCCTATAACTACATCGCCATGCAGCAGGCGATCAAAGACAGCGGCCTGGAAGAAAGCGACATCTCGAATGAGCGCACCGGGATCATCGTCGGATCCGGCGGCCCCTCGACCAAGTCGTTCTTCAAGGCGCATAACATCGTCGCGGAAACCGGCAGCCCCAAGCGGATCGGTCCGTTTGGCGTGACCAAGGGCATGTCCTCGACGACCTCGGCCTGTCTGGCGACACCCTTTAAAATCAAGGGCGTGAACTATTCGATCACCTCGGCCTGCTCGACCTCGGCGCATTGCATCGGCAATGGCGCAGAGCTGATCCAGATGGGCAAGCAGGACATCGTTTTCGCCGGCGGCGGCGAAGAACTCGACTGGACGCTGTCGTGTCTGTTCGATGCGATGGGCGCGATGTCGTCGAAATACAACGACACGCCCGAGCGCGCATCGCGCACCTATGACGCCAACCGCGACGGGTTTGTGATCGCAGGCGGCGGCGGTCTGGTGGTGCTGGAAGAGCTGAACCATGCGCTGGCGCGTGGCGCGAAGATCTACGGCGAAGTCACCGGCTATGGCGCGACCTCGGACGGCTATGACATGGTGGCCCCTTCGGGCGAAGGCGGCGAGCGCTCGATGAAACTGGCGCTTTCCACCCTGCCCCAGGGCCGCCGGATCGACTATCTGAACAGCCACGGCACCTCGACGGGTGTGGGCGATATCACCGAGATGAAGGCGATCCGCCGCGTCTTTGGTGAGGGCAAGACGCCGCCCGTGGCCTCGACCAAATCGCTGACCGGCCATAGCCTGGGCGCGACCGGGGTGCATGAGGCGATCTATTCGCTGATCATGATGAACAAGGGCTTTATCGCGGCCTCGGCCAATGTGGAAACGCCCGACCCCGAGCTGCTGCCCGGCGAAATCGTCACCAGCCTTCGTGAGAATGTTGAGATTGACGGCGTATTGTCGAACAGTTTCGGTTTTGGCGGCACCAATGCCACCCTGGTAATGAGTAAATATCTCGGGTAACCTAAAGACGCGAAGGGGGCGGCGCGATGGCCGGACTGATGCAGGGTAAACGCGGCCTCGTGATGGGGGTTGCGAATGAACGCTCTATCGCCTGGGGCATCGCCTCGGCGCTGGCCGCCGAAGGCGCAGAGCTGGCCTTTTCCTATCAGGGAGAGGCTTTTGGCAAACGTCTGCAACCACTGGCGGCCTCGGTCGGGTCAGACATTCTGGTCGATGCCGATGTGACGGATGAGGCCTCGCTGGACGCCTGTTTCGCCACCCTGAAAGAGCGGTGGGGCAGCCTGGATTTCGTGATCCACGCCATCGCCTATTCCGACAAGAATGAGCTGACCGGGCGGTTCACCAATACCAGCCGCGCGAACTTCCTCAATTCGATGAATATCTCGTGCTACAGCTTTATCGACGTGGCACGCCGCGCCGCCGAGCTGATGCCCGAGGGCGGCAGCCTGATCACCCTGACCTTCCAGGGCTCTACCCGGATCGCGCCGAATTACAACGTGATGGGCGTGGCCAAGGCGGCGCTGGAATCGGCGACGCGCTATCTGGCGAACGACCTGGGCCCGCAAGGCGTGCGGGTGAACGCAATCAGCCCCGGCCCGATGAAAACGCTGGCCGGGTCGGCGATCGGCGGGGCGCGGGCGACCTTCCGTCATACCGAGGAAAACGCGCCCCTGCGCGCCAATGCCACGCTGGAAACCATCGGCGGCACGGCGGTCTGGCTTTGCTCGGATTACGGTCGTGCGACCACCGGCGAGACGATCCATGTCGATGGCGGCTTCCATATCCTGGGCTTTCCGCAGTCGGACAATCTCTGAGATCAGCTGACAGCGGGGCAGATTATGCCCCTGACCCCCAAAACAGCCCGCGCAGCCCCGTCTGCGCGGGCTGTCTTTATCACTGCGCCCGTCAAAGCTGCAGTCAAAGGCACCTGTCGCAGCTTTGGAACAGATGGGCCGGACTGCATGAAAATATCACTTGTCTGTGAACCAAAGTCACCGCAAAGTCCGACCATAAAACCTGGCCAGCCAGACAGCCATTCAGGCCGCCTACAGGGACCGATATCCGTCTGCCCCTGAACAGACGCATATTCGCCACCCTTTCCCACCTGTTCTATTTTGCCAAGTAACGAGGTCTCTCATGCCGACTGCCAGTTTCTCTGCCCCGGTTTATTTCGACATTCTGACGTTCACCAATGACGGATATGAGATCAACCTGTATCTCGACTGGTCACAGACCGAAGGTTTTGGAGACCCCTATTATTATTCGGGCTCGATCAACCTGATTTTCATGAATGAACATTACAGCCATATGGATGCCCATGATCCATATCTCTACCTTAATGCGTCTTTTTATCTTGACGCAAACACGGTTTATAACGGCCAATACTGGGTTGATGATTATGAGGCCTGGTCGGCCCCGACCGGCACTTTCAGCGTAGCGATCTATGACACCCAGATCACCTATCGGGGCAATGCGCATACCGATATCGTCATTGGGTCTGATTTCAATGATCGCCTTTTCGGATTGGGCGGCAATGATGCGCTGCATGGTGGCGGCGGCAATGACACGCTGTTTGGCGGCATTGGCGCAGACACGCTGCAGGGCGGCGACGGCATCGACTCGGCCTCTTATGAATTTGCCGCATCGGGCGTGGTCGTCTCGCTGACAGAGCCCTCGCAAAATACCGGAGAGGCGGCGGGCGATGTTTTCGACAGCATCGAGGGGCTGATCGGTTCAGCCCATAATGACACGCTGACGGGCGATGAAGGCGACAATACCTTTGCCGGACGGGCCGGAAATGACCGCATTCTTGGCCATGGCGGGAATGACAGCCTGGTCGGCCAGGAGGGCGATGACACGCTGATC
The DNA here is from genome assembly GCF_013155295.1 of Pseudogemmobacter hezensis. Taxonomy (GTDB): domain Bacteria; phylum Pseudomonadota; class Alphaproteobacteria; order Rhodobacterales; family Rhodobacteraceae; genus Pseudogemmobacter; species Pseudogemmobacter hezensis. The sequence goes on along the minus strand of NZ_JABJXT010000007.1, from coordinate 198,248 downwards.
GGCGGCGACGGGGCCGATACGCTGCATGGTGGCGATGGCAATGATTATGTCCTGTACAGCGATGCCGTTACCGGGGTTGTTGCCGATCTGCTTAATCCGTCGCTTAATACGGGATATGCGGCGGGCGATGTCTATGTCTCAATCGAGAACCTTTATGGCAGCCAGTTCGATGATGTGCTGGGTGGCAATAATATCGCCAATATCATGGCGGGTGCCGCCGGCAATGACATTATCGACGGCCGTGGCGGCAATGACAGAATTTATGGCGGCGCCGGTGATGACACATTGATTGGCGGCCTTGGCGCAGATCAGCTGTTTGGTGATGCGGGCTTTGATTTCGCCTCTTATCAGACTGCCTCGGATTGGGTTTTTGCGTCTCTTGCATCCCCCTCTTCAAACACTGGCGAAGCTGCCGGTGATACCTACAGCAATATCGAGGGGCTGATTGGCTCTGATTTTGATGATTTCCTGCTTGGCAATACCGCAGCCAATGCGATTTACGGCGGCGCAGGCGATGACCGGATTTATGGCGGTGGCGGCGCTGATACGCTTTATGGCGGCACGGGCAATGATACGATGTTCGGCAGTGCCGGGGCGGATCAGTTCTTCGGCGGCGACGGGCGTGATGTGGTTGATTATTCGCAGGCAACAACCGGGTTGCGCGTTGATATGCTGCTGCCCGCAACCAATACCCAGAATGCGGCGGGCGATACGTTCTCTTCCATTGAGACGATTATCGGCAGCAATTTCGCAGATACGCTGAATGGCGATGCGCAGCACAATCAGCTGATCGGCGGGGCCGGGAACGACAATCTGCACGGGCGCTCGGGCAATGATACGCTGGATGGCGGGCTGGGGCAGGATATCCTCAATGGCGGTGACGGAATGGATACCTTCCGCTTCTCCGCGCCGCTGGTTGCCGCCAATGTCGACCGAATTGACGGCTTCAACGCGGCGGATGATACGATCCTGCTGGTCAGCCAGGTCTTTGCCTCGCTTGAACTTGGCACGCTGGCGGCTTCGGCCTTTGCCAATAGCCTGACCGCCACCACTGCAGAGCATCGCATCCTTTACGACAAGCCCACGGGCCGGTTGTTTTATGATGCCGATGGGGCGGGCGGCGCGGCTGCGGTGCATTTCGCCACGCTCAGCGGTGCGCCGACCATCACGGCCTCGGATTTCCTGGTTCTGTGATCCGGGTTCTGTGATCCTGGTGCTGTGATCGGGGCGGCTTTAACCTGCAAACAACTGCAGCGGCCAGGCCGCCGCTGCGGTCACGACTGGCGAACACAACGCGCAGGTGCCGCATCCCTGCGCGTTTTTTCCATCCCGCTGCCCCTGCCCGCCCTGAGCGCGCCATTTCTGCCCTCCTGGCCCATTGCCTTTCCATCCCAGCTTCGGCAAACCGTTTACAAAGCCTGGGGCCTGACCCGGGACTGCGCGTGATGACGGGGACGGGAGAGACGCTGATGACACGGATCGACAAGGCATTCGCACGGCTGCGGGCCGAGGGGAAAAAGGCTTTCGTCTCTTACATCATGGCGGGCGACCCGGATGAGGCAACCTCGCTTGCGCTGATGAAGGGCCTGCCGGGTGCGGGCGTCGATATCATCGAGCTGGGCATGCCCTTCACCGATCCGATGGCCGATGGTCCGACCATTCAGGCCGCAGGCCAGCGGGCGCTTGAGGCGGGCATGACGCTGCAGCGCGTGCTGTCCATGGCGCGGGCCTTCCGTGAGGGCGACCAGTCCACCCCCATCGTGATGATGGGCTATTACAATCCGATCTATTCCCATGGCGTTGACCGCTTCCTGAAGGACGCGTCCGAGGCCGGGATCGACGGGCTGATCGTCGTCGATCTGCCGCCCGAAGAAGATGAAGAGCTGTGCATTCCGGCGCAAAAGGCGGGGCTGAACTTTATCCGCCTTGCCACCCCCACCACCGATGACCGCCGCCTGCCAAAGGTGCTGCAAAACACCTCGGGCTTTGTCTATTACGTCTCGATCACCGGGATCACCGGGGGCGCTGCCGCCGAGGCGGCCGATGTCGCGCCCGAGGTGGCCCGGATCAAGGCAAAGACCGATCTGCCGGTGATCGTCGGCTTTGGCATCTCGACGCCCGAATCGGCGAAGGCGATTGCCGGGGTCGCCGATGGCTGCGTGGTCGGCTCGGCCATTGTGAAAAGCGTTGGTGAAAAGCGCGATACCGCTGAGATCCTGGCGCAGGTGGCAGCCCTGGCCGCCGGTGCGCATTCGGCCTGATCGGGCGGCCTGATCGGGCGGCCTGATCGGGCGGATCCGCGTTACATTGCGATCATATAAGGGGGCTGTAGCGAAGGCTGCGGCCCCTTTTTTCATCTCTGCGCGGGCTTATTGTGGGCTCATGGCCTTGCGCTGGCGGGCGCGTTCCAGACCCAGCCTGCGCTCGCGCCAGATGATCATCATGCCCGCGAAGATGATCAGAACCGCGCCACCCAGCATGGTCCGGGTTGGCACCTCGGCAAAGACGAACCAGCCAATCGCCAGCGCGAAGATCATCGAGGCATAGTCGAAAGGGGCCACCACCGAGGCATCGGCCTCGCGGTAGGCCGAGGTCAGCAGGATCTGCCCCACGCCCCCCAACAGCCCGGCGGCGATCAGCGTCGCGGCTTCAACGGGCGTCGGCCAGACCCAGCCAAAGGGAATGGTGAAAAGCGACAGGCCCGTCGCCGTCACCGAGAACCAGAAGACGATTGTCGCGGTTTTCTCGGTGGCCACCAGCTTGCGGATAAAGACCTGGGCCAGCGCCGCAAAAACCGCGCCGCAAAGCACAAGGCTTGCGCCAAAGGCCTGGGCATGGCCGCCGCCTGCCGCCCCCTCAACGCCCTGCAGCACGCTGAGACGGGGCGCGATCACGATCAGCACGCCGATCAGCCCGGTCAGCACCATGGCAATGCGGAAAAGCCGCACATCCTCGCCCAGGAACATCGCGGCAAAGACCACCGTCAGCAAAGGCGCGGCATAGCCGATGGCGGTGACCTCGGGGAAGGGCAGATAGGCCAGGCCCGCAAAGCCCAGGCCCATCGCCATCGTCCCCGCAAAGCCGCGCCAGACATGGCCCATCGGATTGGCGGTATAAAAGCCGGTGCGCAACTCGCCGCGCAGCGCCAGCCAGGCCACGATCACCGGGATCGCAAAGAATGAGCGGAAGAACACCGCCTCGCCGCCCGGCACCCGCCCGGATGTGGTTTTGATCAGCGCTGACATCAGAATGAAGATCAGGACCGAGCCGATTTTATAGGCGATACCGCGCAAGGGGCGCATGGGAACTCTCCTGGCTTTGCCTGTTCAGAGCATGACCGGGCGCAAGGAGCAAGACATTGGGGGCAAGGCATTGGGAGCAAGGCATTGTCGGCAAGGCATTGGGCCACAGAGGGTTTGTGGCACAGGGTATATGACACAGGGTTATAACACGGGCACAGCGAGCCCAGGCCGCAGCGGCTTTCGCGCTCAGATCAGCGCCTCGGGCAGGAAGGCGGGCGGCAGCGGGGCGGCCCCCTCCAGGATCAGCTGCGCCAGCAGTTCGGCACAAAGCGGCGCCATGCCAAAGCCGGTTTTAAAGCCGCCATTGGCCAGGAAATGCCCCGGCCGGCCCGGCCATGGCCCAACCAGCGGCGAGCGGCTCTTTGCCCTGGGCCGGATCCCGGCCCATCGCTCCAGCAACGGGGCATCGGCAAGCGCGGGCAGGACGCGGATGGCCCCGGCCAGCAGCGCGTCGCATTGGGCATCGGGGCCAGGCGCGTCCCAGGTCGATTCGCTGGTCGAGCCGATGGCCGTGGTGCCATCGCCGTGAAACACGATATGCAGGCCCGGCGCATAGACCTGGGGGGCGTGGCGGGCGTCATAATCCAGCAAGACCGCCTGCCCTTTGACACCGCCGCCCAGCTTTTGCCCGAAGGCCTCGGACAGGGTCTGCAGCCCATCGACCCCGGTTGCATGCACGACCTGGCCCTCATCCGGGGCCTCGCCGATCACAATCTCTGCCCCCCTGGCCTGCAGCGCCGCCACCAGTGACGCGCAAGCCGCACGCGGGGCAATCCTTGCGGTCAGGCTGTCGCGGATCAGACAGCCGCCGGGCGCATGGGGTTCATTCCTGTCACCACTGGCCGCCACCAGCTGCCATTCGGCCTGGCCCTGCCACAGCGTTCTGGCCGCCTCTGCCCGTTCCTGCGCCAGCAAAAGTGCGGGCGCGTCGGCCACCGCCTGCACCCGGCCGCTGCGGGCATAAAGCGGGTCCAGCCCGCCCTGGCGCTGCACATCTTCCCACCAGGACGCGGCCATGGTCAGGCTTTGAAACTGAAACGCCTTCATCGGGTTCCATTTTTCCGGCGCATGCGGGGCCAGCGCCCCCACGATCCCGCCCGAGGCCCCTGCCCCGATCGACCGCGTCTCGATCACCCGCACCGCCGCGCCGCGCCTCACCAGCGCCCAGGCGGTGGAAAGGCCGAAGATCCCCGCCCCTCTGACCGTGACATCGACCGCCGTCCCGCCCATACTTGCCATCGTGCCCTCACTGCCGCATGGAGGGGGCAGCCAACCAGGCCGGATGTGACCCATGCCCGAAACGCCCCGCCCCGATCTTCCAGAACATGCCAGCCTCAGCTGGCTTGAGGGCGCGATACCTGTCGCCACCCGCTTTGACGACCCTTATTTCAGCCTGAAAGGCGGGCTGGAAGAGACGCGCCATGTGTTTCTGGCCGGAAACGACCTGCCTGCCCGGCTGCAGGACGGCTTTCACGTGGCCGAGCTGGGCTTTGGCACCGGGCTGAACCTGCTGACGCTGGCACTGGCCTGGCAGGAGGCGGGTCAGGGGGCGGCTCGGGGGGCAGGTCAGGGGGCAGGTCAGGGCCAACTGCGCTACACCAGTTTTGAGGCTTTCCCGATGCAGCCCGACGATATGGAGCGGGCGCTGCGCCATTTCCCCCAGGCCCATGCGATTGCGGCGCCGCTTCTGGATGCGATGCGGGCGGGCCTGCAGGAGTTTCAGCTGCCGGGGATTGATGTCACGCTGATCGCCGGCGATGTGCGCGACACGCTGCCTGCCTGGCGCGGGCGGGCGGATGCCTGGTTCCTCGACGGCTTCTCGCCTGCGAAAAACCCCGAGATGTGGGGCGAGGCCCTGATGGGAGAGGTTGCCCATCACACCGCCAGGGGCGGCAGTTTCGCCACTTATACCGCCGCAGGCCATGTGCGCCGGGCGCTGGCGGGGGCGGGTTTTGTCGTGCGCCGCCTGCCCGGTTTCGCGGGCAAGCGGCATATGTCTGCGGGCTTCCTTAGCTAAGCGCCGGATCTTCCTGCCCTGCTGGCTGGCTTATTGCAGCACCATCCCGCTGGGCCAGCTGAGCGTATAGCCCAGCGAGATCTCCTGGATCTTGCCCGGCTCCAGCTCAAAATCCCAGGCCAGCAGGCCGCGCTGCCCGTCGGGATCGGTGCGGGTGGGCCGGGGCGAGATCTCGGTCGCAATCTTCAGATCGGCCTGTTCCGAATAGGGCACCTGGTCGATCACCTCGACCGGCCAGCTTTCGCCCGTCAGGTTCTCGATGCGCAGGATCGCGGTCTCGCTTTGCTGGTTCGAGGTGGTGAAAACCCCGGTCTGCCCGGAATCGCGCTGCGGCATGTCACGGCGCAGCACCAGCCCGTCAATCGCGCCAAACGGGATCTCGGCCTCGGCCCCGGCAGCAGTCAGCGCCAGGTTATAGCCGCCAACCAGCACGCCCTCGCGGTACAAAAGCGCCTCACCCGGCAAGAGCGGCTCGCCCGAGCCATTGGTGAACTTCGCCATCACAAAGGCGGTGCGATCACGCGCGGGCACCGCCACAGCGCGGATCTCAGCCTCGGCCCCGATCCGGTCCAGGCTAAGGCGCAGATCCTCGACCCCGGTCGCAATATCGACCTTGCGCGGATAGGCATAGACCACGGTATCGCCCTCAAGCCCGGCTACGGCAGAAATCGGCGCGGGGCCGGGTTCCGGGGCGCCTGCCGCCATCATCACCTCGGCTGCGGGCATATCGGCATAGGCCTCGCGTGAGCGGGCCTCTTTCTTCGCCAGCTCATCAGCCGAGACGATCCGGCGCGGCACGGGCCACAGATGCGAGGGCGAGGCCTGCTCGGACGGGCGCGACGAGGACAGCGTCAGGGAGACCCCGCTCCAGTCTTCGCCACTGTATTGGGTGACGAGGACAGAGCGCTCGATCTGCAGGTTTTCGCGGTCCTTGCGGTTCAGGTGCAGATCGTAGAAGGGCCGCCAGCCCGCCTGATCGACGAAATGGCTGATGGTGATCACCTTCTCACCCGCCGATCCGGTCTCAAGCGCGGCCACCAGCGCGGTATAGTTCTGATCCGGCCCGGGCAAGGCTGCCAGAGTAGCCTCGGCCTCATTCACGCGTTTTTGCGCGGCCTCCAGCGCCTCCTGGACGGGCCAGAGATCCTTGCGGGCCTGCGCCGCCTCACGCGAGGCGGCCAGCGTTTCCTCGCCAATCACCTTTGCGAAATCGCGCAGGCTTTCGACGCTGGCATTCTCGCCGGGCTGACCGCTGATCGAGGCCAGATAGGCCATGCGGGCATTCGCGGCACCGATGCGCGACTGCACCTCTTCCACCTGGGCATTCGCCTCACGCAGATCGGCGCGGGCGGCATCAACCGCTGCTTTGGCTTCGGTTTGCGCCGGGCTAAGGGTCTCCGGGCGCGGCGGCAGGCGGTCATCCCGCAGCGAAAACGCGCCTGTCGTCACGCCATCGGCGCCGATCACCCGCATGGAACGCGCCTCGGTATATTGCGGCAGATCGGTCACCAAAAGCTCATGCACCCCGGCTGAGGGGCTTTCAAAACGCACCTCACGGGTGACCTTCGCCCCCTGAGGATAGACAGTGACATCGGTGATCGTGCTGGTTGCGGTGATCGTATCGGCAAAGGCCGGCAGGGCTGTGGTAACCAGCAGGGCGGCAAGGGCGGCACGCATGGGGCAACTCCGGTTCATTGGTTATGCCGGGATTATGACGCGGCCCCGCAAAGCAACAAGGTCGGAAAACCCGGCCCATGGATTTCCGCCTGGGCTGCGTCAAAAGCAGATCTGCCTTTTTGCCTGGTCCTGGCCGGGGCGTTTCCGCGGGCCCTTTTCCGGCGTCTCTTTTCTGGGCCCATATTCCGGGGGCCTTATTCCAAGGGGCCATATTCCGCAGTCTCTTTCGTTGGTCTCTTTCCGTCGTCTCGCTCTGTGGCTTCGTTTCGTGTGTCCTTCCTGGGCTGCTTTATCCGCGGCTGCGAAACATCTCGCGGATGGTTTTCACCACGCCCGGCTCTTTGACCCGGTAGCCCGGCAGCCCCGAGATGGCGCGGGCAAATTCCGCCCCGCGCATGGCCGAAAGCACCCGCCCCATCGCCGGGTGATCCAGGATGCGGGTGTGACAGAGGAAGACGTAATCCTCGGTCAGCACGGGCACGAAATCCAGGCCGAACTGCCGCGCCGCCGCCTCGACGCCAAAGGCCACATCGGCATAGCCCGAGGCCACATAGGCCGCCACCGCCGCATGGGTGAACTCGGAATGGCTGTAGCCCTGGATCGCAGCCCCCTGCACCTGATGCTGGGCCAGCAGCTGGTCAAACAGGATGCGGGTGCCCGAATCCGGATCCCTATTGACGAAACGCACGCCCGGGCGCAGCAGATCCTGGCAATGGGTGATGCCCAGCGGATTGCCCTTGCCAACGATCAGCCCCATCTCGCGGGTCACGAAAGAGATCACCCGGTGCTGATCCGGGTCCAGCCAGCCGCGCATCATCGCCAGCATCCGGCCGCGCAGCTCGCCCTGGGGCAGATGCATCCCCGCCAGATCGCAGCTGTTCTCAACCATAGAGACCAGGGAATTCGAGTTCGAGACATAGCGGAAATCGACGCTGGACTCGCCGTCACGCGCCAGGATCTCGCGCAGTTTCGGCACCGCAAATCCATGGCTGGCCCTGACCCGCAGCTCAAGCCGGCCACTGGCAAGGGTCTGGTTGACCTCGGTCTGCAGTTCCTGCGCCAGGTTTTGCAGCAAGGGGCGCAGCCGCGCCTCAAGCCGCTCAGCCGCCCAGACCAGCTTGTCACCGAAAGGGGTCAGGCTGGTGCCGCTGCCCTGCCTGCGCTCGACCAGCGCGGTGCCGAAAAAATCCGACCAGCGGATCAGCAGGTTCCAGGCATGGCGATAGGACATGCCCGCCCGCGCCGCCGCCTCGGACAGTTTGCCGGTATTGCGGATGTCAGAAAGCAGGCCAAGCGTGATCTCCAGCCGCTCGGGCGTATCGCTGCGCTGAAAGGCCCAGACCGGCGCGATCTCGACCCTGATCGATCTGTCCATCTTATGCACCTCTATTCATATATCTTACGTCTGACACCGGAACGCGACTTCCGGACCCGGGACAGTGATTCATGCAAATCATATCATATTCCCAGAATTATTCATCCAGGTAAGCATAGTTTCATCAGGGAATGCCGGGAGGAGAGCGGCATCCCCGATAGATATATGAACTTCGATGCATATCATGGAGGAAGCTATGTTCGACCAGAGAACCGGCAAAACCTGGCCGCTGCTGATCGGCGGCGAGGCGCGCCCGGCCCTGTCGGGGCGCGTGTTCCAGACGCTGAACCCCGCAACGGGTGCCCATCTGGCCGATGTGGCCGAGGCCGGGATCGCGGATGTCGATCTGGCCGTCGCCTCAGCCCGCCAGGCCTTTGAAGAGATCTGGGGCCCGATGCGGGCGGCAGATCGCGGTGCGCTTCTTCTGCGTTTCGCCGAAGTGATCCGGCAACACAGCGAAGAGCTGACCCAGCTGGAAAGCCTTGATTCCGGCAAGCCGGTTTCCGCGATCCGCCGCCAGGATCTGCCTGCGGTGATCGACACGCTGATCTATTATGCAGGCTGGGCCGATAAGATCACCGGAACCGTTACCCCTGCCCGCCCCGACGCGCTGACCTATACTGTGCGTGAGCCGCTGGGTGTCGTCGGCGCGATCATCCCGTGGAATTTCCCGCTGATGATCGGCATGTGGAAGATCGCGCCCGCCCTGGCCTGTGGTTGCACGGTGGTGCTGAAGCCTGCCGAGATCACGCCCCTGACCGCGATCCGGCTGGGTGAACTGGCGCTTGAGGCCGGGCTGCCGCCGGGGGTGCTGAATGTGGTGCCGGGCTTTGGCAAGGTTGCGGGCCAGGCCATTGTTGACCACCCCGATATCGACAAGGTGACCTTTACCGGATCACCCGTGGTGGGGCGGCAGATCCTGCAGGGTGCGGCGGGGAACCTGAAACGCGTCACGCTGGAGCTGGGCGGGAAATCCGCCAATATCATCTTTCCTGATGCCGATATTGATGCGGCGGTCAGGGCGGCGGGCTCGGGGATTTTCTTCAATACCGGGCAGGTCTGTTCGGCCGGATCACGCATTCTGGTTCACGAATCGATCCATGATGAGGTGGCCGGGAAGCTGGCAGCACGCGCCAAAAGCATGCGGCTGGGCAATCCCCAGGAGGCGGGCACCTCGATGGGGCCTGTGGTTTCCGAAGTGCAGATGAACCGCATCCTGACCTATATCGAAATCGGTCGCGCCGAAGGGGCGCAGCTGATCACCGGCGGCGCGCGGCACGGCGATCAGGGCTATTTCATCGAGCCGACCGTCTTCGCCAATGTCCGCCATGAGATGCGGATCTCGCAGGAAGAAATCTTCGGCCCGGTCGCGGCTGTGGTGCCCTTTAAAGACGATGACGATGCGCTGCGTCTGGCGAATGGCACCGTCTATAGCCTGGCCGCCGGGGTCTGGACCGCCGACATGACCCGCGCCCACCGCTTCACTCGCAGGCTGAAGGCCGGCACGGTCTGGGTGAACACCTACGGGCCGACCGATATCCGCCTGCCCTGGGGCGGCGCCCGTGATTCCGGTTTCGGCCGCGAACATGGCGAAGAGGCCATCGACAATTTCACCGAACCCAAGGTGGTCTGGATCAATACCGGCCCCGCCTGACCCGCACTCCCTGAGGCCTTTTCCCGAGGCCGACTTCGGGGTCCGCCCTGGCGGTTTCATCCCGCCCGGACCCCGCTTTTCCCCCATATCCCATAAGGAATTCCCCGATGCGTATCGCAATCATCGGCCAGCAGGCCTTTGGCAAAGCCGTGCTGGACGCCTTTCTTGCCCGCGGTGACGATGTCGCCGCCGTCTTTTGCGCCCCCGAAAAGCCAGGGGCGCGGCCCGACCCTTTGCGCCTTGCCGCCGAAGAGCGTGGCGTGAAGACCCTGCAGCTGCCCAATCTGACCAGCGCCGGGGCCGCCCAGGCCCTGCGGGATCTGGATGTCGATCTGGCCATCATGGCCTATGTGCTGCAATTCGCGCCGCAAGGGTTTGTCACCATCCCGAGGCACGGCGCGATCTGCTATCACCCCTCACTTTTGCCAAAATATCGCGGCCCAAGCGCGATCAACTGGCCGCTGATCCGGGGCGAGACAGAGACCGGGCTGACCATCTTCCGCCCCAATGACGGGCTGGACGAGGGCGATATCATCTTGCAAAAGACCACGCCGATCCTGCCCGATGACACGCTGGGAACCGTCTATTTCGACCGCCTCTTCCCGATGGGCGTGGCCGCGATGCTGGAGGCGGCGGATCTGATCCTTGCGGGCAAACACAGCGAATCCGTGCAGGATGAGGCGCTTGCCAGCTATGAGGGCTGGTGCCGCGATCCAGAGGCCCGGATCAACTGGGCGGCCCATGCGACAGATGTGCATAACCTGATCCGGGGCTGCGATCCGGCACCGGGGGCCTGGACGCAGATCGCCAATGCACGGGTCAGGATCTATGACAGCCAGCTGATCCCGGCGCGACGCTTTGCCGATGTGAAAGGAAAGCCCGGCACCATCGCCGCGATTGAGGGGGGCAAGGTGCTGATCGCGCTGCAAGGCGGGCTGGTGCAGATCGGGCGTATGCGCAGCGATCAGGGTGAAAAGCTGAGCGCAGCAGAGTTTGTCACCCGGGCGGGCCTTGGAGTTGGCGACCGGCTGGAGGCAGAGCCCCCTCCCGGGCGTCTGGCCGCCGAATAGCGCGCGCTACCCCCCCGAGACGCCCCCCCAAGCTGCCCCCGGGTGCCCCCTGAGTAGCCACCGGGGGCGCATCCGGATTGCCCGCCAGATTAACCCCGGGCGCGGGTCAGATCAGCTTGCAAAGCCCCGGCACAGCGCCTCGACCAGGGCGGTGATCTCAGCGTCCAGCCGCGCACGTGGCACGGCGATAAAACGATCCTGCAGGGCGAGCTGAACCGCGCCCTGCACCGCCCCGAAAAAGATCCGCACCCGGATCAGCAGATCCTCGGGCGGCAGGGCGGGGAAAACCTGCGCCAGCGGCCCCGCAATCAGCCCCATCAGCGCCTCTTGCTCGGCCTGCATCCAGTCGGGCAGCGCCCGCTCGGGTGACAGCTGAAACTCAAACAGCGCGGCCCAAAGGCGCGGATGCTCCATCGCGAAGGCAATATAGGCCCGCGCCTGGGCCTGCAGACGGGCAACGGGCGTCTCGCCTTTAACCGGGGCGATCAGCTCGCGCATGCGGATCAGCGTCGCGGTATTCACCCGCATCACCAGCTCATCCATATCGCCGAAAGCGGTATAAAGCGCACCCAATGCGCAGCCCGCTTCGGCGGTGATATCGCGCGCTTTCAGCTGCGAAAGTCCCTGGCTTTCAATACGGGCGGTGGTGACAGCCAGCAGACGCTCGCGCAGCCCTTCGCGCCTTTCCTCTCGATTGTTTCGCAAACCACGCTCCATTATTTCATGAACAACGTTCATTTTATTATTGAACGTCGTTCATTCTTGTGGCTATCTGGCGCCATGAACAACGTTCGTATCACGGAGCAAGAGATGTTCAAGACCCTGATCACACTCGGACGCAGCCGCAGCCACGATCTCGCACAGGCGGTAAGTGACGCAAATGCCCTGCCGATCCTGCGCCAGCAGATCCGCGACAGCGCGGCGGGTGTGCAATCGGCGCGTCGCGCTCTGGCTTTGGTGATGGCGCATGCCGCCCGCGAACGTATGACGCTGGAGCGGATCGGGACGCAGATCACCGATCTCGAAACCCGCACCCTGGACGCTCTGGCGCTGGACCGTGAAGATCTGGCAGCCGAAGGTGCCGCCGCCATCGCCCGTCTTGAGGGCGAGCAAAAGGCGACCCAGGCGGCGCTGAATTCCTACACAGCCGAGATCGCCACGCTGCAAACCCACCTGACCGAGGCCGAGCGCCGCCTGCGAGAGCTGGATCGCGGCAGCCATATCGCCGCCGCCGTTGCCAAAAGCCAAAGCCTGCGCGGGGTGATGAATACCGGCGTCACCTCATCGCTGAACGAGGCCGAGGCGACATTATCGCGGCTGAAAGACCGCCAGCAGGTTGCCGAATTCAGCGAGACCTCGCTTTCCGCCATGACCAGCTGCCAAAGCGCCGAGGCCGTCAGCGCCCGCATGGCCGCCGCCGGATGTGGCCCCGCGCTGGAAACCGATGCGACAGCCGTGCTGGCCCGCCTCAGATCCCGTCAGAACTGACATCTGCCCTGCCCTGACTTCCCCCATTTCACAGATTTCCCCCATTTCACAGATTTCACAGGAAAGCACCCGCCATGACCGACCAACCGATCCGCACTTCGCAAGCCTTCAATATGTTCAGCTATGTCAATTTCGTGGTTGCCGCCGCGATGATGGCGGGCGGCATCTACTTTATGGAGGCCAGCTTCGCCGCGAAGGGGTTTTACGCAATGGCGGCGCTGATGCTGGTCAGTTCGACCGTCGGCGTGACCAAGGCGCTGCGCGACAAGGAAGAGTCTGAGCGTGTCTATAACAAGCTGGAAGAGGCCCGGACCGAGCGCCTGCTGGCCGAGGTTTCCGCCAGCACCCGCGCCGCCTGATCCAGAGATCACATTGTAAAACGGCGCGGCAGATCACTCTGCCGCGCCGTTTTTATTCCGCGAAAAAGGGATCAGCCCTTTTTCAGCACCCGGTTGCCCAGGGTCTCGGCGATCTGCACCGCATTCAGGGCCGCGCCTTTGCGCAGATTGTCCGACACACACCACAGGGTGATGCCGTTATCCACGGTCGGATCCTGGCGCACGCGGCTGATATAGGTCGCATATTCGCCCACCGATTCGATGGGGGTGACATAGCCGCCCGGCTCGCGCTTATCGACCAGCATGATGCCGGGGGCTTCACGCAGGATGTCCTGGGCTTCCTGCCAGTCCAGCGGCTCTTCGAACTCGATATTGATCGCTTCCGAATGGCCGACAAAGACCGGAACCCGCACGCAGGTTGCGTTCAGTTTGATCTTCGGGTCGAGGATCTTCTTGGTCTCAGCGACCATTTTCCACTCTTCCTTGGTCGAGCCATCGTCCAGGAAAACGTCGATATGCGGGATCACGTTGAAGGCGATCTGCTTGGTGAATTTCTTCGGCGGCACTTCGGTGACCGGGTTGTAGACCGCTTTGGTCTGCTCCCACAGCTCATCCATGCCCTCTTTGCCCGCGCCCGACACAGACTGATAGGTCGAGACGACAACGCGCTTGATCTTCGCGCGGTCATGCAGGGGCTTGAGCGCCACAACCATCTGCGCGGTCGAGCAATTGGGGTTGGCGATGATGTTTTTCTTCGCATAGCCCAGGATCGCATCGGCATTCACCTCTGGCACGATCAGCGGCACATCCGGGTCATAGCGGTAAAGGGACGAGTTATCGATCACCACGCAGCCCGCGGCCGCAGCCTTCGGAGCGTAGATTTTCGTCGCATCCGAGCCGACGGCGAAAAGCGCCATATCCCAGCCGGTGAAATCGAAAGTGTCCAGATCCTTGGTCTTCAGGGTCTTGTCGCCAAAGCTGACCTCAGTGCCCAGCGATTTGCGCGATGCCAGAACGGCAATCTCGTCCACCGGGAACTCGCGTTCAGCGAGGATATTCAGCATTTCGCGGCCCACGTTGCCCGTGGCTCCCACGACGACGACCTTATAGCCCATCGGGGTTCTCCTGTTACCCAGACCCTGCAAATCGCGCAGGGAAAGCCTATCCCCCGGATCATCCGGGGACGAGGCCCCTTAGCCGATCAAAAGCCCTGGGTAAAGCGGCTTCGCGGTCATGGATCAATCCGGGGGGTGCCCCGGTCGCGCCTTTCGGCATCAGGAAGGGGCGGTGGCAGAGGCCGCGCATATTGCAACCCTGACATGGTTTGCAGACCAGGGGCACAAATCCCCTACTTGCATTCATCCGCCAGATCGGTCGGGATGTGGCCAGGTTTCAACATGAGGTCGTCATGCGACTGCACATTTTTCGCCCCCGCCCAAACAACTGCTCTTTGCCGTTTCCACCCGCCTTTCGGGCGCTGTCGCTGACGCTCTTGCTGGGGGCTGCGGCGGGAATGACAGCGGGGACAGCCTTCGCCAATGACGGCTTTGGCGGTCTGACCGCCACCGGGCTGCAATTCAGCGTCACCGACAGCGTGTCCATGGTCAAAGAGGATCTGCGTATCAGCCCGGACCGGATCAGCGTCGATTACGTCTTTCGCAACATCACCGCAGAGGATGTCACCGGCGAGGTGATCTTCCCCCTGCCCCCGATCGAGATGGAGCCGGCCTGGATCGGCATGCTCAACCTGCCCGACCCGGTGCCCGAAGATGTGGTCGGCTTCAGCGCAACCGTCGATGGCAAATCCGTCCCGGTCAGTATCGACCGCATCGCCGTTCTGGCCGAACCATGGGACGAAGACGCCCCTCTTTCGTTGCAATATCAATCCCCTGGCCGAGATGTCACCGCGGATCTGAAAGCGCTTGGCATCCCGCTTGGCTTTGATTTCGACGCGATGGTGGCGGCGCTGCGCGACCTTGATCCCGCACAGCGCGCCCGCGCCGTCGAGGCGGGTCTGGCCTATTGGCAGGATATCAACCAGCCCGACAGCGAGGTCTGGCCCGCCTGGTCGGTCGTGTTGCGTTATCACTGGACGCAGACCTTCCCCGCCGGGGCCGAGGTGAAGATCAGCCATGACTATGCCAATCTCCCGCCCGCCTCGGTCTTTGCCTGGAGCACGCCGGAAAACCTCGGGTATCACGACGAGCTGATCAAGGCTTACTGCATCGATGCAGGCACTTCGGCGGCGATCACCAAATCGCTGAGCCATAATGGCAAAAAGAAACCCGACGAGGCCTATGGCAGCGCCTGGTATATCAGCTATGTGCTGCGCACCGCGAACAGCTGGGCCGGACCAATCGGTGAGTTCCGCCTGACGCTTGACAAGGGCGAGGCGGAAAACGTGATCTCGCTATGTGCCGATGGGGTGAAGAAGACCGGGCCAACCACCTTCACCATCGAGCGCAGCAACTACACCCCCGACAAGGATCTTGAGATCCTGCTGGTGGTGCCGAACGGGCTTTGATCCGGGCGGCTCTCCCCTTCGGCCGCGGGCGGATCAACCCTCCCGCGGCGTCCATGCTTTGCCGAAAAGCGCCATGTTGCGGGCCACAATGCGTGTGAACACCTCTTCGGACCAGATCTCGGTCATCCGCCCGCCCGGGGCCTGCAAAAGCGAGATACCCAGACCCGCGCGACCGCCTTCGGGGGCAAAGCCCATCCAGTCAAGAATCGTTGGATAGAGGTCAAACATCCCCCCCGTCTGGGAAA
Source organism: Pseudogemmobacter hezensis (assembly GCF_013155295.1). GTDB lineage: Bacteria > Pseudomonadota > Alphaproteobacteria > Rhodobacterales > Rhodobacteraceae > Pseudogemmobacter > Pseudogemmobacter hezensis. The sequence continues at coordinate 182,558 of NZ_JABJXT010000007.1, read as the reverse complement.
TCTGCTGCCCAGCCCCTGTACCACCGATCAGGATCACCAGATTGGCCTCTTGCTGCGCGGTCGGCAGGCGGGCACTCGCGTGATTGAGGTGGTCGGATTGCAAGATGATGCGCAGATCGCCCTCACGCCCCGAAAGACGGTATTCCTCTTGCAGATCAGCGATCAGATCACGGGTCTGCACCGCAAGACAACGCGCTGAAAGCGCGACATCGTCGGTGCGGATGGCCTTGCCATCTGCCGTGCATGACGATGACAGGAAGCTGGGCACCCCATGCGGGCCGATCGTGGCCACGGTCATATAGAAAGGCGCAGGCTGCGCCAGATGTGCCGCAAATTGCTGCCGGGCCGCGTCATAGACCACCTTATCCTCGGTAAAGGCGTCAAAGGTGACATCGGCGATGGCCTCTTTGCCATAGATCCCGATCAGCTCTTCCTGGGCTATGGCTTTGGAATAGCCATGGCTGAGCCAGAAGTCGGCGGTCGTGGCAAAAGCCCCCGGGGCCCCCATGACAAAGCTTTGGTCGTAGCCGCTATCAAACAACAGATCCCCCAGGCAGATCAGACCGGGCAGAATGGGCCAAATGGGAACCGGGCCATCCGCCGGACCTTCAGGAGCGGAGGGTGGTGGGTTCTTAATGACCTGCCACAAACCCTTTACCCCGCCCTCGGGCAAAAGCGGCACCCCGCATTGCGATGCAACCATCCCCGCAATCGTCCAGCCCGTGCCCGCCGTTTCGCGTATATCGGTAAAGCTGAGGCCCGTCTTTTCCAGATCACGCAGAATACGCGCCGTCTCAGCGTCAATCGCGGGATCAAGGAAGCGCCTGTCCAGCCCCTCAAGATAGATGTGCACCACATCCGGGCGATGCGCCGGCGGGGTGACCACAGCATCCTGAACCAGATCCATCAGCACCACGTCAGGCACATCCATCATGCGGTCGCGCAGCAGGAACAAGAGCACCGGATTGCTGCCCAAAAGGAACAGCCCGATCACAAGCGGCATACGGCGGAAACTGTGATATGAGGTCAGCGCCCAGCCCGCGATCAGCAGGCACAACAGAATGGCCCCGGTCAGAACAATCTCTTTCCTGACCATGCCCAGATCCATACCCGACATGCCTGCCTGGTGATGGAAGGCGACCGAGATCATGTCGACGCGGCCAAAAGTGTGCAAAATCACCGCGAAAGGCCAGGCAATCAGCGCCATGATCAGCGCGAAAGCAAAGCCAAACCCCGGCCGCCGCCAGCCTTTTCCCATCCTCAGCCACAGCCCGCCCAGCAATGTCACCGCCAGCAGGGGCACCGTTTTACTCAGCGGGATCCAGGGCGACAGCAGAATCCAAAGCGCCGTGGCGGCAGCAAGCACCAACAGCAACGGCGCGAGAAACGGGCTTTTACGCAAGGAATCAATCACAGACACAAGCGGCTCCACAAAGCGAGAGAATTGTCCGGGCAAGGACAGAGTAGCGGCAAATCAAGGGTGCCCAGGGCCCGGCAATAGCCAGCGGTCGGGGCCAATTTGTGACCGAAAACAGATCACTATCCGCGAAATCCGCCACAATGCAGCGATTTCCACCATATTCTTCGATTTCCGAAACAATCGCGCAGGCCCGGTCCCGGCGCAGGCCACCGCCCCTCTAAGCGGTGAAGCGCATGAAAAATGCGGCAATGTCGCCATTGCCGCATCTGTCGGGATTACCCCGGTTTTACATGGCAGGCCTAAGCCTGATTGCCTCACACCGTGTGCAGATAGAGGTCGAAATCCACCTCAGACACGGTGCGCATCACGCGGCCATATTCGGCGGCCTTGATCGCGGTGAAGGTGCGGTGCATGTCCTCACCCAGTGCCCATTTCAGGAAGTCTGAGCGTTTTGCCGCCTCGATGGCTGTGCGCCAGTCGCTGGGGATCGCGCTTGCGCCTGCGTCCTCATAGCCGTTCCCGGTGGTCTCGGGGCCCGGGTCAATGCGGTTTTGCATGCCGTGGCGGATCCCGGCCAGCACGGTCGCGCCGACCAGATAGGGGCTGGCGTCAACCCCTGCGGGGCGATGCTCGATCCGCCGGGCGCGAATGTCACCTGCCGGGATGCGCAGCGCGACCGAGCGGTTGTTCACCCCCCAGGTCGGCGAGACCGGCGCATAGGATTGCGAGGCAAAGCGCCGCCAGGAATTGGCATGGGGCGCGAAGACCAGCATCGATTCCGCCATCGTCTCTTTCAGCCCGCCAAGCGCGTGGCGGATCGCCTGGTTCCACTGGCCCTCGACCTCTTCGCGGAAAACATTCTTCCCATCCGCATCCTGCATCGAGACGTGGAAATGCATCCCCGAGCCGGCGTAATCCTCATTCGGTTTGGCCATAAAACAGGCCGTCACACCATGCGCACGGGCCTGGGCGCGAACGATCCGCTTCAGCCGCACCACATCATCGGCGGCCTGCAGCACGTTTTCGCGGTAATGCAGCGTCAGCTCATATTGGCCTGGCGCATATTCCGAGATCATCGTCTCGGCATTAATGCCCGCCGCCTTTGCGCCCGCGTAGATATCGGAAAACAACGGAAGCATGCCGTGCAGATGGTCGACCGAATAAACCTCGGTCTTGCGACTGCTGCGCCCGTCCAGCACGTCACGCGCGGGCTGCATCTTGCCATATTGGTCGCGGTTGTTGTCGAGCAGGAAGAACTCCAGCTCAAACGCGCCTGCCGGATAAAGGCCTTCGGCGGCCAGCGCCTCAACCTGGGCCGCCAGAGCATGACGCGGGTCCGAGGTCATGGGTGCCCCTTCCAGCGTATACATCGACATAAAGACCTCGCCCCGGGCTGGATTGGTGCCATGTAGCGGCACCAGCGTGCCCGGGATCGGCCAGGCCCGCAGATCGCCATCGCCCTGATCCCAGATCAGCCCGGTCTCATGCACATCCTCGCCGCAGATATCGAGGCCCAGGATCGAGATCGGCAGGTGGCGGCCCGATTTATAAAGCCCCTCCAGCTCGTGGCGGCGGATGATCTTGCCGCGCCCGATGCCGTTCGCGTCATGCAAGATGATGTCGAAGGCCTCGATTTCGGGATGGGCGGCCAGGAAGGCTTCGGCCTCGGCCAGGGTCGAGCCGGAGGGGCTGATCTCAGTCATGTCAGTCAACTTTCAAAGCAGGAAACAGCTGCGCCAGAACATCGGTGAAATTGGCGATCAGGTGGTCGATCTGCCGATTGGTGGTCACCGGGCTGACCAGCATCATATTGTGGAAGGGCGCGATCAGGCTGCCACGGTTCAGCAGCCCCAGATGCACCGCCGCCTCGACGCTGTGGTGATGCGCAAGCCCCGCCTCGGTGCCGTTTTTTAGGGGCCTCGGGGCGCAGATGAACTCGACCCGGGCACCCACGCGGGCGACATGCCAGGGGGCACCCGCCTTACGGATCGCCTTTGAAAGACCCCGGGACAGCCGCTCGGCCCCCTTTTCCATCTTCGCATAGGCCCCCGCGGTCATTACCTCAGAGAGGTTGGCGACCAGGCAGGCGAATTGCATCGGATTGGCGGAAAGCGTGGTGCCCATGCCGGAATGGCCCGGCGCACGGGCGGCATTCGCGGCCTCATAACGGCGGGCGATATCCTCGCCCATGCCCCAGACGGCGGTGGGCATGCCGCCCGCCACGCATTTGCCGACGATGAACATATCGGGCGACAACCCATGCACGCCCGTATAGCCGCCCAGCCCCGAGGACAGCGTATGCGTCTCGTCGATCATCAGCAGCGCATCATATTTGGTGGCCAGCCTGCGCAGCCCTTCGTGAAAGCCGGGCGCAGGCAGCACCATGCAGGAATTGGTCATCACCGGCTCTGTCAGGATCGCGGCGATATCGCCCTTGGCCAGGGCCGCCTCGACCGCCGTCAGGTCGTTGAACTCCACCGCCACCGCGCCGGGCGTCAGATCGGTGAACTGGCCCAAAAGCCCCTGGCGGTTTTGCGTGACGCCATTCACCAGCTCGACCATCACATCATCGACGGTCCCGTGATAGCAGCCGTTGAACACCAGGATCTTTGGCCGCCCCGTCACCGCCCGCGCCACTTTGATCGCAAAGCGGTTGGCATCGGTTGCGGTGGTGGCGATCTGCCAGCGCATCTCGCCAAAGCGTTTTGTCAGCAGCCGCCCCGCCTCGGCCACGGCATCCGAGGGCAGCATATAGGTCAGCCCGCGCGTGGCCTGGGCGCGGATCGCCTTTGCCACGGGGGCGGGCGAGTGGCCAAACATCGAGCCGGTATCGCCCAGGCAGAAATCGTCGATCTTATGGCCGTCAATATCCTGGATCACCGCGCCACGCGCCTTTGCGATCACCGCCAGATGCGGCATCGGCCAGTCGGTCATCCAGTGCATCGGCACGCCGGACAGATAATGCGCCGCCGCCTCGCCCATCCGCGCCTTTGATTTCGGATGCGCCTTTGCATAGGCCTTTGCCTCGCGCCGGGCAAAACGCTGCAAGAGCGCGGTTTCAACCCCGGCGACCACCTGCGCAGGGGTGCTTTTCGCGGGTTTTGCTTTGGCCATGCAGAGCCCTCCTGATCCGGCGATGTTTATCACGCCGAATTTGATCAAAAATCAAGAGGTGTGAAAGCACTCAGCCTCAGTCTATGCCCAGTCGCCCTCAAAATCCTTCGGCACCAGCACATGATCGCGGCTGATCCGGGCCAGATCACGCTCGCCGCACAGGGCCATGGCGATGTCCAGCTCGTCGCGGATCACCTCCAGCGCCTTTGTGACGCCCGCCTCGCCCATCGCGCCCAGACCATAAAGCCAGGGCCGCCCGATCATCGCCGCATCCGCGCCAAGCGCCCGCGCCTTCAGCACGTCCTGACCCGAGCGGATGCCGCTGTCGATATAGATCTCGGCCCGCTTTTTGCCGTCCGGCCCGGTCAGCGCCCGCACGATGCCAGGCAGCATGCGGATCGAGGAAAGCGCCCCATCCTGCTGCCGCCCGCCATGGTTCGAAACCACAATCGCATCGGCGCCGACATCCAGCGCCATCCGCGCATCATCTGCGTCAAGAATGCCTTTCAGCACGAATTTCCCCTGCCACTGATCGCGGATCCGGCGCACCATATCCCAGGTCAGGCGCGGCTCGAACTGCTCCCAGGTCCAGGCATTCAGGCTGGCCAGATCGGTCACGCCCTTCACATGGCCCATGACATTGCGGAAGGTGCGCCGCTTTGTGCGCGCCATCGCCAGGCACCAGGCGGGCCGCGTCATCATATTGAGGATATTGGGCAAAGTCAGCCGTGGCGGCGCGGAAAGCCCGTTCTTGATATCCTTGTGACGCTGGCCGATCACCTGCAGATCCAGCGTCACCACCAGCGCGGGGCAGCCCGCCGCTTTGGCCCGGGCGATCAGGCGATCCACGAAATCCTCATCGCGCATCACGTATAGCTGGAACCAGAACGGGCCGACGCCCGCCTCGGCCAGATCCTCGATCGAGCAGATCGACATCGTCGACAGCGTGAAAGGCACGCCGAATTTCTTTGCAGCCCTTGCGCCCAGGATCTCGCCATCCGCCCATTGCATCCCCGCCGACCCGGTGGGCGAGATCGCCAGCGGCATCGTCACCTGCTGGCCCAGCATCTGACCGCCTAAGCGTCGGTCGGACAGATCCCGCGCCACCAGCTGACGCAGGCGGATCTGCGTGAAGTCTGCCGCGTTTTCCCGGAAGGTCTGCTCGGTATAGCTGCCGCTTTCACAATAGTCCCAGAACATGCGCGGCACGCGGGCCTGATGGCGCTGGCGAAGGTCTTCGATACAGGTGATGATCGGCATGGGGTGCTCTCTCACAGGTGGGGCCAAGGCGGATCCTGGGCGGATCCTGGACGGATCACGGGCGGATCGCGCCAAAGGGGAAATCAGGCCGCTTTAATCTGCCTTAGCCCTGCAGGCGGGCAGCCTCAAGCATCGGCAGCAGCCTGCAGCGCCGCCGCCGCAATCAGCGCGGGAATGCGGGGGTCCAGCCCCAGCGGCGGCAGGATGGTGCCCAAAAATCCGGCAGTCGCCAGGGCCTCGGGCAGGTCAGAGACCACATGCCCGCCCGACATGGCGAAAAACGGCAGGCAAATCGCCTTTGGCCCCCATCCCTGCACCGCTGACAGAAGCGGCGGCTCTTCGATAAAGGCGGCCTCGACGCGCCGCGCCTTTGTGCCCGCAGCGATCAGCGCGACCACCTCACGCGCCACCTGCGCCGGGGCATCTGAGCGGCCCGAGCCATGGGCGGCCAGCAAGACCTCATCCGCGCCGCTTTCGCGCGCCAGTGTCACCGCCAGCGCCTGCAGGGCGGGCATAACGCCCATCGGTTCCATCATCTGCCATCCTGTCACCCCCGCCCGCGCCAGCCGACCGGGCAGCGCGACCTGGGTGAACCAGCCCCGGGCCATGAATACCGGAAAGACAAGGCCAGGATCCTCTGTCTGCCCGGCGGCGGCCTCTTGCGCAGCAAAGCGTTCCAGCGCGTCGGCCTCGGCCAGCGTCGCCGAATGCACCTGCCAGCCCGGCAAATGCCCGGCAATCCGCGCCGCCAGCCCCCGCAGCTCTGCCGCAGCGGGCAGCGGATCAGAGGGCTGGCCATGCGCCACGATCAGCAGCTTGCGGATCATCGTCATCCCGTCGCGCGAAAGAACCCAAGGCGCGGCATCAGAAATGCGCCCGCACCGCATCCGCCACCAGGGCGGCGATCACCGGGGCGGCCCCGGCCTCATAATGGATGCCGTCGATATCCGAGACCGCTACCTTGCCGCCCAGATCCACGAAGGGCAGGCCATTGCGCATCGCCATCGCCCCCAGCTCGGCCCCGAGGTGCTGCGATTTCGCCGCGCCCCCCGCGAAGATCCCGGCCAGCGGCCCGACCTCACGGATCGGCGGCGGCGCGATGATCAGGACACCAGGGGCACCCCCCATCGGGCCCGCGCCCGAGGCCCGGATCACCCGCACCAGCCTCTCGATCGCGCAGGCAATATCGGCGGCATTGACAGAGAAACGGTGCTTCAGATCATTGGTGCCCAGCATCAGCGCCACCACATCCAGAGGGCGATGGCTTTCGAGGATGGCGGGCAGAATGGTCAGGCCGTTGCGATGCGGCCCCTCGATCGGGTCATCATGCACGGTGGTGCGGCCGGGATGGCCCTCGGGGATCACCTGCCAGTCGCTGAGATCTTCGGCCAGCAGACTGGTCCAGCGGTGGCGCGGTGCAAAGCGCCCCATCGCGCCGGGTTCAGACATCGGCATGGTGCCATGGGTGTTGGAATCGCCGTAAAGCAGCAGAGATTTCGTCATCGCCTTACCTTATTACTGGGCCTGTTCAACGGGGCTGACCGCTGGGTTTCGTCACCGGGCCTGCGGATCGTAGATCACCTTTCCATCCGCCGCCAGCACCGGCGTTGCGGGCTGATGCGGCAAAATCCGCCCCACTTCCACCGCCGGGCGGCACAGCGCCGTGCCGAGGGGCGTGACCACAAAGGGGCGCTCGACCAGGATCGGATGCTCGATCATGGCGGCGATAATCGTCTCTGGCGGAACCTCTGGCCCGGTCAGGCCCAGCATAGCCGCAGGCGTGCCTTTGACGCGCAAAGCCTGAGCCGCTGTCAGCCCCGCCGCCGCGAACAGCTGGCGCAAGAGCGGCGCGTTCCATCCGGCCTTCAGATAGTCGACCACCTCGGGCGCCTCGCCCGCCGCGCGCAGGATCGCCAGCACATTGCGCGAGGTGCCGCAGGCGGGATTGTGATAAATCGTGCTCATCGGGGGTGCCCTATGGAATGACTTCAAAGCGATCCACGTCGATCATGCCGTGATCGGTGATTTTCAGATGCGGGATCACCGGCAGCGCCAGGAAAGCCAGCTGCAGGAACGGCTCTTCCAGCACGACGCCCAGGCTGCGCGCCGCCGCCCGCAGCGCGATCAGGTTTTCGCGCACTGTTTCAAAGGGTTCAAGGCTCATCAGCCCGGCCAGCGACAGCGCCAGTTCAGCCAGGATTTTCCCGCCCTCAACCACGACAAAGCCGCCCTCGATCTGGGTCAGGCGGTTCGCGGCCAGCGCCATATCGCCGTAATCCACCCCCACCACCGCGATATTGTGATGGTCATGGCAGACGGTCGAGGCAATCGCCCCGCGCTGCAGCCCAAAGCCCTGCACAAAGCCGGTGGCGCGGTTGCCGTTCCTGCCATGACGTTCAATCACCGCGATTTTCACGAGGTCACGGGCCAGGTCGGGGCGCTTGTCGCCATCCTCGGGGGCAATGTCGAAGGTCAGATGTTCGGTGATGATCTTGCCGGGCAGAATGCCGATCACCGGGGTCTGGGCGCGGTTGCCCCCGGTGCGAAAATCCGCCGCGCTGACCTTGGGCGCTTTGACCGATTGGCGGGCGATGGGCGGGATGATCTGCCGGGCAGCAAAGGCCGCAGCAGTCAGCTCGCGCCCGGCGGTGAAGACGCGGCTGACATGGCAGCCCGCAAGCGTGTCGATCACCGCAATATCGGCGCGTTTGCCCGGCGCGATCAGCCCGCGATCCTTCAGACCGAAGGCCTCGGCCGCCGACAGGGATGCCGCGCGGTAGACCGCCAGCGGCGGGCAGCCCAGCCCGATTGCGGTGCGGATCATGTAATCCAGATGCCCATGTTCCGCGATATCCAGCGGGTTGCGGTCATCGGTGCAAAGGCAAAGGTAAGGCGAGTGCCGCTCGGTCAGAATCTCTGCCAGCGCCGCCAGATCCTTCGAGACCGAGCCCTCACGGATCAGCACCCGCATCCCCTTGCGCAGCTTTTCCAGCGCCTCGGCGGCGGTGGTTGCCTCATGCTCGGTGCGGATCCCGGCAGCGATATAGCCGTTCAGATCGGCCCCGCGCAAAAGCGGCGCATGGCCGTCGATATGGCGGCCCTGGAATGCCGCCAGCTTGGCCATAGAACCCGGGTCTTTCATCAAAACGCCGGGGAAATTCATGAACTCGGCCAGGCCAATCACCCTGGGGTGATCCATCAGCGGCACCAGATCGGCGGCCTCAAGCCTTGCGCCTGCCGTCTCCATATGGGTCGAGGGCACGCAGGACGAAAGCTGCACCCGGATATCCATCAGCGTCTCAGCCGAGGCGTCCAGGAAATAGCGGATGCCGTCAATGCCGCAGACATTGGCAATCTCATGCGGGTCGCAGATCGCGGTCGTCACCCCATGCGGGCCAACGCAGCGGTCAAATTCAAAGGGGGTGACCAGCGAGCTTTCGATATGCAGATGGGTGTCGATAAAGCCCGGCACCATGATCTGCCCCTGCAGATCAATCTCGCGCTGGCCGTGATAGGTACCGAAAGTGCCGACGATCATATCGCCGCAGATCGCCACATCGCTTTCGACCAGTTCGCCGGTGATCAGGTCAAGAAAGCGCCCGCCTTTCAGAACCAGATCGGCCGGGGCAATGCCCCGCCCCTGGTCGATACGCTGCGCGAGTTTTGCGACGCCTTCGCGGCGGGCGTCACTTTGGTCGTTCGTTACCGGCATCGGGCACCTCCTGCCCGCACATAGTTACCCTTTGTGCGGGCAGGCACCAGGCATTCGTCACGTAAAGCCGCGATCAGCCAGCGTTAAAATCGTAGCCAGAGATGGCTTTGGGCTCGAGGAACTCTTCCAGCCCCCAGATCCCGCCTTCCCGCGCCCGGCCCGATTGCTTTACGCCGCCAAAGAACACGCCCGCGCCGCGCGATTTGCCGTTCATCTCAATCATGCCGGCGACCAGGGCGCGGCCAAGGCGATTCGCACGGGTCTGGTCCTCGGTCTGGACGTAGTTGGTCAGACCATAGGGGGTGTCATTGGCGATGCGCAGCGCCTCTTCCTCGGTGTCGAAGGGGATGATCGAGAGGACCGGGCCGAAGATCTCTTCGCGCTCGATGGTCATGCCGGGTTTCACATCGGCGAAAACCGTGGGTTTCACGTAAAAGCCGCGATTGAAGCCCTCGGGCAGATCGGGGCCGCCCGCAACCAGACGGCCCCCCTCTTCGATCCCTTTGCGGATATAGGTCTGGATGATGTCCCACTGCCGCTTGTTCACCACCGGGCCGATGTGATCGCCCGGCTGATCGGCGGGGCCGACCTTAATCGCATTGGCCAGATCTGCCGCCTCTGCCACCACGCGGTCATAGACCGAACGCTCGACCAGCAGACGCGAGGGCGCGTTGCAGCTTTGCCCGGTGTTTTCCATCATCCGCGCCACCGACCAGCGCACTGCATCGGGCCGCGCATCGGCAAACAAAAGGTTCGCGCCCTTGCCGCCCAGCTCCAGCGTGACCCGTTTCAGCGTTTCGGCGGCTGCCTTCGAGATCGCCCGCCCGGCCCTGGTCGAGCCGGTGAAGGAAATCATCTCGACATCCGGATGGGTCGACAACTGGCTGCCGACGCCCGCGCCATCACCATTCACCAGGTTGAACACCCCCGCCGGGATCCCCGCATCATGACAGAACTCGGCAAACATCATCGCATCAAGCGGGGCCTCTTCTGAAGGCTTCAGCACACAGGTGCAGCCCGCCAGCATCGCCGGAATCGCCTTCAGCGCGATCTGATTGACCGGCCAGTTCCAGGGGGTGATCAGACCGACAACGCCGATCGGCTCCAGCGCGATGGCGGCACCCGGCGCGTGATCGCCCAGCGGGCGGATCCATTCGATATGCTCGAAAGCCCGCAGGAAGTTGGTGGTGTGCCAGGGCAGACAGGGGGCCTGCTCGGCCAGGGCGAAATCAATCGGCGCCCCCATTTCCATAGCAATGGCTTCGGCAAACTCCTGTTTGCGGGCCTCATACTGATCGAGGATCTTTGCCACCAGCCGCGCCCGCTCGGCGGGGGGGGTTGCCCGCCAGCCCGGCAGCGCCGCCTTTGCCGCCGCAACCGCCGCGTCGGTATCGGCCTGATCGCCCAGAGAGATCACCGCGCAGGGCTCTTCATTCGAGGGGTTGATCACCTGGCAATCACGCGGCTTTGCCGGGGCCACCCAGGCACCGTTGATATAGAATTCACGTTTGGCAAGCATAAGAGACTCCGATCCGCAGCGGGAATTTGATCAAACTTAATGCCAGCCACCCCGCCGCTGCAAGGGATCTGATCGCCAAAAGGGAATACTGACGCCAAAGCATATCGGGAAAGATGAAAACTTATCCCTTCGATCCACGGCTGTCAGGAAGATGGTTCTAATTTGCATCGGGCAGCGCGACAGGGGGTGAAATTTTCTCCCATCAGGCGTAAATCAGGCGAAGGAATTTCCTGAGGAGTCCATCCATGTCTGTCCGTATCAATGACATCGCCCCCGATTTCACCGCCGACACCACGGCAGGGGTCATCAACTTTCACGAATGGCTGGGTGACAGCTATGGCCTGATCTTCAGCCATCCGCGCGATTTCACCCCCGTTTGCACCACCGAATTCGCAGCCGTCGCCCGGCTGATCCCGGAATGGCAAAAACGCGGCATCAAGGTGATCGGCCTTTCCGTTGATGGCAAAGCCGACCACGAAAAGTGGAAACGCGATATCGAGGCCTTCGGCGGCGCCCCCGCTGATTTCCCGATCATCGACGATACCAGCCTCGCGGTCTCGAAAGCCTATGACCTCTTGCCCGCCGATTACTACATCCCGACCGAGGGCCGCACGCCCGCCCATACCGCCACCGTGCGCGCGGTCTATTTCATCGGGCCGGACAAGAAAGTCCGCTTCACGATTTACTACCCGATGTCGGTCGGCCGCAACTTCGCCGAGATCCTGCGCGCCGTTGACGCCGTTCTGCTGACCGATGGCAAGCCGCTGGCGACCCCGGCTGACTGGATCCCCGGTCAGGATGTGATCGTGGCGCTCAGCCTGAACAACGAACAGGCCGCCGAGAAATATGGCGAGCTGGACATCAAACTGCCCTACCTGCGTTTCGCAAAACAGCCGGGCTAAGACACGCCCCGCCTGCCGAAAGCGACAGGCAAAAATGACAAAGGGGAGGCACGCTGCCTCCCCTTTTCAATTTGATTTAACGGCTGAACGATCTGCGCAAGGCCCTGGCCTGGCCGCTCTCAGTTCGGATAGATAAAGCCGTTGATCGGATAGCTGGATTTGCCCATCTCGCCGGCAACACGCTCGACCTTGACAGAGGTCCAGTCATTTTTCGGCGAGATATCAACCACTTTCATATCCAGCTGGACCTTGTTCTTGATCCAGTTCGCATGGTTGATGCGGATCTCACGCTCGGAAACCACCTCGGACACCACCGCGATATGGCCGCGCGACATCTTGCGCGTTGCTGCAAAGGCCATCACAGCGCCGGGCCGGGGCTGATTGCCGCGCTCATAATTGCCCGCCGCCGAATTCCACCAGGTTTTTGCATCGCCGCGCAGCGCCACACCGCTGGCCGTACGCGCGAAAGGCACACACCAGACCCGCTGCCCTTTGGCACGCTTCTGGCTGGCTTCCAGCAGAGCCATCTGCTGACGCTCAGAATCAATACCGCCGAAAATCGAGGAGTTTGCTGCCTCGGGGGCCAGATCGCGGCCCATACAGGCGCTGAGGGTCAAAACAGCGCAAAGCAATCCCATGCGCTTCAAAAGCGTTTTCGCAGCGGTCGAAGTCATCGTTTTCCGTTCCGAGTGTCGTATTTTCTGCCCAATTCCGGTTTTCACCGGCCCGGTCTTTGCCGGGGTTGTGGGGCCTGATCACCCGGATTCGAATTTGAATCAAGTTTATGTTTCGGGATGTTTCGGAAACTGGCAGGATTTTGCCAGTTTCCGTGATCGACGGCGGGGCATTGCCTGCCCGCCATCAACCCGGCCCAAAAGCACGCTTAACGAAAGCGCAGATTGTCGCGGCTCAGCTCAGAGATGTTTTTGGCGCCCATCAGCCGCATATCGCGCAAAAGCTCGGCCTTCAGCTGGCCAAGCGCACGCTCGATCCCGGGCTGGCCCGCCGCGGCCAGCGCATAAAGATAGAAGCGCCCCAGCCCCACCGCTTTTGCGCCCAAAGACAGCGCCTTCAGCACATGGGTGCCGCGCCGGATGCCGCCATCGATGATCACATCCAGCCGGTCGCCGACGGCCTGCACGATCTCATCCAGCTGATCAAACCCGGTGCGCGAGCCATCCAGCTGCCGCCCGCCGTGGTTCGACAAAACGATCCCCGAGCAGCCGATATCCGCCGCGCGACGCGCATCCTCGGTGCTCATGATGCCTTTCAGGCAGAATTCGCCGCCCCATTCCTCTTTCAGCGCCGCCACATCACCCCAGCTCATCGAGGGGTCCAGCATCTCGGTGAAATAGCGCCCGATGGTCAGGCTGTCGCCCTTCATGTCGATATGCTGATCCAGCTGCGGCAGGCTGAATTTCTCATGGGTGACGTAGTTGATGCCCCAGGCGGGCTTGATCGCAAACTGGAACATGCCGCCCAGCGTCAGCCGGAAGGGGATGGAAAATCCGGTGCGCAGATCGCGCTCGCGGTTGCCGCCGGTGATGCTGTCAACGGTCAGCATCATCACATTGATCCCGGCCTCTTTGGCCGATTGCATCATCGCGCGGTTCAGACCCCGGTCCTTGTGGAAATAGAACTGGTAAACCTGCGGATTCTTGTGCTTTTTCGCCAGCTCAGCCATCGAGACCGTGCCCAGGGACGAGCAGCCGAACATCGTGCCATAGGCCTCGGCGGCGGCGGCGGTGGCACGCTCGCCCTGGTGGTGGAACAGGCGCTGCAGCGCGGTCGGCGACAGATAGACCGGCAGCGCCAGCTTTTGCCCCATGACCGTGGTCGAGAGGTCGATCTCTTCCACGCCGCGCAGCACATTTGGCACCAGATCCACGCTTTCAAAGGCCGCAGTATTGCGCCGCAGCGTCACCTCATCATCCGCGCCACCGTCGATATAGTTGAAGATCGGGCTCGGCAGGCGCCGCTTTGCAAGACGGCGGAAGTCGTGGAAATTGTGGCAATCACTGAGGCGCATGAGCGGATCCGGCTGAGACGGTTGATCGGTGTCTGACAGGATCTGCGCCCCTGCGGGTGTCGCTTTGGCGCGAACAGCTGTCGCGCGCAGCTTGTGCAGAGCCTGGCGCGAAATTCAAGTCATCCAGGGCACCTTTGCCATTCCTGCCCGCGCCTGAACCCGGCCCGGCCCGCGGCTTTTCCCGGCACATTTGGCGCCGCTATATGAGCCGGTGACGGCGCGGCATAATTTAAGAACAGTGTTCATTTTCATTCTTGACCTGAAAGAACCGCCAATGTCATATTAAAGAACGCCGTTAATTAACCATCTGAAAATCGAGAGCGACCCCCGATGCAAGGCCCTGCCCCCGAAAAGTGCGACCAGGAATGAGCCCGCCTCTGCCCGCCAAACCATCCCAGCCCGGCCCGCTGCCCGCATCACTGACCCTGTGGCACAGATTTGGGCTGATGCTGCTAGGCTGGGGCGTGGTCGGCGTCGTCTATACAATCAGCGGATTGCAGGATCCGGCCCGCGCCATCCATCTGGCGCCGGGGGCAATCGACCGCGCGATCCGCTTCGACCCGGATGCGATCTGGGTCTATATGTCGTTTTTCCTGATCGTGCCGCTTGGCTATCTGGCCTCGGCCCCGGCCCGCGCGTTCTGGCTTTGCCGCTCGATGATCCTCTCGGCGATCGGGGCCGGGATCGCCTATGCGCTTTTCCCCACCACGATGAGCTTTCCGCCCGTTACGGGCCAAAGCCTCAGCGAGACCGCGCTGCGTCTGTTGATGGCCAATGATACCACGGTGAATTGTGCGCCCTCGCTGCATGTCACGCTGACCGCGCTGGCGGTGGCGGCGCTGTGGCGCAAAGACGTATCGGGGGGGGTGTCATCAGCGAAAGCATGGCTGTGGAACCGCGCCATTCTGATCTGGGGCGGGCTGATCCTTTTTTCGATCCTGCAGCTTTACCGCCATCAGTTCATTGACCTGGTCACCGGGCTGGCCCTGGCCGGGCTGGCAGGCGGCCTGGCCTGGGTATTCGCCCGTTACCTGCCCCCCTTTGCACGCCGGAAGGCCCTGTCATGACCGCTGTCGCCATTCCAATTCTTCTGATGGTCGTGCTTGTGCTGGCCGAGATGATCGAGCTGAACCGCTCTGGCCGCCAGCAGGTCGACTGGCATGATGTGGTCTTCAACCTGAATTCCGGGCATCTGATGCTCTGGCTGTTTCGCGGGCTGGAGATCGCGGTCTATGCCTTTGTGCTGAGCCATCTCAGCCTGGATCTGGCCGCCTCCTGGCCTGTCTGGCTGGTCTGGCTGGTGGCGATCATCGGCTGGGATTTCTGCTTTTACTGGCTGCACCGGCTGCATCACAAATTCCGCCTGCTCTGGGCGGTGCATGTGGTCCATCACGAGGGCGAGCATTTCAACCTCTCGCTGGCGATCCGCAATTCCTGGTATTCCTCGCTGGCCTCGATCCCGTTCTTTCTGCCGCTGGCGCTGATCGGCGTGCCGCTGCCGGTGTTCATCACCGTCTCGGTGATCCATTACGGCATTCAGATGATGAACCATTCGGCGCTGACCCCGCATCTGGGCTGGCTGGAGCGGGTGCTGGTCACCCCCGCCCATCACCGCATCCACCATGTCGCCGACCGCGCCTATTCCGACAGCAATTATGCGGGCAGTTTCGTGATCTGGGATCATCTCTTCGGCACCTATCGCCCCGACCTGCCTGAGGGCGAGTTCCGCTATGGCGTCAAAGAGCCCACCCCCTCGCGCAATCCGGCCATTGCCAGCAACAGCCCCTTCCTGCGGCTTTTCGCGCCAAAATGGCTGCGGACAAGGCTGCAGGCCCGGCCGAGCACCGCACGGCAGGCGCAGAGGTCCGGGCCTGATTTCGTCAGCTCTGGCCCGGCGATCCTGCTGGCGACGGTGGGGCTTTTCTGCCTCGTCACCGCCTATATCTGGCGCTACGGCTATGACTATCAGGGCGCAGGTCTGACCCAGGCGCTGATCTTCACGCCGCTGGCGATGGGGGCGGTGGCGCTTGGGGCGATCAGCGACGGGCGGGCCTGGGGGCTTTATGCCTGGCCCGGTGCCTGTCTCGCGCTGATGCTGGCGCTGGTGGTGACCGACGCCGGGCCGCTTTGGCTGGCGGGGGCAGCAGGCCTTGGCCTGCATGCTTTGGCGATGGCCCTGGGATGGGGGCGCAAAGCGGTGCCCGCTGCGCCCGCCTGAGGCCAGGTTCCGAACCTTAGACCAACACCTGCAGCGCCTGATCGGTGCCCAGCACCACGCCCGCGCGGCCCGCGACCCATTTCAGCGCCATGTCATGCTCGGCCCGGCTGAAATCGGCCAGGGCATCGGCGATCAGGAAGGGTTCGATATCGCGCTGAAAGGCCTCGGCGGCGGTCGCCATACAGCCGATATGGGCATAGACGCCACAGATCATCAGCTGATCGCGCCCACGCACCCGCATCAGCTGATCCAGGTTCGAGCGCTGGAAGGCCGAATAGCGGTGCTTGACCAGCACAAAATCACCGGACTGCGGCGCAAGTTCGGGGATGATCGCCTGATGGTCGGGATCGGCGCTCATGCCGGGGCCCCAGAGATCGGCCTGCAGGCCACGGTCGCGGCGATCCTGATTGCCCTCTTGCGCGGTGTAGAAAACCGGGATCCCGGCGGCGCGGGCGGCATCTGCCAGCCGCGCGATATTGGCGATTGCGGGCGCGATCGGGCTTTGTCCGGGCGCATAGGGGCGCAGGAAATAGCGCTGCATGTCATGGATCAACAGCGCCGCACGCCGAGGCGCCAGCTGCCAGGGACCGCGTGAGGCGGGCAGCTCTTCCGGGCCGGGCAGCGCATAGGCCGGAACCTGCGGCAGGCCTGCGGGCCTGGCGGCAGACCGGGTGTTCTTCTGATCACTGGGCATGGTCTCTCCTGCCGTCTCAGCGCCGAAAGCGCCTCAGCGCGGCGGCATCCGGGCGCTGTCTTCCACATCAAAGGCCGCGAGCATGGCCAGAAACTTGGCCGATGTCTCTTCTTCCTCGGCCACCGGGTCAGAGCCGCGCACGATCCCCGCCCCGGCATAAAGCCGCGCCAGCGGCCCCTCGATCTCGGCGCAGCGCAGCGCCAGATACCAGCAACCATCGCCCGCGCGGTCCAGCCAGCCGACCGCGCCCGCGTAAAAGCCGCGATCATAGCCCTCAAGCCCCGGCAGCGCCGCCTCGGCCGCCGCGCGCGGCAGGCCACCCACCGCAGGCGTCGGATGCAGCGCGGCCAGCAGCGTGGCGCAGGGCGTATCGGGGTCTTTCAGCTCGCCCTCGATACGGGTGCCCAGGTGCCACATCCGCGCCGTGGCGGTCAGCGACACCCCCTGCGGCGCCGAGAGGTTGCGGCAAAAAGGCGCCAGCGTGTCCAGCACCATCTGCGCCGCCATCTCATGCTCGCGCCGGTTCTTGTCCGAGGCCAGCAGCGCCTGGCCCTCGACCTGGTCCTGATCCGGGTCCGCCCGCCGCCTCGCGGACCCCGCCAGCGGATGCGAGGCCACCAATGCGCCGCGCTTTTCCACCAAAAGCTCTGGCGTCGCGCCAATCAGCCGCCGCACAAGGCCGGGCTTTCGCGGGCGCAAGGGCACCGAGAACAGGGTCGCAAGCCGGTCAGCCCGCATACGTGTCAGCAATAGCGCCGGATCCCAGTCGCGCCCGGCTTCCAGCAGCAGGCTGCGCGACAGCACGATCTTTGAGAACTCGCCCTGGGAAATCCGCGCCACCGCTTCGGCCACCGCCTGACGGTAGCGGGCGGGGGTGGGCTCGGCGGTGATGATGGGCTTTGTGGTGGCAGCTGCAGGTGCGGGCCCGGCGTTCTGCGCGGCCCCGGCGTTCTGGGCAGCAGTGACCGGGCGGGCGGCGAAAAGATAGTCGCCGGACAGGCGATCATAGGGCACAGCCCCGGCAAGATATTGGCCAAAGCCCCGGATCGCCGGGTTGTCCGGCCCATCACCGTCATCTGCCCCGTCATTTGCGGCGAACCAGGCCTCTGCGCGGGCGGCCAGGCTGTCCAGCCCGCCCTCAGCCAGGCGCTGCTGGCCTTTTTCAAAGGCGATCTCATGCCCGGGGCCTGAGATCAGGAAATCCGCCGTATGGGCAGAGGTGCCCGCAACGGGTGGCATCTTTCCAGAGGTCGGGTCGGGTCGAAAATCAACGGTCATTCAGCGATCTCGCCAGTGAACAGGCGCGGAGCCCCTGCCAGCAGCCCTTACAGCCATTGGCCGGGAAAAATCCGGGCGGTTTTAATCGCTTGGCGGCAATGATTCGCCTGGCTTTGGGCTGTAACGCGCCCGGGGCGCAGTTCCGTCGTCCAGGGGGGACAAGTCAAGGCATGGCGCGCCCTGCTCGCGCAAGGGTGTGCACAAAGGCAGGCCTGCGCCGGATAAAAGGCCAGTCAGCGCTGCCACTCAGCGCCCCATCTCAGAGTGCCCCCCATTTCAGTGCTTCCCATTTCAGTGCTTCCCCCCACCTCAGTGCCCCCCACCGCCGCCGCCCGTGCGGGCGGGGGGGCGCATCGCCAGCGCCATCACCGCCAGCCCGACAAACAGCATGGTCAGCAACAGGAAGATGTCGATGAAGGACATGATCGCCGCCTGCCCCGTCACCTGGGCCTGCATCTGCGCCAGCGCCGCATCCGGGTTCAGCCCGTTCAGCGCAAGGTTCTGGCGCATCATCTCCAGCTGGCGCAGCGCCTCGGGGTTGGCCCAGTTCACCGCCTCTTCCAGCCGCGCCGAATGCAGCGCCCGCCGGTCGGTCAGGATGGTGTTGATCAGCGCCAGCCCCACCGCGCCGCCCAGGTTGCGCATCAGGTTGTAAAGCGCCGAGGCGCCCTTCATCTTTGCCACCGGCAGCGTGCCAAGCGCCAGGTTGTTGATCGGCACCATACAGATCATCAGCGAGATGCCCCGCAGAACCTGGGGCCAGAACAGCTCGTTAAAGTCCCAGTCGGCGGTCATGCCGGTCAGCATCCAGGACGAGGTGCCAAAGCCGATGAACCCCAGCAAAAGCATCACCCGCAGGTCGATTTTCGAGGCCATGATCCCCGCCACAGGCGCGGTGAAGAACATCGCCAGCCCCGAGACAAACACCGTCTGGCCGATCATCAGGCTGTCATAGCCGCGCACCGCCGAAAGATAGAGCGGGTAGAGATAGGTCATGCCGTAAAGGCCGATCCCCATCACGAAGGAAAACACCGAGCCGACCGCGAAATTCGTATTGCTGAAGGCCGAGAAATCGACCAGCGGCTCATCGCGGGTAAAGGCGCGCCAGAAGGTTACGATCCCGCCCAGCACCATCACCACGAAAAGGGCCGCCACCGCCTCATCCTGGAACCAGTCGTTGTTCGGCCCCTCTTCCAGCACATATTCCATCGCGCCGAGGAAACAGGCCAGCGCGGCCAGCCCCAGCCAGTCGAATTTCTGGAAAAGCGACCAGTCGGGGCGGTCAAAATCGATCAGCATGAAGGCCCCGATCGCCACCGCGATGCCTGCGGGCACATTGACCAGAAACAGCCAGTGCCAGGACAGCGTATGGCTGAGATAGCCGCCAATCGTCGGCCCGACGGTCGGCGCCAGCGTCGCCACCAGGCCGATCATCGGCGAGACGACATTGCGCTTTGCGGGCGGGAAGATGGTAAAGGCCGCCGCAAAGACCGAGGGGATCATGCCGCCGCCAAGGAAACCCTGCACCGCCCGCCACAGGATCATCTCATTGATCGAAGTCGAGGTCGCGCAAAGGAACGAGGCCGCCGTAAACCCCGCCGCCGACAGCGAAAACAGCAGCCGCGTCGACATCATCCGCCCCAGAAAGCCTGAAAGCGGGATCATGATCACCTCGGCGATCAGATAGGCGGTCTGCACCCAGGAGATCTCATCCGATGAGGCCCCCAGCCCGGCCTGGATCTCTGGCAATGAGGCCGAGACGATCTGGATGTCCAGGATCGCCATGAACATGCCAAAGACCATGATGAAAAACGCAATCACCCGGCGCGGGGTCAGTTCCGGCTCGGGTGGCAGCAGGGCGGCGGCGGGCAAAGCCGCCTTTTGGGGGGCGGCAGCGGACATTACTCAGCCCCGGCTGGCTGGGATCCTGCCGACGAGGACGTGGCGGCCTCTTCGCCGGTGCGGGTGTCAATCGAGACCTCTACCGACAGCCCGGCCCGCAGACCCGCCACCCCTTCGGGCAGCTCGATCCTGACCGGCACACGCTGCACGATCTTGGTGAAATTCCCGGTCGCATTATTGGCGGGCAACAGCGAGAACACCGAGCCCGTGGCAGGCGAAAGAGAGATCACCCGCCCCTCGACCTCTTGCCCGTCGAGCGCATCGACCGAGACCATCGCCCTCTGCCCGGCGCGAATTTCGGCCAGCTGGGTTTCCTTCAGATTGGCCTCAACGAACAGCCCGTGATCGGGAACCACCGCCGCAAGACGTGCCCCGGCGCTGACCAGCTCGCCCTGTTTGATGGCGATATTGGCAACCGTGCCATCAAAGGGGGCCCGCATCACGGTGAAATCCAGATCGCGGGCGATCAAAGCGCTTGCCAGTTCCAGCTCGCGCCGGGTCGAGGCGGCCTCGCTGCGCTGTGCCTCCAGCACGCCCACCTGTGCTTTTGCGCCCGCAATCGCGGCGGCGGCGGCGGTGCGATTGGCCTCGGCTGTGGCCAGCGCCTGATTGGCATTGTCGAGATCGGCCTGGCTGCTGACGCGGCGCGCCGCCAGATCGCGGATCCGCGCCGTATTGGCGTGGGCGGCGGTCAGCACGGCCTCGGTGGCGGTCAGCTGGGCCTCGGCCTGGGTCACATTTGCCTCGGCGGCCAGAACCTGCGCGTCGATACGCGACAGCGTCGCGGTCAGCTCGGTCAGTTTGGCCTGCGACTGTTCAAGCGAGATGCGGTAATCGCCATCATCGATGCGGAAAAGCACATCGCCCATCTTCACATGCTGGTTCGCCGTCACTGCAATTTCAGAGACATAGCCGGTGATTTTGGATGAGATCAGCGACAGATCGGCCTGGATATAGGCGTCATCGGTGGTGACCATGAAGCGGCCATTCGTCCACCAGGACCAGCCCTCATAGCCCGCCGCCAGCGCCGCAATCAGCGCGATCCCCGCAAAGACCAGCTTTTTGCGGCTGCCCCCTGCAGGGGCGGCTGCCGGGGGGACGGGGGGGGATGGTGGCGCCACATCCACCGGGGAACCTTCTGGGGAAACCACGGGGGCATTCACCGGGGCATCGGCGGGGGCATCGGCGGGCTCTGTCCGGGACTGGTTCTGACGCGACATGGTACGACTCACGCAGCTGATTCAAATCGAACCGACTGGTTCGATCCTCTGCAATAATCCCCCATGCCACATATTTCAATATTCCATCGAACCGGATGGTTCGATTATATGCAGCTCATGTCCTGCACCCCTTCCCCCGAAACACCGCCATCCGCGGTGCCCCCCGCAGCGCGCCCTGCAGCGCCCCCCGCAGCATCCCCGGCCGCAACGCGTCGCCACGCCGCCGGCGCAGACCCGCAAAAGCGCCACCAGATCCTGGAAGGGGCCTGGCAGGAGTTCTGCACCCATGGTTTTGACGCCGCGACGATGGCCCGGATCAGCCGCGCCGCCGGGGTCTCGAAGGGCACGCTTTACGTCTATTTTCAGAACAAAGAGGATCTGTTCGTGGCTCTGGTCGAGCAACGCCGCGAGCAACTGGCGCTGGCGCTCGGCGAGGCGCTGGCGGTGCCCGGCGGGATTGATCTGCAGCTGAAGGCCTATGCGCTGGCGCTGAGCCGGGTGCTGACCTCGGATGAGATGCTGCGCGCCCAGCGAATCGTCGTCTCGGTGGCCGAGCGCATGCCCGATCTGGCCCGGCGCTTTCATGAGGCGGGGGCGCGGCAGGTTCTGAACCGCCTCAGCCGCTGGCTGGCCGAGGCCAGTGCGGCCGGGCTGATGCAGATCCCCGATCCCGAACTGGCCGCCCAGCAATTCACCGAACTGTCTTTGGCGGGGATCTGGCGGCAGCGCCTGTTCGGCGTGCGCCGCGTGCCACCCGATGCGGCTGAATCCGAGGCCCAGGCCGCCAGCGCGGTGCAGCTTTTTCTGGCCGCCTATGGTCGCAGCACAGGTGCTGAGCCAGCGAACGCCTGCCCCTGATCCGCAACCCCGGGATGCAGCGATTTCCACGCCGCAACCCCTGCCATGAACGGCGCACGGGGGGCGGTTTTCCTTGCCCGAAGCGGCAAAATCTGACAGATATTGCCGTGAAAACCTGACAAACTTACCAGGAAATATTTTCGTGCAGCAAAGCCCTCCCGGCGACGGTTCTGATCAGGCGAAAACGGCTCAGGCGCGGCTGATCTCTTTGCGGGGCGTCTCGGTCGCCCGCGCGGAAAAGACGGTCGTTCATGATGTCTCGCTGCAGATCTGGCCCGGGCAGATGACGGTGCTGATCGGCCCGAATGGCTGCGGAAAATCGACGCTTCTGAAAACCATCGCCCGGCTTTTGCCGCCCGCCTCGGGGCAGATCCTGATTGGCGACCGGCCGCTTGCCGGCTTAGGCGGGCGCGAGGCGGCGCGGCAGATGGCGCTTTTGCCGCAAAGCCCCGTCACGCCCGAGGGGCTGCGGGTGCGCGATCTGGTGGCGCTTGGCCGTCACCCCCATCGCAGCCTGATGCGGGCCTGGTCGCAGCACGATGACCGCGCCATCGACCGCGCCATGGCCGAGACGAATACAACCGCCCTGGCAAACCGCCCCGCCGAGGCGCTGTCAGGCGGTCAGCGCCAGCGGGCCTTCATCGCCATGGTGCTGGCCCAGGAGACCGGCATCCTGATGCTCGATGAGCCGACGACCTACCTGGACCTCTCGGTGCAGATGGAGATCATGGCGATCCTTGCGCGGCGGGCCAGGGCGGGGGCAACGGTGCTGGTGGTGCTGCATGAGCTGAACCTTGCCGCCGCATTCGCCGACCGGATCGTGATGATGCGCGATGGCCGGATCCGCGCCGATGGCCCACCGGGCGAAGTGATGACCGCAGACAATCTGGCGGATATTTTCGGGCTGACGGCGCAGATCATCCCCGACCCGCTGACCGGCCGCCCCGTCTGCCTGCCCCGCGATGAGGCCGACATCCCCAAAACGGCCACGCCCGGAATTGCCACTCCATGAACCAGCGGTCGCTTTCTTTGCCGCTGTTGCTGGTGGCGCTTTTGCTCGCCGCGATGCTTTTGCATCTTTGCGCCGGGGCCGAGCCTCAGCCCCTGTCGCTGGTCTGGTCGGTGCTGCACGGCGAGGCCCCCGATACATTCGAGGCCGCAATCATCCGCGAGCTGCGCCTGCCCCGCGCCCTGGGCGCAGCGCTGGCGGGCGCAGGCCTGGCGGCGGCGGGCGTGCTGATGCAGGCGGTGACGCGCAATCCGCTGGCCGAACCCGGCCTCTTCGGTCTGCTGGCGGGCGCGGCACTGACGGTTTTGCTGGCGCGGCTGATCCCGGGCCTGTCCTCGCCCGGGCTGGTTGCACCGCTGGCGGCGGCAGGCAGCGCCTTTGGCGCGATGCTGGTATTCGCGCTGGTGCGGGCGGCGGGCGATGGCGGCGGCGTGCTGACGCCTGCGCTGGCAGGCGCGGCGGTCACCGCCTTTCTGGTGGCGCTGACCACGATGATCTCGCTTATGGAAGCCCGCGCCTTTGAGGATATGCGCGTCTGGCTGTCAGGCTCTTTCGCCGGGCTGCGGCTGGGCGTGGTGGCAATGGTCGCCCCCTGGGCGCTGGCGGGCCTGGGCCTTGCGCTTTTCACCGGGCCGAAGCTGACGATCCTGACCATGGGCGATGAGGCCGCGACCGGCCTTGGCCTGAACCCGCGCCGCATCCGCGCCTTGGCGCTTATCGCCGTGGTGGTGATGACAGCGGCGGCGGTCGCGCTGGCGGGGCCTTTGGGCTTTGTCGGGCTGACGGTGCCGCATGCGGTTCGGCTGATCGGGCCGATGGGCCAGGGGCGGCTGCTTGCTCTGTCGGCGCTGGCAGGGGCGGGCTATCTGGTGCTGGCCGATACGCTGGCGCGAACGGTGATCGCGCCGGTAGAGATCTCTGCCGGGATCCTGACCGCGCTGGTCGGCGCGCCGGTTCTGGTCTTGCTGGTCAGGATGCGGGCATGAGGGTCTGGCGCATCTCTGCCTTTGGCGGGCGGCTGACGCAAGAGCCGTCACGGGCCGGGCTGCTGGCCTTACTGGCGCTGATGGTCGGGCTTTGCGCGCTGGTCCTGCTGTCAGCAATGCTGGGCAGCGAGGCCCCGGGGCCAGGCCAGGCCCTGAAGGCGCTGATGGGAAAAGGCGACGCGGGCGCAATCCTGATCGTTGCCGAGTTTCGCCTGCCGCGCAGCCTGGTGGCCATTCTGGCGGGGGGGATGCTGGGTCTTGCAGGCGCATTGATCCAGGGGGCGACGCGCAACCCGCTGGCGGATCCGGCGCTGCTGGGGATCAGCCAGGGCGCGGCGCTGACGGTGATTGGCCTCAGCGTATTGGCCCCGGGTGTTGCGGGCGAATGGCGGCCGCCTGCGGCCTTTCTGGGCGGGATCCTGGTCGCGGGCCTGATCCTTTTGCTATCGCACCAGCGCGAGGGCAGCGGCCCGGTGCGGCTTTTGCTGACAGGGATCGGGATCGCCGCTTTCCTTTCGGCACTGACCACCGCGCTTTTGACCTATGGCGGCGTGAATGAGGCGCATGCGGCGCTGGCCTGGATCTCAGGCTCGGTGCGGCTGGTCGGCTGGCCCGAGGTGCGGCTACTGGCCTGGCTGACGCCGCCTGCCCTGCTGATCGCCGCGCTGTGCAGCCGCCCGCTGGCCGTCTTGCGGCTGGGCGATGAGCTGGCAACCGTGCTGGGCCATCGGGCGGGCCGGGCCCGCGCGTGGCTGATGGCGGCGGCGGCGGCGATGGCGGCAGCGGCGGTCTCGATCATCGGGCCGATTGCCTTTGTCGGGTTGATCGCCCCGCATCTGGCGGCGCGGCTGGCGCGGGTTGGGCCGGGGCTGCATCTGGCGCTGTCCTGGGCGGTGGGCGCGGGGCTGACCGGGCTGGCCGATCTGGCCGGGCGCTGGCTTTTCGCGCCAGTCCAGATCCCGGCGGGGCTGGTCACGGCCCTGGTTGGTGCGCCGCTGATGGCGGCTCTGATGATCCGCCGTTTTGGCCGCAAACCCGCCTGACACCACCGCTCGCCCGCCCCAAACCGGAGCCACCGATGAAGCCTTTCGCACTCTTTGCCGCACTCTTTGCCACGGCCTTGCTGGCGCTGCGGGCCCCAGCCGCCGCCCAGGCCCAGGACTTCCCGCTGACGATCCCGCATAAATTCGGCGAGACGGTGATCCTGGCGCCGCCTGCCCGGGTGGCCTCGGTCGATTTTACCGGGGCGGATGATCTGCTGGCGCTTGGGGTGCAGCCCGTCACCATCCGCGACTGGTATGGCGATTTCCCGGATGGGCTCTGGCCCTGGGCCGCGCCTTTGCTGACCACCACGCCGCCCCTGCTGCGCGGCGAGCTGAACTATGAACAGATCGCCGCGCAAAAGCCCGATGTGATCATCGCGCTGTGGTCCGGGATCGGCGCGGCGGACTATGAGCGCCTCAGCCGTATCGCCCCGGTCGTCGCGGTGCCGGCCGGGGTCGGGGATTTCTCGCTGCCCTGGGACGAGCGCGCCATGATCGCGGGTCGCGCCATCGGGCGCGAGACGCTGGCCAGCAAGAAGGTTGCGGCCATTCATGCGCAGATGGCCGCGATTGCGGCGGCCCATCCCGACTGGCAGGGAAAAACCGCCAGCGTCGCCTGGTTTCTGGGCGGCGGGCTTGGGGCCTATTCAGGCCAGGATGTGCGGGTGCAGCTCCTCGCGAGTCTTGGCTTCCACCTGCCACCGCGTCTGGCCGCGCGGGTGAAGGGCGACGGCTTTTCTGTGCCGCTGTCCGAAGAGGCCATCGGCCTGCTTGAGGCGGATGTGCTGGTCTGGACCATGGCCGACGGCGATATGAGCGCGCCCGACCGCGTCGTCACCCGCCCCTTTCTGATCACCGCCAAAGAGGGGCGTGAGGTGCTTTCGGGAAAACTGCTGACCGGGGCGATGTCGCATGCCTCGCTGCTCAGCCTGCCCTGGGCGCTGGAACGGCTGGAACCCGCGCTGAACGAGGCCATGGCAGGCAAAGGCCCGGTGCTGGTTGAGTAAGACGCGGCCCGAAAGGACAAAACGAGCACACAGGCAAAACGGGCGGCTGATCTCTCAGCCGCCCGTTTCTTTTCCTGTTCAGCTCTGGCCCAGAAAAGTCTGGCTCAGAACCGGGTCGAGACCCCCAGGGTCACCACGCGCCCCTCACCCTGCCAGCAGGCCGAGACACCGAATGAGGTCTGGCAGCTGGCGGTGTAACGCTCATTCGTCAGGTTGGTGACGTTCAGATCGGCGGTCCAGGTCTCGGCAAAGTTCCAGCTGGCACCTATGTCATAAAGCCAGGCATCGCCCACCTTCAATGTATTGGCGTTATCGGCCCAGCTGGAACCCAGATAACGGGTGCCCGCGCGCAGCTCGAGGCCCTCGACAGCGGCCGGGCTCCAGGCCAGTTGCAGATTGCCAAACCGCTCGGCCACCGACTGCGGGGTCTTGCCGTCAAAGGCGCTGTTGCCGGTAAATTTCTCGATCGTCACATCCATCCGCGTCGCCGCCATACGCAGACGCAGCTCTTCATTCAGGGCCACATTCGCCTCGACCTCGATCCCTTTCGAGCGCACCTTTCCAAGGGTATTCGAGTCGAAATTGCCGCCATTCACATAGTTTTGCGACACATCCTTGCGGGTGATGTCAAAGGCCGAAACCGTGATCAGCGAGTTCTCACTCAGCGCCCATTTCACCCCGACCTCGGCCTGATGCCCGGTCTCTGGCTCGGCCCGCAGCGAGTATTCCGACAGCGATTGCGGGTTGAAATAGGTGCCAACGGTCACATAGGGCGTCACATCGCCGATGCGCTTTGCCAGCGCCACACGCCAGGTAAAGGCATCATCGCGGCGCTTGAGATCGGCACCCAGATTGTTGTCCATCTCTGACCAGACCACATCGAAGCGGCCATTCAGCGTGGCGATCCAGCCGTCGCCCCATTCGATCTGATCCTGGGCGTAAAGCCCCAGCTGCCGCTGCGTGCTGACATTGTCGATATAGGTGAACAGCGCCGTCGGCTGCGCGACCGAGTAAACGGGGTTCACCGGATCCAGCGGGGTGCCAACGGCAAAGGCCTGCTGCTGATCCAGCCGGTATTGCCGCGCATCCAGCCCGAACAGCACCTTATGGCGGACGCTGCCCGTGTCGAAATCACGGGTAAAGCGCAGATCGTTTTGCAGGATCGTCGCATAGCTGTCATGGGCAAAGACAAAGCGGTTCACATCCGCCGAGGGCGTCGGGATCTGCCCCGAGGTAAAGCCGTTCGGATAGAGATACAGCTCTTTAAGATCGGTATAGCCAACGCGGAAAGTGTCAACCATCTGCCATTCGCCGATATCGCGGCGATAGATGCCGGTGGCGATCAGCTGCTTGCGCTTATAGGTGTCGGCATCGGGGTTACCGCCGTTGTAGTATTCGTCGAAATAGCCAAAGGGGCCCGGGGCTGCGGTGCCGTAATAGGGCAGGAAAGAGCCGCCGACGTGATCCTCGTCCATATCGGTATAGGACAGGTGGAAGGTCAGCTTGCTGCCATCATCAAAGCTTTTGGTGACCGCGCCATAGGCCACGCCCTCAAAGCCCGCATCGAACATGCCATAGCCGTCCTGGCGGGTGGCCTGGATCCCATAGCGCCAGGCGAGGTCATCGCCATTGGTGCCCGAGCCCTCGACCGAGGCGCGGGCCTGGCTTTCGCTGTTGGCGCTGAAGGAAAGCGTCGTGCCCTCGGATCCGTCAGGCAGGCGCGAGACGTAATTGACCAAGCCGCCCGGGCTGGAGGCGCCGTAAAGCATCGAGGCCGGGCCTTTGAGAACCTCGATCCGCTCCAGCAGGAAGGGGTCGATATAGAAGGTGCCAAAGCCGTAAGAGAACAGCGACAGCCCATCCATGAAGGCGCCGGTATCGGAAGAGGCGAAACCGCGGATATAGAACCAGTTGGTGTCACTGTCATAGCCGTAAAGCTGCGACTGCACGCCCGCCACATCAAGCAGCGCCTGATCGACCTTGCGCACCTGCTGTTTGCCAAAGGTCTCACGCCCGACCACGGTGACTGATTGCGGCACATCGGTGATCTCGGTCGCGGTTTTCATCCCCGACAGCGTGAAGGGATTGCCCACATCACCAACCGCGCCCGCGCCTGCAACCTCAAGCGTGATCGTGCCCAGCGCGACGGTATCGTCCTGCGCCAGATCCTGAACCAGATTCTGGGCCAGCAGGGGGGCGGCGAAAAGACAGCTGAGCGCCGTGCTGCCCGCCAGCAGCCGCGCGATGGTATGTTGTGCTTTCATGTGAACTCTTCCCCGAAATAAGACCGTCAGCAAAAGCCTTCGCAAACGCCGGCTTTGCCTCGCGTCTAACGCGGGATGGCGGGGCGGTATTGACCAAAACTGTCGGGAATTTGACAGGGCAGCCACGTCGCGCCCTGCAGCGCTGTCTGCCCTCTGATGGCTTAGCCTGCGCCCCGACGCGCAAGACTGCGCCGCCAGGTGCCCGGCGTCTCACCCGTCAGTTTGCGGAAAGAGCGGGTGAAATGTGCCTGATCGGCAAAGCCTGCATCAATGGCGATGCTGGCCAGGCTGTCGCGCCCCTGCTGCAACAGGGCTTTGGCGCGCTGGATGCGCAGCTTTTGCAGGCTGCGATGCGGTGGCTCGCCCCGGCTTTGCGCCCAGGCATGGGCGAACCAGCTTTCCGACAGACCCAGCTGCCCGGCCATTTCGGCCACGGAAAGCGGACGGTGCAGCTCTTCATGCATCAGCCGCTCGATCCGGGCCATCTGTGCAGGCCCCAGGCCGCCGGGGCCAGGGTTCAGCGGCGCCGCGCCGGGGGCAAACACCCGCTGGATCAGATCATCCAGCAGCGCGGTCAGCGCCTGGCGGCTGCAGCTTTTGGCGCGGATCTCTTCGGCCATATGCTGCGCGACCAGCAAAGCCTCGGGCGAGGCGGCAAAAAGGCGCGGCTGCTGCAACAGCGCGCCGGGCACCGCCGGATCAGCGTCAGACAGCCCCGCCTTTTCCAGGCGCCCCTGCAGCACATCTTGCGAGAGATGCACATCCAGATGCGTCAGCCTGCCCGACTGACGAAAGCCGGAACGCGTCGCCAGTCCCGCCGGAATATAGGCCAGCGCAATCGGCTGGCCACGACGGCTGCGGCCATGGGCCAGCCGCATCCCGCTTTCATCCGGGCCCAGCACAGCCACGATCCGCGGGTCGGGGGCGACATAGCTGCCCTTGCCGCCACGGCTGACCGCAACCTGCCAGACATCGGCCACCACGCCAGGCAAAGCCTGCCAGGCCAGCGGCGCAAGCAGCTGAATTCCAGTGGTCTGGCTGGTCATATTGGGGCGAAAACTCATGTCCCCAATATACCTGAATGTTTTAATCAGAATATACCGCAATCACCGTGCCACCGGGATTTTGCACCCGCATATGGCAATTTCGCCGCGCAATTCGGCCTGGATTGAGGCCCGGCCGTTATGGGCCAGAGAGAGGATCGCCTGCTGCAAGGCCCGGCCGCACCGCCGGACCCCGCCTCAGATCGCAGGTCTCCGGGCTCAGATCAGGCCACTCATCACCTCGGGGTTGAAGCCATGCAGCTCGTCCAGGCGGCCCTCGCGCACCTTCACCACCCAGTCGGGATCCGACAGCAGCACCCGGCCCACCGCCACCATGTCAAACTCATCCCGGGCCATCCGCTCCAGCAGATTGTCAAAGGGCACCGCCCCCGAGGCCTGACCGCGGAAGGCGCCAAAGAACTCGGTGTTCAGCCCGACCGAGCCGACGCTGATCGTCGCCGCCCCGGTCAGCTTTTTCGCCCAGCCCGCGAAATTCAGCCCCGCCTCGCCATCAAGCTCGGGGAATTCGGCCACCCAGAAACGGCGCTGCGAGCAGTGAAGGATGTCCACCCCCGCCTCGACCAGCGGCGCAAGCCAGGCGGTCATCTCATCAGGCGTTGCGGCCAGCTTCACCTCATAATCCTGCTGTTTCCACTGGCTGACCCGCATGATCACCGGAAAATCGGGGCCGACGGCAGCCCGCACCGCGCGCACCACCTCAAGCGCAAAGCGGGCGCGCAGCTGAAGGGTCGCGCCGCCCCAGGCGTCGTCGCGCAGATTGCTGCCCGCCCAGAAGAACTGGTCGATCAGATAGCCATGTGCGGCGTGCAATTCGAGACTGTCAAAGCCCGCAGCCTTTGCATCCGCTGCCGCCCGGCCAAAGGCGGCGATCGTATCGGCGATATCCTCTTCGCTCATCGCCACGCCGCGCGGCTGATCGGGCCCGATGATCCCCGAGGGGCTTTCGACCGGGGCCTCAGGCTCCCATTTTCCGGCCCGGGTCGATCCGGTATGCCACAGCTGCGGCGCGATCAGCCCGCCCGCGCCGTGGACGGCATCCGCCACCCCCTTCCATCCCGCGAGCGCCGCCGCCCCATGGAACAGCGGAATACCGTGGTGATTGCGCGCAGCCGGGCGGTCGACCACCGTGCCCTCGGTCAGGATCAGCCCGACATCGCCTTCGGCGCGGCGGCGGTAATAGGCGGCATTGGCGGGGCCTGGCACCCCTTCGGGCGCCATGCAGCGCGTCATCGGGGCCATCACGATGCGGTTCTTCAGCGCCAGCGATTTCAGCGAAAACGGACGAAACAGCGGATCGGTCGGGGTCGGCATCCTGGGGCATCTCCGGAAAAGGACGGGCCGGGCAAC
Source organism: Pseudogemmobacter hezensis (assembly GCF_013155295.1). Lineage (GTDB taxonomy): Bacteria > Pseudomonadota > Alphaproteobacteria > Rhodobacterales > Rhodobacteraceae > Pseudogemmobacter > Pseudogemmobacter hezensis. The sequence goes on along the minus strand of NZ_JABJXT010000007.1, from coordinate 151,712 downwards.
TGGCGCCCGGGCGTGGCGATCAACAGACCCGCTACTTTTCATAAGCCCAACCATGAAGGTCAAGCCCGGCAATATCTCCGCCCCCCATCTCCGCCCCCCGCGACATGACTTTCATCTGTCCCTAAATATCCCGGGGGTGAGCGGCTTTGCCGCGAGGGGGCTGGCCCCCTCTGCCCACCCCCCCCCTGTGCCCCCTGTGCCTGATCGGATCATGGCAAAGCCTTGCCCCCCTCCGGCCGCGCCGTAACATCCCGCCTCAACATCCCACCGTAACATCCCGCCTCTGGCATCTGCGGCCCGGGAAGGGCAATATCGCCCCCGGCAGCGCATCAGGCTGCCACGACCAGAGACGGGAATTCCCAAAGACGGGCATCCCCAGAGACGCACATCCCCAGAGACGGGCACCAGCAGGGACTGGCACCAGCAAGGACGGGCACACCATGACAAATCAGATCCGCATGCAATGGAGCCGCCTTCTTTGCGCCGAAAGGCTGGGCGACGACCGTTATATGCCGCAGCGCAACCGCTCAATCTTTGTGCAGGATTATGACCGCATCGTTTTTTCGCAGCCCTTTCGCAGGCTGGCCAACAAGACGCAGGTGCAGCCGCTTTATGAGAATGACCATGTGCATCACCGTCTGATCCACTCGATCGAGGTGGCCAGTGTCGGGCGCTCTCTGGCGATGCGGGTGGGCGAATGGCTTTGCACCAACGGGCATATCGCCGAGGCCGATGTCGCCGATCTGGCCAATATCGTTCAGGCCGCCTGTGTGGCCCATGATATCGGCAACCCGCCCTTTGGCCATTCCGGCGAGCAGGCGATGGGGGCCTGGTTTGCCGATTACTTTGCCAAAGGCAGCCCGCTGGCCCGCGCTGTGCCTGAGGCGGATCAGCGCCAGTTCATTGATTTCGAGGGCAATGCCCAGGGCTTTCGCATCCTGACCCGGCTGGAGATGTATCCGGCCAGGGCGGCATGCGGCTGTCAAAGGCAACACTGGGGGCATTTGCGAAATATCCGGTCACGGCGGCGGATCGGGCGGCCCTGCTGAAATCCGGGCTGGCAGAAACTGCCGCGCTTAAGAAATTCGGCATTTTCGGTCAAGACCTTGCCGCTTTCGCTGCCGCCGCCGAAAGCCTGGGCCTGCCGGAATATGTCATGCCCGCCGCCAGGACGCCGGAAAGCGCCCAGCCCGCACAAAGGGCCTGGGCCCGCCACCCGCTGGTCTTCCTGATGGAGGCGGCCGACGATATCACCTATAATATCGTCGATATCGAGGATGCCTTCACCACCGGCGAGCTGGGCTATGACAGCGTGCTGGCGCTGCTGAGCCGGCTGGCCGGGGTGCCGCGCCCAACCGATAGCGGCATGACCGAAAGCGAGGCGATTGCCATGCTGCGCGCCCGCAGCATCGGCACCGCGATTGACGCCTGCGTCGAAACCTTCATCACCCATTACGACGCGATCATGGAGGGCCGCTTTGCGGGCGACCTGGTCGGTGCCAGCCCTCTGGCAGAGGCGTTTGGGCTGTTGCGGGAAACCGCCCGCAGCCGCATCTTCACCGCGCCCCGCAAGACCGAGCTGGAACTGTCAGGCCGCCGGATCATCGCCAATGTGATGTCCGGCATCGCGCCCGTTTACGAAGAGCTGGCCGCCGCCGACTGGCACCCTGAGGGGCTGTCGCAGCATGGCCAGCAGCTGGTGCGGGCGCTGTCACTGGATCTGCGCGACATCAAAGATCCGGTGGCCGCATTGCATGCTCTGGCGGATTTCACCTCGGGGATGACGGACCGCTATGCTTTGCGGATCTCACGGATGCTCTCGGGCACCTGAGGCCCCCCATATGGGAAGCCCCCTGCCAGAAGCCCCGACGGATGCTTTGCCCCTGCAGCAAAACCCGCCTCAAAACCGGGCCTCAAAACCCGACCTCAATACCGGGCTTCAGAACCGGGCTTCAGAACTGGGCCTTGCGGGCGATCCAGATGCCCGCCAGCACGATCAGCCCGCCAAGCGCCTGCATCGGGCTAAGCGCCTCATCCAGCACCGCCCAGGCCAGCAGCGCCGCCACCACCGGCTGCAAAAGCAAGGTCAGCGATGAGAATGTGGCGGGCAAAAAGGCCAGCGCCCAGGCGATCAGGCTCTGACCGCTGGCCTGGCTGATCCAGGACAGCGCGCAAAGCACCGCCCATCCGGCAAGGGTGACCGGAAAAAGCGCGGGCTCGGTCAGCAGCGCGAATGGCAGAACCGAAAGGGCGGCGGCAGAGGTGCTCCAGATCATGATCACCGGGGTCGCGTAATGCTGCCGCGCCCGGCCCAGCAGCAGGATATAGACCGCGTATAAAAGCGCCGCGAACAGCGCGACCCCGTCGCCCAAAAGGCTGCCGCCGCCAAGCGCCGCCGGCCCGCCCTTCAGCACCACCACCCCCGCTACCGTCACCGCAAGCGCCAGGAAAAACAGCTGCCCCGGCACCCGGCGGTAAAGTCCCCAGCTGATCAGCACCACGAAAACCGGCGCCATATTGACCAGCAAAGTCGAATTGGCGACTGAGGTCAGCTGCAATGAGACATGCCAGGCAACCAGCTCGGCCCCCAATATCAGACCGGGCAGCGAAACCGTCAGCCGCCCCGCAAGATCTGCAGGATGCGTCCTGCCGGGGCGGGCAGACAGGCCTGCGCGGGCGGCCTGCCCCGGTCTGGCTGCCGAGCCGGCTGCCAGTCTGGTGGTCGATCTGGCTGACAAAAGCAACAGCGGCAACAATGCCAGCGCCAGCCGCCAGAATGCAGTCGAGGCGGCCCCCACCTCAGACAGACGCACGAAAATCGGCGAGCACCCAATCAGCACGCCGCCCAAAATCAGCCCCGCCAGGGCCGCACGATCCCCCGACGGCAGGGAAAGCGCATGGCTGGGCCTGGCTGCCGGACCCGGATCCCTGTCATGGCTGCGGTCACCCGCCGTTTCGCGGGCCTCTCCCCTCGCATCGGCTTTGATCGGCATATCCCGGCCCGCGACACGGTCGGCAGCACGGTCGGCGGCACGGTCGGCGGCAAAGCGTCTGGACGTCATTTCGGGCGGCCCTCACCAAAAGCGAAATCGGCGGCTTATGCCGCCCTCTTCGCAATAGCTGCGAACCAAAGGCGATACGACATAAATCCGCGCAGCCATCGCGCGCCTGCAGGCCCTGTCGGCACATCCGCGCGAAAGAAAGCAAAGCAAATGGTTGCAGGCCGGGTGATTTGGCCATTATGTATCCATAAAGCCCTGCGCTTTTTGGGAATTTAAGCTTTAATCAAGGGATCTTGCATGCCACAAAACCAGCAAGTCGACGCCGACATGGTGCTTGTTATCGGCCATGGCGCGGGTGGATGGGTGTGGGACATGCTTGCCGGATCCGCGCCATCGGCTTCGGACAGGGCTTTGGACGGCGCTTCGGGCGGGGCAGCGCAGGGCAAAACCAGGGCGGTGCTTTGGGTTGATCCGGTCGCGCCCCCGCCGCCCCCTGAGACAGTGGCTACTGATCGCTTTCGTCATCTGGCGGCGGCCCTTGCTGGCCGTGATGGCGAGGCAGAGCTGATCAGCCACTCGCTGCCCGGGCTTTACAGCCTGCAGCCAGCCAGTGCCGAATTGCTGGGCCTGTTCCCCGGCCTGCGCGAGAAAAGCCGTCTTAAGGTGCCGCAGGTGACTGTGTCCGGGCTGGACCTGCCCGCTGAGGGGATGCTGGATCTGGTCCTCGACGCACCCGGATCTGAAACGGTGATCCTGCAGCTTCTGGATGCGGCGGGCCTTATGCCACGGGTGCAAACCCTTTATCTGCGCCAGGGCGCGGGTGCGTTTTTCACGGGCAGCGCGTCCGGGCGTGAGACGCTCGGCTGGCTGGAGGCGCATTCCTTCCGCCAGGACCAGAACCACACCGCCCTGCCCGGTCTGAACGCGCATCAGGATGCCGACTGGCCCATTACCGCCTTCCGGCCCGACCTGCTGTCAAAGCGGATCAGCGCCCTTGAGGCAGAGCTGGCCGCAGCAAAGGCTTCGGCCAGCGCTGCCGCCCAAAGCCAGGAAAAGCTGCTGCTCGCCCGCAGCGAGGCCCTGGCTGAGGCTGAGGCCCGTGCCGCTGTCTGGGAAAGCAATGCCGTAGAGGCGACCGCATCGCTGAACGCGCAGAAAGACAGCCTGGCCGCCGCGACCAAAGCGCTGGCCGAACGTGATGAGGCCCTGCGCAGCGCAACCGAGCGCAACACCGCCCTGCAGGCCGCGGCAACCCGTCAGCGCGATGCGGTGCGGCTGAACGAAGAGCAACTCGCCCGCGCCAAAGCCGGAGAGGCTCTGGCCCGTCAGGATCTCGGTATGGCGCTGGAAACCCTGGCTGCGGCCCAGGCCGAGCTGACAGAGCTGCGCGCCCGTCAAAGCGGGCTTTACGATGAAAAGACCCGGCTTGAGGGGCTGATCCGTCAGCTGACACCGCGCCTGCAAGAGGCCGCAGCCCAGCTGCGCCAGCTGGCTCCGATCGCCGGGGATGCGCAGGCCAGCCTGCTGCGCCGTGAGCCCGCCGCAAAGAAAAGCGTCCCGCGCAGGCTTGCCGCAAAGACGGCAGGCACTGATGCCCCGCCCCCAAAGGCTGCGGCGGCAAAGGCACCTTTGACCAGGGCGAAGGATAAGGCTGCGGACCCCGGGCGGAAAAAAGCGCCGCCCGCGCCGGCAGAGACCCCTCAGGCAGAGACCCCACAGGCCGCGCCGCGCAAGGCCAGCCCGAAAGCCAGCGCGCAACCTGCCGTTCAGACCGCTGAGAAAGCGGCCCGAAAAGCGCCGACCAAAGCCACGGCTAAAGCTCCGGCAAAAGCCCCGGCCAAAGCCCCGGCCAAAGCCGCCAGCGATGCGAAGACCGCTCCGGCCACGCAGCGCCGCAGGAAAGCGACATGAGCCGCGCCCTCAGCCAGCCCCGCCGCCCGGATGACGAACTGGGCCGGACGCTTGACCTTTTTGACGATATGATCCGGCTGCTTGAGCAGAACACCGGCTCTGATCTTGCGGTGCAGACCCTGCCCGCCGAGCCGCTGCCCAGCCTGCTGCGCCGCTGTGAAGAGATTGCGCAGCGCCCGGCCCAGACCCGCCCGACGCTGGTGATCGGCTTTCCGGGGGTGGCGGCGCTGGATCCGGCCTGGTGGCAGGGCATAGCCCCCGGCACGGCGGCGCTGCAGTTGCCGGCGATCTGGGCCGGGCTGTCGGATCAGAGCCTGGCGGATGCGGTCGCCTTGTTGCAACGCGATCAGGCCCGGCCCGGCGCTTCGGTTGTATTGCTGGTGGCGGCCGATGCGATGCCGGTCGGGGCAATGGCGGCGCTGATCGGTGCCTCTGGCCATGTCAGCCTGCTGGCAGATCATCCCTGGAACAGCTACCTGGCCTCAGCCGCCTGGCAAAACGGCGAGTCCGCTGACGCTTTCAGCGCCCGGATCAACGCCTTTCTTGATGCAAATCCGCGCCTTGTCGCGCAGCATCCCGCCTCGCAATACCGGGCCCTGTCGCCCGACACCGCCCGAACCGCCGGACGCGCCGCAAGGCGGGCTGAGGCGGCGGCCCTGCTGGGGGCTGTGCCGCCCGCGCGTGCCGTTGCGGCGGATGATGTGATGCGGGAAAGCGTCGCCGGGGGCGCAGCCTATAACGCGCTTTGCAAGCGGCTTGGCTATGCCCCCGATCAGCTGCCCCAACGCCAGGACGAATGGCGCATTGGCGACGGCGCGGCACAGGGAACGCCTGGCCAGGGGGGGGCTGGCCCCGCAGCCGTGCTGGCCCCGCTGCAGACGGATGGCGCACCGCCCGCCCGCATCTCCTGGTTCTTGCCGCGCCTTGAACGGCTGGCCGGGCTTTCTGAACAGGCCCGTCGTGCAAAGCTGCCTGCACTGATCCGGCGCCTTGATGCCTGCCTTTCCGCCGCTGCGGCCCCCGATGCGCTGGATGTGCTGATCGCGGGCCTGCCTGCCGATGACACGGCGCTGCTTTTGCTGCTGGCGGCCGCCCATTTCACCCGGACGGGCGATTCAATGCAGGCTATGGGCCTGATCGCCGAGGCCCTTGAAACCGCCCCCTCTGCGGCGGGTGGCCTGCGGGCGCTGGCGGCCTCGCTCTATCTTGATCTGCGCAAGTTGCCTCAGGCGCTGGAGGCATTGGCGGGCCCGCTGCTGAGCCCGGGGATGCTGGATCAGCAGGGGCTGGATCTGCTGGGCCGCGCCATCAATCCGGGGACACCCGCCGCCGCAGGGACGCCCGCCGCCGCCAAAGTGGCCGATCAGCACGGTCAGGCGCTGCTGCTTGCCCGCCTTGAGGATCAGCCCCTCCTGCCCGCCGGGCGCAAGCGGCTGATGGTCGAGATCGGCACCACCCGCGAGAATGTGCCCGGCCAGGGCTCGACCCGCAAACTGGCGCTGCTTTGCGCCGATCTGGATATCGACTTTGTCACCGTCGATATGGACCCCGCCAACAGCCGTCGCGCGGCCAGGATGTTTCGCAGGCTGGGCCTGCCCTTCCGCGCCATCACTGCCAAAGGCGAGGATTACCTGGCCGCCCATCCGGGCCCGATCGACTATGTGTTCCTCGATGCCTATGACTTTGACCACGGCAAGCATTCCGAGCTGCGTCAGTCCCGCTATGAGCTTTATCTGGGCGACCGGATCAGCGATGCGGGATGCCACCAGATGCATCTCGACTGCGCCACGGCCCTGGTCAGATCGCTGGCACCCGATGGGCTGATCTGTTTCGACGACACCTGGACCGATGCCTCGGGGGCCTGGACCGCCAAGGGCAAAACCGCGATGCCCTATCTGCTGGAGAATGGCTTCGAGGTGATCGAGGCGCGCAATAACGCAGCCCTGCTGCGTCGCACCGCAGGCTGAACCGGGCGGCGGCGGCTGCAATGGCCGCCGCCGCTTTGTCCCTGTTGCCACATCGGGCGCGGGTGATGCCAGGCCCTGCCCTTACCCCTGGCGCCTGGCGCCTGGCGCGATCCCTGTCGGAATACCCGACCCCGCCCCCGCGCGGGACATGCAGGGGCACCTTATCCGGGCGCAAATCCCCTGCATTTTGCCGCCCTGCAATCCGCCATAGGCCAGAAACCGCCAGGCATCGCCAGCCAGATTCTGAGCCGTACGAATGCGGCAATCCCTGGAACGGGCCGGCAAGAAAATAACATTTAACATACTGATATAGATATATAAAATACCAAAATCCGCCCACCACCAGGGCCTGCCCCCTGAGATCCCGGCTGGCCCGCCCTGGCGGCCCGACAGCCCACAGCGCCTGTCCCCGGGCCACAACCGCAAACACCCGCTGCATGGCAGGGCGCAGCAGAGCCAGACCGGGGATGCGCGTCTGGACAAGGCGGATGCGAGAGGGTATCCAATTCCGAACTCAGCCAGTCCTGAAGCGGATTCATTTTCACGGCACCTAAGCCTTGCCTGACCCATTCACTCTGCGGATCACTCATGCGCGTCAGCATCGTCATCAGAACCCTGAATGAAGCCCGCCATCTGGGTGATCTGCTGCAGATGATCGGCCGGCAAGAGACGCCCGGGCTGGATGTCGAGACCGTGCTGATCGATTCCGGCTCGACCGATGGCACGGTCGAGATCGCCCGCGCCCATGGCGCCCGCGTCACCACGATCACCAAAGCAGAATTCTCGTTCGGCCGCTCGCTGAACCGGGGCTGCGCCTTTGCGACCGGCGATATTCTGGTGCTGATCTCTGGCCATTGCGTGCCGGTTGACAACACCTGGCTGCAGGCCCTGTGCCAGCCCCTGATCGATGGTCGCGCCTCTTACACCTATGGCCGCCAGACCGGCGACGATGACAGCAATTTCAGCGAACGGCGAATTTTCGCCAAATATTTCCCCGAAACCTCGAAAATTCCACAAGACGGCTTCTTTTGTAACAATGCCAATTCTGCCCTGCTGCGCAGCGTCTGGGAGAGCCACCCTTTCGATGAGGATCTGACCGGCCTCGAAGATATCGAACTGGCAAAGCGTCTGGTCGCGCTGGAGCACCGCATCGGCTATGTCTCTGAAGCGGTGGTCTTTCACCACCATCAGGAAAGCTGGGCCCAGGTGCGCCGCCGCTTTGAGCGCGAGGCGATTGCGCTGCGCTCGATCATGCCAGAGGTGCATCTGTCGCGCCTGGACGTGCTGCGTTTTTTTATCGCCAGCACCTGGGGCGACTGGCGTTCGGCCAGCCGCAATGGCATCGCCTCGACCTCTCGCATGGCGATGATGCGCTATCGCTGGAACCAGTATATCGGCTCCTGGAAGGGCAATCACGATCACCGGCTGCTCTCGCGTCAGGCGAAAGAGCGGTTTTTTTATCCCGAAGTTTCTAAAAAGGCAGACCAGGATGAGTGGCTCAAACCGCTGCGTCGCACTTCTCCCGATGAAGGCCAACAGCCAAAGGGTTAAGGGCAAGAATTTCCGTAAACTGCACGGAAAGCCATTGTTCTCATGGATCCTCGACAGCCTGCTGGTCATCCCCGAGATCGATGAGGTGGTCATCAACACCGACGCGCGGGGCATCCTGGCCGAGAATGGCCTTGTCGAAAGCGACCGCGTGCGCATCCGCGACCGCAAGCCAGAGCTTTGCGGCGATACGGTCTCGATGAACCTGATCCTGGCCGATGATATCGCAGCCGTGCCGGCCGCGACCTATCTGATGACTCATACCACCAATCCGATGCTGTCTTCCGAGACCATCTATGCCGCGCTTTCGGCCTATAAGGCCGGGGCTGCTGCGGGCACGGCGGATTCCCTTTTCACCGTCAACAAGATCCAGACCCGCTTTTATCGCGGCGATGGCAGCGCGGTGAACCATGACCCGGACAACCTGATCCAGACCCAGGATCTGGAACCCTGGTATGAGGAAAACTCGAACCTCTATATCTTCTCGCAGGCCAGTTTTGCCGCCTCGAATGCGCGGATCGGCAAGAAACCGATCCTGCATGTCATGGACAAGATGGAAGCGGTTGATATCGACACCCCGGAAGACTGGCTGATGGCCGAGGCGCTGGCCTCGCTGGCTGATGCGAGAGACAAAGCCCCGGGCTGACAGTGCAAACTGCCCGCCCTCAGGCACACCCAAAGTAAGAACAGCTGCGTAAAGAATGCCCGCGCATAAGGATGATACAATGAAGAATGTTCTCGTTACCTGCCCGCCGATGCTGGGCCAGATCGACCTGTTCATGGATTATGCAGCCGAGCGCGGGCTGAAACTGCACCCGGCAAAGGTGACCCAGATCCTGAGCGAGGAAGAGCTGAAGGCGCTGCTTCCCGATTACGACGGCTGGATCATCGGCGACGATCCCGCCACCCGCGACGTGTTTGAGACCGCGCAAAAGGGCAAGCTGCGGGCGGCGGTGAAATGGGGCATCGGCGTCGACAATGTCGATTTCGCCGCCTGCAAGGATCTGGGCATTCCGATCATCAACACGCCGCAGATGTTTGGCACCGAGGTCGCCGATGTTGCGGTGGCCTTTGTGATTGGCCTTGCGCGTCAGCTGTTCCTGATCGACCGCGGCGTGCGTGAGGGCAAATGGCTCAAGCCCGCCGGGATCAGCCTTTCGGGCCGCCGCGCCGGCGTGATCGGCCTGGGCGACATCGGCCGCAATGCGGTGACGCGGCTGCAGGCGCTTGGCCTGAATGTGACCGCCTATGACCCGGGCGTCGCGGGCGATGCGGGCATCCCCGGCCTTGCGCGTGCCACCTGGCCGGAAGGCGTCGAGGAACTCGATTTCCTGGTCTTTACCTGCTCGCTGAACCAGCACAATTTCCACATGCTGAACGCCGAGGTGCTGGCCCGCTGCAAGCCTGGCGTCCGTGTGGTGAACGTCGCCCGTGGCCCGCTGATCGACGAGGCGGCGCTGATCGCCGCGCTGCAATCGGGTCATGTCCATTCGGCGGCGCTGGACGTCTTCGAGGTCGAGCCCCTGCCCGCCGACAGCCCGCTGCGCGGCATGGAGCGCGCCATCCTTGGCACCCATAACGGCTCTAACACCATCGACGGCGTGATCCGCGCCAGCCATACGGCGATCAACCACCTCTCGGGCTTCCTCGGGGCCAAAGCCTGATGCGGGTGCTGCTGACCGGGGGGGCCGGTTACATTGGCAGCCATACGCTGGTTGAACTGCTTGCTCTTGGCCATCAGGTCTGTGTGGTCGACAATTACGCCAATAGCGCACCCGAGGCTTTGACCCGGGTGCGCCAGATCTCGAACCGCGATTTCCGCGTTGAAGAGGGCGATATCCGCGACCGTGACCGGCTGACGGCGATTTTCACCGATTTCCGCCCCGAGGCCGTGATCCATTTCGCCGGGCTGAAAGCGGTGGGCGAAGGCGAGGAAAAGCCGGTCGCCTATTACGACACCAATGTCACCGGAACCCTGGTCTTGCTGGAGGCGATGCGGGCATCGGGCTGCGGCAAGATCATCTTCTCTTCATCCGCCACCGTCTATGGCAATCCCCTCTACCTGCCCTATGACGAGGCGCATCCCTGCAGCCCGACCAATGTCTATGGCCGCACGAAATATATGGCCGAGCAGGTGCTGGCCGATTGGGTCCGCGCCAACCCCGGCACAGGCGCGGTGCTTTTGCGCTATTTCAACCCGGTGGGCGCCCATGTCAGCGGCCGCATAGGCGAGGATCCGCAGGGGATCCCGAACAACCTCTTGCCCTTTATCGCCCAGGTCGCGGTGGGCCGTCGTGCGAAACTGGCGATCTTCGGCGATGATTACGACACCCGCGACGGCACGGGCCTGCGCGACTATATCCATGTCGCCGATCTCGCCCGCGCCCATGCCCTGGCGCTGGATTACGCCGCCGATCATACGGGCACCGAGGTGTTCAATATCGGCACGGGAACCGGCACCACTGTCAAAGAGATGCTGGCGGCCTTTGAACGCGCCTGCGGCCATGCGCTGGCCTATGAGGTGGTGGCCCGCCGCCCCGGTGATATCGCCGCCTGCTATGCCCAGCCCGAAAAGGCCGAGCGCCTGCTGGGCTGGAGCGCGACCCGCGACCTGGATGATATGTGCGCCAGCGCCTGGAAATGGCAGTCTGAAAACCCACAGGGCTATAGGAGCGAGGAATGACCAACCTCACCCCGCCCCGCAAAAAGATCCTGATTTTCACCGACAGCCGGGGCCAACATAAGCCGCGCGGCTGCGATCATGATGTCTTTGCCGAACGGATGGCAAAGGATCCCCGGCTAGAGGTCACCAGCTATCTCTGTCCGATGAAATGGACGACGTCGCTGGATTTTCTGATGTCCTTCACCGAGGCAGAGCTGGCCTCATATGACCATGTCATTCTCTATACAGGCATCGTCGAATGGGCGCCGCGCAAACTGTCAAATGCCGTTGACGATCTTTATGATCGCAAACAGTCAGAGAACACAGAGAATATTGGTCTGAACACCCGCGATTACTCGCGCAAGGTGATCAACTCCAAACGGGCCATTTTTGACCGTATTTTCGGTGCGGATGTCCTGCAGGAATACTACTCCCGCCCATTTGAAACCGAATATGAGGGCGAGCGGACAATCAATATGTATCCGCTTGCATCAGCCGAAACGCTTGTCAAAAAGCTGGCGGCCATTCCCAATCTTATTTTCATCAACGCCAACCGGATTGTCGATGGCTGGCGCGGGGATTATCACCGGGATCGCCCGGAAAATATGTCAATCCTGCACGATTATTCCAGCCTTTTCGCCACCCGGTTCCCTGCTGACAGACTTGTCAACCTCCTGACCTGGAATGACGAAGACGTTAAACGATTTACCTGTGACAACCTGCACCTGACCGAGGCAGGAAGCGACTGGATTTATGACAGGATCATGGAGTTGGTCAAACTACAACCAAAAGTGAAAGATACCAGTTCAATGATTACCTGGCCTCAGACATCCTTTGGTCCGTTCAAGCGTATTGAACGCATGAATTCGGAAAAAACAGAAACCCTGACAAAGCGTGTGGGGCGTGAAAATCGCTCGCTTGCAACTTTGATTATCGGCCTGCGCATCGCGGATGATGCGCCCGAAAGAATTGATAATCTGCGGTTTCTGCTGCAATGGATTGACCACTATTATGGCAATATGTTTGATGTTCTGCTGGTTGAGCAGGATTCCAAGCCTCGCCTGAATATGAAAGACCTGAACGCAAAAGATTACGTTCGGTATGAATTTATTTTCAACGATAAAGATTACAATCGGGGCTGGGGATACAACGTCGCGGTTCGGCACTTCTGCGCTGATGCTGAGGTTGTCGCGCTGATGGATACCGATGTCCTGACCGGATCCGGCTTCCTTTCTGCGATTATGGGCTGTTACGGAAAGTATGATGTCTGCTCGCCCTATGCGACAGTCTATTATTCGACCGCCGAAGAGGTTGCGCAAATCCGCAGCAAGATGACGCTGGATGGCCTGACCAATGAAGCGAATATCAAAAACCCGGTGACCATTGCCGGTGGGATCGTTATTTTCAGGAAATCGACCTATCTCGCCCTTAAAGGGTTTGAGCAATATATCGGCTATTCCTGCGAGGATCGCGCGCTCGATGTGACGATCCTGAACCATGTTGACCCGTCCCGGGTTCTGATCCAGCCAGAGGCCTATGTCCACCTTTATCACCCGACGGACAGCAGCGCCCGCGGCAACTTCAAGGATGTTTATGCTCATCTTCAGAAAAACTACTGCTGCCGGTATCACAAAGAAATCAAACCCTTCGAGTTCATCCACCGTATGTGTGAGCATGCAACTCCCGAAAAAACGGCGGCTTTGATGGCAGACCGCGCCCGTGATTTTGGCGACCTGGATCTTTATCGTTCCGGGGCGAAGCTTACCGTCAATGGCCAGCGCGAACGCACTGCCGCATTCCAGAAGATAGGCGAAGGCCGCGGGGATCTGATTTTCCCGCCTGACTTCAGAGGTCTTTCTGATTACGCTGCCCGCGAGGTATATGCAGGAACCCAACCCCCTGACAGCGATCGGCTTGCCGGTTTTTACAACCGCTATCAGGGCGAGCGTTGTTTTATTATTGGGAATGGCCCCTCGCTGAACCGCCACGACCTTTCCCTGCTTGAGGGAGAGTTTTCGTTCGGGGTCAATTCTTTCTACTATAAAACCCGTGAAACCGGCTTCATGCCGACATTTTATGTCGTTGAAGACAGTTCGGTGATGAAGGAGAACGTCGAAGAAATTAAGGCCTTTGATGCGCCCTTTAAATTTTTCCCGACCATCTATCGCCGCTTCATCCCCCCCGCACCGAATACCTATTTCTTTGAGATGAACCGCAGCTTTTATGAGAAAAGCTCGCCCAATTATGTTGTGCCGCGGTTTTCAACGGATGCGAGCAAGGTTCTGTATTGCGGTCAGTCGGTGACCTATATCAACCTTCAGCTCGCATTCTTCATGGGCTTCACCGAGGTTCACCTGATCGGGATGGACTTCGACTATATCATCCCAGACAGCCACAAACGCACTGGCGATGTGTTGCTGTCAGACACCGATGACCCAAATCACTTCCACAAGGATTATTTCGGCAAGGGCAAAACCTGGAAAGACCCCAAGCTGGATCGCGTTGCTCTGAATTATCGCCAGGCCAAGCTTTCCTTTGAGGCGGTGGGCCGTAGGATCTATAATACAACCGTTGGCGGCCAGCTCGAAGTTTTTGACCGTGTCGATTATGAGGCATTGCTGCGTGATCCTCTGACCGGGAAAAAGCGGGCCGAAAGGATTGCTCCTCCTGTTACCTCGACCGCACAGGGCGGCGATGGGACGCGGGCGGCCCAGCCGAATATCGGCGCATCCATTGCGCCGTCTCAGCATGCGGCTGCCATTTCTCAGGATCTGGGGGGCAGTACGCTGCTGCGTGAGGCGGCAACCGCAATCCTGCTTGATCCGGCGGCAGGTTTGAACAGGCTGTCAGACAGCAGTTTTTCCGCAAGGATCGAGGCCGCTCTGGCCAGGCTTGCAGCGGATGATCCGGTTGCGGTCCATTTCCATCAGGTGCGCGAATTCGCACGCGGGAAAATCGCCTGACCAAATTCACCTCAGGGCGCCCCGGCGGCGCCCTGACCAGGCTTAAACGCGCCTGATACGTGAAATTATTAACGCCATATTCTGTGAATTGACTGAGCGAAGATTTCTCGGGCATTCAGACTATCTTAGCCCTGGTCTGGCAATTCAGGGGCGAATATGCTTATTGAAACGATGTCGGCCCAACCTTGAGAAATATTATGATGCCCCAACAAGCTGAAAGCACCACGGCAACGCCTTCGCGCGCAACTCTCGTGCTTTGCCTGACTGATCCGGACCGCATCACTGCCGAGCCTATTGCCAAAGCACTTTCGGCAGCTTTCCCCAATTTCAGGGTTCATTCGGGCGCAAATCTGGCACAAGCCGCTGCCAGCGGGGCCGTGGTGGCGGCTGTTTTGCATCCTGTCAGGGCCCTGGCGCTGCGTCTGTCTGAGGGCGCGGCCCCGGATGATGCCATCGCCGACTGGAGTGCGGCGGCCAGCGAATTGCTGGGCCTCTGGCGCCGCAATCGGCGTAATATCACGCTGGTCGACCCTGAGGCGATTCTGAGCGGGGCCCATGATGATCTGGCCCTGTTGGCCGCACGTGCGGCAGCGGGGGCAAGCGTTGTCAGCAACCGTGCAGCGCCTTTTGCGGGCACCATGCCAGAGGCTGACGCCGTCGATCTGCTTTGCGCAGCGGCCCTGTTGGATCTTGACCCCGACGCGCGGCGCCTCGCGGATGAGCAGATGTCTGCCACCATCGGCTCTGCACAAATCCTGCCCGACGCGGCAACGATCAATCAGGCCTGGCAGGACTGGAAACTCGCCAGGCTCAGCGCAGGATTGCCCCCGCCCGAGGATGACCAGGGGCTGCTGCGCGAAAATCTCAGGCTCTGCGCCTCTGAAATTGAGACACTTGCAGCGCAGAACCTGCAGTTGCGCAGCAGAAAGGCCAGCCAATCTGCTGCTCTTGATACTGAGCGTAATCTTCTGCGCGAGAATATCCGCCTGATGATGAACGAGCTGGCAGAAACCAGCGGCCGCGCCCAGGGGCAAAATAGTCTGACGCAGGATTTGCGTAAGCGCAGCAGTGAAGCCGAGCGCGGGCTTGCAGAGGCGCGGCAGAAGATTGCGCGGCTGGATGCCGAATTCCTGCGCGTGAAGAAAGAACGCGACGATGCTCGCCGTGATGCCGAGAAACATAAGGCCCAGATCAAGAGAATTATTTCCACAACCTCCTGGAAAATCACCTCTCCCTTGCGGGCAACGAAGGGCCTGTTCCGAAAGAAGAAATAGGCCTGCAGCCTGCGTCCCTCCATTCGGCGTTTGTCCTGTGACCAATGCGTCAATGGCGGAGACGCTCAGACCTCGCATCTTGCCCATTGGCGAAAGCCAGGGGCAGCCGGCTGGCCTGGCCGCTGATCAGAATCGCATCGTTGTATTGAGGCAAAGCCTTTCTCCGCAGCTGCGATTTTGCGCAGATCGTCTGTGACCTCGCCCCGGGGGAGGCTTTGCGCCCTTTGAGGCCTGTCGGCTCAACTGGAGCCACAAGGTTGCCGTGATCGATGAGGCAACGATCACCATCAAACTGGCCCATGTTCGCCTCTGTCATAGCCGGCTGTTCTTTGTGCGGGCCTGCCTGCCATTCGCGCGGTCCGGCGGCCAGTTGGGTCGTCGGGAAAACAGTCTGCCGAGCTGTTTTCTGATCCCCCCCAATTTGGTCTGCAAAATCTGCGAGCAGATCTCAGTCATCGTTACCGCCACCCTGGCATTCGACGAAGGGTCATGCTGAACCGGCTCAGAACTGGCAGGGAACTGCCTAAAATGCAGTGAAAGCGCTCTCGCCTGCCAGTCAGCTATAGCCGATCTATGCGCTGTCAAAAAAGAATACGCCCGCCGGGGATCTCCCCGGCGGGCGTATTCTTTTGTCAGGGCCCGACAGTATTCTGACGGGCCCGTCTTTCAGAGAGATCAGTCGCGGCTCTCGAAATCACCCGAAAGATTCGCGGCGAAATCCGGGGCGGCCTCGGTCGCAGTCGTAACCGGTGCTGCCAGAGCGACGGCCTCTTCGGCCTCGCTGCGGCGTGCCTCGATCACGGTCGAGTCGCGCTCGGTTGCGATCGACTTCACGCGGCGGGTGGCCCCGCCCGTCCCTGCCGGGATCAGACGACCGACGATGACGTTCTCTTTCAGGCCCTGCAGCTTGTCGCGCTTGCCCTGAACAGAGGCCTCGGTAAGGACGCGGGTGGTCTCCTGGAAGGAGGCCGCCGAGATGAAGCTGCGGGTCTGCAGCGACGCCTTGGTGATCCCAAGCAGAACCGGCTCGGCTTTCGCCTCGCGCAGACCACGGCCACGGGCTTTGAGGTTTTCTTCCTCCAGCTCCTGGCGCTCGACCTGCTCGCCCTTCAGCAGCGTGGTATCGCCCGAATCCAGCACTTCGAGTTTTTGCAGCATTTGCCGCACGATAACCTCGATGTGCTTGTCGTTGATCTTCACACCCTGCAGACGATAGACGTCCTGGACCTCATCGATCATGTAGTTCGCCAGCGCTTCGACACCCATGATGCGCAGGATGTCATGCGGCGCGGGGTTCCCGTCCATGATGTAGTCGCCCTTCTGGACGAAGTCGCCTTCCTGCACAGGAATATGTTTGCCCTTCGGCACCATATATTCCATCGCCGTCAGCGTTTCATCCACCGGCTCGACCGTGATGCGGCGCTTGTTCTTGTAGTCCTTGCCAAAGCGCACATAACCATCGGCCTCTGCGATGATCGCGTTGTCTTTCGGACGACGCGCCTCGAAGAGTTCCGCCACGCGGGGAAGACCCCCGGTGATGTCCTTGGTCTTGGTGCCTTCGCGCGGAATACGTGCCACGATATCGCCCGGGCGCAGTTCCTGCCCGTCTTCAATCGAGAGAACCGCATCCACCGACATCGCATATTGGATCGGGTTGCCAGAGTCGCCACGCACCGGCTCGCCCGTTTCCGGGTTCACCACCAGGATCTCAGGCTTGAGATCCGAGCCGCGCGGGGCCGCACGCCAGTCAGCCACGATCTTCTGCGTCATGCCGGTTGCTTCGTCGGTGTCCTCGCGGACCGAGATGCCGTTGATCAGATCCTTGAACCGTGCAGTACCGGCCTTTTCAGCCACGATCAGCAGGTTGAAGGGGTCCCATTCGAACAGCTTGGTGCCGCGCTTGACCTCTTCGCCATCCTTGACGTGCAGTTTCGCGCCATAGGTCAGCTTGTGGGTCGCCCGCTCGTCGCCATTGGCGTCGATGATCGCAATCGACATGTTCCGGCCGATCACCACCTGCTCGCCTGCGACGTTCAGAAGGATGTTCGCGTTGCGGAACTCGATCTTGCCTTCTTGCGAAGCCTCGAGGAACGACTGCTGACCACCCTGGGCCACGCCGCCGATGTGGAAGGTCCGCATCGTCAGCTGGGTACCAGGTTCACCGATGGACTGGGCGGCGATGATGCCGACCGCTTCACCGATATTCACCTGAGTACCGCGGGCAAGGTCACGACCATAGCACTGGGCGCAGACGCCTTCCTCGGCCTCACAGGTCAGCGGGCTGCGGATACGGGCGACAGGCACATTGTGCTTGCCGATCAGATCCGCCTTGCGCTCGTCGATCAGCTCACCCTTGGCCACCAGCACCTCATCGGTGCCCGGGATCAGGATGTCCTCTGCCACGACACGGCCCAGCACCCGTTCCGACAGCGGAGCGGTTTCCTGGCCTTCTTTGACAGCGCTGGACGCGGTGATCGAGTTCTCGGTGCCACAATCATGCACGCGAACGATGCAATCCTGCGCCACGTCGACCAGACGGCGGGTCAGGTAACCCGAGTTCGCCGTCTTCAGCGCGGTATCCGACAGACCCTTACGGGCGCCGTGGGTCGAGTTGAAGTATTCAAGAACGGTCAGACCTTCCTTGAAGTTCGAGATGATCGGCGTCTCGATGATCTCGCCGTTCGGCTTGGCCATAAGGCCGCGCATACCGCCCAGCTGCTTCATCTGCGTGACCGAACCCCGGGCACCCGAGTGGGCCATCATATAGACCGAGTTCGGCTCTTTCTCAGCGCCGTTGTCGTCATATTTGACCGCCGAGATCGTGGACATCATGCCCTCGGTGACCTTGTCGTTACACTTCGACCAGGCATCGACGACCTTGTTGTACTTCTCGCCCTGAGTGATCAGACCGTCGAGATATTGCTGTTCGAAATCAGCAACCTGGGCCTTCGTCGCATTGACGATGTCCCATTTGTTGTCGGCGATGACCATGTCGTCCTTGCCGAAGGAGATCCCGGCACGGAAAGCCTCACGGAAGCCCAGACCCATGATCTGGTCGCAGAAAATGACCGACTCTTTCTGGCCGCAGTAGCGGTAGACGGTGTCGATGACGGTCTGCACGTCTTTCTTACGCAGAAGACGGTTCACCAGTTCAAACGGAGCCTTGGCGTTTTGCGGCAGGATATTGCCCAGACGCAGACGGCCGGGGGTCGTCTCGTAACGCTTCCAGACGATATTGCCTTCCTCATCGACCTGCTTCAGGCGGGCGGTGATTTTGGCATGCAGATGCAGCTCGCCGGCGGCAAGAGCGTGTTCGACTTCGTCGATGTCGCGGAAGATCCCGCCCTCGCCCTTCATGCCTTCGCGCTGCATGGTCACGTAGTAGATGCCCAGAACCATGTCCTGCGACGGAACAATGATCGGCGCGCCGTTGGCGGGCGACAGAACGTTGTTCGTCGACATCATCAGAACGCGGGCCTCAAGCTGGGCTTCCAGCGAGAGGGGAACGTGAACAGCCATCTGGTCGCCGTCAAAGTCGGCATTGAAGGCCGAGCAAACCAGCGGGTGCAGCTGGATCGCCTTGCCTTCGATCAGCGTCGGCTCGAACGCCTGGATGCCCAGACGGTGCAGCGTCGGCGCGCGGTTCAGAAGAACCGGATGCTCGCGGATAACCTCATCGAGGATATCCCAAACCTCCGGACGCTCTTTCTCAACCAGCTTCTTCGCCTGTTTCACGGTGCTGGAAAGGCCCTTGGCCTCCAGACGCGAATAGATGAAGGGCTTGAACAGCTCGAGCGCCATCTTCTTCGGCAGACCGCACTGGTGCAGCTTCAGCTCTGGCCCGGTCACGATGACCGAACGACCCGAGAAGTCGACGCGCTTACCGAGCAAGTTCTGACGGAAGCGACCCTGCTTGCCTTTCAGCATATCCGACAGCGATTTCAGCGGGCGCTTGTTGGTCCCGGTGATCACGCGGCCACGACGGCCGTTGTCGAACAGAGCGTCGACGGCTTCCTGCAGCATCCGCTTCTCGTTGCGGACGATGATGTCGGGCGCACGCAGCTCGATCAGACGCTTCAGACGGTTGTTCCGGTTGATGACGCGACGATAGAGATCGTTCAGATCCGAGGTCGCGAAACGGCCACCATCGAGGGGCACGAGCGGACGCAGTTCCGGCGGGATCACCGGAAGCACGGTCAGGATCATCCACTCCGGGCGGTTGCCGGATTCGTAGAAGCTCTCGACGATCTTCAGACGCTTGATGATCTTCTTCGGCTTCAGCTCGCCAGTGGCTTCTTTCAGCTCTTCGCGCAGCTGTTCAGCCAGCTGGCCAAGGTCAATCGCCGCCAGCATTTCGCGGATCGCTTCAGCACCGATATTCGCGGTGAAAGCATCAGCACCATATTGGTCCTGCGCGTCAAGGAACTCTTCCTCGGTCATCAGCTGACCATAGGTCAGATCGGTCAGACCCGGCTCGATCACGACGTAGTTTTCGAAATAGAGGATGCGTTCCAGATCCCGCAGCGTCATATCCAGCATGAGGCCGATCCGGGACGGAAGCGACTTCAGGAACCAGATATGCGCGACGGGTGCGGCCAGTTCGATATGGCCCATGCGCTCACGGCGGACTTTTTGCAGCGTGACTTCAACGCCGCATTTCTCGCAGACGACGCCGCGATACTTCATCCGCTTATATTTGCCGCAAAGGCATTCATAGTCTTTGATCGGCCCGAAAATCCGGGCGCAGAACAGACCGTCGCGCTCGGGTTTAAAGGTCCGGTAGTTGATGGTTTCCGGCTTTTTGATCTCGCCGTAGGACCACGAGAGAATACGCTCCGGCGACGCCAGCGAGACTTTGATCTCGTCGAAGGTCTTGACCGGCGCGACCGGGTTGAACGGATTGTTCGTCAGTTCCTGGTTCATTTGATCTTCCCAATCAGGAGGTTGCGGTCAGAAGAGGGCGCCGGTTCCTTTGAAGGAACCGGCCCGGAATTTTCAAAAATTCCGGTCACTCCTCTTCCGCATCCAGGAGTTCCATGTTCAGGCCGAGGCCGCGGACTTCTTTCACGAGAACGTTGAAGCTCTCAGGCACACCGGCCTCGAAGTTGTCCTCGCCCTTGACGATCGATTCATAGACCTTGGTCCGGCCTGCAACGTCATCCGACTTCACCGTCAGCATCTCTTGCAGGGTATAGGCGGCTCCGTAGGCTTCCAGAGCCCAGACCTCCATCTCCCCGAGACGCTGACCACCGAATTGCGCCTTACCACCCAGCGGCTGCTGCGTGACAAGCGAATACGGACCGGTCGAACGCGCGTGCAGCTTGTCATCGACCAGGTGGTGCAGCTTGAGCATGTATTTCACGCCCACGGTGACCTTGCGCTGGAACTTCTCGCCCGAACGACCGTCAAAGACGTCCGACTGGCCCGAAGTGTCGAAACCGGCACGGCGCAGAGCGTCGTTCACATCCGATTCCTTGGCACCGTCGAAGACCGGGGTCGCAATCGGCACGCCACGGGTGACCGTGCCGGCGCTTTCGATCAGGGCTTCGTCCGAGGCCTCACCAAAGGCTTCGTCATAGGTCTCATCGCCGTAAGCGAAACGCATGGCTTCCTTGACCGGGGTCATGTCGCCATTGCGCTTATAGTCCTGCAGCGCCTCGTCGATCCGGATACCCAGACCGCGTGCGGCCCAGCCCATATGGGTTTCCAGAATCTGCCCGACGTTCATCCGCGACGGCACGCCCAGCGGGTTCAGAACGAGGTCAACATGGGTGCCGTCTGCCAGGAAGGGCATGTCCTCAATCGGCACGACCTTGGAGATAACACCCTTGTTGCCGTGACGACCGGCCATCTTATCGCCCGGTTGCAGCTTGCGCTTCACCGCCACGAATACCTTGACCATTTTCATCACGCCCGGAGGCAGATCGTCACCGCGACGGACCTTCTCAACCTTATCCTCGAAACGTGCGGTCAGAGCGCGTTTCTGGGATTCATACTGGTCGTGAAGCGCCTCGATCTCTTTCGCCTGGGCCTCTTCAGCGACAGCAAGCTGCCACCACTGGCCACGGCTGAGCGTACCGAGCAGTTCTTCGTCGATGGTCGAACCGGCGCGGACGCCTTTCGGGCCTTTGACAGCTTCGCGGCCGATGATCAGTGCCTTGAGACGCGAGTAGATGTTGCGCTCCAGGATGGTCATTTCGTCGTCGCGGTCGCGGGCGAGGCGTTCGACTTCCTCACGCTCGATCTGCAGCGCACGTTCGTCCTTGTCGACGCCGTGACGGTTGAATACCCGCACTTCGACGATGGTGCCGTAAGCACCCGGCGGCAGACGCAGCGAGGTGTCGCGGACGTCAGACGCTTTTTCACCGAAGATGGCGCGCAGAAGTTTCTCTTCCGGCGTCATCGGGCTTTCGCCCTTCGGGGTGATCTTACCGACCAGGATGTCGCCCGGCTGCACTTCGGCACCGATATAGACGATGCCCGCCTCGTCGAGGTTGCGCAGAGCTTCCTCGCCGACGTTCGGGATATCGCGGGTGATCTCTTCCGGCCCAAGCTTGGTATCGCGGGCGGCGACTTCATATTCCTCGATATGGATCGAGGTGAAGACGTCATCCTTGAGGATCCGCTCGGAAATCAGGATCGAGTCCTCATAGTTATACCCGTTCCAGGGCATGAAGGCCACGATCACGTTCCGCCCCAAAGCCAGTTCACCCATATCGGTGCAGGGGCCGTCAGCGACCACTTCACCCCGGATGACCGTATCGCCCACCTTCACCAGCGGACGCTGGTTGATACAGGACGACTGGTTGGAACGCTTGAACTTGCGCAGACGGTAGATGTCGACGCCCGGCTCGCCCGGCTCCAGCAGTTCGGTCGCGCGGATAACGATACGCTGTGCGTCGACCTGGTCGATCACGCCCGAGCGACGCGCCATGATGGCAGCGCCAGAGTCGCGTGCAACCACAGCCTCGATCCCCGTGCCCACGAAAGGCGCGTCGGATTGCAGCAGCGGAACCGCCTGACGTTGCATGTTCGAGCCCATCAGAGCGCGGTTGGCGTCGTCATTTTCCAGGAACGGGATCAGCGATGCCGCGACCGAGACCAGCTGTTTCGGCGAAACGTCGATCAGATCGACGGCTTCCGGCGGGTTCAGCATGAATTCGCCGCCCTTACGCGACGAAATCAGGTCATCGGTGAAGTGGCCTTCGGCATCCTGCGATGCGTTGGCCTGCGCGACGGTGTGCCGCATCTCTTCGGTTGCCGACATATAGACGACCTCATCGGTCACCTTGTTGTCGATCACCTTGCGATACGGGGTCTCGATGAAACCATATTTGTTCACGCGGGCAAAAGTGGCCAGCGAGTTGATCAGACCGATGTTCTGACCTTCCGGCGTTTCAATCGGGCACATCCGGCCGTAGTGGGTCGGGTGAACGTCGCGCACCTCAAAGCCTGCGCGTTCCCGCGTCAGACCGCCCGGCCCGAGAGCCGAGAGACGACGCTTGTGCGTGACTTCGGACAGCGGGTTCGTCTGGTCCATGAACTGCGACAGCTGCGACGAGCCGAAGAATTCACGCACCGCAGCCGCAGCCGGTTTCGCGTTGATCAGATCCTGCGGCATGATCGTGTCGATCTCGACCGAGGACATGCGCTCTTTGATCGCGCGCTCCATACGCAGCAGGCCGACGCGATACTGATTTTCCATCAGCTCGCCGACCGAGCGCACCCGGCGGTTGCCGAGGTGGTCGATATCGTCGATCTCGCCCTTGCCGTCACGCAGTTCCACCAGTGCTTTGATGCACTTGATGATATCGTCACGGTCCAGCGTCCGCTGGGTGTCGGGCTTGTCGAGGTCGAGACGCATGTTCATCTTCACCCGGCCAACAGCCGAGAGATCATAGCGCTCTTTATCGAAGAACAGCGTGTCGAAGAGGGCCGAAGCAGCCTCAACGGTCGGCGGCTCACCCGGACGCATCACGCGATAGATATCCATCAGCGCGGTGTCACGGCCCCAGTTCTTATCGGCGGCCATGGTGTTGCGCATGTAGGGGCCGACATTGATGTTGTCGATGTCGAGCACCGGGATCTCGGTCACGCCCTGGTCGAGCAGGGTTTTCACCGTGCCGCCTTTGACCTCACCGTCACGGTCCAGTTCCCAGGTCAGCTCATCGCCGGCCTCAGCCCAGATCGCGCCGTTTTCTTCGTCAACGATGTCATTGGCGACAAAGCGGCCCATGATGTGATCGAAGGGAACCAGAAGCTCGGTGACCTGACCTTCGTCGATCCACTTTTTGACCATGCGCGGCGTGGCTTTCTCGCCCGCCTGCAGGATCACTTCGCCGGTTGCCGCATCCACCAGATCCCAGGTCGGGCGGGTGCCGCGCACGCGCTCGGGGAAGAAGCGGGTGACCCAGCCTTTGTTCTTCAGATATTTGAAGGTGACGGTGTTGTAATAGGCCTGCATGATCTGGTCCTGATCGAGGCCCAGAGCATAAAGCAGCGTCGTCACCGGCAGCTTCCGGCGGCGGTCGATCCGCGCGAAAACGATGTCCTTGGCGTCGAACTCAAAGTCCAGCCAGGAGCCGCGATAGGGAATGATCCGGCAGGCGAACAGCAGTTTGCCCGAGGAATGGGTCTTGCCCTTGTCGTGATCGAAGAACACACCGGGCGAGCGGTGCATCTGCGACACGATCACGCGCTCGGTGCCGTTCACGATGAACGTCCCGTTCGGCGTCATCAGGGGCATGTCGCCCATATAGACGTCTTGTTCTTTGATGTCTTTGACCGACTTATTGCCGGTGGTCTCATCGATATCGAACACGATCAGGCGCAGCGTCACCTTCAGGGGTGCCGCATAGGTCAGATCGCGCTGCATGCATTCATCGACGTCGTATTTCGGCTTTTCCAGCTCGTAACGGACGAATTCGAGAACCGCTGTCTCGTTAAAGTCCTTGATCGGGAATACCGACTGGAACGTGCCCTGGATACCTTCGTCATCCAGCGGCTTCGGCTGATCACCCGAATTCAGGAAAAGATCGTAAGAGCTTTTCTGAACCTCGATAAGGTTCGGCATTTCAAGGACTTCGCGGATCTTGCCGTAGTAACGGCGGACGCGCTTCTGGCCAACATAAGCTTGCGCCATGTTTGTGGTCACCTTTCATCGTTTCGCCGGCGCGCGACCCGTCGGGGCACAGGCACACGCCAACTGGCGAGAGGGGATAATCGGCTCCATACCTGCCACCTGTCCCGTCAGGCGGCTCCCGAACCGTTATCGCACCCGGAGAGGGGATTTCGTAAAATCCCCTTTCAGGACGCGAATGGCAGGAGGCGGATTGCTCCGCCCCCTGCCTGAAAATCAAACCTGCGGGGACGCACCCCGCATGTCAGATTACTTGAGCTCGACTTTAGCGCCAGCAGCTTCAAGCTTCTTCTTGATTTCCTCTGCGTCAGCTTTGGCAGCGCCTTCTTTGACTTTGCCGCCAGCTTCAACGAGGTTTTTCGCTTCAACGAGACCCAGGCCGGTGATGCCGCGGACTTCTTTGATGACGTTGATTTTGTTAGCGCCGGCTTCGACGAGAACGACGTCGAATTCGGTTTTCTCTTCTTCTGCAGCAGCAGCCGGGCCAGCAGCAGCCATGACGACAGCGCCGCCAGCAGCCGGCTCGATGCCGTACTCGTCTTTCAGGATGGTCTTCAGTTCCTGAGCTTGCAGGAGGGTCAGGCCAACGATTTGTTCGGCGAGAGCTTTAAGATCAGCCATTTTTCACATTCCGTTCAGTTAAGATGGGGTCCAACGACGATTGGATCAACCCTACGAAAGACATGAGGTGTAAGCCCCGGCTTATGCCGCGGCCTTGTCCTCGATGGTCGACAGGATGCCAGCGATGTTCGAGGCAGGCGCGCCAATTGCACCAGCGATGTTCGAAGCCGGAGCGCCCAGCACCGACGCGATCTGAGCAAGAAGCTCGTCGCGCGACGGCATGGAAGCCACGGTTTTGACACCGGCCTGGTCCAGAACAGTGCCACCCATAGCACCGCCCAGGATCACGAATTTCTCGTTGTCCTTGGCGTATGCCTCGGAAACCTTTGCCGCAGCAACAGGATCTTCCGAGAAGGTCAGCACAGTCATGCCCGTCAGCAGGTCACCCATCTTTGCGATGGCTTTCCCGTCAAGGGCGATCTTGGCGAGCGTGTTCTTGGCAACGCGAACGGAACCACCGACGGCGCGCATACGCCCACGGAGATCCTGCATCTGTGCAACCGTCATGCCTTCGTAATGGGCAACCACTACGACGCCAGAGCTTTCAAAGATCTGGCCGAGATCCTCGACCAATTTCTCTTTCTGGGCTCTATCCACAGTTTCACTCCAAGTTTGGGGTTTCCCCCGGCTCAAGTCAGCCCTGCCCTTCCGGGCAAAGCATTCGGGTCCATGATGTCGTCCCGAGAGCCAAAATCACCCGAGGCAAGCCTCAGAAAATATCGTCCCGAACTCCATCTCAGGCCGGAAATTAAGGCGTTTGCGCACCACCAGCCATCTCGGACAAAGCGTGCCGAGGCCAAGCGACGAATCACGAAGCCTCAACAGAAGGCCTCTCTACCCCGTCTACTCCCTAATGCCAAGGCTGTACGGCTGGCTTTCTGCCATTTCCGGGGCAAAGGGGGCCCTGCCCCCTCGCGGCTGCGCCGCTCACCCCCGGGATATTTAGGGACAGATGAATGGATCGCGGATTTTCATCTGTCTCCAAATATCCCCGCCGGAGGCTTCCACAGAATGGCATATGCGCGAGCTGTCCCCAACGAAAAACCGCCGCCCCAACAGGGCGGCGGCTTCTTTAGATATATCGCAGCGATCAGGCCGAAGCGGTCGTCGCCAGATCCAGCGAAACGCCCGGGCCCATGGTCGAGGAAAGCGAGACTTTCTTCACGTAGGTGCCTTTGGCGCCAGCCGGTTTGGCTTTGGTCACAGCGTCAACGAAGGCGCGGACGTTTTCAGCCAACTTCTCTTCGGTGAAGGACACCTTGCCGATACCTGCATGGATAACACCGGCTTTTTCGACCTTGAACTGGACTTCGCCGCTCTTGGCGTTGGTCACAGCGGTTGCGACATCCATGGTCACCGTGCCCACTTTCGGGTTCGGCATCAGGTTGCGCGGGCCGAGAACTTTACCCAGACGGCCGACCAGCGGCATCATGTCCGGGGTTGCAATGCAGCGATCGAAATCGAGCATGCCGCCCTGGATTTTCTCCAGCAGGTCTTCTGCACCGACGATCTCTGCGCCTGCAGCCTTGGCCTCATCAGCCTTGGCGCCACGGGCGAAAACTGCGACGCGCACGGTTTTGCCGGTGCCGTTCGGCAGTTGCACAACGCCGCGGACCATCTGGTCTGCGTGACGCGGGTCAACGCCAAGGTTCATCGCGATTTCCAGCGTCTCGTCGAATTTCGCCGAGGCTGCCGATTTGATCAGAGCAACTGCCGCGTCAAGCGCCAGGTTGTCCTTGCCAGCGAAAGCTTCTTGCGCTTTCTTCACACGTTTTGCGAGCTTTGCCATGTCGATCAGCCCTTCACTTCGATGCCGCAGGACCGGGCCGAACCCAGAACGATATTCATAGCCGCTTCGATCGAATTGGCGTTGAGATCCTTCATTTTGGTCTCAGCGATCTTGCGCAGCTGTGCCGTGGTGATCGAGCCTGCCACGGTGCGACCGGGCTTGTCCGAACCTTTGGTGCGGTTGCGCTTGCCAACCGGCTTCAGGCCAGCAGCTTCTTTCACGAGGAAAGCAGCCGGCGGCGTCTTCAGCTCGAGGCTGAACGACTTGTCCTGATAGTAGGTGATGATCGTCGGGATCGGGGTTCCCGGCGGATACTCAGCCGACTTGGCGTTGAATTCTTTGGTGAAAGCCATGATGTTCAGACCGCGCTGACCCAGAGCCGGGCCGACGGGCGGCGACGGGTTCGCCTGTTGCGCTTTCACCTGCAGCTTGAGGCTGCCCATAATTTTCTTGGCCATTTGGCCCTCTCCTCTTTCACGGCGCCGCCCTCATGGAGGCGCGTTTAGCGGTCCGGTCTGTCACCTGAAATCAGGCGCGCGCCTTCCGCATGATGCACTCAGACCTTGATGACCTGAGTGTATTCCAGCTCGACCGGGGTCGCCCGGCCAAAGATCGAAACCGAGACCTTCAGGCGGCTTGCCACCTCATCGACCTCTTCGACCATCCCGTCAAAGCCCTCAAAGGGCCCGTCGGTGACTTTGACTTTCTCGCCGATCTCGAAGCGGATCAGATTGCGCGGCGCAACCTCACCCTGCTCGGCGGTGGTGCTTTGCATGCCAGCCACTTCGGCGTCACGCATCGGCATCGGTTTACCCTGCGGACCAAGGAAGCCCGTCACGCGGTTGATCGACGAAATCAGGTGATAGCCGCGCGAGGTCATTTCCATATGAACCAGCACATAGCCCGGCATGATGCGACGCTCTGAGGTCACCTTCTTGCCGCGACGGATCTCGACCACCTCTTCGGTGGGCACGAGGATATCGTCGATATCTTCCTGCAGGCCAGCTTCTTCCACGGCAGTGCGGATCTGCTCAGCCACTTTCTTCTCGAAATTCGAGAGGACGCTTACAGAATACCAGCGTTTTGCCATGGCTTCGCTTCCACTTTCTGACTGCTCAGGCCGAGGGGTCGGCCCCTTGTTTCCAAAAAGCCGGTTCGTCCGGCCGCCTTTCCCCGCGAATACACAATAAAGCGCATGCGCAGGAACAAAAAACAGCGCACACCCCGAATCGGTGCACGCCCTGTCGTAACGTCGCAGCGGATTTAGCCGCTACGCCAGCGCCGATCAAGTCCAATCGGGCCCTTCACGCGGGCCCGCCCAGGTCTCTCTTGCTTCAGACGCCGAAGATCAGCTCAAGACCCCAGCGAACGCCAAGATCGACCAGGCTGAAGAAGGTCGCAGCCAGTGCCGACAGGATGAAGACCATGATCGTCGTCAGCACCACTTCACGGCGTTTCGGCCAGTGGATCTTGCCGACCTCGCCGCGAACCTGCTGCAGGAACTGAAGTGGATTGGTGCTCGCCATGACTGCGCTGTCCCAGGTAAAATCCGCTGACCACCACAGGCCAGCCGCCCTCGGATACGGCCTGGAAGCGCAGAGTTCAACCCATTCCCGCATCAGAGCCCGGGCGAGGCGCGATTTCCTGCGTCACGATTGCGCCAGAGGGCAGCCTCTCGCGGGCTTATCGCGGGGGGCTGTTCGGTGCCTGCACAAAGGAATCACCCGGCAGACCGCGGCGGGCGGATATGACGCCCCAGGGTTGCACGGCCCATATGATTATTGCGGCTTTCGCCAGGAATGCCGGGAATGCCACGATCACTGTTTCCAAATCAGCATATGGACTCGGGCAACGGCGCAAGGCAGAATTATCGGGCAGAATTGTGACGATTTAGGGTTAGAAAAATGTATAAAATCATAGCCGCTGCCACAGCAGTCGGACTTATGGCTCTGCCCGTTGCGGCGCAGACTGTGCGGACCTTTGAGAACCCCTGCAACCGCGGGCCGGTGTCCAACTGGGGTCTGATCAATGATTCCCGCGCCGAATTCGTGGACTTCATCCAGGAGATCCGCCCGGGCATGCCCCGCGACACGGCCGGGCTGATCGCCCATGAGGTTTGCGATGATCTGACCATCGTCGGGAATACCTCGCAGCTGACGGGGCGCCTGATGGTTCTGCTGCGCAAATACGGCTACTGAGCCAAAGAGGCTGCAGTCACAGAATAAACCCGGCTCAGATCCGCACTGAGCCGGGTTTATTCTGTTTTGCGCCCTGCCCGACAGCGCCGCTGCAAAAGGCCGGGGCTGAAATGAAAACGCGGCCCCGAAGGGCCGCGCTGGTGGTCTGTCTGCAGTGCAGGATTACTGGATCTGCTGGCCGTTTGCGAAGATGCTGAAGCCTTCTTTGAACTCGATTTTCGAGGTCAGGCTGTCTTCCTCAGAGCCGGCCACCATGAACATGCCCATCATCATCCGGGCGCCCATCGCGTCGCTTTCCGAGATCGCGCCAATCGCGATCAGGCCAGCGATCAGCTGCTCTGCGCCGGTCAGGTCGATATTGACCTCACCCAGCGGTGCCGGCATGCCCATCGAATTGTCGAAGGTCAGCGCGCCGGTTGCGTTCAGCGCCGCACCCGCCAGTTTCAGCACGATCTGGTTCAGGTTCAGCGATTCCGGTTGCGGGATCACCGGCTCCTGGCCCTGCTCATCGGCAATCGCCATCGCCAGCCAGTCGATTTTCGCCTTGCCGTCGATATCAACCGCCAGGTCAATCGGCTCGCGCTTCAGCGCGGCAGTCGGATCAAAGAGCGCCCAGCTTTCGTCATTCAGCGTCAGCTGATCCAGTTTCATAACGATACCGTAGTCAGCCGCGGTCTCGCCCGACATAACCGGCGAAAGCACTTTCACTTCGGCGCTGTCCAGGCTGATCTGCACCGGGGCCGGCAGGCCCTCCGAGTTGACGTTGATCTTCATCCCATCCGCGCCCGACGAGGTCAGGCTGAACAGATCCTTGTTGAACAGAACCTCGGCAATGGCCGGGCCAGCGGTCAGATCCATATCGAACGAGAAGAACATCGACTTCTCGCTGGAGGTGCCGCGCGATTCGCCGTTCGAGCTGGAAAGCTTCAGCGCCAGACCCTGCTCAAGCGCGGCTTTCAGCTCGCTTGCGGTGTCGATATCGGCCAGCGCGATGGTCGAGGGCAGCGTGAACTCGAAGTTCAGCTTTGCATCATCGCTGTCGGTGACCGCTTTGCTGGAGGTCTCAAGCCCCGGATAGTCAGAGTTGATCGCATAGCCCAGTTTCGCCGCTTCCAGCGCCAGGCTGAACACACGGTTGGTGCCGGGGGTGTCGCTGTAGCTGCCCTTCAGCCCCTCGACGGTGACAGAGCCATTGTCTTTGTTCGGCTCGGCCGGTTTGGTGTCGTCAAAGCTATAGCCTTCAGAGACGAAGTCATAGACCACGCTCAGACGGTTTGCTTCGTAATCATAGACGATACCGCCATTTTCGCCTTCGCGGGCGGTGATGACCAGAGCGTCATGCTCGACATTGGCCGTGCCGCCAGCCTTGTCGTCACCAACCTTCAGACCAATCGCATCGCCGGGGGTGATGGTGACAGAGCCATCGCCATTCTCGACCAGCGTCAGCGACGAGATCTTCAGCGGCTCATCGATGTCATCGGGGGCGACCGTCACATCATTAAGGGTCAGCGTGCCGCCCGAATTTGCCTCGGTCGCAGCTTTGATATCCAGGCCAACGAGGCCTGCGCCGTCCTTCCAGGACTGCCATACCTGATCGGCGGTCAGCGCGGCGTGGGCGCTGCCGCTCATCAGAACGACAATTGCGGGAACGGCAAAGCCATGCCTCAGGAACGCCATGTGATTTCTCCGGTACATTGCAAATACGCGAATGACATGCCCATTCTGGCAGGAAACCGCAAGTCAGCCTTTCCCGACCGGCGGGATTTCCCGCTTTTCTTCCCGGGCAAATATCCCGCAATTTATCGCAACACAGCCCAGAGGAAAGCTCGGCCCGATGACAAATCGCAGCTACTACGCCCCAGAGGGCGGCCTGCCACCGCAAAGCCGGCTGATGACCGGGCGCGCCATCTTCACCGATGCCTATGCGGTGATCCCCAGGGGCTGCTTTGCCGACACCCTGACCTCATATCTGCCCGGCTGGAGCAAGACCAAACTCTGGATGATCGCCCGCCCGATGAGCGGCTTTTCTGAAACCTTCAGCCAATATGTGATGGAGGTGGCACCCGGCGGTGGCTCTGCAACCCCCGAGCCTGACCCCGGTGCCGAGGGATGGCTTTTCTTCACCGGCGGCCTTGCCACCCTTACCCTGAACGGCCAGGGCCATGAGCTGGAAGCGGGATCCTTCGCCTATATCCCGCCCGGCAGCCGCTGGACGCTTTTTGCCGAGGGCGCGACCCCGGCCCGCTTTCACTGGATCCGCAAAATATGGGAGCCCGCCCCCGGCCTGACGCCGCCCGAGCCGCTGGTGATCAACGAGCGCGACATCCCGCCCGCACCAATGCCAGACACCAATGGCACCTGGGCCACCACCCGCTTTGTGGCCCCTGACGATCTGCGCCATGACGGCCATATCACCATCGTCACCTTCCAGCCCGGCGGCGTGATCCCCTTCGAGGAGACCCATGTCATGGAACACGGCCTCTATGTGCTGGAGGGCAAGGCGGTCTACAAACTGAACCAGGACTGGGTTGAGGTCGAGGCGGGCGATTTCATGTGGCTGCGCGCCTATTGCCCCCAGGCCTGCTATGCGGGCGGGCCTGGCCCGTTCCGCTATCTGCTGTACAAAGACGTGAACCGCCACGCCAGACTGCGCGGGCCTGGCGCATTCGGTCCGCCGCGTTAACCGCCGCGTTAACCAAAGTCGTGCTGAAACAGGCGGCACAAAACACGCCGGACCAGGCCGCCGCCACGAAGGGCGTCGCCCGTCCAGCCCGCCCGTCCAGCCCGCCAGATCAGCCCACCCGTTCAGCCCGCCAGATCGGGCAGATCAGTCCGCCAGATCTGGCAGGGGCATGCCCAGCCGCTTTGCCAGCTCGGCCAGCGAGGCGCGTCCTGCCCCGCTCCAATCCGCAGCCCGCGCCACGAAAAGCGTGGCCTGGCTTTGATGGATCGGCCCGTCTGACAGCATCTTCAGATGGTTGGCCCTGAGCGTCTCACCTGAAGAGGTGATGTCGGCAATCGCCTCGGCGGTCAGGTTCTTCACCGTGCCTTCGGTCGCGCCCTGGCTGTCGGTCAGCGCGTAATCGGCCACGCCATTGGCGGTCAGATAGTCGCGCACCAGACGGTGATATTTGGTGGCGATCCGCAAGCGGAACCCGTGACGGGCGCGAAAGGCGCTGGCGGCTGCGTCCAGATCATCCAGCGTATCCACATCGACCCAGGCCTGGGGCACTGCGATCACCAGATCGGCATGGCCAAAGCCAAGCGCCTGCCAGTCGATCACCCGGGTCTGCCAGCCCGCCAGCTTGTCGCGCACCAGATCAGAGCCGGTCACCCCAAGGTGGATGCGGCCTGCGTCCAGCTCTCGCGGGATCTCGCCTGCGGACAGCATGACCAGCTCGACGCCGTCGATCCCGTTGATTTCGCCGGAGTATTCGCGGTCATTGCCGGTCTTTGCCATGCTCAGGCCGCGGGCGCTGAACCAGTCAAAGGTCTTTTCCATCAGCCGCCCCTTCGAGGGCACCCCGATCTTGATCATCACAGATCCCCCCGCAGCCTGGCGACCAGCTCTGGCCGGATGATGCCGCCCACCGCCGGGATAGAGCCGCCCTGCCCCAGCTGCGCCGTCAGCGCATCATAGCGCCCGCCCGAGGCAATCGCAGGCAGGTTCGCATCGCCTGCGGTCAGCGTGAAAACAAAGCCGTCGTAATATTCCAGCGTGGTGCGGCCGTGGCTGGCCTCGAATGGCAGGTTTGCCACATCAACGCCCCGCGCCTGCAGGGCCTCCAGCCGGGCGGCGAAGGTGTCAATCGCGGGCGTGATCGCGGGCAGCATCGGTGCAATGCCGCGCAGATGCGCCAGCGCCGCCAGCGCGGGGGCCTGCAGGTTCAACAGATCATAAAGCAGCGCAGCCTCAGGCGCGGCGATGGGGGGCGTCTGCGCATCCTCAATCAGCGCGGTCGCGCGTTCCGCGATATCCTCGGCCGAGCGCAGGCCAACCAGCGGCCCTGCCGCCTCAACCAGCGCGGCGGGCGCGTCGGATTTCAACCGCGACAGCAGAGCGGCGCGGGCGGGCGAAGGCGCGGCGCGGCCTGCGAAACGATCCAGCAGCGCCCGGAAGCGGCGCGGCCGCCAGATATGGCGCAACAAAGCCGCCTTGCGCCGGTCTGAGGTCGAAAGACCGCGCACCGCCGCCATCAGGATCCCGATATCCCCGGTGGCCGGGCGCAGCTTCAAAGGCGCCAGAATGTCGGAAAACAGCGCGAAAACCTCAGCATCGGCGGCGGGTGCGGCGCGGTCAAAGACCTCAAACCCCACCTGCAGATATTCGCGGGCGCGCGCCTGCGGATCTTCCTGGCGGCGGAAAACCTCGCCCATATAGGCGTAACGCGCGGGTTCCGCCCCGTCGCGCATATGGGCCTGGACCACAGGCACGGTGAAGTCAGGGCGCAGCATCATCTCGCCTAGGCCCGGATCGGCGGTCACATAGGCGCGGGCGCGGATATCCTCGCCGTAAAGATCCAGAAGCGTGCCCGCAGGCTGCAGGATATCGGTCTCGACCGGGGCCGCCCCGGTGGCCAGAAACCGCGCGTAAAGCTCTTCGGCGACGGCGCGGACCCCGGCCTTTTCGCTGGCGGTAAGGCTCATTGCGCCAGCATCTTTCTGACGGCCTGGACCAGATCGGCGCGGGCCACCTCAAGCTGCGCGGGGCGGTCCTTCCATTCCTCAAGCGTGGCATTCTCGGCGATTTTCGCGCCAAGGATCAGATCTTTCAGCACGACAACACCCCGTGCCGCCTCGTCTGAGCCCTGGATCACCGCGACCGGGCTTTGCCGTTTGTCGGCATATTTCAACTGGTTGCCGAAGTTCTTCGGATTGCCCAGATAGACCTCGGCGCGGATGCCCGCCTGGCGCAGATCAGCAACCATAGCCATGTAATCGGCCATGCGGTCACGGTCCATCACGGTCACCACGACCGGGCCGGTGGTATCCGCCGCGACGCGGCCCTTCGCATGCAGCGCCGCCAGCAGGCGGTCAACGCCGATGGAAACCCCCGTCGCAGGCACCGCCTGGCCAGTAAAGCGCTTGACCAGATCGTCATAGCGCCCACCGCCCGCCACGCTGCCGAACTGGCGCTTGCGGCCTTTTTCGTCCAGAATTTCAAAGGTCAGCTCGGCCTCGAACACCGGGCCGGTGTAATAGCCAAGGCCGCGCACGACGCCCGGATCCAGCACGATCCGATCCGCACCATAGCCGCCCGCATCCAGCAGCGTGGCGATGGTTTCCAGCTCATTGACGCCCTCAGCCCCCAGCACGGATGCGCCGACCAGCTCACGCAGGCGGGCAACCGTTTCCGCCCCGCTGTCGCGTTTGGCAGAGACAAAGCCCATGACAACCTCGGCCTGTTCCAGGCTGAGGCCCGCGCCTTTGGTGAAATCGCCGCTTTCGTCCTTGCGGCCCTCGCCCAGCAGCGCCCGCACGCCGGCGTCGCCCAGACGGTCGATCTTGTCGATGGCGCGCAGAACGATGCCGCGCTCGGCCTCAAAGCGGGTCGGGTCAGACGGGTCAAGGACGCCCGCCACCTCCATCACGCCGTTCAGAACCTTGCGGTTGTTCACCTTGACCACGTAATCGCCGCGCGGAATGCCGACCACTTCCAGCGCGTCCGACAACATGGCGCAGATCTCGGCATCCGCCGCGACGGAAGCCGTGCCAACCGTATCGGCGTCGCATTGGTAGAACTGACGGAAACGACCGGGGCCTGGCTTTTCATTGCGCCAGACCGGGCCCATCGCATAGCGGCGATAGGGCGAGGGCAGATCGTTGCGATACTGCGCCGCAACCCGCGCCAGAGGCGCCGTCAGGTCATAGCGCAGCGCCATCCAGGCCTCATCCTCGTCGCGCCAGGCGAAAACGCCCTCATTCGGGCGGTCAACGTCTGGCAGGAATTTCCCAAGCGCCTCAACGGTTTCCACCGCAGATGTCTCAAGCGCGTCAAAGCCGTAACGATGGTAAACCCCGGCAATCGCGTCGAGCATTGCCTTTCTCTCGGTGACCTCGGTCCCGAAATAGTCACGGAACCCTTTGGGCGTTTCGGCCTTGGGGCGGCGGGTCTTGCCTTCGGACATGGGTGTATTCCCGGCTGTAAGATCGGTTTGCAATCCCCTTAGCGGATGGGGCCAGGACCGACAAGCGGCGGATGCGGGGGGCGCCCGTCCTTGCGCCCCCCGGGCGGATATCGCATTCTCTGCCTGCGTGGGAAATATGCGGGATCTGGCGATGGGTGACACAGCAGCACAGCAACAGGCTAAGGCACAAAGGGCTGAGGCACAAAGGGCTGGGGCACAAAGGGCTGGGGCACAAAGGGCTGGGGCGCTTGAGGGGGCTGAGGTGCTTGAGGAAAAGCTCGCGCATCTGATCCGGGCGGTGGATGATCTTTCCGAGGTGGTCGCCCGCCAGGACCGGGAAATCACCACGCTGTCGCGCCGCGTCCAGATGCTGATGGAACGCGAGGCAGAGCGTGAGATGATGGCAGGCGAGGCCCCTGCCGCCAACCAGCCGCCGCCCCATTGGTAGGCCCCTCGGCCAGCCTGGCCGCGTCACAGCAGCCGCAGCGCCGCCGAGAGGCCCAGGATGAAGATCAGCGCTCCGGCCGCCAGCTCGATCAGCGCCGCCAGCCGCCCCGAGGTCTGCAGCAGCGCCGCACTTCCCGGCGCATTGACCGCCCGCTCTAACGTGCTGCGCAGGGTGACAGCCAGCAGCGCCGCGATGCCGGTCACCAGGAAGGTGCCAAAACCCATCACATAGACGCCCAGGATCCCCAGCCCGTTCAGCCCCAGCCGCCAGGTCAGGATCAGCATGAAAAGCGCACCCGTGCAGGGGCGCAGCGCCACCCCCGCGACCAAAAGCGCGATCTCGCGCCAACCATGCGCCTGGGCCACCGCCGAGGCATCCGGCATATGCTGATGGCCACAGCCGCAATCGGCGTCATGGTGGTGATCATGATGGTGATGCGCCCCGGCGGTTTCCTGCCCCACCGGATGAGCCGCCGGATGGGCCGCCGGATGGACCGCGGAATGATCCCCCGAATGCCGTGCCAGATGGCGCAGCCCGCGCCGGAACAGGATCAGCCCCAAAAGCGCGATCAGCATCAGCGCAATCGGATCAATCAGCGCGGCCAGGCCCTCGACCCGCTCGCGCATGCCGTCATAAAGCCAGATCCCAGCCCAGATCACCGCAACCGCCACCGTCGCCTGCCCCAGTGAGGCCAGCGCCGCCACCATCACCACCCGCCCGGGCGCCCGTCTTGCGCCAGATCCGGCACCAAAACTCCAGGCGGCGATCAGCGCCTTGCCATGGCCCGGCCCAAGCGCGTGGAAAAACCCATAGGCAAAGCAGATGCCCAGGAACGAGGCCATCGCCCCCGGATCCCCGGCCCGCAGTGCCCTGAGCACCCGGCCAAGTGCGTTCTGATAATCGCGCTGCAGCCCCAGCACCATCTGCGCCACCCGCTGATCCAGCCCAAAGGCCCAGACCAGCGCGGCGGCTGCCAGCAAAACTCCGGTGGCGATTATGGCAATGCGTCGCATTCCAGCCTCAGCGTTGCGGCGAATGCACCGCCGATTTCGGGGAAATAATCACCATCGGCCAGCTCTGCCCCGGTCACCTCACTGACCGCCTGGTCATAAAGCGCCTGGGCCGCCGCTGTATCCGCGGCAAGAGTCGAGATCCGGCAATCCGTCCGCCCGCTTTGCGCAGGGCTGCCCTGCAGATCATAGGCGATGTAATAGCTGGGATCATAGGCCTGCAGCGAGACCCCGGACAGCTCTGGCCCGATCCTTGTGGTCAGCGCCCGCAGGTGGGTCATCCAGATCCGCCCGTCGCGCAGCCCCGCCTGGCCGTTCAGCGGGCCCGAAAGCGCCAGCGGCACCCCATCTGCCGCCAGATAGAGGTTGCCGTCAAAGCCCTCGGGCCAGTTCCCGGCCATTTGCTGCAGCCGCGCCGCCTCATCCGGGTTCAGCACACCATCACCATCCATATCCATCCCCAGATCCGCCAGGATCAGCAGCGAAGTCAGGTCGTCATAAAGCCAGACCACGGAAATCGCTGCCAGTTTCCCGGCCTCATCGAACTGAAAACCGAGATTTGTATCAACAAATTCATGTGGATGCGCCTTTGCCACCCCGGGCAAAAGCACGGCGCAGAAAAGGACAGAAAGAAGGCCGGAAGAAACGCGGGGGGTGTGGGATGCCATGGCCCCTGTGGTAGCGCCCAGGGCGGGCGCAGGGCAATTCACAACCGATCACATCCCCCATGGCGCGGGCAGGATCTTGCCAGGGCAGCCTCATCAGCCAGGCCCCCCTCATCAACCTGGCTTTCCCAGGGCGGCCTGGGGGTAATCCGCGCCCCAGACCTGCCGCCCGTCCCGCGCCAGCAGGCGTGCCTCGGCGCGGTCCAGCCGCGACAGCGCCGCCACCCGGTCGCCCGCCGCCTCGCGCAGCGCCTTTTGCCACAGACGCGCGGCGGACTGCGGGCTCCAGGGCAGCGCGGCCCGCGCCAGCCAGTGGCGCAGCTCGGGCGGCAAACGGTCAAATCGATCCATCGGGCGGGCGCGGGCGCGACAGCGCAGCGAGGTGACAAGATTGCGCCCCATCAGCATGCCCCCCTGTGCCGGGTCTGGGGAAAGCGGCCCTCAGGCGACATCGCTTTGCCCATCCGCTTTGCGGCCCGTATTGCCCCAGGCCGGGAAAGGATCCGCCAGCCCCGCCCAAAGTGCGGGCGTGAAATCTGTCTGCGCCACCAGGGCGGCATCCAGCGCCGCGATCAGCCCTGGCTGGTCCATGCCGGCGCCGATAAAGACCAGCTCCTGGCGGCGATCCCCCCAGGGTTCCTGCCAATGCGACAGAACCTCGCTGAGCGAGTCGGGATGGGTCGGCCAGCGTTCACGCGGCACCGAGGCCCACCAGCCCCCCAAAGGCGTCACCCCGGAAATCGCCCCCGTCAGGCTGAATTCGGCCACCCAATTCGGGCGCGTCGCCAGCCAGAAATGCCCCTTGGCGCGGATCACCCCCGGCAGATCGCCATTGAGAACGGCATAAAGCCGGGCCGGATCAAAAGGCCTGCGGGCGCGGTAGACGAATGAGGAAATGCCATATTCCTCGGTCTCGGGGGTGTGGTGTTCAAAGCCGTAAAGCTCTTTCGCCCAAAGGGGATGCTGATGCGCCTGATCGAAATCAAACAGCCCGGTGTCAAAGATCGCCTCTGGCGCGACCTGCGAGAAATCGGTCTCGATCACCCGCGCATCGGGGTTCAGCGCCCGCACGATTTTGCGCGCCGTATCAAGGCGTTGCGCCCCCGCCGCGCTGGTCTTGTTCAGGATGATCACATCGGCGAACTCGATCTGATCAGTCAGCAAAGAGACGAGGCTGCGCTGATCGCCCTCGCCGAGGGATTCACCGCGATCCGTCAGGAAATCATGGCTGGCGAAATCGCGGGTCAGATTGACGGAATCGACCACGGTCACCATCGTATCCAGCCGCGCCACATCTGAGAGGCTTTCGCCCGCGCTGTCGCGGAAATCAAAAGTCGCGGCGACGGGCAGCGGCTCGGCAATGCCGGTGGATTCGATCAGCAGATAGTCAAAGCGCCCCTCTGCGGCGAGGCGGCGCACCTCTGCCAAAAGGTCATCGCGCAGGGTGCAGCAGATGCAGCCATTGCTCATCTCGACCAGCTTTTCCTCAGAGCGCGACAGCTCGGTGCCGGCCCGCACCAGGTCTGCGTCGATATTCACCTCGGACATATCATTGACGATCACCGCGACACGGCGGCCCTGACGGTTGTTCAGCACATGGTTCAAAAGCGTGGTTTTGCCTGCACCGAGAAAGCCGGAAAGAACTGTAACCGGCAGACGGCTGTCACCTGATTGGGGGCTGGCTGGCATGGCATCCTCAAATGTAATGTTATTACATCGCAATTACTGCAGGTGACAGCAGAAGGCAACAGCCCGCAATGCGCGGGCCGCTGAGGGGGATGTTTTCAGAAAATCAGACCAGGCGCGGCCCGGTGTTGGTGCCAGAGATGCAGCGGAACGGGGGCCGCTCAAACCTCTTCGATCATCACCACGCCCTGCATCGCCTTGATGGCGCCGCGCACCTGGGGGCTGACCGGATAGGGATCGGGCAGCAGCAGGTCGATCTCGCGCCCTTCCTCATCGGGCACACAAAGGGTGATCCGCCCCCGCGCCCCGCCAGCGGGTTCCCCCAGCAAAAGCGCAAGCGAGGTCACCGCCTCGGGGCGGTCGATATGGATGCGGATATCGGCGGCCTCAGCCCGAGAGGCCACGCGGTCAATCGGCTCGACCCCATTGGCCAGGAGCTTGACGCCCTCGCCATCGGGATCGACCTTGACCGTGAGGACCACATTGCAGCCGGGCTCCAGGAAATCGCGGCAGGCTTCCAGCACATCCGAGAAGCAGGTCACCTCATAAAGCCCGGTCGGATCGGAAAGCGAGACAAAGGCGAAGCGATTGCCCTTGGCCGATTTGCGTTCCTGCCGCGCCGAAACCGAGCCCGCGATCTTGGCGATATAGGGGCCTTTGGCCAGCGCCTTGCGGGTGATCTCGGTCAGGGTCTCGACCTTTGAGCGTTTCAGCGCCGACATGTAATCATCAAGCGGATGGCCCGACAGGTAGAAGCCGATCGCCTGATGCTCATGGCCCAGGCGTTCGACCGGCAGCCAGTCATCGCGGAAGGGGATGCGTGGCTCGGGTATGTCCGAACCAGACGAGCCGAACAGCGAGACCTGGGCCGAGGCCGCCGCCTCATGCACCGCCGCCGAATAGGCCACCAGCCCGTCCAGCGCCTCGAATACACGTGCCCGGTTCGGGTCCAGCTGATCAAAGGCCCCGGCGCGGGCCAGCATCTCCATCGGGCGCTTGCCGATCTTCTTCAGATCCACCCGGCGGGCAAAGTCGAAAATCGTCGCAAAGGGCTTTTGGCCACGCGCCTCGACAATCGTCTTCATCGCTTCGACGCCGACGTTTTTCAGCGCGCCAAGGCCGTAGACCAGCTGCTGATCCTTGACCGAAAACACCGCCAGGCTGCGATTGACGCAAGGAGGGACG
Source organism: Pseudogemmobacter hezensis (assembly GCF_013155295.1). GTDB lineage: Bacteria > Pseudomonadota > Alphaproteobacteria > Rhodobacterales > Rhodobacteraceae > Pseudogemmobacter > Pseudogemmobacter hezensis. Next base: position 111,516 of record NZ_JABJXT010000007.1, on the reverse strand, counting down.
ACCTTGACCTCCATCCGGTCCAGCTCGCGCTTATAGATCGCCAGCTTGTCGGTCAGATGGATATCGCAATTCATCACGCCGGACATGAATTCAACCGGATGGTTCGCCTTCATCCAGCCGGTCTGATAGCTGACCACCGCATAGGCGGCCGCGTGCGATTTGTTAAAACCGTAATTGGCGAATTTCTCCAGCAGGTCGAACACCTCACCGGATTTTTTGGTGTCGATCTGGTGGGTGGCCGTGCAGCCCTCGATGAACTTGGGCCGTTCCTTCGCCATTTCCTCGGCGATTTTCTTACCCATGGCGCGGCGCAAAAGGTCAGCGCCGCCAAGCGAATAGCCCGCCATGACCTGGGCGATCTGCATCACCTGTTCCTGATAGACGATGATGCCCTGGGTTTCCTTCAGGATGTGGTCGATGGTCGGATGGATCGACTCCAGCTCTTTGGTGCCGTTCTTCACCTCGCAATAGGTGGGGATGTTCTCCATCGGGCCGGGGCGATACAGCGCCACCAGCGCCACGATATCCTCGATACAGGTGGGTTTCATGCGCCGCAGCGCATCCATCATGCCCGAGCTTTCCACCTGGAAGACCGCGACCGTGCGCGCCGCCGAGTAAAGATCATAGGTCGCTTTGTCATCGAGCGGGATATGCCCGATGTCATTCTCCGCCCCCGCAGGCGGTTCGTAAAGCTGCGTGCCGTCGGGGCCGATATGCAGCGGGCGCCCCGCCTCCAGCACCTGGCGGATCGCGTCTTTGATAACGGTCAGGGTTTTCAGGCCGAGGAAGTCGAACTTCACCAGCCCCGCCGCCTCGACCCATTTCATATTGAACTGGGTGGCCGGGGTTTCCGAGCGCGGATCCTGATACAGCGGCACCAGCTCATCCAGCGGCCGGTCGCCGATCACCACACCGGCGGCGTGGGTGCCGGCCGAGCGGTAAAGCCCCTCGACCTGTTCGGCATATTTCAACAGCCGCCCGACGACCTCTTCCTTCGCGGCCTCACGCAGGCGCGGCTCATCGGCCAGCGCCTTGGTGATGGAAACCGGCTTGACCCCCTCAACCGGGATCATCTTGGCCAGGCGGTCGACCTGGCCGTAAGACATCTGCAGCACGCGCCCCACATCGCGCACCGCCATCTTTGAGAGCAACGCGCCGAAGGTGATGATCTGCGCCACTTTGTCATGGCCGTATTTTTCCTGCACATAGCGGATCACCTCTTCGCGGCGATCCATGCAGAAGTCGATGTCGAAGTCGGGCATCGAGACCCGCTCGGGGTTCAAAAACCGCTCGAACAGCAGCGCATAGCGCAGCGGATCAAGGTCGGTGATGGTCAGCACATAGGCCACCAGGCTGCCCGCCCCCGAGCCCCGCCCCGGCCCGACCGGAATATCGTGCTCTTTGGCCCATTTGATAAAGTCAGACACGATCAGGAAATAGCCGGGAAAGCCCATCCGCTCGATGATCGACAGTTCAAACTTCAGCCGTTCCTCATATTCCTCACGCGGTGCGGCCAGTGGGATCACCGCAAGGCGCTTCTCCAGCCCCTCCCAGGCCTGGCGACGCAGCTCTTCCACCTCATCATCGGCGAATTTCGGCAGGATCGGCTTGCGCTTATAGGCCATGAAGGCGCAGCGCTTTGCGATCTCGACGGTATTCTCCAGCGCCTCGGGCAGATCGGCGAAAAGCGCGCACATCTCGGATTCGGACTTCAGATAGTGCTGCGGCGTCAGGCGGCGGCGCGGCTCCAGCTGGTCGACATAGGCGCCCTCGGCGATGCAGATCAGCGCGTCATGCGCCTCATACATGTCGGTTTTGGGGAAATAGACATCATTGGTGGCAACCAGCGGCAGGCCAAGCGCATAGGCCAGCTCGATATGGCCGCGCTCTGACCCGGCCTCGGCGGGCGGCAGCTTGCCGCCCTCGCCCGGATGGCGCTGCAATTCGACATAAAGACGGTCGGGATAAATCGCCGCCAGCCGCTCCAGCAGCGCCCGCGCTTTCGGCTCCTGCCCGCCCTGCAACAGCCGCCCCAAAGGCCCGTCAGGCCCGCCGGTCAGGCAGATCAGCCCCTCGCCATGCGCGGCCAGCTGGTCAACCGTGACCTGCACCAGCTGACCCGCCTTATCGAGATAAAGACACGAGTTCAGCTTCATCAGGTTCATATAACCCGCCTCGGACTGCGCCAGCAGCACGATGGGCGCGGGCATCCGGGGCTTTTCGCCAGGCGCCGAGGGGTCATATTCCAGCGCGACCTGACAGCCGACAATCGGCTGCACGCCCGCATCCTTGCAATGGCTGGAAAACTCCAGCGCGCAGAACATGTTGTTCGTGTCGGTGACGGCAATCGCGGGCATTTCTGCCGCTGCGGCCAGTTTCACCAGCTTTTTGACCGGGATCGCGCCCTCCAGCAAAGAGTGCTCGGTATGGGTGCGAAGATGGATGAATCGGGGTGCGCCTGACATGGGGCCAACCTAACAACTGCCAGCCCCCCGTGAAAGGGGGCGGTTCGCCGCCTGCGCCCTTCACACCCCCTGCGCGAAAGACCCGGGCGAGAGAATCGGTCCCGGCGGATCACCCCCGATTTGGCCATGCATTCCGGCCTGGCTGGCCGCCCGGGCGGCATCAGGCGGCTGAAAATTCACGCATCCCCCGCCCGATTGACGATATCCGCGCCAGCAAACACCCGCAGGCCATTGCGGTCAGGGGCGCGGTGCAACTATTGAGGCCCGGATGGAAACCGGGATCAGGCCCGGCCCTCCGGACAGCAGAAAGGCAGAATGCGGGGATGACAGCCGCCACGGATGAGCTTTTGCGCCTCGAAGGCCTGACCAGGGCCTATCCCGGCGTGATCGCCAACAGCGATGTCTCGTTCACCATCCGGACGGGCGAAATCCATGCGCTTTTGGGCGAGAATGGCGCGGGCAAATCGACGCTGGTCAAGATGATCTATGGCCTCGTGCGCCCGGACCAGGGCCGCATGCTGCTGTCAGGCCGCCCCTATGCCCCCGGCCGCCCCGCCGAGGCCCGCCGCCAGGGCGTGGCAATGGTGTTCCAGCATTTCTCGCTTTTCGAGGCGCTGACGGTTGCGGAAAATGTCGCGCTCGGGATGGAGACCCCGCCCCCCCTGCGCATCCTGTCGGGCCGTATCCGCGAGGTGTCAGAGGCCTATGGCCTGCCGCTGGACCCTGCCCGCCATGTCGGCGACCTGTCTGCGGGCGAGCGCCAGCGGGTCGAGATCATCCGCTGCCTGCTGCAGGATCCGAAACTGCTGATCATGGACGAGCCGACCTCAGTGCTGACCCCCCAGGAGGTGGAAATCCTCTTTGGCACCCTGCGGCAGCTGGCGGCGGCAGGCACCTCGATTCTTTACATCAGCCACAAGCTGGAAGAGATCCGCAGTCTTTGCGATGAGGCCACGATCCTGCGGCGTGGCAGGGTGGTCGCCACCTGCACCCCGCGCGAGCGCTCGGCCCGCGAGATGGCCGAGCTGATGGTCGGCGCATCGCTTGCGGTGCCATCGCGCAGCCCCGCGACACATGGCGCAGTGGCGCTGCAGGTTTCGAACCTGTCGCGCCCCTCGCCGATCCCCTTTGGCACCCCCCTGCGCGAGATCAGCTTTTCACTCGCCAAAGGTGAGATCCTGGGCATCGCAGGCGTGGCCGGAAATGGCCAGGATGAGCTGCTGCTGGCGCTTTCAGGCGAGCTGCGTTCCGCGCCCGGGGCGATCACGCTTAACGGTCAGCCGATTGGCGCGGCAGGCCCGGCGCAAAGGCGCAAAGCAGGCCTCGTCGCCGCCCCCGAGGATCGCTATGGCCATGCCGCTGCCCCGGATATGAGCCTGACAGAAAACGCCTGGCTTACGGCGGGGGCGAGGATGCCCCTGTCGCGCAACGGCTTTGTCAGCTGGGGCAAAGTGCGCGATTTCGCAAAAGCGGTGATCCGGGATTACGACGTCAGAACGCCCGGGCCGGATGTGGCGGCAAGGGCGCTGTCGGGCGGAAACCTGCAGAAATTCCTGATGGGGCGAGAGCTGCAACAGGGGGCAGATGTGATCGTGATCAATCAGCCCACCTGGGGCGTGGATGCGGCAGCAGCCAGCGCAATCCGCCAGAAAATCCTCGACTGTGCGGCGGCGGGTGCTGCGGTGGTGGTGATCAGCCAGGATCTCGATGAGCTGATGGAGATCGCGGACACCTTCGCAGTGCTGAATGCTGGCCGCCTGACCGCCCCGCGCCCGATCCAGGGCCTCGACACCGAACAGATCGGGCTGATGATGGGCGGCGCCCACGGCATGGAGGAAGCGCATCTTGCAAACTGACGCGCAATGGGCAGCCACAAGCCCGATTTCTTGCAAGAAATCGGCCCAATTCCTTGCAAGGAATTGGTTGCGCAACGATGGCCCCGGGGGTGATCTGTGCTGAGGCTGGAAAAGCGCCCAAATCCCTCACGCTTCTGGCTGTGGTTCACGCCAGTGCTGGCTGTTCTTCTGACGATGACAGCGGCTGGCCTGCTGTTTGCGGCGCTCGGCTCGAATCCGTTCACCGTGATCCGAACCATTTTCTGGGAGCCTCTGGCCGGATCCAACGCCTCCTATTTCCGCGCTCAGCTCTTTATCAAAGCGGCCCCCCTGATCCTGATCGCGGTCGGGCTGGCGATGGGGTTTCGCGCCGGGATCTGGAATATCGGCGCTGAAGGCCAGTATATCATGGGCGCGGTCATCGGGGCCTCAGTCGGGCTTGCCTTTTACCCGACCGAAAACCGGCTGATCTTTCCGCTGATGGTCGCGGCCGGGGCTTTTGGCGGCTGGGCCTGGGCCATGATCCCTGCGATTTTGCGCACAAGGTTCAACACCAATGAGATCCTTGTGTCGCTGATGCTGGTCTATGTCGCCCAGGCGATCCTTGCAAAGGCCTCATTCAGCTTTCTGCGAAACCCCGAGGGCATGGGCTTTCCTGGCAGCCGCAACTTCTCGACCTATCCCGCCGCCCGCAATTTCGACCTGATCGAGCGCAGCGGCTTGCATTGGGGCGCATTCACCGCGCTGGCCGTAGCCGTTGCGGCCTATGTGTTGCTGACCCGCCATGGCATCGGCTTTCAGATCCGCCTTGCAGGCCAGGCCCCGCGCGCGGCCCGCTTCCATGGCGTCAGCCCGACGCGGCTGATAATCTTTTGCCTCGGCACCGCCGGGATCCTTGCAGGTATGGCCGGGATTTTCGAGGTCAGCGGCCCCGCCGGTCAGCTGACCGAGAATTTTGCCACCGGCTATGGTTTCACCGCGATCATCGTTGCCTTCCTTGGCCGGCTGAACCCGCTGGGCATCGTGCTGGCCGGGCTGTTGATGGCGCTGACCTATGTCGGCGGCAGCCTTGCGGAATCGCGCCTGAACCTGCCTGCGGCCTCGATCCAGGTCTTTCAGGGCATGCTGCTTTTCTTCCTGCTGGGCGTCGATGTGCTGACCAATTACCGCATCCGCCTGAGCCGCAGCCAAAGCAAAGGAGCGGGCGCATGATCATCGGCGGCATTGATATTGCGGTTCTGATGGCCTCGCTGATGGTGGGTTCGGTGCCGATCCTGCTGGCGGCCCTTGGCGAGACCGTGGTCGAGCGTTCGGGCGTCCTGAACCTGGGCGTTGAGGGGATGATGATCATCGGCGCCGTCTCTGGCTTTATCGCCGCCGTCACCTTCCAAAGCCCCATCCTGGGCTTTCTGGCGGGCGCGGCCTGTGGCGCGGCTTTCTCGCTGATTTTTGCCTTTCTGGTCCTTGTGCTGCAGGCCAATCAGGTTGCCACAGGGCTGGCGCTGACACTCGTCGGCATCGGCATCTCATCGCTGGCCGGACAGGGGTTCAACGGGATCAAACCGCCGGTAACGGGCGCGGTGCCGATGGGGCCGCTGCGCGACATTCCCTTCCTTGGGCCGATGCTGTTCCGCCATGACTGGGTGGTCTGGTTCGGGCTGGCCATGGTCGCGGTGACCTGGTGGCTTCTGAACCGCAGCCGCGCCGGGCTGATCATCCGCGCTGTCGGCGAGAACCATGAGGCCGCCCACGCCCTTGGCTATAAGGTCAACCGGATCCGCCTGCTCTGCATCCTTTTTGGCGGCGCGATGGCCGGAATCGGCGGGGCTTATATCAGCCTGGTGCGGGTGCCGCAGTGGACCGACAATATCACCAATGGCATCGGCTGGATCGCATTGGCCATCGTGGTCTTTGCCTCCTGGCGGCCCGGGCGCGTGCTGTTCGGGGCCTGGCTTTTCGGCGGGCTGCTGGTGCTGGGGCCGAACCTGCAGGCCGCAGAATACCGCATCCCGGTCGAGTATCTCAGCATGGCGCCCTATCTGATCACCATCGTCGTGCTGGTGGTGATGTCGGCGCGCAAAGGGGCCAGGATGGGCGCCCCGGCCTCTTTGGGGCAGAATTTCCACGCCTCTCGCTGAGGCTGGATCAGGGCCACGGGCCATGCCCGGGCAAGGTTTTCACGCCCCATAGCGGGGCAGAATTTGCGGGGGCACCAAGGCCCCTGCCACAACGGGGAGACTGTTATGAAACGCAGAAATCTGCTGGCGGGTGCCGCCATTGGCCTTGGCCTGTCGCTGACCAGCGGCGCGGCTATGGCGCAGGGCCTGGATCATGTGAAGGCCTGCTTCATCTATGTCGGCCCCATCGGTGACGGCGGCTGGACCTATCAGCACCATCAGGGCGCGCTGGCGCTGAAGGAAGAGTTCGGCGACAAGGTCGATATCGCCTGGCAGGAATCGGTGCCCGAGGGTGCCGACGCCGAGCGTGCCATCACCCAATTCGCGCTGGATGGCTGCAATATCATCTTCACCACCTCTTTCGGCTTCATGGACGCGACCCAGGCGGTCGCGGCGCAGTTCCCGGATATCAAATTCGAGCATGCCACGGGCTTCAAGCGCGACCAGCCGAATGTCTCGACCTATGACGCCCGCTTCTATGAGGGCCGCGCCGTCATGGGCACCATCGCGGGCCATATGACCAAATCGAATAAAATCGGCTATATCGGCTCTTACCCGATCCCCGAGGTCATCCAGGGCATCAACGCCTCTTACATCCACGCCAAAAAGGTGAACCCGGATGCGACCATGACCGTGGTCTGGGCCTATACCTGGTTCGACCCCGCCAAAGAGGCCGATGCCGCCAAAGCGCTGATCGACCAGGGCATCGACGTGATCCTGCAGCACACCGATTCCACCGCACCGCTGGCCGAGGCCGCCAAGGTCGAGGGCGTGATCGGTTTCGGTCAGGCCTCTGACATGTCGGCCTATAAGCCCGCGCCCCGCGTCTCGGCGATCATCGACAACTGGTCGCCCTATTACATCAAGCGCGTCGGCGCGCTGCTGGATGGCTCTTACGCGCAATCGGCCGCCTGGGAAGGCATCGCCGGCGGTGAGGTCGAGATCGGCGAAATCACCGAGGCCGTTCCGGCCGAGGTGAAAGCCGCCGCTGAAAAGCTGCGCGATGATATCGCGGCTGGCACCTACCACCCCTTCACCGGGCCGCTGAACAAACAGGACGGCTCGGAGTGGCTGGCTGATGGCGTGGTTGCCGATGACGCAGCCCTTGCCACGATGGATTTCTATGTCGAAGGCATCACCGGCGATATTCCGAAGTGATCTGACACGACAGAGACCCGTGAAAGGCCCGCTTTTGGCGGGCCTTTTGCTGTTCAGAGGGGCGCGGGCTTGACTTCGCGCGGCACTCGGCGTTTTACCGGGGCCGATGAAACACACCTCTGAAAGGGGAACGCCGATGCACGCCTATCGCAGCCATACCTGTGCAGGCCTCAATAACGCCAATGTCGGCGAGACCGTGCGCCTTTCGGGCTGGGTGCACCGTGTGCGCGACCATGGGGGCGTGCTGTTCATCGACCTGCGCGACCATTACGGCATCACCCAGGTGCTGGCCGACAGCGACAGCCCGGCCTTTGCCGAACTGAGCAAGGTGCGCTCGGAATGGGTGATCCGCATTGATGGCCGCGTGAAGGCGCGTGACGCCAGCCTGATCAACACCAAAATCCCGACCGGCGAGATTGAGGTCTATGCGACCGACGTCGAGGTGCTGGGCCCGGTTGATGGCGACCTGCCGCTGCCGGTCTTCGGTGAGACCGAATATCCCGAGGAAACCCGCCTGACCTATCGTTTCCTCGACCTGCGTCGGGACACGATGCACAAGAACATGATCCTGCGCTCGAACGTCGTGCGCTGGCTGCGCAATGCCATGTGGGATCAGGGCTTTAACGAATTCCAGACCCCGATCATCACGGCGTCTTCGCCCGAGGGCGCACGCGACTTCCTGGTGCCCTCGCGTCTGCATCCGGGCAAATTCTACGCCCTGCCCCAGGCGCCGCAGCAGTTCAAACAGCTGATCCAGGTGGCGGGCTTTGACCGCTATTTCCAGATCGCGCCCTGCTTCCGCGACGAAGACCCGCGGGCTGACCGCTCGCCCACCGATTTCTACCAGCTCGATATCGAGATGTCTTTCGTCACCCAGGAAGACGTTTTCGCCGCCGTGCAGCCGGTGCTGCAGGGCCTCTTCGAGAAATTCGGCGAAGGCCGCAAGGTCCATGCCGACTGGCCGCTGATCTCTTATCGTGACGCGCTGAAATGGTATGGCTCGGACAAGCCGGACCTGCGCAACCCGATCAAAATGGTCGATGTCTCGCAGCACTTCCGGGGCTCGGGCTTTGCGATCTTTGCAAACCTTCTGGAAAATGAGGGCACCGAGGTTCGCGCCATTCCCGCGCCGACCGGCGGCTCGCGCAAATTTGCTGACCGCATGAATGCCTTCGCGCAAAAAGAGGGCCTGCCGGGCATGGGCTATATCTTCTGGCGCAAGGCCGAAGATGGCTCGACCGAGGCGGCTGGCCCGATCGCCAAAGCCATCGGAGCAGAGCGCACCGAGGCAATCCGGGTTGAACTGGGCCTTGCCGAGGGCGACGCGGTGTTCTTCCTGGGCGGCAAGCCCGATGTGTTCGAATCGGTTGCCGGCCGCGCCCGCAATGAGATCGGCCGCGAGCTGGGTCTGACCGATGTGAACAGCTTCCGCTTTGCCTGGATCGTCGATTTCCCGATGTATGAGAAGACCGATGACGGCAAGATCGACTTCTCGCACAACCCCTTCTCGATGCCGCAGGGCGGGCTTGAGGCGCTGTCGGGCGATCCGCTGAACGTCTATGCCTATCAGTATGACCTGGCCTGCAACGGCTATGAGATCATCTCGGGCGGCATCCGCAACCATAAGCCGGAAATCATGTATAAGGCCTTTGAGCTGGCCGGATACCCGAATTCCGAGGTCGACAAGCGCTTCGGCGGCATGGTTAAGGCGTTCAAATACGGCGCCCCGCCCCACGGCGGCTGCGCGGCAGGGATCGACCGGCTGGTCATGCTGCTGGCGGATACCACCAATATCCGTGAGGTCATCATGTTCCCGATGAACCAACGCGCCGAAGATCTGCTGATGAACGCGCCCTCGGAACCCACCAATGAGCAGCTGCGCGAGCTGCGGCTGCGGGTGATCCCGAAAGACGCCTGAGACCTGCGCGGTCTGACAGATCTGAGACTGACCGGCCCGCCTGCGACAATGATCGCGGCGGGCCTTTTCATGCCCAGACCTTTCCAGATGCGCCGTGAAAATAAGTCCAGGGGCGCTGCCGCTTGCCTGGCCCCGACCAGCCCCCTAGCCTGAGTGGACATCCCCCAGAGGTGCGCCATGTCCGATCTGCCTGAACCCGCCTTCGGCGAGCCCTTGCCGAACTGGCAGCCCCCGCCCAGGCCTGAGGCGCTGCATCTGTCTGGTCGCGCCGTCGCGTTAGAGCCGCTGGATGCAGACCGCCACGCCGCCGCGCTTTTCACCGCCTTTGACGGGGATGCGCGGCTTTGGGATTATATGGGCAATGGCCCCTTCGCCTCTGCCGCCGACTATCATGCCTGGGCGCAGGCTGCCCAGGGCGGGCGGGATCCGTATTTCCTCGTGCTGCGCGATCTGAAAACCGGGCTTTACGGCGGGATCGCCGCCTATCTGCGCATCACGCCTGAGGCGGGCACAATCGAGGTCGGCCATATCTGCATCTCGCCCGCCATGCAGCGCGGAATCGCTGTCACCGAGGCGATGTCGCTGATGATGGATTGGGCGTTCCGGCAGGGGTATCGGCGCTATGAATGGAAATGCAACGCGCTGAACCTGCCTTCACGCAGGGCCGCGCAGCGGCTGGGCTTCAGCTATGAGGGCGTCTTTCGCCAGCATATGATCGTCAAAGGCCACAGCCGCGACACGGCCTGGTTCTCGGTCATCGACAAAGACTGGCCTGCGCTGTCTGCGAAAATCCAGACCTGGCTGAAGCCTGACAACTTCGACGCGCAGGGCCGCCAGAAAGCACGGCTGTCAGCGGCCACGCGTGATCTTTTGGCCTGTGCTGATCCCGCCCTCTGAGCCCTTCCCCGACCAGAGCCCGCGCGCCAAAAGACCCAGGTCAGGCCTGGGCAGAGCCCGAGGTCGCAGCCGGGTGCTGCGCCCCGCCTGCGCCGACAGCGCGCTGCAAGCGCGGTGTCAGATGCGGCTTCCGGGCCGGGTGAAGGCCGTCAGATGTGGCGATTATCGGCATCTGGCGGATCTTTTCGCTGATCAGATCGCGGATTTGGCCGCGATCACGGCTGCTGCTGATCGCATCGGCTGCTGATTTCAGCGCCGGATCACCGCTTTGCAGCGCAAGCCCCGCCAGAAAGCCCTGCAGCCAGGTTCGCGCATCCTCACCTTTGCCATTTGCCAGCGCCGCCTCTGCCAGCCGCAGATCATCGCGCAGGGCCAGCGGATCGGGGGTGATCTCTGCCTCAAAGGGGGCGCTGCGCATCTCTCGATCCCCCAGATGCGACAGGATGACCGCCTGAAAGCCTGCCAGATCGGGCAAAGGCTTGCCGAGAAAGCCAACCGCCCCCGCCGCAAAGGACCGCTGAGCGCCGTTTTCATCCCCGCTCATCCCCAGCACGACCGGGCCGCCATCCCGGCACAGGCCGCGGATCAGATCCTCACCCCGCCCGTCGGGCAGGCCGAGATCGATGATCACCACATCCGGCCGGTAAAGCCCCAGATGCGAGGCCGCGACGCCAAGACTGTCAGCCCGCCGGATACGTGCCCCCGATCGCTGGCACATCAGGCGCAGCGCCTCACTGGCGAAGCGACTGTCTTCGACGATCAGCAGCGTCAGCCCGCGCAGGGGCAGCGCCTGGATCGTCGGGGCCATTCCAGGCACCATTGCAGGAAGCATTACAGGCGTCGCGGGGGGGCGCGGGGACATCGCAGCATTCCTTTTACTGAGCAGCTGACCCCAGCCTGGCATGACCGGGTGAATCGCGCGTTAACAGCGCCACCGCAGCCCGGCCCCAGCAGGCGCTGGCTTGCGGCGCAGCACCTGGGCCTTGCCCCGCAGGCTGTCGCGGCGCATAAGCAGGCTGTCAGCCCCGTCAGGCCGCCCGATGGCACCATCTGCAGGACGGTCGGCCATCCCTTGCCCAGGAGATTACCGATGATCGGACGTCTGAACCATGTCGCCATCGCCGTGCCCGACCTTGAGGCCGCCTCGCGTCAGTATCGTGACACGCTGGGCGCGAAGGTCGGTGCCCCTCAGGATGAGCCAGACCATGGCGTGACGGTGGTCTTTATCGAGCTGCCCAATACCAAGATCGAGCTGCTCTACCCGCTGGGAGAGGCCTCACCGATCCGGGGCTTTCTTGAGAAAAACCCGGCAGGTGGTATCCATCACATCTGCTATGAGGTCGATGATATTCTGGCCGCGCGCGACCGTCTGCAGGCGCAGGGCGCACGCGTGCTGGGGACGGGCGAGCCGAAGATCGGTGCCCACGGCAAGCCCGTGCTCTTTCTGCACCCCAAGGATTTCAACGGCTGCCTCGTGGAACTGGAGCAGGTATGAACCTCACATCCGCCATCGTCCTTTTCGCCATCACCTGGTTTCTGACCTTTTACATCGTGTTGCAGCTGCGCACCCGCACCCAGGCCGAGGCCGGAGAGGTGGTGCCAGGCACGCCCCCTGGCGCGCCCGCCGAAGAGACGGTCGGCCGCAGCGCCCTGATCGCCACCGGCTTTGCAGCGGTGATCTGGGCGGCGATTTCAGGGGTGATCCTGTCGGGATGGTTCACCATCTATGACATTGATTTCCGTGGCGTTCTTGACAAAGACGCCTATGAACAGGCGCAGCAGGCCGAGCCCGCCGCCCAATAGGCGCCCAATAGACGCCCGCCGCCCAACAGACCTGGCCGTTCTGCCCGTGGCCCCTAACCGCTGCTGTGCGTTGCAGGCGCGGCGGTGCGGATGCGGTGGAAGATATGGGTGAACCACAGCGCCCCCAGCCAGGGAGCAGCCAGGTTCAGAATCGGCACGCTCAGCGATAGCGCCAGTGCCATGCCTGCCAGCCAGACTGCGCCGGACGCCTGTGACAGCATCCGGCCCGCCGCTGCGGGCGAGAGGTGGCGCAACGCGATCAGGGTAAAATACTCACGCCCGAGCAGGCGGCCATTCACCCCGAACCAGACGATCAGCGCAAAAAAGCCAATCAGCGGCAGCAATAGCAGCATAACCACCGCCGCCAGCAGATTGGCGACCAGCAACAGCCCGATGAAGTTCACCAGCCGCTTCAGGCGACTGTATCGCGCCGCTTTTGGCGGACGCATTCCCGGCCAGCGCAGCCGCTCGACCGGGGCGGCGACCTCATCCATCGACAGGCCCGCAAAGACTGCGGCCACGGGCACCATCAGAAAACTGGAGGCCGCCAGCAGCAAAAGCCAAAAAGTTGCGCCTGTCAGGGCCAGTTCCTCTGGCAAGGCGCTGTCCAGCCCGCCATCAGCCGCGCCGATGTCACCGCGCGATATCAGGACCAAAAGCAATATCGCCCAGGCCGCCACCAGCAGCGCCCCGGTCAACAAAAGCGACAGGGCCCCGGTCCGCCGGATCTGCGGCTTGCGCAGAATGCGCCATGTATCGCGCCAGGCGCGGCGCAGCAGCCCGTTCAGCCGCCCAATCCCCATTGCACCACCCGGGCCGGATCGGGGCGCGGCCGGTCGGTGAAGGCCCGCGCCGGGGTGGCGATATGGACGATACCCGCCACGCTTTCCTCTGCGCTGCAGCCAAAGGCACGCGCGCGGAAGACCGCATCATGCGAGGGCCAGCCGCTCAGCCAGTTTGCCCCCCAGCCCGCCGCCGTTGCGACTGTGACCAGGTTCATGCAAAGCGCCCCTGCCGAGAGGACCTGCTCGGCCTGCGGGATCTTGTCCGAGATTTTCGGCGAAGAGATCACCGCCACCGCCATGAGGCCGCGATCAAACTGGCCGCGGGCCTTTTCGGTCTTTTCCGCATCCGCCCCCAGCTCTTTCGCCCGCGCCTCGGCCAGATCGGCCAGGCGAATGAAATCGGGTTTTTCCAGCACGATCAGCCGCCATGGCTCCAGCTTGCCATGATCGGGAACCCGCAGGGCGATCTGCAAAATCGCCGCCAGCTCTTCGTGCGAGGGCACGGGCGCGGTGAACATTTTCGCAGGCTGCGACAGGCGGGTGGCCAGGAATTCCAGCGCTTCGGGGGCTTCGGGGTTTTTCGCGGGCATTCTTGTCTCCTCAGAGGGGCTGATGCAGGCTAATGCCTTGGGGCAAAAGAGGCCAGCCTCAGGCGTCCCCACCTTTCAACTCCCCGCCTCAACTCCCCGCCTTTCAAAATGAAAACGGGGGCCGAAGCCCCCGTTTACGCCTGGTCCTGATCTGACGATCAGAGGATTTTCTGGCCGGTCTTGGCCCAGTCTTTTGCGAATTGCTCCAGACCCTTGTCGGTCAGGATGTGATTCGCCATCGACTTGATCACCGAAGGCGGTGCGGTCATCACATCGGCGCCGATCAGCGCGCAGTCTTTCGCGTGATTGACCGTGCGCACCGAGGCCGCCAGGATCTGGGTGTCAAAGCCATAGTTGTCGTAAATCGTGCGGATGTCCTGGATCAGATCCAGACCATCGAGGTTGATATCATCGAGACGGCCGATGAAGGGCGAGATGAAGGTCGCGCCCGCTTTTGCCGCCAGCAGCGCCTGATTGGCCGAGAAGCACAGCGTCACATTGACCATGCGGCCCTCATCTGACAGCACTTTGCAGGCCTTCAGACCGTCCCAGGTCAGCGGCACTTTCACCGCGATATTTTCGGCGATTTTCGCCAGTTTGCGGCCCTCGGCGATCATGTCATCGGCTTTTTCAGCCACGACCTCGGCCGAGACCGGGCCGGAAACGATCGAACAGATCTCTTTGGTGACTTCCAGGATGTCACGGCCCGATTTCAGGATGATCGAGGGGTTGGTGGTCACACCATCCACCATGCCGAGATCATTCAGCTCGCGGATCGCATCCACATCGGCGGTATCTACAAAGAACTTCATGGCGTCATGCTCCCATTGGGCAGGCAAGGGTGGAGTAAGGGGATCGAGGCGGGTATTACCGCAAAGCGGCCCGGGGTGAAAGAGGGTCCGGGAATTGAAATGTGAGCGCTAACGGTGACAGAGCCAGCCGGATCATATGAACGCGATTTCGCCGCAGGCGAGACGGTCGCGGTTCTGACGACCGAACCGCTTGGCCCGTTCCTTGACTATCGCGCCCCCGAAGGCGGCTGCGGCACCGGCGATTTCGTCGAGGTGCCGCTGGGCCCGCGCAAGGTGCTGGGGGTGGTCTGGGGGCCGGGGGTTGGCGATTTCGACCGCGCGAAACTGCGCAGCATCGCCCGGGTGCTGGACGTGCCCCCCATGCGGGCCGAGCTGCGGCAGTTCCTGACGCGGGCTGCCGATTACACCATGACCTGGCTGCCCTCGATGCTGCGGCTGGCGACGCGGGCGCCGGGGCTGACCAGCCCGCCCTCGATGCGCAAGGTGTTGCGGCTGTCGGGCCCGGTGCCCAATCAGCTGACCGACGCCCGCCACAGGGTGATCGAGGTGCTGCGCTCCTTCGGGGGGGCCCCCGTGCTGGCGGCTGAACTGGCCGAGGCGGCCTCTGTCTCGGCATCCGTCGTCAAGGGGCTGGTGAAACTGGGCGTGCTGACCGAGGAAGAGGCGCCCCGCGATCTGCCCTATCCGCGCCTGAACGCCGATGCGCCCTCGCGGCTGGCAGGCGATCAGATCGCCGCGGGTGAGGCCCTGCGCGACTGGGTGGCGGCGGGTGCCTTCCAGCCCGTCATGCTGAAAGGCGTCACCGGATCGGGCAAGACCGAAGCCTATCTCGAAGCCGTGGCCGAGGCGCTGCGGCGCGGGCGGCAGGCGCTGGTGCTTCTGCCCGAGATCGCGCTGACCGCCGATTTTCTGTCACGTGTTCAGGCCCGCTTCGGGGCCCGCCCCGGCGAATGGCACTCCGGCGTCACCCAGACCGAGCGGCGGCGGCTGTGGAAAATGGCCGCCACCGGCGATGTCGGGCTGGTGGTGGGGGCGCGTTCGGCGCTGTTCCTGCCCTTCCAGGATCTGGCGGTGATCGTGGTCGATGAAGAGCATGACACCTCTTACAAGCAGGAAGAGGGGGCGCTTTACAACGCCCGCGACATGGCGGTGCTGCGCGGCTCGATCACCGGCTGCCCGGTGGTGCTGGCCTCGGCGACGCCCTCGCTGGAGACCTGGGTCAATGCCGATCAGGGGCGTTATCGGCGGCTGGATCTGACGGCGCGGTTTGGCACCGCCGAGCTGCCGCAGATGCGGGCCGTGGACATGCGCGGCGAGAAGCTGCCCGCAGATCGCTGGATGTCCGAGACCCTGGCCAAAGGGGTCGAGGGCCGCGTAAAGGCCGGGGAACAATCGCTTTTGTTCATCAACCGCCGTGGCTATGCGCCCGTCACGCTGTGCCGCGCCTGCGGCCAGCAGGTCGGCTGTGATCATTGCGATGCGCGGATGGTCGAGCACCGTTTCCTCAAACGGCTGATCTGCCACCAATGCGGCGCGTCAAAACCGATCCCCGAGGCCTGCCCCTCCTGCGGGGTCGAGGGGCGCATGGCCGCCATCGGCCCCGGTGTCGAACGGCTGGCCGAAGAGGTCACCGCCCGCTTCCCCGAAGCGCGGATCGCGGTGCTGTCGTCAGACCTCTTCGGCTCGGCCCGGGCGCTGAAGGCGCAGATCGAGGCGATTGCCGCAGGCGAGGCCGATATCATCATCGGCACCCAGATCGTGGCCAAGGGGCACAATTTCCCGCATCTGACGCTGGTGGGTGTGATCGACGCCGATCTGGGGCTGCAGGGCTCTGACCTGCGCGCGGCCGAGCGCACGTTTCAGCTGATGCGCCAGGTGGCGGGCCGCGCCGGGCGGGCGGGCAAGCCGGGCGAGGCCTGGCTGCAGACCCACCAGCCCGAGCATCCCGTGATCCGCGCCATCCTCGGCGGTGATGAAGAGGGCTTCTGGCGGGCCGAGGCCGAAGAGCGCCGCGCCGCAGGTGCGCCCCCCTTTGGTCGCATGGCCGGGATCATCCTGTCGGGCCCCGAGCTGCAGCCGCTGTTTGATTTCGGGGCCGATCTTGCCCGCGCCGATGGGCCGCTGCGCCGCATCGGGGCCGAGATTTTCGGCCCCGCCCCCGCCCCCATCGCACGCGTGCGCGGGCGCCATCGCGTCAGACTGCTGATCAAGGCCCCCAGATCCGCCCCCCTGCAACAGGCGCTGACGCAATGGCTGCGACAGCGCCGCCAGCCCAAAGACATCAAACTGGCCATCGATATCGACCCGCAGAATTTCCTCTGAACGGTGCGGGGGAAGGCTGCGCCGGACCTGCCGCAGATATGCCACTGACCCGGCGCTTTGCGAAACGGGTGCAGGAAATGCTTCCCCGCGCTTTCCCTTTTTTGCTATATACCGCCCCAGATAAGCAAAAATAATCCGAGCAAATATCAATGATCGAACCTGACCTGCGCGACCGCATCCTTGCGGAGCCTGAGAACCTGCTGGATGACCGCGACCTGATGAATGCCCTGGTGGCCGCGAATGAGCGCACGATGGGATCAAATGTCGTCGATCTGCGCGGGCTGGCGATGCAGCGGCTGGAATCGAAACTGGACCGGCTGGAAGACACCCATCGCTCGGTGATTGCCGCCGCCTATGAAAACCTGGCGGGCACCAATCAGATCCACCGCGCGATCCTGCAGATGCTGGACCCGCTGGATTTTTCAGAGTTTCTGGCCGGGCTTTCGGGTGATGTCGCCGCCACTTTGCGGGTGGACCGGATCCGTCTGGTGCTGGAAAGCGCCGCCCCCCCCGCAGAGGGCAAGGCCGATCCCGCGATGGAACGGCTGAGCGATGTGATGATGATCGCGGGCTCGGGCTTTACCTCGGCCTATATCGCAGCGGGCCGCACGGCGCCCTTGCGCATCGTGACGCTGCGCCCGCTCAGCCCGCGCATGAAAACGGCCAGCGAAAAAATCTATGGCGCTGAGGCAGGCTTTATCGGCTCTGAGGCGCTGCTGCGGCTTGATTTCGGGCCCGGCCGCCTGCCCGGCATGCTGGCGCTTGGGGCCGAGGATCCGCATCAGTTCCGCCCGACCCAGGGCACCGATCTGCTGACCTTCTTCGCCGGCATATTCGAGCGCAGCATGCGCCGGTGGCTGTCGTGAACGACCTGATAGCGCTGACCCCACAGATGCGGGCAGCGCTGAGCGACTGGCTGGCGGGGCTTTCGGCGCTGAAGGGGGCCTCAGACCATACGATCACCGCCTACCGCCATGACGTGCTGGGCTGGCTAAGCTTTCTGGCCCATCACACCGGATCGCCGCCCGGCCCGCAACAGCTGGCCGGGCTGAGCCAGGCCGATCTGCGGGCCTGGATGGCGCATGAGCGCGGGCGCGGTCTTTCGGCCCGCTCGCTGGCACGGGCGCTGGCATCGGCCCGCAGCTTTTCGCGCTGGCTGACCGAGCGTGAGGACCTGCCCGGCGAGGCTTTGGTGCTGCTGTCCGCCCGCGCGCCGAAATACCGCCGCCGCCTGCCGCGCCCTTTGTCCGAAGATCACGCCCAGGAGATGATTGAGACCGTCGCCCTGCAGGCACGCGGCGACTGGCAGCAGGCCCGCGATATGGCGGTGGTCACGCTGCTCTACGGCTGCGGCCTGCGGATTTCCGAGGCGCTTTCCTTGACCGGGGCCGATGCGCCCCTGCCCGATATGCTGCGCATCACCGGCAAAGGCGGCAAGACGCGGCTGGTGCCGGTACTGCCGGTGGCGCAGCAGGCGGTGGCGAATTACCTGCGCCTCTCGCCCTGGGGAGCTGAGCGCGACGCCCCGCTTTTTCGCGGCACCAGGGGCGGGGCGCTGAACCCAAGGCTGATCCAGAAAGCGATGGAGCAGGCGCGAATGCAGCTGGGGCTGCCCGCAAGCGCGACACCGCATGCAATGCGCCACAGCTTTGCCACCCATCTCCTGTCAGCAGGCGGCGATCTGCGCACCATCCAGGAATTGCTGGGCCATGCCTCGCTTTCCACCACCGAGGCCTATACAGCCGTCGATGCCGCCCGCCTGATGGATGTCTATAACTCCGCCCATCCCCGCGCCCGCCTTTAACGGGGGCGTCCTGAGGGGCGAACCTGCCGATCACCGCATGCCAGACGGGATTCCCGACCAGCCAGAGATTGCACTTCCGTCAATAATCCTGCATGAGACCCCCATGTCAGATCGCTACAAGGCCCTTTCCGTCCACCTGCTGACCGCCTCCGGGGCGGTGCTTTCGATGCTGGCCATGCTTGCCGCCGTCGAAGCGAAGTGGAGCCTGATGTTCCTTTGGCTGGTGGTGGCGCTGATCGTCGACGGGATCGACGGACCGCTGGCGCGCAAATTCGACGTTCAGAAAAACTGGCCGACCTATGATGGCGTGCTGATGGATCTGATCGTCGATTACCTGACCTATGTTTTCATTCCCGCCTATGCGCTGTTCAAATCCGGTCTGCTGACCGGCTGGACGGGCTGGATTGCGATCATCGTGATCGTCTTCGGCTCTGTCGTCTATTTTGCCGACACGCGGATGAAAACCAAAGACAAAAGCTTTGCCGGCTTCCCCGCCTGCTGGAACATGGTTGTTCTGGTGCTCTTCGCGGTGGCGCCCTCGCAGGGGATCATCCTTGCCATCGTGATCCTGCTGTCGGTGGCGATGTTCTCGAACCTGAAGTTCATCCACCCCACCCGCACAAAGCGCTGGCGCAATATCTCTTTGCCGGTTTCGGTGGCCTGGATCGTATTTGCCGCCTGGGCCGCCTGGATGGATTTTGCCGAAGGCAGCCTTTCGCATTGGGGCCTGATCGTTACATCGCTTTATCTGGCGCTGGCAGGCATCCTGCAGCAAATCATCCCCGAGAAAGTCCGGCGCCTCCGCTGAAACGATCTGTCTGCGGCTGCAGACAAAAGCCTCGGGCCGCGGTATTCCAACCAGAAAATAGGCGGCAGGATCTTCATCTGTCCTTAAATATCCCGGGGGTAAGCGGCTTTGCCGCAAGGGGGCTGGCCCCCTTTCCTCAGAAGCGCGTCAGTATCACGCCGGATATGATGACAAGCGCCGCGACCAGCTTCTCCCGGCTCATCCGCTCGCCAAAGGCCAACCAGCCGATCAGCACCGCGAAAAGGATAGAGGTCTCTCGCAGCGCCGCCACCAGCGCGATTGGCGCGAAGGTCATCGCCCAGACGGAAATCGCATAGGCCCCAAAGCTTGCCGCCGCCCCGATTGTGCCCATCCGCCAGGCATGCCCGCCCGCAGGGATCACCGCCCTGCCGCGCAGGGCCAGCATGCCAAGCGAGAAAATCAGCCCGTCTGCCACGAAGACCCAGGCGATATAGGCCACCGCATTGCCAGAGATCCGCGCCCCCTGGCCGTCGATCAGCGTATAGGTCGCAGTCGCCAGCGCCGAGCCAAGCGCAAAGGGCACCAGGCGGCGGTTCTCGCCGCTGGCGAATACCCCGCGTGCCATCAGAAGGATCCCTGCCGCCAGGATGGTGATCGCCAGATACTGGCGGTTGCTGAGCTGGTCGCTCAGGACAAACACCCCCGCCACCGCGACAATCATCGGGGCCGCGCCACGGGCAATCGGGTAGACGCGGCTGAGATCTCCACGCTCATAGGCGTAAGAGAGGAAGAATTTATAGGCGAAATGGGTCAGCCCGGCCGCGATCACCCATGGAATTGCCGCCGGATCAATCGGCCCGGCCACAAAGGCCACCGCCAGACCAATCGGCACCTCCATGATGGAAAGGATCACCATGGCCCCGATCTTTGAGGTGCCAAGTTTGATCAGCGCATTCCACAGCGCATGAAGGAAGGCTGCCGCCATAACGGCCAGAAAGACGCCGAGTGTCACGATGCCAGGCCGTTAAGAAACCGTTACACGCTCCCTGGCATGCCCGGCCTGGGCGGGCAAGCCCCCTCAGATCAGCAGACCCGCCGCCCCCTCCAGCCGCAAGAGGGCGACCTTGGTCTCAACCCCACCCGGGGCCGAGAAACCGCCTAAGCTCTTTGCGCCCAAAACCCGGTGGCAGGGGATCAGGATCGGGATCGGATTGGCCCCGCAGGCCTGGCCCACCGCCTGGGCAGGGGCGCCAACCAGCTTTGCGATCTGCCCATAGCTGCGCGTCTCGCCAAAGGGGATCGCGGCCATGGCGCGGCGCACCCGCTCTTGCAGGCCCTGCCCCCAGTCCAGCGGCAGATCAAACACCTGCAGATCACCCGCGAAATAGGCCGCTATCTGACGCAGCCCCTCACGGGCCAGCGGGCTGGGCGTGCCCACCTGCTCCTCCCAGACCAGTGCCGTGATCCGCTGCCCGTCATCGCGCAGCGAGACCGGGCCGAAAGGGGTCTGGCAGCTCGCGCTGGTTGCCGGGCTGTCTGAGGGTTTATGCGGCTGCGTCACCGGAAATCGACCAGAGTGACCGGGTTGATTTCTCCATCATAGCTGGCATCCGCCTCGAAATGCTGCAGCCGGAAGGCGCGGTCCTGCAGGCTCCAGAGGCTGCTATCCGAGGCATCGCCCAGCCCGCGCCAATAGGTATGGGCCCGGATGGTCAGGGTGGCGGGATCAAATTCGGCATTTATCGCCAGCAGATCGGCGCTCCAGCCGTTGATTTTCAGCACGCTGACCACGCTGTCGGCCTCGCCGGGGGCGGCGGCCTCTTCGTCATATTCGATCTGCAGCGTCGGGCAGGCCAGGGCCACGGGTTGCACCCCGCCGCCCTCATCCATGATCATAAAAACCTGCGCAGTATTATAGGCATAGAGGGCGCAGCTGAACTGCCAGACGGTCACCGGCTCTGGCTCGCCCCAGCTGCTGGGGGCCAGAACCTCATGGCGCTGCGGGGCCTCGACCAGGCTGCCATCCTCTTCAAAGGCACCGGCACAGCTTTCGCTGAAGCTCGCTGAGAAGAGGGCGATTGCCGCATCGTCTGCGCCAGTTCCA
Source organism: Pseudogemmobacter hezensis (assembly GCF_013155295.1). GTDB lineage: Bacteria > Pseudomonadota > Alphaproteobacteria > Rhodobacterales > Rhodobacteraceae > Pseudogemmobacter > Pseudogemmobacter hezensis. Next base: position 90,077 of record NZ_JABJXT010000007.1, on the reverse strand, counting down.
GTGCCTTCGGCCTGGGCAGGGGCCGGGCCTGCGCAAAGGCAAAGGGCCAGCGAAAGCGCTGAGATGCGGGCGGGCGAGTGGGAAAAGCGGATCATCGGGCCTCCGGTTGCCAAAATACAGTGCCATGCAGCGGGCCCGCCTGCCAAGCCCTGCCCAGCCTCGCACCACCCCTACATGCGGGGCGCCAAAGCCTGGGCCTCGGGCGAAAGTGGCTCTGCCGCGCCGGGTGTGCGGGCGACGGTCAGCGGGCGGAAGGCCTCTCGCAACACCGCCGCCATCCCCTCAATCGCGGGCGAGGTGCCGCGTGGATTGCGCCGCAGCAAGACCCGCGCCGAATCAATCGCCGGGAACCCCTCTTCGGCGGTCAGCTCGCGGCAGCCTGCGGGGATGGTCGAGCGCGACAGCGGCGAAATCGCCATCCCATTCGTCACCGCATTGCGCATGCCGCTGGCCACATCGCAATACCAGGCGCGCCGCCAGCGCATGCCCTGGTGGTTCAGCGAGGCCTCGGCAAATTCGCGGCACCATTCGCTGTGCAGATAGACCGCCACCGGAACCGGGCTGCGCAGATGCTGCATATGGGTGATCGAGGTGACCCAGACGCTGGGGTCGATCGTTAAAAGCTCGCCCTCCTGGAAATAGCTGGTGTCATGGATCACCGCGATATCAAGGCGGTCCTCTTCCAGCGCGATCAGCTGACGGTCAGAGTGGTCGCATAAGACCGAGACCTGCAGCCCCTCATGGCGCTCATCAAAGGCGGCCAGCGCGCGCGGCAGGATGGTGCCGGAGTATTCATCCGGGATGCCAACCCGCACCGGCCCGGTCAGGGGCTTTTCGCGCAGGGCCAGCGCTGCCTCATCCAGCAGCGCCACCACCCGCTGCGCATAGGGCAAAAGCTGCTCGCCGCGTGCGGTCAGGGTGACGCCCCGGGCCTGGCGCTCGAACAAAGGCTGGCCGAGGTTGTCCTCAAGCCGGCGGATCATCAGGCTGACCGCCGATTGCGTGCGCCCGATCCGCGCCGCCGCCAGCGTGACAGAGCCAGACTCGGCCACCGCCAGAAAACCGCGCATCAGATCGCTTTCGAGATTTGGCTGTCCCATCCGCCCACCCTATCCGTCAGACCTGTCCGGCCAACCCATCAACAAAACTCATCGCAGATATTAAATCTATTCGTTTGAGAAATGTCAAAGCCGGACGCATATACAGCCCAACCGTTTATTGGAGGCTAAAATGTTCACCCGTCTGAAATCGCTGATGCAGCTGCGCCGTTCGACCGCGTTCCTGCTTAATCGCGCGGATGATCGGTTGCTGGACGATATCGGCCTGACCCGTGGCGATCTTCTGGCCATGCATGAGGGCCTTGGCGATGACAGCGGGGCCGCCAATGCGCGCATCCTGCTGCCGCTCTGGCTGGGCCGCAAACACGCCACCTGAGCTGCGCCTGCCTTACCGAAAAACAAAAACGCCGACAGGATCCCTGTCGGCGTTTTTCATTGTCCAATAAGCGCTTTGACCAATCGGCCCTTTCAGAGATAACCCGCCTGCCCTGCCTGGCTGCGCAGCTCTTCGCGGCTGAGATCCAGCACCGTCTCGCCCGCATGGCTGACGGTGGCGCGGGTTTTGTCGATACGGAAGATATCCTCACCGACCCGGAACACGATCTCAGGGCTCAGCGCCAGAAAGCCGCGCTTTGCCGAAAGCGTGTAAAGCGTTTCCTCAAAGCCCTGCTCGCGGTCGCGGTAATAAAGCGCCATCAGCTGCGGCAGCTGCATGCGCAGCGCCTGCGCCCCGGCCTTGCGGGCATCGGGCAGCGGCACCTTGAAGACCCGCGACGGGCCAGAGGCCAGCTTAAAGGTGACATCATCGCCGAAAATCTCGCCGCTTACCTTTTGCACCGTGCGCTTTTGGCGCGGGTTTGCGGGGATCTCCTGGTATTCGGCGCTGAACGACTCGCGGGCGCGGATCGGCTGGCGATCAGAGACCGAGACGACGCGCATCTGCGGCGCCTGCTCTCCGGCGATCAGCGCAAGGCCCACCAGCAGCGTGTCGCCAAAGAAGGCCCGCGCCCGATCAAGCGTCTGGGGCGCTGCGACTTCGCTGACCTGGATATTCATCGGCGGGATCCCTGGGCTAAGTAACTCCTGGCCCAAAATCCCGGAAAACCTGGCCGAATTCAGAACAAATTGGGGTGATCTTTGGGCCAGATCCCTAAAATACCGTTAAGAAAGCCGCGCCCCGGTTGGGGACGCGGCTTTTTAACCGTTGTTCAGATTGTCTGCCTCAGCCCAGGGTGCTGTTGCAGCGAGCGCAGGTCTCGGGATGCGCATGGCTGCCGACATCGGGCAGGATCTGCCAGCATCGCTGGCATTTCGCGCCCTCGGCCGGGTGGAACACCACGCGGATCGCGGGCGTATCGGCCAGTGCAAAGGCCCCTTCCGGCGCAGCCGCATCCGAGAGGCTGATCCCCGAGGTGATGCAGATATCGGCAAAAGCGACCGAGTTCAGCGCCGCCAGCATCGCGCTGTCAGAGACATAGACGCTGGGCTTTGCCTCAAGGCTGGCGCCGATCACCTTGGCGGTGCGCTCGACCTCCAGGGCGCCGGTCACCACGCGGCGGGCAGCGCGAATCTGCTCCCATTTCGCGGCGAGGGCGTCGTTTTTCCACGCCTCGGGCGTTTCGGGGAAGTCCTGCAGGTGGACCGAGGCCTCATCGCCCGGGTGGCGCGACAGCCAGACATCCTCCATCGTGAAGGGCAGGATCGGCGCAAGCCAGGTGGTCAGGCGCTGGAACAGGAGATCCAGCACCGTGCGCGCGGCACGGCGGCGGAGGCTGTCCGGCCCGTCGCAATAAAGCGCATCCTTGCGGATGTCGAAATACCAGGCCGAGAGATCCAGTGTCGCAAAGTTGAAGAGCGTCTGGAACACGCCCGAGAAGTTGAAGGCGCGGTATTCGCGGCGGATTTCCGCGTCCAGCTCGGCCAGGCGGTGCAGCACCCATTTCTCCAGCTCGGGCATCTCGGATTCGGGAAGGCGCTCGGCCTCTTCAAACCCGGCCAATGCGCCCAGCATGAAACGCAGCGTATTGCGCAGACGGCGATAGCTGTCGGCGGTGCCTTTGATGATCTTCGGCCCGATGCGCTGATCCAGCGTGTAATCGGTCTGCGCCACCCAAAGCCGCAGGATATCGGCGCCATATTCCTTGATGATCTCTTGCGGTGCGACGGTATTGCCGATGGATTTGGACATCTTCATGCCCTTCTCATCCAGCGTAAACCCATGCGTCACCACATTGCGGTAAGGCGCCCGCCCGCGCGTGGCCGAGGCCTGCAACAAGGACGAATGGAACCAGCCGCGATGCTGGTCGGTGCCCTCAAGGTAAACATCCGCGATGCCGTCATCGGTGCCGTCGGCGCGGTCGCGCAGCACGAAAGCATGGGTAGAACCCGAGTCGAACCAGACATCCAGCACATCAAAGACCTGGTCATAATCCGACGGATTGACCACGCCTTCGAGCGCTTTTTCCTTGAATCCTTGCACATACCAAACATCGGCACCGTCTTTCTCAAACGCCTCGGTGATGCGCTGGTTGACGGTGTCGTTGCGCAAAAGGAAATCAGGGTCGGTCGGTTTCGCGCCTTTTTTGGTGAAACAGGTCAGCGGCACGCCCCAGGCGCGCTGGCGCGACAGCACCCAGTCGGGGCGATGCTCGATCATGGAATGCAGGCGGTTCTTACCGGAAACGGGCGTGAACTCGACGAGATCCTCGATCGAGGTCAGCGCACGTTTGCGGATCGTATCACCGAACTCGCCCAGGCCGTCATTCAGCTTTGCGTCGATGGCGGCGAACCATTGCGGCGTGTTGCGGAAGATCACCGGCGCTTTCGAGCGCCAGCTGTGCGGATAGCTGTGCTTGATCTTGCCCTTGGCCAAAAGCGCACCCGCATAGGCCATCTGCTTGATATTCGAGACATTGGCCGGGCCTTCCTTGCCATCGGCCAGGATGATGTGCTGGCCTGCAAACAGGGGAAGATCGGCGCGGTAGCTGCTGTCCTCGGTGACGTTATAGGTCATCGGCAGCCTGAATTTCAGGCCCATCTGATAGTCGTCATCGCCGTGGCTGGGCGCGGTGTGAACGAAGCCGGTGCCCGCATCATCGGTGACGTGATCGCCGGGCAGCATGGGGACATCGTAGTCCCATTCGCCATTTGCGCCCTCAACCCCGTGATAGGGGTGTTTCAGGATCACGCCGTCAAACTCGGCGGTCGCCACGTCGCGCAGCCGGGTCCAGGCCTCGACCTTCGCCGCAGCCTTGACGCCTTCTGCCAGCGCATCGGCGAGGATCAGGGTCTCGCCCACCACCGCCGTCGATTTTTCATCAACCGCATCAACGCGATAAAGGCCATAGGCGATCTCTGGCCCGTAAGCCACCGCGCGGTTTTGCGGGATGGTCCAGGGGGTCGTGGTCCAGATCACCACGCTCGCGCCCTCAAGGCCCGAGACAGGCTTAAACCGCACCCAGACCGTGTGGCTGGTGTGGTCGTGATATTCGATCTCGGCCTCGGCCAGGGCGGTTTTCTCAACCGGAGACCACATCACAGGCTTCGAGCCCTGATAGAGCGAGCCATTCATCAACAGCTTCATGAAATCCTGGGCGATCACCGCCTCGGCATGATAAGCCATTGTCAGGTAAGGATCTTCCCAATTGCCATAGACACCCAGGCGCTGGAACTCATCGCGCTGGACATTCACCCAACCCTCGGCAAAGCGACGGCATTCCTGGCGGAAATCGACGATATTGACGTCGTCTTTGTTCAGGCCTTTGGCGCGATATTGCTCTTCGATCTTCCACTCGATCGGCAGGCCGTGGCAGTCCCAGCCCGGCACATAGCGCGCATCATGGCCCATCATCTGATGGCTGCGGGTGATGATGTCCTTGATCACCTTGTTCAGCGCGTGGCCGATATGCAGATGGCCATTGGCATAGGGAGGGCCGTCATGCAGCACGAAAGACGGGCGGCCCGCCTTTTCGCGCAGACGGTTATAGACGCCAAGGCGCGCCCAGCGGTCCAGCCAGCCCTGCTCGCGGTTGGGCAGGTCGCCACGCATGGGGAAATCGGTCTCAGGCAGGAAAACGGTGTCGCGGTAATCGGTGCCGGTTTCAGCGGTCGTATCGGTCGTATCGGCGCACATGTGATGCGGTCCTTATCAAAGGTGAATGGCTGCGCCCGGCCCCCGCGCCAGTTGCTGCGGGGCATGGCCGTGCGAAATCTCCCGGCGTGCTGGATTTCAGCGCGCCGGGCCGCTAATTCGGACACCCGGAGACCGGGCAAAGATCGCAAATGGATACGCCATGATACGCGCCTTATAAGCGCGGCGAAATCGCGGGTCCAGAGGCGGGTTGAAGGAGTGATGAATGCAGGCCCAGGGAAAAGCGCTGAAAATTGCGGTGATCGGCGCGGGCATGGGGGGGCTGGCGGCCGCCAGCCTGCTGGCGCGTGATGGTCACCGTGTCACCCTGATCGAGCGGTTTGAAAGCCCGCGCCCGCTTGGCTCGGGGCTGATGGTGCAGCCGGTGGGGCTGGCGGTGCTGGATGAGCTGGGTCAGGGCGATGCGGCCCGGGCACTGGGCGCGCCGATCCGGCGCATGCGCGGCTGGTCTGCACAGGGCCTGGACGGGACGGCGACGGGTTTGACGGGCGCATTCCACGAAGCGCTGCAGGGCCGTGACGCGCTTGACGTGCATTACCCCCCGCAAGAGCCCGCCTTTGCAATGCTGCGGGCCAGCCTGTTCCATGTGCTTTGGCAGGCGATGCAGGCGTCAGATCTGCAGCTGATCACCGGCGAGACGGTGGTTCGCGCCCTGCCCTATGGCGGGGGCCGGGTGCTGCATTCGGAACACGGCGAGATCGGGGCCTTTGACCTGGTGGTCGATGCCTCGGGCGCGGGCTCGGCCCTGTCGCCGCTGCGGGCGCGGGCGCTGCATTACGGGGCGATTTGGGCGCATGTGCCATGGCCCGAGGCCTCGGACATGTCGCAAGACCAGCTGCGCCAGCGTTATTTTCGCGCCAGCCGCATGGCCGGGCTGATGCCGATCGGCAGCCTGCCGGGCGAAAGCCAGCGCCGCGCCGCCGTGTTCTGGTCGATGTCGCGCCCCGAGTTAGAGCAATGGGGCGAGGACCGCTTTGACGCCTGGAAGGCCAGCGCCAGCACCTTCTGGCCGCAGATGCAGCCCTTCCTTGCCGGGCTGACCAGTGCCAGCCAGATGACGCCCGCTTTTTACAGCCACGGCACATTGCGCCGCCCCTACGCGCCCGGGCTGGTCTTTATCGGCGACGCGGCCCATCGCGCCAGCCCGCAGCTGGGCCAGGGGGCGAATATGGCGCTGCTGGATGCGCTGGCCCTGCGCGAGGCGCTGCGCGGCCCGCCGGATGAGGCGCTGACCGCCTATGCCCGCATGCGGCGCTGGCATGTGCGGCTTTACCAGCTGTTCAGCGCCTTTCTGACGCCGGCCTATCAGTCTGACAGCCGGATCCTGCCGCTGATTCGGGATTTTGGCCTCGCCCCGATCTCACTGGTGCCGCCGGTGCCCTGGCTGCTGACGCGGCTGGTTGCGGGGCGGCTGATCCCGCCGCTGGCCTCAAAGCGCTGGCCCTAGATATGCTGGCCCTGGTTATGCTGGCCCTGGTTATGCTGGCCTCTGATCCGCGCAGAGTTGACCCCGTGCCGCGCAGCGATCAGGCTGGCCGCATCAGAAAGGTTGTCCCATGAAATACCCATCCGTGAACGTGCTGGGCACCGCGCTTGAGGGCTGCTCAACCCGCCCTCTGACCGGGTTCTTCCGCGATGGCTGCTGCAACTCCGGCCCGACCGATCAGGGCCTGCACACTGTCTGCGCCGAGATGACGGCCGAGTTCCTGGCCTTTTCCAAATACCTGGGCAATGACCTCTCGACGCCGCGCCCGGAGTTTGGCTTCGCCGGGCTGAAGCCGGGCGATCAGTGGTGCCTTTGCGCCAGCCGCTTTTTGCAGGCCCATGATGAGGGCGCCGCGCCAAAATTGCGGCTGAAAGCCACCCATCTGGCCACGCTTGAGATCGTCCCGCTGGAGGTTCTGCGCCTTTATGCCACCGATAGCGAGAGCTGAGCGCTTTCACTTATCAAACATTGCCCCCCCCATTTACCCCCGGAAAACCGCCCCATGTCGCTTGCCAGATTCCCTATTTCCGACATTGAGCTGCGCGGCGTGGTGCATGACTTCTATGCAGAGATCCGCCGCCATCCGGTGCTGGGCCCGGTCTTTGCCGCCCATGTCAGAGACTGGCCAGAGCATGAGGAAAAGATCATCGCCTTCTGGCGCAACGCCATTCTGCCCGGGGAAAGCAAAGACGGGCGCAGGTATGACGGCAATCCGATGGCCGTTCACAAGGCTGCGGGAAATGTGCGGGCGGGGATGTTCATCCCCTGGCTCAGGCTGTTTGATACTGTGCTGCAGCGTCGTCTGCCGCCGGAGACCGCCAGCGCCTGGTCGGCGCTGGCGCATCGGATCGGGCGCGGTCTCAGCCTGGGACTGCAGGACTTCGGGGGGATTCCAAAACTGAAATAGCCCCCAGCAGTCCCCTGTCAGCCCGGCAGTCCCGGATCAGCCCTGGATCTCGACACCCAGATGGCGGGCGACGGTGAAGATATCCTTGTCGCCGCGCCCCGAGAGGTTGACGACGATGATGTGATCCTTCGGCAGCGTCGGCGCGATTTTGATCACATGCGCGATGGCATGCGACGGCTCGAGCGCGGGGATGATGCCCTCGGTCTGGCAAAGCAGCTGGAAGGCCGCCAGCGCCTCATCATCGGTCACGCTGACATATTCGGCACGACCGATATCATGCAGCCAGGAATGCTCGGGCCCGATGCCGGGGTAATCAAGACCGGCCGAGATCGAGAAACCTTCGAGGATCTGGCCATCCGCATCCTGCAACAGATAGGTGCGGTTGCCGTGCAGAACACCCGGGCGGCCGCCGGTCAGGCTGGCGCAATGCTGCATCCGCTCATCCACGCCTTTGCCACCGGCCTCAACGCCGATGATCTTCACCGTTGGATCGTCGAGGAAGGGGTGGAAGAGGCCCATCGCATTCGATCCGCCGCCGATGGCTGCGATCACGGTGTCAGGCAGACGGCCCTCGCCTTCCTGTTCCTGCAGCTGCTCGCGGGTTTCACGGCCGATGATCGACTGGAAATCGCGCACCATCGCCGGATAGGGATGCGGGCCTGCGACGGTGCCGATGCAATAGAAGGTGTCGCGCACATTGGTGACCCAGTCGCGCAGCGCGTCATTCATCGCGTCTTTCAGCGTGCCACGGCCCGAGGTGACCGGCACGACCTCGGCGCCCAGAAGGCGCATGCGGAAGACGTTCGGGGCCTGACGCTCGACATCATGGGCGCCCATATAGACGATGCATTTCAGACCAAAGCGCGCGCAGACGGTCGCGGTGGCGACGCCATGCTGGCCCGCCCCGGTTTCTGCGATGATGCGCTTTTTGCCCATGCGGCGGGCAAGCAGGATCTGGCCCAGCACGTTGTTGATCTTGTGGCTGCCGGTGTGATTGAGCTCTTCGCGCTTGAGGTAGATCTTTGCGCCGCCGAGGTGTTCGGTCAGGCGGGGGGCAAAGTAGAGCGGGTTGGGGCGGCCGACATAGTATTTCCAGAGGTCGGCCATCTCGTCCCAGAAGCTCTGGTCGGTTTTGGCGCGTTCGTATTCGGCTTCGAGATCGAGGATCAGCGGCATCAGCGTTTCCGAGACGAAACGTCCGCCATGAATGCCAAAGCGGCCGCGCTCATCCGGGCCGTTCATGAAGCTGTTGATACCGTCCTCGGCCATGCTGTGATCCCCTGTTCAGACGCGACAGGTGTAGCGCCGTTGACAGCCGGGGAAAAGGGGGCGCTGCCCCCTCGCCGCGTTGCGGCTCTCCCCCGGGATATTTATAGACAGATGAAATTGGATCAGGGAGCGGCCGGGCAGATGTCTGAGGTGGTTTTTACGGTGGCAATCGACGGGCCGGCAGCGGCGGGCAAGGGCACGATCAGCCGGGCGGTGGCCGAGCGGTTCGGCTTTGCGCATCTGGATACCGGGGCGCTTTACCGGGCGGTGGGCGTGAAGGGCGGCGATCCGATCCTGGCCGCGCAGACACTGGAGGCGGCGGATCTGCAGCGCGGTGATCTGCGCAGCCTGGAGGCAGGTCAGGCCGCCAGCCGGGTTGCGGCCATTCCCGAGGTGCGGGCAGCGTTGCTGGAGTTTCAGCGCCGATTTGCGCGCCGGGACGGCGGCGCGGTGCTGGATGGGCGCGATATCGGCACGGTGATCTGCCCTGCGGCTGAGGTGAAGCTTTATGTGACAGCCAGTGCCGGCATCCGGGCACGGCGGCGCTGGCTGGAGCTGGGCGGCGAGGCAGGCCCCAAACCCTTTGAGGCGGTGCTGGCCGAGGTGGTCGAGCGCGACGAACGTGACATGAACCGCGCCGACGCGCCGCTGAAGCCTGCGGAGGATGCGCTGATCATCGACACCTCTGATCTGAGCATCGAAGAGGCGGTGGCGGCGGCGGTGGCGGCGGTCATCGCCGCCCGTGCGGCGTCTCAGGGCGAATAAGGGCCACCCGGGCCTTTGCCTGTTGCCCTTTTGCTTGCTGGGGCAGCCGATTTCCTTTATAGGCGGCACATCCCGCGCTTGAGTCGTCTTGTCCCGGTTTATCGGGGAAGCAGGCGTTTTGTCACGGGGCCAGCAAAGACCGGCGGAGCCAACCGCATGGCCAGAAAACACCAAAAAGGAAAACACCACTTATGTGCGCTAAAAACGCTATGGACGAATTCGAAGCCCTTCTTGCTGAAAGCTTCGAAATTGACACCCCCGATGAGGGCACGGTTGTCAAAGGCAAGGTCATCGCTATCGAAGCGGGCCAGGCCATCATCGATGTCGGCTACAAAATGGAAGGCCGCGTCGATCTGAAAGAATTCGCAAATCCAGGCGAAGCCCCTTCGATCAATGTTGGCGACACCGTCGAGGTCTATCTGGACCGCGTCGAGAACGCCCGTGGCGAAGCTGTCATCTCGCGCGAGAAAGCTCGCCGCGAAGAGGCATGGGATCGTCTTGAGAAAGCCTATGCTGACGAGATCCGCGTCGAAGGCGCGATCTTCGGCCGCGTCAAAGGCGGCTTCACGGTTGACCTGGGCGGCGCTGTTGCCTTCCTTCCGGGCAGCCAGGTTGACGTGCGCCCCGTGCGCGACGCTGGCCCGCTGATGGGTATGAAGCAGCCGTTCCAGATCCTGAAAATGGATCGCCGTCGTGGCAATATCGTGGTTTCGCGCCGTGCGATCCTCGAAGAGAGCCGCGCCGAACAGCGCGCAGAAGTCATCGGCAACCTGCACGAAGGTCAGGTTGTGGACGGCGTGGTCAAGAACATCACCGAATATGGTGCCTTCGTTGACCTCGGCGGCGTTGACGGCCTGCTGCACGTCACCGACATGGCATGGCGCCGTGTGAACCACCCGTCGGAGATCCTGTCGATCGGCGAGACCATCAAGGTCCAGGTCATCAAGATCAACAAAGAAACCCACCGTATCAGCCTGGGCATGAAACAGCTGCAGAACGATCCGTGGGATGCTGTTGAAAAAGCATATCCGATCGGTTCGGTCCACAAGGGCCGCGTCACCAATATCACCGATTACGGCGCCTTTGTTGAGCTGGAAGCCGGTGTTGAGGGCCTGGTTCACGTCTCGGAAATGTCCTGGACCAAGAAGAACGTGCACCCCGGCAAGATCGTTTCGACCTCGCAGGAAGTCGAAGTCATGGTGCTGGAAATCGACTCGGCCAAGCGTCGCGTTTCGCTGGGCCTGAAGCAAACCATGCGCAATCCGTGGGAAGTTTTCGCGGAAACCCATCCGGTTGGCTCGACCATCGAAGGCGAAGTCAAGAACATCACCGAATTCGGTCTGTTCATCGGCCTCGACAACGACATCGACGGCATGGTTCACCTCTCCGACCTGTCCTGGGACAAGCGCGGCGAAGAGGCGATCCAGGAATACCGCAAGGGCGACATCGTCCAGGCAGCGGTTTCCGAAGTCGACATCGAGAAAGAGCGTATCTCGCTTTCGGTCAAAGCCCTTGGCGAAGACACCTTCTCTGATGCTGTTGACGGCGTGAAGCGTGGCTCGATCATCACCGTGACGGTGACCGCGATCGAAGAAGGCGGCGTCGAAGTTGACTACAACGGCACCAAGAACTTCATCCGCCGCTCGGACCTGGCACGCGACCGTGGCGATCAGCGCCCCGAGCGTTTCAATGTCGGCGACAAGGTTGATGTGCGCGTGACCAATGTCGACAGCAAGACCCGCAAGCTGGGTCTGTCGATCAAAGCACGTGAGATCGCCGAAGAGCAGGAAGCTGTTCAGCAATACGGTTCGTCCGATTCGGGCGCGTCGCTCGGCGACATCCTCGGCGCAGCCCTCAAAGGCGACCGCTAAGCGGATCCGGCGTCGGGCTTTACCGCCTGATTGCCATATGACAGCATCGAAAGGCCGGGAGCGCATCCCGGCCTTTTCCTTAGGTGGTACCATGCATCCCTTGCGTCAGTTCCTGTTGGAAATCGGTGAGCGCCTGCGCTCGGATGAGATGGCGGCGCGGGTGCAGGGCGACTGGAAGAGGCCAGGATCGCGCCCCATAGTGCGGATCGCCCCCCCCGCCAGCCCTGCCGAAATCACGGAACCTGAAGCCCGAACAGGCCAGACGCTCCCGGAAGAGCTGTGCGAAGTTTTGGGCGAAGTTCTGGGCGAAGTGAGCCGCGAAATTCACATTGAATGATCCTTGCGCAGCCGGAAGCCCTTCAGCTTCCGCAAACGCGCCCCTGTCCTCGCGGTCGACCTGCCAGAGGCGTTTATGCATAAGTGTTACGGCGATGCTCCCGATGGCACCCGCTGCTCACCCTCACAACTGGTTCCCCGTTTCATAAATGGGAAGATGAGCTTTGGCGTCAGTGTCCTCGAGAACGCATTCATCAAGCATGCAGAATTACTTGAAGATCATTCGCCGCTGCCCTTCATGGCGCTCTCAGATGCCGGGTATTTCTACGATATTCACACCTTTCTCAGCCGAGGCTTTCCCGTCTCGGTCTCCCCCTGCGAAGATTGGCTGGCGATAGACCGTCATGCAGGCGCGAACACCATGTTGCAGTTCAGCACCAACGTATTTGACACCGGTGCCACTGAGATCAGCCTCGGTCTCGTGCCGTTCCTCGCAGTTCAGGCCGCCTTGGGACCGACAGAACCTGACCTGGACTCAATAAGAGCATTTTCAACCGGGTATACTCAGATACCTGCGCGCGGAGGATTAAACAGTCCAACCGGCTTCGCGATAGACACCCCCAATAGCATGATCTGGCGCGACTGGTTCTGGGGCGGCCAGCCACCGATGCCCCCCGACAGCCTGATGCAGCGGTGTCGTGGCCCCGTCATCGGCTAAGGGTATGGGCTGAAAATCACAGGCCAATACCCGAAACGATTCGTTTCTCTTATATGGCAAGCCCCTGAAAGGCAGCCTCATCAGGCGGCTTTGCGCCATGTCCTGGCGGCTTGTAGCAGGGTTCCGCATAGGACAGCCCCTCAGCCGGGGCTCAGCACCCGCCAGGCTCTTGTTTTCATTTGCCTCATGCCGGGTTTTATTCTTATATTCCCAGATACTCGTCGTGCCCGCAAAACCGGGCCCGCCACAAGCAGCGTAATGGGAGAGACCGGATGATCCGCTCGGAACTGATCCAGAAGATCGCAGACGAGAACCCGCATCTGACCCAACGCCATGTCGAGCGTATCGTGAACACCGTTTTTGAAGAGGTGATCGAGGCGTTGTCGCGCGGTGATCGGGTTGAGCTGCGCGGCTTTGGCGCCTTCTCGGTCAAAGAACGTGACGCCCGCACCGGGCGCAACCCGCGCACCGGCGAGGCGGTCGAGGTCGAGGACAAACGCGTGCCCTTCTTCAAGACCGGCAAGCTGCTGCGCGACCGCCTGAACGGCCGCTGACAAAGCGCGATAACCCGCCTTTCAGACACTGGCGTTTTCAAACACTGGCGTAATTCACCCTGGATCTGCCTGGCCTGTCGGGCAGTATGCGGCTGCGGGTTGAACCCGGGCAGCGGAAGGGTGATATTCCCCGGCAGGGGCCTGGACATGCCCCGATGATATTCCCGGAAAGGGGCGATGGCCCCGCCCGGACTGAACGGAGTGGCAGATCATGTTGCGTTACCTTCGCCTTATTTTTGTAGCTGTCACAGGACTTGTTCTGCTGACACTGGCGCTGGCCAACCGGGGCACGGTGACGCTGCGCCTTGTGCCAGAGGGGATCGGCAATATGCTGGGCATCGGCCCGGGCTGGTCGCTGCCGCTTTTCGTGGTGATCCTGGGTGCAATCGCGCTTGGCATTCTGGTGGGCTTTGTCTGGGAGTGGCTGCGCGAGATGCGCCTGCGCCAGACCGCAAAGACCCAGACCAAAGCCGTCGCCCGGCTTGAACGCGAACTGGCGGTTCTGAAAGACAGCAATTCGGTGCCGCCAAAGGATGAGGTCCTGGCGATCCTGGCGGCGGATGACGCGAAATGAGCGCCGCAATCCGCGCCAAGATCTGCGGGCTGCGCCACCCGGCCGAGGTCACAGCGGCAGCGGCCGCAGGCGCGGCCTATGTGGGCTTTGTGTTCTTTGGCAAGTCACCCCGCAATGTCACCCCCGAAGAGGCCCGCACAGCCGCGCTGAGCGCACCTGACGGCCTGTGCAAGGTGGGGCTGGTGGTCGATGCCGATGACGCAGCGCTTGATGCAATACTGGCCCAGGTGCCGCTGGATATGCTGCAGCTGCATGGCCATGAAAGCCCCGAGCGCGTGGCCCAGATCCGCCAGCGCTTTGGCCTGCCGGTGATGAAGGCCATCGGCGTCGCGGATGAGGGCGATCTGGCGCCCCTTATGGAATATGCGCTGGTCGCCGATCAGCTGCTGATCGACGCGAAACCGCCCAAAGATGCCGCCCTGCCCGGCGGCAATGGCCTTAGCTTTGACTGGCGGCTGGTGGCGCAGCGGCGGTGGCTGAAGCCCTGGATGCTGGCAGGCGGGCTGACACCCGGCAATGTCGCCGAGGCGATCCGGCTGACCAATGCCCGCCAGGTCGATGTCTCTTCCGGCGTCGAAAGTGCGCCAGGCGTCAAGGATCTGGCAAAGATCACGGCCTTCACGAAAGCCGCCCTCGGGCCCGCGCAGGCCGACCCGGCCATCCCCCGCCTGCGCTGAGCACAGGCCGGGAAAAGCCCCAGGGAAAGGGCCACCAGATACGAAAAAAGCCCCGGAAAACCGGGGCTTTTTTAAATCTTTCAGCGCAGATCAGTGCAGCTTTGCATCAACCTGGGCAATCGCATCGTCAATCGATGCTGCCGCCCATTCTTCGCTGCTGTTCTTCGCCAGCAAATCGCCGGCTGCCGCAACAGCAACTGCCACCGCACGTTCCCGAACCTGACGGACCGCGGTCTGCTCTGCCAGAGCGATTTGCTCTTCGGCAGCCTGCAGACGACGCTCGATCGAGATCTTCAGATCCGCACGCGCCTTGTCGGCGGCTGCACGGGCCTCGTCCTTCGCGGTTGCGATGATGCGCTCAGACTGCTCCAGCACTTCTTTTTGCTTGCGCTCATAAGAAGCGAGGATGGTCTTTGCCTCTTCACGCAGGGCGCGGGCCTCTTCCAGCTCGGCCTTGATGGTGGCCGCACGCTTGTCAAGCAGACGCCCGATCATCCCCGGCACGCCTGCATAAAGCAGGATGCCGACAAAGATCAGGAAGGCGATCAGAACGACGAAATCGGTACTGCCCAGCGAGAAGAACGGGCCCGAAGCCGCCATTGCAGGTGACGCGGTCAGCGCGGCTGCGGCGGAGATGAGAAGTTTTTTCATCGCCTTATCCTTTCAGCCGGGCATTGATCGCAGCGGTCACCGAACGCGCATCAGCCGCACCACCCAAAGCCGAAACCAGCTCTTTCGCGGTGTCTTTTGCGACGGCCTGCACCGCCTCTTCAGCGCCGGCGCGGATCTCGGCGATCTTCGCTTCGGATTCCGTCACACGTGCCGTGATTTCCGCATCTGCTTTGGCCGTTGCCTGATCCAGGTCTTTCTGGATGTCGGCTTTTGCCGCTGCGATGATCTTCGCAGCCTCGGTGCGGGCGGTGGCCAGCGCCTCATTATAGGCTTTCTCAGCCTCAAGCGCCTTGAGCTTCAGCTCTTCGGCGGCGGCGAGATCATTGGTGATCGTTCCCTTGCGCTCTGCCAGAACCGCACCGATGCGCGGCAAGGCAATACGCGAGAGGATCACGAACAACACCACCAGCGCGACTGCCAGCCAGAACACCTGATTGGGCATCCAGTCTGTGCAGAGCTGCGGCATGCCCTTGGCGCCGCCTGCGTCATAAAGGCACTCCTGGTGCCAGTTAACGCCGTGGGTTTCCGTTGCCATAATGCTCTCCGTCGATCTCTTCTGAACAGGAAGGGCGCCAGCCGTTGCCGACCCGCGCCGCTTCCCACTTATCCGTCAGAAGCAGATCAGACTGCGAACATCAGCAGCAGAGCGATCAGGAACGAGAAGATCCCGAGAGCTTCTGCGAAAGCGATGCCGACGAAGAGGTTTGCGGTCTGCGATTGTGCAGCCGACGGGTTGCGCAGAGCGCCTTCGAGGAACTTGCCAACGATGTTACCCACACCGAGACCAGCGCCAGCCAGACCGAATGCTGCAAGGCCTGCACCGATGTATTTGCCGAATTCTGCGAGTTCGCCGCCCATGTGATATACTCCTGTAAGCTGGGAATGGCTGAGATTTAGACCCGGACCTTAGTGATGGGCGTCGCCCACCGCGTCTTTCAGATAGACGCAGGTCAGGATGGTGAAGACATAGGCCTGAACAAAGGCCACGAGCACCTCAAGCGCATAGATGCCAACGGCACCTGCGATCGCGAGCGGCGAGATGATCGCCATCGAGGCAAAGCCCGCGAAAACCTTCAGAACGGCGTGACCTGCCAGCAGGTTGCCTGCAAGACGGATCGAATGCGAAACCGGGCGCATGATGTAAGAGATGATCTCGATCACCGCGAGGATCGGGCGCAGCGCCAGCGGTGCCGACGAAACCCAGAACATCGAGAAGAAGCCAAGACCCTTACGTGCCACACCGATCAGCGTCACCCCAAGGAAAACCAGCATTGCCAGCGACGCAGTCACGGCAACATGCGAGGTGGTGGTGAAGCTCATGGGCAGAAGGCCCAGCAGGTTCGACAGCAGGATAAAGAGGAACAGCGTCATGACATAGGGGAAGTATTTCACCCCGTCATGGCCTGCGACTTCCTCAACCATATTGTGGATGAAGCCGTAGAAGACCTCGGCGATCGACTGCATGCGGGTCGGGATGATGCCGCGATGGCGGGTTGCCAGCACGAAAAGCGCGAAGATCGCAATGATCGCCACACCCATCCACAGCGTCACATTGGTCGGCGTGTACCAGTTGACCGGACCATCGCCGAACAGCGGCTTCACGACGAACTGATCCATCGGATGGATCGCAAAACCGCTTGCGCCTTCAGCCGTTGTGCTCTCTGCCGCCACGTTCACTTTCCTTCATCCGGGGCGACCTGTGCCGCCTGACTGTCTCTTGCGGCCGCCGCCGCGCGTTTCTCTGCGTCTTCGCGCGCCGTGCCCATCATCGTGCGGACACCAGCCACAAAGCCGAGCAGCGAGAGGATCACCAGAAAGATGGGCAGCGTGCCGAACAAATGATCCAGCCCGTAACCGATCCCCGTCCCGACCATGATGCCGGTTGAAAGCTCGATCACCATCCTCCAGGCAAGCTCGCCATGCGAGATTCCCTTTGCCACCGAGGTTCGCTGCGGCTTCGCCTTGCCCTTCAGATCTTCCAGTCGCTGTTCCAGCGCTCTCAGCCTGCCAGGATCGGGTTCAGACGCCATTTCGCCCCCATGACACTTCGTTGCCTTCTATGCGGCACCGCCCAATGAGTCAACCTTACGTGAACAGCCCGCCACCCAGGGCAACCGATTGTTTTCAATATGTAATCGAAATTAGCACGCGCCGCCGCATCCGCATCCGGCGCAAAAACGGGCCATTCCGGGCCCGGGGCGACATTCAACAAATCGGTTGACTATGCGGGATTGCGCGGCCCGCGTTGGCGGGTGATATTGCATCATGTCCCAGCCCGCCCCTCCTGCAACCTCGCCCTCTGCGCTGCCCAATGATCCGGCGCTGGATCTAACCTTCGCCGCGCTTGCCGATCCGACGCGCCGCGCGATCCTTGCAATGCTGCTTGAGGACGATATGGCGGTCACCGATGTGGCCGAGCCGTTTTCGATCAGCCTCGCGGCAATATCAAAGCATCTGGCGGTGTTGGCCGAGGCCAGGCTGATCACCCGCGAGCGTCGCGGCCGGGTCGTATGGTGCAAGCTGGATCCCGGCGCCCTGCGCGCGGCCTCGGTGTGGATGCAGGCCTTTGGTCAGTATGAGCCGGTGGATCTAGACCAGTTCGAGCGCTTCCTGGAACAGGAGTTCGCATCTGAAACAGATGGATCCCGGCTCGTTCATACTGACAAATGACGAAGCCAGAACCTGATGCCGGCGCGGTGACTGGCTTCTGCGAGAAGCCAGCGTCTGTTGTCATCACAGCCATGTCCTTGTGCCGCTGTGGAAACACACCAGGCCGGCGAGAGAGGTGCCTCGGTTTATCTGAACAGGTTCCGGGCGTTTTCTAAGTGGTTTTCCGCCTCGTTCAGGCCGCTGCCGCTTCGGGCATCGACTGGTTGAAGTTGGCTTGGTCGAAAGTGTTCCCGTCAAGCGACGAATGCGGGCGGCGGCTGTTGTAGAAGCTCAGGTAATGCCCGAACTGCAGCGGCGACAGGACCTCGACCGCCTTCACCTCGACAAATGTGGTGACCTGCCCCCCCCCGGAAGTTCCCTCGCCGTGATCTAGAGTCTGCCCAACCTGAAAAGGAGCAGACGACATGAGGAAAAGCCGTTTCACCGAAGCTCACATCATCGGGATGCTCAAAGAGCAGGCGGCAGGTTTACCGACCTCCGAGTTGTGCCGCAAGCACGGGTTGAGCCCTGCGACTTTCCACAAGCTGAAGGCCAGGTATGGCGGGATGGACCTGTCCGACGCCAAACGGCTGAAGCAGCTTGAGGACGAGAACGCAACGCTTAAGCGCCTGCTGCCCGACGCGATGGTCGACAATGTGCTGCTTAAGGATCTGCTGGGAAAGCCCTGACGACGCCGATGCAACGGCGGGACGCAGTGCTGCGGGCGATAAAGGTGGAGCCGGTAAATGCCTCCGGTTCAAATGAACCGGCGACGTGCGACCTCTCAGCGTCGGGCCTGCGTCCTGATCGGTGTCGATCCGAAGACGGTGCGGCGTGAGAGGCCGCCCGACAACCCGGAAATCCGTGAGGAAATGCACAGGATCGCCGAGAAGCGTCGCCGCTTCGGGTATCGGCGCGTGGGCACGCAGAGCATTCTCTTCGCGGATCAGCACCTGCACGAAACGCATAACATCTGCAATCGTGGGAGACTTTGTGTCGAGGCCGAACTTGTCCCAGGCCTGCGTCATCAGCACTTGCACGCGATCGTTGATGCGCGCCACCCAGTTACCCCTGAGATGATGCAGAGGGATAACTGCATCGAGCGGGTCCTCTACAGGATGAAGATTGTCGTAAATCGCCATGTATCGAACGAGAATTCGACCTTTTAACAGTGCCCAGATGTTCTTACTTTTCCCGCCGCGGGGTGCGTTCAGGTGTATCTTTTGCCCAAAAAGTGCTTGGGCGATAGCTACAATGGATTTCCGATTTCCAGGTTGAGCGATCAGATTCGCGCCGCCGAAACGCTGCGCAGATCGCCCATTGCTCCGTCGGCGCAACCGCGCCAAATTCAACCGCCGACTCTGGTGTCAGCTGGATGAGCATCGGGGGGCACAGCAATGGTCTGCAGCGGGTCGCGATATCTCAGGGAGCGCCCCGCTGCAGACCCGCGATATCGTCGCGTGGTTAGTGGGGCCGGTCCCCGCCGGTTTCGATCCACTGTGTCAGTGCCGAGGCGTAATATCTTATACTGCCACCGCATTTCACGAACTCTGGGCCGGTCCCTTTGTACCTGTAGGCCTCAAGGGTGTGGACTGAGGTTCCAAGGTGTTCTGCTGCTTGTCTGGTCGTCAGCAGGAGATCTGCAACTTTTGCGGCGGTCAAGCTCGCGATGATGGAATAGAGCTCATCGACAATGACTTTGCGGATGACCTCTTCGAACCGGATCATGTCGCTCTCGCGCAAACCGCCCTGATAATTCTTGAACGAATTCAAGTTTTGCCTAGAAATATGGCGTGTGCATGTGCATCGCGCCAGATGGACCTGAGGAAGCCCTCAGATCGTCAGAGGTTGCCTGACAAGAGGTTCGGATCGCGGAATTCACGCAACTCCGAACCGGGTAACCATATACCGTTTAACAAATATTCATACGAAACCCGACAGGAGGCAAAATCGCGGGCTTACGATAAAGTTAGTCCGTGGGAGCCGCACCGCAAGTGGGACTGCGAAATTTGACCTCTGGCGAAGCGCAATGTTCCGCCAGAGGCATTATCGTTACGGCATCATACCGTTCTGGCGGAAAAGACGACCATCCACGTAGACAGCGGGCGTTACAAGGGCGCCTGAAAGGAATTCCTCTACCTCAGTGTCGGTCATCGCATCGATGGCTTCTTCGCACAGATCTGCCAAATCGCTGACGAGAACCCCATCAGGCTGCATGTCACAGACGATGGTAAGCCGCCGCAGTTTCACCTCAAGCTGCCCGCGCTGGTTTTGAGAAATTTGCATCTGATCACTCTTTCCTGGATCAAACGGGCAATGCCCGGTGTGGATGGCTGACAAGAGAGTGGATGGGCTGTTGGGTGCGGCTGACGTTGCGTCAGAAAGTGGCGTACCGCTGCCGAAAGCTTCGTTGGATACGGTGCTTTGCAGGCGAATTTCACACCGTCCGAGTGTTTCTCCGCAACCATATGAAACAAAACAATAAAATGAATACCGTCGTCTGAACCTTGTTTCCGAGAGCCGCGCACAAATCTCGGAGTTCTCCCTTAAGATGCTGATCTTACGTGGAAAAAATGGCGATCCCGGGAGGACTCGAACCCCCGACCAGCCGCTTAGAAGGCGGCTGCTCTATCCAGCTGAGCTACGGGACCGCGTTTTGCGGCTTTTCGATTTGACGTCGGATCCGGGCCGCAATCCGGTCTTCGTTTTGGTGCATACCCTGTAACGCCCTGCCAGGAAAAGCGTTTTTTTAAGCTGAGCACCCGGGCTTTGTTGAACTGGCCGGTTTGCTGACGGATTCACGTTTTCGAGTCAGCGGGTTAGATTGGGCCATGAGCAAGCCTGCCCCCTTTGCCGCAGGACGAACTGCTCCAGCTATAGCCGTTATTTGAAACACCAGGGCTATCTGATGCTCTGGTTTGACCCGAAGTGGTCGTGGTTCCCGGCCCCGAACGGCGATGCCCGTTGCAATCCAGCCAGAAAAGGGCTTCCTCTTTTGCTTCGACCTTGCCAATAGACATGCTGGAATAGTCCTGAAAGAGAGCCACTGCCATGGCGCATATTATCGTTGTTGGAAATGAAAAAGGCGGCTCGGGGAAGTCCACCACCTGCATGCATGTCGCAACGGCTCTGGCGCGAACCGGGCACCGGGTGGGCGCATTGGATCTGGACCTGCGTCAGCGCACCTTTGGCCGCTATGTCGAGAACCGCCGCGCCTGGCTGGCCAAGGCCGGGATCGACCTGCCCTCGCCCGATTACCGCGAAATGCCCGAGGCCGACCCCGGCACGCTGGTCGACGGCGAGAACCCCTTTGACCAGCGCCTGACCATGGCTGTCTCAGCGCTGGATCCAATCAAGGATTTCATCGTGATCGATTGCCCCGGCAGCCATACCCGGCTGAGCCAGGTGGCGCATTCGCTGGCCGATACGCTGATCACGCCGCTGAATGACTCATTTGTGGATTTCGACCTTCTCGCCCGGATTGATCCCGAAAGCGGCAAAGTCAAAGGCCCGTCGATCTATGCCGAGATGGTCTGGGGCGCCCGCCAGCTGCGGGCCCAGGCAGGGCTGAAGCCCATCGACTGGATCGTGCTCAGAAACCGTCTGGGCGCGCAGGCCATGCATAACAAGAAGAAGGTCGGTGCCGCGCTGGAGGATCTGTCGCGGCGCATCGGTTTTCGCGTTGCCCCCGGCTTTTCCGAGCGCGTCATCTTCCGCGAGCTGTTCCCGCGTGGGCTGACGCTGCTGGATCTGAAAGACACCGGGGTCGAGCAGCTGAACCTGTCGAACGTTGCCGCCCGCCAGGAGCTGCGCGACCTGATCAACGCGCTCAGACTTCCTGGTGTGCAGGCTGCGTTCTGAACAGAACAGCGCGCGAGACTGACACCTGGCGCACGGCATCCAGTTTCTTCAGACGGGCGTCGAACACGTCGTCGGTCTCGGGCTGAACCTCACGCTTTGCGGTGAGGTTGTAAAAGAATTCCAATGCCTTGCCCATGATCCGTTTCCTTCTCTGCACATGCCGCGCGCCTGATCACATCTGGCAGCGGGCCGCTTCGTTTTTCTGAGGCCAGGATCGCTCTGAACCGGGGCAGGTTTGTGGCAGAGCGCGGTTGAAACATGGGCCATGCGGATCACCTGCGCGACAGACTGTTTCTCTTACGTGGCGAATCATCCCCGCCCAGGCCAATGCAACCCGGCGCAAACGATGCGGCCGCGATCATCAGCCAGGCCTCAGGCAATAAAAAAAGGCGCATCCGAAGATGCGCCTTTTCTGAACTCTGCGGGCGTGGTTTCAGAAACCAAGGCCTGCATATTTGTTTTTGAACTTCGACACGCGGCCGCCGGTGTCCATCAGCTTGGCCGACTGGCCGGTCCAGGCCGGGTGCGCCAGCGGGTCGATGTCGAGCGCCAGCGTGTCGCCCTCTTTGCCCCAGGTCGAACGGGTCTGGTAGGTCGAGCCATCGGTCATTTTCACTTCGATGAAGTGATATTCGGGGTGAATGCCCTCTTTCATCTCGGCTCTCCTTATTCCGATTTGGCTTTATAGGTGCTGTCTTCGGCGATACGGGCCGATTTACCGCGACGGGCGCGCAGGTAATACAGCTTGGCGCGACGGACTTTACCGCGGCGAACCACTTCGATCGAGTCGACATTGGTCGAATAGAGCGGGAACACGCGCTCGACGCCTTCGCCGAAGGAAATCTTGCGGACGGTGAACGAGGCTGCAAGCGTCGCGCCGCCTTTGCGGGCGATGCAAACGCCTTCATAGGCCTGCACGCGCGAACGGCTGCCTTCGGTCACTTTGTAGCCGACGCGAATGGTGTCGCCAGCTTTGAAATCAGGGATCTTCTTGTCGAGGGCAGCAATTTGCTCTGCCTCGATCTGAGCGATCAGGTTCATCGCATTTCTCCGTTTGCCTGTGGTTTAACTCCACAGAGGTGATCCTTGCCGAGCGCTCATGGTCTTCTTCCGGGTCCCTGCACCGCATTGCTGCGACAAGCCCGCCTGAGTTCGGTTCGGTTGGCTTTGCCTTTCGGCAGACCGCCCCCCGTATCCGCTGCCGCCGAAGAAAGCGGTTAGATCAGACATAGGGAATCGGGTCCGGCTGGCTTTCGCCCCCAGACCCGCTGGCTATATGCTGGCGGCTGCAATCGGTCAAGCGCCGCAGCAGGCCCTGCCCCCTCTCAGCGATCCTCACGCTGCAAAAAGGTCTGCCAGAGATCGGGGCGGCGGGCTTCGGTAATCTTTTCCGATTCCGCACGCCGCCAGCGGGCGATTTCGCGGTGATTGCCTGAACTCAGCACGGCAGGGATTTCACGCCCCTCCCAGATCGCGGGGCGGGTATATTGCGGATGCTCCAGCAGACCATCCGAGAAACTTTCCTCGACCGCAGATTCAGCATTGCCCAGCACGCCGGGCCGCAGGCGCAAAACCGCGTCCAGAACCGCCTGGGCCGCGATCTCGCCCCCGGTCATGACGAAATCGCCCAGGCTGATCTCTTCGATCTGCCAATGGTCCAGCAGGCGCTGATCGACCCCTTCGAACCGCCCGCAAAGCATGGTGACCCCTGCCCCCGCCGCCAGCCGCCGCGCGGTCGCCTGATCAAATGGCCGCCCGCGCGGCGAAAGATAGACCACCGGCCACTCGGCCCGCCCGGCGCTGACGCCTTCCATCGCGGCGCTCAGGGCGCGGTCTGTCACATCGGCGCGCAGCACCATGCCGGCCCCGCCGCCCGCCGGTGTGTCATCGACATTGCGATGCCTGCCCTCGCCGTAGTTGCGCAGGTCATAGGTGTTCAGCCGCCACAGCCCCTGATCCAGGGCTTTTCCGGTCAGAGACAGCCCAAGCGTGCCCGGAAAGGCATCCGGGAACAGGGTCACGATCCTGGCCTCGAAAGAATTGCGCAGCACGCGCGGCTCTTCCATCAGGTCGCGCGGCTTCAGCGCGACCTGCATTTTAAGCCTGCCATGGCTGCGGCTGGCCGCAGGCTCTGCAACTGTCGGGGACTGGGGCTCTGGCCGGGGATCATCATTCATGATTGCGATTTAGCGCCAAACCCGCCCTGGTGAAAGAGGACAAAGCGGGCCCCTTTCAGAACCCGCCTGCAAAGAGACAGCGGATAGAGCGCCGTTTCAGCGGCCCAGCCCCTGCGCGCCCTGCCCCTGCGCGGCCTGACCAGCATCGCGGCCAGTATCCCGGCCAGTATCATGCACCCTATGCCGAGGTCGTTTTCGCAGCGAAGCCGCGTGGCCCCGATGCCGCCCCTGATGCGGGGCGGGTGGCCGCATTTTTCTGCGCCGCGTTGGGCGGTTCCGGGACCAGTTTCGCCAGCTCTGCCGCCAGATCCGCCAATGCCAGTGCCGCCGTCCCGCCTGCGCTGTTTGCGGCCAGATCTGTCACCACGGCGCGGGGCGGGAAGTAATGCGCGGCCGAGGGCTGCTTTTGCAGCAGGGCACGGCCCCGCAGCGCCAGCAGCGCCAGCAGATCATCCGAGGTGCCTGCCGCGGCAAAAGCGGTGCGGATCTCTCCGGGGACCGCGAATTGTGATTGCGGCAGCGGATCGGTCGACTTCAGGATGACCGCGCGGCGCAGCGCGACATGTTCATTCGCGGGGCTGGTATCAAGGCTGGCCGCCAGCACGGCAAGGCGCGACCAGATATCGCCGGTGTCAAGATAATGGTCCAGCGCATCCAGCATTTGCCCGGCATCAGCCCGGCCGCGCTCTGACAGGGCAAACAGCTCTGACATCGCCAGCTGGGCCGAGACCGCAGG
The DNA here is from genome assembly GCF_013155295.1 of Pseudogemmobacter hezensis. GTDB lineage: Bacteria > Pseudomonadota > Alphaproteobacteria > Rhodobacterales > Rhodobacteraceae > Pseudogemmobacter > Pseudogemmobacter hezensis. The sequence goes on along the minus strand of NZ_JABJXT010000007.1, from coordinate 65,677 downwards.
CCGCGCCTCGCCGCTTTGGGCGGCTGCCCACAGATCCTGATCAATCGTCTCATCGTTTTCCAGCGCCAGCTCCGGGCTCCAGACCAGGCGCATCAGCGGCAGCGCCAGCAGGGAAAGGCAAAGCGGCAGCGTCGGGTGGAAAATCGGCAGGTAGCCAAGAACGCCACCCAGCCCACGCCCGACCCCGAACAGCACCGCCACAAACAGCGTCTGCGACACCAGCAGCGTCAGCGTCAGCAGCAAGGCATCCGGCTTCAGCCATTCAGCGCCGCTTTGCGGCCATCTGTGCGGGCGCAACAGAACCAGCCAGAGCATGAAGATCGCAATGAAAGGCGGCAGAAGCGCGGGGCCGAACCCGGCCAGGCCCGCCAGCAAAGGCCCCATGTAAAGCTGAACCGTAGCCCCCTGAAGCAGACTTTTGCGATGGTTCACGACCCGCATCCCCTTAAGCCCGGCGCAAACATCCTGTCAGCACCCGTTTAACATATGGACGAGGCCTCAGCCCCGCCGCCATCCGCGCTGATCCCAGGAATGCCAAGGCTTGCCCTGCGACCGCTGCCCACCACAAACAACCGGCAGACGGTGCAGCCAGAAGAGAGGCCAGCCATGGCAAAATAATGGCGCATCGGTGGCGCGGGCCAGAAATCGCCGTTTCTTGCGCGGGTTGGCGCCTGGCGATTGCGGCAACATAGCGATAGAGGAAGCATTCTCTCTGTTCTGGCACCAATCGCCTGCAGTCCGGCCCGAAAGGGCAATACGGCTTGTGGTTGTCCGCCAGCTGTTTCCGCGGAAAGAACAATGTTCCCGCAAATCAACAAGGAACCCGCCCTGCAATCCTCAGCATGGGGCGGGCGCGGGCGCGCAAAAGCCCCGCCCTGACATATCGACACAGATCATGATCTATAAGCCGCCGGGCCCTGGAGCGCCCAGACTTGGACCGCCCCGGCCTGCATCGCCCCGAAAAGGCCCGACAGGGCCCTTCGCAAAGGTCAGTCCAGCCCCTCGGGCAGGTCAACGATCAGCAGACCCGCCGCCAGATCCACGGTCGGCACGGTTGCGCGGGTGAAGGGCAGCAAAAGCGGCGAGGCTTTGCCGGTCAGCCGGATCTCGATCAGATCGCCAGCACCGTGGTTGTGCACCGCAATCACCGTGCCCAGCCCCGTGCCACCCGGGTCACGCACCGCAAGGCCGATCAGATCGGCATAATAGAATTCATCATCGGGCAGCCTGGGCAACCGCTCACGGGCCACATAAAGTTCTGTCCCGCGCAGCGCATCGGCTGCGTCTTTATCCGTCACGCCAGAGAGGCGGGCCCCGATGCCACCGGCCACCGGGCGCGTCAGCGTCACCGCAAAGCTGCGGCTGCCGTCTTTCGTGGTCAGCGGGCCGTAAGCGGCAATATCCGTTGGCTCGGCGCAAAAGCTTTTAAGCCGCACCTCTCCGCGAACGCCAAAGGCCCCCGCGACAGAGCCGACACAGACCCGATCTTCCGACATATCCCGCTCCGTTCGCTGGTTCAGGCGCGGCTGTCGGGGGCAGACATTACCCGCCCCCGACAGCGCAGTTCAGATCACTCTTCAGCAGCAGCCGGAGCTTCCGAACGGGCAGCTTTCTTCGCGGCGCGCTCGGTCATTGCTTTGCCCGGAACAGCCGATTTCGGGTTCGAGCGGACTTTCTTCTCTTTCAGGCCAGCGGCTTCCAGGAAGCGCTGCACGCGGTCGGTTGCCTGTGCGCCCTGGCCCAGCCAGTATTGGATGCGCTCGACGTTCAGAACCACGCGGGTTTCATTGTCTTTGGCCAGCAGCGGGTTGTAGGTGCCCAGCTTCTCGATGAAACGGCCGTCGCGCGGCATGCGCGAGTCGGATGCAACGATTGCGTAGAACGGGCGCTTTTTCGAGCCGCCACGGGCGAGACGGATTTTCATAGCCATGGTTTTTCTCCTTCAGATGGCTTGGACGCGGGCGCGGGGCCCGCTTATTTCTGCAGTTTCTCGTGATGCCTGATGACTTCGGAAATGATGAAGGTCAGGAATTTCTTGGCGAATGCCGGGTCGAGTTTGGCCTCTTCGGCCAGACGCTCCAGGCGTTCGATCTGACGCGCCTCGCGGGCGGGGTCGGATGGGGGAAGGTCGTGCTCGGCTTTCAGCCGGCCAACCGATTGGGTGTGCTTGAACCTCTCGGCCAGCGTATAGACAAGGATCGCGTCCAGCCGGTCGATCGACTCGCGGTGTTCTTTCAGCAGTTCGGCGGCGCGGGCGGTGGGATCGGTCATTTCTTCTCTCCCCTGGCGGGCTGCGGGTGGCGCCAGATCGTCATCGGCTTGCCAAAAATCTCATCGTCGCGCTCTGGGGTCGCGTCAAGGCGACGGGCCAGCGCAATCGAACGGTGATTGTCACGCGCGATCATGCTGATCGCCGTGGTCCAGCCCAATGCGCCAAAGGCATGGTCGCGGACGGCAAAGGCCGCCTCGGTGGCATAGCCGAACCCCTCATGCGCGGCGTCCCAGAGGTTCCAGGCCAGCTCTGGCTCGGGCCAGGCGGGCGGGCTGAGGTGCCCGGCCAGGCCGATGGTTTCCCCCGTATCCGTAAGGGTGACCGCAAAAAGCCCGTGACCGCGCAAAGCCCAATGGCCGATCACCATCGAAAAGGTCTCAAAGGCGCCTGCCGCATTGGTCGGGCCGCCGGTGAAGGCCGCGCGGGGGCTGGTCATATAGGCGGTGAAGGCCGGCAGATCGCGGGCCTGCGGCGCCCGCAGCGTCAGGCGCAGAGTGGTCAGAACCGGGGTGCCTGTCAGCGCGATCATGCGGCAGCCTCCGCCTTCAGCGGGAAATGCCACAGAACCGCATCTGCCAGATGCGGCGATGGCGCGGTGCTTTCGACGCCGCCGATCTTCCGCGCAACCGCCTTTGACGCGTGGTTGTCGCGGTGGATCGAGGTGACGGCCCCGGCAAAACGCCCATCCGCCGCCATCCAGTCATGGACCAGCCGCGCCGCCTCGGATGCGATGCCGCGCCCCTCAGCCTCGGCGCTCCAGAGCGACCAGGTCAGATCGACCGGCGCATCCATATCGAAATGCAGCGGCCCGGCATGGCCCAGCGGCGCACCGCTGGCGCGATCGGTGATGGTAAAGCGGCCATAGCCGCGCAGATGCCACTGGCCGATCATGCTGGCGAATTTCTCAGCCGCCTGGGCCGGGGTCTTTGCAGCGCCGACATAGCGCGTCCGCGCGGATCCCGCGAAAGCGGTGAAGGCAGCAAGGTCGCCCGCCTCGGGCGCGCGCAGGATCAGCCGATCCGAGGTCAGGGTCACAAAGCTCATGCTGCGGCCCCCAGGTCACGGCGCATCCGCGAGGATTCGCCCCAGGTGGAGAGCCAGATCACCAGATTGACGCTGTGACGCACCAGCGCCTGAAAACCACGGCTGGCCCAGGTGTCACGGGTCTTTTCAGCGCGGGCCAGATCAAGATGGCCCTCTTCCTCGGCACGGATGCTGTCAATCAGATCATGCAGCGCGCGATCACGGTCTTTCAGAAAATCCAGCTGATCGGTCAGATGGTGGTGCACGGTATCCTCGACCGCCTCTGTGCAGGCCCAGATCAGGTTCGGCCCCAGCAGGGTAGAGGCCGCGCCCAGAAGCCAGCCGCCCATGCTCCACAGATACATCGCGCGGCAGGGCCGCCCGCCACGCTCGCGCAGCGCGGTGTAAAAGAGGTCGCAATGCTCAACCTCATGCGCCTTCAGCACTGCCAGCTTTGCGCCCAGTGCCGGCCAGATATGGCGGCAAATCGCAATCTGCGCACCATAGATCCGGATCGCGCCGTATTCACCGGCGTGATTGACCCTGGCGATGCGGATCGCTGAGAGGCGCTCGGCAGGCGTCATTTCTTGCGCATCATCCCCGAAAGGCCCGCAGGCAGCGTCACGCCGCGCGGCATGCCAGGCATCTGGCCTCCCAGCCCGGGCAATCCGCCCATCCCACCTGCGCCCATGCCACCTGCGCCCTGCTGCATGCCCTTGGCCATTTCAGCCAGTTGCTCTGGCGACATTTTCGAGGGGTCGGGCATAGCGCCGCCTTTGCCCATGAACTGGCGGATGAGGTTTTTCATCATCCCGCCTTTGCCCATCTTCTTCATCATATCGGCCATCTGCTTGTGCTGTTTCAGCAGACGGTTCAGCTCTGCCACTTCCAGCCCCGCCCCGGCGGCGATCCGCTTTTTGCGGCTGGCCTGCAGCATATCGGGATTGGCGCGTTCGCGTTTGGTCATCGAATTGATCAGCGCGATCTGACGCTTCAGCATGGAATCGTTCAGCCCGGCCTCGGCCGCCGCCGTCTGATGTTTGGACATGCCCGGAAGCATCCCCATCAGCCCCTGCATGCCGCCCATTTTCAGCATCTGATCCAGTTGCATCTTCAGGTCGTTCATATTGAACAGACCTTTTGAGAAGCGCTTGGCCATCCGCTCGGCCTGTTCGGCCTCAAAGGTTTCCTGCGCGCGTTCAACCAGGGCAACGATGTCACCCATGCCAAGGATGCGGCCCGCGACGCGCTCGGCGTCAAAGACCTCGATGGCGTCCATCTTCTCGCCAAGGCCGACAAAGCGGATCGGCTTGCCAGTGACAGCCCGCATCGAAAGCGCCGCACCGCCGCGCCCGTCACCATCCATCCGCGTCAGCACGACGCCGGAAATGCCGACCTTGCCATCAAATTCCGAGGCGACATTGACCGCGTCCTGGCCGGTCAGACCATCGACCACCAGCAGAACCTCGCGCGGCTGCGCGATGTCGCGGACGGCCTGGACCTCATCCATCAGCACTTCGTCGATATGCAGACGGCCTGCGGTATCGAGGAACAGCACATCATAGCCGCCAAGGCTGGCCTGAGTTTTGGCGCGTTTGGCGATCTGCACCGCGCTTTCGCCTTTGACGATCGGCAGGCTGTCGACGCCGATCTGACCCGCCAGAATCGCCAGCTGCTCCATCGCGGCGGGGCGCTGCGTGTCCAAAGACGCCAGCAGCACGCGCTTGCCGTTGCGGTCTTTCAGACGCTTGGCCAGCTTGGCGGTGGTGGTGGTTTTGCCCGAGCCCTGCAGACCGACCATCAGGATCGTCGCGGGCGAATTGTCGATCTTCAGCGCATCCGCCGGGCCTTCACCCTGCAGCGTGCGCACCAGCTCGTCATGGACGAACTTAACAACCATCTGACCGGGGGTGATCGATTTCGTCACCGCCGAGCCGGTCGCCTTTTCCTGCACCCGTTTGATGAAATCGCGCGCGACCGGCAGCGAGACATCGGCCTCAAGCAGCGCGACCCGCACCTCACGCATCGCCGAGATAACATCGGCCTCGGTCAGAGCACCCTGTTTCGTCAGGCGATCAAAGACGCCACCAAGGCGTTCTGAAAGGCTTTCAAACATGCGCGGTCTCCTCGCGTGGGCAGGTTTGCCCCCTGGATATGGGGCGGCGGCAGGTCGGGACAATGCGGTTTCGCACCCGTGGGCGCAAACGCGCTGACGGATGGCGATCCCGGGCATAGCCCAAGGGACCGGAAGCCTTTTGCCTCCGGGGAATTGGTTCTGCGATACGCTTGCAGGGCGGCCGAGTCAAGTCAGCCTTGGGTCAACCTTGGGTCAACGGCAGGTCAGAGGCGGGTTTTGGGCCGAAAATCCGGCCCAAAGCGACGGCTCAGGCCTCGATTTCGCGCGGCACGATGAAGTCGACGGTGACGCCCTGGCCAAAGCCCGCCTGCGCCCAGGTCTCGACATCGAAGTCGGCAACCAGCGTGGCCCCGGTCGGATAGCGGGTGAATTGCGACGAGATCGGCGTGCGTGCCACCAGACGATGGGCAAATTCGGCGATGCCGGGATTGTGGCCCAGCATCATCACGCAATCAGCCGTGGCCTTGCGCAGAACCGTCAGCATCACATCGGGGCCTGCATGATAGAGAGCGGGTTTCAGCTCTAACGTGGCACCCTCGGGCAGCCCCCGTGAGATGCCCGACCAGGTCTCCCATGTGCGCAGGGCGTCCGAGCACAGCACCTGCCCCGGCAGATAGCCGCGCGAGGCCAGCCATTGCCCCAGATCCGCTGCCGCCGCCTGGCCCCGCTCATTCAGGGGGCGATCGTGATCCGCCATGGTCGGGTCGTCCCAGCTGGATTTGGCGTGGCGGGTCAGGATCAGGCGTTTCATTTGTGGAACTGGCTCATGTGATAACCGGAATGTTCCGGCAGTCTTGCATAACCTGCGGACAGCGGGCAAGCGCGGCGCGTGATGCAACCCGCATTCAGGCAATCGGCGCCCGCGGGCTGATCCAGAAAGGCGTGGCAGCCGGGCACATCATAGCCCGCGCGCCCCAGCACCCCCGCCGGGCATGCGCGAAGGCAAGGGGCCGCACAGCTGTCGCAGGGCCTGGTGGCGGGGGCGATCTCAAAGCGTTCGCGCAGGGCCAATGCACCGCGAAAGCTGACCATCAGCCCCTGCCCGGCATGAACCAGCAGCCGGACCGGGCTGTCCCAGACCTGGCCCGAGCGCAGCGCCCAGGCGTAAAACGGATGAAAAGGCGGGCCGCCAAAGGGGAAAAGCGCTTTCCCGCCAATCTGGCAGGCCAGCCGCCCGATCACCCGGCGCGACCAGCGGTCCACCGGATCGGGCCTGCCATCCCATTCTTTCTGTGCGGTCAAATGCGGCCAATAACCCGGCTCTTTCGGGCCGATCAGCACCAGGGTCTGCGCGAATTTCCAGATCCCGGCCTCACCCGGATCCGGATTGAAGCCGCCAAGCACCGTCAGGAAATGCGGCGCAAGCCGCGCCTCCAGGTCGTGCAAGCCTGTCAAAGATGTGATCTGCGGCATCCTCTGCACCAGCGCCCGCCCAAAGGGCAAAGCGCCCGATGGATGGGGCAGCTTAACGCGCAACCCCAGCCGGTGCCAATCAGAAGCGACGCCTCAGCCGCGTTTCACGCGCGGCTTTACCCGGGGCTCGGTCGAGCGGATCTGGCTGCCCGCACCGTGATCGGTGAACAGCTCCAGCAGGGCAGCATTGGGGATCCGGCCATCAAGGATCGTCACGGCGCGGACGCCTTCATCAATGGCTTTCAGCGCGGTCTCGGTCTTGGGGATCATGCCGCCCGCGATCACACCCTCGGCCGTCAGCGCCCGGATTTCGTCAGGCGAAAGCGAGGTCATCACCTGACCGTCAGCCCCCTTCACGCCCGCCACATCGGTCAGCAAAAGCAGCCGGTCCGCTTGCAAAGCACCCGCAATCGCGCCCGCCGCCGTGTCACCATTCACGTTGAAGGTTTCATTGTCGTTCATGCCCGTCGCCACCGGGGCGACCACCGGAATGATGCCCGCCAGATAAAGATCGCGCAGCACCTGGACATTCATCTCTACCGGGCGGCCGACAAAGCCCAGTTCCGGGTCGTCGGCCTCACAGACCATCAGGTCGTCATCCTTGCCCGAGATGCCGACAGCGCGCCCGCCCGCATCCATGATCGCCTGGACGATACGCTTGTTCACCAGCCCCGAAAGAATCATCTCGACCACTTCGACCGTGGCCTTGTCGGTCACCCGCTTGCCGCGCACGAATTCCGACTTGATGCCCAGCTTCGAGAGCATCTCATTGATCATCGGCCCGCCGCCATGCACCACCACCGGATGCAGACCGACCTGTTTCATCAGCACGATGTCGCGGGCAAACTCGGCCATCGCGCCATCATCGCCCATCGCATTGCCGCCGAATTTCACCACCACCACTGCGTCTTCATAGCGCTGCAGATAGGGCAGCGCTTCCGAGAGCATTTTCGCGGTATTCCGGGCGTCTTGAACGGTCAGGGTCTGCTGCTTCATGGGGGCCTCCGGGTTGATATCGCCCCATAGGCCTTTCGCCCCGCTTTGCCAAGCAAAACAGGGCGATTGCGGGCATGATCTGCCTGTCAGGGCTGGCGGCGGGGCTGACGCCCCTCAAACCAGCGAAACAGCGCCACGATGATGCCTGCCAGCACCAGATAGACCGCCGCCAGCAGGAAAAGCGGCTCGTAGATGATCAGCGTGTCCTGGCGCACGCGGCTGGTGACGGCATAGATCTCAACCACGGTGATCGTGGCCACCAGCGGCGTCGCCTTCAGCTGCAGCACCGTCTCACCGCCCAGCGTCGGCAGAACCGAGCGCAGGGCCAGCGGGAAAGAAATGCGGCTGAGGATCTTGCGCCTTGGCATGCCCATGGCCCGCGCCGCCTCCAGCTGACCGCGCGGGACCGAGGCGAAGGCACCGCGCATCACCTCGCCCTCATAGCCGGCGAAAGACAGGGACAGCGCGACCAGCGCATAGGGCCAGGCCTGGCGCAACAGGGGCCAAAGATCGCTTTCGCGGATCCAGGGAATCGAGGGGAACAGCGCCCCCAGCCCGAAATAAAGCAGCCAGATCTGCAGCAAAAGCGGCGTGCCACGGATCACCGTGCAAAAGGCCTGCGCCGGACGCGCCAGATACCAGGGGCCAGAGGCCTGGGCCAGCCCCAGCGGCACCGCCAGGGCAAAACCGATCACCAGCGACAGCACCAGCAGCCAGACCGTGCGCCAGATCCCCTGCCCGATCATGGGCGCGTATTTCGGCAGCCAGCTCCAGTTGCCGGCCAGCACGATCCAGACGACCAGCGCCAGCGCAATCATGAGCATCACGATCCGATGGGGTTGCAACATCACGCGCATCATCTGCCCCCCGCCGCCCGGGGCGGATCACCGCGCCGCGCCCAGCGTTCCAGCCGCGCAAATCCCCAGGTCGAAAGAATTGAAATGGCCAGATAAATCGCCCCCGCTGCCAGGAAAAAGGTGAAGAAGGCCTTGGTGGTATTGGCGGCCTGACGGGTGGCCAGCGTCAGCTCGCTGAAGCCCACGATCGCCAGCAGCGCCGTGTCCTTGGTCGCAATCAGCCAGAGGTTGGAAAGACCCGGAATCGCCAGCCCCAACATGGTCGGAATGGTGATGCGCCGCGCGATTTTGGCGGCAGGCATGCCCATGGCCTTTGCGGCCTCGATCTGGCCCGGCGGCACCGCCTGGATGGCGCCGCGCAGAATCTCGGTCGCATAGGCGCCCTGGACCACGCCCAGAACCAGGATCCCCGCGACCACGCCCGAGATCTGCATCCGCCCGTAATCCAGCGCCAGCAGCACCTGGTTCAACAGATCCGTCAGCCCGAAATACAGCAGCAGGATCAGCACCAGCTCGGGCAGCGCCCGCACCAGCGTGGTGTAAACCGCCAGGCAATCGCGCAGCACCGGCCCGCCATAGATCTTGCCATAGGCCCCGGCCAGCCCGATCAAAAGCCCAAGCACAAAGGCCCCGACCGCGATCTGCAATGAGGCCCAAAGCCCCACCAGCAGCGTGCCCCCCCAACCGGGGGGGCTGAGGGCCAGAAGGCCCAGAGTGCTCTCCATCAGAGGCGGTCTCCGTTCAGGCCTTATTCACCATAGATCGACGAGGCGAAGTATTTCGCGGTGATCGCGTCATAGGTGCCATCGGCGCGAATGGCCTCGATGCCCGTGTTGAAGGCCTCTTTCAGTTTGTCGTCGCCCTTGCGCAGACCGACGCCCACGCCCAGGCCAAGCACCGCCGGGTCATTCGCAACCGCACCCATGCTGGCACAGCAGGCCTGCCCCTCGGCCGAGGCAAGGAAGGCATCCAGCGCCGTGCTGTCGGCCTGGATCGCATCAATCCGGCCTGCGACCAGGTCCTGGTTGGCCTCATCCTGGGTCTGATAGGCCTTCACCTCGGCAACCGTGCTGCCGAAATGTTTTTCAACATAGGCCTGATGGATGGTCGAAACCTGAACGCCCAGGATCTTGCCGCTCAGCCCTTCGGCATCGGGGGTGATGCCCGCATCTTTCGCCGCCACGATCACCGAGGGGGTGTTGTAATATTTGTTCGAGAAATCAATGACTTTCTGGCGCTCTTCATTGATCGACATCGAGTTCATGATCGCGTCGATCTGGCCTGCGGTCAAAGCCGGGATCAGCCCGTCCCAGGCGATGGGCGTGATCACACACTCCAGCTCTGATGCCTTGCAGACCGCCTCCATGATCTCGATCTCCCAGCCAGTCCAATTGCCCGAGGCATCGACACTGGCAAAGGGCGGATAGGGTTCGGGCGCCATGCCGACTCGAACGGTTTCGGCCTGCGCCATGCCCGTCAGCCCCAGTGCCAGCGCGGCGGCGATTGCGATTTTCTTCATGGTTATCTCCCTGTTTTGTCGAACGGTCTTCTTATGAGACCGATTTGAGAAACTGTTGCAGCCGGGCCGATTGCGGGGCGCCGAACAGCTGGTCCGGTGGCCCCTCTTCTTCGATCAACCCGTTGTAAAGATAGACGATATGGTCAGAGACCTCGCGGGCGAACTTCATCTCATGGGTCACCAGCAACATGGTGCGCCCCTCATCCGCCAGACTGCGGATCACCGCCAGAACCTCGCCGACCAGCTCCGGGTCCAGCGCCGAGGTCGGCTCGTCAAACAGCATCGCGCGCGGCTCCATACACAGGGCCCGCGCGATTGCGGCCCGCTGTTGCTGGCCGCCGGAAAGAAAGGCCGGATAGGCGTCTTCTTTGGTCTTCAGTCCGACCCGGTCCAGCAGTTTTCGCGCCATAGCCACGGCCTCATCACGCGGTTTTCCCAGCACCTGAACCGGAACCTCGATCAGGTTCTCCAGCACCGTTTTATGGGTCCAGAGGTTGAATTGCTGAAAAACCATGCCGAGGCTCTGGCGGATCCGCTCAATCTGGCGGCGATCCGCGGGGGTGCCGTCCGGGCGGCACCGCACCTCTTCGCCGCCGATCAGGATGCGGCCGGAACTGGGCGTCTCAAGGAAGTTCACACAGCGCAGCAGGGTCGATTTGCCAGAGCCAGAGCCGCCGATCAGCGTGACCACATCCCCCTCGCGGGCAGAGATCGAGACACCTTTAAGCACTTCATGCTGGCCAAAACTTTTATGCAGGTTCTGAACGCAGATCGCCTCGGGGCGGGCCTCATTGCGGACTGCCTGGCTGGCGGTGGACATCTGTTCCTGGACCCCTCGCATTGCTTTGCCGTCATCGCAGCCGACCTGCATCGGGGCCTGTCAGGACTGCGAGGCCCATTGAGACGGCGATCACCGCAGCCGTCAAGCACGGCGATCACTTTATGCGCCATTGCCCGGATTTTGTGCACAGGCGCTGCCTGTTCCTTTGGCACCTGTCCGGGGAAGATATGCGCCAGCCGTTGCGGCAGGGGATCAGGATCAGGCCTCCGGCTTGGGGTCAGGCCTCCGGCTTGGGGTCAGAGCCAAGCCGCCCCCCAAAGGCCCAGTTCTCTTTGGCGACATCAGTAAAGACGATCTGGATCGCATCGGGATTGCCGCCGCAGGTCTCAACAAAGGCGCGGGTCAGGGCGCGGGCGCATTCACGCTTTTGCTCGACAGTGCGACCTTCGAACATTTCGACACGGATCATAGGCATTTTCAGGCTCCGAAATTACACTTCTGCAACATTCGCCTGTTTTTGCGGGGATGCAAACCCTGGCCGCCCCAGGGGGGACGAAAACCCCAGACCCACCACAGACGGCAGATCGCCAGACCCCAGCGCGAAACGAAAAAGGCCCGCCATTGCGGCGGGCCAATATCGGTTTCAGACAGTCTCAGCTCTCAGACAGTCAGGCTTCAGCCTTCCTCGTCATTGCCGGCAACATCTGCCAGCTCGTCGAGCGAGACATTGTCATCTGCATCATCTTCCAGCAGATCATCATCGATATCATCGTCGCCGCCTTCTGCCGTTTCCAGCAGATCATCTTCGGCTTCGAGATCATCAACCAGAACCTCATCGTCCTTCTCGGGCGTGGTGCGCGAGATGACGGCGGCTGCCAGCTTGCGGCGGGCCGATTCAATATCCACAACCTCGCCGGTATAGGGGCTGACCACCGGGGTGCGGTTCAGATCGTAGAACCGTTTTCCGGTTGTCGGGCACAGGCGCTTGGTGCCCCAGTCTTCCTTGGCCATGGGTTGTCCCTTCACTTTCGCTCTGATGACGGGCTAATACGAACGTCGCCCCTTGCCATAGGCCGGGGCGGCTGTCAAAGCCTTTTCACAAGGCCGTCAAATGCGCTTTCTGTGACGCGGAATCAAGGCCTGTGGCAGCATTTATACGCTATCACCCGGGCGGCCATCCGGTTGCCCCCTTTAAACGCCCGATCACGACACCAGTCAGGACCCCGCAATGCCCGTGCTGCCCGGACCGCCTCCGGTAGAGATCCAGATGCGAAGATCCGCCCGCGCAAAGCGGTTTTCCCTGCGGGTTTCGCGGCTTGACGGCAAGGTGACCCTGACTTTGCCCCCCCGCGCCAAAGAGCGTGACGCGATGGTTTTTCTGTCGGATCAGGAGGGCTGGCTCAGGAATGTGCTGGCCTCGATGCCCCAGGCAAAGCGTCATGAAGTGACCCATGACACAGAGATCCCGGTGCTGGGCCAGATGCTGCGAATCACCCCCTCCGAGGGGCGCAGCATCCGCGTCGAGGGCGATCAGCTGCTGGTGCCCGGCCATCCCGATCAGGCGGGTGCAAAGATTGCCGCCTGGCTGAAGGCGCTGGCCCGTGACCGGCTGGCGGCCTCGTCCAGCCATTATGCAGACCTGGTCGGGCGCAGCTATTCCAGGCTTGTGCTGCGCGATACGCGCTCGCGTTGGGGATCGTGCAGCCATGATGGCACGCTGATGTATTCCTGGCGGCTGGCAATGGCGCCGCGCCCGGTGCTGGATTATGTGGCCGCCCATGAGGTGGCGCATCTGGTCGAGATGAACCATTCCGCCGATTTCTGGGCGGTGGTAACCCGCATCCGCCCCGGCTGGAAGACCGAGCGTGACTGGCTGAAAAACCAGGGCCAAAGCCTGCACCGCTATGCTTTCACCCGTTGACCGCCGCTCAATCGCAGTGTTCCGATGCCCCCTATGATCATTCCCGCCGGGCCGCGCCCGCCAGACCCCAATGCCGCCGCGCATGAGCGCCTTTACCGCATCCTGCGCCAGCAGGTGATGCATGGAGAGCTGGCGCCGGGCCAGTCTCTTACCCTGCGCGGGCTGGCGAAGGATTTCGGTGTCTCGATGACCCCCGCACGCGAGGCGCTGCGCCGTCTGGTGGCCGAGGGGGCGCTGACGCTGTCTTCATCCGGGCGGGTCTCGACGCCCGAGCTGACGCCCGAACGCATCGAGGAACTGGCTGCGATCCGCGCCATGCTGGAGCCGGAACTGGCCGCCCGCGCCCTGCCCCGCGCCCATTTCGCGCTGATCGAGCGGCTGGCGGCGATCAATGCCGCCAATGCCGAGGCCGTCAGCCGTCAGGATGCGGTGGCCTATGTGCGCACCAATCTGGAATTTCACCGCACGCTTTATCTGCGCGCCCAGGCCCCCGCGATGCTGGCAATGTGTGAAACCGTCTGGCTGCAGCTGGGGCCAACGATGCGGGCCCTCTATGCCCGACTGCGCAGGCGTGAGGCCCCGCCCTATCACCGCATGATCCTTTCCGCGCTGAAGGCAGGTGATGAGCCAGGCCTGCGCCTTGCGGTCAGGACCGATGTGACCCAGGGGCTGCGCCACCTGGCGGGCTGAGGCGGTTTTCGATCCGGAAAAACGACGACGCCCCCGATGTCGCCCGCGACGCCTTTCCGCGACGCCTCCTCGTGACGCCTCCCCGCGACACCTCTCCGGGGGGGGGCGCCCCGCCCGGGCCTGCGGGTCAGCCCAGCATATCGGCGGAAACCTCGTATAGCCCTTCCGCCCCCGCCAGCGCCGCCGCAAGCAGGCCCTGATGCGCGGACAAAAGCCGGTTGATCATCACCCGCGCCAGCGGCAGCCGCGCCGGGTCGGCCTGCCCGGCCCGCAGATGCGCGTCGCCCCCCAACACCAGCGCAAAGGCCCGCAGATAGGACACCGCGCCTGCAAAACGCGCGTTCAGCGGCATAAGAAGCAGCCGCTTTGTCGCATCCTCCAGCGCCAGCGCCGCCCCGGTCAGTGCCGCTGCCAGCTCTGGCTGATCGGCCATCGCAACTGCGGCCCGGTGGCCGATTTCCGTGATCAGCGCCAGCGCCGCCTCGCCGTTATCGGCGAGTTTGCGGCCAACCAGATCCATGGCCTGGATGCCATTGGTGCCCTCATAGATCGCGGTGATCCTGGCATCGCGCAGATATTGGGCCGCCCCGGTTTCCTCGATATAGCCCATGCCGCCATGCACCTGCAGGCAGATATCGGCAACGCTGATCCCGGTATCGGTGCCAAAGGCCTTGGCGATCGGCGTCAGCAGGGCCGCACGGGCAGCCCAGGCCGGATCTTTCGTCGCGGCCGCCATATCAATCGCCGCCGCACATCTAAGCCCAATTGCCCTTGCCGCGAATAACCCGGCCCGCGCCTCGGCCAGCATCCGCCTCACATCGGCATGGCCGATGATCCCCGCGCTGCCATCGGGCGTGCGGCCCTGGACGCGGTCTTGCGCGAAGCGGGTGGCCTTTTGCAAAGCCGCCTCGCCCAGGCCGACGCCCTGCATCCCGATGCCAAGGCGGGCGTTGTTCATCATGGTAAACATCGCCGCCATCCCCTGGCCAGCCGCGCCGACCAGCCAGCCCTTTGCGGCGTCAAACTGCATCACGCAGGTGGGGCTTCCATGCAGGCCCAGCTTATGTTCCAGACTGACCACATGCAGGCTGTTGGCCGCGCCGGGATTTCCCGCCGCATCGGGCAGGAATTTCGGCACAAGGAAAAGCGAGATCCCCTTCACCCCCGGCACGGCATCGGGCAGCCGCGCCAGCACCAGGTGGCAGACGTTGCTGACCAGATCCGAATCGCCCCAGGTGATGAAGATCTTCTGCCCGGAAACCAACCAGCCCCCCTGCCCGTCCTGTTCACCCTTGCCGTCGGGCACCGCCCGGCACTGCAGCGCCCCCACATCCGAGCCCGCCTGCGGCTCTGTCAGGTTCATCGTCCCCGACCACTCGCCCGAGATCAGCTTTGGCAGATAAAGCGTCTTCAGCGCGTCAGAGGCGTGGTGGTCCAGCGCCTCGATCTGGCCCTGGCTGAGCAAGGGCTTCAGCTGCAAAGAGACACAGGCCCCCGCCAGCATCTCATTGACGCAGGTGGCCAGCGTGAAAGGCAGCCCCATGCCACCATAGGCCTGCGGTGCCGCAAGCCCAACCCAGCCGCCCGCGGCAATCTCCCGATAGGCGGCCGCATAGCCGGGTGAGGCGCGAACCCTGCCGCCCTCCAGCCGGGCCGGGGTCAGATCACCGGCGCGATTGACCGGGGCCACCACCTCATCACAAAGCCGGGCCGCCCCCTCAAGGATGGCATCAACCAACGCAGCATCCGCCCCCGCAAAGCGCCCGGAATGGGTCACCGCGTCGAAATCAACCAGGTGATCCAGAATAAAACGCTGATCTTTGGCAAGGGTGCGGGCATGTGACATCGGTGAAACCTCGGGCCAGGCCCCCGGCAGTGGCCGCGCGGGCCACGACTGCGGGTTGGGACGGGGGGGACAACGGGATGCAGTATCAGACTTGTCTGATCGTTCGGGGTCCAATATGCGCGGATAGTAGCAGGCTGCGGCTTTGTCGCAAGCTGAAGGCCGCGCCAGGACAGGCCCGGCGCAAACAGAACTCGCACCGGAGCGACCGAATGCCGGGATCCATGATGCACAGACCCATGGCCGAAACGGAACTCTTGCCCGCAAGCCAGGCTGGCATCAGTCGGGCGGCAGCCCTGTTGCAAGATGGAGCCCTGGTCGCCTTCCCCAGTGAGACGGTCTATGGGCTTGGCGGGGATGCGCGGCGCGACGACAGTGTTGCGCGGATCTTTGCGGCCAAGGGAAGGCCGGTTTTCAACCCGCTGATCGCGCATCTGCCTGACGTTGATTCGGTCATGCGCTATGTCGGGATGCCGCCCGCAGCACAGATGCTGGCCGAACGCTTCTGGCCAGGCCCGCTGACCCTGGTGCTGCCTTTGCGTGAGGGGGCCGGGATATCGTCGCTGGCAACCGCAGGGCTGAACACCCTTGCGGTGAGGGTGCCCGCACATCCGGTGGCACGCGCCTTGCTGGCCGAATTTGGCGGACCGCTGGCGGGGCCCTCGGCCAACCCTTCGGGGCGGATCTCTCCGACCACGGCAGAGCATGTCATGGCAGGCCTTACAGGGCGGATCGAGGCTGTTCTGGACGGCGGCCCATGCCAGGTTGGGGTGGAATCGACCATACTCGGCTTTGCGGCGGATGGCGGAAACCGCCCCGAATTGTTGCGCGCTGGCGGGCTACCCCTGGAGGTGCTTGAGGCCGCAATCGGGGCTGAAATCGCAGGTCCGGGCAATGCAGACCCGCAGCGCCCCAATGCACCGGGGCAGCTTGGGTCGCATTACGCCCCCGATGCGCTGGTCCGCCTCGATGCTTTATCCGCAACGGCAGGCGAGGTGCTGGTCGGCTTCGGCCCGCTCAGGGGTGATCTGAGCCTGTCCCCCACCGGCGACCTGACTGAGGCCGCGGCAAGACTGTTTCACATTATGCGCGAGGCCGATGCATTGGCCGGACCGGGTGGACGCATCGCCTTTGCCCCCATCCCGGAACATGGGCTGGGCCGCGCGATCAATGATCGCCTGCGCCGGGCCGCCGCGCCGCGTGTGTAACCGGGCGCCGGTTTCTTGCAAGAAACCGGATCGGAATTCGTATCGAATTCCGACGCCAACCGCACCCGGTTGCCGAAGCCGGACCGGCCCCTTAGATTACAGCTGACCCGCAGGAGGCCAGATGACCGAAAGCACACCGCAGGCCTATAAGGTTCTCGCCCGCAAGTACCGCCCCGAAACCTTTGCCGATCTCGTCGGCCAGGAGGCGATGGTCCGCACCCTGAAAAACGCCTTCGCCGCCGGGCGCATCGCCCAGGCCTTTGTGATGACGGGGATCCGGGGCACCGGAAAAACCACCACCGCCCGCATCATCGCCAAAGGACTGAACTGCATTGGCCTTGACGGAAAGGGCGGCCCGACGACCGAGCCCTGCGGCAAATGCGAGCATTGCGTCGCCATCTCAGAGGGCCGCCATGTCGATGTGATGGAAATGGACGCCGCCTCTAATACCGGCGTCGGCGATATCCGCGAGATCATCGACTCGGTTCATTACCGGGCGGCCTCGGCACGCTATAAGATCTATATCATCGACGAAGTGCATATGCTGTCGGTGAACGCCTTCAACGCGCTGTTGAAGACGCTGGAAGAGCCGCCTGCCCATGTGAAGTTCATCTTCGCCACCACAGAGATCCGCAAGGTTCCCGTCACCGTTCTGTCGCGTTGCCAGCGGTTTGACCTGCGCCGGATCGAGCCTGAGGTGATGATGGCACTGTTGCGCCGGATCGCCTCGGCCGAGGGCGCAGAGATCTCGGATGATGCGCTGGCGCTGATCACCCGCGCCGCAGAGGGCTCGGCCCGCGATGCGACCTCGATCCTCGATCAGGCGATCAGCCATGGTCAGGGCGAGACCACCGCGCCGGCCGTGCGCACCATGCTGGGCCTGGCCGACCGGGGCCGCACGCTGGATCTTTTCAATATGGTGATGAAGGGCCAGGCGGCTGAAGCTCTCTCGGAACTGGCCGGACAATATGCCGAAGGGGCCGATCCCATGGCGGTCCTGCGCGATTTGGCCGAGATCACCCATTGGATCTCTGTGATCAAGGTCACGCCTGAGACCGCCGAAGACCCGACCGTCTCCCCGGATGAGCGGGTGCGCGGGCTGGAAATGGCGACAGAGCTGCCGATGCGGGCGCTGACCCGCATGTGGCAGATGCTGTTGAAAGCGCTTGAAGAGGTCGGACAGGCCCCGAATGCGATGATGGCGGCTGAGATGGCGATCATCCGTCTGACCCATGTCGCCGAACTGCCCGATCCCGCGACGCTGATGCGCCGCCTGAATGACGGGCCGCGCCCGCCCTCGGGTGGTGGTGGTGGCGGCGTTGCAGGTGGTGCCCCTGCTGGCGGCGGCGCGATGCATGGCGCGATCCGCATGGCCCCGATGACCCGTGGCCCGGCCCATGGGGCGGTGATGTCGGCGGCGGCCCCGGCGCTGCATGGCGCACCTGAGATTGTTTACACCTCGTTTGAGCAGATCGTCGCGCTGATCCGCGAAAAGCGTGATATGCAGCTTTTGGTCGAGGTCGAGAACTACCTGCGCCTTGTGCATTACGCCCCTGGTCGGATTGAATTTGAGCCAGCGCCCGGCGCCTCTAAGGATCTGGCAGCGCGGCTGTCACAGCGCCTGCAGGGCTGGACGCGCAGCCGCTGGGGGGTTTCGGTTGTCAGCACGGGTGGTGCGCCCACCCTGGCCGAGATCCGTGATGCGGAACGGCGCGAAAATGAGGCGGGCGCAATGCAAAGCCCGCTGGTCAAAGCGGTGCTTGCCGCCTTCCCAAAGGCCGAGATCAAAGACATCCGCAACCCCGCTGACGCGTTGGCCGAGGCCGCACTTGAGGCACTTCCAGAGGCCGATATTGGCTCGGATGAGGATTGGGATCCCTTTGAGGAATAACATCCCTGCTGCAGCTATGGCAGCAGGCACCCAGGATTAAGGACAGGCCCGGGCCATGACCCCAGGGGCAAAATGCAAAGGGAACAATCGGATGTTCAAAGGACTTGGTGGTCTGGGCGGGCTCGGCGATATGGCCAAAATGATGAAAGCCGCCCAGGATATGCAGACGAAAATGGCCGAGCTGCAGGAGGGCCTCGCCAATTCGGTGGTGATCGGCGAAAGCGGTGCGGGGCTGGTCAAGGCCCGGGCCACCTGCAAGGGTGATGTGACGGGGCTGGACATTGACCCCTCGATCCTGGTTCCCTCTGAGAAAGAGGTGATCGAGGATCTGATCCTTGCCGCAATCCGCGACGCCCAGTCGAAGGCTGCAGCGAAATCCGCAGATGAGATGCGCCGCCTGACCGAATCGCTGGGCCTGCCCGCCGATATGAAACTGCCCTTCTGATCCAGGACCGACCGTGGCCGCGCATATTCCTGACGATACCGGGATCGAGACGCTGATCCGGCTGATGTCGCGGCTGCCGGGCCTCGGCCCGCGTTCGGCCCGGCGTGCGGTGCTGGCGATGCTGAAGCGCCGCGCCCAGGTGATGGCCCCCCTGGCACAGTCGCTGGCAGAGGTGGCGCTGAACGCGCGGGATTGCCAGATCTGCGGCAATATCTCGACTGCCGACACATGCCCGATCTGCCAGGATCCGGGGCGAGCGAACGGCGAGCTATGCGTGGTCGAGGATGTCGCCGATCTATGGGCACTGGAGCGCGCGCAAATTTTTCGCGGCCGTTATCATGTGCTGGGCGGCACTCTTTCGGCACTGGACGGGCTGGGACCGGATGAGCTGGGCATCCCGCGGCTGGTCGCGCGGGTTGAGGCTGAGGGCATCCGTGAAGTCATCATGGCGCTGAGCGCCACGGTCGATGCGCAGACGACCGCGCATTATATTGCCGATGCGCTGGTGACGAGCGAGGCACAAATCAGCACCCTTGCACAGGGGGTGCCGATTGGCGGCGAGCTGGACCATCTCGACGATGGCACACTGGGGGCCGCTTTGCGGGCAAGGCGAAGATTGTAAGCGCTGCCGCGCCTTGCCGGTTTTGGAAGCCTCCGGCGGGGATATTTAGAGACAGATGAAAAGCGATCGCAGGCAGATTTCATCTGTCCCTAAATATCCCGGGGGTGAGCGGCGCAGCCGCGAGGGGGCTGGCCCCCTCTTTCGAAGATCACCAACAGGCCTTTGCATTGCAATTTGTCCCCGCTAGCCTTATCTCGGGGGCCAACTCTCAGATCCCCGAAGCTCTCCGGTGGAAAGGCCTGCATATGAACTGGATCACCAATTACGTCCGCCCGAAGATCAACTCGCTCTTCTCGCGGCGCGAGGTGCCCGAAAATCTGTGGACCAAATGCCCGGAATGCGGAACGATGCTGTTCCACCGCGAGCTTGAGGCCAATCTCAACGTCTGCTCGAACTGCGATCACCATATGGCGATCAGCCCGCGTGATCGCTTTGGCGCGCTGTTTGACGGCGGCATCTTCACCGAGGTGAAAGTACCCGAGCCGATCGCCGATCCGCTGCACTTCCGTGATCAGAAGAAATACCCCGACCGCCTGAAAGCCGCGCAGAAGGCCACCGGCGAGAAAGAGGCGATGCTGGTCGCCGAAGGCGAGATCGGGCGCACGCCCATCGTTGCCGCCGCCCAGGACTTTGCCTTTATCGGCGGCTCGCTTTCGATGTATGTCGGCAATGCCTTCATCGCCGGCGCCGAGCGGGCGGTTGCGATGAAAAAGCCCTTCGTGGTCTTTTCGGCAGCAGGTGGCGCACGGATGCAGGAGGGGATCCTTGCCCTGATGCAGATGCCGCGCACCACGGTGGCCATCCAGATGCTGAAAGAAGCGGGCCTGCCCTATATCGTCGTGCTGACCCATCCGACCACCGGCGGCGTGACGGCCTCTTATGCGATGCTGGGCGATGTGCAGATTGCGGAACCCAATGCGCTGATCTGTTTCGCGGGCCCCCGCGTGATCGAGCAAACCATCCGCGAAAAGCTGCCCGAGGGCTTCCAGCGCGCCGAATATCTGCTGGACCACGGCATGCTGGACCGTGTGACCCATCGCAAGGCGATGCGCGAAGAGCTGATCACCATCCTGCGCATGCTGACCCTGCAGCCCCCGGCGATTCGCGCAGATCTGGCGGCCCCCGAAGCCAGCACCCAGCCCGAGCCTGCGGCTGAGGCGGCACCTGCGACCCCGAAACCCTGACCCTACAGAGGCCCGGCGATGTCAAAGACGCTTTTGCAGTTTGATTTCCCTTTCCAGGGCCCCTGGGGCGCGGAAATGCCCGCCGCAATGGAGGGGCTGGCCGCAGATATTGCCAGCGAGCCGGGCTTTTTGTGGAAAATCTGGACCGAGAATGCAGAAACCGGGCGTGCGGGCGGGATTTACCTCTTCGCCTCGCCCGAAGAGGCTGAGGCCTATCGCGTCAAACATGCGGCACGGCTGGAAGGCTTTGGAATCACAGGCATCACCGCCCATGCTTTTGCGGTGAATGATGCGCTTTCCGCGATCACCAAAGCGCCGCTCTGACATGACGGGCCAGAGCACAGAACAGCGGCCGGATGCCGGATCCGACGCGATCCTTGCGCGGATGATGAGCTTTCATCCCAAGATCATCGACCTGACGCTGGACCGCGTGCATCGCCTGCTGGCCGCGCTTGGCCATCCTGAACGGCGCCTGCCCCCGGTGATCCACCTGGCGGGCACCAATGGCAAAGGCTCGACCCAGGCGATGATTCGCGCCGGGCTTGAGGCCCCTTACGGTCAGGCTGCGGGCGCATCTGCGGGCGCAACCGGGGGCGCGAAGGTTCACGCCTATACCTCGCCGCATCTGGCCCGCTTTCATGAGCGGATCCGCCTGGCGGGTGAATTGATTTCCGAGCCCGCACTGATGGCCCTGCTGGATGAATGCGTGGCGGCCAATGGCGGGGAAGAGATCACCTTCTTTGAGATCACCACCGTGGCCGCGATGCTGGCTTTTTCGCGCGTTCCCGCGGATTTCACCTTGCTTGAGGTGGGCCTTGGCGGGCGGCTGGATGCGACCAATGTCGTGGATCAGCCCCGCCTGACCATCATCACCCCGGTTTCCATCGACCATCAGCAATATCTGGGCGAGACCCTGCCCGAGATCGCCGGCGAAAAGGCCGGGATCATCAAGCGTGGCGTTCCGGTGGTGGTCGGCCCGCAAAGCGATGAGGGGCTGCGGGTGATCGAGGATCGCGCCGCCCGGCTGGGGGCCCCGGTCTTTGCCTGTGGCCAGCACTGGCAGATCAGCGAAGAGCGTGGCCGCATGGTCTATCAGGATGAAAACGGCCTGCTGGATCTGCCCTTGCCCAATCTGCCGGGGCCGCATCAGATCCAGAATGCCGGGGCTGCGATTGCCGCCCTGCGCATCCTAGGCCGGGATGAGGCGGCCTGTGAGGCTGCCGTCACCCGCGCCACCTGGCCTGCGCGGATGCAAAAACTGGTCACCGGCCCGCTGGTGCAGCAGGCCCCGGGCATTGAGCTGTGGCTGGATGGCGGCCATAACCCAGCCGGTGGCGAGGCGATTGCCGCGACGCTTTCGCGGATGCCTGCACGTGAGACATTCGCAATTTGCGGCATGCTGAATACCAAGGATGTGACGGGCTATATGCGCCCCCTCGCCCCGCATCTGAAAGCGCTGATCGCGGTTGAAATCCCAGGCGAGCCGAACACGCTGCCTGCCACCGCCACCCGCGATGCGGCCCGGCAGGCCGGGATCGCGGCTGAGACGGCGGCCTCGGTTTCGGCGGCCCTGGCACAGATCACGGCACAAAACCCTGCGGCGCGGGTGTTGATCTGCGGCTCACTTTACCTCGCGGGGCAGATCCTGCGCGAAAACGGCTGAGACCGGGCGCAAGCCCCGCCCCGGTCAGGCGCCAGTTTCGGCCCCGGTCAGGCACCAGTCGACCCGATGCCAGCCCCGGTGTGCCAGTTCCAGTGCAGCAGTTCCAGTATGCCAGTTCCGGTGGTCATCCAGTGCGTCAGCCCATGTCGCCCCGACAGCCGCGGCGCAGGCCCTTTGGCTGCGCCCCCGTCAGCGGCCCGTGCCGTAACGGGCGAGGAAGGTTTCAACCGCGCCGGTGATGGCGTCCTCGATCTCTTCGCTGCGGATATCCTCGACCAGGCCCAGCAAGACCCGATCCTGGATCAGCGCTTTGCTGAGCTGCACGAACTGATCGGTCGCAAGCTCGAAATCTTCGATCTGCAATTCACCACGCTCGCACAGCGCGGTAAGACGCGCGATCAGCCTCTGACGCAGCTTGCCCGGGCCATTGATGTAAAAAAGCCGCGCCAGCTCGGGGAAGCGGGCGACCTCGGCCACCATCAGCCGGAACAGGCGGCGCCCGAAATCCGACAGGGTGAAATCAATGATCTTGCGGGCCGTAAGGGTAAGGACGGCAGGCGCATCCAGATCCGGCCCCAGCTCGGCCTCGGCCTCATTGGCATGGCGATGACATTCGGCGCTGAACACCTCGGCGAACATCATCCGCTTGTCCGGGAAATAAGAGTAAAGCGTCGCCTTAGAGACGCCGGCAACCCGGGCAATCTCGTCAACCGAGGCCCCTTCAAAGCCATCGCGCAGGAAGACGCTGAGCGCACCCTCCTGAACCTGCTCATATTTGCGGCCCTTGCGGGCCTCTGTCGAAACAATCGGATTCATGATGGCCTATCATGGCGTCAGCCCACGCCATTGGCAACCGCAGCGCCCCAGGCTTTGACCGCGGCATCGGGTTTTCCCTCTGGCGCAGCGGCAGCGGTGCTGGCAAACTCTGGCATGCCACATCAGGCACGCCACAAGAGATTGCGCAACAGCGCCGGCTTTTGCAGCCCCAGTATTTGCCCCCCCAGTACAGGCCCCCAACAGGCCCCCGTATCGGGGGCCGCCTGCCCCCACTTCGCCTCTTTCTCTGCCACGCCCCTATCCCGAGCCTGCCATGCTGACATCTGCCCTTTCCCGCCGGCGTATGCGCGATTTGTCCGAGCGCGAAATCCTTGCGCTGGCGATCTCTTCGGAAGAGGATGACGCCCGCATCTACCGCCATTACGCCGAGCGGCTGCGCGCCGATTACCCTGCCTCTGCGGCCCTTTTTGACGGTATGGCCGAGGAAGAGGACGGCCATCGTCGCCAGCTGCTGGATCTTTATGAGACGCGGTTTGGCCGGGTGGTTCCGCTGATCCGGCGTGAGCATGTGGCGGGCTTTCATGCACGTCGCCCGGTCTGGCTGAACAGCCAGCTTTCGCTGGAGACGATCCGCGCCCAGGCCGCGCAAATGGAGCGCGACGCAGGCGCCTTTTACGCCCGCGCCGCCGCACAAAGCAGCGATGCGCCCACCCGCCGCCTGCTGGGCGATCTGGCCCAGGCCGAAAGCGCGCATGAGCGCGAGGCCGATCGCCTGGCCGAAACCCATCTGAGCGATGACGCCAAAGCCGCCGAGGCGCAGTCGGAAAAGCGTCAGTTCATCCTGACCTGGGTGCAGCCGGGGCTGGCGGGGCTGATGGATGGCTCTGTCTCGACGCTGGCGCCGATTTTTGCCACCGCTTTTGCGACGCAAAACACCCATACGACCTTTCTGGTGGGGCTGGCGGCCTCGGTGGGCGCGGGGATTTCGATGGGGTTCACCGAGGCAGCCGCCGATGATGGCCGGATCTCGGGGCGCGGCAGCCCGCTGAAGCGTGGGATTGCGACCGGGGTGATGACGGCTGCGGGCGGGCTGGGGCATGCGCTGCCCTATCTGATCCCCGATTTTCACATCGCCACCACGATTGCGATGATCGTGGTGTTTTTTGAGCTATGGGCAATCGCCTGGATCCAGAACCGCTATATGGAGACGCCCTTCTGGCGGGCGGCCTTTCAGGTGGTGCTGGGAGGGGCGCTGGTCTTCGCCGCGGGCGTGCTGATCGGCGGCGGCTAGGCTTTCAAAGCCCGCGCCGGCCCCGACCACCTGTGCCCCGATCCGCGTGATGCGCCCTGGCGCGGCGCGGCGGGCAACCGGCACCCGCGCCCTCGGGGCCCTGGGCCAGGCGGCACCCCGATCACCCGCCCCTCTTGCACCCCCGTCTTGCCTCCCGTCTTGCCCCGCCCCTCTTGCTCCCTGGCTGCATTCTCTTCATTGTGGCCAGGATATTTCCGCCCCCCTGCCGCGCCCCGTTTCCCCGGGCCTCCCGGGTGGCCGGACCCCGAACAGCCTGGAGTTAGCATGAAAACGATCTCGGAAAACCGTTGCTTTGGTGGCGTGCAGGGCGTCTATACCCATGCCTCGCAGGCCACGGGAACCGATATGACCTTTGGTCTTTTCCTGCCCGAAGGGGCAGAGGACGGGCCGGTGCCGCTTTTGTGGTATCTGTCGGGGCTGACCTGCACCCATGAGAATGCGATGGTAAAGGCGGGCGCGCAACGCTGGGCCGCCGAGGCCGGTATCGCATTGATTTTCCCCGATACCTCGCCGCGCGGTGAGGGTGTGGCCAATGACGAGGCCTATGATCTGGGCCAGGGCGCAGGCTTCTATGTGAACGCGACCGAAAATCCCTGGGCGCCGCATTTTCGCATGTGGGACTATGTGACCGAAGAGCTGCCAGAGCTGGTCTTCAAGGCCTTCCCGCTGGAAGAGGGTCTGCAGGCGATCACCGGGCATTCGATGGGCGGCCATGGTGCGCTGACCATCGCCATGAGCCTGCCGGGCCGTTTCTCGTCTGTCTCGGCATTCGCGCCGATCTGCAATCCGACCGGGTCGGACTGGGGCCGCAAACAGTTCACCGCCTATCTGGGCGCGGATGAAGGCACCTGGGCCGCGCATGACGCCTCGCTTCTGATGCGCAAGCGTGGCTTTGACGGCCCAGTGCTGATCGACCAGGGCACCTCGGACCAGTTTATCGACCTGCTGAAGCCCGAGGCCCTGGCCGCAGCCATGACCGAGCGCCGCCAGGGCGGGACCATCCGCATGCAAAAGGGCTATGACCACAGCTATTTCTTTGTGTCATCCTTCATCGAGGATCACATCGCCTTCCACGTCGACGCCCTGAGAGGCTGATCTGCGAAGGGGGGCCCCGCGCCCCCTTTGTGCCCAGGCTTTGCCCCCGCCCGCTTTGCCCCTTTCCTTTGTTCCTGCGACCACATGCCTTTGCCGGTCGGAGCAAGCCAGTCAGGACTGTGCATCATGACGCTTTACATTGACGCCGATGCCTGCCCGGTAAAACCCGAGGCCGAGCGGGTTGCAACGCGGCTGGGCATTGCGATGGTGCTGGTCTCGAACGGCGGCATCAGGCCCTCGGCCAATCCGCTGGTCTCCTCGGTCTATGTGGGCCAGGGCCTGGATGAGGCCGACCGCTGGATCGCGGATCACGCGCATGAGGGCGATCTGGTCGTGACCTCTGACATCCCGCTGGCGGCCCGGGTGATTGAAAACGGGGCGCTGGTGCTGAAGCCCGACGGCCAGGAGCTGAACAGCCGCAACATAGGCCAGGTGCTGGCCACCCGCGATCTGATGGCCGATCTTCGGGCGGCTGATCCGTTTCGCCAGGGCGGCGGGCGGGCGTTTTCGAATGCGGACCGCTCTCGCTTTCTCGATATGCTCGACCGCCTTTTGCGCCGTGTGACTGTCGCGGGCAGGACAGAAACCGGCAGCAAGCCGGGCTAAAGCTGCGAGCTGTCATGTCTGATCCGCAGCCCAATCCCCCCGTATATAGCCATCGACCGGCTGCGCCCGTCCCGGGCCATGCCCCGGTATTGACGGGTATCCTGCTGGCCGCCGGGGGCACCGCGCTTTATTCAGTTAATGACATGGCGATCAAGCATCTGTCGGGCGGCTATGCGCTGCATCAGATCATCCTGTTCCGCGCCATGGTGGGGATGGCGATCCTTCTGGTGCTGATTGCCTGTTCAGGCGCGGGCTTTGCACAGCTGCGCACCCGCAGGCCGCTGGCGCATCTGATCCGGGTGGTGACCATCCTGACCTCAAACTCGGCCTTTTACACCGGGCTTGCCGCGATGGAGATGGCCGATGCCGCCGCCGTCTCTTACACCAGCCCGCTGATGGTGACCGCGCTTTCCGTGCTGGCCCTTGGCGAGAAAGTCGGGCCAAGGCGCTGGTTCGCGGTCTTTCTGGGGCTGATCGGCACCGTCATCATCCTGCGCCCGGGCGCGGGCGTCATTCAGGGCGCCGCGCTCTTGGTGCTGCTGTCCTCGCTACTTTATGCCTCATCGAACCTGATGACCCGCTCGATGCGCGAGACTGAGACCGCCTTCACCTTCTCATTCTACGTGCTGTCGGGCTTCATCCTTTTGTCATTGACGATGGGGGCGATCTTCGGCGATGGCAGCCATGACAGCGGCGATGCGCTTTGGGGCTTTCTGTTTCGCGCCTGGATCTGGCCGCCGCTGGCTGACATCCCCTGGCTTTTGCTGACCGGCAGCAGCGTGGTGATCGGCGGGCTGATGGTCGCCCAGGCCTATCGCACCACCGAGGCCGCAGTGGTCGCGCCCTTTGACTATACCGGCATGCCGATGGCGATTTTCTGGGGCGTTGTCATATTCGGGACATGGCCAGACCTTACATCCTGGGCGGGGATCGCGCTGATCTGCGGCTCTGGGATTTATGTGGTCTGGCGCGAGGCCGCGCTGGCAAAAAGGGTGCGGAAATGAAACCTGAGGCGGTGATTTTTGACATCGGGCGGGTGCTGATCGGCTGGGATCCGATCGGCTTTTACGACCGTGAAATCGGCGAGGATCGCCGTCACGCTCTGTTTGACGCCGTTGATCTGCTGGGGATGAATGAGGGCGTCGATGCGGGTGATCCGTTTCGGGACAGCGTGTTCGCCCTGGCCGACCGCCACCCGGAATGGGCGCCCGAGATCCGCCTCTGGTATGAGCGCTGGCATGATATGGCCTCGCCCAGGATCGAGGGCTCGATCCGGCTGCGTGATGCGCTGCGGGCCAAAGGCATCCCGGTTTTCGCGCTGACAAATTTCGGCGATCAGACCTGGGATCACGCCCTGCCCCGGCTGGGATTTCTGGCCGATTTCGACCGCCTTTACATCTCGGGGCGGCTGCGGATGATCAAACCCGACCCCGCGATCTATGCCCATGTCGAGGCCGATTGCGGCATCGCGCCGGAACGCCTGCTGTTCACCGATGACCGCGCCGACAATATCACCGCCGCCGCCAGGCGCGGCTGGCGCACCCATCAGTTCGAAAGCTGGCAGGGCTGGGCCGAGCGGCTGGTCGCCGAAGAGCTTTTGACCCGCGCAGAGGCCGGGATTTAAGCGGCGGGACTTTAAGCGGCCGCGATTCAAGCAATCGGTTTTCAGCCGTCAGGCCCTGCCATATCAGACCCGACCGCATCAGGCCCCGCCATATCAGACCCGGTGGCGTCAGGCCTGCGCAAGCGCCCGAAGCAGCATCTCGCGGTCGCCCTCATTGCCCAAAAGCGCCAGCGCCTCGCTGATGCCCAGCCAGACCGCGCTATGACCCGGCTCTGAGGGCGGGCCGTGGCGCAGCACCGGGCGGGCGAGGTAGATCGTGCAGACCTTCTCGGCCCAGAAATCGTAATCGGGCATAAAGGTGAACCGCCGATAGGCCCCGATCCGGCGCGGGCGGTCGATCTTCCAGCCGGTCTCTTCAAAGACCTCGCGGTGCAGCGCGGCCAGCGGATGCTCGCCTTTGTCGATGCCGCCGCCGGGCAGCTGGAACTCGGGCACCGGGCTTTGCTGGAAGGTGGTCAGGATCTGCTCGCCGCGCAAAAGCACCGCATAGACCCCCGGCCTGCGCCGCCAGGAGATCCCGGGCTTTACCGCCTCGCCATATCGCCGGATCATCGCCCGTGCCTCCTTTGCTGTTGCCCCCTTGGTCAGCCGGGGCATCGCCCCTATATAAGCCGCCGAACAGAGCCGTATTCCCAACAGACACTTGCCAGAGCCCCCGCATCAGGACAAGGCTTTGCCTGGCAGGCACCGTCAGGATCAGGGCTTTATCCACCCATTCAGTGCGCAGATCGCGCCCAAGGACAATATCATGGCAACCGAGACCCGGATCGGCTCCAAAATCGCATGGGACGACACCGTCCTGCCCTTCCAGCTTGACCGTTCCGGCATTCGTGGCCGGGTGGCGCGGCTGGACGGGCTGCTGGATCAGGTGCTGGCACAGCACAAATACCCGCCCGCCATCGAGGCGCTGGTGGCGGAATGTGCGCTGCTGACCGCGCTGATCGGCCAGTCGATCAAACTGCGCTGGAAGCTGTCGCTGCAGATCCGTGGCAATGGCCCGGCCCGGCTGATCGCCACCGATTACTATGGCCCGGAAAAAGAGGGCGAGCCCGCCCGCATCCGCGCCTATGCCAGCTTTGATGCCGACAGGATCACCGAAACCACCGATCCCTTCTCGCTGATCGGCGAGGGTTTCTTTGCCGTCATGCTTGACCAGGGCGAGGGGATGCTGCCTTACCAGGGCTTTACCCCCATCGCGGGCGGCAGCCTTTCGGCCTGCGCCGAGGCCTATTTCGCCCAGTCTGAGCAGATCCCGACCCGCTTCGCCCTGACATTCGGCAAAAGCCAGGAGCCAGGCCAGAGCGGCGGGCTGCACGACAGCGGCTGGCGCGCAGGCGGCATCATGTTGCAGCATATGCCGCAAACGGGTGGCATCGCGGCCAGTGAAGGCTCTGGCGAGGGTGGGCTTTTGACCCATGCCGATATCCTTTCGGGTGCGCCTGCCGAGGATTGGAACCGTGCCAATCACCTGCTGTCGACCGTCGAAGAGCTGGAGCTGATCGGCCCCTCGGTGACGCCGACCGACCTGCTGGTGCGCCTCTTCCACGAAGAAGAGCCGCGGGTGTTTGATGCGCAGCCGGTGCGTTTTGGCTGCTCCTGCTCTGAGGATAAGGTGCGCAACACGCTGTCGATCTATAGCCAGAAAGACCTCGCGCATATGACGACGCCCGAGGGGATCGTGACTGCAGACTGCCAGTTCTGCGGCGCGCATTACCAGCTGGACCCGGCCACGCTGGGCTTTGAGGGGGCCGCTGCAGGCGATGCGGGCTGAGCCCGCCTCTCTTGCCCTGCCCCTGAACGGGGGCGAAAACGGGGATCTGGTCACAGATCTGCGGCAGCTGCTGTCCTCACCGACCGCCGCTGCCGCCTCGTCTGACTACGATCTGAACCCCGGCATCCGCCTGCCCGAGGGGCGCATTCTGCGCCCTGCCGCCGTGCTGATCCCGGTGCTTGCAGATCCGCGCGGGGCGCGGGTGATGCTGACCAAGCGCTCGTCGCAGCTGAAGCACCATCCCGGCCAGATCGCCTTTCCGGGCGGCAAGACCGATGCGGCTGACACCAGCCCCGAGGCCACCGCCCTGCGCGAGGCATGGGAGGAAACGGGCCTGCCGCCGGGCTCGGTCTCGCTGATCGGTCGCCTGCCCCAGCATGAGACGGTGACCGGCTTTCAGATCACCCCGGTTCTGGGGCTGATCGACGGCCCCTTCACGCCGCGCCCCGAGGCGGGCGAGGTCGATGAGATCTTCACCGTGCCGCTGGCGCATCTGCTGTCGATCCCGCGCTACGCGATCGAGCGGCGGATGTGGCGCGGCGACTGGCGGCGCTATTACACCGTGCCCTGGGGGCCCTGGTATATCTGGGGCGCGACGGCCAGGATCCTGCGCGGCCTGGCGGGGCGGTATGCTGAACACCAGCAGACACAAAGCCAGCAACTGCAAAATCGGCCAGCCGAAAGCGGCACCCCATGACCGGGCCCGAACGCATAAGTGGCGACTGGCTGACCGGCCCGGAAATCACCCAGGTCTTTGCCCTGCTGCAGGCGGGCGGCCATCAGGTCTATGCGGTCGGCGGCTGCGTGCGCGACGCGCTTTTGGGCGCCAGGGTCAATGACATCGACCTTTCGACCAATGCCCTGCCCACCCGCGTCACCGAACTGGCCCGCGCCGCCGGGCTGACCACCATCCCCACCGGGATCGATCATGGCACCGTCACCGTGCTGGCAGGCGGCATCCCCTTTGAGATCACCACCTGGCGGCGCGATGTGGAAACCGATGGCCGCCGCGCCGTGGTGGCCTTTGCCGAGCGGATCGAAGATGACGCGATGCGGCGCGATTTCACCATGAACGCGCTTTATGCCGCCCCCGATGGCAGGCTGCTGGACCCGCTGGGCGGCGGCATCACAGATGCCCACGCCCGCCATATCCGTTTTATCGGCACGCCAGAGGCGCGGATCCGCGAAGATTACCTGCGCATCCTGCGGTTTTTCCGCTTTTACGCCTGGTTTGGCGATGCCGCCGAAGGCCCAGACCCCGAGGGCCTTGCCGCCTGCGCCGCCCTGGCCGAGGGGCTGGACACCATCTCGCGTGAGCGGGTGGGTGCCGAGCTGAAAAAGCTGCTGTCAGCCCCCGACCCCGCGCCCTCGCTGGCAGCGATGCAGGCCAGCGGCGTGCTGACCCGCGTGCTGCCCGGTGCCGACGCCCGCGCCATGGCGCTGCTGGTGCATCTGGAAGAGGGGCTTAGCCCCGCCCCCACCCCCGCCTGGCCGCGCAGGCTGGCGCTGCTGAGCGCCGCGATGGAGGGTGTGAACCTTACCCGCAGCCTGCGCCTTTCGCGCGAGGAAGGTACGGGCCTCGCACAGCGGTGCAAGGCAGTGCAGGACGGCGGCGCCACCGCAAGGCTGGGCCAGGAGCTTGGGGCCGGGGCCGCACAGGATGCGATCCTCGCCCGTGCAGCACTTTTGGAAACCCCGCCCCCCCAGGGCTTTCAGGCAGAAATCGCCCGTGGTGCGGCCGCCGTTTTCCCGGTCACCGCCGCCGATCTGATGCCGGAATTTTCTGGCCCGGCCCTTGGCGAAAGGATGCGGGTCTTGCGAGAGGCCTGGCTTGCCGCTGACCTGAGACCCGGCAAAGAGGCTTTGCTGGCCCTGCCATGACCGCGCCATGACTGCCCCGTCCTGCGCCGCAGTTTCCTTTTTCGGGGAATACGTATAGAGACGCGAAGCCAGTCCGGCGGCTATCCGGGGGGCAAACGGGGGCCAAACGGGGGCATAAATGTTTCGCTTTTTCGAAAATCTTGTCGACCCATATGCCGCCTATAAAGAGACGGATACGCCGCCGACCCGGCTCTGGCCCTGGCTGCGCGATTATATCCGCCCCTTCCGCAGGGTCTTTGCGATCACCGGGGCGCTGTCGGTCGGCTCGGCCTTTATCGAGGTGGCGCTGATCTGGTATCTGGGGCGGCTGATCGACCTGATGGTCAGCGCCGGGCCTGCGGCCTTCTTTGCCGCGCATGGGGTCGAGGTGGCGCTGGTCGCACTGGCAGTTCTGGTGTTGCGCCCGATGATCCAGGTCGGCAGCGTGGCGCTGTTGCACAATACGATCCTGCCCAATTTCGGCACCATGATCCGCTGGCGGGCGCACCGCCATGTGATCCGCCAGCCCGTCGGCTGGTTTGAAAGCGATTTCGCGGGCCGCATCGCCAATCGCATCATGCAAACGCCGCCCGCTGCAGGCGACGCGGTGTTCCAGACCTTTGACGCGGTGGCCTTTGCCGCCGTGACTGTGGTTGGTGCAGGGCTGATGCTGGCCGAGGCCGACCCGCGCCTTCTGTTGCCGCTGGTCGCCTGGTTCGCGCTTTATATGGCGCTGGTGCGCTGGACGATCCGCCGCGCTGGCCCTGCCGCCATGGCCAGCTCTGACGCGCGCTCGGCCGTCACGGCGCGGGTGGTCGACGCCTATTCCAATATCCATTCGGTCAAGCTTTTCGCCCATCACGACCGCGAAATCGAATATGCCAAAGAGGCGATCGAGACCGCCCGCAGCACCTTCCAGCAGGAAATGCGGATCATCACGAAGATGGATCTGGCGCTGACGCTGCTGAACGGGTTCCTGATCGTTGCAATCATCGGCTGGGCAGTGGTGCTTTGGGTGCAGGGCCAGGCCTCGACCGGCACTGTGGCTGCCGCCTCGGCGCTGGTTTTGCGGCTGAACAATATGACCTTCTGGATCATGTGGGCGTTTTCGGGTCTGGTTCAGGCCCTGGGCGTCGTGCAGGAGGGCATGCAGACCATCACCCAGCCCATCCAGCTGACCGATGCTTCAGGCGCGAAGCCGCTGGAATACCGCGAGGGCCTGATCGAGATGAAAGGCCTGCGCCACCATTACGGGCGTGAGGCAGGTGGCATCCAGGGCATCGACCTGGTGATCCATCCGGGCGAGAAAATCGGCGTCGTCGGGCGCTCTGGCGCGGGGAAATCCTCGCTGGTCAAGCTGATCCTGCGCTTTTACGACCCCGAGGGCGGCCAGATCCTGATCGACGGCCAGGATGTAACGAAAGTCACCCAGGACAGCCTGCGCCGCCTGATCGGCATGGTGCAGCAAGACAGCAGCCTGATGCACCGCTCGGTGCGCGACAATATCCTTTACGGCCGCCCCGATGCCAGCGACGCAGAGATGATCGCCGCCGCCAAACGCGCCGATGCGCATGACTTCATCCTGACGCTTGAGGATCAGGCCGGCCGCAAAGGCTATGACGCCCATGTCGGCGAGCGTGGCGTGAAGCTTTCGGGCGGGCAGCGGCAGCGGGTGGCGCTGGCGCGGGTGATCCTGAAAGACGCGCCGATCCTGATCCTGGATGAGGCGACATCGGCACTGGATTCCGAGGCCGAGGCCGCCATTCAGACCGCGCTTTACGGGGTGATGCAGGGCAAGACGGTGATCGCCATCGCGCACCGCCTGTCAACCATTGCCGAGATGGACCGCATCGTCGTCATGGATGACGGCCGCATCGCCGAGGCGGGCAGCCATGCCGATCTGCTGACCAAAGGCGGCCTTTACGCCCGGTTCTGGGCGCGGCAATCGGGCGGCTTTATCGGGCTGGACGATGCCACAGAGGCCGAAAACCAGGAGAACCGGACATGAGCATTTTCGCCTGGCTCGGGGGCCGGATCGACGCCTTTCGCCCCGCCTGGGGGCCGCCGCCGCAACAGCTGGGCGCTTTCATGCGCTGGTGCCTGCGCGGGGCCTGGCCCTGGCTGATCGTCGCCGGCGTGATCTCTTCGCTGGCGGGCGCGACCGAGGTGGTCAGCGCGGTCATCCTGGGCTGGGTGGTCGATGCGGCGGTCAATGCCGGGCCAGAGGCGTTTTTCCAGGCGCATATGGGCCTTTTGCTGGTCTTTCTGGTCTTTTACCTGGTGTTGCGGCCAATGGCCTTTGGCCTTTCTGCGGCCTCGAACTCGGTGGTGATCGGGCCGAATGTGATGCCTCTGGTGCTGTCGCGGCTGCATCGCTGGACGCTGGGCCAGCCGGTCACCTTCTTTGACAATGATTTCGCGGGCCGCATCGCCACCAAGCAGATGCAGGCCGCCCGCGCCGTCACCGATACCGCAACCGAGATCATCAATACCGTCTGTTTCGCGCTGGCCTCGGTGATCGGCTCGGCGGTGTTTTTGCTGGCGATTGACCCGATGGTGGCTTTCGCGCTGCTGGGCTGGCTGGTGCTTTATGTGCTGATGATCCGCTTTTTCATGCCGCGGGTGCGCAAAAACTCGGCGGCGCGGGCGGCGACGCGGGCCATAGTCTCAGGCCAGGTGGTCGATACCATCACCAATATCAAGACGGTGAAGCTTTTCGCGCATCACCGTTTTGAGGATGAGGTGGCGCTGAAAGCGATGGAAAGCTTCCGCGAGGCCTCGCTGGAGTTCGGCCAGATCTCGACCTGGTTTCGCTTTTCGCTGATGGCGCTGTCGGGGCTTTTGCCGGTGATGCTGATCGGCGGCACGCTGCTGCAATGGCAGGCGGGGGCGGCCTCGGCGGGCGATATCGCGGCGGCGGGCGCGGTGGCGATCCGCATCGCGCAGATGTCGGGCTGGGTCTCTTTCACGCTGATGGGGATCTATACTTCGGTCGGCGAGATCGAGGACGGGATGAAAACGCTCTCCGTGCCCCATGTGCTGGCCGATGCCGAAAACGCGACCGAGCTGCCGCAGGTCAGGGGCGAGATCGGCTATAATGGCGTGACCTTCGCCTATGGGCGTAGCGCAGAGAAAGGGCGCGGCGGCGTGCATGACATCCGCCTGACCATCCTGGCGGGCGAGAAGATCGGCATTGTCGGGGCCTCAGGTGCCGGGAAATCGACGCTGGTTTCGCTGCTGCTCCGGCTTTACGACCCGGAAACCGGCTCTGTCACCATCGACGGCCATGATCTGCGCGGCGTCACGCAGGAGAGCCTGCGCCGCCAGATCGGCATGGTCACGCAGGAAACCGCGACCTTCAACCGCTCTGCCCGTGACAATATCGCCTATGGCAACCCCGAAGCCAGCCAGGCCGAGATCGAGGCCGCCGCCCGCGCCGCCGAAGCGCATGATTTCGTTACCGCCATGGTCGATCATCAGGGGCGGCGCGGCTATGACGCCTTCCTGGGCGAGCGGGGCGTGAAACTTTCGGGCGGGCAGCGGCAGCGGATTGCACTGGCGCGGGCTTTCCTGAAAAACGCCCCCATCCTGGTGCTGGATGAGGCAACCTCGGCGCTGGATTCCGAGGTCGAGGCCTCGATCCAGGCCGCATTGGAACGGGTGATGCAGGGCAAGACCGTCCTCGCCATCGCCCACAGACTTTCGACCATCGCGGCGATGGACCGCATCATCGTGATGGAAAAGGGCCAGATTGTTGAGACAGGCAGCCATGAGGCGCTGCTGGCGCAGGGCGGGCTTTATGCGCGCTACTGGAAACGCCAGTCGGGCGGCTTCATCGTCACCGAACAGGAAGAAGTGAATGACTGAGACGATACAGCTGGTGATCGACCGGCTGGGACATTTGGGCGATGCGATTGCCACCGGCCCGGAAGGCGCGGTTTTCGTGCCAGGAATGCTGCCGGGCGAAGTGGTCGAGGGCGTTTTATCGGGCGACCGGCTGACGGGGGCGCGGATCGTGACGCCCTCGGTCAATCGCGTCAAACCGCCCTGCCAGCACGCCAAAAGCTGCGGCGGCTGTCAGTTGCAACATGCCGCAGACGGGTTTGTCGCGGGCTGGAAGCATGAGGTCGTGGCCCAGGCGCTGCGCCTGCAAGGCCTGGAGGCCCCGCTGGCGGCAGAGGTCGAGACCTCTCCCATCGCGTCGCGCCGCCGGGCCACGCTGTCGGGGCGGCGCACCAAATCGGGCGTGCAGCTGGGCTTTCACGCCAAAGGGCAAGAGCTGATCATCGCGGTGCCGGGCTGCAAATTGCTGCATCCGGGCATCATCGAGACCTTCCCCGCGCTTGAGGCGCTGGTGCAGTTCGGCGGCTCGCGCACGGCTGAGATGCAGCTGCAGGTCACGCTGAGTGCGGGCGGCCCGGATGTGGTGGTGACAGGGGGAAAGCCCCTCGACGCCCCCGCCCAGATGGAGCTGGCCCGGCTGGCCGAGCGCTTTGCGATCTCGCGGCTGACCTGGGACAAAGAGACCATCTCGCAGCGCGAGGCCCCCGTTTTGCGGCTGGGCCCGGCGCGGGTCGAATTTCCGCCGGGCGCCTTCCTCCAGGCCACATTTGAGGGCGAAGAGGCGCTGGTCAGGGCGGTGAAAGCCTCGGTCACGGGCGCGAAGCGGCTGGCGGATCTCTTCTGCGGGCTGGGCACTTTTGCGCTGCCGCTGGCCAGTGACGCAAGCGTCCACGCGGTTGAGGGGCACCCTGCCCTGACCGCCGCGCTGGAAAAGGCTGCCCGCAATGCCCATGGCCTGAAGCAGATCACCACCGAGACCCGCGATCTGTTCCGCCGCCCGCTTGAGGTAGACGAGCTGGCAAAGTTCGACGCCGTGGTGATCGACCCGCCCCGCGCCGGGGCCGAGGCGCAATGCCAGCGGCTGGCGCAGTCAAAGGTGCCGGTGATCGCCATGGTTTCCTGCAACCCTGTAACCTTTGCGCGTGACTCGAAAACGCTGATCCAGGGCGGCTATCAGCTGGAGACGGTCCAGGTCGTCGATCAGTTCCGCTGGTCGGTGCATATCGAGCTGGCCGCCCGCTTCACCCGCCAGAAATAACGCATCCGTGAGAGGCCGGCATTGCACGAATGCTGGCCTCAGCGGGGCGGTTCCGCTATCGGAAGAAAAAACAGGCGGGCGGATCACTTCATGCGGGCATTCAGATTTCTTCTTATCCTTGTTCTGGCGCTTGGCCTTGCGGCCTGCGGCAAGAAGGACACCAAATTCCGGACCTATAAAGGCCCCGAGGTGACCTCGGTCCAGATCCAGAAGGGCGCCCGCAAAATGTATCTGCTGCACAATGAGCGGGTGCTGAAAAGCTATGACATCGGTTTGGGCTTTACGCCCGAGGGTCACAAGCAGTTCGAGGGCGACGGCAAGACCCCCGAGGGCACCTATTACATGACCTATAAGAACCCGAAATCAAGCTATCACCTGTCGCTTTACATCAACTACCCGAATGTGGTGGACCGCGAATATGCCAGCTCGCAAAACCGCAAACCCGGCGGCGAGATCTTTATCCATGGCGGGCCGAAAAGACCCGTGCAGGTGCGCGACTGGACCGAGGGCTGCATCGCGGTGACCGACAGGGAAATCGAAGAGGTCTATTCGATGGTCAATCTGGGCACGCCGGTGCATATCCTGCCCTGATGCCTGCCAGGGCTGACTGACAGAAAACGGGCGGCCCTGACATCCAGGACCGCCCGTTTTCTTTTGTAACTGTCAGAGCGGAACGGCCCGAACGCAACAGCCCGGCGTTGGATCCCTGCGGACGCGGCGCCCGCTCAGCACGCCATAGCCCCGGCCCCCATAGCCCCGGCCGCCGGTGTCTCAGCCGTCGGTGACCTCAGCCACCGGTGACCATCGTCCACCAGATCTTGCCGCCCTCTTCCTGATACCAGGCAAAGCCCAGCTCGCGTGCGGCGGGATCCATGATAACGCTGCGCTGGTCGGCGGATGCCATCCAGACCGACAGCGTCTCCAGCTCGGTCTGATAGGTTTCCGAGATATTTTCGCCCAAAAGCCGGCCGTTATAGCCCGCCCGCTGCACCCGTGTCAGCGGCGATGACCCGTCCGAGCCGAAATGCCAGGGACGGTTTTGCACCGACATATCGCGCGAATGGGTTTCAGCCGCAGCATTCAGCGCGGCGTTGAAGGCCAGCGGCTGGGCCCCTTTGGCCCGGCGCACCGTATTGACCGAATCAAGGAAACGGAACGGGACCTGCGCGGCAATCGCCGGGGTGATCCGATAAATGCGCGGCAGCGGCTTGCCATCAGGGCCCAGCTGCACTGCCTCAGTTCCGCCGCCAACGCAGCCTGCCAGCACGATTGCCGGAATCAGCGCGACGAATGCACGTCTGTTCATGTTCTCACCAACTACTGCCCGTTTCGGTGTTTTTCCGTCTTTTACCGAAGCCAGAGCAAACAGGCAAACGCTACGCGCAGCCCGGCTGTATCCGCAGAGGTGAAACCGGGCCACAACAGCGTGATCGCCTGTGTTTTGCACGTGATTTCCACATCACACAGTGGGATCACGCAGCGAGATCACCTATCGGGCGGGATGACTGCTGACCCGCCGCCCCCCCCCCTGCCCCGGGGCACCCGCAGAAGGCAGCAATTCCCTGCGCCAGAGAATCAGCTTGTGACAACCGTTTGATTTGCCCTTTTCGCCGGAAAACACTAAGTTTCGGCTAAAAAGCAGAAATGCCCCAATAACAATATCTCCGAGGAGAATCGAGATGACCGCTGACACCCCGAGCCGCCGCAGGGTGCTGGGCAATGCAGCCGCCGCATTTGGCGCGACATTTGGTGCTGCCACCCTGGGGGCCGGGCTTTTGCCGGCGCTGGCCCAGGATGCGCCCGCACCCGATGCGCCTGCCCGCAACAATGCCTCAAGTTTCCGCATGCTGGACTGGCGCGGCTATTTTGAGAACACCCGCAAGGGCGCGATTCTGGTCGATATCACCTCGCGGGCGCTGCATTACTGGTCAGAGGATCAGTCGACCTACCGTCTTTACCCGACATCAGTGCCGCTTTCGGGTGATCTGACCCGTCTGGGCCGCACCGAGGTCGTGCAAAAGGTGGTTAATCCGTCCTGGCGGCCGACCCCCTCGATGAAAGAGCGTAATCCCGAATGGCCGGATGTGGTTCAGGGCGGCGCACCGGACAATCCGCTGGGAACCCGCGCATTGTATCTCAGCTGGACCTATTACCGGATCCACGGCACCCATGACACCCGCAAGATCGGGCGCAAATCGTCGAACGGCTGCATCGGCATGTACAATGAGCATGTCGAGGAACTTTACGAGATGGCGCAAATCGGAACTCAGGTGTTGCTAATTTGACGAAGAGTTAACGGCCCGTTTGCGGCAGCTTCGTGGCGAATTGCTTTTTCCCAGGCCTGCTGGTTAACCAGTGCTTACGAGGACACTTGGGTGCGTGTCGTGACCTCTGCGAATTATGCGGCACGCTGTAACTGGAGATACTGGAATGAAAAAAATCGCGCTTGCTGCTGCACTTTCGGTTGCTGCTTCGTCGGCTTTTGCTGGCGGCGTTGTTGAGCCCCGCATGGATCCGGAAGTTGTGAAAGCTTCGACCTCGTCCTCGGGCGGCGTCCTGGTTCCGCTGCTGCTTCTGGTCGTTGTTGCAGCTGCTGTCGCAAGCTGATTGCAGATTTCTGCTGCCAGAAATTCAGGAGGACGGCAGATCATCTGCCGTCCTCTTTTCGTTTCAGCCCGGTGATGTAAGCGGGTTATCTGAGCCAGTTGATCTGGGACGATTGATCGAGGCTGCCTCATGTCTGGACCGCCTCAGATCTGGCCCCTTTTCAGATCCAGCCAGCCAGATTCGCCGCGATCACCTCGGTCAGCGCGTGGATATGCGCGGCATCGTCATTGAGGCAGGGAATATAGGTAAAGCGCTCGCCCCCGGCATGGGTGAAAGCCTCCTGGATCTCGCCCTGAATCTCTTCCAGCGTCTCGATACAATCGGCGGAAAAGGCGGGCGCGATCACCGCGATACGTTTCTTGCCTGCCTTTGCCAGCTCGGCCACATATTCGACCGTATAGGGACGCAGCCATTCCTCGGTGCCGAAAACAGACTGGAAGCTGGTATGCAGATCATCCTCGCCCCAGCCCAGCCGCTCACGCAGCAGGCGTGAGGTTTTGCGGCACTGGCAATAATAGGGGTCGCCCTCCTGGACATAGCGTTTGGGCATGCCGTGATAGCTGGCCACCAGCAGATCAGGGCGATGATCCAGCGCCGCGTAAGCCCGGGTCACCGATCCGGCCAGCGCCTCGATGTAAAGCGGATTGTCGAAATATTCCGGCACGATGCGCACTGCGGGCTGGCGCTTTTCCTGCATCAGCGCGCGGAAGAACTGGTCATTTGCAGTGGCCGAGGTCGCGCCCGCATATTGCGGATAAAGCGGCATGAATACGATTTTCGTGCAGCCCTGGGCGATCAGCGCCTTTACCTTTTCTTCGGTCGAGGGATTGCCATAGCGCATGCAGAAATCGACCACGACGCGATCACCATACCGCTCTGTCAGCGCGGCCGACAGCGCCGCCGTCTGTGCTTTGGTGATCGTCATCAGGGGCGATTCATTGCGCTCTTCATCCCAGATCAGCTTGTAATTCGCGCCCGAGGTGAAGGGGCGCTTGGTCAGGATCACCGTCTGCAGCAGGGGCTGCCATTTCCAGGCCGGATAGTCGATCACCCGCTTGTCCGAGAGGAACTCATTCAGATAGCGGCGCATCGACCAGTAATCATAGCCGTCAGGCGTGCCGAGATTGGCAATCAGCACGCCGATTTTCCGCGCCCCCGTCTGCGGGTGGTTCGGAGGAAGCCCGTTTCCGGTGCCGGTTCCTGCTGCATCGCTCATAAATCCGCTCCCCTGTGTGGTGGCGTGACCGGGATACAGGCTGGAACGCGGGGGTCAAGTTCCCGCGTTGTCGCAAGCGCCCCGGCGGAACTGCGTAAATCTGCGCCGAACTCAGGGCAGGCGCTGTTCGGTCGCGTTCAGCGCATCGGCAAGGCGGGCGCTGGCAGAGCCGGGGCGCAGCGGCTTTTGCTGGCTTTCATGCGGGGTCCAGCCGGTCAGGCAGATCACCTCGAATGTCGCCTCGATCCGGCCGCCCTCAGCTGGGAAATTCTGCCGGTAGATCTGGCCGGCCCGCAAAAACAGCGCCCGCGAGGTCGGGCGGCGCAGCCGGGCCGCCAGGGCGTTGGTCTCGCCCATGGCCCTGAGATCGGCCATCAGGTGGAAAATATCGCGGTAGGCCACCTTGCGGGTGAAACTGTCGGCCACCGGCAGCGCAAAGCCCGCCCGTTGCAACAGCGCCCCCAGATCGCGGATCTCGGCCATCGGCAGGATGCGCGGGGAAAGACCGCCGCTGACCTCTGCCTCGGCCTCGGCCAGACAGGCCCGCAGCTCATGCAGGGTCTGGCCGCCAAACATCAGCGCCAGAAACAGCCCGTCGGGGCGCAGCGCCCGGAAGGCCTGCACCATCTGCCCGACCGGATCATCGGCCCAATGCAGCGTCATCGCATGGATCACCGCATCATGGGCGCCCGGGCGCAGCGCAAGCAGCGGGCGATCGGGGCTATGGGCGATGCCAGGCAGGGCATCGGCCCAGAAATCGGGAAATCCGCTCAGGAGAACCGGGTCCGTAAACCTTCTGTTAACCGAATCCAGTCTTTCCTTGATCTCATCGGCGGCCTCTTCGAGCAGGAAGAAGGCAGGCTGCGCCGTCCTGGCCGCGCGGGCGCGATGCAGGTCCAGGGCGGTGCGGTCGGTCAGAATGGGTGCGGACATGATGGTCGGAAAATAGGAGGCGGATGGAAAGATGCAAGCGCTGAAACGGCAGTGCTGACCGGGCGGTCTGACCGCAAGGCTTTTGGTGGCAGCCTTGCGCGGGCCCGCGGCTGGAGGCTGGCACAGGCGGTGGCGCTTGGGGCGATCCGGGCGGTCTATCCGCCGCAATGCATCAGTTGCGGGGCGCTGGTCTCGTCTGATTTCGGGCTTTGCGGCAGCTGCTGGCGGGATACGCCCTTTATCACCGGGCCCTGTTGTCATCTTTGCGGCACCCCGGTTGCCGATGACAGCGCCAGCCAGGCCGCCGATCTGCGCTGCGAAGACTGCCACGCCACAGACCGCAACTGGCAGGCGGGGCGTGCGGTGATGCTTTACCGCGACAAGGGGCGCAGCCTGGTGCTGGCGCTGAAACGTGGTGACCGGCTGGATCTGGCGCAGCCGATGGCGGGCTGGCTGGCGCGGGCGGCGGGCCCGCTGCTGACGGGCGGGATGCTGATCGCGCCGATGCCGCTGCATCGCTGGCGGCTTTTCCGGCGTCAGTTCAACCAGGCGGCGCTGTTGTCTGCGGGGCTGGCGCAGCGCGTTGGCCTGGACCATTGCCCCGATCTTTTGATCCGCGCCCGGGCCACGGGCAGCCAGGAGGGCCGCACGCGTGAGGCGCGTTTCGCCGCGCTGGAGGGCGCGATCACCATCGCCCCCCGCCAGGCGACACGGATACAGGGGCGGGCGGTGCTTTTGGTTGATGATGTGATGACCTCGGGCGCCAGTTTTACTGCCGCCGCCGCCGCCTGCCATGCAGCCGGTGCAGCCCGGGTTTCTGTCCTTGCTCTCGCACGCGTTGCGAAAGATGCCTAAATCCCTATAGTTCCACCCGCGAACAAGGGATCAGCCATGCGCAACGTCGAGATCTATACCACCCCCACCTGCCCCTATTGCCTGGCCGCCAAACGGCTTTTGACCAAAAAGGGCGTGAATTTCACCGAGATCGATGTCAGCCGTGACCCCGATCTGCGGCTGGCGATGACCAATCGCGCCGCCGGACGGCGCAGCGTGCCGCAGATTTTCATCGGCGAGACCCATGTCGGCGGCTCGGATGATCTGCATGCGCTGGAACATGAGGGCAGGCTTGATGCCCTGCTGGCCGACTGATGGCCGACAGCTTCCCCCCCGCACAAACGCCTGAGCAGCCGCTGCGGGCGGCGCTTATCCAGCTGAATGTCTCGGATGATCCGGATGAAAATCTGCGCCAGGTGCT
Source organism: Pseudogemmobacter hezensis (assembly GCF_013155295.1). Lineage (GTDB taxonomy): Bacteria > Pseudomonadota > Alphaproteobacteria > Rhodobacterales > Rhodobacteraceae > Pseudogemmobacter > Pseudogemmobacter hezensis. The sequence continues at coordinate 23,055 of NZ_JABJXT010000007.1, read as the reverse complement.
GGGGATGTTTCGCACCGCCGTCGCCTCGGGGGCCAATTTCATTCTGACACCCGAGATGACGAATTGCCTGTCCTCGTCCCGCACGCATCAGGGCAGCGTCTATCGCCATGAGGCCGATGACCTGACGCTGCAGGCGCTGCGCCAGGCCGCGAAAGAGGCCGGGAAGCATCTGCTGATCGGCTCATTGGGGCTGTTGACCGGGGATGCGGATGGGCGTTTCGCCAATCGCTCGTTCCTGATCGGGCCCGATGGGGAAATCCTTGCGCGTTATGACAAAATTCACATGTTTGATGTGAATGTCTCAGAGACAGAGGTCTATCGCGAAAGCGCCGCTTACCGCCCGGGCGAGGCGGCCGTCGTCGCCGATACCAGCTTTGGCCGGGTCGGCATGGCGGTCTGCTATGATCTGCGCTTCCCGCATCTCTTCCGCAGCCTGGCCCAGGGCGGCGCGCAGATCCTGACGGTGCCTGCCGCCTTCAACGACACCACAGGCCGCGCCCATTGGGAGGTGCTTTTGCGCGCCCGCGCGATTGAGAATGGCTGCTTCGTGCTGGCCCCGGCGCAGACCGGCTTCCACCGTGAGGCCCATGGCCGCGGTCGTCGCACCTGGGGCCACTCGCTGGCGATTGCGCCCTGGGGCGAGGTGCTGGCCGATGGCGGCACAGAGCCTGGGGTGACGCTGGTCGATCTGGATCTGGCCCAGGTCGGGCGGGCGCGTGGCCGGGTGCCTGCGATCACCCATGATCGCGCCTTCACAGCCCCAGACGGCTGCTCTGACGGCCGCCCTGACGGCGACACTGCATGAGCCAGGAACGTCCCGACAGCGCCACGGCGGGAAATTCGGCCGGCAGTTCCGTCGATATCGCGGTCGCGCTGTTTGGCGAGTTGTTCATGACCGATCAGCTGGCCCGCAACCGCATCTCAAAGGCGCTGCCCAAGGGGATGGAGCTGTCGCAGTTCTCGGTGCTGAACCATCTGGCCCGCATCCAGGATGAGCGCACCCCCGCCCAGCTGGCGCGGGCCTTTCACGTCACGCGCGGCGCGATGACCAATACGCTGGCGCGGCTGGAATGGGCCGGGCATATCCATATCCGCCCCGACTGGGATGATGCGCGGCGCAAATTCGTGGCGATCAGCCCGGCGGGCCGGGCGGCGCGGGATGCCGCAGTTCAGGCGGTCACACCGATGATCGCTGAGGTGGTCGAGGCGCTTGGCCATGACCGGGTCCGCGCTGTGCTGCCGGTGCTGCGCGAGATGCGGGCGCGGCTGGAACAGGACGGCTGAGAGCAAAAGCCTCAGTCGCCCATCTTCAAAATTTTTAATAAATTCAGCATGTTGCAGCCGGGAGAATCAATTACCGGGGCGCCCGCAATAAGCGCCCCGGATCCGGGCAGAGAGAGGCCTCAGTCGGTCATGGCCTGGGCTGCGCGACCGATCCCCATCAGGCCAGCCGTCAGACTGATGATCGAGGTCGCGGTGCCGATCGGGCTTTCTGCAACCACAACCACATCCTTGTTCTGGATGTAGAATTGCCCCGCCGAGAACAACCCATCCGCCGAGGTCAGATCAATGGCAAAGACCACCCGCTGCTTTTCCGGCCCCGTCCCGTCAGCGCGCAGCGCATTGCCCGGATAGTTGCGCAGAATCAGCACGCCTTTGGCGTCGGCGCGGGCATCATTCAGGCCGCCGGTCAGCGACAGGGCCTCAAGCGCCGAGATCCGGTCCTGGTTGAACGCCACCTGTGATTCGCGCCCCGAGGCCCCAAGCGCGATGAAATAGCGCTCATCCGATTCGACATAGACCTTGTCGCCGCCGCGCAAAGTGGTGTCCTGCGACGGATCCTTCATCAGCCGGTCGGCCGAGATGCCGTAAAGCTTGCCGTCGCGCATCAGCCGCACATTGGGGTTTTCCAGCCCGGCCGGAATACCGCCGCCAAGCGCGATCAGCCCCAGCACGGTGAAATCGCGGCTGGGCATCGGATAGCTGCCGGGCGCATTGACGCCGCTGACCAGATCGACGGTCTGACGATGGCCGGGCTGATGCGCGATCAGCACCTGGGCCGAGGGCATCACCTCATCCAGCCGCTTTTGCACCGCCGCCCGGGCCTCATCGGGGGTCATATTGCCGATATAGACCTTCTCGACGAAGGGCAGGAACACCGCGCCATCGGGCGAAACGGTCAGCCCCGGCAAAGCCACGACCTTTTGCCCGGGCTGCGAAAGCAGGGTGACATCACCCGTCTCCCAGATGGTCAGATCGATCTTGTCGCCCGCCTGGATCGTCGCCCCGGCGGGGCCGCGCTTGCGGGCGATCCAGCCATTGGTGGCCGCGCCCCCGCCCAGACCGGGCCAGGCCGAAACCTGCGCGACAGAGCTGCGCGAGACGCTGACAACCTGGAAATCTGCATCCTCTGCATCGGCCCCTTTGAGGATCTCACTGGCCTTTCCGGCCCCACGGGGGCTGTTGCAGGCAGCAAGCGACACAGAAACAGCTGCTGCAACAAGCAGCCGCAAGAAGGCAGAGGAACGCATAAATATCTCCGGCGGCAGCCTGAAAACCCGGTCTCGCGCCTGTCCGGATATCCCCATATACAGACAGCGCGTTTCGCAGAAACATAGACTGCGGGCGGCTGCGGTCAATCACCTGCATCGGCACCGCGCCGAAATCGGCACAAAAAAACAAAGGGGGGCGTGACATTGGCTGCACCACATAAGCTGCTTTCATCGCACCTGCCTTTGCCGCCGGGTCCTGCGCCGCTGCCTCCCGTGGTGGTTCCCGTGGTGGTGACCGGGGCCTCGGGTCGGGTGGCCAACGTGTTGCGCCGGGCCCTTGGCCTGGCAGGATTGGGCGAGGACGAAACAGGCCTGAGCTTTCTTTGGTCGTCACGTGGCGGGGCGCTGCCCGACATCGCGGGCAAGACCACAGGCGGCGCAGCAAGGCATATCCGCTGGGATATCGGTGCAGAGCCCGCGCCCGAATGGCCCCGCGGTGCCATTTTGCTGCATCTGGCCGGCACGACCGGGGCAAAAGAGCCAGGGCGCAACCCGGCGCTGATCGCCGCTGTGATTGCAGCCTGCGCCCAGAATGCGGTGCGCCATGTGGTGCATATCTCAACGGCCGCCATCTATGCGCCTGGCCCAGGGGCTGCGCGGGAAACCGACGCCCCCTGCCCCGCAAACCCTTATGGTGCGGCGAAATATCAGACTGAAGGCCTGCTGCGCGACGGTGATCGCGGAATCGCGCAAGGGCTGACGATCTTGCGGCTTGGCAATCTGATCGGCGCGGATGCGCTGCTGGGCAAGGGTGTCGTCGCGCCCATACGCCTGGACCCGGTGCCAGGTGAAACAGGCGAGGACGGGCCCGCCCCCCTGGCCCGTGGCCCCCTACGCTCGTGGATCGGGCCGATCACCTTTGCGCAAAGCCTGGTCGCATTGTTGCAGCGCATAGCCGCAGGGCAGAACCTGCCCGATGTGATCAATTTCGCACAATCCCCGCCCCTTGGCATGGCCGAACTGCTGCGGCTTTCAGGCATTGCCTGGGAATGGGCGCCGCCAAATCCCGCCGTCACCGCATCAGCGGTGCTGGACACGACCCGGTTGCAAGGGTTACTTCAAATGCCGGCGGCGAATGCAAAACAGCTGATCGCCGAGCGCAATGCATTGTTTCAGACTGGCGGGACCTGATCTACGGATGTGTTTTAGCAAACGGCTCTTTGACGTTATCCTGGCGCTGTTTGCGGGAATACTGTTGCTGATCCCCAGCCTGCTGATTGCGGCCTGGATCCTGATCCGTTCCGGCAGACCGATTTTCTACGTGGCCGAGCGGATGAAAACCCCTGATCAGCCCTTCATGCTTTGGAAATTCCGCACCATGACGGTTTCTGATGCTGACAGCGGCGTCTCGGGCGGCGACAAAACCTCGCGCATCACCCCCGAGGGGCGGATTTTGCGCCGCTATCGCCTGGATGAGATCCCGCAGATCTGGAACATCCTGAAAGGGGATATGAGCATCGTCGGCCCCCGCCCGCCGCTGCGCCAGTATACCGACAGCTTTCCCGAGCTTTACGCCGAGGTGCTGCAATGCCGCCCCGGTCTGACAGGTCTGGCGACGCTGCATTTCCATCATCATGAAGCATGGCTGCTGACACGCTGCAAAAGCCGGGCAGAGACAAATCACGTTTACGCCACGCGCTGCGTGCCCAGAAAGGCACGCCTTGATCTGATTTACCGTGACAAGCGCAGTCTTTGCTACGATATTGCAATTCTTTCAGAGACGATCCGCCAGGTTTTATGGCGAAAATAAGCTTGATTCCGCCTGTCCGTATTTTCCGTATTCAGTAATTCTTGCCTGTTCTGGCGTATAGGACCATTCATTACACAATTAAGCGCAGGCACCCTCAATACATATGAATTCCGCACGCAAGACGCTGTTCAGGATCTCGCAATCTCTGACCCGACGGCACAAGCAGCTGGCCATCTGGATCCTCGACGTCATCCTGGCGCCGCTGAGCTTTCTTCTGGCCTGTATGTTCACCTATGGCTCGCCCTGGCCCGGCGCCGAGATTTCGCGTCTTGGCCCGGTATTCGCGCTGGCGGCGCTGTTTGGCGGCTTTGCCTCGGTCGCCTTCGGGCTGATGCGGATCAAACTGAAAAGCTATCAAACCTTTGGCACGACAGGTATATTCCCCTATGCCGCGCTGGTTGCGGCCGGGGTGTTCTTTGTCACCACGCTGCCGGGGCTGCATTTTCCGGTGGTCGGCACGCTGGCCTTTACGCTGATCCTGTTTCTGGCGGCGATCGGGGCGCGGATGCTGCTGCTGCAGCTTTATCTTGCGGCCCTGCGCTACAATCTGGCACCCGTCCGGGTGCTGATCTATGGCGCGGGCACCACCGGGCTGCGGCTGGCCTCAGCACTGAAGGCGCATGAGACGATCCGCGTCGTCGCCTTCCTGGATGACGACCCCAACCTTCACCGGCAGCGCGTCGCCGGGCTGCGGATCTTCGCGCCCGAGCGTATCCGCGACATCGTGCGCAACCATGAAATAACGCGGGTGATTCTGGCCATCCCCTCCAGCTCGGCGCCGCGCCAGATGCGGCTGTCGCGCAAGCTGCAGGCGCTTGGGCTGGAGGTGCAGTCGCTGCCCTCGTTCGAGCAGCTGGTCGGCACCGAAATCCTGATCGACAAGCTGCAATCGGCCCCTGCCGGGCAGTTTCTGAACCGCGACCGGCTGGATATCAGCCTGCCTGACGGCTCGCAGACCTATGCGGGCAGGTCGGTGCTGGTCAGCGGCGCGGGGGGCTCTATCGGCTCGGAACTGTGCCGCCAGTTGCTGGCCTGCGGCCCCACCCGCCTTGTGCTGCTGGAGATGTCAGAGCCCGCGCTTTACGCAATCGAACGCGAGCTGCTGGCGATCCCGGCGGGGCGAAATGTCACGATTGTTCCGGTGCTTGGCTCTGTCACCGATGCGCGGGCGGTGCGGCTGGCCGTGCAGGATCATGCGGTCGAGGTGGTCGTTCATGCCGCCGCCTACAAGCATGTGCCGCTGGTCGAGGCGAACCCGATTGCGGGTCTTGTGAACAATGTTCTGGGCACCCGGACCCTGGCAGATGTCTGCGTCGCGGCGGGGGTGAAACGCTTCCTGCTGGTCTCGACCGACAAGGCGGTGCGCCCGACCAATGTGATGGGCGCCTCTAAGCGGCTGGCAGAGCTGGTGATCCAGGATATGGCGCATCGTCATCCCGGTGTGCAGTTTTCCATCGTACGCTTTGGCAATGTGCTGGGCTCGTCCGGCTCGGTCATACCGCTTTTCAAAGAGCAGATCGCCCGCGGCGGCCCGGTGACGCTGACCCATGAACAGGTCACGCGCTATTTCATGACCATCTCAGAGGCGACGCGGCTGGTGCTGATGGCGGGCTCGTTCCAGGATGATTCCAGCCTGGCAAAGGCCAATGTCTTTGTGCTGGATATGGGCAAGCCGGTGCGCATCCGCGATCTGGCCGAGCAGCTGATCGAGGCGGCAGGCTATACGCTGCGCGATGAGAACAACCCGGCGGGCGATATCGAAATCAAAGTGATCGGCCTGCGCCCGGGCGAAAAGCTGCATGAAGAGCTGCTGATCGGCGACGGGCTGTTGCGCACCCCGCATCCGCGCATCCTGCGGGCCAGCGAAGAAGATGCCCAAAGCCAGGAAATCCCGCAGCTTTTGCAAAAACTGGGCCAGATCGCGGCAACGGGCGATGCGGCAGCGGCGCGTGATCTGGCAATCCGCACCGCCTGCGGGAATGGCAGCCCCCCCGATTGCGCCCCCCGGCCCGAGCCCAGAATTACCCTGGCGTCGCAATAGCCCCGCCCCCTCTGCTGCCGCAGTTACGACTGCGCAACAGCGCGAACGAATCCCGCCAGGATATCGCTCTTGCGCAAAGCGGGACTTGCTGTTCCGGCCGCGCTTGCCCATAGATGAGGGGAACGGAGGGTCGGATTTGGCGAGTAAGACACGTAGCCCCTTGCAGGGCATGTTGCTGGCAACCGTCTGCGCATCGGTGATGTCCATTCCGCTGGCGCAGCAGTCGAAGGCCGAGATGAACACGACGCTGAGTTTCAGCGGCGTTCCTGGTCTTATTGACATGCCCTCGGGCGAGATGATGCCGGATGGCACCTTCAACTTTTCCGGCTCGCGCTTTGGGCCGATCTCGCGTGCGACGATGACGTTCCAGATCACCCCCTGGATGGCGGGCAGTTTCCGCATCCAGAACACGGCTGACTGGAATCAGATTCCCGGCCTGCCCGGCTATCAGTATGATTCCTACAATGACCGCAGCTTCGATCTGCGTTTCCGCCTGGCGGAAGAGGGCACCTGGATGCCCGCCATCGCGCTTGGCCTGCAGGACTTCCTGGGAACCGGCTATAATTCCGCCGAATACCTGGTGGCGACCAAGAATTTCAACGACCGTATCAAGGTTACCGCCGGTATCGGCTGGGGCCGCTATGGCAGCTACAGCTCTTTCGGTTCCCCCTTTGGCGGCGAGCGTGAGGCCTGGGATGTCAACGGCCTCGGCAGTGAGCTGAACGCGAAGAACTGGTTCCGTGGCTCGGCTGCGGCCTTCGGTGGTATCGAATACAAGCTGAATGACAACTGGACGCTGAAGGCCGAATATTCCTCTGACGCCTATCTGGAAGAGGCCGACAAGCGCCAGACGTTTGAGCGCAAAAGCCCGGTCAACTTCGGCGTCGAATATGCCTGGGGCGAGAATGTGCGTCTGGGCGCCTATTCGCTTTATGGCTCAGAGGTCGGCATTTCCTTCCATCTGATCATGGACCCGAAAAACCGCCCCGGCACCATCGGCGTGCTGGGCTCTGGCCCGGTTCCGGTGATCACCCGCCCCTCGCGCGCGTCGAACCCCGATGCCTGGGATCAGGGCTGGGTCGCCCAGGCCGATGCCAATGCGCTGCTTCGCAAGAACCTGACGCGCTATCTGGAAAAAGACGGCATCCAGATCGAGGATTTCGCCTATACCGCCGATCGCGTGCAGATCCGCATCCGCAATTCGAAAATCGACGCCCCCGCCCAGGCCATCGGCCGCACCGCGCGGGCGCTGTCGATTGTGATGCCGGCCTCGGTCGAAACGTTTGAGATCGTGCCGGTGGTGCGCGGTGTCGGGGCGTCTAAGGTCACCATCCGCCGCTCGGATCTGGAGCGGCTTGAGCATACGCCGAACAATGCCGCCACCCTGCGCGAGCGGGTGACCATCTCTGATGCGGGCGCGATGATCCCGGGCGGCCATGGCGCCGATGAGGGGCTTTATCCGAAGTTCACCTGGAGCGTGCTGCCGGGCTTCCGCGTCACCTCTCCGGCGCGGGGCGATATCGGGATCCGCGCCAAGGCCAGCTATGATGTGGCCCCTGGCTGGCTGGTTTCGGGCACGGTCTATCAGAAGCTGGCCGGAAACTCGGAAGATGCGACGCTGATCGACAAGGGCGGCACGCTGGCCCATGTCCGTTCAGACACGCGCAAATACAATGAAGATTCCAGCTTCGCGGTCGAGCGGGCAACGCTGGCCTGGTACAACCACCCGGCCGCGAACGTCTATACCCGCGTCACCGCAGGCTATCTTGAGCGCATGCATGCAGGCGTCTCGGGCGAGGTGCTGTGGAAGCCTGCCGACAGTGCGCTGGCGATCGGGGCAGAGCTGAACTACACCAAGCAGCGTGACACCGATGGCATGTTCGGCTTTGACCAATATGACTATTCGATCACCACGGGCTATCTTTCGGCCTATTACGATTTCGGCAATGGCTATCTGGGCCAGGTCGATGTCGGGCGCTATCTGGCGGGCGATGTCGGCGCAACGCTGACGCTGGACCGCGAGTTTGCCAATGGCTGGAAAGTGGGTGCCTTTGCGACGCTGACGGATGCCAGCTCGGAAGAGGTTGGCGAGGGGCGCTTTGACAAGGGCCTGCGCATCACCGTGCCGATGAACTGGATGCTCGGCAACCCGACCCGCCAGGAAATCAACCAGACCATCCGCCCGCTGCAACGCGATGGCGGGGCCCGCGTTGACGTCGAGGGCCGTCTCTATGACACGATCCGCGACTATCACAGTGACCGGATCGACGACCAATGGAGCCGCGTATGGCGCTGAAAACTGCAACCGTCGCGCTGACGGCGATGACCCTCGTCGCAGGCTGTTCAAAGCTTGAGGCCTATTTCCCCAAAGCAGGCGGCGAACTGGCCCCGATTGGCACGGTCAGCCGCGCCGATATCGCCAAATCCGGCCAGCCGGTGATGAAGCTGCGGGTGCCCTCACGCGGGATCGAGACCTTCCTGACCATCCGCGACACCCGTGGTGACGTGGTGAACTGGTTCTCGGCGGATGGGATGCTGTTTTCCTTCCGCAATGGCGTTCTGATCGAGACGCGGGGCCTTGGCGCCGATCTGATGTCCTCGGCGGCACCGGGTGCGGGGCAGATCGCCTCGGGCGGCAGCTATCAGCGGTCTTACTTCTTCATGGATGCCGATGATCAGACCGGACGGCGCGACTACCGCTGCTCGGTCTCGGTCGATGGCGATGAGGTCGTGACCATCTACAGCCACGCCCATAGCACCCGCAAAGTCAGTGAAAACTGCCAGCGCGACCAGGGGCGCATCACCAATCATTACTGGCTGGAAGGCGGCAAGATTCGCAAATCACGCGAATGGGTCAGCCCCGGCATCGGTCAGATCGAATTTGAACGGGTAATCGACTGATCCCAGGCGGATCAGCGCCGATCTTTTCCAACTGGCAGCGAGGCATTCTTAGAATTTCGCTGCCAGTACCGCAGATGTTGCCCGCCCGACACAGGTGAAACACCCTGGCCCAGCAGGCCGCAGCATGGATTTTTCCTTATTATTTTCAAAACAATAGCCCATGCCAGGCCCTGTCCGGCAATGCTGATGCCGCATTTTTCTGCACCTGCAAAGGCAAAATAGTGCGCAAGAGCCACAGTTTCCGCCAGGAGCGCGAGTTTTGCTTTTGTCTGCCGCACAAAGATGCTATCCAGAGGTCGGAGTCGTTCTGGAGGTTTCCTATGAAAAAAGTTATGTCTGCTGCAGTTGCTCTGTCCCTCGTGGGCTCGGCTGCTTTCGCTGGTGGCCCGGTTGTCGTCGTTGACGAAGTCGAGCCGGTTGTTGTCACCGAGCGTACCTCGAGCACCGGTGGTGTTCTGGTTCCGGTTCTGATCGGCGCTGCAGTTCTCTGCGCCGTTGCTTGCGGCAGCGACAGCTGATCCAGGCTACGCATTACGCGTAAAGACCAAAAAGAGGTCAGCCCTGTGGCTGGCCTCTTTCTTATTTCGGCCCGCCGCTTTTTCATCGCTACGGGCCCCAACCATTCCCCCTGCCAGCATTCCCCCTGCCAGCCACAGCTGCCCCGCGCATATCCCCCTGCAGCGGCCCCGTCAGGCCCCCGCAGCCACATGCCTGCCCCCCTCGCACCGCAACAAAAAGCGGGCGCCGAGACGCCCGCTTTGCAGCCCTGTCGATGATGCCAGAGAGCGTCTTAGTAATCGCGCTCCAGGAACAGGCCGATCCCGCTGCTGCCATCGCTGTCAACGCGGCCTTTGACCGTGACACCGGGGCGCAGGTTCAGGTTCAGGTTGACCCGTGTATTCCCTGACTGATCGACGCCCACCTCTGTATAGACTTTCTCAGAGATATATTTGCCCGCGCTGACCGAGGTATTGCCATCCGGCGAGGTCGAGACATCGAGATCGTCAAAGCCAAAGCCACGCCGCAGCTTGCTGACGATTCCCTCGCCGCCGCGTCCGGCCAGCGTCGCCACCGCATTGGCCAGCTGCGCCGCCTGGAACGCCGAGATCGTATCCAGCCCGCGCCCGAACAACAGCCAGGCCAAGACCTCTTCCTGCGGCTTCTCGGGGTCAGAGGAGAAGGTCACCTCAGGGTCATTTGCGGGGCCAGAGACGGTCACCGTGCTGGTCACCTCATCCGAGACATTGCTGGCCGAGAAATTCACATTCGGGATCATGCTGCCTTCCATGGTCAGCGAGGCCTGATCCAGCACGAGGCGCTTGCCCAGAATATCGATCCGCCCGCGCACCAGGTCGAACCCGCCCGAGGGCACGATATTGTTCAGCGTGCCGCCGACGCGCAGCTCGCCGCCCAGCTCGGCATCAAGGCCGCGACCACGCACGAAGATCCGGTTCGGGGCCTGGATCAGCAGATCCAGCGCCCAGGGTGGCAGGCTGCTTTGGGCCGCAGGGTCGCGCCCTCCGGGTGGCACCGCACCAATCCCCGCCCTGGCCCGCGTTGCCCGCACCGCGGCATCGTCACCGACGTGGCGGATCAGCTCGAGATCGGCCGAAGAGGCAAAGCCCGTCGCCGGAACCCGCAGCTCGGTCTCGCCGATCTGGATGCGCCCGGCCAGACGCGCGGCCCCCAGCAGCGGGCCGCTCAGCCCCAGATCGGCACTGAGGGTGGTGTCATAAAGCTCGGCGTCGCGCAGCCGCACCCCATCGACCCGGATCGTCAGATCCGAAGCGAAGGGCGAGACCAGCCCCAGCGGCCCATCGACCCGGATCCGCCCGCCGCGCGAGGCATCCGCCGTCACCGCCAGCTGCGCCCGCCCTGCCGCCAGATCGGCCGTCGCCGCGATCCGGTCAAGCGAGATGCCCCGCGCCGGAACCGCCAGCTCTCCGCCCGAAAGCGTTACCCGGCCCGCCGCATTTTGCGGTGTCCAGCCGCCAGAGAGGCGGATGTCATAGCCCAGCCGCCCGCCCACGGTGATCGGGTCGGTGAAAGGATTGGCGACCGCCGCCTCGCCGCTGCCCTGGATCTGCAGATCCGGCACCACGCCCATGCGGCCACTGACCCGCGCATCAATTCCCGCCGGGCCGCGCACCTGCAAATCGGTGTCGAAATCGGCGCCGCCGACCGGGGTAAACCGCCCTGACAGCGTGACAGGCCCCGGGAATTCCGAGACCAGCAGGCCAAGATCGCTGAGCCGGCCAGAGACCCGCATCGCGCCATTGTCGCCCTCGCCCGCCACCTCAGCGGTGACATGGGGCGAGGTCAGGTTCAGCGCCCGCAGAACCGGGGTGCCGCCAACCAGCGCCACCGTCGCCGCCAGATCCGAACGCCCCGAGATCAGGCGATCCGCCTCGGCCTGGCCCACGCGCAGCCCCTGGCTTTGGCCCGAAACCTGCGCAACCCCGGTCGAGGCATCGCCTTTGAAGGTGCCATTGAGGTTCAGCGAGCCGCCGTAATTCGCACCGATATCGGCCAGGTTTTTCCAGACGATATTGGCTGCAATATCAGCGCCCTGGCTGGTCAGCTTGCCCGATCCGGTAACATTGAGCGAGGCCGCCCGCGCCGAGAAACTGCGCAGGGTGGTGCCGCTGGTGTCGCGCAGCGCCGAGGCCTCAATCACCGAGCGCCCCGCCAGCAGGCGATCCGCCTCGGCGATCCCCGATTTCAGCCCCTCGCCCACCACATTCAGCGCCAGATCAAAGGCCCCGGTCAGCGGCGTCACCGTGCCCTGCAGCGTGACCTCGGCCACCCCGGCCAGCGGCCGCCCGGCAAGACCAGAGAACCGCCCCAGATCCTGGGCGCTGAGTTTCACATCCAGCCCGGTCGAAAGCGCATCGCCAAGGCCATTGATCGTGGCCGCGCCGCTAAGCCCGTAATCGGGGCCTTTCAGGGTGATTTGGGGCAGGCTGAAGCCATTGTCGCCCTGCCGCCAGTGAAATTTCGTGGTTCCCGCCAGCTTTGGCCCGATGGCCGCCAACAGACCCGGATCCAGGCGGTCGAACCCCTCGGCGTCAAAGATCAGCGAGCCATCAAGGCCAGGCTTTCCGCCCTGATTGTCCAGCGTGCCGCCGCCGACCATCCCGGCCCGCGCCAGCGCCAGATCCGGCCGATCCAGCCCCGTCATGCTAAGCTGCGTCGTCCAGGCCGAGCCCTGTGCCGCATCGAATTGCAGCCCGAAAGCCGCGTTCTGGATGCGGGTGTCAACGGGGCCGGAAATCGGCAAAAGCACCGCGCTGCCATCGGGGCTTTGCAGGGTTCCGGTGACATTGATCAGCTCTGGCATGCCGCCAGCCGCCAGCCGCAGCTTGCCATCAAGGTTCAGCGAACGCGCTTTCAGCGACAGCTCATCCAGCGCAAGGCCACCGCTGCTATAGCTGGTGCCCGCCACATCCAGCGACAGCGCATCGCCCAGGAAATCGGCATATTCGGGCAGGAACAAGGGCGCCGGATTGCCGCTCAGCCGCGCCTCAAAGCTGCGGCCATCTTCAACCGTCTTAACGGTGATTGGCCCGGCAAGCCTTTGATCCCCATCACTTTCCAGGCTGAAATCAGCGGCGAAATCATCAAATGTGCCGCTGCCTTTCAGCGTCAGCGCCGCAGCGGGCTTGCCCGGCAGATCAAGGGCCGAGGCCACCAGCCCGCCCGCCCCCTCTTGCGCCTGCAGATCAAGCTGCAGCTGCTTTGTCTCATTCGAATAGCTGCCATCAAGCGCCAGCTTTGCCTCAGGCCCGTCATCCGTGCGCTCGATGCTGACCTGGGCCGTGCCCGCGCCACCCGCCAGATGCAGCTCTGCCGAAAGGGTTCCGGTCAGCGCCTGGCCCAGCACGCTTTCGCCAAGGGTGATCTGATCGGCCTGCACCTTGCCGATATCAATCGAGACCGGCAGCTCTGGCAGGGCAAATTCAAACGTGCCCGCCTCGGGCGTGGTCGGCGCGGGTTCCCCGGCCGGGACACGCTCCAGCACGATAGAGGTGGCGGTCAGTTCATTGACGATCACCTGGCCGGACAAAAGCGCGGTCCTGCTCCAGTCCAGGGCCGCGTTGTCGATGGTCAGCCAGACGCCCTCATCATCAGCGATGGTCAGCTTCTGGATCGTGGCCCGCGACGACAGCGCCCCGGCAAAGCCGGTGATGGTGACTTTGCGGCCCGCGCCCGAAAGATTGTCCTCAAGCATGGCGGTCAGCCAGCTGCGGTCATCTTCCTGCGCGTGAACAGGATCGGCCAGCACCACGGAAATGGCTGCGACCGGAAGGATCAGAGGGATATAGCGCATCAGAATGCCTGCCCGAGACCGATGTAAATCTGAACGCCGTCGCCGGTCTTGCCACTGACCGGCGCGGCCACATCAAAGCGGATCGGGCCGAAGCCCGTTTCATAGCGGACGCCGACACCCGCCCCCGCATGCGATTCGTTGTCGCCATCCGCGCCGACATAGCCGGCATCGACAAAGGCCACGCCGCCCCAGCTTTCGCCAAAGCGGGCCCGCAGTTCCATCGAGGCGGCCACAAACTCGGTGCCGCCGATCAGATAGGTGCCGCCAGAGCCATCGGGGATATTCACCCCAAGCGAGCGATAGGGCTGGCCGCGCACCGTGCCGCCACCGCCCGAGAAGAACAGATCGTCACGCGGCGTTTCCAACAGGTCGCTGCCCAAAATCGCGCCGCCCTGCACCCGCGCGGCCACCGTAAAGCGGTTGTCGGAAAAGCTGCGATAGCCCCGCATATCAGCCGTCAGCCGCATGCCGGACCCGGTGGTGCCAAGGCCGTAGAACGGCTTGGCTGTGGCATCGATGTAAAAGCCCTTCTTCGCATCGGTCGCCTTGTCGCGGCGATCCCAGGTGACCCCCAGCGGCAGCGACAGGTTGCGATAGCGGAATTTCCCGGTCGGATCCTGACCCTGCACATATTCAAACGACAGCCCGCCCCGGAAGGTGACCTGCTCTGAATAATATTGGGTAAACGTCAGACCGAATTCCGCATAATCGGCGTCATAATCGACCTCATCAAGGTGCCCGACCTTTGCGATCAGCCCGGCGGTCGTATCAGGGGTCAGCGTCGCGGGGCGCTCGATCGAGACGCCCAGCTCATAATCGACCCCGCTGTCGCCCGAACCGATATTGCTGACCGCGCCGTCAATTCTCAGCCGCTCGGCGCCGCCCATCAGGTTGCGATGGATCCAGCTGCCCGTCAGCGCGACCCCGTCAACCGAGGACAGCTCTGCCCCCACCGAATAGCGGCGGGTCTTTTGCTCGGTGATCGAGATTTCTATCGGCAAAAGGCCGCCATTTTGCAGCTTTTCGCCCTCGGTCAGGGTGACCGAGGAAAAGACCCCGGTGCGGCGCAGGCGATTCGTGGCGCGGTCCAGCTCTGTCTGGCTGAATTTCTCGCCCTCAACGAGGCCCGCGATTTTCAGCACCCTGGCCACCCGCATCCGCTCGGCCCCTTTGACGGTTACCGTGCCAAAGCGCAGCGCGGGCCCCGGGTCGATGCCGATCACCGCCGAAAGGGTGTTGTTGCGGTGGTCAGCGACGATGTCCTCACGGGCGACGCGGGCCTTCGCGTGGCTGCTTTCGCGCCATTGCAGGATCGAGGCCGCGACCGCCGCCTCAACCTCGCCGGCGCGGGCCACCTCGCCGGTGGCAAAGCCGCTGGGCAAAACGGTGCGCGGCGCCAGCGGCGTGATGGCGGTCTGAGCAAAATCGAAACGTGGTCCCGGGTCGATCCAGACCTTGACCTGCCGCACCGAGGAAGGCGCATCCAGCGGCGGGATATTCGCCGCCTCGCGCCCATCGATTGTGATGCGGATCACCGCCGAATAATAACCCTCGGCGTATAAGGCCGCGAGAATACGGCCATAATCGGCACGCGCCGCGGTGAACATATCATCGGCTTCGGTCTGATCCTCGGCCCGCTGCGCCGCCAGCAAAGAGGCCTGGCGCAACAGTTTCGTCAGATCCTTGTCGCCGCCGACGACATCAAAGGCCAGATCGTCCAGCGCCCGCCCCGGCTGCGGCACGGCAAGAATTGCCGCCCCCACCAGCAGCGACACCTGCGCCATACGACGCCCGAAACCAGTCTGAATAAAACGTCGCAAATCATCACCTCTGGCAAGCATCGCAACTATGGCAAATTTCGGTGTAAGAGCAACCGGATTACCACATATATAGCAGCTTTCGGCGGGCAGACCCCTGGCTGTTCGTGGCACACCCCCTATTTGCGGGTCGCGCAGGTCCCGGCCACCACCGCGCCCGCCCCCCTCAGAACCCTTGCAACTGAGATCATCTGCCTGTATATGATGTTGCAACAGCTGTGCCGGGGTCCACACCCGGCGCTACCGAGAGTATGAGCGGGCCGCTGAGCCCGCTTTTTTGTTTTACCGCCCCCTCAAAGGCCTCGCGTCTTTGCAATCGCACTGGATACCATGTCTGACCTGATCGCCAAAACCGCCATTGACCGCCGCCTCGCCGAAATCGCCGCCCCGGTGATCGAGGGGCTGGGCTATGAGCTGGTGCGCATCCGCCTGATGGGCGGCATGGGCAAGGTCGAGCGCACGCTGCAGATCATGGCCGACCGCCCCGAGGGCGGGATCGGGGTTGAGGATTGCTCGAAAATCTCGACCGCGCTTTCGGCGGTTCTGGATGTCGAGGATCCGATTGAAGAGAATTACACGCTGGAGGTCTCATCCCCCGGCATCGACCGTCCGCTGACCCGGCTGAAGGATTTTGACGCCTGGGCCGGATGGGAAGCGCGGATCGAGACGACCGAGCTGATCGAAGGCCAGCGCCGCTTTAAGGGCGAGCTGAAAGGCGTCGAGGATGGCGAGATCCTGATTGAGATCGAGCAGCATGGAAAGCCGGTGATCATCGGGCTGCAGTTCGACTGGCTCTCGGATGCGAAGCTGATCCTGACCGATGAGCTGATCGCCGAAATGCTGCGCCAGCGCAAAGTTGCGCTGCCCGAAGACGGCGGCTTTGACGAAATCGAAGAAACCGACGGCGATGAGGATGAATCCGACACGCCGCCGACCCAACACTGAACCCATTACCAGTTAATGACCTGACACAGAGCGGGAGAGACCCCAATGGCGATTACCTCGGCCAACCAGCTGGAGCTTTTGCAGACCGCAGAGGCCGTTGCGCGTGAGAAGATGATCGACCCGGATCTGGTGATCCAGGCGATGGAAGACAGCCTCGCACGGGCCGCCAAGTCGCGCTATGGCGCCGATATGGACATCCGCGTCTCGATCGACCGCAAGACGGGCCGCGCCGCATTCACCCGCGTGCGCACCGTGGTCGAGGATGATGCCGTCGAGAATTACCACGCCCAGCTGACCGTGAAGCAGGCGAAAGACTACCTGAAAGATCCGCAAATCGGCGATGAGATCGTCGATGATGTGCCGCCGGTCGATCTGGGCCGAATCGCTGCGCAATCGGCGAAACAGGTGATCCTGCAAAAGGTCCGTGAGGCCGAGCGCGACCGTCAGTATGACGAGTTCAAGGATCGCAAGGGCACCATCATCAACGGCGCCGTCAAGCGCGAGGAATATGGCAACGTCATCGTCGATATCGGCCGTGGCGAAGGCATCCTGCGTCGCAACGAAAAGATCGGCCGCGAAGCCTACCGCATCGGCGACCGCATCCGCTGCTATATCAAAGACGTGCGCCGCGAAGTCCGTGGCCCGCAGGTCTTCCTGTCCCGGACCGACCCGCAGTTCATGGCGGAACTGTTCAAGATGGAAGTGCCGGAAATCTATGACGGCATCATCGAGATCAAGGCCGTGGCCCGTGACCCGGGCTCGCGCGCCAAGATCGCTGTCATTTCCTATGACAACTCGATCGACCCGGTCGGCGCCTGCGTCGGTATGCGCGGCAGCCGCGTCCAGGCCGTCGTGAACGAGCTGCAGGGCGAGAAGATCGACATCATTCCGTGGAACCAGGACCAGGCGACCTTCCTCGTGAACGCGCTGCAACCGGCGCAGGTGTCCAAGGTCGTCTTTGATGACGAAGGCGGCAAGATCGAGGTCGTTGTCCCGGATGAGCAGCTGTCGCTGGCCATCGGCCGCCGCGGTCAGAACGTCCGTCTGGCAAGCCAGCTGACGGCTCTGGACATCGACATCCTGACCGAGGCCGAAGAATCGACCCGCCGTCAGGCCGAATTCGCCGCCCGCACCGCCCTCTTCATGGAGACGCTGGACGTCGACGAGATGATGGCGCAGCTCCTGGTCGCAGAGGGCTTCACCAATCTCGAAGAGGTGGCCTACGTCGATCAGGACGAACTGCTCTCCATCGACGGTTTCGATGAAGGCACCGCCGACGAGCTGCAGGCCCGCGCCCGCGACTATCTGGAAGAGCAGGCCAAAAAGGCGCTGGAATCGGCCCGCGCCCTGGGTGTCGAGGACAGCCTGGTTGAATTTGAGGGCCTTACCCCCCAAATGCTGGAAGTGCTGGCGAAAGACGGCATCAAAACCCTTGAGGATTTCGCAACCTGCGCCGATTGGGAACTGGCTGGCGGCTGGACCACGGAAAATGGCCAGCGCAAGAAAGACGAAGGCCTGCTGGAGAAATTCGACCTCTCGCTGGATGATGCGCAAAACATGATCATGACCGCGCGCGTCCTGCTGGGCTGGGTTGACCCGACCGAAATGATGCCTGCCGAAGAGGAAGGCAGCGAAGAACCCGCCGATGAAGAGGAGGCCGGGGCCTGATCTCAGGCCTCGGGGATTTCCGCGATGACGCGCGGCGGCCGGGATAAATCAGAGGACGAGTCAGAGCGCAAATGCATTGCCTCTGGCGAGACGGGGCCGAAAACCGGCCTCGTCCGTTTCGTCGTCGGGCCAGAGGGGCAGATCGTGCCGGATATTCTGGAACGGCTGCCGGGTCGGGGGATATGGGTCTCTGCGGACCGGGAACGGCTGGCTCTGGCGGTGAAAAAGGGACTTTTTGCCCGCGCCGCCCGAACCCAGGTCAGGGCTGGCGCAGAGCTGCCCGATACCGTCGAGGCGCTTTTGGCCCGGCGGGTGATCGAATTGCTGTCGCTGGCACGCAAATCCGGCGATGCGGTGACGGGTTACGAGAAGGTTAAGGAATGGCTGGTGAAGGGCACGGCACGTGTTCTGATCCAGGCGGAAGACGGTTCGGAACGCGGCAAAAGCAAGCTGCGCCCCCCGGACGGCAAAAACACCCTGATTTCCTGGCTGACCGCAGGGGAATTGGGTTTGGCATTCGGTCGTGAACGTGCAATACACGCGGCGCTTGCCGCTGGTGGACTCGGTCCACGCATAGTAGAAGAAGCGGCAAGGCTTTCCGGTTTCAGGGCGCAAATGGGCGAACCGAACGGTGAGCAGGTCGGCGGGGCACCCGCCGGGAAGGATATGTAAGACGTATGAGCGATACTGACGGCAAGAAACCCCTCGGGCTTGGTGGCGCCCCCCGTTCCGGTTCGGTGAAGCAAAGCTTCTCGCACGGGCGGACCCATGCGGTGGTCGTAGAGACCAAGCGCAAGCGCGTTGTGGTGCCTGCTCAGGCAAAGCCAGGTGCTGCGGGCGCAAGCTCGGGCGCCTCTCATCTTGGTGACCCCTCAAAGCGGCCCGCAGGCATCACCGATGCCGAGATGCAGCGCCGCCTCGATGCGCTGCGGCTGGCGAAGGCCCGCGAGCAGGACGAGGCCGCAAAGCGCGCCGCCGAGGAAAAAGAACGCGAAGAAGAGCGTCAGCGCCGCCGCGAGGAAATCGAGGCGAAAGAGCGCGAGGATCGTCAGCGCGAGGCCGCACTTCGGGCGAAAGCCGAAGAAGAAGAGCGCCTGAAACGCGAAGCCGAGGAAGAGGCGAAAGCCCGCGCGGCGCAGCGTAAGGCCGATGTGCTGGGCACCCAGCGTCGTCAGCCCGCCGCGCCCGAGGCCCCGGCCAAAGCGGCCGAAGCCGCGCCTGCGGTGCCGGGTGATCGTGGTGCAGGGCAAAGCCGCCCGCGCCCCGGTGCCTCTGACGCCACCGGCCCGCGCCCGGCCACCACCCCGCGCAAGACCGAGCGCGAGCGTGAGAATCGTGACACCGATCGCGGCGCTGCGCGTCGTGGCGAAGGTGACCGCCGCTCGGGCAAGCTGACGCTTTCTGCCGCCACCAATGAAGAGGGCGGACGCCAGCGCAGCCTTGCTGCGATGAAGCGTAAGCAGGAAAAGGCCCGCCAGAAGGCGATGGGCTTTGGCCAGAAAGCCGAAAAGCAGGTGCGCGATGTGCAGCTGCCGGAAACCATTGTCGTCTCTGAACTGGCGAACCGGATGGCCGAACGTGCCGCCGATGTCGTCAAGTCGCTGATGAAAATGGGCATGATGGTCACCATGAACCAGGTGATCGACGCCGATACCGCTGAACTGGTGATCGAGGAATTCGGCCACCGCGCGGTTCGTGTGTCGGATGCTGACGTTGAACAGTCGATCGACACCGTCGAGGACAAGGCCGAAGATCTGATCACCCGCCCGCCGGTTGTGACGATCATGGGCCACGTCGACCACGGCAAGACCTCGCTGCTGGACCGGATCCGCAAGGCCACCGTGGCCACGGGCGAGGCCGGCGGCATCACCCAGCATATCGGTGCCTATCAGGTGAAAGCCCCCAACGGCCAGCTGATCACCTTCCTCGACACCCCCGGCCACGCGGCGTTTACGTCGATGCGGGCCCGTGGTGCCCAGGTGACGGATATCGTGGTGCTGGTGGTTGCAGCCGATGATGCGGTCATGCCGCAAACGGTTGAGGCGATTTCCCACGCGAAAGCGGCGGGCGTCCCGATCATCGTGGCGATCAACAAGATCGACAAACCTTCGGCCAATCCGACCAAGGTGCGCACCGATCTTCTGCAGCACGAAATCGTCGTCGAGGCGATGTCGGGCGATGTGCAGGATGTCGAGGTCTCGGCCCATACCGGCCAGGGCATCGACGATCTGCTTGAGGCGATCTCGATCCAGGCCGAAGTGCTTGACCTGAAAGCCAACCCGAATCGCGCCGCCCGTGCGGCTGTGGTCGAGGCCAAGCTGGATGTGGGCCGTGGCCCGGTTGCGACCGTGCTCGTGCAGAACGGCACGCTGAAGAAGGGCGATATCTTCGTCGTCGGCGAGAAGTGGGGCAAGGTTCGCGCACTGGTCAATGACAAGGGCGAGACTGTGACCGAGGCCGGTCCTTCGGTTCCGGTTGAGGTGCTTGGCCTTGATGGCACGCCTTCGGCAGGTGACGTTCTTGACGTGGTCAGCTCTGAGGCCCAGGCCCGCGAGATCGCTGACTACCGCGAGAAGGCCACCAAGGACAAACGCGCTGCCGCAGGTGCTGCGACCACGCTGGAACAGCTGATGGCCAAGGCCAAGGCCGATAAGTCGGTCTCGGAACTGCCGGTCATCGTCAAGGCTGACGTCCAGGGCTCGGCAGAGGCAATCGTCCAGGCGCTGGAAAAGATTGGCAACGAAGAGGTCCGCGTGCGGATCCTGCATTACGGCGTCGGTGCGATCACCGATTCGGATGTGGGTCTGGCCGATGCCTCGGGCGCGCCGATCCTGGCGTTCAACGTGCGTCCCAATGCGATGGCGCGGGCTTCGGCCCAGCAAAAAGGCGTCGAGATCCGGTATTACTCGATCATCTACGACCTGCTTGACGACATCAAGAAAGCCGCCTCCGGCCTGCTTAAAGCCGAGATCCGCGAGCATTTCATCGGCTATGCGAAGATCCTCGAGGTCTTCCGCATCACGGGCGTCGGCAATGTCGCAGGCTGTCTGGTTACCGAGGGCGTCGCACGCCGCTCGGCCGGGGTTCGCCTGTTGCGCGACGATGTGGTGATCCACGAGGGCACGCTGAAAACGCTGAAGCGCCACAAGGACGAGGTCAAAGAAGTCCAGTCTGGCACCGAATGCGGCATGGCCTTCGAGCGCTACGAAGACATTCGCCAGGGCGATGTCATCGAGATCTTCGAGCGTGAAGAGGTTCAGCGCAGCCTGGCCTGAGCCGGATCTGACAGCAATACTTCTGAAAAGGCCGGGGTTTTCCCCGGCCTTTTTGCTGTGCCGGGCCTCGCTTCTGTTCCCGCGGCCCGCGCGCCGACCCGGCCATCGTCGCCATCGTCGCCATCGTCCTGGCCATGGCCTTGCCGCCTGCCCTGCATTAGACTGACGCAAAGATTCCGCATTCCGCCAGAGACCCCGATGCCCAGACGTTTTCGCCTGACCCGCCGCTTCCCCGTTGCCATGACCGAGGACGGCTATCGCCGCCTGCGCCGCTTTGCCTTTGACGCCGGGCTGGATGAGGGCGAGGCGCTTTCTTTCCTCTTCGAGAATTTTGAAAGCGTCACCGATGCGGACAACCTGACCCACCGCCTGCGCCTGTTCAATTCAGAGCTTGAGGCCCGCAAGAAATAACCCCCGGCGTGGCCGGGCTTTTCTCTGCAGGTGCAAAGCGTTAGAACCGCCCCGGGCGCAGATCACAGGAAGACCAGGATGATCAGAGGATTCCGCGTTGAGGGTATGCGGCTGGCGTCAGTCCCGCCTGCGCAGTTCATTCCTGAAACCTCAGGCAGGCTCAGCCCGGAAACGCCCAGCCTGGACACCGATTACAGCGCCGCCGTTGCCGCCCTGCGCCAGATGACCTGGATCGACATCGAGGCGCCCACCCATGCCGAGGAAAGTCTTGTCGAGGCAGCCCTGGGGTTTGGCATCCCCACCCGCGAAGATATGCAGGAGATCGAGCCCTCTTCGCGCATCTACTTCGAGGATGGCGTGCTCTATCTGACCGCGCAGATCCTGGCCTCGCCCGATATGAAGGCGCTTGGCATCGGCCCGGTCACCTTCATGATCCAGCCAGAACGTCTGGTCACCGTGCATTACCATCGCCCCGGCTCTTTCGCGTTTTTTGCCGATTGGGCGGCGCGCCATGACACGCCCTGCGAAACCGGGATCGCCACCTTCCTCGGCCTGATGGAGGCCGTGGTCGACCGCCTGGCCGATATTCTGGAAAATGAATCGCGACGGTTGGATGATCTGTCAAAGACCATCTTTGACAGCCGCAAAGCTGCCAGCGACGCGCTGCAGGGCATGGTCAGCCGAATCGGCGAATCTGAGGATCGCAACGGCAAGATCAGCGAAAGCCTTGCGACGCTACAACGGCTGCTGGGCTTTTTGTCGGTCGGCGGCATGCCGGGCGCGAAAAGCATCCTGAAAGGCCTGAACCGTGACCAGCTGAAAAGCCTGACCCATGACGTGCGCTCGCTGCGCGAAGTGGCGCAGGTGCAGTCAGAAAAGGTGCGTTTTCAACTGGATGCGACCCTGGGCGTGATCAATATCCGCCAGTCCGACATCATCAAGGTCTTCTCGGTGGTGGCCTTTGTGTTCCTGCCGCCCACCCTGATCGCCAGCATTTACGGGATGAACTTCGAATATATGCCCGAGCTTGCGATCCGCTGGGGCTATCCGGTGGCGCTGGTGATGATGGTGGTCTCGGCGGTAGTGCCCTGGCTGATCTTTCGCTGGAAAAAATGGCTGTAAGCCGCACCCGGCGCTGATCCTGTCCTGACGCCTTCGGATGCCGCCATGTCGCAATCCGTCACAGACGGTGGCATAGGCTCCCCTAAGGTCCAGTGAAATGCTCAGAGGAGGCTAGCATGGGTTTCAAATCAGACATTGAGATAGCGCGAGAGGCGCGGAAGCGTCCGATCCAGGAGATCGGCTCGAAGCTGGGGATCCCGTCCGAGCATTTGCTGCCCTATGGGCATGACAAGGCCAAGGTTG
>NZ_JABJXT010000064.1 GCF_013155295.1 Pseudogemmobacter hezensis | reverse complement strand
TTCAAAAGTCCCATGTGGATCACTCCGTTGCCCCCGCCGCTCACCGCTTTGGAGGAAGGTTCACATGGCTCAGTTCTCAGTGAAAATTATGCCCTTAAACGGCTCAGTTCTGGGTGAGAAACAACACCCTTAAGCTGTCGGTCTTGCTGGAACAGTATTTCCGGGCATGCACGGATCGCCTTTCCGAAATTCAGAATTACGTCAGCAGTGGCGGTCATTCCGGGGAGAACATCGTCGGGCTGCCTGACTTTCCCGAGTTCCCAGCAGATACCGCTGCGGCTTGGCTCTACCTCAAGCCCGATGTAGCTGATGAGATCCTTGGGCTGCCAATCGAAATCCGACTCCTGGATGACGGCATCCGATTCAACATCAACATGGATGGCGACCCAGATGTCGATCCGGAATGGACCCTGGAGGCGCTTTACGACATTGCCCTCAAGACTCTGGATCTGGCTAAGCGGGCGAGGCGGCGTCATTGTGAACCGCACCGGGTTTGCCGGAGGCTCCAACTCCTGAGTAGGATGGAGCATCATGAGCAAGACGACGAACAAGTTTTCCGCTGAGGTTCGCGAGCGCGCTGTGCGCTTGGTTCTCGACAATGAA
>NZ_JABJXT010000063.1 GCF_013155295.1 Pseudogemmobacter hezensis | reverse complement strand
CTTCATTGTCGAGAACCAAGCGCACAGCGCGCTCGCGAACCTCAGCGGAAAACTTGTTCGTCGTCTTGCTCATGATGCTCCATCCTACTCAGGAGTTGGAGCCTCCGGCAAACCCGGTGCGGTTCACGCAGCTGGATTTCTGGGGCGCATGCGTCCCGATGCAGCAGCACCGATTCTGACAGGTATGGAGCCTGAGAAGGCATATGCCGCCAGCGCGATTCTTGCCGGCAGAAATGCGCGTGCTCCGAAAGAATAGCAAAACGGCAAGAATAATTTTTTAACATTCTCCGCGCAAAATGGGCGGTACACGGCAGGATTATCGTCAATGATCGGAATAGTTGGTATCGCAGTGATCTTCATTATGGTCTTCGGCGGATATACTGCCGCCGGCGGTAAGCTGGAGATCATTTTAAAAGCTCTGCCATTTGAAATGGCGATGATCGGAGGGGCGGCGGTTGGCGCATTCCTGATCTCAAATGGAATGGCTGGGGTCAAGCAGACAATGCGCGATATCGGAAAAGTATTTCGTGGCCCGCATTGGCGATCTGGCGATTACCGCGATCTTCTTTGCCTGCTATTTGAGCTTGTGCGACTGGCTCGCGCCAATCCCGTGGCACTGGAAGAACACGTAGAGGACCCGGGCGCATCGACGATATTCGGAAAATATCCACGGATTCAGTCAGATCACGATGCGGTTGATCTGATCTGTGATACCTTACGAGCTGCCTCGCTGAATTATGATGATCCACACCAGGTTGAAGAAGTGTTGGACAAGCGAATGGAGGTGCAAATGCAGCACGCCCTTCATTCCAGTGGCTTTGTTGCACTATCCGGCCGGCTCATGGATTCATGTTTGTGAGTCAGCGGGTTAGGTTGGCTCTATGAGCAAGCCGATCCCTCTTTTTCGCACAACGAACTGGTCGAGCTACAGCCGGGCCCTG
>NZ_JABJXT010000062.1 GCF_013155295.1 Pseudogemmobacter hezensis | reverse complement strand
CATCTCGCGGGTGAACTCGTCGCAGAACTCCTGGAACAGCTCCGGCTTCATCAGGTTGTGGCGCAGGGCATTCAGGACCCGCTCTTCAAGTGCATCCCGCCGGATATTCATGTCGTTGTCGCAGGTACTGGGCTCATTCTGCGAAAGCCCCATCGGGAGCAGCCTGATCACCGAGGCCCTGAAGAACGGGACGCTCCGAACTCACGTCTTAACTGGTCTACGCGAAGCGTTCCAATGTCCGCCTTTCTTCATTGGCGACGAGAGTGGCGAGAAGGAGAGACACACAGTCGAGGAGGCACGAACCGCCCTAATTCAGGCACGGAATTCCTGGGCCGATCCTGCAGGTCGTGACCTCCGTGATCTACGGATGGCACGTGGCTGGCTCTCGCAGGTCGAACCGATTCACATGCTCCTGGGCCCGCTTTCTAGGGCTGCACCGGCTGACGCGATGCAGGTGCTCGATAAATTGCCGTCTGAACTGGACGCCGTTCTCTGCCTTGAGCACGCCAGTCTAAACCTAGGGAGCTATGAGCGATGGTCTACAGCAGTGCGTGCTGCGCCGTCCGCTTGGGACGCATCTGGCTGGATCGGTACTCGGTCCAACGCTCCCCGTGGCCTTGCCCTAACTTTGTTGCTGTGGCACGCTGAGTGTCGGCTGCCCGCGATGGAGCGCGGCGCTCAAGGTCAGGCAACTGCGGATGACGTGGCCTCTGCCGTCAGAGAGAGGGAGGACGGAGCCGTCGTCTCATGGCACTGGTGCGCTGAATTGCTCGAAAGGGCAGACCGGGCCGAGCGCGACGGGCGCGGATATTTTGGACGCGGAGACTTGCTCACTGCCAAAGCGCTCGCTGCGGAGGGCGGCTGGAGCGATTTTGAACCGCTCCGGGTTTGCCGGAGGCTGATTACGGTTAGTTACGCGGCGATGTCTTCAATTTCCAGAGCCGCGTAGAAGTTTGCTTCTGCCTCTGCTGGCGGGATGCTCCCGATCGGCTCAAGCAGG
>NZ_JABJXT010000061.1 GCF_013155295.1 Pseudogemmobacter hezensis | reverse complement strand
TGACCTGCCCCCCGGTCGTCCCTCGTTCATAACGAGAGTCCTTGGGTTTGATATTGGTAGGTTTCGGGTTGGGCAAGCGCGCCGGGCGTGGAGCCCTCAGATTGCTCAAGCGCTCGGCGCGCTTCTACTGGGGTCTTGTTGCCCAGCGAGGAATGCGGCCTGACATTGTTGTAGTCGTAGCGCCAGAGGGCCAGTTTGCGGCGGGCATCGGCCAGGCTATCGAAGATCTCCTCGTTTAAGCATTCGTCCCGCAGGCTGCCGTTGAAGCTTTCGATGTAGCCGTTCTGCTGCGGCTTACCCGGGTCGATGTAGTGCCATTCGACGCCGTTCTCGTTGGCCCACTTCAAGATGGCCTTGCTGGTGAACTCGGTCCCGTTGTCGCTGACGATGCAAGCGGGCTTGCCGTAAATCCTGACCAGCGCATCCAGTTCCCGCGCCACCCGAGCCCCCGAGATGCTCGTGTCGGCAATCAGCGCCAGGTTCTCGCGGCAGCAATCGTCATTCACGGCGAGGATGCGGAACTTGCGGCAGGCCCCGAACGTGTCGGACAAAAAGTCCAGAGACCAGCGCTGGTTCGGGCGCAGCGGCACTGGCATCGGCGTGCGGCTGCCGCGCGCCCGTTTGCGGCCACGACGGCGCCGCACCGAGAGACCTTCTTCCCGATAGATGCGGTAGAGCTTCTTTTCATTCATGAACATACCCTTACGCTCCAGCATAATGCCCACGCGCCGATAGCCGAAGCGACGGCGCTTCTCGGCGATCTTGTGCATCTCCTCACGGATTTCCGGGTTATCGGGCGGCCTGTCACGCCGCACCGTCTTCGGATCGACACCGATCAGGAAGCAGGCACGGCGTTGAGAGATCGGATGACCCTTCAGCGCCCGCAGCACTGCCTCCCGCCGTTGCATCGGCGTCGTCAGGGCTTTCCCAGCAGATCCTTCAGAACCACATTGTCGAGCATGGTATCCGCCAGCAGGCGCTTGAGCTTCGCATTCTCGTCTTCGAGCTGCTTCAGCCGCTTGGCGTCGGACAGGTCCATCCCGCCATACTTGGCCTTAAGCTTGTAATAGGTCGCGGGGCTCAAGCCGTGCTTCCGGCAGAGCTCGGAGGTCGGCAAACCTGCCTCCTGCTCTTTGATCATCCCGATGATTTGCGCCTCGGTGAAACGGCTTTTCCTCATGTCG
>NZ_JABJXT010000060.1 GCF_013155295.1 Pseudogemmobacter hezensis | reverse complement strand
TCGCTGTCGCGCAAAGACAGCCATGCGATTCTGGCGCTTCCGGGCGATAAGGCGGGGGCGGCGCGGGCGGCTCTGGCAGCTTTGCGCCCCGATCTGCGGGTGATGAGCGCGGGCGCCTCGATTGAGATCTACAAAGAGACCGGCCTGCCCAAAGATGTGGCCTCGCGCTTTGGGGTGTCCAAAATGTCGGGCCGCCACGGCATCGGCCATACGCGGATGGCAACCGAATCGGCGGTCACCACCATGGGGGCGCATCCCTTCTCGACCGGGATGGACCAGTGCCTTGTCCACAATGGCTCGCTTTCGAACCACAACAGCCTGCGCCGCGAGCTGATCCGCGAGGGCGTCACCTTCGAGACGCAAAATGACACCGAGGTCGCTGCCGCCTGGCTGAGCCACCAGCTGGCCCAGGGCGTGGAACTGGGCGATGCGCTGCGTGCGGGCCTTGATGTGCTGGACGGGTTTTACACCTTCGTCGTCGGCACCAAAGACGGCTTTGGCGTGGTGCGTGATCCCATCGCCTGCAAACCCGCCGTCATGGCCGAGACCGACCAATATGTCGCTTTCGGCTCGGAATACCGCGCGCTGGTCAACCTGCCCGGGATCGATGCCGCCCGCGTCTGGGAACCCGAACCCGCAACCGTCTATTTCTGGAAGCACTGATATGCAGACGATTGACCTTGCAACCACCACGCTGCGCGAGCTGAACGCG
This sequence comes from Pseudogemmobacter hezensis, assembly GCF_013155295.1. Taxonomy (GTDB): domain Bacteria; phylum Pseudomonadota; class Alphaproteobacteria; order Rhodobacterales; family Rhodobacteraceae; genus Pseudogemmobacter; species Pseudogemmobacter hezensis. The sequence goes on along the minus strand of NZ_JABJXT010000060.1, from coordinate 562 downwards.
ACGCTGCAGGCACAGGCCGAACACACCAATGCGACCTCCTGGGAGATCGTGAACCCGAAGGGCAGCCACGCCCTCGCCGTCGGCCTCGACGCGCCGATTGAGGTGACGGTGAAGGGCTCGACCGGCTATTATACGGCGGGCATGAACAAACAGGCGACCGTCACCGTCAAGGGATCAGCGGGCCCGGGCGTCGCTGAGAATATGATGTCCGGCACCGTCGTGATTGAGGGCGATGCCAGCCAATATGCGGGTGCCACCGGCAATGGCGGGCTGCTGGTGATCAAGGGGAATGCCAGCTCGCGCTGCGGCATTTCGATGAAGGGCATCAATATCGTCGTGCATGGCAATATCGGCCATATGTCTGCTTTCATGGCACAATCGGGCAATCTGGTGGTGCTGGGCGACGCGGGTGACGCGCTTGGCGACAGCCTTTATGAGGCGCGGCTTTTCGTGCGTGGATCTGTGAAGAGCCTCGGCGCAGACTGCATCGAGAAAGAGATGCGCCCTGAGCATATCGCCATTTTGCAAGACCTGCTGGCCCAGGCGGGGGCGGATGCCAAAC
>NZ_JABJXT010000006.1 GCF_013155295.1 Pseudogemmobacter hezensis | reverse complement strand
GGGCCCGGCTGTAGCTCGACCAGTTCGTTGTGCGAAAAAGAGGGATCGGCTTGCTCATAGAGCCAACCTAACCCGCTGACTCACAAACATGAATCCATGAGCCGGCCGGATAGTGCAACAAAGCCCCTCGAAGGCATTATCCAGCATCAGATCGCCATTCGGCAGGCAGAAATAATCCGGGGAATTAATGATAGATCGCCGCCCTATCAATGTCGCATTATCCATTGCCAATTTAAACTGAGGTTCCCGGAAAGCCTTGGTGTAGGGCGTCGAAAGACAAATACCCACATATGTTACTGCATCGGATGGGGAGACGCCCAATTTAATCAATAGAAGAAAAAGCCCCCAATCAGTTGTTGATCGCCCTGCCATGATGAACCACACGCTCCACTGAATTTATGACGCACGTTGTCGGCATCGTATTGCAGGGAGAACCCTCAATATTGAATCTGTGATATTTGTGATATTTGTGATGTGACCGAACCCAAGCTGGAACGCGCGGCACAGTGTTCTTCCAGTGGTTCTCGCCTCACTGACCCAGCGCAAATTTAGAACATTTTATGAACATGACGTGCATATGCGTGCATTGCTCTTTGCTACAACCCGAATTGGCTACCTACCTACTTCAATATGGAAGCACGTCGATAATACGGGGAAAAGGTAGGTAGCCGATTACAGCCCGAGCAAAGGAGAATGCGCGCATATGCACGCTCTTTCAGGCAGCCCTACTGTTCGCCCTCGCCCAGGGAGTAGGTCGGCAAAATTGCCCGAGGTGCCAGAATGCACGTTCATGCACGCCATGTTCATAAAATGTTCTCATTTCGACCTGAGTTGCTGGCGCGATATTTCGGTCACAGTGCCACGCTGACCCCACGAACAGAAAGAGGGCCCACAATACTGTGCGCCCTCCCGTTCTCGCCTTTCGAGCAGTTCCCGAAGACTGCCCTTCACCCCGCCAAAAGGCGAACCCTTGTAGAGCGCCGGCCTTTTTCGACGTCGAGATAGTAGGCCCCGCATGTGAGACCCGTCAGCTTGACCAGTTCACGACCGATCCAGGCCGAAGAGGTCCGGCCGGCGAAAAGTTCTTCCGCCATCGCATCCACTGCCTCGAAGTGCTCGAAGCCTGCCATGCAGTTCGGATCACTGAAATCTTGCGCCGAAGCGACCAGAGCGGCCACCTCATCGACCGAAACCCAATCATTCCCGAAAGCCATTGCCCATGTATCAAGGGCCTCCTGGAGGTCATTCTTACTGGTATCGGTCGCCCTGACTTCTGCCACGGTTTTCGCCGGATCGTCCCATCCGCACCACTTCAACAGCCCCTGTATGGTGGTCCAGCTTTCAAAGCTGCCAAGCCTCGTCACCTCGGCATTGCAGGGGCGCCCGGCGTCGATATAGGCAGCGACCGCCTCAAGGATGGAGGAAACCAAGTCTCCCCGGCGATCAATTGCGACGTCAACGGGGTTGAAGTCGAAGATGCGCGTTTCCGGCTGCGCCATCTTGGCATCAAGACGGCACTTCACGACCCGGCGAACCATGTCTCCTGCAACGACCAGATTATTGCCGGTCGCTACCACGAAAACCTTTGTGGAGAGATTGGCCTTCAAGTGCTGACCGAGCACCCGAATGCTGACGGTCTCACTCGTCAGCACCATGTTCATCATGTTGCCTTCCAGCCGGTCGCCATTCTTGGCCTCCAGATTATCCAGCAGCAACACCGGGGTCTTTTGCAGCAACGCCGCCCCGAGACGCTTTTCGTTCTCTTCTTCATCCCGAGACCATGAAGACGCGGCGGGCTTGGTGCCCATCGTCAGCACGCCGGAGATTTCGGCGAACATCGTCTTTCCAGTGCCTGGCGCTGCTGCATCGATGGCGTGGAGCGGGCATGTGGCCATCGTCGGGCGCAGAATGGCGGATATAAGGGTGGACATGCCGACCGCAGCACTTGCGCCCCAGTCTCCACCATCGAAGGGGAAGCCGCGAAGCAATGCCTGGAACACGGAGTCCAGACGCGCCTTCGCCTCGGCCTGCCCAAGCCCCCTGCGCACCGGCCTGAAGGCGCCGGGTTCAAAGACTGCGAGGAGCCCCGTCTTCGGGTTGATCCCCGGCCGATCAATAATCTCACCACTGGAAAGATCGATTGTCGGGGAAGTGACCATTGCACGGACGGTATGGAAAGGCAGGTCTCCCACATTGTCTTCGATCAGGGCCGCCAGCTTTTTGGGCGGGTCGGTGCGCGTGGCCTTGTTGCCACCGCCCTTTTCCTCAGCCTGCTGAGTGACACGATAGAAATCAGCAATCTGGGAGAGCTTGAGCCACAGCCAGTTCGTGGTGACGGGAAGCAGCACAGTAGTTCCAGCGCTGAATTTGACAACGCCCTCAACGTCTTGGGTTGCATCCAAGACAACTGGCCGAACGAGCCCGCCGTTTTGCTGCAAGATTTGCCCATGCAGGATGCCCATCAGCGCTTCGGTCGCCTGCTGCACCATCTCAGCTTGCCGACCGTCCTGCACCCTGATCTTAGGCCTTGGGACTACAGGGCATGCAGCCCCTTCGCCTGCCCCTTCGGGAAGCTCGGCACCATCCGTCGATGCGAAATCTTCCATCTCTGCCTCGCGCTCGGCGGCAAACCGGAACCCGGCATCAATCGCGCCATGCTCGCGCAGTATCATCACCAGCGTGCCAGTGGTGGACGAACCGGCCTTCCTGTCCAAGCTGTCCCAGCGCGTGGCGACCTGATCGACAGCATCAGCATAGACAGGATCACGGGATGACCAGTCCAGAAACTCGGCCCTGGCCGTTCCGCCAGACGCGAAGTGCACAGCACAAAGGAGGGGGAACCAGGACGCCTCACTGCGAAAGTTCTCGGGATCGAGCTTTTCCAGCAGTTCGGCAATCTCTTCCGGCTCGGCAACGCCCCAACCGTCCGGTGCATCGGTTCCGGATACATCCCCCGGAGCCATTGAACGACCGTCAGGCGCTTCGGTGCGTTCGGCCTTGGTCGAGTGCTTCCGAACCAGGTCCGAAAGCTTCTGGGGTAAATCTGGGAGGTCAGAAATCTCATCCCACGGATCATCCAGGGCATAGAGACCCTTGGTATCGGGATGGATGCTGCCGGGGGCAACGACCTGCCCGCCCTTCGTCTTGATGTCGATGCCGGGGAAATCCTTGAGCTTTCCCTGCACATCCAGACCGGCGGGCTTCCCCATCCAAAGATGGAGGCCACCCGACCCTGTGCGTGTCACAGGGGTCCACTCTGCCAGGTCGATACCGATGGCAGACGACAGGCGCGCAAGGCTGTCCTCGCCCCCATTGCGGGGATCGACGTCCAGGACCAGATGGACTTCTGTCAGCCGGACACCGAGATTGCATCCGGTGCGCTTGGCCTGCTGTAGTGTATCGTCGTTGTCGTAGGGCCGATCAATCCAGCCCTTCTGAACCGGCACTTTGCCATTGAGGGGGATCAGCGTGAGGCCTGCCCTTGCGACCGAGGCGAAGGCATCCAAGTTGGTATCGGCCATCATGCAACTCCCTGCGCCAGCTTGGTGGCGACAAGGTGATCCAAGGCTTCCACCTTTTCGGGCCTGCCGTTCTCAACGAGCCAAGCCCGGATGTCGGCCACTTTGTTGAAGCCCTTGGGGATGCGGATTGGCTTGCCCGTCCGGTCAACGGTCTCGACGACAAACTTTGTGGATTTGGGCAGATGACCCTTGGACCTCAGGCCGCGCAGGTAGTTGATCCTGTATCCGGTGACGGCGACGAAATCCTCGTCCGTCAACCACGGGCCGTCAGTAAAAAATGCTGGCGTCAAAACAGTGCCAGCTACGCTATTGTCCATAGCGAAGCTCCTTAGGGGTAAGGGGTTTTCTTGCACTGTCTAGAAGGTGCGGCGGGCGTGGGCGGCTCGCCGCACCTTTTCTTTATGCTGCCAAGATAAAGCGACCAGCTGTTCATGACAACCATCGTTCGCCGAGGCTGTCAGCCACCCCGCCCCGCCATCAGCCGAGCATATCCTCGCAAATGTATGAGTTTGGATAGCGATGAACCCAGCGCTGGGCATCAAGATCGGCCTGAAGCCTGGCCTTGAGATAGCTTTGCAGCGCGCCACGGCCAGGGCGCTTGCGCTTCTCCATCAGATTAAGGACCTGATCGGCGCCATAGGTCTTTGGCGTCCTGTTCGTGGTATTGCGGTCCAGCCCCCGCCAATCGCAGATCGTAGCTGCATACAGGGCCTCAAGACTTACGCCGAGAGCACTGGCCGCCTTGCGCGCGCTCACGATCATCGACGGCATATCTTTCGGCATTCCGATCGGGCGATTTGCCGGTTTCCATATTACGGGGGTTATCAGGGTGTCCATCTGGGGTTCTCATTCTCAGGGCTAGAATGCTGGCCGAATGGCGATCATTTCGGAGCACATCGCCACCATGCTGCGAATGCGAACTGCTGGTGACCCTCGAACTCACCGCCTGAGACAAACTGCTGGTTCGGCACAGTTTCAGCACAGGCTAACCTGAAGATAAGGTCCGAAGGCGCTACCAAAGTAGGTCTTCTGGCCCCGGCGAGGCCCCGGGAGCTCATTCTTTACGGTTGCACCACTCACCGCCGCCTCGCCTAGCCCTATCCCTGCAGGCCCTTAAAGCAGGGGCTTTTTCTTGCGGGCTTCCATCCATTCCCGAAGATCAGTCAGGGCATACATCACGCGCTTACCGACCTTCACATAGGTCGGCCCCTCAGCCCTACTGCGCCAGATTTCCAAGGTTGCGGGTTGCAACCCGAGGAAACGCGCTGCGCCATCGTTGTCGACATATTCAACGGGCGGGCGTGACAGCAAGGCCTCCAAGCGATCCAGCCTCTCTACGATTTCCTGCATTTCATAGTCCTTTCAGTATCATAGAGGGATTATGGAGGTCTTACAGGGTCATGCACACCATCAAAGGGGAAGTGGCTTGCCCCTGAAACTCAGGATACGGTCGGCAACAATCTCCTGCGCCTGCCGAAGGTGACCGGTCAAATTGGCACGGGTGACATAGCGGAACGAGACATGGGGCGCAGTATGGTCCATCAGATAGACCACGGTCTGAAAATCGATCCCTGCCTCAAGGGCGTGGCCACGATACGAATGGCGCAGGGCATGTGGCTGGTAGGGAAAGCCCCGATCAGAACGCAGCACTGAAATATGCCCTGTGCGGGTTGTCTTGGCGGGAAACATGAACGGCGAGGCAAACGGCCTTGTGTGGGCGCGCAGCGCCTCCAGTTCCTGTAGAAGGAAGCGGGGCAGCGGGCATTTGAATACCCTGCCAGCCTTGGTGCGGGGAACGGTCAGAACGCCATCGGCATCAAGCCAGTCCCAGCGCGCCGAGCGGGCGTTTGCCGACCTCAACCCTGTAAAGATCATCAGCATCCAGCAGCCACGAGCGATCTGGTCTTCCAGCTTGTCCAGCGCCTGCCACATCCTGGGCATATCCTCAGCAGGTATGGCCCAATCCCGGCTTTCTTCTTTGTTGAAGCGGACGGCGAGGCTGACGGGATTTGGCGGTAGATCATGGTCACGCATCACGTCATTGTAGAGCAGGCGCAACATACGGAGACTGGTGTTCGCCGCATAAGGGCCACGCGCAGCAGTCAGCTTTTCATGCATGTTGCGGCAGAGCGCACGGTCGATAGAGGACATGGGCAGCTTGAGCAGCGATTTCATCGGCCCCTCAATATGCCGCCTGTAATCTTCCAGTGTCGCCTTCTGAAGGTTGCCCTGGTTGGCTGCGATGTACCGATCAAGCGCCTGTTGCACGGTCGGCACGGCCGCCTTGGGACGCCTGGGATCATCACCCCTCGCCAGTGCCTGCCGGTATTCGATTGCCTTGAGGCGGGCAGTCTTGAGAGACATTTCCTGCACGCGTCCAATGGTGAGCGTGACATACAGCCCCGACCCATCATTGATGCGGCCGATCAGCTTCCAGCTTGAGCTCTTGGCGCCGACAACCATGCGAAGGCCAGAGACCTCGTCGTCATAGAAAATGCTTCCTGGCGGGCTAGTCTCGGCCAGCTTTGCAGCAGCAGCCTGGGTGAGTTTGGTAGTCATCTTTCCTCCATTTCGGGCCATGGTCTGGACCAAGTTTCAGACCCTATGCAGAGCACAGGCAGGTAAGGCTTGGTCAGGCGTGATTGGAAGATTTTGTCATGGTAACAATAGGATAGACACCATGATTAGGCTGGGTAAATCTCGGACAGGTTAGCGACACAGAGTTGTCGATCCCGATAAAATCGACCGCTTCATGCGCCCAGAGATCATCAAGCGGGAAATAGAGGTTATCGCCGACCGCATAGCTGCCATATTCCGTCCAGTCGGCGGCATAGCTGATTTTGGTATCAGGCCCGAGGATCGCCCGCACCTCCCCGGCCAGCCGGATCAGCTGCGCGACCGCAGGAAACGCATCCTCCGCATTGCGCAACTGCGTCAGGCTGCGCATCTCTGAGCCGATGCAAAATGCCTCCACGCCGCCTGCCTGCGCACATAGATGCGCATAATGCAGGATAAAGCGGCGATAGCGCCATTCCTGCGGGCCGGTATAGAGGACGTGATCCGCAGCCGGGGTGAAATCTGCAGGGTTGGCCGAGCCAAAGAAGGCCGCGACCTCAGCATCCGCCAGCGCCGTTCTGTCGCTGGTGCCGGCCCGGCCCGGGGCCACGGATCCGGTGATGCGCCCGCGCCAGGGCATGACCGGCTGATCTGCGGCACCGCTCCAGGGGTCTGGCAGGCCATTGTCAGACTGCTGCTCCATCAGGATGAAGGGGTAGAACATCACCTCCTGGCCGCGGGCGCGAATGGCCCGGATCGCCTCGATCACCGCCGCATCGGCGGGGGTGCCGCCATAGACCGGGCTGCCGTCGCGCTGCGCCACATGCGCGGCCTGACTGCGCGTGATGCCGCCAGCACGCCAGGACATGCCCACGCCGTCAAACGCGCTCTGTTCCACCTTCGGCTGGATCTTACAGTCACCACAGCGCAGATCTGACCCGAACCAGGACACCACCAGCGAGACCGAGCCACAGCCCGGCAGCTCATCCCCCAGCTGGTTCAGGCTGGTGGAAAAATCAGTCAGACCCGAGGGCGCATTGCTGTTCACGGCGACATTCTCGCCCGGCCCATAACTCAGGTGAACGGGCGTGGTGGCCAGCGAATACTCGCCCGTGCCCGGGATCATCGCCACCGCATGGATCACATCCGAGAGCACACGTTCCGGCGCGACGCCCGGCCCCTGGGCATTGCGCACCACCTCAAAGCTGAACTGCGGCACACGATTGCCATAGGGCGTGAGGTCCAGATCCTCGATCACCACATAGGCAAGGCCGCGAAAGCCAGGAACCGTGCCCGCCCCCTCGACCGCCTCGATCTTCGGGTCGGGAAGCTGATCTTCGCGCCCATGATAAACCCGCAGCGCAAGGCTGCCCGGCGCGATTTCGCTGCCGTCAGCCCAGATGCGCCCGACCTTCAGGATCTCACCTTCGCAAAGGCCAATCGCCAGGCTGACCGTGTAGGAATACTGCGTGACCGACTGGCCGCCACCGCCCTTGCCGCCGCGACGGGTCTCGCTGTGCTCTTCGAATTGCGAGGCCCAGATCACATGCCCTGCCAGCCGCACCCGCCCCCAGGTTTTTGCAATCGGCTGCCCCTCTCCGGCCCCCATCAGGCGAAGGCGGTCGATGCGGCCAACCTCGACCGCCTCAGAGCCGCCACCCAGGATCCTCTGGTCGATCAGCCGCCCGGCTGTCGCACCGATGGCCCGCCCGATCACCGCGCCGGAAAGGCCCAGAATGGTGCCGCCGAACCCCGCGCCAAGTGCGGCACCGGCAGCTGAAAGCAAAAGCGTGGCCATGATTTATCGCTCCGTTCGTCAGATCGGCGGAAAGGAAAACCCGGCCGCGACCCGTCGCGCCCAAGGGGTGGTCAGCGCGCTTTCGCTGACATAATGGCCTGAATAGGCGTGGATAAAACGAGGCGCTGGCCAGGGGGCAGACAGCACACCCAGATGTTTGGCAATACCGCCTTCACGCATGCGGAAGACCAGCACGTCGCCCGGCGCAGGGCCGCCAGGCCCGAGCGGACAAAGCCATTTCCCTGCCGCGTCAAGCAGCGTCTCTGTGCCCCCTGCCTCGGCCCAGTCGGCGCTATAGGCGGGGATCGGAAACGGCTCGGCCCCGTAAAGCCGCCGCCAGATGCCCCGGATCAGCCCCAGACAATCGGTTCCCGCCCCTGCGCAGCTGGCCTGGTGGATATAAGGTGTGCCGATCCAGCGCCGCGCCTCTTGCAGCACCAGATCCGCCATCATGGCAGAGCCGCTCATCCACCCGCCCCCCGAAAGAGCGAGGGCCTGCGGCTTTCCCCCGTCGCAGCGCGATCCTGCCTTGGATAGCTGGCCAGCCAATCCTCTTCCGGAAGATGAGGAAAGCCACGGAAATTATTGAAATTATTAAACTTCAACCGACAGCTTTGCGCCCACTTGTCACAGCCTGCGATCAGACGCAGCCGATCTCCGGGCAAAAGCGCGGCCCTGATGCCCTGCCACAAAGTCACCCGCCGCCCGCCCTGGCGCAGCTCATCCTGGCGGATCATCGCATTCAGCCCGCTGGCCGCGCCATCCAGCACCTCAAGACGGCCATGCTCAAACCAGCGCGGCTCGAAGCCGGGCAGATCATCAAAGGTGAACACCCGGCCATCATCCGTGACCTCCTGCAGCGCGATGTCGCAGAAATAGCCCGGCTGCAGCGGATTAAAACCGCAGCGCCTGTCGCCCAACACAGCTGAGCAGCTGCGCGTATAGGCAAAGCCCATCGGCTGACCCAGGGGCTCAGAAAGCCCCCGCAGCTCGGCCCGGAAAGAGGCGCCGCGCCGCGTCACCTCGCCCAGTGTGCCGCGAAACAGCTCGTGCCGATCTGCGGGCACCTGCCAGTTGGCCAGCCAAATCCGCACCTCAGCCCCATCATAATGCCCGGCTGCCAGATCTGCCTCAGAAATCGCGTCACCGCTCAGGGCACCGATGGCCTCAGAATTGTCGACCGAAAGCCCCGTGGCCTGCTGCAGCGCCGAGGCATCCAGCCCGGCCCCGGCGCGATAGACCACGCCCCCGACCTGCAGGGCGCAATCGTGATCGGTAAACCCCAGCACCAGGCCATCACGCCGGGTCACGGTCCATAAATGACAGGTATTGGTGTTGCCAGTTCTCAAATGCTCCAGAAGCGCTTCGTTCACAGCCTGATCTCCACCACCGGAACATTGGGAACATCGCCGGCCTGAAAGCTGGCGACCGAGATCTGGATGCGGTCGGCATCAAAGCGAACCGGAACGTCGAACTCAAACCCGGCGGTGATCCTGGTGCCTTTGGGTGGTGGCACGGCGAAAACCACCTGACCACTGGCAGGATTAACCGCGAACTCAATCCCCTCGACCTTGGGGTCATCAGACAGCGCCACCTGCACGCTGCCGGCAACAGGTTTCGCAATCGGCCGGGCATAGCTTTCCAGCCCCGAGACATAGGTTTTCACCAGCCCAAAGCCCGTGGTCGTGCCGTCACCCACACCAATCACCTGATCAAGCGGGCTGATCAGGCGCGAGGGCAGGCACGAACGGTAATCCGACCAGTCTTTCCAGCGAAACCCGTGCAGCTGCCCGCGCCGCGCCTCGAAAAAGGCAATCAGCGCCTCCAGATCATCCAGCGAGCGCAACCCGACCCCGGCATCATAGTGGCGACGCGAATGGGCCCAGGGGGTATTGCGTTCCTCAAAGCCATTGGCCAGCGCGACGATCTCGGTCCGCCGCTCTGGCCCGCCCACCGAGCCAAAGCTCAGATTGGCGGGAAACCTGATCTCATGAAACATCGCCTGCCCTCACCTGTTCCTTTGGCCGCGGGCCAGCGCCCGCCCCATCTGCGCCGCGATCTGGCTTTCCGAGCGACGGAACCCCGCCACATCGGGGGTCGAGATGTTCATCACCACATTGACCGGACGCCCGCCGCCCTGGGCCTGCACGCCCAGACGCCCATCCGCGCCGCGCGTCAGCGGCATGATTGCCTCGGGGCCCGCCTCGCCCATCAGCCCGCGACCACCCCGCATCGGAAAGCTGACCGGGCCGGTGACAACGCCACCATTGGCGAAGGGCATCACCCGGCCCTGCGCAAAGCCCGCACCATTGGCGAAAGGCATCAGCCCGCTCATCATCGCATTGATCCCATTGGCAATTGCGCCGCCCGCCGCATTGTGGATCGGGCGCATCGCCACCGAATAGACCGTGTCAACGATGCTTTGCGCCACGCCCTTCAGCGCGTCCGACAGCCGCAGCCCGTCAAAGGCCAGCCCGTCAAAGGCCCGCCGCAACCCGCCCGCAATGCCATTCGACAGCGCCGAGACCTCACGCGAGGTGAAGGTCGCGCTATCGCGCAGCCGCGCCAGCTCGCCGTCAAAAGCCGCGACCATCGCCGCCGAGGCCCCCAGCCGATCCTCAAGCCCCAAAAGCTGATCCGCCAGCTGATCCATTTCCGCCATCATCCACCCCTTTCATGCTGCCTTGCACCCTGTCGGGAAATGACGCGGCCAGTTCGGCCAGCCGCGCCCGCGTCAGGGGCGGAGCCCCCCGCTCCGCCCCCAGCATGATCCGCAACTCGACCGGCGTCAGAGCCCAGAAGACCGCAGGCTCCAGCCCCAGCCCGTGCAGCCCCGCCCTGATCAGTCCTGGCCAGTCGAATTTGCGGCTCATCTCGCCTCCGGCAGCGCAAACGCCCGCGCCAGCAGCGCCGCCGCCGCCTGGGCCGCAGCCACAGGCCCGCCGCCGATCTCGACCGCGATCAGATCACCCGCGCGCCCCCGCCAGCCGCCGCCACGCAGGCCCGCCACCACCAGCGCCAGCACATCGCGGCCTGAAAAGCGCCCCGCTTCGAACCGCTCGACCAGATCCATCAGCGAGGTCTCGCCCAGATCCGCCTCAAGTTCCGCCAGCGCCCCCAGCGTCAGCCTGGCTATATGCGCCACCCCGTCGAGCGTGATCTCGACCTCACCTGCAAAGGGGTTCGCCATCAGAGCGCCGTGAAGCTGAGGATCCCCGCCGAGGCCAGGCTGACCTCATAGGTCGCCTCGCCATTATGGCTGCCCGCATATTCGAGGCTGGTGATCTGGAACGGCCCCTCGACCACGCCGAAATCGGGGATCACCACCTGAAAAGCCGGGATCTCGCCGTCGAAAAAAATCTGCCGCGCCCGCTCATCGGTCTCCGCATCGCGGAAAACGCCAGAGCCAGAGATGCTGGCGGATTTCACCCCCGCCCCCGCCAAAAGCTCACGCCAGCCGCCCGAGCTTTCCAGGCTGGTGACCTCGACCGTCTCGGCGTTAAAGCTGGCGCGGGTGGCCCGCAGGCCCGCAATGGTCTCGAACTGGCCGTCGCCAGTCTGGTCTATCTTGATCAGAAGGTCTTTCCCGGCCTGAACTGCCATGGGCTTTCTCCTTGAAATATAAGATGTTCTGCTCAGAATTCGATCCGGGCGCGAAAGGTCAGATCAATACGGCGGATGCGCCCCTCATCGAGCCGCCGCGCCTGGGCACGATCAAACCGGAAGCTGACCACCCGGCCCCGATCCGTGACTGGCACAGCTGCCGCCAGCGCATCCGAAATCGCCACCGCCACCCGCTTTGCCGCCAGGAACCCCTCGGCATTGCTGATCACGCTGATCATCAGACGATGATCTGCCCCCGCCCCCGATTTGTCCGAGGCATCGCGGACCTCTTCAGGGCCGAGCAGCACGAAAAGCCCCGGCGGCGTCGGCGGCAAAGCATCGTGGATCGCCACGCCCGCCAGATCGGGGCTGGCGCTTAACTGCAAAAACACCGCCGATTGCAGCGCAGCTGCCGCTGAATAGCTCATTTCGGGGCCTCCTCGCGGCAGGTGCAGGTCAGCCAGCGCCCCGAGGCATCGCTTTCTGCCACCGCCAGAATGGTGAAAATCCGGGGGCCCAGGCGAAAGCGCTGGCCAGGCTTTGGCCGTTCCGCCATGCCCGGGGCCGCGCCGCGCACCGTGATCCGCCAGGCGACCGAGGTCAGCACCACCTCTTCACCCGCCGCATCACGGCCGCTGCCCGCGCTCATTTCGGCCCATAAAAGCCCGACCAGCACCCAGGACAGCGAGAATCCTCCCGCGCCATCCGGACTGCGGCTGGCCTCTTCCAATGCCAGTTGCTGGCGCAGATGCGGTGCTTTCATCGCCGCCCGCCCCCCAGCACGCGGATCAGACGCCAGCGCCCGATCAGCCCCTCGACCGCCGCAGGCAGACCCGCGCCCTGCGCCCCAGCCTGGCCTGCGCCCTCATGGCGAAACTCATAATAGGCGGCGGCAAGCAGCATTACCGCCTGCTGCAGATCGGCAGGCACCGCAGCCCAGTCCGGGCCAAAGCCCGCCTCGAATGCCACCCGCACAAGGCCGCCCTGCGGTGGGCAGGGCATAGCCGCGCCGGTGCCCGCGATACGCGGCCGATGCTGGTCCTGGATCAGCCGGTAAAGCGCCGGGCTCAGCACCTGCGCCGCGCCCAGGGCCGTGACCAGCTCGATGCTGACCAGCGCCGAGACCGGAGCCAGGGGCAAAGCCTGCGCCTCGGCATCGCGCCAGCCTTCCATCTCCAGCAGAAAGCGGCGCCGGATCAGGGCCTTGGCGATCCGCCCCTCAATCGCGGCGATTGCCGCGCGCAGATAGCCCTCCAGCAGCCTGTCCTGCCTGTCGGCCAGTGCAAAACCACTGCCAAGGCGCAGATGCTGCCTCAAAGCCTCCAGCGGCAAGGCGGCCACCGGCACCGCCGTCTCTTCCGTCAGTCTCATCTCGCCCGCCCCCATCATAGCCCTATCGAAAAGCGGGGGCCGAACCGCATAGGCCCGGCCCCGACCAGCCCCGTCAGGTGGCTGCGACGCGCAAGAGCTTGATTGCGGCAAAGTCGCTGATGTCGCCGCCGACGCGCTTGGTGGCATAGAAAAGGACATGCGGCTTGGCCGAGAAGGGGTCGCGCAGGATGCGCAGATCAGGGCGCTCGGCGATGGTATAGCCCGCGTTGAAATCGCCAAAGGCAATCGGGAAGGTGCCCGCGCCGACATCGGGCATATCCTCACAGATCAGCACGGCGTAGCCCATCAGACGCGCAGGCTCGCCCGCCGCCAGACCGTCCGACCACAGGAAGCGCCCATCGGCATCCTTCATCTTGCGCACCGCACCTGCGGTTTTCGAGTTCATCAGGAAGGTGCCATTGGCGCGGTAATCCGCCCCCAGCGCATAGACCAGATTGATGATGCAATCGGCGGGGTTGGTGGTGGCGAAATCGGCCGCAGCACCCGTGGGCACATAGCCCAGATTGCCCCAGGTCCAGGAGGCATTGGCGACCTTGGTCGGCAGCAGGATGCCGCGCGGCTTGTCGACCCCATCGCCGTTTATAAAGGCCGAGGCCTCGGCGCGGATGAAGCGCGTGGCGATCTTGCCCGCAAGCCAGCTTTCAACATCAAAGGCGCTGTCATCCAGCAGCCGCTGGCTGGCTTTTGGCATGGCCGACAGCTCATGCAGGCGGATCTGGATCCGCTCCAGCGCGGGCGTCGCGGTCTCGGCAATCGTCGCGGCTTCGGTCGCCCAGCCCGAGCCGATCTCAGAGCGGTCGATCAGCACATCAAAAGACGTCGCCTCGACCTGCACCACATTCGCAACCGCCCGCAAGGAAGAGGTCGAAACCAGCATCGAGCGGATCTGATCTGCAGTCTGCGGCGAGACCAGATAGCCACCATCTGCGGCCACCGCCGTCGACATCGCTTTCCCCTCAGGGATCAGCCCGCGATAACCCTCATCATCGCCCGAGCGCAGATAGGCGTTGAAGGCCTTTTGATGGGGCGCATTTTCCTCGACCGAGGTGGAAAGTGCCGGGCGGCCCCAGGTCATGGTTTTCTTCTGAAGCATGGTCACTCGCTCTTCCTGATGTTGCAAAGATTGTTTCACGTCCGCCTGGAAGGAACTGAATTCCTTCAGGAAACCGGCCATGGCGGTTTTCACCTCCGCAGCCGGGCTCAGGCCCGGGGAATGCACCCCGGCCCGGATTTCTCTCTCGGTCATCCCTTGATCCTCTTGATCTGGTGGAAAGTTTCGAGGGCCTCAGCCCTGGCCTGCGCGATGGGCCACAAGTCCCGCACGGGCCTCGTTGAAAAGCTGGGCCAGCCCTTCCAGCTCGACAGAAAGCGCCTCAGGACAGGTCTCTGATTTGGCGGTTATCCGCGCCTCACTCAGCATCGGAAAAGTCACCAGCGAGACCTCCCACAGCTCCAGCTCCAGCAGCCTGCGCCCCTTTCCCTCACGCTCGGATCGCAGCGTCCGATAGCCAATGGAAAGCCCGTCAAGCGCCCCGGCCTCCAGAAGCGCAGCCGCCTCGCGCCCCTTTTCCACGTCGCTCAGCAGCCGCCCTTTGACCCAAAGCCCGGTCTTGTCCTCGCGCACCTCATCCCAGATGCCGATGGGCTGGGTCGGGTCATGCTGCCACAGCATCCGCACCCTGCGCCCCTTTGCCGCCAGCGCCGCCAGTGATTTCGCATAGGCACCGGGCACCACCACATCCCCCCCCTGATCGTGCAGCCCGAAAAGCGAGGCATAGCCCGAAATCTCACGCCCCTCGGTCAGGGTCAGCCCAGCCTCGGGCTGGCAGAATTTATGTTCCAGCATCGCGCACCTCTTTTGCGTGAAACCATCCCTGCGGGCCTGTCCCACAGGATCATTTCCCAGTCCCACAGGGTCATTTCCCAGTCCCACCGGGTCATTTCCCAGTCCCACCGGGTCATTGCCCTCTCCCACCGGGTCACTTCATGGCGGCGCGGATCACTGCCTCGGCCCCCTGGGCCAGAAGGAAGCCCGCGACCCCGTAAACCCCCAGCCAGATCCGCCGCTCCAGGCGTTCCAGCGCCGCGTCGATCTGGCTCAGGCGGAATTCCAGGCCCGACCAGCGTTCCTCCATCACCCGCTCATTGGCCTCGATCCGGGCATGGGCAGCGTCGAAACTGTCATAGAGAAACCGCGATCCTGGCCCTTCCTTGCGTGTGCTCATGCGCCACCCTCATTATCGGGCATGGCATCACCCGGTTCCGGCAGACGCGGCAGGCCCAGCAGCGCGCGCTTCTCGCCATCACTCAGGAACGAGGCCGCCCCCACCCGCGCCCATTGCTGATCGCGCTCCATCGCCAGCGCCGGAATCTGGTCGAGATCGGGGCGCAGCTGAGCCGCCTCGCCGCCAAATCCCTCCAGCCAATGCGACAGCGCCGCCAGCACCCGGCTGGCCAGGGGCAGAACCGTCAGGCGGTAAAAGGCCCGGTTCGCCTCCTGGTAATTGGCATAGGTGGCGTCGCCGGGGATCCCCATCAGCATAGGCGGCACGCCAAAAGCCACCGCGATCTCTCGCGCGGCCGCCAGCTTTGTCTCATGGAACTCCATATCTGATGGCGAGAATCCCATCGGCTTCCAGTCGAGCCCGCCCTCCAGCAGCATCGGCCGCCCGGCATTTCTGGCCCCCTGGTGATGCGCCTCCATCTCGGAAACCAGGCGGTCATACTGATCCGGCGTCAGAACCGATTGCCCATCCGCCCCCTTGTAGGTGATCGCACCCGAGGGCCGTGCCGCATTGTCCAAAAGCGCCCGCGACCAGTTTGACGCCGCGTTATGGACATCAATCGCCACCGCCGCCGCCTGCATGGGCGAAAGGCCGAAATGGTCATCCTGGGGGTGAAAGCTGCGGATATGGCAGATCGGGCTAAGCCCATCCGAAACCTGAAAGCGGTGCACCCGCCCCGAGACCGTGTAATCATAGGCGGCAGGCCAGCCATCAGCCCCCGGCAGCATCGACATCCGATCCGGGCGCAGCGCATGCAATTCAGCCGGAAGCCCCGTCGCGTCATCCCCGACAACCGCCTCGATATAGGCATTGCCGCTTAGCAGCAGGTGGCCATAGATCGCCTCCAGCAACTCTGCCCGCCCCTGCGCCCCATTGGGACGGGCCAGCAGCGCAAGTACCGGATGCGCCTCATAACGGCGCTCGCAGTCCTGGCAGATTACCGGCAGCGCCGCCGCCGCCTCGGCGATCAGCCGCACCGCGCGAAAGCCCACCGGATTGCCCTGAAAGCCCGCCCGCGTCAGCGAGGCCGCATCCCGTGCCCCGCCAGCCACCCGCCCCGGGCCGCCACCGGACAGGCCCTGGGGAAGACCGCGCGCGATCACCCGCCCCGTCGCACTCGCTTTCACGGCGGGCACCGGCGGCACCCGCGATTTGCCTTTCAGGAAATCGAACACAAAGCCGCTCCTCTCTTCGCCATGCGAGATCCGCCCCGCAAAAGGCCAACCCGCTCATTTCAGTTCCGTAAAATCACCAAAGGGCCGGGCCTCGGCCCTCCGTCAGATCGAGCGCACCCCCGGCTGCCCGATCCGCGAGGACGGCGCGATCATCAGCTCGGTCAGCGCCCAGACCAGCGCATCCAGACGGTCCGGGCTGCCCTGCCCCTGCCAGCCGGTGCGCGTCATCTGCACCATCTGCGCCTCCAGATCCCCCAGGCCCCGGCGATGTGCGATCCGCCCCTGTTCATAGAGCGCCGCAATCGGTTCGGCCCGCAGCATCTTGCCGCGCGTCGCCCGCACCTCACGCACCGGAACCAGCGGATCGACCTGGCGCACCACGCCCGCGACCAGATCGCCGCCCTGGTTCACCTCGACCACCAACCGCTCGGCGCTGAACTCTTCCATCGCCGCCACCGCCGCCCGCGCCCAGCCATCGGGGCTGGCCCCTCTCACCGTACGATCGGCCAGCACCACCGCCCGCCAGTCACCCGGCGCCCCGCTGGTATCCGCGCCCACCACCACGATCCCGCATTCGTCCGAGGTCTTGGTCGCCGTCACCGGCGGGTCAACCGCAACGACAACCCGCAGCGGTCTGACCGCCGCCCGCACCTCGGCCTCCTGGGCGCCCGCAATCATCGCCTGGTTCCAAAGCGCGCCCTCGGCCTCTTCGACCAGCAGCCCCTCCAGCTCCTGACGGCCTTGCGTGGTGCCGCCATAACGCGCCCGCACCTCGTCGAGATAGCTTTGCGCCAGCCAGACCCGGTTCGCCTCGGTCGGCGCATGGGTCACCACGGTCGAGGGATTGCCAAGGATCGCCTTCAGACAGGCCACATTGCGGGGCGTCGTCGTCACCACCTGCTGCGGATTGTCCCCCAGCCGCAGGCCAAATTGCAGCTGATCCCAGGTCTCGGCCGCTTTGGGCCATTTCGCCAGCTCATCCGCCCAGGCCGCATCGAATTGCGGGCCGCGCAGCCGCTCGGGGTCATGAGCGGAATAAAGCTGCGCCACCGCGCCATTCGCCCATTCCAGCCGGTTGCGGGACGCGATCCATTTCGGCCGCCGATCCGGGGGCGAGCAGGCAAGGATGCCGCTTTCGCCCAACACCATCACCTCACGCGCCTGTTCAAGCGTCTCTGCCACCAGCGCCACGCGCCGCGCCTTACCCGGGGCCTCAGCCGTGTCGCCCTCGACCATCATGCGCACCCATTCCGCGCCCGCCCGGGTCTTGCCCGCGCCGCGCCCGCCCATGATCACCCAGGATTTCCACGCCCCTTCGGGTGGCAGCTGATGCGGCAGCGCCCAGAACTCAAAAATCCACGGCAGCGCCTTCAGGGCATTGTCACTTAAGCCCCCCAGAAATTCATCAATCTCCTCTGGCAGCGCGGAGGCGAGCCAGTCGGCGCCCGATCTCATCTCGCGCGAGCCCGAGGTCGAGTGCGCCATCCCCGGCACCTGCCCCGGCAAGCTCTTTGCGGAGTTTGTCGACATTCCTTCTCTCCTCCAGCAGCGCCTTTGACAGATCAGCCAGATCCCTGACCGCCCGCCTGCCCTCTTTTGCCATTTCAAACCGGCCCTGGCGGATCCCCGCGAAAGCCTCGTTCAGCTCTTCGACCGCGATGCGATACAGCTCTTCCGTCAGGTTCAGCGCCCCGGCCGCCTGGGTAAGGTCAACCGGATCGCTTTCCCCTTCCGTCATTCGGATTGTCATAAGTGCCCACCTGCCCTCATGCTCTGCCAGCCTGCCCCGCCAGCCTGCCCCATCAGCAATCCTCTCTGGCCCCGCTTCAGCCCGCAGGCACAAAAAGGGCCCGGCATAAAAAAGCGGCCCCGGGGTCACCCCCTGGCCGCCTTCACACCTCTTTCAGCATGTCACAATCTCTAGATCAGACCGCTCGCAGAGTCAAGGTGAAATCACAGCAAAATCAAAGACTTATGCGATCTCAACATTAACGTATCATTAACCACTTCGCACCCGCCAGGGCCGGGCACATAACGCATCTCAGCCATTCCCCCTCAGAAACAACGGCTTAGAAAGCAACAGCCCCGCTGCCAGATCTCTGGCAACGGGGCTGCTGTAACATCCGCCAAATCGTTTCTCCGCACGCAGGCGGTCAGTCAGCGCTCTGGACGCCGCCCTCTCCGGCCTGGCCCTGCTGCGCCTCGATCTGGCGCCAGCGGGCGACATTCTCGTTATGCTCGGCCAGCGTCACCGCGAAAGCATGCCCGCCCGTGCCGTCAGCCACAAAGAACACATAGTCCGAGGTCTCGGGATGCAGCGCCGCCTCGATAGAGGCGCGGCCCGGGTTGGCAATCGGCGTCGGCGGCAGCCCGTCGATCACATAGGTGTTGTAAGGGGTGGCCCGGCGCAGCTCGCTTTGGCGCAGACCGCGCCCCAGCACGCCTTCGCCATTGGTGATGCCATAGATCACCGTCGGGTCGGTCTGCAGCCGCATCCCCTGTTCCAGGCGGTTGACGAAGACGCTGGCGACAAGGCCGCGCTCGGCCGCAACCGCCGTTTCCTTCTCGATGATCGAGGCCATGACCATCGCCTCTTCGGGGTTTGCATAGGGCAGCCCCTCATCGCGGCCCGGCCAAAGCTCGGCCATGATCCGCTCTTGCGAGGCGGTCATCTGCGCGATCAGCGCCGCGCGGTCGCCGCCTTTGGTCACGTCATAGCTTTGCGGCGCAAGCGAGCCCTCGGGCGGCACGCCAGCAATATCGCCGCTCATGAAATCAACCTTGCGCAGCGCATCTGCCACCGCCCAGGAGGTTGCGCCTTCAACCAGCGTCACCGTGAAACGCATATCCGGCTGCGCCTCGGCCTCCAGATATTCCGCCGGCCGCTCATCGGCATCAGGCGCAAAGCGCGCCACTTCGACAAAGCGGTTGGTGGCCGGGTCCAGCTCGCGCAGCACCACATTCGAGCTGGCAACACCGATCACCAGCTGGATTTCCTGGCCGCAGGTCGAGGCCCCGCCCTGCGTCAGCGCCCCCAGCACATCTACCATCGAGCTGCCCGGCGGGATCAGATAGGATCCAAACTTCAGATCCTTGGAACGGCCCGAATAATCAGCACCGATCCGAAAGATCCGCGCATCAGAGACCACGCCCCGCGCCTCAAGGTTGCGGCTGACCGAGGGCAGGCCCGCGCCGCGCTCGACCTGAATGCAAGCCGCTTCGGTCAGCGGGCCGGGGCTGATGAACTCATTGCGCCCCCAGGCGATCAGCCCCGCCCCAACCACCAGCAGCACGATGAACAGGGTCAGCGCATTCGAGGCGATGCTTTTCCACATCGATCAGCGCACCTTGCCCAGAACCAGGCTGGCATTGGTGCCACCAAAGCCAAAGCTGTTTGACAGCGCGATGTCGATCTTGCGCTCGACCTTCTTATTCGCCGCCAGGTTCAGCTTCGGCGTCACCGCCGGATTGTCGAGGTTGATCGTCGGCGGCGCGACCTGATCGCGGATCGCCAGGATGCAGAAAATCGCCTCTACCGCGCCAGCAGCCCCCAGAAGGTGCCCGATTGACGATTTGGTCGAGGACATGACCGCATTCGCCGCCGCATCGCCCATCAGACGCTCGACCGCGCCCAGCTCGATCGTGTCGGCCATGGTCGAGGTGCCATGTGCGTTGATGTAATCCACCTGATCCGGCGTCACCCCCGCCCGCGCCAGCGCCGCCTTCATCGAGCGGAAACCGCCATCGCCATCCTCAGAGGGCGCGGTGATGTGATAGGCGTCGCCCGAAAGCCCATAGCCCAGCACCTCGGCATAGATCTTCGCGCCGCGGGCTTTGGCGTGCTCATATTCTTCCAGCACCACGATGCCCGCACCCTCGCCCATGACGAAACCGTCACGATCCGCGTCATAGGGACGGCTGGCCTTCGCCGGATCATCGGCGCGTTTGGTCGACAGCGCCTTGCAGGCGTTGAAACCAGCAATGCCGATTTCCGAGATCGGGCTTTCCGCACCACCCGCCACCATCACATCGGCATCGCCCAGCATGATCAGCCGCGCCGCATCGCCAATCGCATGCGCCCCGGTCGAGCAGGCGGTCACCACCGCATGGTTCGGCCCCTTAAAGCCAAAGCGGATCGAAACCTGGCCCGAGACCAGATTGATCAGCGAGCCGGGGATGAAGAAGGGAGAAACCCGCTTTGGCCCCTTTTCTTTGATCAGCACCGCCGTCTCGGCAATGGTCGAAAGCCCGCCGATGCCAGAGCCGATCATGACGCCGGTGCGCTCTTTTTCGTCCTCGGTTGCAGGCTCCCAGCCCGAATCCTTCACCGCCTGAACCGCCGCCGCCATCCCGTAAAGGATAAAGTCATCGACCTTGCGCTGCTCTTTCGGCTCCATCCAGTCATCGGGGTTGAAGGTGCCATTGCTGCCGTCACCGCGCGGGATCTCGCAGGCATATTGGGTCACCACATTCGAGGCATCGAATTTCGTGATCGGCCCGGCGCCGGACTGCCCCTCCAGCAGGCGACTCCAGGTTTCTTCCACCCCAGAGGCCAGCGGCGTGACCATTCCCAGACCCGTTACGACGACACGGCGCATGTTTACACTCCCGACAAAGGCGATCATTTCAATTCGGGTGATACACGCGCACCCGTCGCGCCGCAACATTGCGCGAAATTGCGGGCAGGCCCCCGCCGCATGCCGCCGCAGTTCAAAAGGTCTGCAGCTCAAAAGATCAGGCAAGATCAAAAGATCAGGGCGCAATCGCCCCACGCCATCCCATAGGCACCGCAACCAGCAAAGAGGCGGCCAGCCCCTCTTCCGCGTCACCACAATCCATCCGCAGCATGGCCGAGGGCTCGCCCCCCGTCATCCCGCCCGCAATTCCCCCAAAGATCAGCACATCGGCAATCGTGCAACTCTCAGGGCCGAAGGCCTGGTCGCGCAGCAGATCACCGGCGCGAAGCGGCCCCATACGCGGCATATCGCCCAGCCTGTCGGCAACCGCATCGAGCCGCGCCCCAGCGCCTGTCAAAAGCACCGCGCCCTCACCGCTCCAGGCAGCATTGCTTCCGCTCTCTGCGCTGATTCTGATCGCCCCAGCAGCAAGGCTTCCCGAAAGCCCGGCCGCCTCAATGTCCTGGAACCCGCCTGGCCGAAAGGGCGAGCCCCCCGCCGCCGCCAGCACATCCCATGGGTTCACCGCATCATCTGGCGTCTCATCATGACTGGCCCAGGACAGAACACCGGGCGCATTCCCGGCCTGATCGGTATCTTCATGCCGATAGATCTGACAGACGGGTTGCAGACTCTCGGCCCCGCTGGCCCGGTCAACCGTCACGAGAAAAGCATAGCGCCGCTCGGCAGTATAAAGGCCGAGATTGTCGCGCAGACTGCGCAGCAGGACGATGCTGTCCTGGCTAAAGCCGAACACCTCATCGCTGACGTCGATCACATCGGGGGGCGTCGCCCCGGCCCGACCAGCCAGCCCCAAAGCCAGCGATAGCATTATCGCGCCTGCCAGACATCTCATGAAGCGGTCGCTTCCGACGTTTCTGCCAGACGATTCTGTCGCGAATCCCTGTACGGGAAAGGCCTCGCATATCGCCCGGCCCGCGTCAGTTGCCCCCCCTGCGCATTTGTCCCGATTCCCGGGTCAGGTATTCCCTGCCCCGATCCGCGGCCCTCAGACCAGGCCACCGCAGACCAGGCCACCGCAGGCCCAGGCCCGGCGCAGGCCGCGCCAAAACAAAAAAGGCTCTCCGAAACCGGAGAGCCCTCTTTCATCCCGCAATGGGAAGAAAACGATCAGGAAGCCTTGGTGATGAAACCAACAGCGTCGCCAAAGGTCTGGATGGTTTCTGCAGCGTCATCCGGGATTTCAATGCCGAATTCTTCTTCAAAAGCCATGACCAGCTCGACCGTGTCCAGCGAGTCTGCACCCAGATCGTCGATGAACGAGGCGGTCTCGGTGACCTTGTCC
Organism: Pseudogemmobacter hezensis; assembly: GCF_013155295.1. Taxonomy (GTDB): domain Bacteria; phylum Pseudomonadota; class Alphaproteobacteria; order Rhodobacterales; family Rhodobacteraceae; genus Pseudogemmobacter; species Pseudogemmobacter hezensis. Next base: position 215,043 of record NZ_JABJXT010000006.1, on the reverse strand, counting down.
TCTTCAACGCCGAGATGCTCGACAACGATCTTCTTCACGCGATCTGCGATGTCGCTCATGTTACGTCCTCTACTCCGTTCGCGGGGTCATGCCCCCGGGCCTTGGTTCTCGGGCCTGGTTATCCGCCCCGGGGAAACCCCCAGTCACGGCAGTACCGGGGAAAGCCCCGGGATTCTGGCGCGGGCTATAGCACAGCCGCGCCCCATGGCAAATGCTTTCCGCCCCGAAGGTCAAGTCCCGTCGGGACAGAACGCAGCCCGGGGCGGGCACAAATGCCTAGATCATTGCCATTCCGCCATTCACATGCAGCGTGGCGCCGGTCACATAGCCTGCCTCATCCGAGGCCAGATAGACCACGGCCGCCGCAATCTCCTGCGGGCGGCCCATACGGCCTGCGGGCACGGCCGAGAGAATCCCCCCCTTTTGCGCCTCATTCAGCTTGTCGGTCATCGCCGTCTCGATAAAGCCCGGCGCGACGGCATTCACGGTGATGCCACGGCTTGCCACCTCGGCGGCCAGCGCCTTCGACATGCCGACCATCCCCGCCTTTGAGGCGCAGTAATTCGCCTGGCCCGGATTTCCGGTGGTGCCCACGACCGAGGAAATATTGATGATCCGGCCCTGACGCGCCTTCATCATGCCGCGGATCGCAGCGCGGCACAGGCGGAAACTGGCAGTCAGATTGACATCCAGAACCGAGGCCCAGTCCTCATCCGACATCCGCATCGCCAGCCCGTCACGGGTGATCCCGGCGTTGTTTACAAGGATCTCAACCGAGCCCATCGCCTCAACCGCACGTTTCACCAGCCCCTCAACTTCTTCAGGCACCGAGAGGTTGCACTCCAGCACATGCGCCCGCTCGCCCAGCTCAGCCGCCAGCGCCTCAAGGGGCTGAACCCGCGTGCCCGAAAGCCCAACTACCGCACCCGCCTTGTGCAAAGCCCGGGCAATATCCGCCCCGATGCCGCCCGAAGCGCCCGTCACCAGCGCCGTCTTACCCGTCAGATCAAACATAAGCATTCTCCCAAAGCCCACAGGCCTTTTTTTCATCTGTCCCGAAATATCCCGGGGGTCCGGGGGCTGGCCCCCGGAGGGGCAGCCCAAAGCCCGCAGGCCTTAATCATCTGTCCCTGAACATCCCCCCGAAACATCCTCGGGGGGCAGCCATTGATTTCGCCACTGCTTCCCAAAACCAAAGCCAAAGCCAAAGCCAAAGGTCGCGGGGAACGCGCCCCGTCCCCGTGGCCCCAGTCAGCCCTTCAGCGCTGCCACATCGGCAGGCGTGCCAATCGCCCTGACCGTGGCCTCTTTCTGGATCCGCCGAATCATACCCGACAGCGCCTTGCCCGCGCCGATCTCCCAATATTCGGTGACCCCGGCCCGCTCCATCCACAGAACCGATTCCCGCCAGCGGACAGAGCCCGTCACCTGCGCCACCAGAAGATCGGCGATTTTTGAGGCCTCGGTCACCGCTTCGGCCCGCACATTGGCGATCAGCGGCACGATGGGGTCATGGATCACCACGCCCGCCAGCGCCTCGGCCATCCGCGCCGCAGCAGGCTGCATCAATGCGCAGTGGAACGGCGCGCTGACCGGCAGCATCAGAGCCCGTTTCGCGCCACGCGCCTTTGCGATCTCAACCGCCCGTTCGACGGCAGCCTTATGGCCAGAGACCACGACCTGCGCCGGATCATTGTCATTGGCGGCCTGACAGACCTCACCCTCGGCAGCCTCGGCAGCGACGGCGGCTGCGGTCTCGAAATCCAGCCCCAACAGCGCAGCCATTGCGCCCACGCCCACCGGAACCGCCTCTTGCATGGCAACACCCCGGATGCGCAGCAGCCGCGCCGTATCGGAAAGGCTAAGGCTGCCCGCCGCGCAAAGCGCCGAATATTCGCCAAGGCTGTGACCCGCCACGAAATCGGCGGTGCCTTTCAGCGGAAAGCCCTCGGCCTCCAGCACCCGCAGCGCCGCGATCGAGGTCGCCATCAGCGCCGGTTGCGCGTTCTGGGTCAGCGTCAGCTCGGCGATATCGCCCTCACGGATCAGCACCGAGAGCTTTTCGCCAAGCGCCTCATCCACCTCATCGAATACGGCTTTCGCGACGGGCCAGGCCTCGGCCAGCTCCATCCCCATGCCGATGGTCTGGGCGCCCTGGCCCGGGAAAACGAATGCGCGGCTCATTGCTGGCTCCTGTTATATCTCATCCCCTGCAATACCCAAAGCGCCGCTCTGCCGCAATATTTTGCAAAAATTCCCCCGGTTTCCGTCAGCTTCCCCGCCTGTTTCCGTCTGCGTCCCCGCCAGGCCGCACATCTGCGTGACCCATCCGCGCGTCATGCACAGCCTCTGTGCCCTCAGCCATGATTACCCCCGGGGCCCCGGCCTGCTATCCTTGCGCCAAACCAATTCCCGGAGTTCGAAAATGCAAGCCCGCAACACGGTTGCCAGCTATGGTCGGGTCAGCCGCAGCTTTCACTGGCTGACTGCTGCCCTGATCATCACCACCTTCCCCCTTGGCCTGATCGCCGAGAACCTGCCCTATGCCACCTCGGAAGAGCTGGCGCTGAAGGCACAGATCTTCTCGATCCACAAAACCCTTGGCGTCGTCGTGTTCTTCGTCGCGCTCGCCCGCATCCTCTGGGCCTTTACCGAGACCCGCCCCGCCCCCGTCCACCCTGGCCGCAAGCTCGAGACCTTCGCCGCCGAGACCGTGCACTGGGCGCTTTATCTCTCGCTGGTGCTGGTGCCGCTGTCGGGCTGGATCCATCACGCAGCCGTTGACGGCTTCGCGCCGATCCTGTGGCCCTTTGGCCAGAACCTGCCCTTCATCCCCAAATCCGAGACCCTCGGCCATGTCGCAGGCGTGATGCATGGCATTTTCGTCTGGATCCTGGCGGCGGCGCTGGCGCTGCATGTGGTGGGGGCGCTGAAGCATGTGGCGATTGACCGCGATGTGACCCTGGCCCGGATGACGCGCGGCACGCCCTCGCAGGCGGGGGGCCATGCCCATAAATCCGCAGCCCCCCCGATTGCCGCGCTGATCCTCTGGGCCGCAGCCGGGCTTGGCGCCTGGGTGATCGCCCAACCCGAGGCGCAGCCCCAAACCCAGGCCCAGCCCCAATCACAGCAAGCTGCCACGACGGAAACCGCCGCTCAGGGTGGCAACGATCAGCCCGCACCCGCAACGGCTGGCAACTGGCAGGTCGAATCGGGCAGCCTTGCCATCTCGGTGCGCCAGATGGGCAGCGCGGTCAGCGGCAGCTTTGCCACCTGGTCGGCCGATATCACCTTTGATGAGACCCCGGTCGACGGCAAAAATGGCACCGTCGAGGTGAAGATCGACACCGCCAGCATTAGCCTTGGCTCGGTCTCAGACCAGGCGAAGGGCGCCGATTTCTTCGACATCGCCAATCACCCCGGTGCCGTTTTCAGCGCCACGATCCGCCCCGAGGGCGAGGCCTTTATCGCCGAGGGCACGCTGGACCTGCGCGGCCAGACAAAGCCCGTCAGCCTGCCCTTCACGCTTGAAATCAACGGCGACACGGCCGTGATGAAGGGCGAGACCACACTCGACCGCCGCGACTTTGGCATCGGCGCAAACTACGGCGACGAATCCTCAGTCGGCTTCCCGGTGGTGGTCAGCGTCGATCTGACCGCCAAACGCCTGAACTGAGGCCAGCCTCACCCCCAAAAGGCTCACCCCAAAAGGCATGGACACGCGCATCCCACCCGGATGCGCGTTTTCTTTTGCGCCCATCCTGTCAATCTGCGCGGGCAACCGACGCAGCCCCCACGCAGCCCTCCGATGCAACCCTCTGACGCAGACACCCGACGTGGGCACCCGACGTGGGCACCCGACGCGGGCAATCCGCCCGCTCTGCGCTCTGCGGCCAAAGGATCACAGAGCGGGGATCTGCGTCCCCAGGATCTGCTCCCTGGGGATCTGCGCGCCGGGGGATCTGCGCGCCGGGGCAACTCAGCCCGCCCACCTTCCGCGCCCTGCCCCCCGGGCAAAGAAAAAGGCCGCCCGGACTGGATCCGGGCGGCCTTCGTTATCTGCTGATCTGCTGACGATCAGTCAGCTTTGCCAGCTTCGATATTGATCGTGACCGGAACTTCGTCGCTGACATAGGGGGCGAACTGGCCTAGGTTGAACTCGGTGCGAACCAGCGTAGTGGTCGCGGTGAACCCCAGCCAGGGCTTGTTTTCCATCGGGTGGTCGCCCGCCTGGTTCAGCGTGGTGTCCAGCACGACCGATTTCGTCACACCGTTCAGCGTCAGATCGCCGGTGATTTTCGCGGTTTTCTCGCCGGTCACCTCAATCGAGGTCGATTTGAAGGTCACGTCCTTGTTCACTTCGGCGTTGAAGAAATCGCCGGTCATGAAGTGGTCATAGCGCGCCTGGAAGCCGGTGATCAGGGTCGAAACCGGGAAGGACACTTCAACCGAGGATTCAGCCGGGTTCTCAGCGTCGAAATTCACCACACCCTCAAAGCCCGAGAACATGCCGTAATTGGTCGAGAAACCAAGGTGGTTATAGCTGAAAAGAATCTGGCTGTGGCCCGGATCGACGTTGTATTTCACGGCCTCGGCGAAAGCGGGGGCAGAGAATGCGGCCAGAGCTGCAGCGAGAGCGAAAGAAAGCGGACGGTTCATACCTGTCTCCTTGCGGGAATAACGATGATGCGAAACTGCAGGTCATGCTGCAAATGCACAATCCGGCAGGATCGAACATCACCCCTGCACAGATGAACAGTCACAAAGCCGCCAGCCCGCTGTGAGCGGCACCATCCCGCCTGCCCCCGTCCCGCCTGCCCCCATCCGGCACAGATCACCTGCCACTGACCTGCAGCTGATCTGCGGCCAAATTGCCGCCATAGCGCTTGCATCAGGGGGCTTTCCCTGTATAAGGCCCCATCCTTTCCGAATACCCATGAACCGGCGATGCCTCTCGTGGACGGGCCCGGAAAGGTCTTATGCCCGTCCTGTGAAGCCGCCCTGACAGCAAGGAAGTCTCATGCCGCTTTACGAGCATGTCTTCATCGCGCGCCAGGATCTTTCCAACGCGCAGGCCGAAGGCCTCATCGAACATTTCTCCACGGTCCTCGCAGACAACGGCGGCAAAGTCGTCGAGCACGAGTACTGGGGCGTCAAAACGATGGCCTATAAGATCAACAAGAACCGCAAGGGCCATTTCACCCTGCTGAAGTCGGATGCTCCGGCTGCTGCAGTGCAGGAAATGGAACGCCTGATGCGTTTGCATGACGACGTGATGCGCGTCCTGACCATCAAGGTCGAGAAGCACACCGAGGGCCCTTCGGTCCAGATGCAAAAGCGTGACGAGCGTGAAGGCCGTGGCGACCGCGATGGCGGCGACCGTGGTGACCGCGGTGACCGTGGCGGCTTCGACCGTCGCGAGCGTCGTTGATCAACGCCTGAAGAAAGGTCCATAAACCATGGCGAACAAACCGTTTTTCCGCCGCCGCAAGGTTTGCCCCTTCTCGGGCGACAATGCACCGGCGATCGACTACAAAGACACCCGCCTTCTGCAGCGCTACATCTCTGAGCGCGGCAAGATCGTTCCCTCGCGCATCACCGCCGTCTCGGCGAAGAAGCAGCGTGAACTGGCACGGGCCATCAAGCGCGCACGTTTCCTCGCGCTTCTGCCCTATGCTGTGAAATAAGGAGCACGGACCTATGCAAGTGATCCTTCTCCAGCGCGTGGCGAAACTTGGCCAAATGGGCGAAGTCGTCAACGTAAAGCCCGGCTACGCCCGCAACTACCTCTTGCCGCAAGGCAAGGCGCTGCGCGCGAACGAGGCGAACATCAAGGGTTTCGAGGCCCGCAAGGCGCAGCTCGAAGCAGACAACCTTGAGACCAAAAAAGAAGCCGAAGCCGTTGCAGCCAAGCTGGACGGTCAGGTCTTCATCGTGATCCGTTCGGCTTCCGATTCGGGCGCGCTTTACGGTTCGGTCTCGCCGCGTGACGTGGCAGATGTCGCAACCGCCGAAGGCTTCACCATTTCGCGTACGCAAGTCGTCCAGAACAAGCCGATCAAAGATCTGGGTATCCACCCGGTCAATGTCGTGCTGCACCCGGAAGTGACTGTCGTGGTTTCGGTGAACGTGGCCCGCTCGGTTGAGGAAGCCGAACTCCAGGCTTCGGGCAAATCGGTTCAGGAACTCGCTGCCGAGGCAGAAGCCCAGGCCGAATTCGAGATCTCGGAACTGTTCGACGAAATGGGCGCAGCTGCGTCCGACGACGAATAAGCCTGTCGAAAAACCAGTTGAAAAGGCCGCGCCCCCGGGTGCGGCCTTTTTCATTGCGCCCTTCTCAGCCCCCCAGTCTCAGCCCCCCAGCCTGGTGCTTCGCCCCCTCTTGCCCCGGGATATGACCCGGCCTATGGAGTTTACGTTACAGTATAACGTAACGAATCATCAAAGGATGCCGATATGACCCTGTCGCTGCGCCATGTGCTGCTTCCCGCCGCCCTCGCCCTGACCGCCTCTGCCTCACTTGCCCTTGCGCAAAACAGCAAGGACGATCATGGCCATTCGCATGATCATGCCCATGATCATTCTCACAGCCATGACGGGGAAACCATGAGCCGCATTTCCGAAGGTTACTTTGAGGACAGTCAGGTCGCCGAGCGCCCCCTTTCCGATTGGGAGGGAGAATGGCAATCCGTCTACCCGCTGCTGCAATCGGGCGCCCTGGACCCGGTCATGGCGCATAAGGCCGAACATGGCGAGAAATCACCCGCCGAATACAAAGCCTATTACGATATCGGCTATGCCACCCAGACCGACAGCATCACCATCAAAGGCGATCAGGTCAGCTTTGTCAGCGCAGGCAAGACCGCCACCGGCACCTATGCCAGCGATGGCTATGAGATCCTGACCTATGCCAAAGGCAATCGCGGCGTGCGCTTCATCTTCAAAAAGACCGCAGGCGATGCTGCTGCCCCCGCCTTTATGCAGTTCAGCGACCATATCATCGCCCCGCAAAAGGCCGACCACTACCACCTCTACTGGGGCGACGACCGCGCGGCCCTGCTGCAAGAGGTGACCAACTGGCCGACCTATTACCCCGCCTCGCTGTCTGAGGCGCAGATCGTCTCTGAGATGCTGGCACACTGAAATACTGGCACAGTAAAGATGTCAGCACAGTGCAGCATGATACGGTGCAGGCTGATACGGTGAAACGAAAAAGGGCGGCCCAGAGGCCGCCCTTTCCCATTTCACCCCTGCCGATCAGCAGGAGTAATACATCGCATATTCAACCGGGTGCGGCGTGTGCTCGTAGGCATACACTTCTTCCCACTTCAGACCGATATAGGCCTGCAGCTGCTCTTTGGTGAACACGTCGCCAGCAAGCAGGAAGTCCATGTCTTTTTCCAGCTCTTCCAGCGCTTCGCGCAGGCTGCCGCAAACGGTCGGGATTGCTGCCAGTTCTTCCGGCGGCAGATCGTAGAGGTCTTTGTCCGAAGCCGGGCCCGGGTCGATCTTGTTCTTGATCCCGTCGAGACCCGCCATCATCAGCGCCGCGAAGGCCAGATAGGGGTTCGCAGCCGGATCGGGGAAACGAGCCTCAACGCGCTTTGCCTTCGGCGATTCGGTCCACGGAATACGCACGCAGCCCGAGCGGTTGCGAGCCGAGAATGCCCGCAGAACCGGGGCTTCAAAGCCCGGGATCAGACGCTTGTAGCTGTTGGTCGAAGGGTTGGTCAGCGCGTTCAGCGCCTTCGCGTGCTTCAGGATGCCGCCGATGAAATACAGCGCTTCCTGCGACAGGTCGGCATATTTGTCGCCTGCGAACAGCGGCTTGCCGTTCTTCCAGATCGACATATTCACGTGCATCCCGCTGCCGTTGTCGCCCTTCATGGGCTTGGGCATGAAGGTCACGGTCTTGCCATAAGCATGGGCCACATTGTGGATGACATACTTATATTTCTGAATGTTGTCAGCCTGTTCGACCAGACCACCGAAGATCATCCCCAGCTCGTGCTGGCAGGTGGCGACCTCGTGGTGATGCTTGTCGACCTTCATGCCCATACGCTTCATGGTCGAGAGCATCTCGCCGCGCAGATCCTGGGCCTCGTCAATCGGGTTCACCGGGAAGTAGCCGCCCTTGTGGCCAGCGCGGTGCGCCAGGTTGCCGCCCTCGATTTCCGCATCGGTGTTCCAGGCAGCCGCCTCGGCGTCGATCTGGAACGAAACCTTCTGCGGCGTGACCGAATAGCGCACGTCGTCGAAGATGAAGAATTCAGCTTCGGGGCCGAAATAGGCGGTGTCACCAATGCCGCTTGCCTTCAGATAGGCTTCGGCTTTCTTGGCGATCTGACGCGGGCAGCGGTCATAGGCCTCATTGGTGTCGGGCTCGACCACGTCGCAATGCACGGCGAGGGTTTTCTCGGCGTAGAACGGATCCAGATAGACCGAGGTCGCATCCGGGATCAGTTTCATGTCGGACTGGTCGATCGACTTCCAGCCGGCAATCGACGAGCCGTCGAACATGAAGCCTTCTTCAAAGAAGTCTTCGTCGATCAGATCGACAACCAGCGTGACGTGCTGGAGCTTGCCTTTCGGATCGGTGAAACGGACGTCGACATATTCGACTTCCTCGTCCTTGATCAGTTTGAGAGCCTTCGCAACCGCGCTCATCTGACTGCCTTTCGTTCAGGGTTAACACTACCCGGGCAAACGCCGAAACGCCCTGCCCGCATTCGAAATTCTGTAAGTCCGGATCTTGCCGCCAGGTCACCCGTTCAGGCGGCCCGCTCAGACCGCGTCATCGCCGGTTTCGCCGGTGCGGATGCGGATCGCCTGCTCGACGGGCGAGACAAAGATCTTGCCGTCGCCGATCTTGTCGGTGCGCGCCGCCGAGACGATGGCCTCAACCGCAGCCTCGACCATATCATCGGCCAGAACGACCTCGATCTTCACCTTGGGCAGGAAGTCGACAACATATTCCGCGCCGCGATACAGCTCGGTATGGCCTTTCTGACGACCGAAGCCCTTGACCTCGGTGACCGAGAGCCCCTGGATGCCCGCCTCTTGCAGCGCTTCCTTGACCTCGTCCAGCTTGAAGGGCTTGATGATCGCCTCAACCTTCTTCATGCGCCGACTCCTCCGTTCTTGTCACAAACCATCGACCACTTTCGCGCCAACCCGGCAATCGCATGCACCGGGACAAGGGCAGAGTCAGGCGAAAATTAAGTCATTGCGAGTGTTTTTTAGTCAAAGCGGCGAAAAATTAAGCAGTAAATAAACCGCGAGACCGGAAGGTTCCAAAAAATGAGCATAATTCTCACCGCGGCGCAGATGCGGGCGGTCGAACAGGCGGCGATTGAAAGCGGTGCCACCAGCGGCCTGCAACTGATGGAGCGGGCGGGCCAGGCGGCGGTTGAGGCGATTCTTACAAAACTGGCGGCGCGTGGCGGCGGCACCCCGCCCCTGCCCGGTCATGCCCTCGTCTCCCGTGCCCCCGTCTCCCGTGCCCTCATCTTTTGCGGGCCAGGGAACAATGGCGGCGATGGCTTTGTGATTGCGCGGCTGCTGCATGATCTGGGCTGGCAGATCGACCTGCATTTCCAGGGCGAGGCCCAGCGGCTGCCGCCCGATGCCCGCGCCAATCATGACCGCTGGCTGGACCTTGGCCCGGTCCTGCCGTTCGGGGGATTCGACCCATGGGCGCAAAATTATGACCTGGTGATCGACGCGCTGCTGGGAATCGGCCTGTCGCGGCCGGTGACAGGTCCAATGGCTGCGGTTTTGGACCAGATCAGCGCGACGGTTTCGATAAATCGCGGCCTTTCGGTCGCCATCGACCTGCCCTCTGGCCTATGCGCCGACAGCGGCAGGCTGATGAGCCAGGCGCCAGAGGTGGATCTGACCGTCACCTTCGGCTTCTTCAAATCAGGTCACTTTCTGGCCGATGGGCCAGAAAGATGCGGTCAGCTTATCTGCTGCGATATCGGGCTGTCGCGCGAGTTGCCCTTCGATCTGTTCCGCCGACAGGAGCAGGGGGCGCGAGGCATGCGCCCGCACTATAGCGCCCTTGTTCAGCTGGCCGATGGCCGTACGCTTCAGCCGGGGTTCTCGGCCCGTAAAAGCATCCTTGATAAGGGCTGGGGCTCATATGGCGAGCATAAGTTCGGCCATGGTCACGCGCTGATTCTGGGTGGCCCGGCGGGGCGCAGCGGGGCGGCCAGGCTGTCGGCGCGCGCCGCCTTGCGGATCGGGGCCGGGCTGGTCACGCTTGGCTGCCCGGAAAATGCGCTGGCCGAGAATGCCGCCCGCCTTGACGCAATCATGCTGCGCGAAATCACAGATGACACTGCCCTTAGCGCCATGCTGCAAGACGCGCGGATCAATGCGCTGTGCCTAGGCCCTGCCCTTGGCACCGGGGCGCGAGAGGCGGGGCTGCTGCGCTCCGCCCTGGCCGCAAAACGCCCGACGGTGCTGGATGCCGACGCACTCAGCCTGCTTGCGCAACAGCCCGAGCTGTTCGCCGCTTTGCACAATCAATGCGTGCTGACCCCGCATGGCGGCGAGTTTGCCCGCCTTTTCCCCGATATCGCCGCCCGCCTTACCGCGCCCCCGGCCCAGGGCCCGGCCTTCTCACGCATTGATGCCGCAAAAGAGGCCGCCAGCCGCGCGGGCTGCACTGTCGTGCTGAAGGGCATGGATACGGTCATTGCAGCGCCAGACGGCAAAGCCAGCATCAACGCGGCCGCCTATGGGCGCGAGGCCCCATGGCTTGCCACGGCAGGCTCTGGCGACGTGCTGGCCGGGATCATAACGGGGCTGCTGGCGCGGGGCGTCTCAACATCCGAATCTGCGGTCTGCGGCTCCTGGCTGCATGTCGAGGCCGCCCGCGCCTTTGGCCCCGGGCTGATCGCCGAGGATCTGCCAGAGGCCCTGCCCGCCGTCCTGCGCCAGATAAACCGCTGGCATGAGGTGACGCCCGATTTCGGCCCGCCCCCAGCGGGATTGTTTGCCGACAAATGAACAAAGCGCAGCAGCCCCGGGGGCACCGCGCTTTCCAGTCAGACCCGCACAGGCGGGCCGCATTGGTTGATTTATAGGATCAGCCAGATTCTCAGGCGGAAACGATTTCTCAGGCAGAAACTTTTGCAGTTTCGCAGGCCAGTTCCAGCCCGCCGGCATAGATCACTTCGTCCTGATCGAATTGCAGGGTGAAGAGGCGGATTTCCGAAACAGCCTCGGGGCGGACATAATCGCCGTCGCAAAGACGACGCGCCTCAACCATGGCAACATCCTTGCCATAGAGGGCTTTTGCCCGCCAGTCGCGCAGCAGGATCTTCTGGCCGGGGGCGATAAAGCAGTCGGCCTCGGGGCGGTCATGACCCAGAGCCGAAGCGCTGACGCGGATCATTTCAGCATTGCGCAGAACGGAAACCTCTACCGATTTCAGAACCTTAGCGCCCGAGCGGGTGATGACGCGATCCCCGGCTGACAGGAACTGAACCGGCAGCTCGCCCTCAAGCGTCAGAACCGTGGTCCCGCTGGTAATGCCTGCCTCAGCAGAGACTTCGGCAGCCAGAGTGTCGGTTTCGACGCTGAGGAGGCTTTCGATGATCATGGTCCCGAGTCCCTGCTTAACTTGTATCCTGCGACCATGTTTCACACCGGACTGTGGCAGGAATGGGACGGGCCTGCGCTTATTTCCAGGCTTTTGCGCCTCATCCCGGCCCTGATGTGCCCGGGATGGGCACAGGATGTGGCAGCAATGTGGCAATGATTTTCCTCTCGCATCCATTCAAGGCCTTTGCTAGAAGGGCGCGGATTTTCCGGGTTTTTCACGGGGGCATGCCTGACCACAAGGCGGGCATGCCCCCGTTTCTTATCCCGGAGGAACAGGAACGTGCGGGTGTGGCGGAATTGGCAGACGCACCGGATTTAGGTTCCGGCGCCTTACGGCGTGGGGGTTCAAGTCCCTCCACCCGCACCATTTGAGGATTGGGAAGGTTAGAGACATGCAGGTCACCGAGACCCTGAAAGACGGCCTGAAGCGCGGCTATACCATCACGGTGACCGCAGCTGAGCTGGACGCCAAAGTCCAGGAAAAGCTTCTGGAGGCACAGCCCCAGGTCGAGATCAAAGGCTTCCGCAAGGGCAAGGTGCCGCTGGCGATCCTGAAAAAGCAATTTGGCGACAAGATGCTTGGCGATGCCATGCAAGACGCCGTTGACGGCGCGATGAAAGACCACTTCGAGGCCACCGGCGACCGTCCGGCGCTGCAGCCCGATGTGAAAATGGTCGAAGGCGAAAGCTGGTCGCCCGAGAAGGACGTCGTGGTTGAGGTTTCCTATGAAATCCTCCCCGAGATCCCGGAACTCGACACCTCGAAAGTGACGCTGGAAAAGCTGGTCGTGAAAGCGGCCGAAGCTGATGTCGAAGAGGCGCTGAAAAACCTCGCAGACAATGCCAAGGATTTTGAGGCCCGCAAGAAGGGCTCGAAAGCCAAAGACGGCGACCAGGTCGTGATCGACTTTGAAGGCTTCGTCGATGGCGAGGCATTTGAAGGCGGCAAAGGCGAGGGCTATCCGCTGGTTCTGGGCTCGAACAGCTTCATCCCCGGTTTCGAGGAACAGCTGGTTGGCGCCAAAGCAGGCGACGATGTCGAAGTCAAAGTGACCTTCCCGGCCGAATATGGTGCAGCGCATCTGGCGGGCAAGGAAGCCCTGTTCAAATGCACCGTCCATGAAGTCAAAGCGCCGAAAGCCGCCGAGATCGACGACGAGCTGGCCAAGAAATTCGGTGCCGAAGATCTGGCCGCGCTGAAAACCCAGATCGGTGAGCGCCTTGAATCGGAATACAAAGGCGCCTCGCGTGCCGTTCTGAAGCGTGCGCTGCTGGATCAGCTGGACGGTCTGGTCTCGTTCGAGCTGCCCTCGAAACTGGTCGAGGCAGAAGCCAGCCAGATCGCGCATCAGCTGTGGCATGAAGAGCACCCCGAAGAGCACGGCCACAACCACGGCAATATCGAAGCCACCGACGAGCATAAGAAGCTCGCCGAGCGTCGCGTGCGTCTGGGCCTCTTGCTGGCTGAAATCGGCCGCAAAGCCGAGGTCACCGTCACTGACGCCGAAATGACCCAGGCCGTGATCCAGACCGCCCGCCAATATCCGGGCCAGGAGCGCGCTTACTTCGAGTTCGTGCAGAAAAACCCGCAAATCCAGCAGCAGCTGCGCGCGCCGATCTTTGAAGACAAGGTCGTCGATCACATCGTGGGTCTTGCCAAGGTAAGCGAGAAAGAAGTCTCGAAAGACGATCTGCAAAAGGCCGTCGAGGCGCTTGACGAGCTTTGATCCCTGACCGGATCTGATCGCGGGGGATTTTCCCGGCGATACGGAATGAGGAAGGCCGCATCCCTGATGCGGCCTTTTTCAATGCGGCGGGGCTTTCGCCGCCCTGCGGCCCCGGCTAGATTTGCCGCCATGACAGCCGATCACGCCATCTCGCAAAACCGCCTTCCCCTGCTGCCCTGGATGGATCCGCGCAGCGCCCGCCTGCCCGGGATCCAGCCGCTGACCGATGACAGCTGGATCAGCCGCGATGAGGCCTTTGTCGGGCAGATGGCGCGGCGCGATGCGCTGATCCTGAACCAGCCCGACCGCGTTCACGCGCTGCTTCCCCGGGCGCAGGCCGCCGCGGATGAGCTCTATGAGGTGATTCTGGCGCGTCTGGCCCGCGATCCGGGCTATAGTTTCGCGGATGGGCTGATCACCCGCCCGGATGGGGTGCAGGTGCGGCCGGATCCGGCGCAGCCACTGCTGACACTGGGCCGCCTTGTGCAAGAGGATCTGTGCATCCTTGAAGTGCCCGACAGCGACCAGACCGAAGCGGGCAGCCATGTGCTGACCGGGGCGATGCTGTGTTTTCCGGCCAGCTGGATGCTGTCGCAAAAGATAGGCCGCTCGCTTTTGCGCATCCATGTGCCGGTAGAGCCCTATGATGAGCGCCTGGCCCGCGGTGTGCAGCGGCTTTTTGATGCGATCCGCCCGGAACAGCCGCTGTGGCGGATGAATTTCCTGACCTATGACGATGCCGAGCTGCATCAGCCCCGCCCCGAGGGCGAGCCACGCCCCCGCCCCGTTCATCATCTTTTCATAAGGTGCGAAAAGCAGTGCCTGATCCGCCTGCCCGTCAGCCGCGCGGTGGTTTTCAGCATCCACACCTGGCAGGTGCGCTCTGATACGGTCACGGCAGAGGAACATGCGACCCTGCTGGCAGCCGTGCATTAGCAGGCCGCCAGCAGGACCAAACGGATGGGCGGGCTTTTTTTCAAAGCTGGCCAATCCCTCCGCTCAAGGGATCAGCTGCGGCCCATCCGCTATTCGAATTCGGCGCTATTCGGATTCGGCGCTATTCAGAATTCGGGTTGCGGCGCAGATCCTCGCCCTTCAGATGGGCAATCCCGGCGCGAACCGCGCCATAGGGGATGGCAAATACGATCATCCAATAGCCGATAACCCTGGCCGCCCCCTCATGCAGCGCCTCTTTGAAGCGCCCGGCCAGGGAAGGATTGTCCGCCTGCCCCGGCGAAGCGCTCTCTGCCCCATGTGATGCAGTCCTGCCGTGATTGGCAGGCCCGTGATCGGCAACCCCGTGCTCTGCGGACCCGTGCAGGGGTTCCACCTCAGCGGGGGATGCGGTCATCAGCGCACGGATCGAGGCCAACTCATCTGCCCCGGCCCTGTCTTGCGGCGCCTGTGGTGGCGCGGCGGCCCGCGATACGGTGTCGCCTTGCGGTGCCAACTGATCAGCGGTTCGGAACAGATCCCGATAGGCGGTTTCGATCCGACTTCCGACCTCTTCAGGGGCATAGGCGTTAAGGTTGGGTTGCGCGACCTCGGCCGCGCGTTTCAGAATACCCGCGCCGCCAAATACCGCGCGGCCCGTGCTTTCGGCCGAGGGAAGATAGCGTCCGGTGCGGCCAAGCCTGTCCTCGGGGATCCGCAGACGCCCCTGGCTCAGCTCACCGCCGACGCTTTCTGCCGATTTGCCACAACGCGAGAGTATGCCAGCCACCGTTTCGCGCCCGATTTTCAGCGCAGTCCGGGCAAAGGCACGCGGATCGAAAGGAGGTGTCTGACTGCCCCTGGCCCAGATGGCCGGGCGGGACTCGTTACGCTCGCCGTTCATTTACAATACCCGTCACTATAGTTCCGTTACGTCACAACCTCTGGCCCAGGCGCCAGACGTCCAACCGTCCCCTGGCAGAGGCCTGGAAAATATGGCGTCTGACCTTACTCTTTGGCAGCCTGCTCTTTGGACGCCTGACCCTTGCCGATCTGGCATCTTCAAGGGCTGCGCAGACAAGCAGGGCCATCTTTGCGCCATGGTTTCCTCTGATGCGGGCAAAAATATGCGCAGCGAATGGCGCAATTGCGTCAAAAATATGTCACAATTTCTGATCACTCAACAAAGACCGACCAGGGGCATCGCCCTCTCTGTAGACGGATCAATCACCGTGCAAACGGGATCAGCCTACCCTCGCGTTCCGCGCATTAAACAGAGATTTTGCCACCCAGGATTGCAATGGCCAATGCGCGCATTGCCCCCTCGCCGGTGATTCCCATGCTTGCCTGCAAGGCGTCGAAACCAACCCGGGCCGCATAAAACACCTCTGCCCGCTCCTGGGCGCGGGGCGCGGACAGGCCAGCCGAAACCAAAAGCCCGCGCAGCTGCGCCACCCGGTGGCATTCGACACGTGCCAGGGCCCTGGCCACCAGCGCATCAGCCTGCGCCCAAACCCGGATCGCCCGTTCGACAACAACCGAACCGGGTTGATCCTCCCCCCCGGCAGGCAGCGGCTGCGGGGCGGCCGTCTCTGCCGCCAGGCCGAGAAAACAGGAAAGCACCGTCTGCCCGGGATGCGGACCGACCTCGGCCTGCAAGCCGGTGCTTTCCCATAGCGCGATCATTTCTGCGCGGAAATCCGCAACCTCACCGAAAAGACCCAGGAACCCCGCACGCGAGCCGCCCGCGCAGTCACACAGCGTCGCCAGCGTCAGCGCCTGATGCCCGTCTGAGGCCAAAAGCGAAAAGCCGCGCATCAGCCAATCCGCGCGGCCAAGCCGCTCTGGCCGTTGAAAACCGGGCACCCGCCAGGGGCGCGGCAAGACCCCCGTCTGCGCCGCCATACCTGGCGTGGCGCCGCCCCCCATATCATCATGCAGCACAGCATCCGGGGCCGCGGCCCAGTTGCGCCCCTTTGGCGGGCGGACATGGCCGTCAATTCGATCTGCAGCCCGCAGCATCAGTTTCATCAGCGCCCCTTTCAGACCCCGGAGATTCTCTCTGCAGCCTGGCTGATGAAGGTTAAAAAAACGCTGCCCCCGCTCTCGGGGGCCAGATTTTACAAAAAACCCGGTAAACTGTGCCGCCTAAAGGCAGGGGCCGGAAAGCCCCCCCCGACGGCCTAAGAGATCTCAGAGGTCGTTATACCGGGCGATCCGTGCAGGGCCGCCCGCAACCGGGGTAAAGCGCAGGTCGATCCCGTTGATCTCGACCTGGTAACAGACCGCCTCGGCATCGGGCCAGATCAGGCACAGGGCCTCATCTCCCTGGCTCCAGCGGCCCCAGAAATCGCCCGAGATCACCCGCCCATCGGCAAAAAATCCCCAGCTGCTGCCATCTTCAAAGCGCATTTCACGCGAGACCAGCGCCCCGGCCAGCGCATCATCGGGTATCCCGACCCAGTCACCCGCCAGGGCCGCCCCCCCGGTAAGCCCGGAAAAGCCGCCAGCCAGCATCATCACGGCCGTCACGACCTTGCGGATTGTTTGCATCATCATTGCCCGATTGCTTGCACCTGCCCCGACCGCTCTTTAAGGGAAGCCCATCCCCGCCGCCATTCAGAGGTTCGTGATGATCCCGCGCTATTCCCGCCCCGAGATGGTTTCGATCTGGTCGCCCGAGACCAAATTCCGCATCTGGTATGAAATCGAAGCCCATGCCTGCGACGCCCAGGCCAATCTTGGCGTGATCCCGAAAGAGAATGCCCAGGCCGTCTGGAAGGCCAAAGACGTGGCCTTTGACGTGGCCCGTATCGACGAAATCGAGGCCGTCACCAAACATGACGTGATCGCCTTCCTGACCCATCTGGCCGAGATCATCGGCAATGATGAGGCGCGGTTTGTCCATCAGGGCATGACCTCATCCGACGTGCTGGACACCACGCTGAACATCCAGCTGGTCCGCGCCTCGGATATCCTGATCGCGGGCGTGGAACGTGTGCTGGCAGCGCTGAAAACCCGCGCCTATGAACACAAAGACACCGTCCGCATCGGCCGCAGCCACGGCATCCACGCCGAGCCCACCACCATGGGCCTGACCTTCGCGCGTTTCTACGCCGAGATGGACCGCAACCTGAAGCGCCTGAAAGCCGCCAAAGATGAGATCCGCACTGGCGCGATCTCTGGCGCGGTTGGCACCTTCGCCAATATCGACCCGGCCGTTGAAGAGTATGTCTGCGCGAAACTGGGCCTTGAGCCAGAGCCGATCTCGACGCAAGTGATCCCGCGCGACCGTCACGCGATGTTCTTTGCCGTGCTGGGCGTGATCGCCAGCTCGATCGAGAACATCGCCATTGAGATCCGCCACATGCAGCGCACCGAGGTGCTCGAGGCGGAAGAATTCTTCTCGCCCGGCCAAAAGGGCAGCAGCGCTATGCCGCATAAGCGCAACCCGGTTCTGACCGAGAACCTCACAGGCCTTGCGCGGCTGGTGCGCATGTCTGTGATCCCGGCGCTGGAGAATGTGGCCCTCTGGCATGAGCGCGACATCTCGCATTCCTCGGTCGAGCGTGCGATTGGCCCCGATACCACCGTGACGCTGGATTTCGCGCTGAACCGCCTGGCGGGCGTGATCGAGAAGCTGGTGATCTACCCGGAAAACATGCTGAAAAACATGAACAAGTTCAAAGGGCTTGTCATGTCGCAGCGGGTTCTGCTGGCGCTGACCCAGGCCGGCGTGTCGCGCGAGGACAGCTATCGCCTCGTCCAGCGCAACGCGATGAAGGTCTGGGAAAATGGCGCCGATTTCAAAACCGAGCTGCTGGCCGACCCCGAAGTGACCAAAGCCCTGTCGCCTGCTGAAATCGAAGAGAAATTCGACCTCGGCTATCACACCAAACATGTCGATACGATCTTTGCACGGGTGTTCGGCGCCTGAGCCGCCACCACAGCAATTCCCTACCTGAAACACCGGGGATTTTACGCCCCGGTGTTTTGATTCGTGCTAGGCTGACCGCTGTGTTCCCCCTGCCTGAGTGTCGTCTGATGTCCAGAACCCTGCCCCACCCCACCATTCTGTCGCCACGCACAGCGCTGCTGGCCGCCGCTTTCACCCTGTTGCCGCTTGCAGCCCAGGCCCAAAGCTGCAGCCTCCCCGAGGCCAGCTCTGCCGCCGATTGCGGCGAGGGCATGGTCTGGAGCGAAGAATCAGGCCTTTGCCTGCCGCTGATGAGCTGACCCTGCCCGATCTGCGCGGGATTTCGTCACAGAATACATGCGGGCGGCGAATTTTTCCGGCGCGACCGGGCTGATCGAAACCACTGGTTAATCAGGCCATGCCAAAGTCACCGCAAAGAGACGACTGCGGAGACAGCAATGACTCAAGGACTTCCGCTGGCACGGATAAACCCCGCGCAACGGTCGATGACACCGGGATTGGCCTTTGGCAATTATGGGGCGGGCAGCACGCGCCGGATGCTGAATGCACGGGAAAAGGCAGCGGTGGTCGTGCGTTACCTGCTGGCGCAGGGGGCAGAGCTGCCGATTGCGCAGCTGCCAGACCATCTGCAGACGGCGCTGGCCGAACAGATGGGCCAGATGCGGCTGGTGGACCGTGAAACCCTGGATCAGGTGGTCTCTGAATTCATGTCCGAGTTGGATTCTGTCGGCCTCGCCTTTCCCGGCGGGCTTGAGGGCGCGCTGAACGCGATGGATGGCCATATCTCGCAAACCACCGCCAGCCGCTTGCGGCGCAAGGTCGGCGTTGGCTCGCGCGGGGATCCCTGGGATCGCCTGGCCTCGCTGTCGCCAGAACGGCTGGTGCCGCTTCTGGAGAATGAGGCGGCCGAGGTCGCGGCGGTGATCCTCTCAAAAATGCCGGTGCAAAAAGCGGCCGAATTTCTGGGCAAGCTGCCGGGCGAGCGGGCGCGACGAATCGCTTTTGCGGTGTCCCAAACCGCGAATACCGATCCCGAAACGGTGCGCCGTATCGGCATCGCCGTGCTCGGCCAGATTGATGCGCAACCGCTGAAGGCCTTTGATCGCGGCCCGGTCGAGCGGGTGGGCGCCATCCTGAACATCGCCCCCGCCCAGGTGCGCGAGGATGTGCTGAAGGGTCTGGAAGATGAGGATGCGGGCTTCGCCGAAGAGGTGCGGCGGTCCATCTTCACCTTCGCGCATTTCCCGGCGCGGGTCTCTGGCCGTGACATTCCGAAAGTGGCGCGCCTTATTGATCAGGCCACGCTGGTGACGGCCGTTGCCTATAGCAGGGGCAAGCCCGCGCTTGAGGCGGCGAGTGAATTCATTCTCGCCTGTATCTCGCAACGGATGGCGCAGAACATCCGCGAAGAGGTCGAGCAAGCCGCAAAGGTCAAAGACCGCGATGGCGAGGCGGCGATGGCCGAGATTGTCGGCGCCGCCCGCACGCTCGAATCACAAGGAGAGCTGGTTATGATGATGCCCGAAGATACCGAATAGCCCCCCGCGCCCTTCCTCGCCCGCCCGCATCTGCCCGGCCGCCAGCCAGCCCGTTGCCGCATCTCGTACAACAGTTCGCGCCCATGGCCCCACAAGCAGACCGTAGCAGGCCATCCCGCCGTCTGTTCACGGTTTGCAGATCGGCTTGCGGCATACCCCGAAAGCTGCCGCGGTCGGTCTGCCTCTGCCAGATTTATCCGCCAGAGCCCCTTTCAGAGCCGCCCCTCTCAGATGCTTCAGCCAGATCTGCAGTACTTTTACGGCCTGACCTTGTACAGCCTGGACCTGAGCACCAGACACTTCAATTGCCGGGCACTTCAATTGCCAGGCACCTCAATTGCCAGGCACGCCATACGCCGGGCCAGGCACCGGGCCAGCGGTTATCCCTGTGATCCGCATGGCAGGCCCAGACTGCAATCCATCCGGGACTGGCCACAGGCAGCTTTCTTTTTCCCCCTCAGCTGCAACAGTCCGGGGCCTGCCTCTTGTGTCTTCCTCTACGCCTCACTAGCCTTGCCGACATCATGCAAAACGCACAAAACCCGGCACGGGGCATCCTTTTGATGATCCTCGCAATCTCGGCATTCACCCTGCTCGATGCGAGCGCGAAAGGGTTGATCCAGCGCTATTCCGCGCCTCAGGTGGTCTGGGTGCGTTTCCTGGGCCAGTTGCTGATCGTCGCCCTTATTCTGAGGGCCCGGACGCCAGCGATGATGCGTACCCAATACCCGCGTTTGCATCTGATGCGGGCCTTCTTCCAGGTCACGACTGCGGCGCTGTTCTTCTCTTCGCTGAACCATATCGGCCTTGCCGAGGCGACCGCCCTCACCGATACCAGCCCGGTTCTGGTCACCCTTGGGGCCGCGCTTTTCCTGGGCGAGCGGCTGGGGCCAAGACGGCTGATCGGGATCGGCGTCGCGCTGACGGGGGCGGTGATCATCCTGCGCCCCGGAGCCGGGGTTTTCACCTGGTGGGCGCTGCTGCCACTGGCCGCCGCCGTCTCTTTTGCTGCCAATTCAATCCTGACCCGCCGCATCGGCCAATATGAGCCGGTCTGGACGGCAATGCTCTGGGGCGGCCTTTTTGGCACCGTCGCTTTTGGCCTTGCCCTGCCCGCCGTGTGGAAACCGATTGAAATGGCGGATCTGCCGCTTTTCGTCTTTGTTGGCATGATCGGCACCCTGGGCCAGGTGCTGATGATCCGCTCGCTTTCAATCGCCGAGGCAGGTCTGGTCGCGCCTTTCAGCTATATCGGCGTCGTGCTGGCAACGCTGTGGGGGGCGTTGTTTTTCAACGAATATCCTGATTTCTGGACGGTGGTCGGCACAATCGTCATCGTCTGCGCGGGGCTTTACGTCTGGCACCGTGAGACACGTCACCGCGCCGGCAGCGCTGCGCCATAAACCATAAGCTGAAAACCTCAGTCAGCTAAGCTGAAAACCTCAGTCAGCGCTGACCGCAGCCAGGATCTGGCCCGGACCGCCCGATCCTGCGTCAACATCCTGAACAATCGCCACGGCGGGGGCCGCATCGCCTGCCGGGACGGTCAGCTCCAGCGGCGCGGTGCCGCTCCAGTCGCCAAGCGTCTGCCAGCTGGTGACAATATTGCGATAGGTCACCGTCTTGCCGGCATTCTCGCCACGCTCGATGCTGACCGTGGCCTGGGGCATATAGCGCACCAGCTCCAGCCGGACCGGCGCTGAAAGGGGCGGATCGGCCTCTGCCCGTATCACCAGATCACCGCCGATGCGGCTGACCGAAAGCTGCACCGGGCTGGGTGCGCCCTGTTTTGCCGTCAGGGCTGCAAGCGTTTTCTCAGGGTCGAACCCCTCGATCCGCTCAACGCCATCAATGATGAATTGCGGCGTATAAATCGTGCGCGAGCCAATGGCGCGGGCATAGCTTTTCTGCCGTTCGGTAAAGTCGGAATTGCCGAAGCTGTCCTCCCAGCCGATGTAATCCCAGTAGTCGACATGCAGCGACAGCGCGATAACGCGGCTGTCTTCAGCGAGGGTGGCGAAAAAACCATCTGCGGGCGGGCAGGACACGCAGCCCTGCGAGGTGAACAGTTCGACCAGAATTTTGCTTTTGTTGTCAGAAAGATCCGCGCTGAGATCAGCCCCTTTCGGCTGGGGCGCAGCGGCCTGCTCGGCCGCAGCCGGGCCGGACAGCGATGCGACAAATGCGCAGGCAAGGGTTGCGGCCATGGCTGTTGCACGCGCAGAGTTGCAAAGCACAAAGCGGCCACGGGCGGCACTGAACATAATTCGCATGTTTGTCTTTCCCGCCTGTCGCAACCAGCAAGGGCCAGACCGCCTCCAGCAGGCCCGATCCCCTCAGCCCCCTGTATAGAAAAGACGAGGCCCTGCTGCCAATCAAGGTTTTGCGATTTTTTGCAATCTGGGCCACCGTTTCTGCGACCGCTATGCTATGAAGCACTATGGGTTCGGGCGTTTTGTTGCCAGTTCGGTTTGTGGGACACATATGCGTTTCAATGAATATGGATCTTTGTCCCTGGCCTCACTCTGGCCGCGCCCGATTTTTCCGGGTGCAGCCAAAGCCACCCATCGCAGCCAACACCGGCCACGCCTGATTTAAAGGAGCCAGCATATGACCGTAACCGTCGGACATGACAGCCAGAAAACCCGCAAAACGCTAAGCGCGGGCGGCACCAGTGTCAGCTATTACTCGATCCCGGCTGCCGAGGCGGCGGGCCTGGGTGAGTTCTCGCGCCTGCCTGCCTCGCTGAAGGTGGTGCTGGAAAACATGCTGCGGTTTGAGGATGGCAAGACCGTCACCACCGACGATATCCGCGCCTTCTCCGACTGGGGCAAGCAGGGCGGCAAGAACCCGATTGAGATCGCCTATCGCCCGGCCCGCGTCTTGATGCAGGATTTCACCGGGGTTCCGGCGGTGGTTGATCTGGCGGCGATGCGCGACGGGATCCTGGGCCTTGGAGGCGACGCGCAAAAAATCAACCCGCTGAACCCGGTGGATCTGGTGATCGACCACTCGGTGATGATCGACGAATTTGGCAATCCGCGCGCCTTCCAGATGAACGTCGATCTGGAATATGAGCGCAATCTGGAACGCTATACCTTCCTGAAATGGGGGCAAAAGGCCTTCAACAATTTCCGCGTTGTGCCGCCCGGCACCGGGATCTGCCACCAGGTGAATCTGGAATATCTGGCCCAGACCGTCTGGACCGATACCGATCAGAACGGCGATCTGGTCGCCTATCCCGACACGCTGGTTGGCACTGACAGCCATACGACCATGGTGAACGGCCTGGCCGTTCTGGGCTGGGGCGTCGGCGGCATCGAGGCCGAGGCCGCGATGCTGGGCCAGCCCGTTTCCATGCTGATCCCCGAGGTTGTGGGGTTTAAGCTGACCGGGAAAATGGTCGAGGGCACCACCGCAACCGATCTGGTGCTTAAGGTCGTGGCGATGCTGCGCAAACATGGCGTGGTGAACAAATTCGTCGAATTCTGGGGCGAAGGCCTCGATCATCTGCCACTGGCCGACCGCGCCACCATCGCCAATATGGCCCCCGAATATGGCGCGACCTGCGGCTTCTTCCCGATTGATGATGAGACCCTGCGCTATCTGCGCAATACCGGCCGCGATGAGGGGCGTATCGCCCTGGTCGAGGCCTATGCCAAAGAAAACGGCATGTGGCGCGGTACCGATTACGCGCCGATCTACACCAGCACGCTGGAGCTGGACATGGGCACCATCGTGCCCGCGATCTCTGGCCCCAAGCGCCCGCAGGATTACCTGCCGCTGACCGACAGCGCCCGCACCTTCTATAAGGTGGTCGCCGATTACCGTGGCATTGATGTCAGCCCCGATGCGCTGGATATGGGCGATGAGGGCGGCGCGATCACCGCGCCGCCGAAAGACGTGCGCAAAGTGGTCGCGGTTGAGGGCAAGGATTACACGATCACCGATGGCTCGGTGGTGATTGCGGCGATCACGTCCTGCACCAATACCTCGAACCCCTATGTGATGATGGGGGCGGGTCTGGTGGCGCGCAA
The DNA here is from genome assembly GCF_013155295.1 of Pseudogemmobacter hezensis. GTDB lineage: Bacteria > Pseudomonadota > Alphaproteobacteria > Rhodobacterales > Rhodobacteraceae > Pseudogemmobacter > Pseudogemmobacter hezensis. Next base: position 191,258 of record NZ_JABJXT010000006.1, on the reverse strand, counting down.
AGCCCGCGCTTTGGGCCTGACGCGCAAGCCCTGGGTGAAGACCTCGCTGGCGCCCGGATCGCAGGTGGTGGGCGAATATCTTGCCGCCTCGGGGCTGCAAGAGGATCTCGACGCGCTTGGCTTCAACCTGGTCGGCTATGGCTGCACCACCTGCATCGGCAATTCGGGGCCGCTGGGGGATCCCGCGATCTCAAAGGCGATCAACGACAATGACATCGTCGCAACTGCCGTTCTGTCGGGGAACCGCAATTTTGAGGGCCGGATCTCGCCGGATGTGCGCGCGAACTTCCTCGCCTCGCCGCCTCTGGTGGTGGCCTATGCGATTGCGGGCGATCTGAACGTGAACCTGACCCGCGACCCGATCGGCCAGACGCCTGACGGGCGCAATGTCTTCCTGAAAGACATCTGGCCGACCAGCCAGGAAGTGGCCGAAATGGTTGACCGCGTGGTCACCCGGCAGATGTTCCAGGAAAAATACGCCGATGTTTTCAAAGGCGATGAGAAATGGCAGGCCGTTGAGGTCACCGGGGCCGAGACCTATGACTGGCCGCCCGCCTCGACCTATATCCAGAACCCGCCCTACTTCCAGGGGATGGGGCGCGAGAAAGGCGCTATCTCGGATATCGCGGGGGCGCGGGTGCTGGCGATCCTGGGCGATATGATCACCACCGACCATATCTCGCCCGCAGGCTCGTTCAAGCCGACCACTCCGGCGGGCAAATACCTGCTGGAGCGCCAGGTGGCGGTGAAGGATTTCAATTCCTACGGCTCGCGCCGGGGCAATCATGAGGTGATGATGCGCGGCACCTTCGCCAATATCCGCATCAAAAACGAGATGCTCGATGGGGTTGAGGGCGGCTATACCCTGGGGCCTGACGGGGCGCAGACCTCGATCTTTGACGCTTCGATGGCCTGGCAGGCCCAGGGCAAACCGCTGGTGATCTTTGGCGGCGTTGAATATGGCGCGGGCTCTTCGCGCGACTGGGCGGCAAAGGGCACGGCGCTGTTGGGCGTGAAGGCGGTAGTTGCGGAAAGCTTCGAGCGTATCCACCGCTCGAACCTTGTGGGCATGGGGGTGATCCCGTTCGAGTTCACCGCAGGCGACAACCGCAAGTCCCTGAATCTGAAGGGAGATGAGGAAATCTCGATCCAGGGTCTGGCGGGCGATCTGAAACCGCTTTCGCTGGTGCCGATGACCATCCGCTATGGCGATGGCAGCGAAAAAACGGTGCAGATCAAGTGCCGGATCGATACCGCCATCGAGATCGAATATGTCGAGAACGGCGGCGTGCTGCATTACGTGCTGAGAAACCTGGCGAAATCCTGAGCCTGGCATAAAGGATGAGGGGCCGGATTTCCCGGCCCTTCGTTCCCATTAAGTTCCTTTTCATCCGAATCACGCAATCTGGGCAGGTCCAGCCAGAAAGGCTATGCCAGATGCGACAACAGACCCGCGCTGCCATGCGCGAATTGGGAATTCCCGCCCGGGCGCTTTTCCCGCCCCTGCCGCCGGCTGCAGAAATATGCGCGGCTCCCCCCGCGCCTGCCCGCCGGGGCGTAAGAATCGCAGTACCGGCCCTGGGGCGCAGACTTTGGCCAGCCTCTGTGCAACAGCTGAGATCGCTCATTCGGTCAGGCCAGTCACGCATTCAAAGCACCCGCCCCGCTTTGGGCCAGCGCTTTGCGCTTCCGGCTTTGCCCCTAAGTGAATTGCTGATGCCAGTTGGTCTGATGGCCCTGGCTTTGTTTCGCTAGGCCAGATCAAACACCTCAGTTCAAAACAGCGGTTCACCAAAGGGGGGCAAAGCCCCCTCGCCTTTGGCAGGCCTTACAGCGCCGCAGGATCTGCTGACGCCTGTTACAGATGGGGCTGTCCTGCCGCGCTCATGCAGGCTTCCATTCGTTCATCTGTGATCGGCCAGAGGGTGAAGGTGCCCCTCTTTTGAGAGCGGCAGTTAAAGATCGGATAATTGCCATGATCCGAGAAATACTGGCACCAGAGATTTCCCGCACCTTCGGTGCCATCTGCCGCATCATCGGCAGCGTAAAGGATATTTGGCACCTCATTATGACCAAAGGCGCGCAGTTCCAGGGGCCAGTCTGTTGCCTTCTCGGCCGTCTCAGTCGCCTCCCCCCCAGGCTCTGCGGCGCAGGGGTAAAGCATAAGACCCCAACCCTCAGAGGCAGGCACGATCCGCACCAAATCATCAATCAGGCCGGGGCTCTCTGCAGCATCTTTGCCGACGCGCTCATAAACCCCGGTAAAGAAAGAGGTTTCCGGGAGACGGTCATCCGCCATCCCGATCCCTGAGCCCAGGCCAAGCAAGCTGAAAACGGCCAGAGAAACCGCCTTCACTTCTCGTCCCCCTGTTGCAGCGCCGCCGCCAGCGCCGGAACAAAGCGGGCCTCATAATCTGTGCCAACCAGCGGCCCGGTGAATTTGAACAGAACCTTGCCGTCACCGTCGATGATAAAGGTCTCGGGCGGGGCCGAGACCCCCCACTCCACCCGGTTGCGCCCATTGGGATCTGTCGCAATCGCAAAGAAGGGGTTGCCGTCGCGCTGCAGATAGCCCGCCGCATCGGCCTCTTTATCCATGATATTGACGCCCGCGACCCGGATGCCTTTGGCGTCCATTTCCTTCAGAACCGGGTGCTCAGCGCGACACGGCGGACACCAGGAGGCCCAGAAATTCACCACCGTCACCTCACCCTTGCGCAGATCCGCGGCTGTCAGCAGCGGCGTGCCGGGCAAGGCGGTTTCGGGCAAAACCGGCGCATCGCGGCCAATAAAGGTCGAGGGCAATTCCCCCTGCCCCTCGCGGCCCATACCCATGTAAAAGGCGGCCACGACACCGGCGAAAAGAACCGGCGGTACTGCGATCAGCCAGTTCATTCTGCCTGCTCCGGTTTGCGGGGCCGCTCTGCGGCGGCCCTCGCCTCGGCAAGGGCAAGGGCTTTGCGCATCCGCGCCCCTTGCCAAAGCGTGACGGCCAGCAATCCGGCCAGCAAAACCAGCGCCGCGCCCCAGGCCCCCAGGACCGCAACAGTGTATTTCCCCAGATCAGGCATCATGCCATCCGCTCCCTTGCCTGCAATACCGAAAGACGTCTGGCCCGGATCAGCATCCGCGTCCTGAGCAGAACGATCATGATGAAAAACAACACAAATCCCAGGATGCAGATCACCAGTGGCACGTAATAGGCGACATCCAGCGGATCCTTTTCGCCGACTTTCAGAATGGTCGAATCCTGATGCAGCCCCTGGTTCCAGAACTTGACCGCATAGCGCGACAGCAGCGCAAAGACCGAGCCGACCACACAAAGCACCGCCGTCAGATCGGCTGCGGTGTCAGGATCCTCGATCGCCGACCAAAGCGCGATATAGCCCAGGTAAAACAGGCAAAGGATCAGGAATGAGGTCAGGCGCGGGTCCCATTCCCACCAGGTGTTCCACATCGGCTGCCCCCAGAAGGCCCCGGTCACCAGCGCGATCAGCGTAAACACCAGCCCCGCAGGTGCCGCCGCCCGCGCAGCCAGCGCCGAGACATGGTGCCGGCGCACCACCCAGATCAGCGAGGTGATCAGCATCATGATCCAGGCATTGATCGCCATCATCGCAGCAGGCACATGGATGAACAGGATCTTAACTGTCGCGCCCTGTTTGTAGTCATCCGGGGTAAAGAAAAAGCCCCAGCCAAGGCCCAGGATCAGCGACACCGCAGTCAGCCCGACCAGCCAGGGCAAGACCCTGGCTGACAGCTGCATGAAATTCCTTGGATTGGCAAATTCCCAAAACGACATGGCGATCCAGATGCTTCCTTACGGTGGCGGGTATAGCTTGCCCGGCTGCAAAATAAACTGATTTACCGCAAATTCACGCGGATTGCCGCTGCTGCGGCAAATGGCAACAGCGCCAATGATCCTGCGGTAATCGCTGCCAGCGCGGCCAGTGGCGTCGTAAGGGCCATACCGGACGCGCCGCGCCGCACGACCTCGGCACCAAAGATCAGCGTGGGCAGATAGAGCGGCAGAACCAGAAGCGAAAGCAAAAGCCCCCCGCGGCGGATGCCGACGGTCAGCGCCGCGCCAAAGGCACCGATCACCGATAGCGCCGGGGTGCCGATTGCCAGTGACAGCATCAGCCAGGGCCAGGCCACAGGCGGCAGGCTAAGCAGGATCGCCAGCAGAGGCGAGACAAGCGTCAGCGCCAGCCCGGTCACCAGCCAATGCGCGACCGCTTTCAGTGCGACGACCCCCTCCATTGGCAGCGGGGCTGTGGCAAGCAGATCAAGGCTGCCATCCTCGTAATCAAGCGCAAAGATCCGGTCGAGGCTGAGCAGACAGGCCAGCAAGGCCCCAACCCAAAGAACGCCAGGTGCGATTGTGGCGAGAACGCCGCTTTCCGGCCCGACCCCAAGCGGCACCAGCACCGCGACCAGCAGGAAGAAGGCAAGCCCAAGGCCAAAGCCGCCGCCCGCCCGAAACGAAAGCAGAAGGTCGCGCTTCAACAGGGCAATCATCGCGATGCTCCATCGCTGAAAGCATCGCCGAAGGCATCGTCAAACCCAGGCGTTGCCATTTGGTGTGGCGCGGTCCGATAGGGCGTCAGATCAAGAATGGCGGCCTCGGGCAGGCCAAGGTCGATATGGGTTGCAATCAGGGCCGCGCCGCCGGCGCCAAGATGATCGCGCAACACATCGGCAAAAAGCGCTACGGACTCCTGGTCGAGAGACACGGTCGGCTCATCCAGCAGCCAGACGGGGCGGCCCGTGACCAGCATCCGCGCAAGACCAAGGCGGCGCTTTTGCCCCGCTGACAGCCGGGCCGCAGGGCGATCCGCCAGAGAGGTCAGGTTCATGCGCTGCATCGCCTCTGCAGTGGCCGCCTTTCCGGTTCCAAAAATAGCAGACCAGAATGAGAGATTGGCTGAAACACTCAGCGCCAGCTTTACCCCGTCGGCGTGGCTGGCATAGGCAATGCTCTCGGACGCGGCCTCGATCTGACCGGCCGCAGCAGGCTGCAGGCCTGCGATTGTCCGCAAGAGCGTCGTTTTGCCAATGCCATTGGCACCGCGCAAAACCAGTGTGCGGCCAGGCGCCAGCGCGAAGCTAACCTTGCTTAGCGCGATAAGGCCGCCGCGCGAAACTGCCAGATCCCGGACCGTTAGTAACATTGTTCCTCCGTCACGGATCCTGTGGGCCGCGCCAATTCCTTCGAAGGAATTGGTCCGGAATTTTCAAAAATTCCGGGCTGCCTCAGCCCAGAGGCAGCAAGGCTGCCGAAATTCTGCGGCCCTCTGAGAGCAGCACGTTATATGTGCGGCAAGCTGCTGGCGAGGACATGGGCTCGACCCCGATCCCCACCTCGTCAAGACGCTGGCGCAGGCTGGCAGGCGGCCAGGAGATCTCTTTGCCCATGCCCATCAGCAAAACATCAATGCGGCCAGCAAGGGAAAGCAAGGTATCCAGATCGTCAACGCCCCCCCAGCCCCCCGCATCCCAGGGGGTGATCAGGGACGCACCGCGCAGCAGATGGCCGCCGACCCGGAAAAAGCCGGGGCCATAGCTCTCTATCGGCATGGCCTCGGCATAGGTGATTTCCGTCAGACGCATCGGCAAGCCTCAGGCGTCGACATCGGCGAATTCACCGCCTTTTTTCGCCACTTTCGGCTTATCACCACGATCAACGCCCAGATAAAGCACGATATTTTTCGCCATATACAGCGTCGACCAGGTGCCAAGAACCACGCCCAGCGTCATTGCAAAGACAAAGCCCCGGATCACATCGCCGCCCCAGATCAGCAAAACGATCAACACCAAAAGCGTCGAGGTCGCCGTCATCACCGTGCGCGACAGCGTCTCATTGGTGGTCAGGTTCATCATCTCGCGCAGTGGCATCGTCTTGTATTTGGCAAGGTTTTCCCGCAGCCGGTCAAAGATCACCACCGTGTCATTCACCGAATAGCCAAGGATTGTCAGCAGCGCCGCGACGATGGACAGGTCAAAGCGGATCTGGAACAGCGCGAACACACCAACCGTCACGATCACGTCGTGCAAAAGCGCCGCGACCAGCCCGACCGCCATCTGCCACTCGAACCGCATCCAGATATAGACGAGAATCGCGCCCGAGCCCGCCAGAACCGCCAGAACTGCCTTCCAGATCAGCTCGCCCGAGACTTTGGGCCCGACCGATTCGACAGAGGGGAAGGTGATCGCCGGATCGACGGCTTTCAGCGCATCCTCAACCTCCTGGATCACCTCAGGCGTGACCGCCTCTTCGCCTTCGCGGGCACCGATACGGATCTGCGCCACATGCTGATCGGCACGGAAGCCCGGGTCATTGACCTCGGAGATCGAGACATCGCCCAGCTGCAGCGCAGCCAGCGCCTCACGATAGGCGGCGATTCCCACCTTCTGGTTGGATTCCGTGCGGATTGTCGTGCCGCCTTTGAAATCGACGCCAAAGTTCAGCCCCATCACCGCGACCAGCACGAATGAGGCGATGATCATCCCGATGGAGATCGAGAAGGTGATCCACTGGTATTTGAAAAAGTCGAAATTTGTCCGGTCGGGAACGAGTTTAAGACGCCATGCCATGACTGTTATCTCCCCTTAAACCACGATCTGCTTCGGACGGCGGGTGTTGATGTAAAGCTCGACCACCAGGCGTGTCACGTAAACGGCGGTGAACATCGAGGTGATCACCCCCAGCGTGAAGGTCACGGCAAAGCCGCGCACCGGGCCAGAGCCGATCCAGAACATGATGAAGCCGGTCATCAATGCGGTCACATTGGCGTCCATGATTGCGGAAAACGCTCGCTCGAACCCGGCCTGGCAGGCGCGTTGCGGGCTTTGGCCCTCGCGCAGCTCGTCGCGGATGCGCTCAAAGATCAGCACGTTCTGGTCGATCGCCATCCCCATGGTCAGCACGATCCCCGCGATACCGGGCAGCGTCAGCGTCGCCCCGATCGCAGAAAGCAGCGCCACCAGAATGATCACGTTCAGCACCAGCGCCACATTGGCGAACCAGCCAAACATCCCATATGAGGCGACCATATAGATCAGCACCGCCGCAAGACCGATCATCGCTGCGGTCTTGCCCGCCTCAATGGAATCGGCGCCCAGTTCCGGCCCGATGGTGCGTTCTTCAAGGAAGTCCATCTTCGCAGGCAAAGCCCCTGCCCGCAGCAGGATCGCCTGTTCGGTGGTCTCTTCCACCGTGAAGCGGCCAGTGATGATGCCCGAGCCGCCTGGGATATGCACATTGATCATCGGGGCCGAAATTACCTGGCCATCAAGCACGATGGCAAAGAGCTTGCCGATATTGTTCGCGGTGTAATCGCCGAACTTCCGCCCGCCCGAGGCGTCAAAGCGGAAGCTGACGGCCGGGCGCTGATTTTGGTCAAAGCTGGGCTGGCTGTCGATAAGATTGTCGCCAGAGACCACCGGGGTCTCTTCCACGATATAGTAAAGCCCCGGCTGATCCTTCGACGGCAGCAAAAGATTGCGCGGCCCGGGATTTGCGCCCGGATCGGTGGTGGTGCTGATCACCGCGTTGAAGGTCAGCTTCGCTGTGGTGCCGATCAGCCCTTTCAACTCGGCAGCCGAGCCGATTCCGGGAACCTGGATCAGGATCCGGTCTTTGCCCTGGCGCAGGATCGTAGGCTCACGCGTGCCCGCCTGGTCAACCCGGTTGCGGATGATCTCAAGGCTTTGCAGCATCGTGCGATCATCGGTTGCGGTCTTTTCCGCCTCGGTCAGCTGGATGACGATATCCGCGCCCTGCGAGGTGATCGTGATGTCAGAGGCCTGCATCCCGGTCAGCGTCATCACCGGGCTTGCCAGCTTTTGCACAGCCGCCAGCGCTGCCGCCATATTCTCGGGGCGTGAGATGGTGATGCGCACCGTATCATCGGGCGAAGGCGCACGGCGCACCGCACCAACCTGATCGCGCACCTCGCGCAGCGCATCACGCGCCTCGGGCCAGAGCCCATCCATCCGCGCCTTATAGACATCCTCAACCTGGACCTGGGCCAGAAGATGCGCCCCGCCCCGCAGATCCAGACCCAGCGGCATCAGCGCCGAAGGCATCCAGTTCGGCCAGAGCGCCAGATCGGCGGCCTCTTCCACAGTGGCCACGCCATCGGCTTTGGCAATCGCGGCGGCGGCGTCATTGTGACGCTCGACCCGGTCATAAAGCGCGTTTGGCAGCGCGGCGATTATCCCCCAGCAACATACCAGCAGGATAAGAACTCGTTTCCAGGTCTCGGTCGGCGTCATGTCAGCCTCAGAAGTCACAACAGGAAAGCCGGCCCCTGTAGCGGGCCGGCAGAATGAGGGCCGGCCCCAGGGGCCGGACGCCCCTTATTCAGGCCGAGGCAGCAGCCTCGGTGCGGTTCAGAACCTGGGTGATGGTGTGTTTGACAACCTTCACCTTCACGCCCTCGGCGATCTCGACCTCAACCATGCCGTCCTCCTGGACCTTCACCACTTTGGCGACGATCCCGCCCTGGGTGACGACCTGGTCACCACGACGCAGGGCCTCGACCATGGCGCGGTGCACTTTCATCTTTTTCTGCTGCGGGCGGATCATCAGGAAATACATGATCCCGAAGATCAGGATCAGCGGCACGAATGAAGCCAGGGCAGAGCCTGTTCCGGTTGCAGAGGCGGTCTGGGCGAATGCGGGGGTCACGAACATGAGGGCGAAATCTCCGGCGTTTGGCGTGTGGGTCTGTGAAAACCGTGTGAGTCTTTAGAAAACGGTGCCCGTCGGCGGCCCGCCTTCGTGATTATCGGCCCATCTAAGCGCTTTTTGTCCCCTGCGCCAGAGGAACTGCACGATCTGACAGGGCCGTAAGCATCACAGGGCGCTTACCGGCGGCCTGCAGACAATCCAGAGCACCGCAATGCAGCCTGCCTCTTTTCCCGGGCCCAACCATCTGGCATAAGCCCTCACGCAATTCCTGCAAGCCAGCGAGGCCAGTTCCATGCATGATATCCGCATGATCCGCGAAAATCCCGCCGCTTTCGATGCGGCCCTGTCCCGTCGCGGTCTGGCTGCGCTGTCGCCTGCGCTGCTGGCGCTGGATGAGGCGCGCCGGACGAAGATCCTCGCCGCCGAGACCGCCCAGGCTGAGCAGAACCGCGCCAGCAAAGAGGTGGGTGCTGCCAAAGCCAAAGGCGATGAGGCCGAATTTGAGCGCCTTCGCGCGCTTGTGGCCGAGAAGAAGGCCGAGATCGCCCGTCTGACCGCCGAGGCCGATGCCGAGGACCGCAGCCTGCGCGAGCAGCTGGCGACCATCCCGAACCTGCCGCTGGACGAGGTGCCCGAAGGGGCCGATGAGGATGACAATGTCGAGATCCGCCGCTGGGGCACGCCCGCTGCATTCGACTTCACCCCGGTCGAACACTTTGAAATCGCAGGCGTAAAGCCCGGCATGGATTTCGCCACGGCGGCGAAACTGTCCGGGGCGCGGTTCGTGGTGCTGAAGGGCGCGGTGATCCGGCTGCACCGGGCGCTGGCGCAGTTCATGATCGACACCCATGTCGAGGACCATGGCCTGACCGAGGTCTGGACTCCGGTTCTGGTCAAATCCGAGGCGATGTTTGGCACCAACCAGCTGCCGAAATTCGCCGAGGACAGCTATGAAACCACCAATGGCTGGTGGCTGATCCCGACATCCGAGGTCACGCTGACCAATTCCGCCGCTGGCGAGATCCTTGACGCGGCTTCGCTGCCCGTCCGGATGACCGCGCATACCCAATGCTTCCGTTCCGAGGCCGGGTCTGCGGGCAAGGACACCACCGGCATGCTGCGCCAGCACCAGTTCGAAAAGGTCGAGATGGTGACGCTTTGCACGCCCGAGACCGCTTTGGCCGAGCATGAGCGCATGACCACCCAGGCCGAGGCGATCCTGCAAAAGCTGGGCCTGCCCTATCGCACGGTGGTGCTTTGCACCGGGGATATGGGGTTCGGGGCGCAAAAGACCCATGACATCGAGGTCTGGCTGCCGGGGCAGAACCGCTACCGCGAGATCTCGTCGATCTCGACCTGCGGCCAGTTCCAGGCGCGGCGGATGAATGCGCGTTTCCGCCCCGCCGAGGGCGGCAAGCCCGAGTTCATCGCCACCCTGAACGGCTCTGGCCTTGCGGTCGGGCGCTGCCTGATTGCGGTGCTGGAAAACGGCCAGCAAGCGGATGGATCGGTCGAAATCCCCGAGGTCCTTCATCGCTATATGGGGGGCAAAACCCGGATCGGCGCTGACGGCGTGCTAAGCTGATCAGGCCGCCCCCGGTCAAACAATCCGCGTCGAACCATCCGCCATGAAAAACGCCGCCCCCCTGGAGCGGCGTTTCTTTTTGGGTGCAATGAGTTAAGGCACCGAAGCCTGGATCAAAGCGGCCAGAACCGACGGCGGTAATATTCGGCCATCCCCCGCAACCGCGCCTGCAGTCGCGGCCAGCGGGCGGTTGCCATATAGGCCCGCTCCAGCCGGTTGTGCAGCCGCATCCGAATCCGCCAGACCAGCCCGGAACGCCTGACAGTCGGCTGAGCATTAGGTTCTTTGACGGTCTGCAGCGACCAAAGCCGCATGCTCTCTGATGAGACAGGCTGGAATTCAGGGCGGGCGGTCATCTCGCGCAGCTGGGCAATCGCGGTGGCCGGATCCTCAAACAGATTGACGCGGCGGGTCAGGGACTGGGTCTCAAAGTCCAGCACCCGCAGATTATGCGAGAAGCGATCCAGCACCGCATCATCCGGCTTTGCCCCCATCGCACGCACCAGCGCCTCTGCGGTGCTGGTGGCGGTATCGCCTTTGGGCGCGCCTGCGTGGTGGTCGAGGAAGGCCGGGGCCGCCGCCAAAGCCGCCTGCTGCCAGTTCGGCAAATCCGCCAGCGCCGCCGACAGTGCCTCGGGGGTAAGGGCGACCGGATAGGCCCCCATTGGGTCAGAGCTGAACTTGTCCACCTCTTCGCCATGCGGGTTGAAATAGATCACCGGCACATTGATCGCCAGCGCTTCAAGGATCCCCGAGGCAAAGCGTTGCACCGAGAGGCTGCAGTCCTGGATCGCGGTGTAGAAATCCTGATCGGTGACAAATTCCGGGAAAAGCGTTCCGCGATCCTCGGGGTGGCGGCTGATCACCGGCACCATGCCTGCGGCCTGAACAGCCTCAACCACCTGACGCAGCCAGAGGTCGCGCTTTTCGACCAGCACATTATGCGAAAAATTCGAATTGATCAGAACCTTTGCGCCAGGCCCTGCGGGCGGGCGGCTCGGGCGGGGCTGGCTGCGCAGATGCTCGATCCGGGGAATGCCAACCACTTCAAGATGTTGCGCGCCGTCTTGCGGGAAATAGCGGCGGTCAAAGGCACCGGGCAGCAAGACGGTCTGCGCCGTGCGATAGGCGTGACGCGGGCGGCCCGTATCCTTGTCGAGATAGTCCTGGATGCCCTCGACAATGGCGGCGGTGGCAATCCCGGCCTCCTGAGCTGCCACCAGGATTGGGCGGGTGACATAGTCCCAGTCGTTGAAGGCGACCACAAGGCGCGGCGCATAGCGGCCAAGCGCCACCTCGCCATAGCGGATCAGCGGCAGGCCCAGATCCTCGGCCACCTGCCGCACGCCGCCCTCACGCCAGGTGGCGGCAAGATCGACCACGGCAAAGCTGATCCCCAGCCGCTGCAGCGCAGGCGCAAACAGGCCGATCGTCCAGGCGTGATAATCCTTATGCGGCAGGAAGAGGATATCGGCCTCAGCCTGGCGAGCAGGATGCCAGAGCCGATCCTGATCCGCCTCTCCGTAAGGGCCGAATGCGGTCGCGTCAGTGCTTTCATAAACGCTGGCGGGCGGCGGGGCCTCGGCCAGCATCTGCAAAAGCTGGTCGAGCTGTGGCTCCATCTCTTCGGGAACCGGGCCTGACAGCTGACGGCGGATGCCCTCTTCTACCTGTCTGCGAACCGGCTTCGCGGGGGCCACCACATGGCCAAGGTCTGGCAGCTGCGCGGTGATCCTTGCGGCAATCTCTGCCAGCGGCGGCGCATCGGGTGCGGCCATCGACATGCCGGAAAACTGCAAAATACGGCCCGCCTTGCCCGCCTGATGCGCGTAATCGCCAAAGGGCCGGATCAGCCGATACGGCGAGCGCCCCAGGGCGTCCGCATCCAGGCTTTGCAGCGCACTGTCATAAAGCGCCAGCGAGTTGGTCAGATGCCGCACAGGCGCCTTGCGCACCGCGCTGCCCCGGCGATTGCGATAGGTAACCGCGACATGGGGGGCCGGCATGAACCAATAGCCCGCCCGCAGGATCCGCGCCCAGAGGTCATAATCCTCGGCCTGATCCATCGCCTCGTTGAAACCACCGCATTCATAAAGCACATCGGTGCGGATCAGCGGCTGATTGGCGTTGAAGGGGCAAGCCCCGCCCGTCGTCGCAAAACCCAGCGGTGACAGCACCATCGGGCGGCTGGGCGGCGGCGATTTCGCCTCTTCGGGGATGCTCTGGCTGGCGCAATAGCTGCCCGCAACCCGGCCCGCGCCCTCTGGATCGGCACGAAGCGCCTGCTGATAGGCCCGCAGCCGCAGCACCAGACTGTCATGCATCATCAAATCATCGGCATCCAGAAAACAGACCAGCGGGCTGTTCGAGGCCCTCAGTCCGGTGTTTCTGGCCGCCGAGACCCCTGCCCGCGCCCGCTGCATGACCACCCGGATCCGGCGATCTTTGGCCCGCCAGTTTTTGGCGATCTCAAAGGTGTTGTCGTCGGAAAAATCGTCAACGACGATACATTCGAAATCCCGGAAATTCTGTTTGCTGATCGAGGCCAGCGTCGCATCCAGATAGGCGCCTGCGTTATAGGCCGGGACGATGACAGTGACGACGGGCATGCTGTAATCCTGTTGGCTTGGCCCTCACTGCACGAGAGGCATATCGCTTTCGGCCCCGGATCGGTCTGGGTCGGTCAGGCTCTGTCCAGGGGCCCTGGGCCGTGATCTGTGCGGGGATCTGCCGCAAAGGGCGCGGCAGACCAGCCCATAGAAATGCGCCCCGAAACCGAGCGCCTGCAACCGTTACTTCTTGACCTGTTTCCCCTGGTGCTTGCGCAGCCGCGAGGGGGTGTGGAACTTCTTTTCCCGGAACGGGTTCTGATCGCCCTGGCCGCGCAGGAACAACCGGATCGGCGTGCCAGGCATGTCAAAGTGATCGCGCAAGCCATTGACCAGATAGCGTTTATAGCTTTCGGGCAGCTCATCAGGGCGCGAGCATTTGATAACGAAACCCGGCGGCCGGGTCTTGGCCTGGGTGATATAGCGCATCTTGATGCGGTGCCCGCCCGGCGCGGGCGGCGGATGCGCCTCGGTCATGGCCGAAAGCCAGGAGTTCAGCCGTGCCGTCGCCACCCGGCGGTTCCAGACCGCATGGGCGCGCAGGATCGCGTCATGCAGACGGTCCATGCCGCGCCCGGTCTTGCCGGAAATGGTGACCAGCGGCGCACCGCGCAGCTGCGGCAGCAGCCGCTCGAACATCTCTTTCAGCTCGGCCAGCTTGTCCTGGCGGTCGGTTTCCAGATCCCATTTGTTGATCGCCACCACGACCGCCCTGCCCTCGGTCTCGGCGAAATCGGCGATCCGCAGATCCTGGGTCTCAAAGGGGATCTCATTGTCCAGAAGGACCACGACGACCTCGGCAAAGCGCACGGCCCGCAGTCCATCCGAGACGGAAAGCTTCTCCAGCTTTTCCGTCACCCGCGCCTTTTTGCGCATGCCCGCCGTATCCCAGATACGGATCGGGGTGCCCTGCCACTCGGTCCTGATCGAGATCGCATCGCGGGTGATCCCGGCCTCTGGCCCGGTCAGCATCCGGTCCTCGCCAAGGATCTTGTTCACCAGTGTCGATTTGCCCGCATTCGGGCGGCCGATCACCGCGATCTGCAAAGGTTTGGTGACCGAGGGACGCCAGCTTTCATCGGCATCCTCATCATCACTGTCGAACTCGCTGTCCTCGGGCAGGTCGAGATCGGTTTCGGGCGTGATCTCGGCCTCGCGCGCGGCGAATTCTTCCTCAAAGGGGCGCAGGATGTGGTACAGATCATCCATCCCCTCGCCATGTTCGGCAGACATCCGCACGGGTTCACCAAGGCCAAGGCTATAGGCCTCAAGCGCGCCGGCATCGCCTGCCTTGCCCTCGGCCTTGTTCACGCCAAGGATCACGCGGGCGTTCTTCTTGCGCAGGATCTCGGCGAAGGTTTCATCCGTGGCCGTCACCCCTGCCCGCCCGTCGATCACGAAAAGGCAGACATCTGCCATCTCGACCGCGCGTTCGGTCAGGCGGCGCATGCGGCCCTGCAGGCTGTCATCGGTAACCTCTTCCAGCCCCGCCGTGTCGATCACGGTAAAGCGCAGGTCGAAAAGTTTCGCATCCCCCTCGCGCAGGTCGCGGGTGACGCCGGGCTGGTCATCGACCAGCGCCAGCTTGCGGCCCACAAGCCGGTTGAACAGCGTGGACTTGCCGACATTGGGGCGGCCGACAATGGCGAGTGTGAAGCTCATGGCGCAGATCTCCTGAAGCTCGCCCAGTTACACGGGAAAGACCTCAGCGGAAAGCCAGAAGTTGCCCGTCATTCGAGACGACGTAAAGCGTGCCCCCCGCGACTGCAGGCTGGGTCGCCGCTCCGCCGGGAATTTCAACAGTGGCAACCAGGCTGCCATCAACGGGCGAGAAGCCGCGCAGCACCCCGTCAGACGAGGCAACCCAAAGCCGCCCGCCTGCCAGAACCGGGCCGTAATGGGCGGTGATCGCCTTGCGCTTTTTCACCTTTTCGGCGGTGAAATAGGGCAGCTCGACCGCCCAGATCACCTCGCCGGTGCTGGCATTCAGACGCGCCAGACGCGCCTCATCCGACACAAGGAAAACCGAGCCGCCCGCAACTGCCAGCGGGCCCAGAGCGCCCTCTTCCGCGTCCCAGATCCGCTCGCCCGAGGTGGCGTCCATGGCGACGGTGCGCCCGACCGCGGTGCCGGTGTAAAGCGTGCCGCCCACAAGCGCCGCATCGCCCGTCACATCCTGCGCCTCGCCATAGGCGATGCCGGGGCGCCGCCCTGCGACCGATTTCTGCCACATCTTATTGCCGCCGCCGATCTTCATGACCGCGATCAGATCCGCAGCCCCCGAGGGGAAGATCACCGCCCGGTCTGCAACCGTGGGCGCCGCAGACCCCAGATAGCCCGCAGGCCCTGGCGTGCCGACAACCTGCCATTGCACCTTGCCGTCATTCGCGCCAATCGCCCAGGCCGAGCCATCACGCCCGGTGACATAGACCACCCCATCCGCAACCGCAGGTGCCCCCTGGATCGGGCTGTCAACGCGCTGACGCCACAGCATCCGGCCCGAGGCCGCATCCATCGCAACCACTTCGCCATAAGCGGTCGAGGCGTAAAGCCGGCCGCCATCTGCGGCCAGACCACCACCCGAGACCCGGCCGCCGCGATCCGTCGCCGGCGTCAGATCGGTCTGCCACAAAAGCTGCCCGCCGGTCGAAACCCCGGCCACGACCATTGCCGCATCCAGCGTAAACACCCGTCCGCCCGCGACAACCGGGGCGGCGGCGATACGGAAGCGGCGCGAAGAGCCCTCGCCGATGGTGGTGGCAAAGGCCAGCTGCGGGGTGGCGCGAAGCGCTGCATGGGGCGCATCATGGCGCACATTGCCACCGCGCTGCGCCCATTCGGCGTTGTTTTGCTGCGCGGGCAGGCTGATCGGTGCAGAGCGCGCCACCGGGCCCGCCTCACGCGAGGCCGAGCCCTCAAGCACGTCACGCACATCGATCCGCTCGCCCGGCAGGATCAGCTCTTTATTGCCACAGGCGGCCAGCAGGGCCAGCCCCGCAACCGCGCCCATCAGCCCGCCGATCCGCTGTTTCTTGCCCACGCCGTGCCCCTTCATATCCGTCCTCTGGCATCTCTGCCCACTCATTGAGCCCGTATCACACATACGCGCCGCGCAAATTCCCGGGCGGTCACGCCCGAGGGCCTGCGGTCGTTACTCTTGTTCCGCATCCGGCCCGGGCGCTGGTGCAGCGGGGGCAATATCGGTGATGATTTCAGCGGGCTTGCCGCCAAGCGCGACCACGATCTGGCCCGAACGCGCCCTGAGCGGGCCACTGGCATCCTGCTCGGTCGCAAGCTGGTTCAGGGCGGCAATCGCCTCGGGAATCTTGCCCTCTTCGATCAGCAGATAGGCCAGCTGCTCGGCTGCAAGCGCCCGGTAGGGGCGGCCTGCGACCGCAATCCCCCCAAGGGCGCTGCGCCGCTCTGCCAGTGGGGTGTCCGGCCCGGCCACAATCGCCCGGCGCAGGATCGCCAGATCGCGCCAGACGGGCGCAAGCGCGGTATCGGCAATCACCTGATCCAGCGCCGCCAGCGTCGCTACGCGGTCCTCGGCCGGGTCAGAGGCGGCGATCAACTCGCGGATCACCAGCTGCTGGCCCTGCGCCGGAACGGCGGCCAGCGCCTCACGCCGGGCCTCGGGCGAGCCGGTATCCATCGCCTCGATCAGCGCATCGCCGAAGTTCTGGGCGATTCCCGCATCCCGCGATTTGGCATATTGCGTCCAGGCCGTGCCCGCGACGATGCCGACGATCAGCACGCCACCCAGCCAGCCCCAACGGCGAAAAGCTTTGGTAAACCGCTCACGGCGGAGTTCTTCGGTGACTTCATCAATGAAGCTGGAGGAGTCGCTCAAGGTCCTGGGCCTTCCTGCCGTCAATACTGTCTTGCCCCGTCTTACAGGGATTCCGTCAATCTTGCCAAGTCCTGCCCTGCGCAGGGCGGCAAGCCTCGGCCAGGGCCTGCCCCGCCGCGAAAGCACAAAGGCCGGCCGGATATAAAAATTCCGGGGGCGCAGACGCGCCCCCGGAGTTTTCAATTCCCCTTGAAGTCAATCAGGCTAAGTCAGCCTCAGAAGCCAAAGACGATCGAGACGCCCAGCTTGTTGTCGGTGCGGATCGCACGGCTCTCGTTATACTCGGTCAGATAGCTGACGCGGGTCGACATTGCGTCAGAGATCTTGAAGTTCACACCAAAGTCGTTGTTGGCCCGCAGAGCAGTGTCCGATTTCAGAACGTCGGTGTCATTGGTCAGGAAGACATTGTCGTTGATCTTGTAGAAGAGGCGCGACGAAACGATCCCTGTTTCTTCGGTCACCGAGCTGTCATCGCCATACTGCAGATAGCTGATACCGATACCAGCCTGGACACGCCATGCCACGTCATCGGTGTTCACCACACGGTAGCCCGGACCAAAGCCAAGGAAAGCGTCGCGCTTCACGTTGTCGCGCAGCGTGTTGCCAGCGGCGATCTGATCAGCGCTCAGTTCATCAGCCTTGCCGTCCGACTGAACGCGGCCCAGGATGAAGCCATAGACCTTGTCGTTGAAGTAGTAGTTCGCGTCATAGATGGCGAACACGTCCTTCTTGGTCGAACGGTTGTTCGATTCTGCATAGTCAAGCACAGCGCCGATGGTCTGAACGAACGGGCCGGCAGCGTGACGGATGCGCAGGCCGATAGCCAGTTCCTGCGATTCATTGTTGCCGGTTTTACCCGAGAAGCCCAGCGAGGCCGAGCCCGAGAGGCCCTGGCGCTGATCGGGCGAACCGAAGCGGAACTCATCGCGAGCACGATTCATGTCACGGTTCGCGTCATACTGGAGATCCTCAATGCGATCTTCAACGGCTCTGATACCGGTAATTTCAGTTTGCGCGAAGAGCGGCGCAGCCAGCGACAGCGACAGAGCCGAAGCGGTAGCGAAGAGAGCAACCTTTTTCATCTTTACACCTTTCACAGTGACCCGCCGGGGCCGGAACATCCGGTCGGCTTGTGTGATACTGATCTGAGGCATTGCGGCCAGAAACGAAACATTTACGAAACTTGAGGCTGCCCCCGGAATTACTCACGGAACCAGATCTTGTGTCGTGAAAACCTGCCAATACCGGGGAAGCGACTCGAAATTATCCGTATGATTCCAACCAGATATGCTGAACGGCGTTCATGAACATTGTTCCTGGCCGTGCATTGCCAGGGCCTCGGAGGTGTCCGACAGCACCTGTTCCACCGCCAGGGCAAGTGTCTCCTGCGCAACAGTCCGCAACTCTGTTTGGATATCTTCGCGCCAGATCACCCAGGCTGGCAGGGTGAAAACCGGGGCACCGGCCACAAGATATAGCCGTTTCGCCTCAATCTCTCCCTTTGCATAGCGGGCGGGCAGATAGCCGGCACAGGGACGGGCAGCAATAAACGGCGCCGCCAATGCCCCCAAAGACAGCACAAGCAGCGCCTGATGCAGACCGGGCAAAGCCTCCTGGTGCTGGCGCATGAAGTCCTGGCCCCAATCGACCAAAACGTAACGCCCCGCCATATCTGCGAGATCAGCGCCCTCCCATGAGGCGACCATGACCAGCTGATCATCGAACAAAGGCGCATTGACCAGGCCGCTGCGGGTGGCGGGCGCATAGCTCAGCCCGATTTGCGCCTGGCCTGCGACCAGCATCATCGCCAGCGCCTCGCTGCGGGCCGCCTCTGCGCGCAAATGCAAATGCGGCAGACGCTGACGCAGATTGTCGATCCAGCTATAGCCAAAACCCGACCAAAGCGTCGGCGGTGCCACCAGCGCCAGCGAGGCCGCCCCGTCTTCGGCAAGCGCCACGCGCTGACGCGCCTCTTCCCAGTTGCGCATGATGGTATTGGCAAAGGTGCGAAACTCGCGCCCGGCCACGGTCAGCGCCACCCCATCCTTTGAGCGCAGAAAAAGCGGGCGGCCAAGCTGTTCCTCAAGCCGCTGGATCCGTAGTGAAACCGCGGATTGTGTCACAAAAAGCCGGTCTGAGGCCGCCGCGAATGAGCCGCTTTCGGCGACCTCGACAAAGCTTCTGATCAGCGCCAGTTCCATAACGACCACCTTTTATTCACTGTAATGCAAATGCTTACCCGCCTGCCCCCGCCGATACGAGGCCAGAGGCCCATTCCGGGGGCCGCAAATGCGAAAACCCGCCGCTTTCCTTCACGGAGGCGGCGGGTCAGGAAATATATCGGACTGAACGCGTGAAGACCTGTTCCGCAAAAGCCGGTCGGGGCCAGAACCAAATCTTAGCGATACCAAACCTCAGCGACACCAAACCTCAGCGACGGGTCTGACGCTTGCGGCTTTCGGCATGGACGCGGATCGGGACCAGCTGCTGGCGCAGACCACCGCGCGGCCCGCCCTGATCTTCGGCCATCATCATGATGCGAATGGCGAACTGGACGCCTGAAAAGAGAATGCCAAAGAACACCACCAGCATCGCAACCGCGACGGCGCCCATGGCCCCAGCCCCGATGATCAGCCCGCCCACCGAGGCGACATTGCTCATCAGCAAAAGCGCGACAAAGCCTGCCGAAAGCGCGAAGCCAATCGCCACGGATTGGATGTAGAGTTTCACAAGCTTTGGCATGAGTCGTCTCTCCTGTCCTGTGAGGAAAAGCTAGGCACGCGCCGCGCGGATGTGAAGCCCCTGTGACAAAGCAAATGAGATAATCAGCGCATTTTACATATTTTGACGGTGGAAATGCCCTTTCCGCCTGAAATGCAGGTTAAAACAGGCGCTTCCGCGCCTGTAACCGGGCCTCGGCCCCCTGGAGCGCGCTCAGATCTCGATACGGGTAAAGCCGTCGCGCAGCGCGTTGGACCAGGCCTCGCTCATGGCGCGGAACCCTTCATCCCCGGCCTCGATGCGCCTTGTGCTGGTGACGCGCAGCGCGTCTTTCTCGATCACCACCAGATCCAGCGGCATGCCCACCGAAAGGTTCGAGCGCAGGGTCGAATCCATTGAAACCAGCACCGCCCGCTTGCCCTCGGCAATGGTGGTTTCGGGGCGCACGACGCGGTCGAGAATCGGCTTGCCGTATTTATGCTCGCCGATCTGCAGGAAGGGGGTGTCGTCGGTGGCCTCGATATAATTGCCTTCGGGATAGATCAGGAACATGCGCATGCCGCCGCCCTTCCTCTGCCCCGCCACGATCATCGAGGCCGAGGCCCCCTGCGCCATCGACAGTTTCTCGCCGATCTCGCGGCGCACGGCGGCCAGGGTGTTTCCGACCAGATCCGCCACTTTCAGCATGGTCGGCGCCAGCATGATCGAGGTTTCCGGCGTGGCGTTTTCCTCATCCATCGCCTCATGCAGGCGGGCGATGGTGGTCTGGGTGACCGAAAGCGAGCCCGCGGTCATGATGGTGATCACCCGCTCACCCGGTTTTTCAAAGGTGAACATCTTGCGGTAGGTCGAGATATTGTCGAGCCCCGCATTGGTGCGGGTATCAGACAGACATACCATGCCCTGATTAAGCAACAGGCCGACGCAATAGGTCATTTCTCACCGGAAAAAGTCTTCACCACCGGGACATTACTGATCCGCCGAAAGGACCGCAACCGATACATCCATAAACTCGTCTCCGGCAGTGCCGCCGCGTGCCACGCCCCGGATCGGGGCTGCGTCACGCGCATCAAAGCCCGAGGCCAGCCGGATATAACGCGCATCCGGGCAGCATTCATTGGCCGGATCAAAGCCGATCCAGCCCAGGCCATCGACGAAAATCTCGGCCCAGGCATGGGCGGCCTCGGCTGCAGAATCGGGTGCGGCTCCGCTGGAATCGGCGAAAAGATAGCCCGAGACATAACGGGCCGGCAGGCCGCGCAACCGTGCCAGCGCGATCAGCGCATGGGCGTGGTCCTGGCAGACCCCCTCGCCCAGGGCCAGCGCCTCAGAGGCCGAGGTATGGGCATGCGTCACCCCCGGCTGATAGCGGATCGCCCCCGAGACCGCCGCCGACAGACCATGCGCCAGCGAAAGCTGCCCGCCCGCATCAGAGACCGTCTCGGCCAGCGCCTCAAGCGCCGCCGAGCCCGCCGTCATCGCGGTTTCGCGCTTATAGGCGCAGGGGTTGATCACCTCGCGGTGGCCCTTCAGCATGCCGGCAAGATCAGCGGTCTCGACCTCACCCTGCACGCGAACCGTGACCCGGGTTGCGGGCCCCGCGATACGCCAGCCCTGGATGCGGTCACCCGCCCCATCGGTAAACTCGGCCCCCAAAAGGCCAGGCGTTTCGCCCCCCTCTTCTCCGGTCTGCCCGGCGGTCACGCTGACCTGCCAGGAGATCACCTTTTGCCCCTGAAAGACCGAGGGCGTCAGGCGATGGCTTTGCACCAGGCCGCGAACCGGGCGCTCGTAATCATAGCGGGTGATGTGATCAACGATCAGACGCATCAGCTGACCTCTCCGCCAAGATAGACCTCATGGATGACCGAGCCGAGACCCGCAACCGAGCCGATAAAGCGCGACAGATATTCATGCAGCCCCTCATCGAAGATGCGCTCGACGGTCTCGGTCTCCAGTTCAGTCATCATCTCGCGCACCAGCGTTTGCGCGGCATTTTCCTTGCCATAGGTCTTGGCCAGCCGCGCCAGATGGTTTTCAGCCCCGGCGATGCAGGTGATCAGCGCACGCGGGCTTTGCCGGTTCAGGATCAGGAAATCGGCGATCTTTCCGGCGGTGATCTCGCCACCATATGCCCAGTGGAAAGCGCGCTGCGCCCCCATGGCCCGCAAAAGCGTTGACCACTGGTAATTGTCGAGGCCAGAGCCCACGAAATCCAGACGCGGCAGCAGCACGTAATATTTCACGTCCAAAAGCCGGGCGGTATTGTCGGCACGCTCCAGATAATAGCCCAGGTTCAGGAAGTTATAGCCATCGTCGCGCAAAAGCGTGGCGTCAATCGCACCGCGAACCAGCGCCGATTGCCGCGTCACCCATTCGGTCAGCGTCGACTGATCCAGGCTGGATCTCTCTTGCCGCTCCAGCTGGCGCAGCTCCTGAAAGGCGCCGTTCAGCGCGTCCCAGACCTGAGCGGTCATCGCGGTGCGCACGATCCGCGCATTCTCCCGCGCCGAGGTCAGGCAACTGGCCACAGATGAGGGGTTGTCGCGGTCGAAAAACAGCCAGCTTTCCAGGTTGCGCTGCACCGGGTCGCCATATTTGGCGGTAAAGCCCTCGGCCATGCCGCTGGCCTGCAAAAGACTGTCCCATTCGCTGCGATAACCATGTTCCGAGGGGATCAGCGAGATCCGGCTGCCCACATCCAGCAGCCGTGCGACGGTATCGGCACGCTCCATATAGCGGGCGATCCAGTAAAGATTATTGGCGGTTCTTGAAAGCATATCCGGTTACTCCGCCAAAACCCAGGTGTCCTTGACGCCCCCGCCCTGCGACGAGTTCACGACAAGACTGCCCTCACGCAAAGCGACCCGCGTCAGACCGCCTTTGACCAGCTCGATCCGCTCGCCCACCAGACAATAGGGGCGCAGATCGACATGGCGCGGCGCGACGCCCTCATCCACGAAGGTCGGCACGGTCGAAAGCGCCAGCGTCGGCTGCGCGATGTAATTCGAGGGGTTCGCCACCAGCTGGGCGCGGAAGGCCTCGATCTCGGCCTTGCTGGCCTTGGGGCCAACCAGCATGCCATAGCCGCCCGAGCCATGCACCTCTTTGACGACCAGCTCACCCAGGTTGTCGAGCACATATTTCAGATCGTCACGCTCGGCGCATTTCCAGGTGGGCACGTTTTTCAGGATCGGCTCTTCACCCAGATAGAAACGTATCATTTCAGGCACATAGGTGTAGATTGCCTTGTCATCGGCAACGCCCGCGCCCGGCGCGGAACAGATCGAAACGCCGCCAGAGCGGTAGACATCCATCAGCCCCGGCACGCCCAGCATGGAATCCGGCCGGAAGCACAAAGGATCCAGGAAGGCGTCATCAATCCGGCGGTAGATCACATCGACGCGCTTCGGGCCCTCGGTCGTGCGGGCATAGACGAATTCGCCATCGACAAAGAGGTCCTGGCCCTCGACCAGCTCGACCCCCATCAGATCGGCCAGGAACGAGTGTTCATAATAGGCCGAGTTGAAATGACCCGGCGTCAGGATCACAACCTTCGGCTCGCCTTTGCATTTCACGGGCGCGACAGAGGCCAGCGTGCGGCGCAGAATTTCCGCATAGGAATCAATCGGCTGGATGCGGTTCTCGCGGAAAAGACCGGGGAACATCCGCATCATGATCTCGCGGTTTTCCAGCATATAGGAGACGCCCGAAGGCGTGCGGCAATTGTCCTCCAGCACGAAGAAATCCTCCGGCCCGGTGCGCACCAGATCAATGCCGACGATATGGGAATAGACGCCTTTGGGCGGCACGAACCCGACGACCGCCTTCTCATAGGCCTCATTCTGATAGACCAGATTGGCGGGGATGCGGCCCGCACGAATGATCTCGCCGCGTCCGTAGACATCGACCAGAAACATATTCAGCGCCTTGGCGCGTTGTTTGACGCCGCGATCCAGCCGCGCCCATTCGGCGGCCGAGAAGACGCGCGGGAACATATCGAAAGGGATCAGCCGATCCGGATCGCCGCCCTCACCATAAACCGCGAAGGTGATGCCGATGCGGCGAAACAGTGCCTCGGCCTCGGCCTGTTTCAGGCTTCGTAACTCTTTGGGCATGGTTGCCAGCCATTCTTCGAGCCTTGCATAGGGGATGCGGGTGCCCCCACCCGATCCGTTCATCTCGTCGAAGAATACGCCCATATCTGGCTCCACTCGCTTAATGGCACTTTCAGTCAATCGCGCAGATGCGGCAGCGTAAAGACCTCATCCGGCTATCCACTGGTTGCGTCATGTGCACCTGCACATTTTTTAAGCAACACCAGAGCAAACGCCAAATGCAGGCTGCGGTTCCACGGTCAATCCCCCTTCTGCCCCCCCTCCTGACGGGGGCAGACATGCAGAACTGTTGCCGCGAAGATCAGGAATAACCAGAGCAAAATTCCGATCACCGGCCAAAAGCCGCGATCAAAGCGCCGGGGCCAGGCCAAAGCCCGGGGCCAGGCGGAAAAGCGGTGCTCTATGGTCAGATCGGGGCTGTAAAGATCACGCTATCTCCAGCCCCAGGGATTGCGCCAACCCTTGCAGCCCGCCCCCCCTCACGCCTAGATGGTGGGTAAGGCCCTTACTCAGGGGCAAAACAGCACAGGTAGTCCGATGATCCGCAGCCCTTTCACCTTCAGCCCCCCCCTTCCGGTTTTCGATGCAAATGCGTCTGGAAAGGGCTTTGGCGATCTGCCGGAATGGGATCTGCGCGATCTCTACCCCGCCCCCGACGCCCCGGAATTCACCCGCGATACAGAGTGGCTGTCAAAGGCCTGCGCCGATTTTGCCGCGAAATATGAAGGCAAGCTGGCCACGCTGGATGCGGCGGGCCTTCTGAAATGCGTGCAGGATTATGAGGCGATCGACGTGACCGCCGGGCGGCTGATGTCCTATGCGGGGCTGCGCTATTACCAGAACACCATGGACTCGGAGCGCGCCAAATTCATGGCCGACGCCCAGGATGCGGTGACGGTCGCGACCACATCGCTGGTCTTTTTCAGCCTTGAGTTCAATCGCCTCGATGACGCGCATCTGACCGCACTGCTGAATGCCAATGAGGATCTCGCCCGCTATAAGCCGGTCTTTGACCGTATGCGCGCCATGCGCCCGCATCAGCTGTCGGATGAGATGGAGAAATTCCTGCATGATCAGTCTGTTGTCGGCGCATCTGCCTGGAACAAACTGTTTGATGAGACCACCGCAGGCCTGATGTTCACCGTGGCAGGCGAAGAGGAAGAGCTGAACCTTGAGGCGACGCTGAACCTTCTGACCGACCCGAACCGCGCCCGGCGCGAAGCTGCGGCCCATGCCCTGGCCGAGGTCTTTGACAAAAACGTCAAGCTTTTCGCGCGGATCACCAATACGCTGGCGAAGGAAAAGGAAATCGAGGATCGCTGGCGCAAGATGCCGACGCCCCAGTCCGGGCGGCACCTCTCGAACCATGTCGAGCCAGAGGTGGTCGAGGCGCTTCGTAACGCCGTCGTCGCCGCCTATCCGAAGCTGTCGCATCGCTATTACGCGCTGAAGGCGAAATGGCTGGGTCTGGATCGGCTGCAGGTCTGGGACCGCAACGCCCCCCTGCCCGCCGAGGATCCCAAACTGATCGACTGGGCCACCGCCGAGCGTCAGGTGACCGAGGCCTACGCTGCCTTTGACCCGCGCATGGCCGAACTGGCGCAGCCCTTCTTCAAAAAGGGCTGGATTGATGCGGGGGTGAAGCCGGGCAAGGCGCCGGGCGCCTTCGCGCATCCGACGGTCACCACCGTCCACCCCTATGTGATGCTGAACTACCTGGGCAAACCGCGCGACGTGATGACGCTGGCGCATGAGCTGGGCCATGGCGTCCACCAGGTGCTGGCGGCGGGCCAGGGCGAGCTTTTGTCCTCAACCCCGCTGACGCTGGCGGAAACCGCATCCGTCTTTGGCGAGATGCTGACCTTCCGCAAGCTGCTGGATGAGGCCAAAACCCCGGCCGAGCGCAAGGTGCTGCTGGCGGGCAAGGTCGAGGATATGATCAACACGGTCGTCCGCCAGATCGCGTTTTACGATTTCGAGTGCAAGCTGCACGCCGCCCGCGCCGGGGGCGAGCTGACGCCCGACGACATCAACGCGCTGTGGATGTCTGTGCAGGCCGAAAGCCTTGGCCCGGTCTTTGACTTCATGGATGGCTATCAGACCTTCTGGGCCTATATCCCGCATTTCATCCACTCGCCCTTCTATGTCTACGCCTATGCCTTTGGCGACGGATTGGTGAACGCGCTTTATGCCGCCTATGCCGATGGGCTGCCGGGCTTCCAGGACAAGTATTTCGAGATGCTGAAAGCGGGCGGATCGAAGCACCACAAAGAGCTGCTGGCCCCCTTTGGCCTTGACGCCTCGGACCCGAAATTCTGGGACAAGGGCCTGTCGATGATCGCAGGCTTCATCGACGAGCTGGAAGCGATGGAGTGATTAAAAGCCCCCGGATCGCGTGATCCGGGGGCTTTTCCATGCTTTGGCCCGGCAAATCTTAACGATTTACGGACGACCATCCAGCCGCTACGCTTCCTGGCGGGGCGTCAGGAGATTTATCATGAGAATGAGTGATGTCAGGTCGGTCGCGCACAGTGTTGCGGACTCTATCGTAGGCGGGATGAGCTTTCTCACAACATTTTACGATTTGAACGTCTATAAAGATGCCGCGCAATCCCAGGACGGCGTGCTGACCATCGACTTTTTGAACGGCAAGGTGGTTCAGGGCACCCCTTCCGCTTATTTGTCATCAGCAATGCCGCATATTATCGAGGCGTTTGACCGTCTGAGCCGGGCAAAAGGGTTCGGAAGGAGCGATTGGCGGACTGTGATGGCCGAGTTCCATGCAGACCCGGTTATGCCAGGATTTACGCTGATCATCGAGGACAGCTCGGGCAAAGTTGCGAAAACCGACTATGAAGGGGTTCCCGCGCGCCGCGCGCTTGAGATTGATCCCCTTGGCAGGGTCAGGCGCAAGGCAACCTACCACAGCTGACCGCGCGGCGAGCGCCTGTTTTCTGCCCGAAAACGGGCGCTCTCGCTTTAGGTTTCGTTGCGCCGAAGATGCCGGATTGCGTGCCACATCAGCCCGCTGCCATAGCCCAGCGAGAACAAGAGCAGCGTCACCCAGGGGTAGGTGATCACCAGTGCCACCGCCGCCACCGCGCCCACCAGCGCATAGGGCGCCGCGCTGGCCGGGATCCGCACCCGCTTCAGACTGGGGGTCGGCACGCGTGAGATCATCAGCGCCCCGACCGCGACCATCCAGAAGGTCACCACCGCCTCTGGCAGGCGGAAGCCGGTCACATGCGCCAGATAGATCGGCGTCAGCACCAGCATCGCGCCCGCCGGTGAAGGCACGCCGATAAAGCCGGTTTTCTCTTTCGGGCTTGCTTCCCGATTGCCGACATTGAACCGCGCCAGCCGCAGCATGCAGCATACCGCATAGACCAGCACCGCGATCCAGCCCATCGAGGCCTCAGCCCTGAGCCCCCAGAAATACAGCACCAGCGCCGGGACCACGCCGAAATTCACGAAATCGCAAAGACTGTCCAGTTCGGCCCCGATCGCGCTTTCTGATCGCAGCATTCGCGCCAGACGCCCGTCAAGCCCGTCCAGAAACGCCGCCAGCGCAATCAACAGCACCGCGATATTCACATTGCCCGCAAAGGCAAAGCGGATCGCGGTCAGCCCGGCACAAAGCGCCAGGATCGAGACCAGATTGGGCAAAAGCCGCAAAACCAGAAGGCCGCGCTCGGGCGTGTCAGGATCAGGCGTGTCAGGATCCGGTATCGGGCGCGTGACCTGCGCTGCGCCCTCAGCTGTGTTCGCTGCATCCGGACCGGCCGGAACGGGGCTCTGGTCGGGCAGGCTCATTCACTCGATCCTGGCGTGGCGCGCTGGCGCATCCGTTCCGATCAGCGCAAGAACCGTCTCACCTGCAACTGCGGTCTGGCCAACGGCAACCTGCGGCTCGACGCCCGGCGGCAGATAGACATCCAGCCGCGAGCCGAAACGGATCAGGCCGAACCGCTCGCCCGTGCGCAGCATGTCGCCCGGCTTCGTCCAGCAAACGATACGGCGCGCCACGAGGCCTGCAATCTGCACAACCGCGATATGGCGGCCATCTTCCAGCTGGATCGCCAGCGAGTTGCGCTCGTTATCGTCCGAGGCCTTGTCCATCGAGGCGTTCAGGAATTTTCCCGGCCGATAGGCCAGCGCCGTCACCTTACCCGAGATCGGCGTGCGGTTCACATGGCAGTTGAACACCGACATGAAAACCGAGACCCGGGTCAGCGCCTCATTGCCCAGACCCAGCTCGACCGGGGGGACGGCAGGGGTGATCATCGAGACGATGCCGTCAGCCGGGCTGACCAGCAGCCCCTTGTTTTCCGGCACCGCGCGTTTGGGGTCGCGGAAGAAGTAATAGCACCAGATCGTCAGGGCAAGACCCAGCCAGCCCAGCGGTTCCCAGATGAAAAAGAGAACCAGGGTGATCAGCGCAAAAATCGCGACAAAGGGGATCCCCTCACGATGCATCGGCTTTACGAAGGTGTCGATCATTCGCATGGGCATTTACCTCTCTGACAGCTTTCGCCTGTTGTAACCGCTCTGTCAGGCAGCGGCAATCTGTCCGCGACCGATCTGGGCCAAACCGATCTGGGCCAAACCGATCTGGGCCAAACCGATCTGGGTCAAACCGATCTGGGTCAAGCCGATCTGGGCCAGAGGGAAATCAAAGGCGTCAGAGAGGCGCACCCCCTTACGCCGATTGGGTCTGGTGGCTGGCATCAGGCGGGGCATCAGGCCAGGCAACCGCGCGACGATAGAGATGCCAGCTGGCATGCCCCAGCACCGGCAGCACCACAAACAGGCCCAGAAAACCCGGCAGCATCGCCAGAAACAGCAGCGCCGCAATAAACGCACCCCATGCCAGCATCAGCAGCATATTTTCGCGCACCAGCGAAAGGCTGGTCAGCATCGCCGTCACATAATCAATGTCACGTTCCAGCAGCATCGGCAGGCTGACCACCGTCAGTGAAAACAAAAGCGCCGCAATCAGCGCCCCGCTGAGCGTGCCGAACACCAACAGCCCAAGCCCCGCAGGCGTCATGAAAACGGCCAGCGATTGTGAGACATTGGTCATCGTCACATTGCCCATGAACAGCGCAAAAGTCATATGCGCAAAGAAGTTCCAAAACAGGAAATAGAACACAATCAGCGCCGCCATTGACGGAATTTGCCCGTCCTTTTGCGCAAAGATCGCCCCCAGAACTGTAGCCCGGTCAAGCGGCGCGCCCCGCTCAAGTCGGCGGCTGACCTCATACAGGCCGCAGGCAATAAAGGGCCCAAGAATTGGAAATCCTGCCGCGGCAGGCAACGTCCACCAAAGCTGCCCCTGCGCGGTCAGAGCCCAGAAAACCAGCCAGCCGCCCAGAACATAGATCAGCGCGAAGAAGATCCCCCAGATCGGAGCCGCACAAAAATCGCGCCAGCCCATCGCCAATGCAAAGCGAAAATCACCTGCATCAAGCCGCATGATTTCCGGCTTTGCACCGGCCAGCCGACCAGAGACCACCCCCGTCTGAGCCCCACGGCGGCCCCCGGAACCGGGGCGCGTGTCGCAGTCATTGTCTGGCTTACGATCGGGGAAGGCTGTCATTGTCTGCTCTGGGTCTGCTCTGGCATGGTCCTGCGCCAAAGCTAAGGCCATGAAATAATTTCACAAAGATGTAATTCCCGCATCAGTTTCAGTGACAGGTGCCGCAGCACCTGTGCCTTCGGTTTATGGCGGTAAATGTTTAAGACAATGCTTCATTTTCTGCGTTTTTCCGTAATTGTTCCGCTACGGAGCACAATAATTCCACAAATTTGATCCCCCGATGCCCGCCCCAGAGCATAGGTTTGCCGTCATTTTGCGATGATATGACCGGGGCGGGCGATAATGTCTGCCCTCTGGATCATCCGCAGCAGGCGTTATGAAATTATTACGAATTTTGTGATTTCAAACGAGAAGATGACGGCTTTTCCCGAACGTAAATGATATGTGGATGTGACAAATGTTTAATTTCAAAGCTCTTCTTCTTGCTGCGCCACTGGCATTGCTGGCTGCTCCTGCCATCGCCCAAGACGGCACAGCCGGACGCACCTCGCTTTATTTCGGCCTTGGCGGTGCCAAATCCGCCAGTGAGTTCAGAGATGACAGCACCCCCCTTTCGATCGGGATCATGCATCAGCTGGCGGGCCGCAAACTGGTTCTCGGCGCAGATATCGGGCGCGAGGGAACTTTGCTCGATTCGACCTGGGGCCGCGATCAAGCGGTGAAACAGGCGACCTCCTACAATCTGCTGATCGGCGCGAATGTCATTGAAAACAGCCGTTTCCGGACCGATGCCGCATTGCTGGTCGGCGTTCGTGAAGACACCAGCGATTGTGCCGCATCTTATCTCGGCTACCAATGCTGGGCCAATACCGAGCCGGATACCGAATATAAAGGCAATTTCGGCGCGGTGGTGAATGTGTCATTCAACAAAATGTCGCTGGGCGTCCGTGCAACCGGGGAAAGCACCCAGGTCATCGCGGGCTTCCGGTTCTGATCTGCCCCCACAGGCCAGGCGCATAGCCCTGCATCCGAGCAATCGGGTGCAGGATACGGCCCGTTTGCGGGAAAATACCGGCTGCGACCCGGCCCTGCCAGCCTCTTTTAGCCCTGCCAGAGCAAGCGCTGCGGCCTCCGCAGCCGGTCAATCACAAGTCGCTCAACCTCTGTCAGTGACAGGTCTACCCGTCAAACCCGGGGATCATGCGCGCAAACGTCCTGCCGCAGCCCGCCTTATAATGCACGATCCACCCAATCACAGGCACGGCGATTTCCACATCGATTTGAAAACGGCCGTCAGTCTCGTGCTTATACGACCCGACTCCTGGCAGCAGGGCTTTGGACAGCGACAGCCCCCAAAGTGACCAGCGGCGCGGTATCAGCTGCAGCCGCGCCCCCCCTCCACCCGGCATAAAAGGCCTGGGCGGCGCGGGGGGCACGGCGGCAGATCAGCAACTCAAGCCCGGCCATATCCTGCATGAGACGGGCCAGCCTGCCGCCAAAGAGGCCATAGTCGCCCAGCAAAAGGATCTTCATCGCCTGCTGCGCCGCCTTGCGATGCAATAATGTGCAGACCGCCACCCGCCCTGGTGGCCAGAGGACAGACCGTCAGGATGGAATGACGCTTGACTGACTGCGCGGAACCGAAGCATATACGGCACATCGCGGTGCCTGCCGCATGGGTCTTTTTCCGGTCGCCTGCTGATAGCGGGGTTCTGGCTGGGCGTGACCAGAGTGCTGACAGGCGGATGCGACACAGCTCTGCGATCTGGCCAAATACGCCAGGTCCTGCCAGGCAGATGCTGGATGATGCGGGTGTGGCGGAATGGTAGACGCGACAGACTCAAACTCTGTTTCCGCAAGGAGTGTCGGTTCGAGTCCGACCACCCGTACCACCTTCCCCTATCAGTCATGATCCGTCAGCCTGGGTGCAATCCGCAGAACCCTGACAGCCTGGGCACCTGACAAGACACCTGCCGCCATCGCTTCTGTCCGGCCATAGCGCAAATCTGGCGGCCCGGTCAGCGCCTGCCCACCCTGGGGATTCGGCTTTGCGACAGGCTATATTCTGCGCCGGGATGCGGGGGGTGGCCGGCGTTTTCCTGCCAGAACCGCCGCCCGCCACGCCGCAGCCATAGCGGCAAGGTCAAAATCAGCCCCGCGACAAAGCCGCCGGCATGGGCCAGATAGGCGACGCCGTCGCCCGGAACAGCCACGCCCGAAAAGATCTGAATCGCAAACCACAGCCCCAGCACAAGCCAGGCCGGCAGCGTGAACACCCGAAAGAAGATCACCACGATCAGCAGCACATCCACCTGCGCGCGCGGATAAAGCAGCAGATATCCCCCCATCACCCCGGCAATCGCACCAGAGGCCCCGACCATCGGCACCGCAGAACCGGGATCGGGCAAGGCCTGGCCAATCGCCGCCGCAGCCCCTGCCAGAAGATAGAACAGCAAAAAGCCCGCATGCCCCATCTCGCTTTCCAGGTTGTCGCCAAAGATCCACAGGAACAGCATATTCCCGGCAAGATGCATCCAGCCCGCATGGATGAACATATGGCTGATCCAGGTCGCAGCGCTGTCAAACGCCCACATATCGGCCGGAATTACGCCCCAGGTGTAATAGAACCGCGCCAGCCAAAGCTCTGACGCGGCTGGATAATAGGCCAGAAACGTCACCACATTCACCGCAATCAGCGCGAAGGTGACAAAGGGGACGCGCCCCGAGGGATTGTGGTCACGAATTGGAAACATGCGCGACCCTGGCCCGGGTCGCGCCTTTGGTCAATAGCCCCTGCCCTCAGGCATCCGCAACCTCGGCCAGCAGCCTGGCATTGCCGCCAGAGGCCGTGGTGTCGATGCAGACATGGCGCTCATGCATGATATGCGCCTGGTCGGGGCTGCCGGTGATCAGCGGCAGGATCGGCCCCTTGCGGCTGGCCAAAGCGCGGGTCAGGGCACGGGCGCCGGGCTCGTCGCCCCAGTAAAGCACACCGCCAAAGCCCTGCAGCCGCACCAGCGCCTCGGGGGTAAGGCCATCGGCCTCAACCGCCGCACCGCCAAGCGCGCGCACCGCATTGACCTGGGCCGCCAGCGCCGCAGCCCCCGGGCCGAGGCACAAAAGCGGCTCGCGTGGGAACTGGCCCAGGCGGTTCGATTCGCCGGTGGGGCCTGGCAGCTCGCGCGGCTCGGGCGCGGCGGGCAGCGTGGCAGAGGCCAGGGCCGCCGCCACCGCCGCCTCATCCGCGATGGCGTTGCCGGGCTGGCCTGAGACCTGGGCCGCCTGCCGGGTGAAGCGCGGCAGATACTGCGGCCCGCCCGCTTTTGGCCCGGTGCCCGAAAGCCCCTCGCCGCCGAAGGGCTGGCTGCCGACCACCGCGCCGATCTGATTGCGGTTCACATAGATATTGCCCGCATGAACACGCTCGACAAAGTGCTGCACGCGGTCATCGATCCGGGTGTGCAGGCCGAAGGTCAGCCCATAGCCGGTTTGGTTTATCTGATTGATAACGATGTCAATCTCGCCGGATTTAAATGTCACCACATGCAGGACGGGGCCGAAAATCTCACGCTCCATCGCGGCGATACCGTCAACGCGGATCACGGCGGGGGGCGCGAAAGTGCCGATCTCGGGCACCGCCCGCTCTTTCAGCAGCCGCCCCTCGGTGCGGGCTTTCGCAATATGCGCGTTGATGGTGGCCAGGGCCTCGGCGTCGATCACCGGGCCAACATCGGTGCGCAGCAATGCCGGATCGCCGATCGCCAGCTCATCCATCGCGCCTTCCAGCATCTCGATGATGCCGGGCGCGATATCCTCCTGCACGTAAAGGCAGCGCAGGGCCGAGCAGCGCTGCCCCGCCGACTGGAAGGACGAGGCGACGATATCGCGCACCGCCTGTTCGGGCAGCGCGGTCGAATCGACAACCATCGCGTTCATGCCGCCCGTCTCGGCGATCAGCGGCGCGCCGGGGGCCAGGTTTTCCGCCATAGCGCGGCGGATGATCAGCGCAACCTCGGTCGAGCCGGTGAAGGCCACCCCATCGACACGCGGGTCTGAGGTCAGAGCCGCCCCGATATCGCCCTCGCCCGGCAAAAGCTGCAGCGCCGTCAGCGGCACCCCCGCCTGGTGCATCAGAGCGACCGCAAGATCGGCGATCATCGGCGTCTGCTCGGCCGGTTTGGCCAGCACGGCATTGCCAGCCGCCAGCGCGGCCGCAATCTGGCCAGAGAAGATCGCCAGCGGGAAATTCCACGGGCTGATACAGGTAAAGCGGCCACGGGCGGGCGCGGTCAGCCCCTCGGCCTCATTGGCGTAATAGCGCAGGAAATCAACAGCTTCGCGCAGCTCGGCGACGGCGTCGGGCAGGTTCTTCCCGGCCTCACGGATCAGGATCGCAAAGATCTGGCCGAAATTCGCCTCATAGGCGTCGGCGACGCGGCGCAGGGTCGCAGCCCGGATGCTGGCGCTCGCCGCCCATGGCGTGGCCAGGCTGAGCGCGGTGTCGACATCTGCGGCGCTGGCGGTCGTCACCTGACCGACGCTTTCGCCGGTTGCCGGATTGATCACATCCTGGCGCGGACCGCCCGTAAACGGCCCGGCAAGGCTGGGCGTGACGCTGAAACGCTGCGTCATAAAGGGCGCCATGGCGGCATTGATCCGATCGAGATCCGCATGCGAGGTCAGGTCGAAACCCGCCGAATTGACACGACCCGGGAAGATCTGCGGCCCCGGCGGCACCGAGGGATTTTCCAGCGGCGAGACTCGCTCCATATAGGTCAGCGGGCAGGACGCGACCTCTTCAGGCGAGACCTCTTCATTGACGATCTGGTTCACGAAGGACGAATTCGCGCCGTTTTCCAGCAAGCGGCGCACCAGATAGGCCAGCAGATCCCGATGCGCCCCGACAGGCGCATAGATCCGGCAGCGGGTGTTTTTATCTGTATGAACAATGTCATGCAGACGCTCGCCCATGCCATGCAGGCGCTGGAACTCATATTGATCGGGGCGAATGCCAGCCTGTTCGGCCATATCCAGCACCGCCGCCACCGTATGCGCATTATGGCCCGCGAACTGCGGGTAAATGCGGTCGGTCATCGCCAGCAGCTTTTGCGCATTGGCGATATAAGAGACATCGGTTGCCTGTTTGCGGGTGAAAACCGGGAAGCTTTCAAGCCCCAGCACCTGGGCGCGCTTGATCTCATAATCCCAATAGGCCCCCTTCACGAGGCGCACCATGATCCGGCGGTTCAGCCGGGTCGCCAGGTCATAAAGCACATCCAGCGCCGCCCCGCAGCGCCGCCCGTAGGCCTGGACCACCACACCGAAACCATCCCAGCCCGCCAGCGAGGGATCTTCCAGCGTGGCCGCAATCACCTTCAGCGACAGATCCAGCCGATCCGCCTCTTCCGCATCAACATTCAGGCCGATCCCGGCCGCCTTTGCCAGCCCCGACAGTGCCCGCAGCCGGGGCACCAGTTCCTCCATCACGCGCGCTTCATGGGCCACTTCATAGCGCGGATGTATGGCGGAAAGCTTAACGGAAACGCCGGGATTGGTGCCGACATCGCGCGATTTCGCGGCTTTGGCGATCGCGGTGATCGCGCGGGTATAGGCCAGGTGATAGCTGCGGGCGTCGGCCTCAGTGCGGGCCCCCTCGCCCAGCATATCATAGGAATAGGTATAGCCTTTGGCCTCAAGCTCTTCGGCGCGTTTCATCGCCTTTTCAATGGTTTCACCCAGAACGAACTGGCGGCCCATCTCTTTCATCGCCCGCGTCGTCGCGCTTCGGATCACCGGCTCGCCCAGCCGCCGGATCGCACCGCGCAGGCTGCCTGCAATACCGGGCCCGCGCTCGTCCAGCACCTTGCCCGTCAGCATCAGGGCCCAGGTCGAGGCGTTCACCAGGCTTGAGGCCGAGTGCCCCAGATGTTTGCCCCAGTCAGAGGGGGCGATCTTATCCTCGATCAGCGCATCCATCGTCGGCGCATCCGGCACCCGCAAAAGCGCCTCGGCCAGACACATCAGCGCGATGCCCTCATCGGTCGACAGACCGTATTCGGCGAGGAAAACCTCCATCAGGCCGGGCTTTGCGCCCGAGCGGATGCGCCGCACCAGATCGGCCCCGGCGGCGGCGATCCGGTCGCGGGCGGTCTGATCCAACCCGCTTTGGGCGATCAGCGCCCTGACCAACTCACCCTCAGGTGCAAGCGAAGCATCACGGACCAGATCAGACGGATTTTTCATGCAGACCTCCTGCGTTTTGGCTATAATACACCCAAAGCCGGGGCCATTCTTCCCGATCTTTTGAAATTATACAGCCAATATGACCATAAATCAGAGATAATTCATGCCACAATCATTGCCGGACCTGGACCGTTTCGATCATGCGATTCTGCGGATCCTGGCCACCGAGGGCCGCATTGCCGCGGTCGAGCTGGCCCGCTGTGTCGGCCTGTCAAAAAGTCCCGTCCAGGCGCGGATGAAGCGGCTGGAAGAGGCGGGGGTGATCGCGGGCTATCGCGCGATCCTTGATCCGGTGAAAATGGGGCTGTCGCATGTGGCCTTTGTCGAGGTGCGGCTGGATGACACCCGCGAGGCGGCGCTGCAGGCCTTCAACCGCGCCGTGCTGACCGTGCCCGAGGTCGAGCAATGCCATATGATCGCCAGCCGTTTCGACTATCTGCTGAAGGTGCGCACCACCGATATTTCCGACTATCGCCGCGTGCTGGCCGAGCGCATCTCTGCCCTGCCCCATGTGGCGCAGACCTCGACCTATGTCGCGATGGAGGCGGTGAAAGAGGCGCTTTAGCGCCCCTTTCCTGCCCCTTGGGTTCTCTTCTGGCTTCTGGCTCAGTCGATGCTCAGCATCGCTGAAACCGGGGCCAGCGCCACGCTGTCGGCGCGCCCCTCAACCGCCCATTCCAGCAAGGCGGCCACGGTATCGCCATGGGCCGCATGGCCAACCACCAGCACGCCGCCTTCCTGGACGGCCTTGAAGGCGGCGCGGTCAAGATAACGGCGGATCGCAGGCGCAGACTCGCCCTCGGCATCAAGCAGCCGGAACACCACCGCCGAAGGCACATCGCCACGTTTGGCCAGCTGGTCAGCCGCATTCAGCCCCACATTCCAGGTGATCAGGCCGCGCCCCTGGGCGTTGATTTCCGGCACGACCAGGCCCGAAAGCTGCCGGTCGGCCTGGAAGGTGCGGGCCGGAACATCCATGGCCGCCACCGCCTCTGGCAGGGCATGCGCCATCGCGTCAAAGCTGACGGCAATATCGCTGGCCGAGGCCCCTTTGGGCAAGGATCCCGCCAGCATCACCACCTCTTGCCCGGCGGCACGATAGATTTCCGAGATCGCGCCGGCATTGGCCAGCTGCGGATCAATCGCAAAGCTGACGGCAAAGGGCAGATCCGCCAGCGCCTGGCGATCCAGCGTGGCCGAGCCATCATCAATCAGGATCACGCTGAATTTCGGCCGCTCTGCAGGGTTGTCAAAAGCGCGGGCAAAGGCATGGCGCGGCTCTGCGCTTGTGGCAGACTCCTCTGCTGTCGCAACCTCCGCCGGGGCATCACCGATACGCGGCAGGCGGTTGGTCTCTACCCCATTGGCAGCAGAGGAGGCTGCCCCCGGCTGGGATGCCTCGCTGTCGAGCGTGATCATCCGCGCCTTGCCCGGATCGGCAGGCTGCGGTGTATCTTCGGCAGGAGCGGCTGCCGCCCCCTCTTCCACTTCGGCCTCTGCTTGGGCCTCTGCTTCGACCTCAGGGGCGACGGGCGCGTCAG
This sequence comes from Pseudogemmobacter hezensis, assembly GCF_013155295.1. GTDB lineage: Bacteria > Pseudomonadota > Alphaproteobacteria > Rhodobacterales > Rhodobacteraceae > Pseudogemmobacter > Pseudogemmobacter hezensis. The sequence goes on along the minus strand of NZ_JABJXT010000006.1, from coordinate 154,351 downwards.
CGCTATCCAGAGCAATGGCCTCATCGGGCAAATCGGAGGCTGTTGCATCCGTCTCTGGCGCAGGCTGCGTCGGCGCAGCCTCTGCCACGGGTGCAGCCTCGGGATCTGCGACGGGTACTGCGGCGGGTTCTGCTGCAGGCTCAGCCTCTGCAGTCTCTGGCGGTCCAGGCTCTGGCGGTGCAGGCTCTGCATCCTGCGCGGCACTGTCGGGTGCTGCGACATCTGCAACCGCAGACCGATCCGCCTCAGCCCTATCCGCCTCAGTCCCAGCGGGCGGGGTCTCGGGCGTCGCCTGCGCCAGCAATGTTTCTTCCTGATCCTGCTGCGCAACCCTGGCCCCTTCGGGGGTGTCGGCCAGGGGCTGAGGCTGCCCCTCTGGCTGACGCTGCGCCATCGCATTCGGCGGCAGCTGGTCAAGGATGACGAACTCATCGCCCGCCGACAGGATCGGCGCGTTTTCCGCAGGCTGGGCCTCTTCCAGCAGCGCATCAGCCGCCATCTGTGCCAGCAAAAGCTCTTCTTCTTCGGTCAGTGGCGGCGGCTCTGGCAGAAGGGTCACCAGCGCATCCTGTGCGCCCCCATTGCCAGGACCCTGCTCTGCCTCGGCCTGGGTCTCTGCAGAGGCCTCTGCCGGCGGCGTGATCGCGGCATCCGCCACTGATCCAGCGTCAGGGTCCAGATCCGGGGCCAGATCATGGTCCAGTTCCGGCAGGGCCTCTGGTGCCGCCATGCCCTGATTTGCCGCCATACCCTGCGGATCGGGCAAAGCATCTGGCGCAATATCGGGAGCCGCAGTCGCAGCCGGGGGAACAAGCCCGCCCTCCGAGGCGGCGACAGAGGGGGCAGCGGGCGCCTCAGGCTGCGCCCCGTTATTGGCCGAAAGAGCATCTGAGTTTGCGCCGGCGGCCGGAATATCATCAACGGGCCCAGAATTGACCGGACTGTTATTGGCCGGACTGTTATTGGCCGAACCGTTATTGGCAGGCGCAGGCAGGGCCGCAGCCTGATCCTCGCGGATCGACGCAGCTGTCCGTTGCTGGGGAAACGGGCCGGAAAACGAAACAGAGAGCAGCGCGAGGACTCCGGTCCCGACAAGACCGCCCAATCCCGCACCCAGAAGGAACCTGCCGACCAATTGTTTCTCCATGCCGCTCAATGCAATGTTACCCTCAACACCGGCAGGACAAGCCCCCCGCCAACACATACCAGCACCGCCCGCCCTGCCCCGATCAGGCGGGGCACATGCGGCAGATGCGTCCTTATAGCCCGCGACTTCCCGCGATTCACCCTCTTTTCCACGCCCGCCGCGCAATAGCGCCAGGATGGTCGGAAAAATGCCGGTAAGACGTGCCCAATCGACAACAACATGGGGTGCTATCGGGCTGGCAGCCTGGCGATCAGGGGCCGAAGAACGGTCGGGCGGGGCATGTCAATGTGTCAAACCCTCACCCGCGCCTTTGGCGGCGCGGTCATAAGCGGCCAGCTCCTGGCTTTGATCATTGTCCTTTGCGACGATCATTGGCCTTTGCGACGGGCCAACCAGGCTTCTGGCCCCGCCACCATCAGCAAAACTGCAGCGCCCACGATAAAGACCCAGTGGCCGGCAATGCTATAGACGAGAGCGCCCAGCACCCCGCCGGCTGCGAAACAGGTCAGCGTCAGTGCGTGAAGCTTAAGCTTCGGGACAGCTTCGCTTTTCGCAGCCTTATCCCCCAGCAGCGTTGCCAGCCCTATGCCAAGATCTGTCGCCATGCCCGAGACATGGGTCGTCCTGACACGCGCCTGAGAAATCATCGTTGTCACGGCGTTTTGCAGCCCCATGACAAAGCAAAGCGTGATGATCAGCATCTCATGCCCAGTGATGCGGCTGTCGAACAGATCGCTCATACCCAAGGCAAAGAGAAGCGCGGCTTCGAAAAGGATCGCGAGCGAGTAGACGGACCTTATCCCATACCGCTCCCCGGCCTGGATCCCGAAAGCAGCGAACGCGGCGCCGGCGACAAACGCGACGAAAAGCCCCAGAAATGACAAGGCCATCACCAGGTTGCCAGCGGCGAGTTCATCCGCCAGCGCGGAGACATTACCCGTCATATTTGCAGAAAACGCTCCGGCGATCAGGAAGCCAACCGCATTGATAGCCCCCGCAACGAAGGACATGATCCCGGCGAGGGCGAGATCTATTTTCCCTGTCCGTGCATTTCCGACCCGGATCAACATCCACCAGAACCCTGTGACCTCTATATCGCCCGGACGATAGCCCTGTGACATTGCTTCGGGAAGTCCCACCGTCCCCGATTACCGCCATTCGCGCCCATGACTGGACCGGCCCATTACGGCTGGAGGCCCTGGCGGCTGAAGGCTTTCGCCCATCGGGGATGTTCCGGCTGGCAGGGTGACCGCGTGAAAGCCCAAGGCAGATGAAAGGTAAAACGCCCGGCAGCGGGGATGCTTCGGGCGTTCTCTCGCAGGCGCACAACCCACTTTCGCAGACTATTAAAATGTTCCGCCGAACCGGTTAGCCTCTTTGCGAATCGCGAATCCTCTCCAGTGCCAGAACGGCATTACGCCCGTTCACCATCAGCTTATTCGCGGTATACCTCTTCGACGCGGTCCGCGGGGATCTGGCAGGTGATGTGCAGGGGCCTCAATGGTGACGATCTGCTGGTCTGTCGTATAGGCCTCACGGCTTTCGTAGCTGGTGACCTGATTGCGCAGCGGCACCGTAGCGGCACCGTATGGACCGAGGTGATGATCGGCATCTTGAAATGAATGCCAGGATCCGCTGTGCCCTGCACGGTCCCGAAAGACACGATCACGCCGCGCTCGCCCTCATCGACGGTATAGAAGCTGCCGAAAAGGCTGATGATTGCGACGATTGCGGCACTGACCACGCCGCCGATGGTGAATTCCGTTTTTCCTACGGTGATTTCCTTTCCTGGTGGGTTTCGTGAATGATCGGGCGATCTGGACCGCTCCGACGATGATGGTGATTGCGACGACAGCGCCGCCGATGATTGCGAGTGGTGTCATTCCTTCCCTCGTTCCGTTTTTTCCTGCGGCATAGGCAAAGATGCCTGGAAACCGATCCGTGTTTTCTGCGTTTCCCCGGTGTGCGAGTGACGGGGGCGGTTTTTGTGAGTGCCCGGCGCGATGGTCAAAGCCCTCATGACCAGGCGTCGATGTGATTGTTTACGAGTGTCAGCCAGACGCGCCGCTGTTTCATCGTCAGCAGGCGCGTTTGTGCGTTGGGTCATGGCCTGCCCTTGCCCTGGGGCTGGCCTGGATCTCCGCCCCAACTGACCACATGAAATCCGGCTCTTCCCCGCGCATCTGGCGCATCGTGACCCAGAGCCAGACCAGCAGATCCTCAATCGGGTTCAGCAGATCGGATCAGGAAACCCAAAGCCCCTGATCGGGCTCAATGAAGCCTGGGATGTTGAGCGACCACCTCCAGTTCGGAGCAAGGATGAAGGCCCTTCCCCATAAGGCAGCCATTCGCAACACCTTCCTTGGCCAAGCCCATATCGCGGGCACCGGCCCGGAAGGCAAAACCTGCCGCGAATGCGCCTTCTGGGAAATCGGGAAGGTGAAAGACCGCATCGCAACGCCCCCCCGGGGCACTATGCGCAGAGCAACAAGGCCGCCGCAGGGGCGGCTCAAGAAGGGCGGATGCCACAAGCTCAAGCACCGGAAAGCAAACCGGCGCTTCACCTGCAACGCACTCGCCTGCTGCTTGTTCGGGCAGCGCGACGAGCCGCCACCCGCAATCAAGCACACCCCGGAGGCCCCCAATGACCGCGCGTGATGGAGGGGCGGCCCCCGCCCGAAATAATCAACGCTCAGGGAACCAATCACACAACCTCACGTTGCTGATGAGATTTATGGAGAGTGACCGTGTTTCCCACAGCCTTTTTCCTTTGGTACCGCGGCCTCATCTCGCGCGACCAGGTGACAGCCACTATGGCGACAGACATTGTCGTGCTGCTTTTGCTCATCAGCATCGCCTGAAACCAGCGGCAGTTACGCCCTCCGCACGTACGGAGGCCGCCCATGATCACTGACACCGATACGCTGGTGGCGAGGTTCGTGACGCAGCCGCCTTGCCAGGCGCATAGCCTTGAGGCAGCCGACCGCATCAGGGCGCTGGAGCTTCTGCTTGCCCGCAACCTCGTGATGGATCGCGGCAGCGCGGAAGAAGGCGCGAACGCCCGTGGCGGAATTGGCCGGGTCATCGAACTGGTCGAGGAACATCGCGAGGTAAACCCGCTGCCCGTCTTGGCCTGGCGCCGTTTCCGCCCCGCCGCCGCGCAAGAGAAAGGGGGCGGATGATGGACATTCAGCCACTGCTTATCCGTGAAAAGGTTGCCGCGGCAATCATGGGTATCAGCCGCCCGACATTTCGCAAATGGATTGCGGCGGGCCGCCTGAATGAGGGCGTCATGATCGACGGTTCTCGGCTCTGGAAATGCGCCGACCTGAAAAATTCGCCGACTCTGTGGCGGGCTAACTGGTGGACCAGAGATTGAAATCGCCAATAACTCAATAAAATCAATGGTAGTTGGTGCGGACGACGGGGATCGAACCCGTAATTCCTTTCGGAAGGCAGATTTTCATCCCACTTCGACTTTCGCCGCCGCCCCGCACATGCCGGGCGTTCGTGGTCTGGACTGTCCCTTTGCCATGGCCGCGAAACACCGATCCGGCCTTCGTGGCTACAGGCACCGCCCGTCCAGTCTCTACACCTTCCCTGGCCTGGATCCTGCGATCACCGACCGGGGCTTGGCTCGGGATTGGCATCGAAGCGCCCGTTCAGGCCCTCCCTTAGCTTTCCCCGAATTTGAGCGGTTCTGCACCGCAGGTTTCCCCACGGGCACTCCAAATCGTCAAAGTCTGCTGCGTTTACCAGTTTCGCCACGTCCGCACACAGCACTGACATACATGGCTGAACGCGATTCGACAGCCCCACATTGACAGTGGCATCCGGCATCCCTTTATCTGTCACACCCGTTCAGGAGAGCGTCAGATGGCCGATTTCGAAATCCACCATGAAACCAGCAATGATCAGGGCCGCTTTGTGATCTGCAAAGATGGTGACGAGGCCGAGCTGACCTTCACCCGGCGCAGCCCCGGTGTCGTATCAGCCGACCATACCGGCGTCCCCGACAGTTTCCACGGAACAGGTGCCGGCAAGGCCCTGGTCGAAGCGCTGGTTAAAGATGCCCGCGAAAACGGCTATCGCATCGTGCCGCTTTGCACCTTTGTCGATGCCATGCGCCGCCGCCATCCCGAATGGGCCGACCAGTTCACCAGCTGACAGGCGTCTGACAGGCAGCGCTGCCCCGGACAAATCCCTCCCCCTGCTAAGGGCGAAAGGTTTCGCAAGGGGGCCTTCGCATCTGCGCCGGGACAGACAGACCCCACTTTCAAGGCCTCTTTCAAGGCTCTTGCCGGGCCTCTCTTTCACTGCCTCAGCCCCCGGTCGAAGCCATAATCCTGAAAACGCAGGGATCAGTCACCAGCTCGGGCGGGGTCATGCACAGCCCCTGCGCCACCTGCCAGGCCGCAAGCACCTTGGGCACATAGTCCCTGGTCTCGGCATAGGGCGGCACGCCGCCGTTTTTCTTCACCGCCCCCTCACCGGCATTATAGGCCGCCAGCGCCATCAGCGGATCATTGTCAAATTCATCGAGCAGCCAGTCCAGATAGGCGACGCCGCCTTTGATGTTTTGCGCGGGGTCGGTGGAATCGGTCACGCCAAAGCGCTCAGCCGTTGCGGGGATCAGCTGCATCAGCCCCACCGCCCCCGCCGAAGAAACCGCCTCTTTGCGCCCGGCGCTCTCGATCCCGATCACCGCCAGCACCAGCGCAGGCGACACATCGGTCCCAACAGTTGCTGTCAGAATATCGCGGCCATAGATCTCTGCCATGGTCTGCATCGACTGCATCCTGGGCGCCGCAACCGAGGCCCCGCCAGGCCCCTGGGTCAGTGCCGCCATCGCTTTCGGAAACTGCCCTGCCGAGCTGGCCCGATCCGGCGCCACCATCTCCCAATACCAGGCATAGTTCGATTTTGGCCCCGCCCCCGGCACCGCCCCGTCGGCACCTTCAGCCGTTCCGGCGGGGGATTGCGGCTGATCCTCATCACGTCTGAGCGCGGGATCCTTCCAGGCCGTCGCAGCCAGGCGGCGTGCCTGCTCGGCGGGATCGATCTGCACCGTGATTCTTTTGCCCGGCGCGGAATCGCCAACTTTGACCCGACGAAAGGTGAAATCCTCCAGCTCGGCCTGACCAGGGGTTGGAATCGCCACAGCCGCCAGCGCCACCAGCAGTGGGCCTGATAATCCGCGCATCATTTCGGGTGCCTGCTCTTCTTGTTTTTTTAAGGAATCGCAGAGTTCAGGCCATCAGCAAAGCAGAATCGCCCTTCAAAAGTGGCGAAACTGCCCCAATTGATCGAAATGCAACGCAATTTTCGCACAGCCGTTCGGGGTGTTCGAAAATTTACAAAAAATTATTCCTTCAAAATCAGAGCAATACCGCAAGATAACGGCCCGCTGGTCCGACGCTGCGAAAATGCCTCAACCTGTTCCAAAAGTCGCCACGATTGAGGGTCTATATGTGCTCATCCCGAACGGAAGATCGGAACGGAACAGAGGCCGGCCGAACGCCACCGTGGCGGATGTTAAAGAAACTGAGCACCTTTGAAAGGGACAGAACCATGAACGCTATGAATTTCATCAAAGACGAAGACGGCGCAGTCACCGTTGACTGGGTTGTGCTGACCGCTGCTGTTGTTGGCCTGGGCCTGCTGGTTATGCAAGCTGTTCGCCCGGCAATCGGCACCCTCTCGAACGACATCTCCGCCGAAGTTGGCGAGGCTGGCAACTGGATGAAGAGGCAGCGTCCGTCCAGCTGATCTGCCGGACTCGCCTGACCGGGCCTGACCCGGGGCAAGCTGAGCCGCAAATCATATAACAGAATGGCTGCCCCCTCTCGGGATGCAGCCATTTTGCATTTATAACGCCGGATCCTGCCCCACGTTTAACCGCCATCTCAGCCTGATCGAAGCCTCCCTTCGGCTGCCCGTTCAGCCGGATCAGGACCGCAGAAATCAGCCGCCCAAAGGCTGCCGCAAGGCGCCGTCCGGGCGGAAAAGGCAATCCTTTCTCCCTCATTTTGCCGCATTCTGCCGCCAGTATCGCTCAGGTATCCGGAACGGCGATTCCAGTCGGACGGCAAACTCCAAGGAGACAGAGTTGCAAAATTCGCTTTCAGCTTTCTTCCGGCAGGAAGATGGGGCCGTCACGGTTGACTGGGTCGTGCTGACCGCAGGCGTAGTCGCTCTGAACATGGTCTTGCTTTTTCAGCCCGCCCGGGATGCGGTGATGGGGGTGGTCGAGGAGATTGGCCTCACCATGGGCATCGTATCTGAGCAAATGCAATCGGCCAGCATCGATGGAACGCCCTGACCGACAGGACATGGCGGCCCGCGCAGCCATCCGGTCCCGGGCGCCGCACAACGCGGCATGCGCCCAGGGTGTGAATGTTTATAAGAGGTAAGTATGCGAGCAATTTTCGGTATTGTCCTGATCATCGGCGTCGCCCTTGCGGGCTTTGCCGTCTATATGGCTCAGGGCTACATTCAGTCTAACGAGGTGCGGATGAATGCCGCGCTTGAGCGCGAGCGTCAGACCGGCGAGCTGGTCCAGGTCTTTTCGGTCATAGAGCCAGTCAAATATGGCGGGCCGATCGAGATGGAGAATGTGCAGCAGGTCTGGGTGCAAAAGCAATTCATGCCCGCCAATGCCTATACAGACGGCTATGTGCTTTTCCCGGAAAACGCCACACGGCCACGTTTCTCTATGCGCCCGCTTGAGGCCAATGAGATCCTGCTCTCCAGCCGCCTGACCGAGCCCGGCGAAGTCGCCGGTATCGCAGGCAAGCTGGGGCCCGGCATGAGCGCCTTCCAGATCCGCGTCAGTTCCAACTCGGGTGTTGCAGGCTTTATCATGCCAGGGGATTACATTGATATCTACTGGACCGGCTCCAGCGACACGGGCGACATTACCAAACGTATCGAGGCTGGCATGCAGGTGATCGCGGTCGACCAGACCTCTGATCAGAGCACAGTCCGCACCAGCGAGGCCAGCACAGTCACCGTCGCTGCAAGCAGCGAGCAGGTCGGCCGCCTTACTCTTGCGCAATCCACAGGCCGCCTTTCGATGGCCGGGGTCAGCGGTCCTGGCGAAGGCACTGCCGATACGATTGAGGTCGACAGCTACAATCTGCTTGGCACCGAGCGGGCGCAGGCTGAAGTGGTGGAAGAGGAAAAAATCTGCACCACCAAGACCCGCAAAGGCGGCGAATTGGTCGAAACGCAGATCCCCTGCCCGACCAACTGAGGCCATTACAGCGCGAAAGCCTGACCTGAACGGGCTTTCGCACCACCGCATCTGGGGTGTCCCGGGCGGCAAAGACCTGGAATTGCCTGTCTGTTGCAGGTTATCCACATAAGAAAACCCGTCCAAGAGTTTGATTATTGCAAAAAAATCCATCTTCCGGCACTTTGGGAAGATGTAAGGGCACTAAGACCCACATAACGAGGCGTGATCGAAAGGGCAGATCACATGAGCATTAAGACCAAAGTTGCGGCCGGCTTTGTCGGCCTTGCAGTCGCGGTGTCGGTAGTTCCGGTTTCCGCTGAAGTGTTGCGCGTCATGTCTGGACAGGCATCAGGCGCTTTAAATGTACCGATGAACCGCGCGGTCGTTGTTGAAAGTGATGTTCCCTTCTCGGAGCTCTCGATTGCCAACCCCGGGATTGCCGATATTTCGACACTCTCGGACCGCTCGATTTACGTTCTTGGCAAGGCACCGGGGCGCACCACGCTGACCCTTCTGTCGCCCGAGGGCAAGCTGATCTCGAACGTCGATGTGCATGTCACCCCCGACATCGCCGAGTTCAAAGAACGGCTGCGGCAGATCCTGCCGAATGAAAAAATCGAAGTGCGCACTGCCAATGACGGTATCGTGCTGTCGGGCACCATCAGCTCTAGCGCAAAGCTTGACCGGGCGCTGGATCTTGCCAACCGCTATGCACCTGACCGCATCTCGAACCTGATGGTTGTCGGTGGCACCCAGCAGGTGATGCTGAAAGTGCGCTTCGCTGAGATGAACCGCTCTGTGTCGAAGGGCCTGTCCTCACAGGTCCGGGGCAGCAACAACCGGACTGGCAATGGCTGGAACGTGGTTGGTGGCAGCGGCAGCAGCCTTGCCGGTGCAGCCGGCGGCCTGGGCCTGGGCTTTGTCTCGAATGCGCTTCAGTTCAATGTTGCGCTGGAAGCCCTTGAGAATAAGGGCCTTGTCCGCACGCTGGCAGAGCCCAACCTGACGGCCCTTTCCGGGCAGGAAGCCAAATTCCTGGCCGGTGGCGAATATCCGATCCCCGTCGCCCAATCTGAAAGTTCCGGTGGCAGCTCAAGGATCACGGTTGAATATAAGCCCTTCGGCGTAGAGCTGAACTTCACCCCCTATGTGGTGGATGGCGATATCATCAACCTGCAGATCAATGCGGCTGTCAGCTCGATCGACTCGTCCATTACCTATTCCAATGGCGGCATTACGCTTGAGGGCTTCAAGCGCCGCGAGACCTCGACCACCGTCGAGATGCGCGACGGTGAAAGCTTTGCAATCGCGGGCCTCTTGCAGGATGACTTCCGCAACTCGGCCGATCAGGTTCCGTGGCTTGGCGATGTGCCGGTTCTGGGCGCCCTGTTCCGTTCGTCGGAATATGCGCGTGAACAGACCGAGCTGGTGATCATCGTCACCCCGCATCTGGTCAGCCCGGTGCGTGGCGAGGCGCTGGCCCTGCCGACCGACCGTGTCCGCATCCCGACCGAAAACGAGCTGTTCCTCTTTGGTGACGTGGGTCACAAGGCCAAAGGCGCGGCTGGTGAGGTTGCCCGGCAGGACTTCTCGTCCTCCTATGGCTATGTGATGGAGTGAGACGATGCTGAGCAAGATGACCTCTAAAATCGCGGCTTCGCTTTGCATCCTGTCGCTTGCTGGCTGTGGTGCCACCGGCAACAGCGAGATGGGTGCCCAGCTTGAAGGCGGTGCCTTTGGCAATGCAACGATGAACAATTCGCTGATCCAGTCGGGTCAGATGGATTACACCATCGCCCTGGCACAGCGTTTTGCGGCCGAAGTGCCTGATACTGTGAACTTTGCCTTCAACTCGTCGCAGCTGACGCCCGAGGCGATGGCTATCCTCGACAAGCAGGCGAATTTCATCCGTCAGTTCCCCGAAGTGCGCTTTAAGGTCTTTGGCCATACCGATCTGGTCGGTGGTCAGGGCTTCAACAAAACGCTGGGCAAAAAACGGGCGGATGCGGTTGTGGCCTATCTGGTGCAGCGCGGCGTTCAGAAATCGCGCCTGCAGGCGGTGGTCAGCTATGGCAAAACACGCCCGCTGATCCAGACCAACGCCCCGGAAGAGCGCAACCGCCGCACCGTCACCGAGGTCTCGGGCTTTGTCTCGAACAACCCGATGGTGCTGAACGGCAAATATGCCGAAGTGGTCTGGCGCAGCTACGCCGTCGATTCCCCCGCGCGCACTCAGGGCGGCTCGGCTGGTCCCAGCACTTCGGTTGCCGGTGGCGGCTGATCTGCCAATATCTGCAAAGACATTGCGAAGACCGGGCATCTGCCCGGTCTTTTGCTTTCCGGGACAGGCAATTACCAAAGATTGACGCTAATTCGGCCCCAATCTCGCCCAAGTCCACGTTCAGATTGCTGCGATGAGAACGGTATGCGGGCCAAATTCCGCACAATGATTCCCGGGTTTTCTGTTGGTGCCATATCCATGGCGCCAGCCCCCCCGGGATCACAGGACAGAAAAAACGTGAGGCGAGATGACGAGCGTGGCAACCATACAGCCAGATCCTGCACCGATTGCAGCCTGCACAATTTCGCGCGACGTGCAGAACTTCGAGATGCTCATCGACGAGATGGAGCGCGAAATGGGCGAGGCCTGGGGCGACTTGGGCTTTGAGGATGCACTTGTTTTCCTGCAGCAGCCAGAGGCCAGCGAGCTGGAGTTCATCGCCGTCGCGCTGGATGCAGAGGATGAAGATGATCTGACACTGATCGCCAGTGTCATCCGCGCCGCCAGGACAGCAAACACCCATGTGATCCTCGTGGCCAATCAGCTCAGCCCGGCCGGGCTGCATCAGCTGATGCGCCTTGGCGCGGATGATTTCGTCCCCTACCCGCTGCCCGAAGGGGCGCTGCATGATGCGATCTCAAAGATCCGCGCGGCGGCGCAGGCCTCGGCACAGGCCGCACAGGCCCGGGCCGCGGCGCCCATGCCGCAGACCGGCTCGTCACTGGTGCTGGTCGATGATGGCAACTCGACCGCTTTGCGTGCCACTGGCAACCGCAACGGGCTGGTGCTGCCGATCCATGGCATGGCCGGTGGCAGCGGGGCCTCGACCTTCGCCGCCAACCTGGCATGGGAGCTGGCCAATTCCGACAAGCTCAGCCCGCCGCGGGTCTGCCTGCTGGATCTCGATTTCCAATATGGCTCGATTGCGACCTATCTCGATCTGCCGCGCAAAGACACCATCTTCGAGGTGCTGACCGACCCGACCAATGTCGACAGCGATGCGCTGATCCGCTCGATGCAGACCTATAATGACAGGCTGTCGGTTTTCACCGCCCCGGCCGAGATGCTGCCGCTGGACATCATTTCCGGCGAGGATCTTGGCCGCCTGATCGATATGGCGGCGGCGAATTTCGACTTTGTGCTGATCGATATGCCAAAGACGGTTGTGACCTGGACCGAGGCCGTGCTGTCGCGCGCCCATGTCTATTTCGCGCTGATGGATCTGGATCTGCGTTCGGCGCAAAACGTGCTGCGCTTTGTGCGCGCCCTGAAGGCCGAGGCGCTGCCGCATGAAAAGCTGCGCTATGTGCTGAACAAAGCGCCGAAATTCACCGATCTTTCCGCCAAGTCGCGGGTCAAGAGAATGGCAGAAAGCCTGGAAATCCAGATCGAGGTGCAGCTGCCCGATGGCGGCGGCCAGGTCACCCAATCCAATGATCACGGCCTGCCGCTGGCCGAAAGCGCCGCCAAAAATCCGCTGCGCAAAGAGCTGCAGAAGCTGGCGAAATCCCTGTTCGAGCTGAGCAAGGTCAGCGCAAGCGCCCGGTCGTAACCATTATTTCAAAGGCAAGCAGTCATGTTCAGCCGTTTTCGCAAAGACGCCCCGCCCTCGGGGGGCCCCGCCGCCACGCCTGCCGCCAAATCGGCCGCCCCCGCTGCAGCCGCCCCGGCGGCAACGGTCAAGATCACCCGCCCCGGCTCGATGATGGGGGGCTCGCGCTCACCCGCAGAGGCGATCCAGGTCGACAAAGAGGCCAAGCGGCGCAACCGGATGATGGAACTCAAGCTTGAGATCCACAAGCGGCTGCTGGAAAACCTGAACCTGGCGGCGCTGGAACATGCCTCAGAGCAAAGCCTGAAATCAGAGATCTCGACCCAGACCTCTGAGGCGCTGGACGAGCTGTCGGTGGCGCTGAACAGCAGCGACCGCGCGACGCTGGTACAAGAGCTTTATGACGAGGTCATGGGCCTTGGCCCGCTGGAGCCTTTGCTGAAAGACGAGACCGTCAACGATATTCTGGTCAATGGCCCGTTCCGGGTCTTTGTCGAACGTGGCGGCAAGCTGGAGCTGTCAGACGTCACCTTCCGCGATGAGCGCCATCTGATGCGCATCATCGACAAGATCGTCTCGGCCGTGGGCCGGCGCGTCGACGAATCGAACCCCTATTGCGACGCGCGTCTGCTGGATGGCTCGCGTTTCAACTGTATGGTGCCGCCGGTTGCCGTTGATGGCTCGCTGGTTTCCATCCGGAAATTCAAGAAAGAAAAGCTGAAGATTGAGGACCTTGTCCGCTTTGGCGCTTTCACCGAGGAAATGGCCGCCTATCTGCAGGCCGCCGTCTCGACCCGTCTGAACGTGATCGTCTCTGGCGGTACGGGTTCGGGGAAAACCACCACGCTGAACGCGCTGTCCTCCTTCATCGACAATGCCGAGCGCGTGCTGACCATCGAAGACACCGCCGAACTTCAGCTGCAACAGCTGCATGTGGGCCGGATGGAAAGCCGCCCGGCGAACGTCGAGGGCAAGGGTGCGGTGACGCAGCGCGACTGTCTCAGGAACGCGCTGCGGATGCGTCCTGACCGGATCATCGTGGGGGAAACCCGCGGCGAAGAGGTTATCGACATGCTGCAGGCGATGAACACGGGTCACGATGGCTCGATGACCACGATCCACGCCAACAACCCGCGCGACGGCATTTCGCGTCTGGAAAATATGGTCGCCATGGCCGGGATCGAGATGCCGCTGAAGGCGGTGCGCAGCCAGATCGCCTCGGCTGTGAACCTGATCGTCCAGGCCTCGCGTCTGCAGGACGGCTCGCGCCGCATGACCTCGATCACCGAGATCACCGGCATGGAAGGCGAAGTCATCTCGATGCAGGAAATCTTCCGCTTTGAACGCCTGGGCGTCGAGCCCAATGGCAAGATCATCGGGCGCTTCAACGCCACCGGCATCCGCTCGGCCCATTCCGAGCGCTTCCGCACCTGGGGCTTTGATCTGCCCGCCTCGATCTACGAACCTATTGTCTAAGGCACGCCAATGACACTTTCGATCGCACCGCTTATCTATATTGTCATCTTCGTTGCCGTCATTGTGCTGGTCGAGGGCGTCTACCTCACGGTCTTTGGCAAATCGATCAGCCTGAACAACCGCATCTCGCGGCGTCTGACGCTGCTTGAGAAGAATTCGAACCGCGAACAGGTGCTGGCCCAACTCCGCAAGGAGATGAACCAGCATATGAATGCAAGGAACATTCCGCTTTACTCGATCCTGGCGAAAAAGGCGCAGCGGGCGAATATCGCTTTCTCGCCCATTCAGCTGATCGGGATCATGGGCGCGGTGTCGGTCTTTGCCTTCCTGCTGCTGACCGTCGGAACCGGCGCCGCCTTTGGCGTGCGGGTGCTGGTTGCCATCGGCATGGGCGTGGGCGGCGTCTATGTCTGGGTCAATGGCAAGGCCAAAAAGCGTATGAGCCTGATGGAAGAGCAGCTTCCCGATGCGATTGACCTGATGGTGCGCTCGCTCAGGGTGGGCAACCCCTTCCCCACCGCCGTCAGCATCGTCTCGAAAGAGATCCCCGATCCGCTTGGCACCGAATTTGGCGTGATCTCTGATGAGACGGCCTATGGCGCCAATATGCCCGACAGCCTGAAGGCCTTTGCCGAGCGGATGGACAGCCAGGATCTGCGCTTCCTTGCGGTGGCAGTGACCATCCAGGCGCAATCGGGCGGCAACCTTGCCGAGATCCTCGACGGCCTGTCGAAAGTGGTGCGGGCCCGGTTCAAACTGTTCCGCAAGGTTCGTGCCATCACCGCCGAGGCGAAATGGTCCGGCATGTTCCTCTCGGCCTTCCCGATCCTCGCGCTGGTCATGATCAACATGATCAAGCCCGACTATTACGACGGCGTCAAAGAGACCCCGGTCTTTGTTCCGGCCGCCCTGGTGGTCTGTGCCTTCCTCGTCATCAACGTGATCTTCATGAAGATCATGGTCAATATCAAAGTCTGAGGCGCGACCATGCTCCAATCCATCAATGACACGCTGACAGGTATCCTGGGGCCGCTGGGGCCGCTGATCCTGATCGCCGGAATTGGTATCGTGCTGGTTCTGGTCGCCCTGCCGACCATGATGAAGAAACAGCGCGACCGCTTTGCCGAGCTGGGCAGCCAGAACGCGCGTGCGGTGGGCGGCAAAAATGCCGGTTCCGGCAAGCTGCGCCGCACCAGCGCGGGCGACCGCCTTGAAAAATACGCCCATCTGCTGGAGCCGCAAAAGGCCGAAGAGATGTCGGCGCTGCGGCTGACGCTGATGCGGGCCGGCTATCCTGACAAAGGGGCCGTGCGGATTTTCCACGCCGCCAAAATGGTTCTGGGTGTTACCGGGATTGTGCTGGGGCTGGTCTATGTGATGTCGACGGCCACCGAAGAGACCTCGACACAGTCGATGCTGATCTATGCCGCGATCCCCGCGATTGCCGGTTACTACCTGCCGCAATACTGGGTCAATAAGCGGGTGGAGAAGCGCAAGAATGAGATCATTCAGGGCTTTCCCGATGCGCTGGACATGATGCTGGTCTGCGTCGAGGCGGGCCAGGCGCTGGATCAGTCGATCATCCGCGTCGGCAAGGAAAGCCGGGCTGGCTATCCGGCGCTGGCCGATGAATTCGACCTGGTCGCCCAGGAGGTAAAGGCCGGGAAAGAGCGCACCCAGGTGCTGCGCGACATGTCAGACCGCGTCGGCATCCCGGATGTTTCCTCTTTCGTGACGACGCTGATCCAGTCGGCCACCTTTGGTACCCCCGTTTCCGAGGCGCTGCGGGTCTATTCCGCCGATATGCGTGACAAACGGATCATGCGCGCCGAAGAAAAGGCAAATATGCTGCCGACAAAGCTGACGCTTGGAACTATGATGTTCACAGTTCCGCCTCTGCTGATTATCCTGATCGGACCTTCGGTCTGGGGTATCGTGACCATGCTGGGGGAAATGGGCGGTCAATGAGGGTAATGTGAAAGTATCAGCCAGTTTTTTGCTGATCGTTTTGATGCTGGCCGCCTGTGGAGACATGGGCGGCTTTGGCACATCTGGCAAGGACGGGATCCGCGTCGATCCAAAGGGCAAGGCGGTTGACGGCTTGCTGGTCGGGCACCGCCTGCTTGAGGCGGGCGAGGCAGAGCTGGCCCTGAAGGCCTATTACCGCGCCGCCGCCGAAGATGGGGTCTCGGTCGATACGCTTTCGGCCATCGGCTCGGCCAATCTGGCGCTTGGGCGGCTGGGACAGGCCGAACAGGTGCTGCGCCGCGCGCTTGAGGCCGATGAAACCTTCGTGCCCGCGCTGAACAATCTGGGCGTCGTGCTGATGGAGCGCGGCAAGACCGGCGAGGCGCGGCTGGTGTTCCAGCAGGCCTATGCGCTTGACAGTGGCCAATCGGACTCGATCCGCGACAATCTGAAACTGGCTATCGCGCGAACCGAGGCAACGGTGTATGATAGCAGCGAGGAAAAAGGCGAATTCCAGCTGGTCCGCCGCGAGAAGGGGCAATTCGTGCTTCTGACGCAGCTTTAAGACACGGGTTCAGGACACGGGTCAAAAGACACGGATCAAAAGACTGGGATCGCCTGCTTTTGGGCAGTAAAAGATAAAGGACGCAGAGAAATGCGCCACCTGGTTTTAGCGACACTGTGCCTTGGCGGCACGGTCATTCTTGCTGGCTGTGCAGGCAACAAAGATGCCGAGGTCCAGCGCGCCATCAATGACATAACGGCGGTCGATCAGAACAACCTCAATGAGGTGATGCTGACGGCGGGCGACCCCAATGAATCGGTCGCCTATTTCCGCAGCGAGCTGGACAAGAAGCCCGACAATCTGGATCTGATGCGCGGTCTTGGCAAATCGCTGACACGCGCGGGAAAATCGACCGAGGCCACCCAGGTCTGGGAAAAGGTTATCGCCTCTGCAGGCAGCGGCCCCGAAGACCGGGTGATGCTGGCCGATGCCCAGATCCGCGCCAATGACTGGCCCCGCGCCAAGGCGACGCTGGCCAGCGTGCCGCCGACCCATGAAACCTATGACCGCTACCGCCTTGAAGCGATGGTCGCCGACAGCGAAAAGAACTGGAAAAAGGCCGACAGCTTTTATGAGATCGCGGCAGGCCTGACCACCCGCCCCTCTGGCATTTACAACAACTGGGGATTTTCCAAACTGACGCGCAAGGATTACCCTGGCGCCGAGCGGCTGTTCCAGCAGGCGCTGACCTATGACCCCTCGCTTTTCACCTCGAAAAACAACCTGGTCATGGCCCGGGCCGCGCAGCGCAAATATGACCTTCCGGTCGTCGATATGACCCAGCCCGAGCGCGCCGAGCTGCTTTACACCATGGCGCTGGCCGCGATCAAACAGGGCGATGTCACCACCGGAAAAGGGCTGCTGCAGCAGGCCATTGACACCCACCCGCAATATTTCGAAGCCGCAGCCCGCAGCCTTGCGGCGCTCGACGCCAATGTGAAGCAATAGCATGTATCTGAACCCAACCGTCACACAGGCCCTGTGGCTTTTGCCCTTTTGCCTGCCAATCGCCATCTGGGTCGCCTGGACCGACCTGAAATTCATGAAGATCCGCAATGACGCCTGCCTGGCGATGATTGCGGTCTGGGTCTTTCTTGGCTGGCCTGCGGTCGGCATGACCCTTTGGCTCTGGGGCTTTGCGATCATGGCGATCGTGCTGGTCTTGGGCTTTTTCGGCAATGCGATCGGGCTGTTCGGCGCGGGGGATGCGAAATTCGCGGCCGCCATGTCGGGCGTCTTTGTTGGCGGCGATCCGGTCCGTATTGCGGTGCTTTACGCGGTCTGCTCGATTCTGGCGCTGGTCTTGCAGCGCATCGCCCGCAAGATCCCCTTCGTTTTGCGGATCGCGCCCGATTGGGTCAGCTGGAGCTCGGGAAAATTCCCGATGGGGCTGGCGCTGGCGATGATGCTGATTGTTTATCTTCTCGCCGCCTTCCTGCCCAAAGGCTGACATTATTTCCTGCAAACTCCTGCACAAGCGGGCCGTCACCCACCGTGACGGCCCTTTTGTTTTCCGCCCTGTCGCGCCTTGCGACGGGGACGGCAGAGTTCAAATGCGCGATGGGGCGCGACGCGGGGGCCTGTGGTCATGAATGTTCAGCTGACAAATACCGGAACAGTGGGCGTGCAATCCCCGCCTTCGCCGAAATCGCTGGCCGATACGGGCATCGGCGTGGTGATGCTGCGCGATATCCTGCTGAAAACGATGTTCCGCACCAATCTGGATCTGTGCTCGAAAATCGCCCAGGCCATCGCGCTGCCGGTGCCGCTGACGCAAGAGCTGATCGACCTCGCCCGCAGCCAGCGCCTGCTGGAGGCGACCGGCACCATGCATGCGGGATCCGGCAATGAGATGGGCTTTCAGCTGACCGATGCCGGCAAGGCCCGGGCGCTGGATGCGCTGGCGCAATCGGAATATTATGGCGCGGTCCCGGTGCCGCTGGATCAATACAGCGAACAGATCAAGCGCCAGTCGATCCGCAACATCAGCCTCAACCGCGAGCAGCTGATGCATGGGATGGGCGGGCTGATCCTGCCCCCCGATCTGATCGGCAACCTTGGCCCTGCGGTGACCTCGGGGCGCTCTATCCTGATGTATGGCCCGCCCGGCAACGGCAAGTCCTCTATCTCGCACGGGATCCGCAAGGCGATTGGCGATAAGGTCTATGTGCCGCGTGCCATTGAATATTCCGGCCAGGTGATCTCGGTCTATGACCCGATCGTCCATGCCGCAGCAGAGGCGGCGGTGGATGATCCGAATTCCCTGCGCCGCACCTCGAACCGCTTTGACAACCGCTATGTCTATTGTGAGCGCCCCTCGGTGATCACCGGGGGTGAGCTGTCGCTTGACATGCTTGATCTGGCCTATAACCCGGTTGCGCGCACCTATCAGGCCCCTTTGCAGCTGAAGGCGACCGGCGGCATCTTCATCATCGACGACCTTGGTCGCCAGGCCGAGCCGCCGCAAAAGATCGTCAACCGCTGGATCGTGCCGCTGGAAGAAAGCCGCGATATTCTGGCGCTGCAGTCGGGTGAGAAATTCACCGTGCCCTTTGACACGCTGGTGATTTTCTCGACCAACTTCCACCCCAACCAGATCTTCGACGGCGCGGCTTTGCGGCGGATCTTCTTCAAGATCCTGATCGACGGCCCCAGCCAGGAGATGTTCCTGAAGATCTTCGCCATGGTCGCCCGCAAAAAGAAAATGCCGCTGGACGAGCGGGCACTGATGCATCTGCTGAAGGTCAAATATCCGACCATCGACATGAATTTCGCCAATTACCAGCCGACCTTCCTGATCGACCAGATGATCTCGATCTGCCAGTTTGAGGGCATCCCGAACCAGATGACGCCAGAGCTGATCGACCGCGCCTGGGGCAATATGTTCGTGGCAGAATCCGAGTTCTCGCACTAAGCGCCGTCGTGCCTGCGCGTGCCTGCGTTTGTGCCCCTGGCGGGGCGCAACACAGAATGGCTGCATAAGCCAGGGGGATAGGCGCAGGAAACACGCCTCTTCCCTTTGATGTTATGGGCAGGGATTGCCGGCCAAGCGATCCCGCTCAGGGGGCTTCGCCCTGTTCCAGCGCTTTCAGCCGAAACAGCGATGAGCTTCCGTCGGCCGGATCAATCGCCTCGGTGGAAAAGGCAATGAAAGCCGAGGGCGCGAATACCATCGTCCCATCCGAGATTGTCTTGCCATCCGCCGCAGTCACCACCTTGCGAAGCCGCCAGGCCTTATAGATGCAATCCTCCCAGACCACATCCTCCTGGCCAAGGATTTCAACGGCGAGAGAGACCTTCCCGGATGCGCCCTTGCCACGCTTCATCATTGCATTGCGGCTAAGACTGCCACCGGCATCCCGGATCGCTGCGAGGTCGGGAAGATCGCCATCCCAGTCATAAGTCACTGTAAACCCTGGCGTCTTTATATCAATCGGCCAAAGCCCGGATGCCATACGTGACACCACCTCGCCCGATTGATAGGTCAGCACCTCATCCTCGACCGCGATATAGTCAAGCGTGCTGCCGCCTTCATAGATCGCGCGCTTCGGCAGGTCAGTGGTGGTGAAACAGCCTGCAAATCCAGGGGCGGCTGCCAGCGCCGTCGCGGCAAGGCCGACCGCGCCCATCCAGCCCGGACAGTTCCAGAGCGAACGGCACCAGACCGGACGGCGCCAGATCAGGCCCAGGGGGCTGCTGATCAACCGAAGACCCTCACACCGCTTTCGGTCACCATCACATCCAGCCGCTGATCGGTGTCCTCGATCGGCACCTCGGCCACTTCCTGGGCATCGAAGGCAAAGCCAACTGCCAGTGTCGGGCGGCGGGCACGCAGCATCTCAAGCGTCCGGTCATAGAACCCGCCGCCATAGCCCAGACGGCAGCCACGCGCGTCAAAGGCCAGCATCGGCACGATCAGGATCTCTGGCTCCAGCCAGGCGCCCTCGGCCGGGATCAGGGCTTTGAACGCGCCTTCGATCAGGGGGGCGCCGGGGCTCCATTCCCGAAACTGCAGCGGCTGATCGCGCCCGGGGATCACCGGCAGGCCGACCGGACCCTGATGGGCGGCCATGGCGGGCAAAGGGTCGATCTCGGTGCGAAAGGGCATATAGCCTGACAGCACCTTGCCACGATGCGCGGCCAGGAAATCCGCCAGCAGCTCTGCCGCCTGCCCCTGCCCCCGCGCGAAAGCCTCTGCTCTTGCCGCCGCTGCCGCCGCCCGCGCGGAGGATTTCACGTCCTTCATAGCAAAACCACCGTTGCCAGCCCCAGGAAGGCGAAAAAGCCGATCACATCGGTCATCGTCATTACGAATGTGCCAGAGGCCAGCGCCGGATCAAAGCCCAGTCTCTCCAGCCCCAGCGGCACCAGGATCCCCGCCAGCGCCGCCACCAGCAGGTTGATCACCATCGCCAGCGCCAGCACCACCCCCAGCATCGGCATCCCGAGGATCAGCCAGCCCCCCAGCCCCATCAGAGCCGCAAAGACCGAGCCATTGATCAGCCCCGCCAGCGCCTCGCGCCGCACCACCCGCATCGCATTCGACACCGTCAGATCCCGCGTCGCCAGTGCGCGCACCGCAATCGTCAGCGCCTGCGTCCCCGCGATCCCCCCCATCGAGGCAATGATCGGCATCAGTGCCGCCAGGATCACGATCTGGCCGATCGTATGTTCGAACTGGCCGATCACCAGCGCCGAGATATTGGCGGTGATCAGGTTGATGAACAGCCAGGGGATGCGGCTTTTCACCGTTACCAGCACCCCATCCTGGATCGAGGCATCATCCGACACCCGCGCCAGACGCAGCATGTCCTCTTCATGTTCCTCATCCAGCACATTCATCGCGTCATCGATGGTGATCACGCCGACCAGCCGGCCATCCTCATCGACCACCGGGCAGGAAATCAGGTGATACTGGTTGAAGTAATAGGCGACATCGGCCTCTTCATCCCTGGCTTTGACGGTGCGAAAACTGTCCTCGATCAGATCCCACAGCAGCACCTCACGCGGGGCCGACAGGATGCGCCCCAGCGTGACATAGCCCGTCGGGCGCATCCTCGGATCGACCAGGATCACGTGGTAGAACTGATCGGGCAGCCAGTCGGCACCGCGCAGGAAGTCGCTGGCCTCGCCCACCGTCCAGTGGCTGGGGGCGATCACCACCTCGCGCTGCATCAGACGCCCGGCAGAGCCCTCGGGATAAGACATCGCCTGCTCGACCGCGATCCGGTCGGCATCCTCCAGCGCTTCGAGAATCTTCTCCTGGGCGGGCTGGTCGAGATCCTCAAGGATATCAACCACATCATCGGTATCAAGCTCGCGCATCGCCTCGGCGACGACATTGTCGGGCAGAGACTCGATCACCTCTTCGCGGATCGCCTCGTCGATCTCAGAGAGCACGTCGCCATCAATGCCGCCGTGCCACAGCGCCAGCAGCCCGCTGCGCTCTGCCGGAGAGATCTGTTCCAGAATATCGGCGATATCCGCCGGGTGCAGCGGATCCAGAAGCGCATCCAGACGCGCAGCATCCGCGCCCTCTACCGCCTCCAGCACATCGGTCACCAGCCCGGCGATCACGGCCTCTTCGTCGCGTTCCTGAACCGATTCCCTCATAGACACTCCTGCACCGAACGCGCTGGTTTTACCGGAAGGCCTTTGCGGGAAACAGGGGGCAAAAGGTGCTCAGGCGGCGGATTTCCCTTCATTGATGACGGGTTATTGTAACATATGCCCACATCCTGGCCCGACAGACCGGGCAAATGGCAGATCGTTTCCGGGATGGGCCAGACATCACCGCAGATCCACCGGGACAGAAACAGCCGCGGCACCCCGTCGTGCCCGTGCATCTTGCTGATCAGACAGCCCATTATCAGTGCTGGCGCGGGGCTGCGCTGCAGCGGCATCATAGCATTTCATTGGGGCAAACAACCGCATTCCACCAGCCGGAACCGACTGTTTTTCAGAAGGAACTCCAATCCTCCTGTGATGCCCCGAACGGGATCACATTCAATGGATAGCAACCTTAGAAATGGCAGTCGAAGAACATGCGAGGCCAATGTCAGCTGCGGCTGTAAAACAGTGTCCACAAACTTCAGAGAATGCGTCACCGGCCCTTGCCTCGGGCGGCATGGCTTGCTAGGGCTGTCTGAGGGCGGGCGGTTAGCTCAGTTGGTAGAGCGCTTCGTTTACACCGAAGATGTCGGGGGTTCGAGTCCCTCACCGCCCACCATCCCAAGCCATTAATCGCAAAGAAAACCCTTTTATTGCTGGGTTTTGCCCCATTACGTGACCCCAAAACCGACCCCAAAACGGATGCGGGATCATGTCTGGCAAGTCGAAGTATCTCTACTTCAAGCGTAAGCGCTACTGCGCAAGAATCGTGGTGCCGCAGCCGCTGCAAGCGATCATCGGAAAGAAAGAGCTGACGAAGGCTCTTGGAGCCGATCAGCGCGAAGCTGAGAGGCGTCTTCCCCGCGCGGTCGCTGCCATGCTCGACGAGATCGAGCGCGCCGAGCGCCAGCTTTACGGCGACAAGCCGAGCGATGTCGGGCCTCGCTCTCCGATCACGACCGCCGACTTCGGTCGCGCTGTCTGGCAACGATACACGGCTGCGATCGAAGCCGACGAGGTTGCACGAGCCAGCCTATCCGACCGACGAAGAGAACGAGGCGGAAAGGGCGAAGCTGATCGCCATGGTGCAATCTGGTGCGGTCGATACGTCAGCCCCCCTGACTATCCTCGACGCCTCGGTCGATTTCCTCGTGAAAAAGGATGCTGCGACAATCGACCATGAGGCGCGAGCTGCACGTCTCGCAGCCCTGAAACGCTATCTGATAGCCAGCGAAACGCACCAGGCGCAGCACGACATCGACGCCTGTCTCGACCGGCTGCACCTGAGCGCAGAGCGCGGATCTGCTGAGCGCACTGTCCTGCAAAGCAGATGATGCGCGCCGAGATCGAGGCGCGGGAACGCACGATCGAGCGCGACAGCGGCAATTATCGCTGCCAGCCGACCGATCCGATCGTCAGACAGCCAGCTCCAGAACATGCCGCTGATCCGGTCAACCTGACAAAACTGTCAGACGACTATATACGGGCGAGGATACAAGCTGGATTTATGAAGGACGCTGGCAAGCGTCAAAAGCAGGTGGTCGCCAACCTCCGCGCCTTCCTCAGGCACAATGACGCCCGCAAGGTCACGAAGAAAGACCTCCTCGCTTGGCGCGACAGCCTCTTGCCCAGCCTGTCCGCAAAGACGGTCAATGACGCTTATCGCTCGAATGTCCGGTCCCTTTTTCAAATGGGCGCATGACGAAGAGAGACTGGCCGAAAACATCGCTGAGACAGTGCGCCAGGCCGCGCCAAAGCGGATCAGGAACCGCGAGCGAGGCTATACCGCCGAGGAAGCCGTGGTCGTTCTAAAGGCGTGTCGCGGCTATGAACCAAAAGCCGACGAGTTCGGTCGCGTCCATGAGCCCCCTGAATCTGTCGCAGCGAAACGATGGGCACCTGTCGAGACCTGGGCCTCGACGCCCGCCGAGATCAATCTCGCTGTGCTCGGTCATGTCAAAAAGCTGACTGCTATGAGCGGCAATCCCGAGCCGAAGCGCTCCGGGCCGACGAAGGAACAACGCCAGGCAAATGTCGCCGCTGGCCTCGATCCTGACTTCGATCGTGACGGTCTCGCACGGCTCCGGTCGATGCGGTAATGCCGCGCCCGCCCCATATCTGCACCTGTGGCCGCGTTGTGCCTCATGGTGCGCGCTGTAGCTGCCAGATCGCCAGCACCCGCGCCAGGAACCGCCGCCATGACGCGACGAGACCTTCAGTTCGCGCGCGCGATTATACGTCAGAATGGCCGAAAATGCGCGCCGAGTTCCTCGCAGCCCACCCGATCTGTGCGTGCTGTGGTGCGCCCGCGAGCGTGGTCGATCATATCAGGACGCATCGAGGCGACCTTGCGCTCTTCTGGGATCGCTTCAACTGGCAACCGCTTTGCCAGTCTTGCCACAACCGGCACAAACAGCGTGAGAAGCGCGCTGCAAGTGTTTGAGCGCGAAGCAGGATCGATCCGTGCCGTAACCTCTGGCAGAAAGTCCCCTCCGGGCCGTCGATGAGGCTCTTTTAGGTCCGGGTAGCGATGGAAGCCGCGCCCCTGTGCAGCGCACCATGCGGTGCAAGGAAGCACGGCGCTATCTGACGACACCCAGCGACGACCTCACAACCGTCGGCACCCTCGCTGGCCTCGATCCTGACGCTGTGATCGACCGGATGATAGAGCACCTTAAAACGGCACCCTCAGAATAAACCCCGACACATCATCATCGCCATTCACCCAGACAAGCCCGGCAACCGGCGCCAATGGCAGCACCACCGGCCCGACAGGATCGGTCACGGTCAGTTCCCAAACCTCAGCCCCGAGAACCAGGCCGGCCATGTTGCCGACCATCTCATTCGCCACCGCGATATCATGGCCCAGCAGCGGGTCCTGTCTTCACCGTGGATCCTGCATTGCGCCCTGGCCTCGGGCAGCGCCAGCCTTCGGCGCGACCCACATCATGTCCTTGTCCAGCCAGGTCAGCAGTGGCCCGCGCTGCCGCAGAGCGTCATTGCAGGGCTTCCAGTTCATTGTGCCTTAGCGTGAGGGCGCAGGCTTGCCCATACAAGAAACTTAAGCCCATGGGTTCCAGGTGTGAATCCGACGCCCCGCGGACTTTTACAACAACGCCGGGTGGCGGGCCTCTTTGAAACCAATGGCGCTCTCCTGCCCGGCCTCAGCTGCTTGCGTTCCCCGGCACCGCCGGGATCGAACAGCTGGCATAAGCCAGGCGAAGCAAGGCGGACGTCCGGCCTGGGGCCCGACGTCCGCGACAAGGCTTCCACGTCCCTCGCCGTCCCCCAGCCTCAGCCTGCGGTGCGCAGCAGAGGCGTGATCAGCCGCACCAGAACCCGGCGGTTGGCGCGCTCGGCGGCCTCGGTCGGGATCTTCAGCTCTGCCTCGCCGTAGCCCTGCACCACCAGGTTTTCCGGCGGGATGCCGAAATACTCGGTCAGCGCCAGCGCAAGGCTTTCCGCCCGCCGATCCGACAGCAGAAGGTTCGAGCTGGCCGAGCCGACCGCATCCGTATGCCCCTCGATCAGGAACACATGGCGCGGGTTAGAGGCCAGCAGGGTCTGCATCAGCCGCCCCAGATCCGCCAGCTTGCGGGCCTCGGTCGCGTTGATCACCGAAGAGCCGGTGTCAAAGGTGATGCTGTCCACCTCGACCGTGGCGGCCAGCGCGCGCACCTGCGGGATCTCACGGATCTGGCGCAGGCTGAAGCGGCGGCCGATCTGCTCGGCCTCAAGCGCGGCCATTTCGGCCTTCAGCGCCGCATTCTGATCGGCGGTCGAGATCACCACCCGGTCAGGGCGCGGCTTTGGCAGCTGGGTCACGATGATCGGCTGTTCGGGTGCCAGATCGTCAATCAGCAGCACCTCCTGGCCATATTGGTCATAGGCCGCGCGGCGCAGAACCCGCCCCGAGGCGTCGCGGATCGTCACCACCTCTGTGCCATCGGCACGGCGCACCGCCGTGCGGGTCGAGCCATCGGCGAAGTTCTCGGTCTGGGTCTGGACGCCGGGGCGACGCAATACCGCGTCATCATCCTTATAGACCACATAAGAGCCATCGGCGTTTTCAACCACCACCCGGTCGCCCGAATTGGTCACCACCTTGCGCTGATCGGCCTTGCCGCTGTTGATCACGGTGCCGACCGCCAGCGCCCCCAGCGCCAGAAGGCCGACCTTTTCCAGATCCGAGAGGCCGGATTTCTTGTCCTTGCCGACCATGACCGGCGCTGCCGAGAACTCATCCGCCGAGGTGCGGGCATTTTCTTCGGTAATCAGTGCCTCGGTGACCGAGACCGGGGCAAGCAGGGCCTCGGGTGTAACTTCAGGCTGTGAGGCCGCCGCGCTGCCATCTGCCGAGGCCGCATCTTCCGGCGTTTGCGTGCGCCCCAGCAGGCTGGCGGCGGCTGCAACCGGGGCGGCGCCCAGCACCGCCTCAGCCGCATTATCCGCTGTCTCTGGCACGGCCAGGATATCGGCCAGGCTATCAACTGCGCCCACCTCTGGGACCGGCGCATCTATCGCATTCTCAATCTCTTCGGCGGTCGGCTCGGCGGGTGCAGGCTGTTCAGCTACAGCCTCTGCCTCTGCCTGAGCCTCCGCCGCAGCCTGTGCCTCTGTCGCCGCCTGGGCCTCTGCCGCCGCCTGGGCCTCTGCCGCAGCCTGTGCCTCTGTCGCAGCCTGTGCCTCTGTCGCAGCCTGAGCCTCTGCCGCTGCCTGGGCTTCTGCCGCCGCCTGAGCCTCTGCCGCAGCCTGAGCTTCTGCCGCAGCCTGGGCTTCTGCCGCTGCCTGCGCCTCTGCCGCAGCCTGGGCCTCTGCCGCTGCCTGAGCCTCTGCCGCAGCCTGGGCCTCTGCCGCAGCCTGAGCCGCTGCCGCTGCCTGAGCTTCTGCCGCTGCCTGGGCTTCTGCCGCCGCCTGAGCCTCTGCCGCAGCCTGCGCCTCTGCCGCCGCCTGAGCCTCTGTCGCTGCCTGGGCTTCTGCCGCAGCCTGAGCCTCAGCTGCGGCCTGGGCCTCTGCCGCTGCCTGAGCCTCTGCGGCCGCCTGAGCCTCTGCCGCAGCCTGGGCTTCTGCCTCAGCTGCGGCTTGGGCTTCCGCCTCGGTCTCAGTCTCGGTCTGGGCCTCGATCACTGCGGGATCCGCGCTCTGATCCTGTGCCAGCGCTGGCAAAGTGTGGAACGAGCTCAGCGCCACTGAAAGTGCGGTCGTGGATATGAGTATCTTGCGCATCTGGCTTCCTCTTATGCCACGAGGGTTCGGGACCCATCCCTGAACCACCCCATCGGGGAATCGCGGGGGAATCGCGGCTTTGTCTGCTCAAACCTGCACACGAAGCGTGCTGCTATGCGATAACAATGCCAAAGGCGAAGCGGGGTTCCGTCTGACAGATGATAACAGGCTCTTTGGCAAAGCAGATTTCCTCTGCTTTGATCCGTTTTCTTCTGTCGCGCCCGTTACCTGCCCCCCGACCAAAGGCCCGGCGCAGATGCTCAACCGCCCGGCTGTTGCGCCCCCGGCACGCCGCCCTGCCGGATCAGCCAGCGGCGGAAGGAGGCCAGCGGCGCACGCTCGGCCCGGCCCGCTGGCTGCACCAGGTAATAGGCCCCCGCCGCCGCGACCGGGTCGCCGTAAACCGGCACCAGCCGCCCCGCCGCCAGATCCGCCTGGGCAAGGAAGGTCGGCAACAAAGCCACCCCCATCCCATGCACCGCCGCCTGGGCCATGGTGGCGAACTGGTCAAACAGCATCGCAGGCGGGCGCTGGCCAGGCAGACCGTGATGCGCGAACCAGCGCCCCCAGTCGCCCATCCGGCCCTCCAGCTGCAGCAAAGGCAGCGCCAGCAGGTCTGACGCCTCGCCGGGTGTCTTCCCCCCCAGCGCCGCACCAATCAATGCGGGCGAGGCCAGTGGCAGGACCTCTTCCTCCATCAGCCGCAGATAGCTGACGCCCGGCCAATCCTCGCGACCGTAATGAATGGCCGCGTCAAAGCTGGTGCCGTCAAATTCAAAGGGGCGCAGCCTGGTTGAAAGATTGATCGTCACCTCGGGATGCTGCGCCGCAAAGCCCGCCAGACGCGGCGCCAGCCAGTGCATGCCGAAGGCCGGCAGGATCGCCAGATGCAGCGTGCCGCCCGATGGATTGGCGCGCAGCGTCAGCGAGGCATCTGAGAGGATCTTCATCGCGCGGCGCACCTCGGCCACATAGTCCCGCGCCGCAGGCGTCAGGATCAGGCGCTGACGCTCGCGGGTGACCAACTGCACCCCCAGCTGCCCCTCCAGCATCTGGATCTGGCGCGAGACCGCCCCTTGCGTCAGTGACAGTTCAGTGGCCGCGGCCGAGGCGGTGCCCAGCCGCTCCAGCGCCTCAAGCGCGGTAAGCGAGGCGACCGAGGGCAGATAGCGGCGCGGCAGCATATGAGTTTTCCTCATGAACCAGTGACGTAGTTTCGATACCCCTTTCCCCCTGTTCCATGCAATATGGCGCAAAGTCATCCAGAGGACAGACCGATGTCAGACCGCCCGAAACTGAAAGCCAAAGACGCCCCCGATCTGTCACGCTTCGACTGGGAGGATGCCTTCCGCCTGGACGATCAGCTGTCCGAGGAAGAGCGCGCCATCCGTGACGCCGCCCGCGCCTATGCGCAGGAAAAGCTGCAACCCCGCGTGATCGAGGCCTTCCGCAATGAGGAAACCGATCCGTCGATCTTCCGCGAAATGGGCGAGATGGGCCTGCTGGGCGTGACGGTCCCCGAGGAATATGGCGGCCTGGGCGCGTCCTATGTCTCTTACGGGCTGATCGCGCGTGAAGTTGAACGCGTCGATTCCGGCTATCGCAGCATGATGTCGGTGCAGTCTTCCCTCGTGATGTATCCGATCTATGCCTATGGCTCGGAAGAGCAGCGCAAGAAATACCTGCCGAAACTGGCCTCGGGCGAGTGGATCGGTTGCTTTGGCCTGACCGAGCCGGATGCGGGCTCTGACCCCGCCGGCATGAAAACCACCGCGAAGAAAACCGCCAATGGCTATGTGCTGCATGGGTCCAAGATGTGGATCTCGAACGCGCCCATCGCCGATGTCTTCATCGTCTGGGCGAAGTCTGAGGCCCATGGCGGCAAGATCCGCGGCTTCGTTCTGGACAAGGGCACCAAGGGCCTGTCTGCCCCGAAAGTCGGCGGCAAGATCAGCCTGCGCGCCTCGATCACCGGCGAGATCGTGATGGATCAGGTCGAGGTCGGCGAGGATGCTCTGCTTCCCCATGTCGAGGGGCTGAAGGGCCCGTTCGGCTGTCTTAACCGCGCACGCTATGGCATTTCCTGGGGCGTGCTGGGCGCAGCCGAGTTCTGCCTGCATGCCTCGCGCCAATATGGCCTTGACCGCAAGCAGTTCCAGAAGCCCATCGCCCAGACCCAGCTTTACCAGCTGAAACTGGCGAATATGCTGACCGAGATCAGCCTTGGCCTGCAGGCCTCGCTGCGGGTCGGGCGTCTGATGGACGAGGCCAATGCCGCGCCCGAGATGATCTCGCTGATCAAGCGCAACAACTGCGGCAAAGCGCTGGAGGCGGCCCGCTGGGCGCGTGACATGCATGGCGGCAACGGGATTTCTGAGGAATTCCAGGTCATCCGTCACATGGTCAACCTGGAAACCGTGAATACCTATGAGGGCACGCATGACATCCACGCGCTGATCCTTGGCCGTGCGATCACCGGGCTGCAGGCGTTCTTCTGAGCCAGTCGCAACACCTGCCTTGCCCCGCAGCCGCAGTTGGCCCGGGGCAATCGGGGGCGTCCCCGGGCGGCCAGACCAAGGGCCCAGGCTGAGGGGCCACAGAGTTACAGTGGGTATTTCATCATCAACGGGGCGGGCCGACTGGTCGCGCCCCGTTCTGACCCCGCGCCCCAACCTGCACCCGGCCTGCCCCCAACAAGCCGCCCCCAACAGCTTTCCCACGGCCCGCTCTGCGTGCCCCGCATCTGCCGACCGCGCCCCAGCCGACCGCGCCCCAGCCGGGAAACGCATCGGCAGAATTGCCATTTCGGAAACAAAATTTTTCTGAACATTACCCGCCTGCGGGGCCGCCACAGGCTTGTCTGCAGGGGAAAGGCATCCGATATCTCTCTCTGGCCTGACATCCCTGCGGTCTCACGCCTTTGTAACCGGATGGGCCCCGTTTCCTTTTGCGGAATGACTGCTCCACGGTTAGCCTGATGTTAACCGGTTTGCAGCAAGAGTGACCGGGCTTTCTGTTCTGGCCATCGGTTTTGGCCGCATTTCCCACTCTGGCGCAGCGCGCCCCCAGGCCCGTCAGCTATCGCTTGCTTACCGGGTCCGGAACGTAAGTTTTGGTATCGTAAATGTTCAGGCCGTAGCCCAACAGCAAGACACAGGAAGAAAAATGTCCAGCCCTACTGCCCCCTGTCCCGCGCCATCCGACGCCCTCGCGTCGCGTCCCGGGGCAGAATGGCTTGCCGCGATGGAGGGGATCGCCGAAGACGACGGCTATCTCGACCCGCTGGGCGACAAACACTGGGCTTTTTTCGCCGAAACCGGCAGCACCCTTCTGGTAACCTTCGAACAGGCCGAGCAGATCCGCGCCCGCCCTGACACCCTGCCCGAGGGGATGGAGATTGCGCGGAAAAATGGCTGGTCGCTTCTGTGCCTGATCGCCGAGGGCGAGACATTCTGGCGTGCGCCAGAGGTCTGGGGCTATTTCGACCGCCTGGTCGACGATGCGTTTTTCGATGATTTCGACCAGGTGCTGTTTTATGGGACCGGCCCCTCTGGCTATGCGGCGGGCTGCTATGTGGTCACCGCCCCCGGGGCGCGGGCGCTGCTGTTGTCGCCACGCGCGACGATGGATCCGTCCCTGACCGGCTGGGATCATCGCAACCCCGCCACCCGCAGGCTGGATTTCACCTCACGCTATGGCTATGCGCCCGATATGACCGAGGGCGCGTCGCAGGTCTGGCTGATCCACGATCCAACGGTTGCCGCAGACAATGCCCATGCCGCATTGTTCCGCCGCCCATGGGTCAGCATCTTCGCCACCCGCTTTGCCGGCGAACATCCCGAGCGTATTCTTGGCAGCGCTGGCATCCTGGAAAAGGTGATCGGCCATGCGATGGCAGGCACGCTGACCTCGCAGGTTTTTGCAGATCTCTGGCGGGCGCGGCGCGGATCAGCAGCCTATCTGAAGCGACTGATGGCAACAGCAGTGGCCAATGGGCGCAGCCGCTTTGAAGAGGTGATCTGCAGGGCTGGCGCAACCCGGCTGAGCGCCCGGCGTTTCGTACGCCGCCTGGCCGAGATTGAGGCCCGCCAGAAGGCCGCCCGCAATGCCGGACGCCCGCCTGCCCCGCGCCCTGCCCAGCAGCAGGCTGGACAACAACAGGCTGGGCAACAACAGGCATCCCCAGCCCGGGCCCAGGGCCTTTAACAGGATCCCGCGCGCGCAGAACCGCCCAAAACCGCTCAGGCCAAAACCGCCCAGACCGGCACTGCCCAGACCGGCACCGCCTATGCCGGCCGGTCCCGCAGATCAGCGGCCCTGGCCGATGTCTGCCCGGTTTGATGCCTGCCCGCTTCACAGGGGTCTGATCTTTTGTGTCCCCGGAGGTGCTGCGACAATGGCAACCGCGGTTCAGTAATCCCTCATAATCTCAAGGAATGCCTCTAGATCTGCGATCCGCTGCAGGGTCATTTGCAACATGCAGCCATATACCAGCAAGGGCTCGCCAGAGCCGCCCCGCATCGGCCAGCCCTCAACCCGGCAAGCAGCGTCGCGGTAGATCAGAAACGCCTCTTGCGCCTTTTCAAGCTGCACAGTCCCGTCACGCAAGCCGGGCGACATATCGGCCTCGGCCACCTGCAGCAAAGCTGCCACCTCACCCTGCAGCGCCTCAAGGCGGGTATCAGCCTCATTCAGAGCGGCATCCGCACAGCTGAGCATATCCGCCGTCGAAAGCGCGGCCTCGCAATCCACCTGCTCTGCGGCGGCGGGCAGCGCCCAAAGGGCAAGGGCAAAAGCGACAGACAAACGCATGATGATCTCCGATCCTGTGTAACCGGGGGGATGGGTTGAAATGGCCTGCAATCTCTGACTGCGATCTGCCCCCTCGCCGGGCATCCGGCCTATAGGCGAAAACGGGCATTGCTGCCAGCCTTGATCCCGCTCCTGGCCCGGAAGAGGGCCGCAGATCCTCTGGCAATTTGCGCGGCTTTCCGTTAGCCCCTGCGCTATGATTCAGCACCTCGACATCCCGCGCCCCGATGACTGGCACCTGCATCTGCGTGACGGCGCGATGCTGCAAGGCATCCTGCCCGAAACCGCCCGCGATTTTGCCCGGGCCATCATCATGCCCAATCTGGTGCCGCCGGTGGTGACCGCCGAACAGGCCGCCGCCTACCGCGACCGGATCCTGGCCGCCCTGCCCGAGGGCGCGGATTTCCAGCCGCTGATGACGCTTTACCTGACCGAGGACACCGATCCCGCCGATGTCGCGGCGGCGGCCGCCTCGGGGCTGGTCAAGGCGGTGAAACTTTACCCCGCCGGGGCCACCACCAATTCCCATTCCGGGGTGCGCAACTTCGACCGCGTCATGCCGGTGCTTGAGAAGATGGCCGAGATCGGCCTGCCGCTTTGCACCCATGGCGAGGTGACCACCGCCGAGGTCGACATTTTCGACCGTGAGGCGGTGTTTATCGACACCATCCTCGATCCGCTGCGCCGTCGCCTGCCCGGGTTGCGCGTGGTGATGGAGCATATCACCACCGAAGAGGGCGTCGCCTATGCCGCCGAAGGTGGCGATAATCTGGGCGCGACGATCACCACCCATCACCTGATCATCAACCGCAACCATATCCTGGTCGGCGGGATCAAACCGCATTACTACTGCCTGCCGGTGGCGAAACGCGAAAAGCACCGCCTGGCGCTGCGCCGCGCCGCCACCTCGGGCAATCCGCGGTATTTCCTTGGCACCGATTCCGCGCCCCATATCGACGCGCTGAAGGAGCATGCCTGCGGCTGCGCGGGCTGTTTCACCGCCACCAATACCATGCCGCTGCTGGCGCATATCTTCGAGGAAGAGGGCGCGCTGGATCGGCTGTCGGCCTTCGCCTCGGAAAATGGGCCCGCCTTCTACCGCCTGCCCGTCAATCAGGCCCGGATGCAGCTTGTCAGACAGGATGCGCCGACCACCTTCCCCGAAAAGATCGAAACCGGCGCAGGCCCGGTGACCGTGTTCAATCCGGGCTTCCCCATCCATTGGTCGGTCAAGCGCTGAGCAGCCCGCCACCCCCCTTCCAAGGAGCGCAGAAATGATCCCCGCCGCCTTTCCGACGAAAGAAGAAATCGCCCGTCTGACCGCCCGCGCCTTCCTTGAGATCGGCGCCGTGCATTTCAACGCGCGCGAGCCCTTTACCCTTGCCTCTGGCCTGCCCTCGCCGACCTATATCGACTGCCGCAAGCTGATCTCTTATCCGCGCATCCGCTCGATGCTGATGGATTTCATGGCGGTGACGGTGATGCGTGAAGCGGGCTTCGAGGCCTTCGACAATATCGCCGGTGGCGAGACGGCGGGCATCCCCTTCGCAGCCCTGGTGGCCGAGCGGCTGGCGCTGCCGATGACCTATGTGCGCAAAAAGCCCAAAGGTTACGGCCGCAATGCCCGCATCGAGGGCACCATGACCGAGGGCCAGCGCGTGCTGCTGGTCGAGGATCTGACCACCGACGGCGGCTCGAAACTGAGCTTCGTCGATGCGATCCGCGAGACCGGGGCCACCTGCAACCACACCACCGTGATCTTCTACTACGGCATCTTCAAAGAGACCGAGGCGCGGCTGGCCGAACATGGCGTCAGCCTCTCCTACCTTTGCACCTGGTGGGACATGCTGGCCGAGGCCCGCGCCCAGGGCAGCTTTGACGCCGAGACGCTGGCCGGGGTTGAGGAATTCCTCAACGATCCGCGTGGCTGGCAGGCCGCCCGCGCAAAGTAAGGCGTAAATCCGCCAATCGGTCAGGCAGGAACGGGAAAGTTTCCGTTTTCTTCCCCGCCCCCTGGCCAGTCCTTGCGAATTCGAATCGCAACAGCTGACATTTATCCCGCATAAAGCCACAGCATATGGTATGCTGTGGCTTATCCACGCCTGGACCTGCGCCGGGGCAACGGGTGGCATGGTGAACAGGGCGAGTTGTCCACAGATCTGTCAGGTGATTGCGTCACAGGCCCCTGACAGGCTAAAGATGATCCCTTGATGGGCAGGTGAATATGAACGAAGTCGCTAAAATCCGCAGCGATCTGCCGGCGCCGACCGTGGCCGAGGCATTGCCGCAAAATATCGAGGCCGAACAGCAGCTGCTGGGCGCCATTCTGGTCAATAACGACATCTATGACCGCATCGCCAGCGTGGTCAAAACCGAGCATTTCTTTGACCCGGTGCACCGGCGCATTTTCGACATCGCCGCCTCGCGCATCCAAAGGAACGCGCTCGCCTCTCCGGTCACGCTGAAAGCCTTCCTCGAAGAGGATGAGGGGCTGAAGGAACTGGGCGGCGCGGCCTATCTGGTGCGGCTTGCGGGCGCGGCGATCTCGGCTTTCGCGGCGCGCGATTACGCGCAGATGATCTATGACCTGGCGGTCCGGCGCGAGCTGATCCAGCTGGGCAAAGATATCGCCGACCGCGCGGGCAAGGTCGATATCGATTCAGAGCCCCGCGCCCAGATCACCGAGGCCGAGCAGCGCCTTTACAAGCTGGGCGAACAGGGCGTGGCCGAGCGCGGCTTCCAAAGCTTCCTCAAGGCCGCAACCGATGCCGTC
This sequence comes from Pseudogemmobacter hezensis, assembly GCF_013155295.1. Classification (GTDB taxonomy): domain Bacteria; phylum Pseudomonadota; class Alphaproteobacteria; order Rhodobacterales; family Rhodobacteraceae; genus Pseudogemmobacter; species Pseudogemmobacter hezensis. Next base: position 119,704 of record NZ_JABJXT010000006.1, on the reverse strand, counting down.
AATGTGGCAAACGCCGCCTATCAGCGCGGCGGCGGTCTGGCGGGGATTTCGACCGGGCTGATTGACCTCGACAAGAAGATGGGCGGCTTGCATGAAAGCGATCTGATCATCCTGGCCGGGCGTCCCTCAATGGGGAAGACCTCGCTGGCGACGAACATCGCCTTCAACGTCGCCAAAGCCTATAAGCGCGGCCGCAAGCCCGACGGGCATGAAGGCGCGGTCGAGGGCGGTGTGGTCGGCTTCTTCTCGCTCGAGATGTCCGCCGAACAGCTGGCGGCGAGGATCCTGTCTGAGGCCTCCGAAGTGCCGTCCGAGCAGATCCGGCGCGGCGATATGACCGAGCATGAGTTCCGCCGCTTCGTCGATGCCGCGAAATCGCTGGAAAGCTGCCCGCTTTACATCGACGACACGCCTGCGCTGCCGATCAGCCAGGTCGCGGCGCGGGCGCGGCGGCTGAAGCGGACGCATGGGCTGGATGTGCTGATGATCGACTACCTGCAGCTTCTGAAGGGCTCATCGAAAAGCTCTGAGGCGAACCGGGTGCAGGAGGTGTCAGAGATCACGCAAGGCCTGAAAGCAATCGCCAAAGAACTGAACGTGCCGGTGATCGCGCTGTCGCAGCTGTCGCGCCAGGTGGAAAGCCGCGAGGACAAACGCCCGCAGCTCTCAGACCTGCGCGAATCCGGTTCGATCGAACAGGACGCCGATGTGGTGATGTTCGTCTACCGTGAGGAATACTACAAAGAGCGCGAAAAGCCTGGCGATCACGAGCTGGAAAAAATGGCCGCCTGGCAGCAGATCATGGAGCAATGCCATGGCAAGGCAGAGGTGATCCTCGGCAAGCAGCGCCATGGTCCAATCGGCTCGGTCGAGCTGTCATTCGAGGGCCGCTTCACCCGCTTTGGCAACCTCGCGCGGCCCTGGGATGGCGGCGCAGGCCCCGATGGCGGCTTTTGATGGTTGCCGCAGCAAGGGGGCTCTGCCCCCTTACCCCCGGGATATTTAAGGACAGATGAAAGACCTTATCATTTCATCTGTCTCTAAATATCCCCGCCGGAGGCTTCCGAACTGACCATTCGCGCGGCGCTTTTCCCTTGACCCCAGATTTCCAGATGCCAGGAAGACGCTATCATGGCTACAGCGACCCTTACCATTGATCTTGACGCCATCGCCGCCAACTGGCGAGCGCTGGATCGCCTGTCAGCACCCGAGGTGCAGACAGCCGCAGTTGTTAAAGCCGACGCCTATGGGCTTGGGGCTGGCAAGGTGGCAAGGGCTCTGGCTTGGGCCGGGGCGCGGCGTTTCTTTGTGGCTGCGGCTGAAGAAGGGGCCGTGGTGCGCCAGGCGCTTGGACCGGGGCCGCAGATCAACATTCTGTCGGGCCATATGGCGGGCGATACCGAGATGCTGAATGATCTCGAACTGACGCCGATGCTGAACAGCCTTGAGCAGATCACCCGCCATCTTGAGGCGCTTCCGGGCCATCCTTTCGGGGTGCAGCTGGATACCGGCATGAACCGGCTTGGCGTTGAACCCGTCGAATGGGAGGCGGTGGCGCCCATTCTGATCGAAGCCGGGCCCGTCATGCTGATGAGCCATCTGGCCTGCGCCGATGAGCCGGATCACCCGATGAACCAGGCACAGCTGGAGGCGTTTCACGCCATGACCGATGGCACCGGCATCCCGCGCAGCTTTGCCGCGACAGGCGGCATTTTGCTGGGACCGAAATATCATTTCGACCTTACCCGCGCCGGGATCGGTCTTTACGGCGGCCGCCCCTTTGAGCTGTCCGAGCGTGTCGTCACCCTGTCTTTGCCCGTGATCCAGACCCGCGACGTGGTGCCGGGCGAGGTGGTCGGCTATTCCGCCACCTGGGAGCCAGAGCAGCCCTCGGTCATTGCGACCGTGGCGGCGGGCTATGCCGATGGCCTGCCCCGCACGCTGTCGAACAATGCCGTTTTGTGGGATGGCGACACGCCCTGCCCGCTGATCGGCCGGGTCTCGATGGATCTGATCACCGTCGACATCACCCATCTGCGCGAGATCCCCAAAACCCTGGATATTCTGGGCCCGCAGCAATCTGTTGATGATCTGGCCGATGCGGCCGGAACCATCGGCTATGAAATCCTGACCGGCCTTGGCAAACGCTATGCCCGCCGCTACCTGGAGACCCGCGCGTGACCAATGCCCTGAGCGGATTTCTGGCGGGCCTCGGGCGTCCGGTGCTGGAGTTTCTGGCGCTGATCGGGCGGATCACCCTTTTTGCGGCCCAGGCGGTCGGCCATATCTTCCGCCCGCCCTTTTACTGGCGCGAGTTCGGCCAGGCTGTCATGCAGATCGGCTGGTTTTCCCTGCCCGTGGTCGGCATGACCGCGATTTTCACCGGCGGCGCACTGGCCTTGCAGATCTATGCCGGCGGCAACCGCTTTGGCGCCGAGGCCGTGGTGCCGCAGATCGTCGCCATCGGCATGGCGCGTGAACTGGGGCCGGTCCTGGGCGGGCTGATGGTAGCGGCGCGGGTCGCATCTTCGATCGCCGCCGAGATCGGCACGATGAAGGTGACAGAGCAGATCGACGCGCTGACCACCCTTTCGACCAATCCGATGAAATACCTGGTCGCGCCCCGGATCCTGGCGGCCACGCTGACCCTGCCCGTGCTGGTCGCTGTCGGCGATTCCATCGGCATCATGGGCGGCTGGCTGGTGGGGGTGACGCGGCTGGATTTCAACTCGGCCACTTACCTCAAAAACACCGTTGATTTCCTGCAGGTCTGGGATGTCGGCTCGGGTCTGGTGAAAGGTGCGGCCTTCGGCTTTATCGTGGCGCTGATGGGTTGCTGGCATGGTATGAACTCGGGGCGCGGGGCGCAGGGCGTGGGGGCTGCCACCAAGGCTGCCGTGGTTGCGGCCAGCGTTCTGATTTTGGCTGCCAATTACCTGCTGACAGAGGTCTTCTTCTCGGCATGATCGAACTCAGGAATGTGCATAAGGCCTTTGGGCCGAATAAGGTGCTGAACGGCGTCGATCTGACCATCGCCCGCGGCGAAAGCATGGTGATCATCGGTGGCTCGGGCACCGGGAAATCGGTGATGCTGAAATCGGTGCTGGGGCTGGTTACGCCGGACAGCGGCTCGATCACGCTTGACGGCCAGGATGTCACCACCCATGAGCGCGACGCCTTTCTGGCCCGCTTTGGCATGCTGTTCCAGGGCGCGGCGCTTTTCGACTCGATGAGCGTTTGGGAAAATGTCGCCTTCCGCCTGCTGCGCGGCCGCCTGAAGCGCCCCAAAGCCGAGGCACGTGAGATCGCCATTGAAAAGCTGCGCCGGGTTGGCCTTGGCCCCCAGGTCGCCGATCTCTTCCCGGCCGAGCTGTCGGGCGGCATGCAAAAGCGCGTGGGCCTTGCCCGCGCCATCGCCGCCGAGCCGGAAATCATCTTCTTTGACGAGCCAACCACCGGGCTTGATCCGATCATGTCGGGCGTCATCAATGAGCTGATCCGCGAGATCGTGACCGAGATGGGCGCGACCGCAATGACGATCACCCATGACATGACCTCGGTGCGGTCCATCGCCGACAAGGTGGCGATGCTGCATGGCGGCGTGGTGCGCTGGACCGGAAGCGTCGCCGAAATGGACGCAACATCAGACCCTTACGTGCAGCAATTCATCCATGGTCGCGCCGATGGCCCGATTCCCTCTGTGCGCTGAACCAGGGGGAATGTGATGGAGAATGAGTTTCTGCGCCGCCTGCTGACGCCCTCGCCAATCATGCACTGGCTGCTGATCCTTTTCCCGGTGGTGGTGGCGATTGCCGGGCTGACGGGGGTGCGGCGCCGTCACGGGGGCGCGGTTCGGCTGACGATCCTGGCGGTTATCGCTGTCATCTGGATGACGATGCCAGTGCACTTTGCAGATCCGGTGATGCAATCGATTTCGGTCATCGCCTCGGTCACGCTGTGGTTTTCGGTGCTGGTGGCCTGGGCGCGCCATGTCTGGAACCGCTGGCCCAGCCCGGTCTGGGCGCATGCCTGGGTTGTCTCGCATCTGGTTACCATACTGATCGCCTCTGTGGTGGCGCTGGTCCGCGCGCTTGGCTAAAGCCCCTGCCCTGCAGTTCAGGGGCGCATAGGACAGCTTGACCCGGGCGCAAAGCGGTGCAATCTGCCCGGCATGCGCTGGCTCAATCTTACCCTTCTGATCCTTTTCCCCGTCGCCTGGTTTGCGCCTTTGATGCGGGCGGCGCTGCTGCCGATCTTCGGCATGGATGAGATCTCGGTGATCTCCGGGCTGCAGTCCCTATGGGGCGCGGATGCGGGGCTTGCGCTGCTGGTCACCTTCCTGGCGATCTTCGCGCCCTATGCCAAAACCATTGGCCTTGCGCTGGTGCAGTTTGGCCTGCTGTCGCGCGCCACCCTGCCGGCGCTGCAGATCCTTGGCAAACTCGCCATGGCCGATGTCTTCCTGATCGCCATCTATATCGTGATCGCCAAAGGGGCCGGCTGGGTCACCATAGAAACCGCCTGGGGCCTCTGGCTTTTCACCGCCTGCGTGCTTACCTCTGTGCTGATCGCCTGGGCTGCCGCCCGCGATTTCGCTCACGGAAATCATGTGGAAAGCGCCGCCCATGCAGACAAATCCGATCCCGCTCTCTCTTCTTGACCTCGTCCGCGTGCGCGAAGGCTTTGACGCGGCCGACGCGCTGCACGAGGCCCAGGGCATCGCCACCCATGCCGACCGTCTTGGCTTCAACCGCTATTGGGTGGCCGAGCATCACAATATGGAAAGCATCGCCTCGGCGGCGACCTCGGTCGTGCTTGCCCATGCCGGGCAGCATACCAAGCGCATCCGTATTGGTTCCGGCGGGATCATGCTGCCCAACCACGCCCCCTATATCATCGCCGAGCAATTCGGCACCCTCGCCGCCCTCTATCCCGGCCGGGTCGATCTGGGCCTGGGCCGTGCGCCTGGCACCGATCAGGCAACGCTGCAGGCGATCCGCACGCCCCCCGCCGCGGCAGGCCGCTTCCCCCAGGAGGTGATCGAGCTGATGAACTGGTTCGCCCCCGCAGACGAGCCAGGCTATGTCCGCGCCTGGCCAGCCGCCGGGGCGGAAATGGCGTTCTGGATCCTGGGCTCCTCGGATTTCGGCGCGATGCTGGCGGCGCAACTGGGCCTGCCCTATGGCTTTGCCTCGCATTTCGCACCCGATTACCTGGATGATGCGCTGCATATCTACCGCTCGCGCTTCCAGCCCTCGTCGCAGCTGAAAGCGCCCCATGCGATGGTCGGCGTCAATGTGATCTGCGCCGAGACCCGGGCCGAGGCGCATCGCCTCTTCACCACCGCCCAAATGAGCTTTACCGGCATTTTCCGCGGTCATCGCGGCCTGTCGCAGCCGCCAATCGACGACATCAACACCTATTGGACCCCGCGCGAGCAGGCCCAGGTTCAGCGCATGCTGGGCTGCACCGTGGTCGGCACCCCGTCAGAGGTCAAGGCCGGGCTGCAGGCGCTGCAAACCCGCACCGGCGCCGATGAATTCATCATCGTCTCCGACATCTGGGATCCCGAGGCCCGCCGCCGTTCGCTTGCACTGACCGCAGAAGCCTGGGGCCTCACCCCCGCCTGACACCTCTCCAACAGTACGTCCAGGCGGGCCCGCACTGTCTGAGCAAAGCGAAAGACAGTGCCCCCCGCTCTGTGCAAAAGCCCCCGGGCCATCGGCTCGGGGGCTTTTGCACAGAGAATACCTGAAAAGACGAATACCTGGAAAGACGACCACCTGGAAAGACGGGCCGCGCTTATTCCGGCAACAGCCGCGAGACGACCACCGTCACCTCTGGCTTCTTGCCGATCTCTTCCACCGCGACCTGGCGGATGATGCGGCGCATGTCATCCTCGACCTTCTCGTCGTTTTTCAAAACCTTACGTCCGGCGCGGCCCATCCATTCGTCAAGCTCGGCCTCCATCGTCTCGGCCAGATCGCGCCCGCCCTTGCCGCGCGGCGTCAGGCCCATCAGTTCGACCCAGGGCTCGCCCAAAGGCTCACCCGCCTCATCCAGGATCACCGTCGCCAGCACATGCCCGTTCAGCGCCATGCGGATCCGGTTGCGGATCACCCCATCCAGCGCCCCGATCAACACGGTGCCATCCAGATAAAGCCGCCCCGTCTCGATATATTCGACGACCTTCGGATGCTCGCCGGTCAGATCGACCATCATGCCGTTCACAGCCACCTGGGTGGCAATCCCCCCCTCCGAGCCGATCCGCGCATGTTCGGTCAGATGGCGATGCTCGCCATGCATCGGGATCAGCATATCGGGCAGCAACAGACGGTGGACATGCTCCAGATCCGGGCGGTTCGCATGGCCGGAAACATGGTAAAGCCCGCCCGCATCATCAACGACCCGGACGCCCTTCTCGGAAAACTCGTTCCAGATCTTATAGACGCCCTTTTCGTTCCCCGGGATCGTGCGTGAGGAAAAGAGGAAAGTATCGCCCCGCTTCAGCTCATGGCCCAGATATTTGCCGCGCGACAGCGCCGCCGCTGCCGCCCGCCGCTCGCCCTGACTGCCGGTGACCAGCAGCATCAGATTGGCGCGCGGGATCTCCAGCGCGTCCTCGGTCGAAACCACACGCGGGAAGGATGTCAGCACCCCGGTCGCCTGGGCAACCGAAAGCATCCGCTTCATCGAGCGCCCCATCACACAGATCGTGCGATCCGCCGCCACCGCCGCATCGGCCAGCGTCTTCAGCCGCGCCACATTCGAGCCAAAAGTAGTGGCCACGAACATCCCGTCCGAGGCCTTGATCAGCTCGGCCAGGGGTTCCGCCAAAGTCGCCTCAGAGCGGCCCGGATGGGTCGAGAAGACATTGGTGCTGTCGCACATCAGCGCCTTGACCGGGGCCTCATCAGCCACCGATTGCCACAGCGCATCATCCCAGGGCTCACCCACCACGGGCGAGCGGTCCAGCTTGAAATCGCCCGAATGCACCACACGGCCCGCCGGGCTGTCGATGATCAGCGCCGCCGATTCCGGGATCGAATGCGAAAGCGGCACGAATTGCACCTTAAACGGCCCCGCCTCGACCACGTCAGGCCGCGCCCCCACCGTCACAATCGCATCCGTCGGATGGCCCAGCTCATCCAGTTTCAGCTTGCCGATCGCGGCGGTGAATTTCCGCGCATAGACCTTTGCCTTCAGCTTTGGCCACAGATGGCCAAGCGCGCCGATGTGATCCTCATGGGCATGGGTGATGAAGATCGCCTCAAGCCGCGAGGCGCGTTCCTCCAGCCAGGTGATGTCGGGCATGATCACCTCGACGCCGGGCGCACCATCCATATCGGGGAAGGTCACCCCCATATCGACGAGGATCAGCCTCTCCTTCCCGGGGGCGCCATAGCCGTAGACATAGGCGTTCATCCCGATTTCACCGGCACCACCGAGGGGAAGGTAGATCAGCCGTTCGCTTTTCATGCGTTTTCCTTGTTGTAGTCATGGATCAGGACGAGGCCATGCATGGTCAGATCGTCCTCAATCGAGTCGAAAATTTCCGTGTCCTGGGCGAAGAGCGGCGCAAGACCGCCGGTGCCGATCACCTTCATCGGGAGATCTCTCTCCTGGCGGATCGCACGCACAATGCCTTCGACAAGGCCAATATATCCCCAATACACGCCAGACTGCATACAGGCCACCGTATTCGTGCCAATCGCCTGCTGCGGCCGCGTCACATCAACATGAGGCAGCGCGGCGGCGGCCATATGCAGCGCCTCAAGCGACAGGTTCACCCCCGGCGCGATCACGCCGCCGATATAGGCGCCATCGGTATCGACCACATCGAAAGTGGTCGCGGTGCCGAAATCGACCACGACCAGATTGCCGCCATGACGGTCAAAGGCCCCTGCGGTATTGACCAGACGATCGGGGCCGACCGTGGTGCCCTGATCGACGCGCGGCTGATGCGGCAGCAGGCATTCGGGCTTACCGACCACCAGCGGGCGGCAGTCGAAATAGCGGTTCGACAGCACCCGCAGGTTAAAGACCACCCGCGGCACGGTCGATGAGATGATGACCTCTTCGATCTTCGGCTCGATCCCGTTCAGCATCATCAGCGAGGACAGCCAGACGTAGTATTCATCCGCCGTCCGCTTGTGATCGGTGCCGATGCGCCAGGTGGCAAGAAAGCGCGTGCCGTCCCAGATCGCAAAGACGGTATTCGTGTTGCCGCAATCAATGGCGAGAAGCATGGCTCTGCCCCGTCGGTTTCAGAAAAAGACTTCCGCCGCCGGAATGGCAACGGTGCCAGAGGCCATGCGCAGAACCAGGTTTCCGTCCTGGTCGATGGTCTCGAAAATTCCCTCACGGGTTTCAGATCCGGTGCGGGCGATGATCTTCTCGCCGATCCGCGCGGCCCGCGACAGCCAGGCGCTGCGGATCGGGGCAAAGCCCTCATGGCGGAAGACCGCCTCCCAATGGGCCATGGCGGGGGCCAGCGCATCAAGGAATTGGCCGGGCGTAACGCGCACCCCGGTTTCCCCCAGCAAAGAGACGGGCGGCACGGCACCAGGCTCGACGGCGCTGGCGGGGGGGGCGTGGATCAGGTTGATCCCCATGCCGATCACCAGCACCGGGCCAGAGGCCTCAAGCAGGATCCCGGTCAGCTTGCCGCCATTCAAGAGCACATCATTGGGCCATTTCAGCGCAAATCCGGTGCCGTCACCGACGACCGCGACAAAGGCATCGTAAAGCGCCAGCGCCGCGATGAAGCTGCGCAACCCAAGGCTTGCGGGCGGCTCATCCAGGCGCTGCGCGAGGCTGCCATAGAAATTGCCGGGCGGGCTGGACCAGGGACGCGCCCGCCTGCCCTTGCCTGCCGTCTGCTCGCCCGCAAGAATCCACAGGGGCCCCCGAAGATCGGGAGCCCGCCGGAAGGCCTCAAGATTGGTGGAGTCGACCGAAGCCAGCTCCAACCGTTCCGTGTTATCAGCGCACAAGGGATTGCGCCGCTGCAAGGGCCGGGCCCTCGATGCCAAAGAGGTTGATCGCCCCCAGCACCAGGATCGCCGCCACAGCCATCATCAGCACCCATTGCACCGGAGACATGCGGCTTTGCGCCGGGTCTTCGCTGTCGCCGAAGTAGATGAAGTAGACGACGCGCAGATAGTAGAAGGCCCCGATCACCGAGGCGATACCGCCCGCCACCGCCAGCCAGACCATGCCCGCATCGACCGCCGCTTTCAGCACGGCGAATTTGGCGTAGAAGCCGATAAAGGGCGGCACGCCTGCAAGGCTGAAGAACAAAGCCAGAAGCGCCAGCGCCTTCAGGGGCTCTGATTTTGACAGCATTTTCAGGCTGGCAATATCGGTCACCGGGCGGCCATCACGCTCCATCGACAGGATGAAGGCGAAAGACCCCACGCCCATCGTCACATAGATCGCCATATAGATCAGCGTTGCCTGCACGCCCTGGACGGCCTGATCGGCATTGCCCGTGGTCGCAGCCGCCAGACCAATCAGCGCATAGCCCATATGGGCGATCGAGGAATAGGCCATCAGACGCTTGATGTCTTTCTGGCCAATCGCCGCAATCGCGCCCAGATACATCGACAGCACCGCCATTGCCGCCAGCACCTGGCCCCATTGGCTGGGGATTGCGCCAAAGGCATCCCAGGCCAGCCGCGCGATCAGCGCCATGGCCGCAACCTTGGGCGCGGTGGCGAAGAAGGCGGTGACGGGCGTGGGCGAACCCTCATAAACGTCGGGCGTCCACATATGGAAGGGCGCGGCCGAGATCTTGAACGCCAGACCCGCCAGCATGAACACCAGACCGAACAGCAGGCCAAGGCTGACATCATCCTGCAGCGCAACCGAGATCCCGTCAAAAGCCGTGGTGCCGGTAAAGCCGTAAACCAGCGAGGCCCCGAACAGAAGCATCCCCGAAGAAAGCGAGCCAAGCACGAAGTATTTCAGCCCCGCCTCTGACGATTTGGCGCTGTCACGGCGCATCGCGGCGGTCACGTAAAGCGCCAGCGACTGCAGCTCCAGCCCCATATAAAGCGCCATCAGATCGCCCGCCGAGACCATCATCATCATGCCGGTCACGGCCAGGGTGATGATCACCGGGAACTCAAAGCGCAGCATATTGTAGCGCGCCATATAGTCCTGGCTCATCACGATGACGGCTGCCGCCGAGGCCAGGATCACCACTTTGGCGAAACGGGCGAAGGGGTCGTCATTGAACATGCCGTGGAAGGCTGTCCGCTCGCCCTCGCCCGCGAAACCGATCCAGAGCGCAAGCGCCACGAACAGCCCCGCCGTGGCCCAGACCAGCGGCACCGCCACTTTGTCCTTGCCGGTAAAGACGCCGAACATGAGCGCCGCCATCGCATAAAGCGCGAGGATCACCTCGGGCAGGACGATGTTGAAATCAACTGCGGTCATTGTCGCGCTTCCTCAGTGCATCGCGGCCTGCTCTGCCACAACGGGCAGAGCTGCGCGGAAGTTCTCGATCAGATGGGTCACAGACGGCCCGATGATGTCGGTCACGGCGCTTGGGTAAATGCCGAGGAACAGCGTCATCACCACCAGCGGCGCGAAGACCAGTTTCTCACGCGTGGTCATATCGGTGATCAGTTTCAGGCTGTCTTTGGTAAGCGTGCCAAAGATCACCCGGCGGTAAAGCCACAGCGCATAGGACGCCGAGAAGATCACCCCCGAGGCCGCGAAGAAGGCGATCCAGGTATTGACCTGGAAGATCCCCATGATGGTCAGGAACTCGCCCACGAAACCCGATGTGCCCGGCAGACCGACGTTCGCCATGGTGAAGAAGAGGAAGACAAGCGCATAGGCCGGCATCCGGTTCACCAGACCGCCATAGGCGTCGATCTCACGGGTATGCATCCGGTCGTAGATCACGCCCACGCAAAGGAAGAGCGCACCAGAGATGAAGCCGTGGCTGATCATCTGGAAGATCGCGCCGTCAACACCCTGCTGATTGACCGCGAAAATCCCCATGGTCACATAGCCCATATGGGCGACCGAGGAATAGGCGATCAGCTTCTTCATATCCGACTGCACCAGCGCCACCAGCGAGGTATAGACCACCGCAATCGCCGACATCCAATAGACCAGCGGTGCCAGCATATCAGAGGCCACCGGGAACATCGGCAGCGAGAAGCGCAGGAAGCCATAGCCGCCCATCTTCAGCATCACCGCCGCCAGGATCACCGAGCCTGCGGTGGGTGCCTGCACGTGGGCATCGGGCAGCCAGGTATGAACCGGCCACATCGGCATCTTCACCGCAAAGCTGGCGAAGAAGGCAAGGAACAGCATCGTCTGCACGCCGCCGACGACATGGATGCCCAGAAGATCAAAGGCCTCGAAGCTGAAGGTATGGGTCAGAAGCGAGACCTGGCCATCGCCACATGCGCCGATACAGGTGGTGCCTGCATCCATATACATGAAGATCATCGCCACCAGCATCAGCACCGAGCCGAGGAAGGTGTAGAGGAAGAATTTGAACGCCGCATAGATGCGGTTCACGCCCCCCCAGATGCCGATGATCAGGAACATCGGGATCAGCCCTGCCTCGAAGAAGAGGTAGAACATCACCAGATCCAGCGCGCAGAACACGCCGATCATCAGGCTTTCCAGCACCAGAAACGCGATCATATATTCCTTGACGCGCTTTGACACATCCCAGGCCGACCAGATCACCAGCGGCATCAGGAAGGTGGTCAGCATGACGAAAAGGATCGAGATCCCGTCAACGCCAAGCCGCCATTTCAGGCCAAGGATCCAGTCCGCCTCGGTGACGAACTGGAAATCGGTATTCGACGGATCAAACTCGGCCAGCAGGAAGAGGCTGGCGAGGAAGGTCGCAATCGTCGCGAAGAGCGCCAGATATTTGGCATTGCCCTGGGCGCACTCATCATCGCCGCGCAGGAAAAGCGCCATGATCAGCGCCGCAACCAGCGGCAGGAAGAGGATGATATTGATAAGTTGATGTGCCATGGATCTCGCGCCTCCTTATTTGGCGCCGCCGAAGAGCGTCATCCAGGTGACCAGGGCAACAATCCCGAGCACCATGGCGAAGGCATAGTGGAAGACAAAGCCCGATTGAACGCGGGCCGCGAGGCGGGTGAAGAAGGGAACGATCCCCAAAGCCACCCCATTGATGGTGCCGTCAATAACTTTGACGTCGTTTTTCCAGAACAGGCGGCCAAGCGCTTTCGAGCCTTTGACGAAGACGAAAGTATAGACCTCGTCGAAATACCACTTGTTCAGAAGGAACAGATACAGCGGGCGCTGCTGGCGCGCCAGCCGGCCCGGCCAGGACGGGTTTTTGATATAGAACAGCCAGGACAGGATCAGCCCGATCACCATTGCGATAAAGGGCGAAACCTTGACCCAGGACGGCACCATATGCGCGGCCGCGATGATCGTGTTCGGGGCATGGCCCGAAGCCTCGACCTTTTTCGCGTCCACGCGGGTGTCGACAATCGCCTGCTCTTCGGCGCCATAGGGCAGGATCAGCAGCGCGCCTTTCGGGGCCACACCATGGGCGGCGTCGTGGGGGGCTGCGTCATGGGCCGCGTCATGGGCGGTTGCGTGATCGCCCGCTTCGACAGCCTCACCCGGGTCGGTGACACCAGCGTCAACATTTGCCAGCGCCTCGGCCTGGGCCTGGGCTGCGGCTGCATCAGCCTCAGTCATATCTGTAGTCGTCGCGGCATGTTCGGTTTCCCCGGCCACGACATGATCTGCGGCAGGCTCAGCATGCGCCTCTTCGACGTGATGGGCGGTCAGCTGCTCCATCCCGAACCAGTCGCGCATCTTTTCTTCGTCGCCGAAGAAGACCTTATACCACAGCATCCCCGAGAACAGCGCACCCAGCGAGAGCACCGCCAGCGGGATCAGCATAACCAGCGGGCTTTCATGCGGCTCGTGATGGTGGCCGTGGTCATCATGCCCGTGGTCCTCATGCGCATGATCATCGTGGCCGTGGCTGGCATGGCCGTGATCATGACCATGCGCATGGTCATCATGCGGCTTCTGATCGGCGCGGTTGGCGCCGAAGAAGGTCAGGAACATCAGGCGCCAGGAATAGAAGCTGGTCATGCCAGCCGCGATCACCAGCATCCAGAAAGCATAGTTCGAGCCGATATAAGCGCTTTCGATCACGGCGTCTTTCGACAGGAAGCCTGCGAAGCCGTAATAGGTCAGCGGGATACCGACGCCGGTGATGGCCAGCGTGCCGATCATCATCATCCAGAAGGTGAAGGGGATCTTTTTGCGCAGACCACCATACCAGCGCATATCCTGCTCGTGATGGGTCGCGTGGATCACCGAGCCCGCGCCCAGGAACAGCATCGCCTTGAAGAAGGCATGCGTGAAGAGGTGGAACATCGCCACCGGATAGGCGCCAACGCCTGCCGCCACGAACATATAGCCCAGCTGCGAACAGGTCGAATAGGCGATCACCCGCTTGATGTCGTTTTGCACCAGGCCAACGGTCGCGGCGAAGAAGGCGGTCGTCGCGCCAAGCACCGTGATGAAGCCCGTCGCATAGGGGGCATATTCATAGACCGGCGACATGCGGCACACGAGGAATACGCCCGCGGTCACCATGGTTGCCGCGTGGATCAGCGCGGAAACGGGCGTCGGCCCCTCCATCGCGTCCGGCAGCCAGGTATGCAGGAACAGCTGCGCCGATTTCCCCATCGCGCCGACGAACAAGAGGAAAGCGATCAGATTGACGGCATTCCAGTCGGTCCAGAGGAAGCGGACGGTGGTCTCGGTCAGCTCGGGGATCTTTGCAAAGACCTCATCGAACTGGATCGAATCCGTCAGCAGGTAAAGCCCGGCGATCCCCAGGATGAAGCCGAAGTCACCAACGCGGTTGGCGATGAAAGCCTTCATCGCGGCAGCGCCCGCCGATTGTTTCTTCCAATAGAAGCCGATCAGCAGGTAGGAGGCGACCCCCACCCCTTCCCAGCCGAAGAACATCTGCAAGAGGTTATCTGCCGTCACCAGCGTCAGCATGGTAAAGGTGAAGAACGAGAGATAGGCGAAGAAGCGGGCCCGGTAAGGCTCATCATCGGTCCAGTTCTCGTCATGCGCCATATAGCCAAAGCTATAGAGATGCACCAAAGCCGAGACCGAGTTCACCACAACCAGCATGATCGCGGTCATACGGTCAACGCGGATCGCCCATTCAGTCGAAAGCGTGCCGCTTTCCACCCAACGCAAAAGCGTGTGGTGCTCGGTCACGCCGTCGAAGCCCAGGAAGATCACCCAGGACAGCGCGGCGGCCAGGAATACCGCAGCCGTGGTCAGGATCTGCGCCGGTTTCTCACCGATCACCTTCCAGCCGAAGCCGCAAAGAATGGCCCCGATCAGCGGAGCGAAAAAGACAATCTGAACCATTCTCTCAGCCCTTCATCACGTTCACGTCTTCGACGTCAATCGTTCCGCGGTTGCGGAAGAAGACGACGAGGATGGCAAGGCCAATGGCAGCCTCGGCTGCGGCGACCGTCAGCACGAAAAGCGTGAAGATCTGCCCGGTCAGATCGCCGTGATACGACGAAAAGGCCACAAAGCTGATATTCGCCGACAGAAGGATCAGCTCGATCGACATCAGAATGACGATCACATTCTTCCGGTTCAGGAAGAGCCCGAAGATGCCGATGACGAACAGGGTCGCCGCCACCATGATGTAATGTTCAATTCCTACCATCTCATCCGTCCCTCAGGCGCTCTCGCCCGTTATTGTGCCTCTGTGCTGCGATCGGCAAAGGGGATCATCCCTTTGGGACGCAGCTCAGGAAAGTAAGTGTTGCAGGCGCAGGTCTCTTCGTTGTCACGAAGCTCCAGCACCTTGCCATAGACGGCTTTCGCCGCCTGCGTCATCTGTCCGGCCGTCGCCCGGCGCTTTCCCTGCACCGCCTTGCGCAGAAATTCAGTCGCCCCAAGCACTTCGGCCAGTTTGTAGCTGTCAGCCTCAGCCGCTATCGCCACCATCCGCCCCGAGGCGCAATGGGTGACACGGCTGCCCGAAAACCCGTCCAGGCCCTCTGGCGCGATCAGCTGCGGCGCGGCGTGATGGTCGCTGCCATAGTCATAGATCACGCTGTAGCCTTCAAACACGAGGCCGGTGCCCTCGGCCCAGGCCACCGGGCCGGTCTGCATGCCGGATTCGACACCCCCGCAAGGCGGCAGCGGCGTCAGAGCATGGGCCGATCCGGCCAGCCAGGTCACAAGGGCAGCAAGCGGCAATCTCATAGCGCCCCCCCGTTTTCCGGCGCCTTTGCCGGGAAGAGGGTCTTGCAACCGCATTCGAAACTGACTTTGCGCCCGCCCAGATCAATGGTTGCGCCCTGCGCCACCAGCTGAAAATCATTCGCCCCATGGCGGCTGGCAAGCCTGCGCAGCGCGGCAAGATCGGTGTTTTTCCGCCCTGCTGCCCGGCTCAGCCTGCCTTCAAGCGCGGTATCTTTGCGGTCGGCTTCGGGGGCATAGAGATCATATCCCGCCCCGCCGATCACCAGGCTTTCACTGCGGGCACAGTCATGCACCACAAAAGAGCGGCTGCCCATACAGCCATTGCCGACCGTCATGGTCTGGATCACGAAGCCAGGGGCCAGCACCCGCGCCTTTGACACCTGCGCCATATCATAGGGCGAGGCATTCCAGCTGGCCTCACAGCCCGCGCCGCGCTGCACGCCCGCCATCGGCACCAGCTCGGCAGGCGAACAGGCCATCGCAGGCGTAACCGCCAGCGATGCTGCAAAACCTGCGAATATGATGCCCCGGCGGATCATGGATCAGAGCCCCTGCCCCGGCTTGACGTCTTTCATCTCGACTGTTTCAGCCGGGTCGCGCCACATCTGATGCAGCACGTTCTGGCGACGGATCCCGGTGCGGTGACGCAGCGTCAGCAGGATCGCGCCGATCATTGCCACCAGCAGCACCAGCCCCGAGGCCTGGAACAGATAGATATAACGGTCATAGACCAGCAGGCCGATCGCGCGGGCATTGTCGATATCGCCCGGGGTCGGGTTGGCGAGGCTCATATTGCCAGACACCCGCCAGGCGCTGAAGGCGATCCCGATCTGCATCAGCAGGATCACCCCGATCAGCAAAGCAAGCGGCATGGCCCGGGCCATCTCACCTTTAAGCGCGGCGAAATCGACATCCAGCATCATCACCACGAAAAGGAACAGCACAGCCACCGCGCCGACATAGACGATCAGCAGCAGCATGGCGATGAACTCGGCCCCCAGCAGCACGAAAAGCCCGGTTGCGCCGACAAAGGCCGAGATCAGCCAAAGCACCGCATGCACCGGGTTGCGGCTGATCGTGACCATCAGCCCCGAGCCGACAACCACCGCCGCAAAAATGTAAAAGGCAAAATCCGCGACGGTCATTTGCTGTCTTCCTTTTTCTCGTCAAAGACGGCCTGGGCGATATCCAGCGCCTGCCGCATGGCGGGCAAGCCGCCGAACATGCTCATCTGCCAGATCACCTCGGCGATCTCGCGTTCGGTGGCACCCGATTCCAGCGCGTGCCGGATCGTCACCTTCATCTGCGGCTCGGCCGGGCCGCCGGGCAAAGCCGCGCCCTGAACCGCCAGCCCCGCCAGGGTGACCAAAAGCCGGGTGCGGCTGTCCAGCCCTTCCCGGTTAAAGGTCTTGCCGAACCACATCTCCATCAGATCGGCCGGCATGGTCGGGAACAGCTTGTCGAATGCCCCCGTCATGCCACCCGCCTTCATGCCATCTGCCATGCCAGACATGCCCTCGGTCATCGAGGCCAGCGCAGGGTTGAAGCTGCGCAGCATCTCCTGGCCGCTTTCCATCATCTGGCTCAGCATTTTGGCATAGGCATCGGTCATCTCTGGGCCGCCTTTCCGGGTTCAGCGATAGGGCGCGTCGAGTTCCAGATTGCGGGCAATCTGGGCCTCCCAGCGGGCGCCGTTATCAAGCAGCTTTTCCTTGGTGTAGAACAGCTCTTCACGGGTCTCGGCCGAAAACTCGAAGTTCGGGCCCTCGACGATGGCATCGACCGGGCAAGCCTCCTGGCAGAAGCCGCAATAGATGCATTTCGTCATGTCGATGTCATAGCGCGTGGTGCGGCGCGAGCCATCCTCGCGCGGTTCCGCGTCGATGGTGATCGCCTGGGCCGGGCAGATCGCCTCGCAAAGCTTACAGGCGATGCAACGCTCTTCGCCATTCGGGTAGCGGCGCAGCGCGTGTTCCCCACGGAAGCGCGGCGAAAGCCGCCCCTTTTCATGCGGATAGTTGATGGTGGGCTTCGGCTTGAAGAAATACTTCATACCAAGCGCAAAGCCCTTGATGAAATCCACCATCAGGAAATAGCGCGTGGCGCGGTTCCAGTCGATATTGGCCATTTGCCTCAGCCCCCGATCGCCCAGCGGGCCCAGAAGCCGCCAAGCACCTCAAATTTTGCAAGGAATGCCACCAGAACGACCCAGCCAAGGGACAGCGGCAGGAACACTTTCCAGCCGATCCGCATCAGCTGGTCGTAGCGATAGCGCGGCACAATGGCCTTCACCATTGCGAACATGAAGAACCACATCCACATCTTGGCAACCATCCACCACCAGCCATCAGCGATGCCGGGGATTGGCGACAGCCAGCCGCCGAAGAAGAACAGCGAGATCAGCGCGCACATCAGGAAGATGGCGATATATTCGCCGGCCATGAACAGCAGATAGGGCGTCGAGGAATATTCGACCATGAAGCCCGCAACCAGTTCCGATTCAGCCTCGGGAAGGTCAAAGGGCGGACGGTTGGTTTCAGCCAGCGACGAGACGAAGAACAGAACCAGCATCGGGAAATGCGGCAGCCAGTACCAGCCCAGCATGCCATAGCCGGTGTCCTGCGCCCGCACGATGTCGGACATATTCATCGAGCCGGACGAGATGATCAGGCCGATGATGATCAGGCCAAGCGAGACCTCATACGAAATCATCTGCGCGGCCGACCGCAGCCCGCCCAGGAAGGCGTATTTCGAGTTCGAGGCCCAGCCGCCCATGATCACGCCGTAAACCTCAAGCGAGGAGACGGCGAAGACAAAGAGGATGGCGACGTTGATATCGGCCAGCACCCAGCCGTAATCAAAGGGGATCACCGCGAAGGCCAGCAGCGCCAGGATGAAGGACAGCAGCGGCGCCAGGAAGTAGACGGGGCGGTCAACGCCCGCAGGCACGACGATTTCCTTCAGCACATATTTCAGCGCATCCGCAAATGTCTGCAGGATCCCCCAGGGGCCAACCACGTTCGGGCCGCGCCGCACCTGGACCGCCGCCCAGATCTTCCGGTCGCCATAGACCATGAAGATCAGCGAGATCATGACGAAGGCGACCACCGCAAGGCATTGGGCGATCAGAATGACCGCCGTGCCAAGCCCCGTCGAGAAAAATCCGTCCATCTTTCTACCGTCCTCTCAGTCCGTCTTAAGGGACCGCTGTCTTATGCCTTTCGTCCGGGGGCGCTGCCCCTCAGACCGTCGGTATGCCAAGGGCGCCGCAATCCTGCACCGTCACCTCGGCATCAATCGTCTTTATGCCCCGCGGCAGCGCCGCCGAGACCAGCCAGACCGAGTCGCCCCGGATCGTGCCGCCCGACTTCGCCACATTTGTCCGCACATGGCGGGCAAATCCCGCGCCCCGGATCAGCGCATATTGCGCCGCCGCACAGCGGGCGTAGTCCTCAAGATCCCTGCCCTCTTGCGTGCCCTTTATGGCGACGCGAAAGCTGACCATATCGCCTTGCAGCAGCACGGTCTGGATCCCGAGATATTCTTTCTTTCCAGCCTCTTGCACCTGATCACTCTCAGATGCGCAGCCCGCAACCGCCGCCAGGGCAGTCACGACCAGCGCAGTTGAGAGGGCCTGGCGCATTCCTTTACTCCGCCGCCATCGGGGCCGCGAGGCGCGCTTTGGCCTGGGCCGAGAGATCGGCCATCACCGAAGAGGCCCGCGCAATCGGGTTGGTCAGATAGAAGTCGCGGATCACATTGCGGAAGGCCGCTTTGGCGGGCATCCGCAGCTCCAGCGCCTGCCATTCGTTCGCTGGAACCTCGTCGATCTGGGCCAGATGCGGATGATCGGCAACCAGGGCTGCCCGCAGGCCCGCCAGGCTGTCCCAGGGCAGTTTTGCGCCCAGTTCCGCCGAAAGCGCCCGCAGGATCGCCCAGTTTTCCCGCGCATCACCAGGCGCAAAGCCAGCCCGGAAGGCCAGTTGCGGCCGGCCCTCGGTATTGACGAAGAGGCCGTTTTCCTCGGTATAGGCGGCGCCCGGCAGGATGATGTCAGCACGGTTTGCGCCGCGATCCCCATGGCTGCCCTGATAGATCACGAAAGGCGCATTGCCCGAGGTATTGGCCTCACGCGAGATCTCAATCTCATCGGCACCGAGGTTGTAGATCACCTCTGCGCCCTCGGTTGCAGCCGCCAGACCACCCTCGGTCACCGCGCCCACATCCATCGCGCCCACGCGGGCAGCCGCCGTGTGCAGGATCAGCAGTTTCGAGTTCGAATTCTCGGCCAGCTTCATCGCATGGGCCAGAACCGCCTCGCCATCGGCCTCATTGATCGCGCCCTGGCCGACGATCACAATCGACGGGGCCTCGCGGGTGGCGTCAGAGATCTCTTTGCCCGACAATTCAACCAAAGCCGCACGGTCGGTGCCGACATGGGTGTAATCATAGGTCAGATCGACCGCCTCACCCAGCAGCGCAACCGTCGCGCCATTGGTCCAGGCCTTGCGGATCCGCGCATTCAGAACCGCGCTTTCAACACGCGGGTTGGTGCCGATCAGCTGGATCATCTTCGCATTGTCGATGTCCTCGATCGAGGCCGTACCGACATAGGCCGAGCGGTTGCCAATCGGCAGCCGCGCCCCATCGGTGCGGCATTCAACCTTGCCGCCAAGACCCTCAACCAGCTTTTTCAGGCTGTAGATCGCCTCGACCGGGGCCAGATCACCGATCAGCGCGGTGACCTTCTTACCCTTCATCGCCGCCGCCGCAGCCGCCAGCGCCTCACCCCAGGTGGCTTTCTTCAGCTTGCCGTCAACGCGCACATAGGGCGTGTCAAGGCGCTGGCGACGCAAGCCGTCCCAGATGAAGCGGGTCTTGTCGGAGATCCATTCCTCATTCACGCCGTCATTGTTGCGCGGCAGAATGCGCATGACTTCGCGGCCCTTGGTATCGACCCGGATGTTTGATCCAAGCGCGTCCATCACGTCGATGGTTTCGGTCTTGGTCAGCTCCCAGGGGCGGGCGGTGAAGGCATAGGGCTTTGAGGTCAGCGCGCCGACCGGGCAAAGGTCGATGATATTGCCCTGCAGATTGCTGTCCAAAGTCATGTTCAGGTAAGAGGTGATCTCGCTGTCCTCACCCCGGCCGGTCTGGCCCATCTGGGTGATGCCCGCCACCTCTGACGTAAAGCGCACGCAGCGCGTGCAGGAGATGCAGCGCGTCATCGCGGTCTTGACCAGCGGGCCAAGGTTCAGCTCGTCCGAGGCGCGTTTGGGCTCGCGGTAGCGCGAAAAATCGACGCCATAGGCCATGGCCTGGTCCTGCAGATCGCATTCGCCGCCCTGGTCGCAGATCGGGCAATCCAGCGGGTGGTTGATCAGCAGGAACTCCATCACGCCTTCGCGGGCCTTCTTGACCATCGGCGATTTGGTTTTCACCACCGGGGCCTCGCCATTCGGGCCGGGGCGCAGGTCTTTCAGCTGCATCGCGCAAGAGGCGGCAGGCTTGGGCGGGCCGCCCACGACCTCAACCAGGCACATCCGGCAGTTGCCCGCAATCGAGAGCCGCTCGTGATAGCAAAACCGCGGGATCTCGATCCCGGCAGCTTCCGCCGCCTGGATGATCGTCATCGAGCCGTCGAGCTCAAGCTCGGTGCCGTCGATGTTGATTTTCTTCAGATTCGACATCTGCGCCTACTCCGCCGCGATCCGACCGCAATCATGGGCTTTCCATGTTGCAGCCTCTTCCAGATACGACCAGCCAAAGGCCTGATCGCTGTCCCCAAATTCCTTGCGCATCTTCCAGCGCGCATGACCCTCGGCCATGTCCGGGCGATGGCCCGCCGGTATGAACCACAGGACCATCTCGCCCGGGGCATCATACCATTCACCCTTGCGGGCGTAGAACTGCCTGTGCACCGTGGTCCAGACAAAGCGGCCCAGACTATCGGCATCCTCCCAGACCGAAAGCGTCGAGGCCATGCGCGGATCGCCCGCAAACGGCCCCGAAGTCTCTGCCTGAGCGGCCTCCATCGCCTCATCATCAAGGCGCCACACAAAGCCCGGAGCCCGCGCCGCAATACCATTCACCAGATCCAGCCCATTGGCGAAATCTGCGATCTCGGGCGCATCCCAATCATGGCGCAACAGGCCAAAATTGAAGACGGCCAGATGGTATCCGGGGCGCATGCCCGATGCTTTGCCTGTGGTCATCTTACCGACCTCAGCAACTGGCCGATCAGGCTTTTCTTCGCAATCTCTGCCTCGCCCACTTCGCAATAGGCGGCGGGCTTGCCGGGCACAGCGCCGAATTGCTTCAGCCAGTCTGCAGCCTCGGCACGGGCGCGTTTCTTCTCGGCCTTGTTTTCCACAAGAGCGGTGATCTCGGCGCGGGTATAGCCCTGGGCCAGCGCGTAATCCCGCAGCTTCGTCAGCTCATTGAGGGCACGCAGTTTGCGCGGGCGCATGGTCGGGCAATTGTCGGCAATCGTATCGGCGATAAAGCCCTGGCGCAGCGTATTGGTGATATGCGCTTCCTGGTTGATCGGCGTGCGGGCCTCGGCTGAGCCCACGAAAACCGGCGCCATCAAAGCAAGGGCCGCGATCTTTGCGAATTTCGTCACTGACTGCATAACTGACACTCCACCATATGCACTGATCTTCTGATCAGAGCCGCATTCTGCCAGAACAGAAGGCGCAGCAGAACGCAAAGTGTCATCGCTTTTGCGTGAGGAAATTTGGCTGACATATTGCAGGATCATGCGCAGCCTCCGGCAAAGAGCCAGGCGCCTGCCCGGTCATATTTCCCGATGGCTTTCTCGCGGAACTGGCCGCCCGCCGCCGCGCAGGTGGCGCGTGCGGCCTTCTTCGCCAGCGCACCCTGATCATTGCGCAGGCCGCCCGCGCTGGTCACGCGGATCTCCTGGCCGCCAATCGGGCGGGCCCCGACCACGGTGATCTGCAGGCCGGTCGGACCGGGGCGAACCTCGCCCTGGAGTGCCTGGCCGTCAACCTGAACCGGATAGGCTCCCGGCGTCACCGTTTCCGGCAGCGGCGTATGGATCACCGCACAGCCCGACAGGACAAGCGCCAGCGCCACAGCCGAAAGGCTGCGGGCAGATGCTGTCATGTGTTGGGTCATGCGGGTCATGGTCTTATTCCGCCGCCAGCGCAGCCGAGATACGGCCGGTTTTCTTTGCCTTGATCCGGTCCTCAATCTCGCCACGGAAATTGCGGATCAGACCCTGGATCGGCCAGGCGGCTGCGTCGCCAAGGGCGCAGATCGTATGGCCTTCGACCTGTTTGGTGACCTCAAACAGCATGTCGATCTCTTCGATCTCGGCATCACCCGTGACAAGGCGCGCCATGACGCGGCTCATCCAGCCGGTGCCTTCGCGACACGGCGTGCACTGGCCGCAAGACTCGTGTTTGAAGAAGGTGGAAAGCCGCCAGATCGCTTTGATCACGTCAGTCGACTGATCCATCACGATCATACAGGCGGTGCCGAAGGAGGACTTCAGCTCGCGCATGCCGTCATAATCCATGATGGCGTCTTCGCACATCTCGGCGGTCAGGATCGGGCAGCTTGCGCCGCCGGGGATCACCGCTTTCAGGTTCTTCCAGCCGCCGCGCACACCGCCGCCATGCTTCTCGATCAGCTCTTTCATCGGGATCGACATCGATTCCTCGATGACGCAGGGGGTGTTCACATGGCCCGACATTGCGAAAAGCTTGACACCTGCATTGTTGGGGCGCCCGAAGGAGGCAAACCACTCGCCGCCACGGCGCAGGATGGTCGGCGTCACCGCGATGGATTCCACGTTGTTCACCGTGGTCGGGCAGCCGTAAAGCCCCGCGCCTGCCGGGAACGGCGGCTTCATCCGGGGCATGCCCTTGCGGCCCTCAAGGCTTTCCAGCAGCGCGGTTTCCTCGCCGCAAATATAGGCCCCTGCCCCGTGGTGCAGGTAAACGTCGAAATCATAGCCCGATTTGCAGGCATTGCGGCCGATCAGCCCGGCATCATAGGCCTCGTCGATCGCGGCCTGCAGGGCCTCTTTCTCACGGATATATTCGCCGCGAATGTAGATATAGGCCGCCACCGCATTCATCGCAAAACCAGCGATCAGCGCGCCTTCGATCAGCGTATGCGGGTCGTGGCGCATGATCTCGCGGTCTTTGCAGGTCGCGGGCTCGGATTCGTCGGCGTTGATCACCAGATAGGCCGGACGCCCATCCGAGACCTTCGGCATGAAGGACCATTTCAGACCCGTCGGAAAGCCCGCGCCGCCACGGCCGCGCAAGGCGGATTTCTTCACCTCTTCCACGATCCAGTCGCGGCCTTTGGCAAGAATATCCTTCGTCCCGTCCCAATGGCCACGCGCCATCGCGCCCTTGAGGGAGCGGTCATGCATCCCGTAAAGGTTCGTAAAGATACGGTCCTGATCCTTGAGCATCTCTTGCTCTCCTTACGCCCGGCTCTTGCGCCAGATCTGATACGTCACGGCAAGCGCCCAGATGAAACCGGCAATCGCGGCGAGGTCGAGAAGGAAGGCAAACCGCGCCTCCAGCCCCAGTTGACCGCCAAGCCATTGCCCGCCCATCCACAGGATCATCGTCGCCGCGATGACAACAGCCACCAGACGCACCTGGCGTCCGCGCTGAAGGTCACTGGCAGATGGTCCCGGCATTCACCTGTCCTCAGTAGTCGTTGGTTTTGGCCCGGATGCGGAATGCCTCCAGCCCTTCAGCCACAATCAGTTTCGCCTGCGCCACCCATTTGTCGCGGGTCACGCGGCCTTTGAACCCTTTCAGGTTCTCATCCACCCAGGCGATTTCCTCTTCGCTCCAGGCAGCAATCTGGTCGTAATGGAAGAAGCCCAGCTCATGGCACAGCTTTTCCATCGCCGGGCCGATGCCCTCGATCTCTTTGAGGTTGTCGGCCTTGCCGTCACGTGCCTCTGCCAGGCCCTCAGGCTTGCGGCCGACGGTTGCCGGAGTGGCTGTTGCCGGAGCGACTGACGGGGCGGCATCCGCTGCCGCAGCCTTTGCGGGCGCTGCTTCCGCAACCGGGGCCGCCGCGCCGCGATTGCGCAGCCAGGACAGGTTCAGAGGCACTTCGGTGCCGTCGATCCGCTTGACCGTCTCGCCGATATCAAGCGCCCGCTGCACCGAGCCGTTGTATTTCGCGCCTGTGCCCTGATGGTCTTTCAGCGAGGTCAGATTGTTCAGCGGCTCGGAGGAATAGCGCCCGTTTTGCGAGCCGGGCTGCGGCACCTCACCCTCGCGGAAGCGCGCGATCAGCCCGCGCAGCACCGCAGGCGTCAGATCCTCATAGTAATCCTTGCCGATCTGGGCCATCGGCGCATTGGCGCAGGCGCCAAGGCATTCGACCTCTTCCCAGCTGAATTTGCCATCCGCAGAAACCGTGTGCGGGGTCGGCGCGATCAGCTCTTTGCAGACCGAAACCAGATCCTCGGCCCCGCAGATCATGCAGGACGTGGTGCCGCAGATCTGGATATTCGCCACCGAGCCCACCGGCTGCAGCTGGAACATGAAGTAGAAAGTCGCCACTTCCAGCACGCGGATATTCGCCATGCCCAGCATCGAGGCCACATATTCAATCGCGGGCTTGGACAGCCAGCCTTCCTGTTCCTGCGCCCGCCACAAAAGCGGGATCACCGCCGAGGCCTGACGGCCCTCGGGATATTTGGTGATCTGGCCCTTCGCCCATTCCAGATTGGCGGGGGTGAAGGCGAAACTCGCGGGTTGCTCGTGATAGAGACGGCGCAGCATGTCAGAATTTCCCTGCGGCGGAGATATCGGCCCCGGTGAAAGCCGCCATCAGAGACGGCTGTTTCATCAGGGAAAAACGGGTGTGGCAGAGGGCTGGCATCAGCTGCAGGCCTCCGTTTTGGCGATCACGGTCTGGGTTTCCTCTTCGAGGACCAGCTTGCCCTCGGCCACCAGGTCCTGCAGGACAAAGACCGTCCAGTCATAGCCAAAGCCCAGCGGCGGCAGTTTTACCTCGGCCTCATCCTCGGTCATTTTGCAGCCATTGGCCTCGATGGCCCCGACCAGCAGCGCCTTCCAGTCGGTTCCCGGCGGAACCGCGCTTTTGTCAGCCAGAGCGGGCGCTGCGATGGCAGCAATCGCCAGGGAAAGTGAGAGGTGCCAGCGCATCAGCAGCCCAATCCTTTCAGACGGAAGGACTCGGGCGCTTCCTGGACCAGATAACCGCCGGTGATCAGCTCGACCGTGCCGGCCATGACGTCCTGATCGGTCATGTCCTGCGACAGATGGGCCTGAACCGCATCGGTATTGGCCTTGGTCAGGGTGCAGCCCTCAGCCGCGATTGCGGCGGCAAGGCCTTTGGTATGTTCGCCCAGGTCTGCCGATTGGGCGGCGGCCTGCAGCGGCATCAGGGCCGCCAGCGCCAGCGCGGGAAGAAAGCGGCTCATCGGTCCACCTCACCAAAAACGATGTCCATCGTTGCGATGATCGCCGAGATATCGGCCAGCTGGTGGCCTTTGCCCAGGTAATCCATCGCCTGCAGATGGGCATAGCCCGGCGCGCGGATCTTGGCGCGATAGGGTTTGTTGGTGCCGTCAGCCACCAGATAGACGCCAAACTCGCCCTTGGGAGCCTCAACGGCGGCATAAACCTCGCCCGCAGGCACGTGGAAGCCTTCGGTGTAAAGTTTGAAATGGTGGATCAGAGCCTCCATCGAGGTCTTCATCTCACCGCGTTTCGGCGGCGTCAGCTTGCCACGCGCCAGAACGTCGGTCCGGGCGGCGGGCTCACGCAGTTTGGTGATCGCCTGACGGATAATCTTGACGGATTCGCGCATCTCCAGCATGCGGCACAGATAGCGATCATAGCAGTCGCCATTCTTGCCAATCGGCACCTGGAAGTCGAATTCGTCATAGCATTCATAGGGTTGCGCACGACGCAGATCCCAGGCCATGCCCGAGGCCCGCACCATCACACCCGAGAACCCCCACTCCAGCGCATCCTGCTGGGTGACCGGCGCAATATCAACGGTGCGCTGTTTGAAGATCCGGTTTTCCGTGATCAGCCCGTCGATGTCGTCGATCAGTTTCGGGAAGGTCTCGGTCCAGGCCTCGATATCGTCGATCAGCTGCGGCGGCAGATCCTGATGGACGCCACCGGGGCGGAAATAGGCGGCGTGCAGACGGGCGCCGCAGGCGCGCTCATAGAACTGCATCAACTCTTCGCGGGCGGTGAAGCCCCAGAGTGGCGGCGTCAGCGCCCCGATATCCAGCGCCCCCGTGGTCACGTTCATCAGGTGGTTCAGGATCCGGCCGATTTCCGAGTAAAGCACCCGGATCAGCTGGCCACGACGCGGCACCACGGTGCCGGTCAGCTTTTCAATCGCCAGACACCAGGCATGTTCCTGGTTCATCGGCGCCACATAGTCGAGGCGGTCGAAATAGGGCAGGTTCTGCAGGAAGGTCCTGCTTTCCATCAGCTTTTCGGTGCCGCGATGCAAAAGGCCGATATGCGGATCGGCGCGTTCGACGATCTCGCCATCCAGCTCCAGCACCAGACGCAGCACGCCGTGGGCCGCAGGGTGCTGCGGGCCGAAGTTGATGTTGAAATTGCGGATACGCTGCTCTGAAGTTTCCAGATCGACAGAGCCATCATCGTAATGATTGCGGCGCATGTCCTGATTTTGCGAGCCGTCCATCATTTGGCCTCCGCTTTCTGATCACCGGGCAGAATATATTCCGCGCCCTCCCAGGGGGACATGAAATCGAACTGCCGGTATTCCTGCACCAGTTTCACAGGCTCATAGACGGTGCGCTTCTGCACCTCGTCATAGCGCAGCTCGACATAGCCGGTGGTGGGGAAGTCTTTGCGCAGCGGATGGCCGCGGAAGCCGTAATCGGTCAGGATGCGGCGCAGATCAGGGTGGCCCGAGAAGATGATCCCGAACATATCGAAGGTCTCGCGCTCATACCAGTTTGCACCGGGGTGCAGGCTGGTCAGCGAGGGCACCATTTCCTCATCGCGCACCGCAACCTTCACCCGGATGCGCTGATTGCGATACATCGAAAGCAGGTGGTAAACGACATCGAAGCGGGCCGGACGCTCGGGATGGTCAACCGCCGTGATGTCGATCAGCGTCGAGAACCGACAGCTGGCATCATCACGCAGATATTCCATCAGCGCCAGCAGATGCGCGGGCGTGACGGTCAGCGTCAGCTCGCCAAAGGCCACCGCATGCGAGAGCACCGCATCGGGCTGACGCAGGGCGATGGTGGCTCCGAGTTCTTGCAAAGCTTCCGACATCGCGCTTACCTCACCAGGGTGCCAGTGCGGCGGATCTTGCGCTGGAGCTGCAAGAGCCCGTAAAGCAGCGCCTCAGCCGTGGGCGGGCAGCCCGGAACATAGACATCCACCGGCACCACACGGTCACAGCCGCGCACCACCGAATAGCTGTAGTGATAGTAACCGCCGCCATTCGCGCAGCTGCCCATCGAGACAACATAGCGCGGCTCTGGCATCTGGTCATAGACCTTGCGCAGGGCGGGGGCCATTTTATTGGTCAGCGTGCCCGCGACGATCATCAGATCCGACTGGCGGGGCGAGGCGCGGGGCGCCATGCCGAAACGTTCCACATCGTAATGCGGCATCGACATCTGGATCATCTCGACCGCGCAGCAGGCCAGACCAAAGGTCATCCAGTGCAAGGACCCGATACGGGCCCAGTTGATCACATCCTCGGTCGAGGTCAGCAGGAAGCCTTTGTCCTGCAGATCACGCGAGAAGGCCGCGACATCGCCGTCGCGGTCCAGGCCCACGGTATTGGCTCCCGTCTGCACTTTTCCCGGCATCACTCCCATTCGAGAGCTCCCTTCTTCCATTCATAGGCGAAGCCGATGGTCAGCACGCCAAGGAAAACCATCATCGACCAGAAGGCGGTCATCGAGATCTCGCTGAACGCAAGCGCCCAAGGGAAGAGGAATGCGACCTCAAGATCGAAGATGATGAAGAGGATCGAGACCAGATAGAACCGGACATCGAATTTCATCCTGGCGTCATCGAATGCGTTGAACCCGCATTCATAGGCCGAGACCTTTTCGGGGTCCGGATTGCGTATTGCGATTACCGCTGCAGCAAGGATCAGAACAAGGCCAAGCCCCGTCACGATCACAAGCAGAATGACAATCGGAAGATACTCTCGGAGAAGCGCGTCCACGAGATGCTCCTTCAGCTGGCGTCAGCGAGCCGTGAACCCTTTTTCGGCCCACTTGCACTCATTGGTTCGCTTTACCCTTGCCCCCGCGCCGGGTCAACTGAGGCAGAGGGCTTTTCCCGGCCAATACCCCCGGCAAAGCCCTTGTTTTGCTGCATCGCATACGATTGCATACAAAAAAAATCTGTGTCGGTGCTGCATTGCGGCACCCCTCGCCGCCCCAGCGACAGAAAGCCGCAGGCAAAGGAATCACAAAAGCAGCGACCCCCCTGTATTACCATGAAAAACAGTAGGAAATTATTGCAGCAGCATTCCTGACCCTGACCGCAATTCTGTTTCGTCCTGAACGGACAGCGGTTCAGATCAGCGGCGTTACATGCCGCCCTGCCCCATCATCGGCCATGCTGCGGCCATGCTGCGGCCTGGTCTGAGGGGGGCCTGAAGGCGGTGTGCGGGCAGGTCGGCGGGCAGGTCTGCGGGTCGGCCTGCGGGCCGGCCTGCCGCCCGATTGATACCCCCGTGATCGCCCCGGTGATCTATCCGTTGATCCCCCCGCTGATCCACCCGGTGGCGCCCGGTTGCCCCCCGCGCGCGGCACGGTCATTGCCCGGGCAGCACCTGAGCAGAGCGCGGCTTCCGGGCCTGGTATGTTTTCCCGTGGCGAGCCTCTCACCTGCCCCGGGCACCGGCTTTTGCAGCGTCGGGTTCACCCCGGTTTTCGCCTGTCACTTCGCGCTGCCCGGCAGGCGTAACCTCCCGCAGGAATTTGATTACGAGCGCCCTGCCTTGCCCGCGCATCAGCTGATGTCCCAGAGCCTCAGCCGCACAGGCCTTCTTTGCTTCTGATGGCCAATGCCGCCTGCCTTTGCCGGCCAGCTGATACAGCAGATGACTGACCTGCCTGACCACGAACGCCTCAATCCGCGCTGACCGCTATCGCAACGCAAGCAGCGGGGGGCCGCGACAGGCCGCCTGCCGCCTTAGCCGACCGGTTTCATTTGGGCCCGGGAACGGCCGATCAGTCTAAGTCAATCGGCCTCAGTCGATTTCGGGCGCAGCGACATCGCCGCTGATCTCCGCCTGGGCGGTAATCAGCACCTCTTCGCGGATGATGCGGGCAATCAGCGCCACATCGGCGGGCGAGAAGGTCAGCGGCAGCCGCATGTCGATCAGCCCGGCAAGGATCCGGTCGGTGTTCGGGCAGCTCTGCCCCCCCGCATAGCGCCAATGTGGATAGCGCGAGGTGAAAGCGACCGGGTCTTTCACCCCGAACCACTTCAGCTCGACGCCCCGCGCAACAGCCCTGGACAGCAGCATGGCAATCCGCGCCTCTTCCCAATCGGGCAGCGCGAACTGGAATGAAGACCCCACATGACGCTCGACCAGGGGGCGCGGGATCAGGCGCAGGCCGGGCGTCTCTGCCAGCCCCGCCTCCATCGCGTGATAAAGCGTGGTCCAGCGGGCGCGGCGCTCTGCCAGCAGCGCGACCTGGGGGCGCAGGATCGCGGCCCGCAGATTGTCCATCCGCCCCGAGACATTGGGCACATCAAGGCGGATATCCTGATAAGCCTCAGGCCCGGGTGCGGCGCGGTGGCGGGTGTAAAGCATATAGCTGCCCGAAAGCAGCACCATCCGCGCCGCCAGGTCCGGATCATCGGTGATCAGCAGACCACCCTCGCCCGAATTCATATGCTTATAGGTCTGGGTCGAGTAGCAGGCGATCACCCCATGCCGCCCCGAGGCAATACCGTTCCATTCAGCCCCCATCGTATGGGCGCAATCCTCGATGATCTTAAGGCCAAGCCGATCACAAAGCGCCACCAGCGCCTCCATATCGCAGCTATGGCCGCGCATATGCGACAACAGCAGGATCCGCGCCCCGCTGTCCTGGGCTTTGCGGGTAAGGTCGTCGAAATCAAGCACCAGATCTTCGGTAATCTCGACAAAGACCGGGCGCCCGCCACAGGCGGCAATCGCGCCCGGCACCGGGGCCAGCGTAAAGGCATTGGTCAGAACCGGCTCGCCCGGCTGCAGCTGCAGCGCCCTGAGCGCACAGCCCATCGCATAGCCGCCCGAGGCCACGCCAAGGCAATACCGCGCCCCGGTAAAGGCGGCGAATTCCTCTTCCAGCGCTGCGGCCTCGGCGATCTCATCGCCCTGCGTGTTGTAGCGGTGCAATCGCCCATGGCGCAAAACCGCCATGGCGG
This sequence comes from Pseudogemmobacter hezensis, assembly GCF_013155295.1. GTDB lineage: Bacteria > Pseudomonadota > Alphaproteobacteria > Rhodobacterales > Rhodobacteraceae > Pseudogemmobacter > Pseudogemmobacter hezensis. The sequence goes on along the minus strand of NZ_JABJXT010000006.1, from coordinate 88,991 downwards.
CCTCGATCCCGGCCTCGGGGATCGGCTCTTGCTGGGTGAAGCTGCCCGTAAAACGCTCAGCAGATGTTGTCATAAAACTGCCCGTCATCCTGCCCGCCGTTTTGCTTTTGCTGCCGCCCCTGCGCCATTTCGGGAAATCGGCGCACCCAAGGCCCGATCAGACCTTTTGATGCGCCAGCCAGTCCATCAGCCGCGGGCGTGCGCTTACCTCACCTGCGGCGCGGGCCGCGTCCAGCACCGCCCTGACCTCGCCCAGATCAACGCTGCGGATCAGCGCCTTCACCGGGCCGATAGAGGCCGGACGCATGGAAAGCGTGCGGAACCCAAGCGCCGCCAGCGCCAGCGCCTCAACCGGCCGCCCTGCATCCTCGCCGCAAAACGACAGCGGCGTGTCTGTCTCGGCACAACGGGCGATGATCTGCCCGAGGAAATCAAGGAAGCTGATATTGAGCGTGTCATAGCGCCGCCGCACGCGCTCATTCTCGCGGTCGGCGGCGAAGAAGAACTGCTTCAGGTCATTGCCACCGACAGAGATGAAATCGACCGCCTCAAAAAAGGCCTTTGGCGCATAGGCCAGCGAGGGCGTCTCGCACATGGCGCCGATTTCCAGGCTGGATGGCACCGGATGACCCAGCGATTTCTCGCGGTGGATTTCGCGCAGGGCCTGGGCGCGGGCCTCGATGAACTCGCTGAATTCGGCGATGAAGGGGAACATCACCGTCAGGGGCCGCCCCGAAGCCGCGCGGATCAGCGCCTGCATCTGCATGCGCAAAACGCCCGGCTTATCCAGGCCAACCCGGATCGCCCGCCAGCCCATCGCGGGGTTCGGCTCGTCATTGGGCTTCATATAGGGAAGCACCTTGTCCGAGCCGATATCAAGGGTGCGGAAGGCCACGCGCCTGCCGCCTGCCGCCTCCATGACACGGGTGTACAGCGAGGCAAGCTCGGCGCGTTTGGGCATCTTGTTGCGCACAAGGAACTGCAGCTCGGTGCGGAAAAGGCCGACGCCCTCGGCGCCAGAGCCCTCAAGGCTGGGCAGATCGGCCATCAGGCCCGCATTCATATGCAGCGCGATCACCTGGCCGCATTTCGACTGCGCGGGCAGGCCCAGCAGGCTGGCATAGCGCTTTTGCGCCTCGGCCTGCATGGCGATCTTGTCGCGGAAGGCCCGGGCCACGGTTTCCTCGGGGCGCAGATGGACGATGCCCTGATCGCCATCGACCAGGATATTGTCGCCGTTCAGCGCTTCAGAGGTGATGCGTTCGGCATGGATCACCAGCGGGATCGCCAGCGCCCGCGCCACAATCGCGGCATGAGAGCCGACCGAACCCTCTTCCAGCACCACGCCTTTCAGGCGACGGCCATATTCCAGCAGTTCTGCCGGGCCGATATTGCGCGCGATCAGGATCGGATTGTCGGGCATCGCCGCCCCGGTATCGGCGCCCTGCCCGGTCAGGATCCTGAGCAAACGGTTCGAAAGGTCATCAAGATCCTGCAGGCGTTCGCGCAAGTAAGCATCGGGCACCTGTTCCAGCCGCGCCCTTGCGGCGGATTGCTCTTTTTCCACCGCGGCCTCGGCGGAAAGGCCCAGCTGGATGTCTTCTTCCATCCGCTTCAGCCAGCCGCGCGAATGGGCGAACATGCGATAGGCCTCAAGCACCTGCTTTTGCTCTTTGTCCAGCTGTTCGGCGGCCAGAAGATCGTCGATCGAGATGCGCAGCTGGCCGACCGCATCGCGGATGCGCTCGATCTCGGTCAGCGGATCATCGGCAACGGGGTTCGTCACCACGACGCGCGGCTCATGCAGCCAGACGCGGCCCTCGGCGGCCCCCTCCTGGCCGGTGGTGGCGCGAAACATCAGCGCCTGACGGTGGATCGGACGCCCGCCACCATCATCGCCCGCAAAAGCGCCCAGCTCGGTCATTTCGGCCAGCACCATGGCCACGACCTCAAGCGCGTCCAGCTCATCCTCAGAGAAAACCCGCGCCTCTTTCGACTGCACGACCAGAACGCCCAATTTCTCACCCACCCGTTGCAGGGGCACGCCGAGGAAGGAAGAGAAGATCTCTTCGCCCGTTTCCGGCATGAAACGGAACCCTTTTTCCGAGGGCGCATCGGCGGTATTGACCGGCAGGCCCGTGCGCGCAACCCGGCCCACCAGCCCCTCACCCAGCCGCATGCGGGTCTGGTGAACGGCGGATTTCTTCAGCCCCTCGGTGGCGAACAGCTCAAGCGTTTCCTCATCGCGGAAAAGATAGATCGAACAAACCTCGGTCGCCATCGAATCGGAGATCAGATGGGTGATGCGGTCCAGCCGATCCTGGCCCTTGCCAGGCATGGCCAGCACATCACGCAGGCGACGCAAGAGCCTGCGGCTTTCGCTTTCTGTCCGTTCGGCGGGCATGATCGGGGCGCGACCTCCGTTGATAGACTGATCCCGGGCCAGTTCCCTCCCCTTAGACCACAGGAACAGGGGAAGGGAAACGGCTGGCTTACGCCGCAGCGCGGCAATCAGGAAGCTTGCCCATTCTGCGGGCAGATCAGTGGCCGTTGACGGGCGGCAGGCAGGGATGGCTGCGTTGTTTTGAGCCCTTAGCCGCCGGTCGCGCCTTCCATACGGGAAGAAAAAGGCGTGCACATGCTGGGGCCCGCCGCAAAATTGCCATACGCAATTGTCAGGTTTTGGGATGTGTGCTTCCCCTTAGTATCATCTACGAGAATCCGGATGCCTTTATTCCTTCGGGCTATTCCTTTGTCGCTCCTTACCTTTTGGCGTTATCTGCTGGCGCTGCCGTTTCTTGTGATCGCGTCAGCCATTCTGCTGATGCTGTCCTTTATCCCACTGCTCGGCACGCTGATGCCCGGTGCATTTGCTGCCGGTTTCACCCTGGTCGGGCTGCGCTGCGCGCTAGCCGCGCGGGGTTATCCCCGGGTGTGGCAAGGAAACGGACTGTTTACGCTCGCGCTGGCCTATAGTGCAATTATGCTGCTCGGCGGCCTGATCGCAGGCTATGCGCAACAAATCATGCAATGGGCCATGGCCATTTCGGGTTTCGTGCCGGATCGGGAAGCCATATTGCGTGAAGCTGGACGGCTGGGTCCCGCCGGTATCACGATCTGGGTTGTTGCCATCCTGCCAAAAATGGTGCTGGCCACTGTGCTTATTGTGCCGATGACTGCCGCAGCCGCGGCTCGTGACTGGCGTAATGGCGGGCTTCTGTTCGGCCTGGGTGCCGGTACGTTTGGTCTTATGGTGCCGCTACTGGCCTGGGCGATCCTGGGCAATATCTGGGCATTCTTCGGCGAAATCACGAACCTCACGCTGCTCCTCGCCTCGGGTATCTCCCAACTGGTTCGGGTGGGGAACGCCAGTCTCGACCTGCTGTCCAACACCTATTTCATGGCCAGTTTTGTCGGCATGGCCTGGGCGTCAAGCTGGTTCTTCACCACCGCAGTGCTGTATTGGGAACGGGCGGTGAAGCGCCACCACGTCGGCAAGCCCGACCGAGTGGGGGCAGAACGTGTAAGCAGCGATGATATTCGTGCATTGAGACTGTCTAGAGAATAGCAACGCGCCAGGGGTTAGGGCATCGTATCCGCACAGCTGCGAACGTCCGCTTTGTCCGCATAGCTGCCATTCGAGGGTTAACCTTTCATTGCCAACCACTCGTTACGCAGAAGGCCATAAATGAGCATATCACACAGCCCCTTGTGCGTCACTTCGTGCTGGCGCAGGTAACCTTCCCGGACAAAACCCAGGCGTTCGATGAGTCTCACCGATGCTTGGTTTTCAGCATCGATTTCCACATAGAGTCGGCGATAATCAGCCTCAGAGAAGAGGTGATCTATCAACTGAGACATGCACTCCGTCGCAACGCCATGTCCCTGCCGATCTGCTACGGTGATGTAGCCGAGCTCAAGCACCCCCTCGTCTCGCCCGGGGAAGGCGACGTAGCGGCCTGCAAGACTGCCATCTGCCTTGTCTATGGCCACCCATGTTCGGCCGGGCCATCCGCTGTCAGTGAGCCAATCAGCCAAGCCATCCAATGAGGAAAAATGCGGCTGCGACATATATCGGCACTGGGCTTCGCCAGAAAACGTCCCATAAAGAGCGACGGCATCAGAGCGCGTAAGCGCACGCATTGTGAAACGCGTTGTGTTGAACGTCTCAGTTTGAAGTCTCGGCGCCATGTATCCAATCCTGTCTCTGCTCTTGTGGCCGCGCCATACTCGAACGGATTGATGCGCCCAAGGTGAATCGTGCAGGGTGACCGCTTTGTCCGCATAGCTGACGCTCAGAACAGGGTATCCGTAAATAAAAACGCCCCGACACTGCGGGGCGTTTCAGGAATGAGACCCGTGATCAGGCCTTTTCCAGCTCAAAGGCGTCGTGCAGCGCCTGCACGGCCAGTTCCATATATTTGCGGTCGATCAGCACCGAGATCTTGATCTCAGAAGTGGCGATCACCTTGATATTGATCCCCTCGGCCGCAAGCGCGCTGAAGGTGCGGGCCGCGACGCCTGCATGGCTGCGCATCCCGATACCAACCACCGAGACCTTGGCCACCTCGGTGTCGATGATCAGCTCGTCATAATTGATCTCGCCACGCGCCTTCGCGTCTTCCATCGCCTTTTTGGCCCGCTCGACCTGGCCCACCGGGCAGGAGAAGGTCATATCGGTCACCGCGCCGGCGTGACGCTCGTCATAGTCTTTTTCCGAGATGTTCTGGACGATCATGTCCACATTGACCCCGGCCTCGGCCAGCGGCCCAAAGATCGCCTGGGCGACGCCAGGACGGTCTTCGATGGTGAACAGCGTGATCTTGGCTTCTTCGCGCGAAAAAGCCACGCCGCTTACGACTTTCGATTCCATGATTTCCTCCTCGTCACAGACCAGGGTTCCAGAGTTCTCGTCGGTATCCTCGAACGAGGAAAGCACCCGCAGGCGCACCTTATAGCGCATCGCCAGCTCGACCGAGCGGGTCTGCAGCACCTTCGCGCCCAGAGAGGCCAGTTCCAGCATCTCTTCAAAGGCGATTTTGTCCAGCTTGCGGGCCTTGTTCGAGACGCGCGGGTCGGTGGTATAGACGCCGTCGACATCGGTATAGATATCGCAGCGCTCGGCCCCGAAGGCCGCCGCAAAGGCCACGGCGGTGGTGTCGGACCCGCCCCGGCCCAGCGTGGTGATCCGCCCCTCGGGGCTGATCCCCTGGAAGCCCGCGACGACCGCGACTTTGAACCCTTCGGCGAATTTCGCATCGAGGTTTTCGCGCGGGATCGAGACGAAACGCGCGGCTGAATGCGCCGAGGTGGTGTTGATCGGCACCTGCCAACCCTGCCAGGATCGTGCGGGCACGCCCATCTCCTGCAGGCGCAGCGCCATCAGCCCGGCAGTGACATTCTCACCGCTGGCGACAACCGCGTCATATTCACGCGCATCATAAAGCTTCGAGGTGCCCTCGACCCAGCCGACCAGTTCATTGGTCTTGCCCGACATCGCACTGACGATGACGATCACGTCATAGCCACGCTCGACCTCTTTTTGCACCTTTTTCGCGGCATTTGCGATACGGTCGAGATCGGCGACGGATGTGCCCCCGAATTTCATTACCAGAAGCGGCATCGTAACCCCCCCGAGGCCCTGTTTGGAGGCCCTGTCAGGCCTGTCCCGATGGTGGGGCCGTAACCCCGCCAAAATCGCGGTTTTCCTAGCCTCCGCGCAACCAGGGCGCAAGGGGCTGGCGCGATTTCCCGCAGAGAATTGTCAGCCCCCTCGGGAAGGCCCGATCTTTTGGCGGCTGCGCCCCTCTCCCGCCTGCAGCGCCACAAGCTGCGCTCTGGTCGCGCCAGCCTGCCCTGCGGTCGCACCAACTTGCCCTGGGCGGGGTTGGGCGCTATTTCTGCGGCAACGAAAATGGCCGCTGGCAGCCTGTCACGACACCCTGGGGCCAGCCCTCGGATCAGATCCTGACCGGAGAGCTGGGCGGGCTGCGGATCGCCTTCCTGCCGCGTCATGGGCGGGGCCATGTTCACAGCCCCTCTTCCGTGCCCTACCGCGCCAATATCGACGCGCTGAAGCGGATCGGCTGCACCGATCTGCTGGCGGTCTCGGCGGTGGGCTCGCTGCGCGAGGATCTGACACCGGGGCAATTCGTGCTGGTCGATCAGCTCATCGACCGCACCTTCGCCCGCGACAAAAGCTTTTTCGGCCAGGGGATGGTGGCGCACCTGGGCTTTGCCCATCCGACCTGCGCCCGGCTTGGCGGCCTGGTGACCCGCGCCGCAGAGGCGGCCGGTATCCACGTGCACCAGGGCGCGACCTATCTGGCGATGGAGGGGCCGCAGTTCTCAACCCTGGCTGAAAGCCGCCTTTACCGCAGCTGGGGGACCGATCTGATCGGCATGACCGCCATGCCAGAGGCGAAACTGGCCCGCGAGGCAGAGCTTTGCTATGCCAGCCTTGCCATGGTGACCGATTATGACTGCTGGCACCCGGACCATGACGCGGTCGATGTCGCGGCGGTGATTGCCGTTCTGGCGGCAAATGCCGACAAGGCCCGCGCCGTGATTGCCGCCCTGCCCGCGACTTTGACCACGCCTCAGGCTGCGCCCCTGACAGCCGCAGGTGGCACGCGCCTGCCCTGCCCCTGTGGCTGCGACAGGGCACTGGACACGGCGCTGGTAACGGCGCCCTCGAAACGTGATCCGGCGGTTCTGGCAAAGCTGGATGCCGTCGCCGGACGCCTGCTCTGAGCCCGCCCAGACCTCTGTTCCCCTTACCCCTCCGGAAAGATCCGAAATGTCAAAGACCGTCCGTGACTATATCCGCACCATCGTCGATTTCCCGCATGAAGGGATCCTGTTTCGGGATGTGACCACGCTTTTCGCCGATCCGCGCGGCTTTCGCATGTGCATCGACCAGCTGCTTGCGCCTTATGCCGGAATGCGCATTGACAAGGTGGTGGGGCTTGAGGCGCGGGGCTTCATCCTGGGCGGCGCGGTGGCGCATCAGCTGTCAACGGGCTTTGTGCCGGTGCGCAAAAAGGGCAAGCTTCCTGGCCAGACGATTTCCCAGGCCTATAGCCTCGAATATGGCGAAGCGGTGGTCGAGATCCACGAGGATGCCCTGAGCGCGGGCGAGCGGGTGCTGCTGGTCGATGACCTGCTGGCCACGGGCGGCACCGCCGCCGCCGGGATCTCGCTGATCGAGAAGCTGGGGGCCCAGATCATCGGCTGCGCCTTTGTCGTCGATCTGCCGGATCTGGGCGGGCGGCGTAAGCTTGAGGCGCTCGGGATGGATGTTCATTGCCTTTGCGCCTTTGAGGGGCTGTAAGCCGCGCCTATAGCGGCAGCACCGCGCCGGGGTTCAGGATGCCGTTCGGATCAAGCGCCGTCTTGATCCGGCGCATCGCGTCCAGCCGCGCCGGATCGCCAAAGCGCTGCAGATCGGCGGTTTTCAGACGCCCGATGCCATGTTCAGCAGAAACCGAGCCATCCAGGGCATCGACCATCTCATGCACCAGGTCCGACATCTCACCCGCCTGCGCCGCATATTCGCCCCGGTCGCGCCCCTTCGCGGGGAAGAGGTTGAAATGCAGATTGCCGTCGCCCAGATGGCCGAAACAGTTGATCCTGATATCGGCCAGCGCTCGCAGCCGCGCCCCCGCCTCTTCGATAAAGCCGGGGATTGCGCCCAGCGGCAGCGAGACATCATGGCTGGAGATCGAGCCCACCCGCCGATTGGCATCCGGGATCGTCTCGCGCAGCGCCCAGAGGTGATCGGCCTGCGCCTCTGAGGCGGAAATCACCCCGTCCTGCACCAGATCCAGCTCTGCCGCCTGGGCATAAAGCCCGGCCATCGCCGCTTCGGCATCCATCGCCGCAGGCAGGCCCAGTTCGATCAGCACCAGCCAGTCGGGCAAGGGATCAAAGGGGGCTTTCAGATCGAACCCACCCTCGGCCAGAAAGTCAAAGCCCATGCGCGACATCAGCTCGAACCCCGAGATCAGCCCGCCCAGTTCCGCCTCAGCCAGGCGCAAAAGCTGCTGCGCCGCGGCAGGGGAAGCAACCGCCAGCAAAGCGACAACCCGTTTCTTCGGGTTCGGAAAAAGACGCAGACTGGCGGCCGTTATCACCGCAAGCGTGCCCTCAGAGCCCAGGATCAGATTGCGCAGATCATAGCCGGTATTGTCTTTGCGCAGCCGCTTCAGCCCGTGGATGATCTCGCCGCTGGCCAGAACCGCCTCGATGCCCAGACAAAGCTCGCGCGCATTGCCATAGCGCAGCACCTGGGTGCCACCTGCATTGGTCGCCAGATTGCCACCGATCGTCGCGCTGCCTTCCGAGGCCAGCGACAGCGGGAAGAGCCGCCCCTCCGCCTGTGCGGCCTGACGCACGGCGGCAAGCGTCATCCCCGCCTCAACACAGATTGTGTTTTCCTCTGGCCAGATGCCCCGCATCTCAGTCATCTTTTCGAGAGACAGGATCAGGGGCAGCGGGCCTTCAGCCATAACCTGTCCCGCGACCAGCCCGGTGCCGCCCCCCCAGGTGACAACCGGCACCCGGGCGGCATTGCAGGCGGACAGGATGACAGAAACCTCAGCTGTGTTGCGCGGCAGGGCCAGCGGCCCGGGGCGGCCCGGCCATTTTCCGCGCGGCTCTGTCAGATGGCGCGGCTCTGCCTCTGCCAGGCGTCCGGCAGGCAAATCGCGCTGCAAAACCTGTAGAAAGCCATCATCCACCGCGTTCAGCATGGTCATTTTCCTTTTCGCATCCACCGGGTGCAAGCCGATTTCTTGCAAGAAATCGGAGCGGAGTTTTGCAAAACTCCGCGCTGCCTCAGGCCGGTCCCACATCGGTTCTGCCACGGCGATCGGCGCGCAGACAGGAATAAAGCACATGATTGCGCCAGCGTCCGTTGATCTGCAGATAGGCCTGGGCGACCCCTTCATATTTGAACCCGGTCTTTTCCAGAACCCCGCGCGATGCCAGGTTTTCCGGCAGACAGGCAGCCTCAATCCGGCTCAGATCCATGCGGGTAAAGGCGTAATGCACGACCGCCAGGATCGCCTCACGCATATAGCCCTGACGTGCGAAAGCCTCGCCCACCCAATAGCCCAGCGTTCCCGCCTGAGAGGGCCCGCGCCGGATATTGTCGAGCGTGATCGAGCCGATCACCCGCTGATCGTCGCGCCGCACCATCATCAGTGGCAGTGCTGTTCCCGAGGCCTCGGCCCGTTTCGCCCAATAGACACGGCCTGAGAAATTGCGCCGCGAGAGATGCTGGTCAGACCAGACCGGCTCCCATGGTTTGAGAAAACCCTCACTGGCCGCCCTGACCTCGGCCCATTGCCGCCAGTCGTCATGCGTCGGCAGCCGCAGCGTCAGTCGCTGGGTCTCGATCCTGACCCTGCGCGTCAGGCCAAGCATTATGCCTTCATCCCCGCCATGATCGCCGCCACCGAAGGGGCACGGCTGACCGGGCCATAGACCGCCAGCGCCGCCGGACGGGTCAGGATCAGCGCCGCCTGCTCGCGCACGTCGACAAGCGTTACCGCCTCGATCTTGCCCACCGCCTCATCGAGATCGGGCACCCGGCCCCAGATCGCCAGCAGCCGCGCATTGCGCTCGGCGCGCGACGAGGCACTTTCCAGGCCCATAACCAGCCCCGCCGTCAGCTGCGCACGGGCGCGGGCGACCTCGGCCTCGGACATATCTGCGGCTGATCGCTTCAGCTCGGCCACGGTCAGCTCGGCCAGCTCGCCGATCTCGGCAGAAGATGTGCCGGCATAGATGGTGACATGGCCGGTGTCTTCATAGGCTGCAGGCTGGGCATGGATCGAATAGCAAAGCCCGCGCTCTTCGCGGATCTTCTGGAACAGACGCGAGGACATGCCGCCCCCCATCGCCGTCGTCCAGACCTGCGAGGCCCAGATGCCGGGATCGCGGTAAGAGGGCGCCTCAAGGTTCAGCGCGAAATGCGCCTGTTCGAGGTCTTTCTCTTCACGCCGCTCACCGGCGGTGAACTGTGCCTTCTCGGCCGTCAGTTGGCCCACGGGTTTCAGCCCGCCGAAAAGCGCCTCGGCCTGGGCGATGATCTCGGCCGCATTCACCCCGCCAGCCGCCGAAAGGATCATCCGGTCGGGGCCGTAATGGCGGGCAACGAAGGCCAGAAAATCGTCGCGCCCGAAGGCCGCGACTCGCTCTTCGGGGCCAAGGATGGTGCGGCCAAAGGCCTGGCCCGGATAGCTGGCCTCATGCAGCCAGTCGAAGATGATATCATCGGGCGTGTCATTCGACTGCCCGATTTCCTGCAAGATCACATGGCGCTCTGTCTCGATATCTTCAGGGCTGAATACGGGGTTCAGCACGATATCGGCGATCACGTCCAGCGCCCGCGGCACATCAACCGACAGGCAGCGCGCGTAATAGGCGGTCATCTCACGCGAGGTATAGGCGTTGATATAGCCGCCGACATCCTCGATCTCTTCGGCGATCTGCAGAGCGCTGCGCCGGGGCGTGCCTTTAAATGCCATATGTTCCAGAAAATGCGCCACGCCATTCTCGGCCAGCGCCTCATGCCGCCCGCCAACACCGACCCAGATCCCGATCGAGGCCGATTTGAAAGCGGGCATGGTTTCGATGACAATGCGGAAACCATTGGCGAGAGTATGTATCTGAACGGTCAAATCCTGCTCCGGCGACAGAAACGGTGATCCCTGCCTCATACATCCGGCGACGGACAGGCGAAAGAGTGTGATTTGCGACCGGAGCCTGTCTCGCCGGGCTGCCACCTGACGAAGGGACTGGCGCGCAGCGTTGCCCGCGCCAGCCGCAACGGGTTACTTGCCGGCCAGCCGCTCACGCACCAGCGTTTTCAGGGCCGCCAAGTCGTTCGGAACGCGGGTCACACGTTCGTCCCGTGAGAAAAGATCCGCCATCCGCGCCGGCAGATCGGGGCGGATACCGCTGGCGCGTTCCACCGCATCAGGGAATTTCGCCGGATGCGCGGTCGCAAGCGTCACCATCATGCCCTGGCCCGCCTGCTCTTTGGCCACCTTCACCGCCACGGCGGAATGCGGGCACAACAGCTCGCCCGTCAGGCGGTATTCGTCGGCGATGGCCGCAAGCGTCTCTTCCTCTGAGGCGCGGCCCGAGAGGAAGGTTTCACGCAGGCGCGACAGGGCGGGTTCGGGGATCGTAAAGCCGCCCGACTGTTTCAGCCCGTCCATCAGTGCCTGCACCGCCGCCCCGTCACGGCCAAGCGCATCAAAAAGCGCCCGCTCGAAATTCGATGAGACCTGGATATCCATCGAGGGGCTGATCGAGGGATCAACGCCCGTGGTGCGATATTCGCCGGTTTTCAGCGCCCGGTCGAGAATGTCATTCTGGTTGGTGGCGATCACCAGGCGGTCAATCGGCAGGCCCATGCGCTTGGCGATGTAACCTGCGAAAATATCACCGAAATTCCCGGTGGGCACAGTGAAGGAAACCGCGCGGTCGGGCGCGCCGACCGACAGCCCTGCGTGGAAGAAATAGACAACCTGCGCCAGAACCCGCGCCCAGTTGATCGAGTTCACCCCGGCAAGACGCACCCCGTCGCGGAACTCAAAATCGTTGAACATGTCTTTCAGGCGGGCCTGGGCGTCATCGAAATCGCCCTCAATCGCCAGGGCGTGGACATTGGCCTCGACTGGCGTCGTCATCTGGCGGCGCTGCACATCCGAGACGCGGCCATGCGGGAACAGAATGAAGACATCGACATTGGAAAGGCCCCGGAAGGCCTCGATCGCGGCCGAGCCGGTATCGCCCGAGGTCGCGCCGACGATGGTGATCCGCTCGCCGGTTTTGGCCAGCGCTGCCTGCATCATCTGGCCGATGATCTGCATGGCAAAATCTTTGAAGGCAAGCGTCGGGCCGTGGAACAGCTCCATCAGGAAGTGATCCGGCCCCAGCTGCACCAGCGGCGCCCGCGCGATATGGCCAAAGCCCTGATAGGCCTTTGCGATCAGCCCGCGAAACTCTTCATCGGCAAAGAAATCGCCGATAAAGGGCTTCATCACCCGGAAGGCCAGCTCTTCATAGGACAGGCCGCGCAGCGCGGCGATCTGATCTTTCGTGAATTCGGGCACCGTTTCGGGGACGTAAAGGCCGCCGTCACGGGCAAGCCCCGTCATCATCGCTTCGCCGAAACCCAAGACCGGCGCCTGGCCGCGTGTCGAAATATATCGCATGATTTCCGTCCTTCAGACCCTGCGCGTCCTGATACGCCAGAGCCAGTAGATTGTCATCCCTGCCCAGACAAGGGCCAGACCGAACCAGGTGACCGAATAGCCCAGATGATCGTTGCGAAAAGCCGCCGTCGCGGGCTGGGCGGTGATGCCGTCGCCGGTATCCTCGCGGGCGATCACCATCACCGGCTCGGTCTGCAGCTGTGCGGCCATCGCGGTCACATCGCGGCCAAACCACATATTGGCGGCGATATCGGGCGCGGGCGTGGATGAGGTCACATCATCGGGCCAGTTCAGATTGCCTGTAACGCTGGCCGGATGGCCGGGGCGCGGGGTATTGCGGGCGGTTTCGCGGACATAGCCGCGATCAACCAGAATGCGGCGCCCGTCATCGGTTTCAAAGGCGGTGATGATCAGAAAGCCTGGCCCCTGCTCGCGGGTTGAGGTCAGGACATGGGCCTCGGCGTCCGTGAAGCGGCCGCTGACGGTGACGGGGCGGTAGCGGTCCTTTTCCGGGTCGGGGTTCGGCGGCAGCGGAACGGCAGGGGATGTGATCATCTGATCAGCGGCGGCGATCAGCCCCTCTTTCCATTCCAGCCGCTCCAGCTGCCAAAAGCCCAGCCGCATCAGGTATCCGGTGCCGCAAAGGCCGATCACAATGGCGAAAAGAATTTGCCGCATCAGAGTCTCTTAATGGATGAAGGGGCGGAAGAGAGGGCCAAAGAACCAGCCGCCAGACTGCCGGCCCCGTGTGGTGAAGGCCAATGGTGACGGACCTGTGGTGACCGCCCTGTGGTGACCGCCCTCTGGTGACGGCCCAGGGGGGCAACTGGGCCATCTGTTTAACGCAGGCCGCTTTCAATGGCAAAACGGGCCCCATTGGGGCCCGCAGCTCAGGGTGTCAAAGGCGCTTACTGGCCCCAGATATAGATCACGGCAAAGAGGAACAGCCAGACCACGTCAACGAAGTGCCAGTACCAGGCCGCAGCCTCAAAGCCGACATGGGCTTCCTGGGTGAAATGGCCCTTCAGCGCACGCAGCAGGCAGACCAGCAGCATGATGGTGCCCATGATCACGTGGAAGCCGTGGAAGCCGGTCGCCATATAGAAGACGCCGCCATAGACCGAGGGCTCGCCCGCTGCGTTATTGGCAAAGCCAAAGGCCGCGTGGCTGTATTCATAGGCCTGCAGGAAGGTGAAGATCACCCCCAGCGACACGCCGATGATCAGACCGTTGATCATGTCTTTGCGGTTGTTCTCATGCGCCAGCGCGTGGTGGGCCCAAGTCACCGCACAGCCCGAAAGCAGCAGGATCAGCGTGTTGATGAAGGGCAGGTGCCAGGGATCAAAGGTCTCGATCCCGGCGGGCGGCCAGCTGCCGTCAACCCAGGGGGACCCCTCGGTCATCGGATACATGCGGATCTTGAAGAAGGCCCAGAACCAGGCCGCGAAGAACATCACCTCGGACATGATGAAAAGGATCATGCCATAGCGCAGACCGATGCGGACAACCGGGGTGTGATCGCCGGTCTGCCCCTCATGGGTCATATCCGAGAACCAGCCGAACATGCAGTAAAGCACCAGCGCGAGGCCGATCAGGAACACCCAGGGCTGATGCCCGGCCGTCTGCTCGATCCAGGAGCCCGAGGGCGAGGTGTCAATCTTCGTGCTGCGCCAGAGCACACCGCCGAAGGCCATGACAAAGGCGCCGACAGACAGCAGGAAGGGCCAGATCGAGGCTGGCAGAATATGATAGTCGTGGTTCTTTGCGTGGGCCATGGCCAGTCTCCGTCCCTCGTAGCCCTTAACAGGCGTGTTCTTTCAGTTCCGTTAATTCAGTTCGCCGAAACCGCCGTGGTGGCGGGGGCAACCTCAGCCGCAAAGCCCTCGGGCAAAGGCGTGCTGTGGAAAGTATAGCTAAGCGTGATCTCTTTCAGAACGCGGCCCTCGGGATCATCCATGATCGAGGGGTCGACGTAAAAGCTGACCGGCATCATCACCCGCTCGCCGGGCTGCAGCACCTGCTGATCGAAGCAGAAGCAATGCACCTTGACGAAATAGCCGCCCGCAGTGCTGGGCGCGACATTATAGCTGGCGGTGCCGGCGGTCGGCACATCAAGCGGGTTATAGGCCTCATAGAAGGCCAGGCCATTGCCGCCGATTTTGATCTTCATCTCGGTCAGCTCGGGGCGGAAATCCCAGGGCATGCCCGCCGCCTTTGAGGCGTCAAAGCGGATGGTGATCTCGCGGTCGATCTCAGTGGTTGAGGCCTCAGCCGCGACACCCGTGGTGCCGCCAAAGCCCGTTACCCGGCAGAACCAGTCGTAAAAAGGCACCGCCGCGAAGGAAAGGCCCAGCATGACCGGAACAACTGCGGCCAGCGCGAGCGCCGTTTGTTTCTGCTTTTTCAGCGACTGACGGCTGCTCATGGCGTGGCCTCCGGCCCCGGGTGCGAATTTGGGGACGAATTGGTGGGCAATGCGGCAGGGCCGACACGCGGCTGCTCGGCGGTGTGGTCAAAACCCTGGATCGGCTCGCCCCGCTGGATTTTCACCACCGTAAGCGCGAAAACCAGCGCGACAAAGGCCAGAAGCAGCCCGGCCACGCCGACATTGCGGCCAAGGCGGCGCCTGTGCAGCTCATGCGTTGGTTGCAGCGCCATCACCAGCCTCCCAGCCCGTAGGGGCGCAATGCGGCTTCGGCAAGGAAAGCGCCGAAATGCAGGAAAAGATAGAGGATCGAGAAGGCGAAGAAGCGTTTCTCGACGCGGTAGCCATCGGCCTCGGCCATGGTCTCATCGCGGCGCCAGATCATCACGGCGCCTGCCAGGAAGATCGCGTTCAGCACCAGCGCCGTCACCAGCGAGATCGGCCCGCCGATTGAGGTCATCGCCGCCCAGAGCGGCACCGGGATCAGCAAAAGCGTGTAGATGATGATATGGGCGCGGGTCGATTTCTTGCCATGGGTCACCGTCAGCATCGGCACTTTGGCTTTGGAGTAATCGCTGTTGATAAACAGCGCCAGCGCCCAGAAATGCGGCGGCGTCCACATGAAGATCAGCGCGAACATCAGCACAGCCTCAAGCCCGACCGAGCCCGTCGCCGCCACCCAGCCGATCATCGGCGGGAAGGCACCAGCCGCGCCGCCGATCACAATATTCTGCGGCGTCCAGCGTTTCAGCCACATCGTATAGATGACGGCATAGAAGAAGATGGTGAAAGCCAGCAGCCCCGCCGCCAGCCAGTTGGTCGAAAGCCCCAGCATCAGCACCGAAAGCCCCGAGAGCGCCAGTCCAAGGCCAAGCGCCTCGCCGGGCGCAATGCGGCCGGTGGGAACCGGGCGGCCCTGGGTGCGGCGCATCACCGCGTCGATATCAGCATCCCACCACATATTCAGCGCCCCCGAGGCCCCTGCCCCAAGCGCGATGAAGAGAATGGCCGAAAAAGCCTCGACCGGATGTAGGTGGACAGGCGCAACCAGCAGCCCGACCATGGCGGTAAACACCACCAGCGACATCACGCGCGGCTTCAGCAGCTGCACGTAATCGCCAAAGCTGCCCTCGCCGGGATCGTTTGCCGAACGCTCATATGAGCCGGTATTGCTCATTTCATCCCACCTTCACCTTGTGCAAAAGACCGCACCTGACTGGCCCGGTCCCTGCCCTGGGTTCCCTTGCCTCAGTTCGCCGCAGCAACCACGGCAGTATGCTTGAGGACAACGTCACCATCGAGCGCTTGCCGGGTCCAGGCGTCATAGTCAGCCTGCGAGACAACCTTGACCGTGATCGGCATATAGGCGTGATCCTTGCCGCAAAGCTCTGAACACTGGCCGAAATAGATGCCTTCTTTCTCGGCCTCGAACCAGGCCAGCGCCATGCGACCAGGCACCGCATCCTGCTTCACAGCGAAAGCCGGGATGGTCCAGGAGTGGATCACGTCAGCGCCGGTGATCTGCAGCAGGATCTTTTTGTTGACCGGAACCACCATTGCGGTGTCGGTGGCCAGCAGGAAATGCTCTTTGTCATAGCCTGCATCAACCAGACCCTTTTCGGTCGCGGCGGTCAGCGTCGAGTTGCCGCCCCAGTTGGTGCCGCCGATCATATAGCTGTCGAATTGCAGCGGATCGCCGCCTTCGCCATCATTGACCTGGGGATATTCATAGGTCCAGTACCACTGGTTTCCGGTGACCTTGATCACCACATCACCCGCCGGGAAGGTCTGCTGTTTGACCAGCGTCGGCAGCGAATAGACCCCGATAAAGATCAGGATGACGATCGGCACGATGGTCCATGCGATTTCCAGCGGCGTGTTATGGGTGAACTTGCGCGGCACCGGATTCGAGCGGCTGTTGAAGCGCAGGATCACCACCAGCAGCAGCAGAACAACAAAGAGTGTAACGACACCGATGATCCAAAGCACCATATTGTCGAGGAAGTGCTTGTCATGGGCCAGCTCGGTCGCAGCCGTCTGGAAATTCACCCCCCTGTCATGAGGTTGCCCAATGATCTCAAGAGTTTGTGCCATGGCCGACCCAGAGGTCAGTGCCGCAAAACCTGCAAGGGCTGCGCCCTTCAGAGTGGTCATCACACGCATGTTTCGTCCCGCTTCTGGGTGCGGCCTGTTGCCGCTGCCTTGAGGGCTCTCTGCCCGACCAATCACGATCCGGAGAGGAATCCCATTGTTTCCGCTGTCGTTCAAACCATATTGGGCGCAAGACGACAAGAGAAACCATTATGTCGCAGCCCGGCATGGTTGACCTGAATCAAGGACAGACCCTATGAGCACAGCCCCCTTTCGCCCCTTTGAGGATAAAATCGACGAAGCCACCGCGCTTGCCACCCTGCGCGAGGCCGTAAAGGGCGCCGATGATGGCGAGCTGTTCCTTGAACGGCGGCGCGGTGAAAGCCTCGTGCTCGATGATGGCCGCATCCGCAATGCAAGCTATGACGCAAGCGAGGGCTTCGGCCTGCGCGCCGTGCGCGGCGAGGTGGCAGGCTATGCCCATTCGACCGAAATCTCGGAACAGGCGCTGCGCCGCGCGGTCGGCACGGCCCGGCTGGCGGTGGGCGATGGCGGCGGTGTGCTGGCCGCGCCGCCTGCGGGCACCAACCACCACCTTTACAGCGCCATTGACCCGCTGGAAGACACCTCTTTCGCCGGAAAAATCGACATCCTGAAAGAGATCGACGCTTTCGCCCGCGAGCAGGATCCCCGCGTGGTCCAGGTCTCGGCCTCGCTTTCGGCCAGCCTGCAAGAGGTTGAAATCCTGCGCCCCGAGGGGCTGCGCTTCTCAGACATCCGGCCGATGGCGCGGATGAATGTCTCGGTGATTCTTGAGGAAAACGGGCGGCGTGAAAGCGGCAGTCATGGCGGCGGCGGTCGGCATGGGCTGGCCGAACTGCTGGATCCGGCCAATTGGAAAGCCGCGATCCTTGAGGCGATCCGCATCGCCCGCGTCAACCTGACCGCCGTGCCCGCGCCTGCGGGCATGATGGATGTGGTGCTGGGCCCGGGCTGGCCGGGGATCTTGCTGCATGAGGCCATCGGCCATGGGCTGGAGGGCGATTTCAACCGCAAGAAAACCTCGGCCTTTGCGGGGCTGATGGGGCAGCAGATCGCCTCTAAAGGGGTGACGGTGCTGGATGACGGCACGCTGCCGGATCGGCGCGGCTCGCTGACATTCGATGATGAGGGCACGCCCTCGGGGAAGAATGTGCTGATCGAGGACGGGATCCTGGTGGGCTATATGCAGGACCGCCAGAATGCGCGGCTGATGGGGGTTCAGCCCACCGGCAACGGCCGGCGCGAAAGCTTTGCCCATATCCCGATGCCGCGTATGACAAATACCTATATGCTGGCGGGCCAGGATGATCCGGCCGCCATTCTGGCCGATCTGAAAGACGGCATCTGGGCAGTGGGCTTTGGCGGCGGCCAGGTGGATATCACCTCGGGCAAATTCGTCTTCTCCTGCACCGAGGCCTACCGCGTCCGCAACGGCCAGGTCGGCGAGGCGCTCCGGGGTGCGACGCTGATCGGCGACGGCGCGACCGCGCTGAAAGGCATCCGCGCCATCGGCAATGACCTGAAGCTTGACCCCGGTATCGGCAATTGCGGCAAGGCAGGCCAATGGGTGCCGGTGGGCGTCGGCCAGCCGACGCTGATGATTGGCGGCCTGACGGTCGGCGGCCAGAAGGCAGGCTGAGGATCCGTTCGGGGCGCAGACAGAGGGCCGGGCGACTTTGCGCCGCCTGCCCTCTTTGCTTCCCCATATCTGCAGCTTCGCAGCGGGCCTTGCCGGGTGTAGCTTGCCCCTGTCACAACCAGTTTCGGAGTATCCGGTGAGCCTGATCCATTCCACCCCCGACGGCTTTCGGATCATCGGCGTTCGTGTGCTGCTGATAAATGCGCTGATCTGGAGCCTGATCCCGGTCATCGCGGGCGGTATGGTCTTTCTCTGGCCCTGGGACAGGTCAATCGCCTCCGGTGTCGGCGGGCTGACGGACCTGGATCTGCTTGCCTTCGCGCTGATGTTCAGCCCGCTGCTCACCGGGCCGTTCTGGCTGGCGCTGACACTGGCGACGGCGCTATTCACAAGGCGCGGCTGTTACGGCTCGCTGGTGGCTGCCATCTGCGGCGCAGTGCTCGGCGGCGTGGCCGCTTGGCTGACCCAGATGCCAGCGCTGATTTTTCTGGGCGCGATCCTCGCCACCTTGCACCGCTTTGTGCTGGCGCTGATCCGGCCCGCGGCTTTCTGATCCTCGCCAGCGTATCGACGCACACGAGCGGCCACCTTTCTGATGCAGATCCCGTCCGAACCCTGGCCGCGATACCAAACAGGCGAATATAAACATACCATTCCAAAACTCAGCCTATTCCGGATGCAAAACGACATGCTCAAAACAGCACACGCGCTCTGCGCGATTTCTCTCATTGTGACCGCATTCGGCTATGCAAAGGCAGAGACCTTCACATGTTTTCCTGGCCGCATATGCTATGATTATCCGCCATGCTCTGCGGCCGACGGTTCCCAGAAAGATGTCTGCCAGGACCGGGCTGCCTGTAATGCGGCAGACGACAGGGGGCTTTCTTTCACGATCAATCTTCCGGATCAGGGCGAAATTGCCGAACTGAAATATCCCGATCTGAGATCTTTCCAGGCACTCGTGCTTTCCCGGTCTACTTCTCCATATCGGGAAGATCCGCTGGAACAGATCACGCTTTCAGTGGTTCCGGTAAATGATGATCATGCGCCCAACCGAACCATGATTTACCTTGAGGTGAATCGCACCGCAGACGTCACCACCGCAGAAGCCGTCGCCGCAGACCTGTCCACGGGTTTCGAACGTGGAACAGTGACAATCTACAGCTCATGCTCCGCCCAGTGACGCCCGACGGGCACCAGCGCGCTGGCATGAGAAACCTGACATAGGGAAACTGACATGGGGAAACTGATCTGCGGGCCGCCGGCAGCTGCGGAGAAGACCGCTGATCGCCCCGCTCACCCGTGTTTCTGATCGCCTACACGACCCCCGGCAGCGCCCTGACCAGACGGGTGAAATCCTCGCCACGTTTCTCAAAATTCGGATATTGGTCGAAACTGGCGGCGGCGGGGGCCAGCAGAACGACCTCTCCGGCCTCGGCCTCTGAGGCTGCCAGAGCGACAGCCCGCTCCATGGTTTCGCAGATCTCATGCGGGGTCTGGCCGATCTGCAATGCGAAATCACGCGCCGAATGGCCGATCAGATAGGCCTTCACCACCGCGCCCAGGTCGGGGGCAAGGCTGGCGATGCCGCCCTCTTTGCCCATGCCACCCGCGATCCAGCGGATTTTCGGGAAAGCCCGCAGCGCCATGGCCGCGCTGTCCACATTGGTGGCCTTGGAATCATTGATGAATTTCACGCCGTCCCGCTCGCCCACCAGCTGGCTGCGATGGGGCAGGCCTTTGAAGCTGGCCAGCGCGCCTTCGATCAGCTTCGGGCTCAGCCCCAGCGTCCGCGCCACCGCCCAGGCCGCACAGGCGTTCTGATGGTTATGCGCCCCCGGCAGGCCCGGCATGGCACGCAGATCAACCGAGGCCATCTGCTTGCCGCGCCGCCATTCAGCCAGAAAGCCTTTGCGGGCAAAGACCGACCAGCCGAAGCCCTCAAGCTTTGTGCCCGAGGAAATACGGATCACCCGGTCATCCCCCGGCCCCTGCGCCAGCTGCCCGGCGAGAAAACGGCCCTCAACCTCATCGACGCCGATCACCGCGCGGTCTGGCCCGCCCTCGGCGAAAAGGCGGCGTTTGGCGGCGAAATAGCCGCCCATGCCACCATGTCGGTCCAGATGGTCGGGCGAAAGATTGGTAAAGACCGCCACATCCGGCGTCAGCGAACGGGCCAGATCGGTCTGGTAAGAGGACAGCTCCAGCACCAGAACCTCGCCATCGCGCGGCGGGTCGATGGAAAGCACACCTTTGCCGATATTCCCTGCCATTTGTGTCGGACGGCCTGCAACCTCCAGGATATGGTGGATCAGCGCCGTGGTCGTCGATTTCCCGTTCGAGCCGGTGACGCAAACAACCTTCGGAACCGTCTCAAAATCATCCCAGTCGGCGCTGCCCCAGGACTGGAAAAACAGCCCAATATCATTGTCGACCGGCACCCCCAGTTCCAGGGCGCGGGCGATGACCGGATGCGGCTTTGGGTAAAGATGCGGGATCCCGGGCGAGGTCACCAGACAAGCCGCCCCCTCCAGCGCCGCGTTGCGGGTCAGATCGGTCAGGGCAAAGCCCTCGGCCTCGGCATTACCCCGTGATTCCGGGCTGTCATCCCACAAAAGCGGCTCGGCGCCCCCCGCGATCAGCGCCCGTGCCGTCGCCAGCCCAGAGCGCCCCAGCCCCAGAACCGCAACCTTTTGCCCCTGAAATCCACGCACCGGAATCATCGTCTCAAACCCCTGCAGACTGCCTTGTCAAAGCCATAGGCGAGACAGAGCGGCGGCGAAAGCCCGCCTGCGGCCAATCTCCGCGGGCTTTCGCCCAAAAGCCCGAAACCTGCGCCCCTGCGCCCTGATGCCTGCCCCTGCCCCTGTGCCCCTTAACCCATTGGCCAGCCACGCTGACCACGCCCGCATGATCACACAGGCAGACGACCACTTCCGGCCGGGCTGACGCAAGAACTGACAAATGCCCCCGACGCAGATCCAGATTGGTCAGAGGTGTTTTTTTTCGGCTGCCGCCCACCCGATGCACGTGCAGCGTGCTGCAGTTACAACTGTGGGTGCAACGCCCGCATTCCGGGGGGCGGACGCATCCACGCCTTGGCTGCGCGCAGCCAGCCCTTCAGCCTCACGTGCTGGCGGATGGGAGTGGGAGTCGAACCCACCCGGGACAGTCTCGCTGCCCCAACCGGTTTTGAAGACCAGCCGCCCCACCGGGGACGATTCCCGTCCACATCTCACGTCAGTGATGCCTGAATATAGGTGTTAAAAACCACCGAGGAAAGCCGCGCTTTCTTCCGGATAATTCCGAAAAATCTATGCGGATTCACTGGCGAAATGCGGCTCACCCCGAGCCCTGTTAACACTTTATTGCGAAACGAGGCGCATACTGTCCGCAGCTTTGACGGGTTACGGGGAACCCGGCCCGAACCGGTATTTTGCATGCGGGTCATGGTTGCCCGCCAGACGCGGCTGATATCGCCCTGGCGGATTGTGATGTTACAGGCGGCGCCGGGCAGCGCCCAAGGCCAGGAAGGGGCGCAGATGAACGCAGAGATCGAAGCTCGCACCGCAGCGCTGCCTCTGGCATGGCGGGCGGCATCTGTCGTCTTTTTCGTTGTCTTTGCGGCAACCCTTTTTGGCATCTATACCCGGCCAGTGGGCTTTCTGGCCAGCATCTGGCCTGCAAATGCGGTCATGTTGGGGCTTTTACTGCGCAACCCGGCCATGGCGCAGACGCAGGGGTGGATCGCGGGGTTTGCCGGATTTATGGCGGGCGATCTTCTGAGTGGCTCGCCGCTCGACAAGGCCGCGATCCTTAATCTTGCCAATCTGGTCAGCATAGGCACGGCCTATGCAATCCTTATCCGGCTTCCGCCAGAGATATGTCAGCTGCGTCAGCCTGTTGCTATGCTGTGGCTGGTGCTTTCCTCGCTGGCAGGCGGGTTCGCCTCGGGCCTTATCGGGGGCCTGGCCAGCCCGATTTTCTGGGGGGGGGATATACTCAGCGGCATTGTCTATTGGACGGCGGGCGAGTTTGTGACCTATATCGCCATCGTCCCGGTGATCCTCTCGGCGCCCCCCTTCGAGACCATCAGCAGGTATTGGTATCGCCTGGACCTGATCAAACGCGCCGACCTCGCGCCGGCAGGGGCAGTGGTGCTGTCATTTATCGCCTCACTGGTCATTGGCGGTCCCGGTGCCGTGGCTTTCCCGGTGCTTGCCCTGCTTTGGTGTGGTCTGACCTGGCCAGTCTTTGCGACCGCGGTGCTGACGCTGGTTTTCGGGGTGCTTGCGCTTGGGGTCATCGCATCCGGTCTGGTCACGCCGATGCACGGGATCCCCGACAAGGCCGCCTTGTCGTCCTTTCGGCTTGGAACATCGGCGATCGCACTGGTGCCAATCACCCTGGCAATCGTCATGCACAGCCGCAATGAACTGACCGAGAAGCTGCGTTATCTGGCCAGCCATGACGCGTTGACGGGGGTGACAAATCGGGCCGCCTTTCATGAACAGGCGACGCGCCGCCTGGCACTGGGGAACAAATGCACCGCTCTGATGATGATCGACCTGGATCATTTCAAATCCATCAATGACACCTGGGGCCATGCCGCAGGCGACGAAGTTCTGCGCGAAACAGCGCGGCGAATTGGTCAGGCCCTGCGCCCCGGGGATCTGTTCGCCCGGATCGGCGGGGAAGAATTTGTCGTTATGGTCAATGCGGTCACATCTGCGCAGGCGCAAAGTGTTGCGGCAAGATTGCTGAGTGTCATCTCAGAACAGCCAGTACGGGTCGGGGAGAAATCCGTTCTGATCGCCGTCACTGCCAGCATCGGGCTGGCAACCGCACGCGGAGGCCCGGGAGAGACGCCAGATGCTTTAATGCAGCAGGCCGATCATGCACTTTACCGTGCGAAAAATGGCGGGCGAAACCAGGTCGTCACAGAAGGGATGAGTGAAAAATGAAGAACCTGGCATTTCACCGGCCCATAGAACATAGGGCAGAGCAGCATTGCCCCTGACATTACCCTGCGAGCATCAAATTCGTAAAAAAACCGCCATCCAGGGCACTGATACCTCACACAAATGCCGATCACAGCCGGATACTGGCAAGCGCCGGCCAGACGCAGCCCGAACAAACAGATTCCGCCACGGCTTCACATCTATACGGGAGGACTTCACATCGGCATTGTTGCAGAAGTCGTGGATTGGCCGGACGCTCCCCTTTCCCCGCAGTGTTCATGCCACGCGTTCGATCTCGGCAGTGCCGCGTGCATTGAAACGGTTCATGAGTGCTACGCGGATCTGGACCTCGGCGGTTTGGCGATCCGGATCACGTGATGCGATGCGTTCCCCGAATGCCTTGAGTGGAGCAGGTGAACGCCATCGGTTCAAGAGAACCTGCGACGGTCATCTTTGCCTCTATCCGACTTCGGGCGTGATATCCGGACCAGCGCTTCCAGGCTGCCCGCCCCAGGCGTTGTGTCGGCTTGAGGATCTCGTTGCGAGCCTTGGCGGTGGGGCAGGTCTCCCGCCATCGCCGCCCGTTCTTTCGGATGGGTATGACCGCTGTGCCGCCGCGCTCCAGGATCGCGGTGTGACATCGCCTTGTGTCAAAGGCACCGTCTCCGGTCACGGTGCCGATCTGCTCATCGGGCGGGATCTGGTCCAGCAGGTGGGGCAGAACGGGGCTGTCTCCCTTGTCGCGTCGCCGGTGAACTCCACCGCCCGAATGTCGCCGGTGGCCGTGTCCATCGCCAGTATGAGGAGGATCAGGAAACGATCCAGTGGATCGTTTCCCCGACGATTGTCCTTGCGATACTGGCGTCGGCGCTGTGTGCCATGCTTGCGTGCAAACCATTCCCCATCGCCGAGGAACTTGATCCCGGTGCTATCCACCAGAAAGTTTAGAGGACCCGGCGCACGACGGTTCGATATCTGCACCGTGATGCGCTTCTGCCGACGGCTCAGCGTTGAAAAATCAGGCACCGGCCATCGATAGAATGCTCGCCACCATACCGCCTCGGCAGGGTTCCTCGAACCAATGGCGGAACCTGGCTCGATTTGTCGAAGCGGCAGCCCGAACAGAACCTTCACCATCAGGCAAAACTGGATCGCGACATCGCTGAACACAGCCGGTCGGCCATTGCCACCGGCCTTCGGCGCAAGCCACGTCATGTCCTTGTCCAACCAGACCAGCAGGGAACCGCGCCGCTTTAGGGCATCGTTGTAACTCTTCCAGTTCGTCGTCCGATAGCCGGTAGGGGCAGGTCGCGCCATCGCAGACCATTAGCCCTATGGATTCCTCGCGTGAATCCTGCTCGCAGGGGAATTCTGCAACAACGCCGGATGTCTCAGGCGCGGCTGGTTCAGACAGGCAGCCAGCCGGGCCAGCGCCCGCGTCAGCGCAAATCCCTGATCCTGCGGCGCGATCTGCGCGAAGCCTTTCAGCCTGCTCAGGCCCAGCACTTCGCGCACCGCCGCCTCAGAGACGTAAAGCATGTTATACCGCACCCGCCCCGCCGCCGCATGGCCGGTATGGGCCTCTTCGGGGTTCATCAGCGATAGCGAGCCCGCCGGCAAAACCATGCTTTCCCCGCGGCAGATATAGCCACCCGCACCCTCGGCAATCGCGCCGATGGCAAAGCCCTCATGGGCATGGCGGGCGAAGGTCTGGCTGCTGAACTCGGCCTCGAACAGCTCGATCCCATGGTGCCAGGCCAGGTGGTGAAGGCGGTTTCTCGGCATGAAGCGGGATATAGGCCTGATCGGTCCGGTCGTGAAGCGGGTTACAGGTGCCGCCCGGAACCATCGCGCCAAAGCCCCGGGGCAAATCTCAAAACCGAGAGTGGCCGATGGGGCATCGCATTGCAACCCAAGGGTGTTTCACCACCCGAAAACCGCGAAGGCCGACCCAAAAGGCCGGTTTCGCCGCCCTGACCCGCCCTTTTCGTCTGGCTATTTGCCCCGTATTGACGTGATAAAGCCATGAAGCTGCCAGCTTTTTCATATATAGCTGCGGCAGAGAATCTGGTTACGGCCCGCATATTTCGTCGGCTCGGCCAACCTCAGATCCAAAGGGCCATTCGCCCGAAACAGGAGCAGAGCAGAAATGATGATTAAAATCGCCGCCGCCCTTGGTGTGGCCCTCATGCTTGCAGGTTGTGGCGGCAGCAATTTTGAAACCAATTACACCCAGGTTGAACGCAGTGCCGCGCAAAACTGGCGCGTCGCCAATGTCGAGGTCATCGTGCCCGACACACTCAGCGTTTCTGAGGTGAACAGCTATATGCCGAATGCCGATATCGTCTGGCATGGCGATCCGGCCGGTGACCGTCACGCCCAGGTCGCGGCGATCTTCCGCAAGGCGATTGCAGAGGGCACCTCGGGCCTGCGCGGCAAGCAGCCGGTCACCCTGCGTGTGGTGGTTAGCCAATTCCATGCGCTGACACCCAAGGCCCGTGGCCTGGGCGGGAATGTCGGCGTGCATGACATTCGTTTTGACGCCCAGATCTTCGACAGCCGTACGGGCCAGGCGCTCAGCGAGAAATTCCCGATCAAGGCTGATATTGCAGCCCTTGTCGGCCAGGATGCGGCTGATGCCGATGCACGTGGTTTTACCCAGAAGGTAGAGATCACCGAGCATCTGGTCACCGTGTTCCGCAACTGGCTGGGCGGCTATGGCGCGGATCCGCGCAACAGCTTTAGCCGTCTCGGTCGCTGAGCCACAATCAGCCTGAAAAATCAGCGCCGCCCGCATGAACTGCGGGCGGCGCATGCATTTTCGCCCCCCTGTCCGTGGCTGGTCATGGTATCTGCCACCCCAGGGCCCTAAGCTGGCGCATCATGGCGCCCCCGCTCAGACCAGAGCGGCTGCCGAAGGGATGCGCCCAAAGGATACAAAAGCGAAAGAATATGACGGCGATGCAAAACGGTGGGGTCTCTTTCTGGTATAAAAATATCGGCGGCACGCCGAAGCCCAGGGCGCCGCTGCCTGGAAATATCCAGGCGGATGTCTGCATCATCGGGGCCGGATATACCGGGCTTTGGACGGCCTATTATCTGAAAGAGGCCGAACCCTCGCTGAATATCGTGGTGGTCGAGAAGGAATTTGCCGGTTTTGGCGCCTCGGGGCGCAATGGCGGCTGGTGCTCGGGCGAGTTCGGCTGGAGCCGTGACCGATACCTCTCCACCGGCAGCCGCGAGGGGGTGATCACCTTCGCCCGCATGCTGCGCGAGACCGTCGCCGAGGTCGGGAAAGTGACGCAGAAAGAGGGAATCGACTGCGACTTCCTGATGACCGACTGCCTGACTTTCGCCCAGACCCCGGCCCAGTGGCAGCGCCTGCAGCAAGATCACGCCGCCGCCATGTCCTGGCAGGTGCCGCAATCGCGGCTGCAACTGATCGGGGCCGATGAGGCCAGCGCCAGGATCCAGGTCGCCAATGCCCATGGCGCGATGGTGCGGCACGAGGTGGCGCGGGTGCAGCCTGCGAAACTGGTGCGCGGCCTGGCCGATGCGGTCGAGCGGCGCGGCGTCTCCATTTATGAACAGACCTGCGTGACCGCCATTGCGCCGGGCCAGGTCAGCACCGATCGCGGCACGATCAGGGCGCGGCGGATCGTGCGGGCGACCGAGGGTTTCACCCATGGCATAGCCGGGCAAAAGCGTGAGTGGCTGCCGCTGAACTCGGCCCAGATCGTGACGGAACCCCTGCCAGAAAGCCTGTGGGATGAGATAGGATGGCAGAAATATCAGCTGCTTGCCGATGCCAGCCACGCCTATTGCTATGCGCAGCGCACGGCAGACAACCGCATCGCCATGGGCGGGCGTGGCGTGCCTTACCGCTTTGGCTCGAAAACCGATGTGAACGGCCAGACCCAGCCTGCGACCGTCGAGGCGCTGACCGCCATCCTGCACCGCATGTTGCCACAAACCAAAAACGTTAAGATCGAGCATGCCTGGTGCGGCGTTCTGGGGGTGCCGCGCGACTGGTGCACCACCGCCGGGCTGGATCCGAAAACCGGCATCGGCTGGGCGGGGGGCTATGTCGGGCTTGGCGTCTCGACCTCAAATTTCTCGGGCCAGACGCTTGCCGATCTGGTGCTTGACCGTGAGACAGAGCGCACCAGCCTGCCCTGGGTCAACCGCCGTCCCCGCAAATGGGAGATCGAACCGCTGCGCTGGCTGGGCGTGCATGGGATGTATCGGCTTTATCATCTGGCCGACGCCCGAGAGGCGCGTTCGGGCAGCACAAAGACCTCTGTTTTTGCCGGGCTGGCCAATCGCCTGACCGGGCGCTGACAGCGGGCGCCCGGGGGCACGCTGTCGCCCGCTCTCTGCCCCCCCCTCCCTGCCCCCGGCTCAGGGGCCCCTGCTCAGTCCCCGGCTCAGGCCCCTGCGCGGGCGGCAAAACTGTCATGCGGCCCGCCAACCTGGGCGATACGGCGCACGCCCGCATGCCGCTCTAACAGGTTTTTGGCCTTGCGGGTCAGGCCGACCTCTTTCAACACCTCCCACTGACGGTAATGAACGGTGAAAATCTCACGGCCTGCAGGCAACGGCTGCCCGCGAGAACGCCCGCCAAGAATGAAATGCTGCTCATCGGGCAGGATATTCCAGTCCAGCCCCGCGCGGCGGATCGCCAGCGGCATCGACATCTGATCAAGATAGGGGCGCTTTTTGGGCAGCTCAGGCGCCGCATCCAGCATCTGCGCCACCTCCATCCAGACCTCGGGAAAGGTCAGCCCGGCGGCGTTGCGGTGCTGCTCGGGGAAGCTGAACAGGCCGGACGAGAAATAGGGCATCACTTTTTCACCGCGCTCCTGCTTCATCAGGCGGAAACGCTCGACCGGCTTTTCCATATCGCAGATACGGTAAATATCGTCCCAGATCTCCTGGCCGGTCCAGACCATAGAGGCCGCTTTCGACAGGCTGACGTGGCCGGGCTTTGTGACGTTTTCCACAAGATTCGGACGGATAAACAGCACATCAGAATCGACAAAGCAGGAAAAAGCGGTGTCACGTTTTTCCAGCGTTGCCAGCAGCTTATTGCCATGCGGATAGGGTGGGTCAAAGCGGCCCTCGACCTCAAAGCTGCGCAAATCACAGTTCAGACGACGCAGGATTTCGCGGATCGGCTGCTGCACGAGGTCAAATTTTGGCGCCGGGCAATAGCCGACCAGCGCCACAGTGTCCCCGAACTGTTCGCGCAATGATGCGGCCAGAAAACAGGCCATCAGCTCATAAGACGGGGGCTCGACGATGAAGTAAAAAGTCAGCTGCGGCACGGGGCCCTGGGCGGGGACAGCCTTCATTCTTCATCCTCCTGGTGGCTTTCACCTGGTTGCAGCGCCCGAAACGGGGTGCCGCGTTTGTCCTGATAGCTGGCCAGAATGGCCGCAAGATCACCCTCGCCCGGCAGATCCGGGCGAAAATTCGCGGGAAGATACTTCAAATATTTCAGCCTCTTAAACAGCGCTGCGAAGTCCAGCTCGCCAACCGAGCGGAAGTCAGAGCGCGCCAGCCCCTCGGCCACCCAATCGGTTTTGATCACCCGAACCACATCAGGCGTGATACCGATAAAAGAGCGGAATTGCAGGTCGTAATCATCCACATTCGCCGCCGAGCGGCGCAGGATCATCGCAACCCGCCCGTCCCGGGGCATCACGAAAGCCGCCAGATGCAAAGCCGAGCCGTCCAGCGCCACGATGGATTTCGCCGCCTTATAGCGGGCGATCTGCACCTCAAGCGGGTGCTTCTCGGGGTGGAAGATCTCATAGCCGGCGCGGGCCATGTTTTCTTCGATCAGCGCTTCGCCCAGCACACCGCCCCGCGTCGCAGGCAGCCGCGCACGCGAGACATAGAGCTTTTCGCCCCCTTCGGCGGGCGCCGCCGCGTTCAGATGCGACTGCATATAATCGCGGTATCCGGGCGACCCGGCGTAACGCTCTGACCAGCCGAAGCCCAGCTCTGGCACGATCAGGCGCTCAACCCGTTGCGGCTCGCCGAAGGTCTGAACCGGGATATCGACCCCCAGCAGCCGGAAAAACGGCGCCATATTGCGGATGGCGCGGCGGATCGGCTCGACCTCGCCGCGATAGGGCAGGTAAATCAGACTGTCCGGGCGTTTGCCCAGATGCCCAAGCGCCCAGAGCCGCGAGGTGGAATCGACGAGGAAATGGCCGAAATGGCGGCGAAAATGGCCACCGTAAAGATGGGTGCCCGGCAGATCCCGGACCACCTCATCCGGGGCAAGCGTCGGAATGGGCGCCGGACGGTGAGCGCGGATCCAGCAGCGCGCGTTTTCGCACCAGCGGCCGTCGGCGTAGAACACCCCCTGGGCGATCAGCTGGTCATGCTTGCGCTCGGGCACCAAAAGCGCGTTGGAGAGGGTTTCAATCTCGCCGGTAAAGGGCGGCAGGGTGCCTGGCAGATCGATCACCCGGATCTGATCGGCCGCCACCTGATCCACCCGGCCCGTGCTGCTGCCCGTGCCGCTGCCCGTATCCCGGCCCCTATCCCGGCCCTTTTCGCGTTTGGCCGCCCGTCTTTCGGCGCGGTCTGATGTCTGTGGGGGCGCGTCGGATTTGGCCGCCTTTTGCTCCTGGCGCAGACGGCGGGCAAAGCGGCGGGCAAAGCGGTTGCTTTCATCAATCGCCTGCAGTCGCCTGGCCGCCCGCCACGCCATTCCTTTGTGACCACGCTCTTCGGCCAGCGACAAAAGCCCCCGCTGCCAGCCCAGGTGTTCGCGCCTTGCCCGCATCTTTGTGGCGAAATCCTGCGGGTTCATCCGGCCATGCCCGACGGCTTCGATCAGATCCTGCAGCATGCCCAGCGCCTTAATCTGGCGGATCGCCCGGTGCCCCATCATCGGCGCCCGCAGGCTCACGACATTGGGGCCCCTGATCCGCGCGACATGCAAACGGTCTGCGGTGGTGAAGGGATCATAGACCAGATAGGCCTCGGCGAGGTCGGGCGCGGTTTCGGCGGCGTCCAGCAAGGGGGCGCTTTGCCAGTCCCATTTCCGGCTGCCAAAACGATAGCGATCCTCAAAGGGCACAATGTCTGGGGCCAGCGTTGACTGCGGGCTGAAGGCCAGCACCACCGCACCCGGCACCAGCGAGGCCAGCGTCAGGGCCGCAAAGCCCCCCATCGAGGCCCCGATGAACACCACGCGGCGGAACTGACGGAAGAAACCCGCATCGCGCAGCGCAATCAGAAACGCGGGCGCATCCTCATTGCGGTACCAGTCGCGGCGACTGGCAAGCAGCCCCAGGATCGAGAACCCGGCCTTTGCCGCCCGCGCCTGCATCCAGGGCTGGGGTGGCTGATATTCGCCGATCGACGCGAGATTGTCGAAGCTGACCAGCAATACATCCGAGCGCCGGATGAACCAGCCATCAACCAGCCCGTGACGCAGGAAGAAACTGTCCTGGCCCAGGGCCTCGGCCAGGCTGGCGGATTCGGCGGGGCGGGGGAAAATGGCCGGGGCTGGCCCTGACTTTTTCGCGGCCCCGGCATCGTCTGAGGGGGCCGCGTCCGGTGCAGGCTCTGCTGCCATCAACTGATCATCCATCACTGTCATCTGCCTGGCCATCTTACCTGACAATCCCGCTGTGCCCATGGCCCGGCAGGCAGTGTGCCGGGAATTCGCACAGATATGCGCCCAGACACGCGCCCGAACACGCGCACATCAGTTCGCATCGGTACGCGCAGGGGCAAAGACGATAGAGCGGGGTCATTCTGGGCTGGCCTGTCTGGAACTGTTGTTGCCATTGGGGCAAAGAATGCTGGCAACAGTAAGGCGCTGATCAGGCGCTATCCATCCGAAATCCACCGATTGTTTCCAATTTAGCCGCAATATTCCCCTCTATTATGCCACAAATCATACCTTTCCCGCCTTACCGCTGCCCGAAAAGCCGCGCTAGTAAGGGCAAGGATCGCAGGAGACGGATATGAGGGATAAAAAATCCCAGGCCAGCCAGGGCAAAGCAGACAAAGAGACGCGCAACCTGGCGGATCAGAAGGCTCTGGCAGGATCTGCGCCGGGCGATGCCGATGTGAGGGCCGATGTGAAGGCTGACGTGAAAGCCGGTGTAAAGGCTGGCGCGAAGAAGGTCAGGGTTGTGACCCGTGGCGCGCCTGCCGATGCGCCTGCCGATCCCCCTGCCAGCCCAGACGCAGCCCCCGTGACCCCAGGCGCAGCCCCTGTCAGACCGGACGCAGCCCCAGCCGCTGCGCTTACAAAAGGCTCTTCCGGCGCAAAGCAGGCAAAGGCAATTGGGGCGGCAGCAAAGCCCGCAGCCCGCAAGTCTGGTGCCAAAGGCGGCAATCCGGGCGCGGGCAAAGGGGCGAAGAAGCCTGCGGCCAAAGCCGCCCCTTCCCGCCCTACCCCTTCCCGGCCGGGCCTGCCCGTCGGCGCGTCAGATATTTTTGCGACCGTGCCCTTTTCGCTTGCCCGTCACAGCAGCCCGCATGGCCAGGTGACCGCTGTCTCGATGATGAAAGACGAGGGGCCCTTTGTCATCGAATGGGTCGCCCATCACCTGGCGGTCGGCTTCACCGATCTGGTGGTTTACACGAATGACTGCTCGGACGGCACTGATGACATGCTGATCCGGCTGGAAGAGCTGGGCCTGGCCCATCACCGCCGCAACGTGATCCCCGAGGGGCTGCGCCCGCAGCCATCCGCGCTGAACTATGCCGAGGCAGAGCCGGTGGTCTGCGGCTCTGACTGGGTGATGGTGTTTGACGCCGATGAGTTCCTCTCGATCCGTCATGGCGATGGCACGCTGGATGATCTGATCGCCTCGGCGAAGGAACGCGGCGCCAATGGCGTGGTGATCACCTGGCGGATTTTCGGCTCGGGCAATGTCGTCGCCTGGAGCCGCGCCCCGGTATCCGAGCAATATCTGATGGCCGCGCCGCCCGACTGGAACAAGGGCTGGGGGGTCAAGACGCTGTTCAAATATGACCCCGAATATTGGAAGCTGGGCATTCACCGCCCCAAGCTGAAGGCCAAACACGTCAAGACCGACTTCCCCGATACGATCCGCTGGATCAATGGATCGGGCCAGGAGATGCCGGAGTATTTCAAGTTTCGCGGCTGGCGCTCGATCGTGCGCACGGTGGGCTATGACTGGGCGCAGCTGAACCATTACGCGGTGAAATCGGTCGACAGCTATGCGCTGCGCAAGCTGCGCGGCAACGTCAACAACAAGAAAGACAAGTATAATTCCGATTACTGGTCGCTGCAGGACCGCAATGAGGTGCGCGATGAGACGATGCTGCGCTATACCGCGCGGCGCAATGCGATCATCGAACAGCTGCTAAGCGATCCGGTGCTGAACCGCCTGCATTACGCCGCGGTCGGGCGGGCCGAGGCAAGGCTGGATGAGATCCGCCAGACCCCCGCCTATACAGAGCTGGTCGAGGGGCTGGCAAAGGCGGGCCAGGTTTCGATTGGCAATGTGGTGGCCAAACCGCCCCAGGCCCGCGACCCGGCAAAGATCGCCGCCCAGATGTCTGAGGTCGAAAAGGCCCGCAACGACCGGGCCCGCGCGGCGCGCAAGGCCGGATCGGATCCCGATGCCGCACCGCCCCCCGCCCTGCCCTCGGAAACCTATGTCGCCAATGCGGCACCGACGCCGGGCTATAGCGGCGAATGGGTGGGCAATCACGAAATCCTTCTGCCCGCCGATGCCGGGGTCTTCACCACGCCCTCGCTGGCGGCGCTGGCAAAGGGCAAGTTCCAGCGCGGCCTTGCGCGGCGGCTGCCGATGGTTCTGAAAAAAGGCGCAAACCTGCTGGAGATCGGCGCGGGCTGCGGCTTTCTGGGCGCCCATCTGGCGAGGGTGCGCCCCGATCTGCGGCTGCATCTGCAAGAGGACAGCCCCGGCCTGCGTCAGGCGATGCAGCTGATCTGGGCCAGAAACGGCCGGGATGCGGACCGCGTTCTGCAAAACTGGTCGCTGCCCGGCCCTCAGGGCAGCCCGGATGACTGGCCCGCACCCCTCGCGGCAGATGTGCTGATGCTGGGCGATGCCCGGATCACGCCTGCGATGCTGGCGCAGCTGCTGGCGCGCCAGCATCCGGCGCAGATCCTGCTTTACGGCCCATTGCTTGAGACGAACCGGGCACAGCTGGCAGACTATGAACGCCTGCTCAGCGCCGGTTACGCCGCAGAACCTGGCTTTGATTCCGCCCTGACATTGTTCTGGGTCAGGAAATAGAATGCGCGGCGGGCGGGGGGATGCTGCAGGTGAAACTCTGGCAGGTCTTGCGCAGAAATCTCCTTCCCGCCACGTTTAAGCCATAGGATTAGCCCGGACATCCTCTATTATCAAAGACGAAGCCCGGGCCATATGTTCTGGGATGTCTGAAAACGCCGCGCATATTCCTGCGCAAAAAGAAACAAAACCAGGTTGAGGTAACGCCCTTGTCCACCCCCGTTCGTCGCCCCGTCGCCTCTCTCTGGATTGGCCCGCGCCTGCATTACCTGAACCAGCTTTGCCTGCTCAGCCATGTGCGCCACGGCCACCCGACCACGCTTTACTGCACCGAAGAGGTGTCGAATGTGCCCGAAGGGGTCGAGGTGCGCAAAGCGACCGAGATCATGGATATCGACATGAGCATTGTCGAACAGACCTCGGAAAGCTTCCTGTCGAACGTTTTCCGCTACAAGATGATCCAGAAAACCGATGCGGTCTGGATCGATTGCGACGCCTATTGCCACCGCCCCTTCCCCGATGAGATGCAAAACATCTTCGCCGGCCACGGTTTTCGTGGCGCGCTGAACTGCGGCGTCGTCTATATCCCCAAAGATGGCGAGCTGATCCATCAGTTGCTGGATTACTACGACAACCTGCCCGAGGCTCCGGCCTGGTTCAACAAGCAGCAGCGCAAACGGATCGACAAACAGGACCGCTCGCTGCCGCAGGCCGTGCGGATCTACAATGCCGAGCGCACCGCCTTCGGCCCCCAGGCCTTTACGTATTTCGCCCAGCAGACCGGCGATTATGAGAAGGCGCAAACCCCGGATGTGCTTTACCCGGTGCCCTTCCAGCTGAATGATGTCTTCTATGACCCCTATGGAAGGGTCGAGGGCCATTTCACCGATAAAACGCTGTCGGTTCATCTTTACACCAATGGCACCCGCCCCTGGTGGCGCAAGAATGTGCCGCTGGCCGGGTCCTATGCGGCGCGGATGTGCGAAGAGATCGGGCTGAACCCGGCGCTGGCACTGGAGGAATAAGCATGGGCTGCACTGAAAGACGGGGGCGCTGAGCCATGGGGATCAGCATGGTTCCCGGCACGTTTCTCGCGCGCAATGCGGGTCATGTGAAGGATTGCAAACGCGGCCTGATTCTCGGTCGTCAGAAGATGCATCTGCGCCAGCGCCGTCTGACCCGGTTCCTGCAGGTGATGAACGGGATGGGCTTTCCCTTTACCGAAAGCACGCTGACCCAGGAGGACGGCTTTTCAGAGGCCTTCTTCAAGGGTCTCGGCTATCCTGAAATCGAGGCGATGGATTTTACCGATGCCGAAGGGGCGCAGCATGTTCACGACCTGAACCTGCCCTGCCCCAAGGCCTTGCATGGCAAGTTTGATCTGGTGATCGACGGCGGCACCAGTGAGCATATTTTCCACATTGGCACCGCCCTGGACACCTGCCATCAGCTGCTGAAGCCAGGCGGGGTGATGATGTCTTTCGTGGCCTGCGACGGCTGGTTCGGGCATGGGTTCTTCCAGACCGGCCCGGATGTGCCCTGGCGCTACTGGCACCATGCGCGCGGCTATGAGATGCTTGAGGTCTCGATTGTGTCGCGCAAAGAGCCGGGCCGGATCATCCCGATCCACGACCCGACCGGCCAGCCGCGTGGCGGCGAGCGGGCACTCTCGGGCCCGCATATGATCGTCTATGCCTGCCGCAAGCCCCTGAAGGCGCCGCCTTACCGGATGCCGGTTCAGGGCCATTATACCGAGGCCGATCACGTCTGATCCAGGTCCTGCCTGCCAGACGAACATCTGGCAGGCAAACATATGGCTGGCGGGGATTTCTCGGGCGGGGGTCTGCCAGGCGGGGGCCAGTCGGACAGGGGCCAGTCGGGCGGGGACCAGCCGATTTCCGCCGCAGATAAATACGCCGCCGGAACCTCTTCGCCGCCAGGTCGTTGTCTTTGCGATATCAGCAACCAGGAGGCATGTAATGCGCCCGACCCTTATCCTTTCGCTTCTCGCCATCTTTGCGACCAGCGCCTGCAATACCATCGCTGGCGCAGGGCGCGACATGCAGGATGCTGGCCATGCGATCACCAGTGAGGCGCGGAAAACCGAAGCCGATATGTAACGAAAGACGGTTGGCCAGCAGGCCCGGCCCGAAATGCCGCCCGGCCTGAAATGCTACCTGGCCAGAAACGTCAGCTGGCCCGAAACGTCACCCGCAACATCAAAGGGGCCGCGCTGAGTACAGCGCGGCCCCTGAAACTAAACCACGACAGTGCGGGCTTAGTTGTCCATCTTAAGCGCCTGGATGAAGGCGGTCTGCGGAATTTCGACTTTGCCGAATTGCCGCATCTTCTTCTTGCCTTCTTTCTGCTTGTCGAGAAGCTTGCGCTTCCGCGTGGCGTCGCCGCCGTAGCATTTCGCCGTCACGTCCTTGCGCATTGCCGAAAGCGTTTCGCGCGCGATCACCCGGGCGCCGATGGCGGCCTGGATCGGGATCTTGAACATATGGCGCGGGATCAGCTCTTTCAGCTTTTCCACCATCACCCGGCCGCGTGCCTCGGCGCGGTCGCGGTGGACCATCATCGCCAGAGCATCGACCGGCTCTTCGTTCACCATGATCGACATCTTCACGAGGTTGTCCTCGCGGTATTCGTTCAGCTGATAGTCGAAGGACGCATAGCCCTTGGTCACCGATTTCAGCCGGTCGTAGAAGTCGAACACCACCTCGGCCAGCGGCAGGTCATATTCGACCATGGCGCGCGGCCCGGCATAGGTCAGGTTCAGCTGGATGCCGCGGCGGTCCTGGCAGAGCTTGAGAATATCGCCAAGATATTCATCCGGCACCATGATCGTCGCCTTGATACGCGGCTCTTCGATATGGTCGATATAGGTCAGGTCGGGCATATCGGCGGGGTTGTGCAGATCGCGCACCTCGCCGTCTTTCATATGCAGCTTGAACACCACGCTCGGCGCGGTGGTGATCAGATCCAGGTCGAACTCACGCTCCAGCCGCTCACGGATCACTTCCAGGTGCAAAAGCCCCAGGAAGCCGCAGCGGAAGCCGAAGCCAAGTGCCGCCGAGGTTTCCATCTCATAGCTGAACGACGCATCATTCAGCGCGAGTTTCTCAATCGCGTCGCGCAGGGCCTCAAAATCAGCCGCATCAACGGGGAAAAGACCACAGAAGACCACCGGCTGCGCAGGCTTGAAGCCTGGCAGCGGCGTCTCGGTGCCTTTGCGCTCATGGGTGATGGTATCGCCGACGCGGGTGTCACGCACCTGTTTGATCGAGGCGGTGAATACGCCGATCTCGCCCGGGCCGAGTTCGGCGATATCGGTCATTTTCGGCTTCAGAACGGCGAGGCGGTCGATGGGATAGACCGCATTCGTTTGCATCATGCGGATGCGGTCGCCCTTTTTGATCACGCCGTCCATGACGCGGATCATGACGACCACGCCCAGATAGCTGTCATACCAGCTGTCCACCAGCATCGCCTTCAGCGGTGCATCGCGGTCGCCTTTGGGCGGCGGCAGGCGCTGCACGATGGCCTCCAGCACGTCGGGGATACCAAGGCCCGATTTCGCCGAAATCGGAATCGCGTCCGAGGCATCCAGCCCGATCACGTCCTCGATATTGGCCTTCACACGGTCAGGGTCGGCTGCCGGAAGGTCGATCTTGTTCAGCACCGGCACGATCTCATGCCCGGCGTCCAGCGCCTGATAGACGTTTGCCAGCGTCTGCGCCTCAACCCCCTGACTGGCATCAACCACCAGCAGCGAGCCCTCAACCGCGCGCATCGAGCGGCTGACCTCATAGGCAAAGTCAACGTGGCCGGGCGTGTCGATCAGGTTCAGAATATAGGTCTGACCGTCCTTGGCCGGATATTCGATCCGGACCGAGTTCGCCTTGATCGTGATGCCGCGCTCGCGCTCGATATCCATCGAGTCGAGAAGCTGCGCCTTCATATCGCGTTCGGCGACGGTGCCGGTCATCTGGATCAGACGGTCGGCCAGCGTCGACTTGCCGTGGTCGATATGGGCGACGATGGAGAAATTGCGGATGTGATCAAGCTGGGTCATGGCAGTGGGATATAGCGGGATCTGCAAGAGCCGGGAAGAGGGGCAATCAGGCTGGAAGCTGCGTTTTTCGTGGTTTATTCAGACCTGCGGCTGACCAGGATGAAGAAGATGCAAAAACCTCGGGAAAAAGCGCTGCTTTGGGGGCTGGCGGGCGGCGCGGCGCTGCTGGCTCTGGCCGGGGCCTTCGGTGGTGCGCTGACATTTTTCACCTCCGGCACATCCGGCACGCCAAAACGGGTTGAGCTGCTGGCGGGCCTGGATAATGCCGCCCTGCAATCGGGGCACTATGCGCTGATCCTGGGGGATTTCGTTACCGCAAGCGGGCCGCGCCTGATCGAAGATCCCGAAACACTCGCGCAACTGGCGCCCTCGCTTTGGTATAACGACGAAAGCGATGCGGGCAGCTATGTCGGCTCGGCCATTGGCCTGATGATGGGGGCGCCGCCCGTCAAAGAGATCGGCGTTTTGCTGAAAGATGGCAGGACCGAAAAGACCTTCACC
This sequence comes from Pseudogemmobacter hezensis, assembly GCF_013155295.1. Classification (GTDB taxonomy): domain Bacteria; phylum Pseudomonadota; class Alphaproteobacteria; order Rhodobacterales; family Rhodobacteraceae; genus Pseudogemmobacter; species Pseudogemmobacter hezensis. Next base: position 50,753 of record NZ_JABJXT010000006.1, on the reverse strand, counting down.
TGCCTGTCGATCAACTGCCTGAACTGGCTTTCAGCCGGAGAGGATGCGGGACACTGGGGCATGGGGGGGCTGCGCCAGCAGCTGCCGCCCTCGCAGCCGGTCGAGCTGATGACCAGCCATTTTGAGAATTATGACGCCTATCTGATCGCCCATAAGTCAATCGCCGCCGATCCCACGCGCTGGTTCGCCGAACCGACCAATGACGCGCTGCAGCCCCCGGATGACGGGCGGCGTCAGGTCTATATCACCCTGCCCTCGCAGCTGATCGCGCTGCCAGAGCCTGCGGCCGATTCCCCCCCCGGGCAGCCCCTGAAACTGCCCATCGCCGCCGACCCCAAAGAGGTTGAGGCCCTGCGCCAGCACGCCCAAAGCTGGATTGCCGGGACAGACGGCGAGATTCTCAACCTCTATGTCTCGATGCCGATGCCATTCTGGGTGATTTCAGACGGCAATTATCTGTATGACGAGGATGGCAGCCGCGCCCTGCCCGGGCTTGGCTGGCAGGACAGCACGGTCACGCTGAGCCTGCCCGAGGGGCAGATCCCGGCCCTGCTGGAGAAGATCGATACCAGCTTTGCGGCGCCACCGGATATGCTGCGCCTCTCGGATGCGGTCCATCGCAGCTTTGTCGCCTGGGGGCTGGATGCCGATTGCCTGCCTGGCTGCGGTGGCGTGGATACGGCGCGAATCATCCCCGCGACCGATATCACCGTCTCGCCCGCGCCCAGCTGGACAATCGCCAGCTGGCGGCTTTTGCCCTAGCCCGAATGCGGCAGGACAGGGGCCATTCGGCGGCCCTGCCCCCCGATCCTGGTGCCTGATTTAGGGGCAGATGCCGAAGCATTCCGCTATCCTTAGTGGTCAGGCGGAAAACCCCGCAGGGCCCCTGGCAAAAGCCCGCCTGCAGCGATCTGCGGATTGAAAAAAGAGGCGATTTTTGGCAATATCACTGGCAGAAAAATGACCGACGGGCGGAGGGTCTCCCTGCTCGCGGCACCTGAGGCAGAACATCATGAAACTTATCCCCTCTCTGGCGCTTGTCGCCGGTGTGCTTCTCTCGACAATCTCCACGGCTTCGGCTGGCCCGATTGAATCGGCCTGCATGCGCTCTGACCGCAAGGCGGCAAACCGGGCGCTTTGCGGCTGCATCCAGCAGGTTGCCGATATGACCCTGAAAGGCGGCGATCAGCGTCGCGCCGCGAAATTCTTCCGCGACCCGGATCTGGCCCATACGGTCTGGATCTCGCAAAAGCCCGCAGATGATGCTTTCTGGGATCGCTATAAGCAGTTCGGCTCAATGGCCGAGGCTTATTGCGGCGGCTGAAACTGCCCATGCATATGTGAAAAAGCCGGGCCAATCGCCCGGCTTTTGTCATTCTTGCGCTCGGGTCATCCGCCGGGTCAGCGCCCCTGCCCCGCCAGCCCCGCCGCCAGCAGATCGGCGTGATGGGCCTCGGCCACATCAGGATGCGAGCGCAACCGGCTTTTCAGCTGGTTCAGACCCACGTTGCGAAACAGCGGGTTCAGGGGATCAACACTCAGCCCCCGCTCGCGCGATTTCAGATCATCGGGCAAGGGCAGCACCGGGATCACCGCCTCATAGGGGGCGCCCAGGAAGAAGGCGTAGGAATAGCGCTCGACCCCGGCCGGGGGGGCGACCACGTCATGGATATCGGCGCGCACAAAGCCATTTGTCGCCAGCTCCAGCAACTCGCCAGAGTTGATGACGAAAGTGCCGGGAATGGGCGGCACCTCAAGCCATTCGCCCGCCAGGTTCTGCACCCGCAGGCCCGCCACCTCATCTTGCAACAGGATGGTGATGATGCCGCTGTCCTTATGCGCCCCAACGCCCTGATCGCTTTCGGCGACATCGCGGCCCGGATAGCGGATCAGTTTCAGCAGTTGCGTCGGCTGCGGGTCATAGATCGGGCGGAAAACATCGCTGTCCTGGCCCAGCGACAGCGCAATCGCCTGCAAAAGATCGACGCCCAGATCGGTGACCCGCTTTTGATAGTCCAGCGCCACCGGCTTCAGCTCTGGCAGCGCCTCTGGCCATTGGTTCGGGCCGTGAAGGCGGTTCCAGGCCTCGCCCCCGCCGATGGCTTCACCTTCGGTATTGATGTCGATCTGCTCGCGCCAGTCCTGCTGGCCACGGGTGTGTTCCAGCCCCGCCCGGTTATAGCCGCGAAAATGCGGCGAGCGAACCATCTCAATCGCCAGCTTATCCGCCTGCGGCAGCGCGAAAAACTGCCGCGTCAGGGCCTTCAGCTGCGTGATCAGCGCGTCAGGGATGCCATGGCCGGTCAGGTAGAAAAAGCCGTGGTCATGCAGCACCGCCCGCAGATCGGCGACGAAATCCGCGCGGGCCTCAGGTCCGGCGTGAAAGCGGGAAATATCCAGAACGGGAAGCTGGGTGGTCAATTCTGTTCCTCCTGCGGCGGGGGCTGCCCGCCGGTCTTTCCCCAGACATAAAGGGGCGAGGAAGGGGGGATACCTTCCTCGCCCTGCCGATCCTCTGGCCTGTCTCAGGCCGCAACACGCCCTTGCGAATGGACGCTTGCGGCACTGAGGGCCTGGTCGAGATCGGCAATGATATCCTCGGGATGCTCCAGCCCGATCGAGAGGCGCACATAGCCAGGCGTCACCCCTGCGGCCAGTTGCTCGGCCTCGGTCAGCTGCTGATGGGTGGTCGAAGACGGGTGGATCGCCAGGCTGCGGGCGTCGCCGATATTGGCGACATGGTGGAAAAGCTTCAGCGCGTCGATAAAGGCGCGACCCGCCTCGACGCCGCCTTTCAGCTCGAAGCCGACCAGGGCACCAAAGCCGCCCTGCAGATAGGTGTCAGCGCGGCGGCGGGCCTCATCTGCCTGCAGGCCCGGGAAGATGGTCGTCGTCACCTGCGGGTGCTTTGCCAGGTAATCCGCCACTTTGATCGCGTTTTCATTGTGCTGGCGGATGCGCAGCGGCAGCGTCTCCAGCCCCTGAAGGAAGAGGAAGGCGTTTTGCGGCGCGACCGAGGCACCAATATCGCGCAGCAGTTTCACCCGCGCCCGCAGCACATAGGCAATCGGGCCCAGGGGTTTCGCGGCCTCGGTCCAGATCGCGCCGTGATAGGCGTCATCGGGCTGGGTCAGGAGGGGGAAACGCTCGGGGTGCGCGGCCCAGTCGAAAGTGCCGCCATCGACAATCGCGCCGCCAATCGCCGTGCCATGGCCGCCGATATATTTGGTGGTCGAATAGACGACCACCGCCGCCCCATGCGCCAGCGGCCGCGCCGTCAGGGGCGAGGCGGTATTGTCGAGGATCAGCGGCACGCCGATCTCACGCCCCAAAGCGGCGACCTCGGCAATGGGGAAGACCTCAAGGCGGGGATTGGCCAGGGTCTCGCCAAACCAGGCGCGGGTTTTCGCATCCGTGGCGCGAACAAAGTTCTGCGGGTCAGACTGGCTGACAAAACGCACCTCGATGCCGAATTGCTTCAGCGTCTGCGACAAAAGCGTGACCGTGCCGCCGTAAAGATCGCTTGAGGCGACGATATTGTCGCCCGCCTGCGCCAGATTGGTCAGCGCGAAAAAAGTGGCCGCCTGCCCCGAGGCCAGCGCCAGCGCGGCCGCGCCGCCCTCCAGCTGGGCCAGGCGCGTTTCAAAGGCGTCGGTCGTCGGGTTGCCGATGCGCGAATAGATATTTCCCAGCTCTTCCAGCGCGAAAAGCCGCGCCGCATGGGCGGTGTCGTCGAACTGGAACGAGGTGTTCTGATAGATCGGCACCGCAAGCGAGCCGGTCGCCGGGTCAGTGCGCCAGCTGCCGCCATGCAGGGCCAGCGTTTCAGGGTGCAGGCTGGTGGTCGCCATGATCTCTTCCTTTGCTTGTCGCGGGTCCGTCGCCCTGTGCCGCGATCTGCGGCAAAGCGACGGTTCCCCCTCAGCATCCGGGAAATATCACGATTGTTTCAATCGCCTTTTCAGGGGCGGATAGGGAAAGAGATTTCCTTCCATCACCAGCCAACAGCGCGGCTGATCTTTCGGGCAGCGAATCTGCCCCCGGAACAGACCTGCGAACAGATCTGGCCGCGCCTCAGCCGCGCGACTGTTTCTCGGCAATGCCGGAGACGCCTTCGCGCCGGGCCAGTTCAGCCAGCACATCCTCCAGCGCCACATCGCGCGAGGCCAGCATCACCAGCAGATGGTAAAGCACATCCGCCGTTTCAGAGATCAGCCGCGGATTGTCGCCGCGAATGGCCTCGATGATCGCCTCGACCGCCTCTTCGCCGAACTTCGCGGCGCATTTCTCTGGCCCTTTTGACAGCAGTTTCGCCGTCCAGGAGGTGTCAGGATCCGCCCCTTTGCGGGCATTGATGGTGGCGGCAAGCCGGGTCAGGCTGTCTGCGGCACTGGTCATGGTTCATTCCCCGAAAGCTCTGGCCGCGTCTCTTGCGGCGATAGGCGGCCGTTATTCCAGCCGCATGGCAATGCCGGCGGCCGCCATATGCGCCTTGGCCTCGCCGATCGTATAGGTGCCGAAATGGAAGATCGAGGCTGCCAGCACCGCCGAGGCCCCGCCCTTTTTGATGCCGTCAACCAGGTGATCCAGATTGCCCGCGCCGCCCGAGGCGATCACCGGGATCCCCACCGCATCCGAGATCGCCCGGGTCAGCGGCAGGTTATAGCCATCCTTTGTGCCATCACGGTCCATCGAGGTCAGCAGGATCTCGCCCGCGCCCTTTGCCTCAACCAGGCGGGCAAATTCAACCGCATCAATGCCGGTGGGCTTGCGCCCGCCATGGGTGAAAATCTCCCACTTTCCGGGGCTTACGGTTTTGGCATCAATCGCCACCACGATGCACTGGCTGCCAAAGCGGTCGGCGCTGGCGGCAACGACATCGGGGTCGGCGACAGCGGCCGAGTTGAAGCTGACCTTATCCGCCCCCGCCAGCAGCAATGCCCGCACGTCCTCATGGCTGCGCACGCCGCCGCCGACGGTCAGCGGCACATAGATCTGCTCGGCCGTGCGGGTGACCAGGTCAAACATCGTGCCGCGATTTTCATGCGTGGCATGGATGTCGAGAAAGGTGATCTCATCGGCGCCAGCGCGGTCGTATGCTTTGGCGACCGCCACCGGGTCGCCCGCATCCACCAGGTTGACGAAATTCACGCCCTTGACCACGCGGCCATCGGCAACATCGAGACAGGGGATCAGTCGCGTCTTCAGCATAATTCCCAGGGCCCTTTTCGTGATACCGCCAAGGCCCCGCTTTTTGGCGAAGCCCGCCTCATTCAGCCAAGCGCCTGCAGCGCCGCACTCAGATCAATCGCGCCATCATAAAGCGCCCGCCCCGAGATCGCGCCCGCGATCACGCCGGTGTCACGCAGAGCGATCAGATCCTCCATCCGGCTGACGCCGCCGCTGGCAATCACCGGGATCGAGACCGCCCGGGCCAGCGCCTCTGTCGCCTCGATATTCGGGCCGGCCATGGCACCATCGCGGTCGATATCGGTGTAGATGATGGCGGCAACGCCCGCATCCTCAAAGCTGCGGGCCAGATCGGTGACCTGAACGTCGGTCTCTTCGGCCCAGCCACGGGTGGCAACCAGCCCTTTGCGCGCATCAATTCCGACAGCGACCTTGCCCGGGAAGGCCTGCGCCGCCTCACGCACCAAAGCGGGGTTTTCAACAGCAACCGTGCCCAGGATCACCCGCGAGAGGCCCTTTTCCAGCCAGGTCGCAATCGTCGCCATATCACGGATGCCGCCGCCCAGCTGGGCCGGAACGCCGATCCTGGCCAGGATCGCCTCAACCGCCGCGCCGTTCACCGGCTCTCCGGCAAAGGCGCCGTTCAGATCGACCAGATGCAGGAATTTGGCCCCTGCGGCCTCAAATTTCGCAGCCTGCGCGGCGGGATCATCGCCAAAGACGGTGGCCGCCGACATCTCGCCGCGCAAAAGGCGCACACATTTGCCGTCCTTAAGGTCAATCGCAGGGTAAAGGATCATGGCAAGGCTCCGCTGAATATCGGTCTGCGCCCCTTTGGCATGGAGCGCCCGCAAAGGAAAGATCAACCGCCAGACATGCAGCCCCTCAGGGACGCCAGGTCAGGAAGTTTGCGATGATGCGCAGGCCTGTCGCTGCGCTTTTCTCAGGGTGGAATTGCGTGCCGATGATATTGTCACGGCCAACAATCGCCGTCACAGGCCCGGCGTAATCGACCGATGCGATCAGATCCGGGGCGTTCGCGGTGCGAAACTGCCAGGAGTGGACGAAGTAAGCATGATCACCGCTTTTCACCCCCGTCATAACCGGGTGAGCCTTGTGAATTTGCAGGTCATTCCAGCCCATATGAGGAACCTTCAGCGCCGGATCCTGCGGCGCGATGCGTGTGACCTCGCCGCCGATCCAGTCGAATCCTGCGGTCTCGCCATATTCCAGCCCGCGCGTCGCCAGCATCTGCATCCCGATACAAATGCCAAGGAACGGGCGCCCATTGTGCAGCACCGCCTCTTCTATTGCGGCAAAAAGCCCCGGAACCGCATCCAGCGCACGACGACAGGCCGGGAAGGCCCCATCCCCGGGCAGCACGATGCGCGTCGCCCGCGCAACATCCTCGGGGCGGGCGCTGACAATCACCTCACCCGCGCCGGTTTCCCCCGCCATCCGCTGGAAGGCCTTTTCGGCCGAATGCAGATTTCCGCTGTCATAATCGACAAGGACTGTCAGGCTCATATCCACTCCCACAGGCGCTGCCGGAATTTATCAAAATTCCGGGACGGAGTTTTCAAAAACTCCGGGCAAATTTCTGCACAGAAATTTGCGGCGAGCTTCATTGCGCTCACCGCATTGATCACAGGGCGCCCTTGGTCGAGGGCAGCACACCGTTCATGCGCGGGTCAGGCTCAACCGCTTCCCGCAAAGCCCGCGCCACGGCCTTGAAGGTGGCTTCGGCAATGTGATGGCTATTGATGCCATGCAGGCGGTCAACATGCAGGGTGATCCCGCCATGTGTTGACAGGGCCTGGAAGAATTCCCGCACCAGCTCGGTGTCGAAGGTGCCGATTTTTTCGCTTGGGAAGTCAACATTCCAGACCAGATAGGGACGCGCCGACAGATCCAGCGCAGCCGCGACCTGGGTGTCATCCATCGCCAGCCGGAAATGGCCATAGCGACGGATGCCCTTTTTATCGCCAAGCGCCTGCACCAGGGCCTGGCCGATCGCAATACCGCTGTCCTCGACGGTATGGTGATCATCGACATGCAGATCCCCCTTCGCCCGCAGTTCGATATCGATCAGCGAATGACGGGCCAGCTGGTCGAGCATATGATCGAAAAAGCCGACCCCACTCTGGCAGTCATATTTCCCCGTTCCGTCAAGATTGATCGATACCTCGATTGAGGTCTCGGCGGTCTTGCGGCTTACACTGGCTTTGCGCATTTCATCTGCCTCCGGGCTGTCACGCGAGGCAATACAAGCAGCCCCCGCACACGGCAAGCCTGTCAGTGCCAGCCATAGCGCAATCCCTGGACATCAACGCAAAAAGGGCGCCCAATGGCACCCTTTTGCGAACCGATCTGGAGCGGGCGAGGCGATTCGAACGCCCGACCCTAACCTTGGCAAGGTTATGCTCTACCCCTGAGCTACGCCCGCACCGTTTCGGTGTGCTGCATTTAGGCCAAGCCCCGAACCTTCGCAAGAGGAAAATTGCGTTACCCCGCGAATTTCAGATCGCCATCAGGGCATTGGTCAAAACACCCCCGGAAAGGCAGTATCACCCGCAGGTGGCGCAGCCCGCCACAGACCACGTGTGAGGCCACGCCCCCGGGCGGCGGCTCTTTCAATAGGGGATCTGGCGGGTCGGGAATGTCTCAAGCGTGCCGCCGCCGACAAGATGGTCCAGCAGGGCTGTGCGCTGCGCCGGGGGGGCGCTGTTGACGGCCCGCTCTTCCGCCTCTGTCAGATGACGCCGCTTGAAACCTTGTTTTTTCAGACATTTATCAACGGCCCCCGCCTCGCCACGGGCGCGAATATCATCTTCAGTCATTGCGGTTCCGATCATCCCGACCAGGCCGCCATTGTAAACGATATTGCCGATATAGCTGAACCCGACCGCATCCTTGCCGCCCTGGGGCGCTGTATGGGCGCAAGAGCCAATCGCGCTGCGGGCTGACAGGAAGGATTCGCCGGGCTTGGTGGGAACGGCCATTCGCGGCGCCGGAGCGCAGGCCGCCAGCGCCAGAACTGCCGACAGGGTGACCCCGGAAATCAAAGCTCGTTTCATCAAAAATCTACCCTGCTTTGCCATTCGCAGGGCCCGATTGCCCCGCTAAAAATGCAGCCCCGCCATCGCGCGGCACACAGGCAAGGAAAGACCAGAATACTGGGCGTTTTGCGGGCAGACTTACGGTTTTTCTGGTCAGACCAGACCCTGGCCGCAACTGAAGCAGATTATCCGCGGCATATATGGATATATCGGGGATGCCCGCGCCTTTGATCAGGCGCATGCGCGTCATCGCGCGAATTGCCCATGCGCAGCGGGCTGAACCCGATGCGCATGGAGCGTCACAAAAGCCGGATTACTCCAGCTCGACCAGCAGATCCTTGGCTTCGATCTGCGCGCCGGGGCTGACATGGATCGCCTTCACCACCGCCTCGCGGTCGGCGTGGAGGCCCGTCTCCATCTTCATCGCCTCGATGGTCAGCAGAAGATCCCCTGCCCTGACCTTTTGCCCGACAGTCACCGCCACGCTGGCGACAGATCCGGGCATCGGTGCGCCGATATGGGCAGGATTGCCGTCTGCCGCCTTGGGCCGCGCCGCCGTCTTTGCCTTAACCGAGCGATTCGCCACCCGGATCGTGCGCGGCTGACCGTTGAGCTCAAAGAACACTTTGACCTCGCCCGCGTCATCCACCTCGCCCAGCGTCAGGAAGCGGATCTCCAGCGTCTTGCCGGGATCGATCTCGACGGCGATCTCTTCGCCAGGCTCCATCCCGTAGAAGAAGGCCCGGGTCGGCAGGGTGCGAACGGGCCCGTAAAGACGGTGACGGCCCATGTAATCAAGGAAGACCTTCGGATACATCAGGTAGCCGTTCAGATCCTCATCATCGATCTTCATGCCGCCAAGTTCCGCCGAAAGCTTCGCACGGGTCTCTTCCAGATCGACGGGCGGCAGATGGGCGCCGGGGCGTTCGGTATTGGGCTTTTCGCCTTTCAGCACCTTTTTCAGGATGCCTTCCGGCCAGCCCTGATAGGGCTGCCCCAGATTGCCCTTCAGCATATCGACGACCGAATCGGGGAAGGCCACATCGGTGCCCGGATCCTCGACCTGTTTGCGGGTCAGCCCCTGGGCCACCATCATCAGCGCCATATCACCGACGACCTTGGACGAGGGCGTCACCTTGACGATATCGCCGAACATCTGGTTCGCGTCGGCATAGGCCTGGGCGACCTCGGGCCAGCGTTCTTCGAGACCAAGCGAACGCGCCTGAGCCTTGAGGTTGGTGAACTGGCCCCCGGGCATTTCATGCAGCCAGACCTCAGACGCAGGCGCGGCGGTGCCCGATTCAAAGGCGGTATATTGGGCGCGGACATGCTCCCAATAGTTCGACATTTCGCGCACGGCGGCGATGTCGATGCCGGTGTCGCGGTCGGTATGGCGCAGCGCCTCGACAATGGAACCAAGGCAGGGCTGCGAGGTGCCGCCGGAAAACGCATCCATCGCCGCGTCAATCGCATCGACGCCCGCATCACAGGCCGCCAGCACGGTGGCCGCCGCCGCGCCAGAGGTGTCATGGGTGTGGAAGTGCACCGGCAGGCCGATTTCCTGCTTCAGCGCTTTGATCAGGACGCGGGCAGCGGCAGGTTTCAACAGCCCCGCCATGTCTTTCAGGCCCAGCACATGGGCGCCTGCCGCTTTCAGCTCTTTGGCGCGGTCGAGGTAATATTTCAGATCGTATTTTGAACGATCCGGGTCGAGCATATCGCCCGTATAACAGATCGTGCCCTCGCAAAGCTTGTTCGCCTCCAGCACCGCATCCATGGCGACGCGCATGTTTTCCACCCAGTTCAGGCTGTCAAACACGCGGAACACATCGACCCCGGTCTCGGCCGCCTGTTTGACGAAAGCCTGCACGACATTGTCGGGGTAATTGGTATAGCCAACGCCGTTCGAGGCGCGCAGCAGCATCTGCGTCATCAGGTTCGGCATCGCGGCCCGCAGGTCGCGCAGCCGCTGCCAGGGGCATTCCTGCAAGAAGCGGTAGGCCACGTCAAAGGTCGCCCCACCCCAGCATTCGACCGAGAAGAGCTGCGGCAGATTGGCGGCATAGGCGGGCGCGGCCTTGATCATATCGATCGAGCGCATCCGGGTTGCCAGCAGCGACTGGTGGCCGTCACGCATGGTGGTGTCGGTCAGCAGCACTTGCGTCTGCGCCTTCATCCAGTCGGCAACCGCCTGCGGGCCCTTTTGCTCCAGCAGGTTACGGGTGCCATAGGCGGGCTGGCCAGCCTGCGCGACGGGCGCTTTCGGGGCCTTTGCCTCGGCGGGTTTGGCGCGACCATTGGTTTCGGGGTGACCATTCACGGAAATATCCGCGAGATAGGTCAGGATCTTGGTCGCCCGGTCCTGGCGCTTTTTGAAGTGGAAGAGGTCCGGCGTCGTGTCGATGAACTTCGTCGTGTAAGAGCTGTCGAGGAAGGTCGGGTGCTGCAAGAGGTTGATAACAAACTCGATATTCGTAGCCAGGCCCCGGATACGGAACTCGCGCAGCGCCCGGTCCATCCTGGACAAAGCCTTCTCCGGCGTCTGGGCATGGGCGGTGACCTTGACCAGCAGGCTGTCGTAGTAACGCGTGATTACCCCGCCCGCATAGGCCGTGCCGCCATCAAGCCGGATGCCGTTCCCGGTGGCCGAGCGATAGGCCGTCAGCCGCCCGTAATCGGGGATGAAATTGTTCAGCGGGTCTTCGGTGGTCACCCGGCATTGCAGCGCATGGCCGTTCAGTTTGACCTCGGATTGCGACGCCACGCCCGTCGCCTCGGGCAGCGATTTGCCCTCTTCGATCAGGATCTGGGCCTGGACGATATCGATGCCGGTCACTTCTTCGGTGACGGTGTGCTCGACCTGGACGCGGGGGTTCACCTCAATGAAATAGAACTCCTGGCTGTCCATATCCATCAGGAATTCGACGGTGCCCGCGCATTCGTAATTCACGTGTTTACAGATGCGCCGCGCCATTTCGCAGACCGCTTCGCGCTGTTCCTGCGTCAGGTAGGGCGCCGGGGCGCGTTCCACCACCTTCTGATTGCGGCGCTGGACAGTGCAGTCCCGCTCCCACAGGTGCCAGACATTGCCCTGTTTGTCGCCGAGGATTTGCACCTCGACGTGGCGGGCGCGGAGAATCATCTTCTCAAGATAGCCCTCGCCATTGCCGAAAGCGGCCTCTGCCTCGCGGCGGCCCTCCAGCACTTTGGCCTCAAGCTCTTCCTCGCTGTTGATCGGGCGCATGCCGCGACCGCCGCCGCCCCAGGAGGCTTTCAGCATCAAAGGATAGCCGACCTCTTTCGCCTGTTTGCGAATGACGGCCATGTCATCGCCCAGCACTTCGGTCGCCGGGATCACCGGAACGCCCGCCTCAATCGCCACCTTCCGCGCCGAGGCCTTGTCGCCAAGCGCCCGCATGGTTTCGGCCCGCGGGCCGATGAAGGTGATCCCTGCCGCGTCGCAGGCATCAACAAAATCGGGGTTTTCCGACAAAAGCCCATAGCCCGGATGGATCGCATCCGCGCCCGACAGCCGCGCCACCCGGATGATTTCCGGGATCGACAGATAGGCCCCCACCGGGCTGAGGCCCTGGCCGATCAGATAGGCCTCATCTGCCTTGAAACGGTGCAGCGAGAGCTTGTCCTCTTCGGCATAAACCGCGACGGTCTTTTTGCCCATCTCATTGGCGGCACGCATCGCGCGAATGGCGATCTCACCGCGGTTGGCTATCAGGATCTTGTGGAACTCGGGCATGGCAGACCTCCCCGGAATCTGTTGCTTTGCGGGGCACTGTATTTCTGCTGCAGTGCAGCGCAAGGCCAGAGCGGGAAAAACCTGCAAATTTTGCGAAATATGCAGGCCGGGTTTGCAGCTGCAAACTGGACGCAACCTGCCTCACCAGACGCCATGCCCGCCTGCACCAGTCGATGATGCAGACCGCACCCGGAGACCACCCAGAGTTGTTTCCGGGTGATCCGGCGCAGCACCCCGAGGCGGGCCCCATCCCGCCACCGCCATCAGAGGGCCGCTCCGGCCCCCCAAAAATTCACGGTCACAATGACCGCAGCAATTGGCTCAACGCGGCAATATAATGTATGCCATATGCGCCATTCATGTGAATGCCGTCGCCGGATTGAAAATCGGGATATCGATCATCGCCCCGTTTCGCGCCCTGATTGAATTCAGACTTTGTGAATACACCGCCTGTTACGGTTTCTTCCGGCTGGAAAAAGGCATGCAGCTTATGCATTGCCCGAAATCTCTCGTTTATATACGCTCTGAACCGATCCCTTGCCACAACATCCCTGGGCGTATCAGTCGGCTTAATCGCCAGATATGGCCTGGCAGAAACAATAATATCCGCATCGCTGACGGTTCTGATCTGCCTGTATATCCTGGATGAAATCGTTTTGTTAAAAGGATCAAGCTCATTCAGGACGGCCTGCGAATAAAAAGTCGCCCCTTTTTCAGCATCCATCAGAGCCCGAAAAGCCCCCTCATAGACAAATACCCCATGCACGACAAAGGCATCATAGTCGGAAATAACAATCTCATGGAGACCGCCGGATGAAATCTCGAACGATTTTTTGACGGTATCGGTGGTGGGAACGATTTTCCCATCCAAAAGCGCTGTATCTTCAAGCGTATTTGCGGGTGAAGCAAAGAAGTGCAGATCAAGCCCATCAATGATCTGACGCGATTCCAACTCGTCAATGCCCTGTTTCAGCGCTGCCGCATGGCTATTGCTGATGATACAAACTCTCATTTGTTTTTCTCTTTTCCAAATGCATTCAACAGCTCTTCCTCACAGACAAGAGCCTTGCTGTCTGCCTGGGCCTGCGCCGCAGATTTGATCTCCGCTGCGCCGGATCCCCCGAACTTTCCATTGAGACATGCGAAGAAATTTTTCATCACAAAATCAACGCCCGCATGGTTCACATTGCGCTGATTGGGGTCAAAGAACACCCCTTTGAAAACCGGGCTGTTGATAATTTCATATGATGGAAAATAATCAACAAAATCATGCATCTTGCTGATTTTAGCGGCCACCGCACGCAGGATCGATTTGGATTCCATAGTGGCCACGATAACATTGTTATCCGTATAGGTCGCAGTCAGTGGCACCGGCGACACTGTAACAAGAAACTTCAGGTTTCCATTCACCGAGCGCATCAGATCTATGGCCTGGCTCAGGTTGGACAGTGCCATTTCATAGTCATGATTTACGAACTGGTGATTTTTGGCATCGAATGTGCCGCCTGCAGTTCCAGGGCACATCGGATATTCATATCCCAACCCGCTGTTGACCCAGCTTTCAGTCAGACCAAGCGTAAAGACAAACACATCAGAGCCGGTAATAGAGTCCCGGAATGACTTTATGACCTGTTTGCGTGAAAGCCTCATCTCTTCATCTGAGACGAACCCGGCAGGCTCTATTTTGGGACGGAACGGGTCGACAGATCTGCCCTTGTCGTTCCACACCTCAGCGGGCGGGCTTTCTGCCTCAATCGCCCATTTCACCCATTGCAGCAAAAGCGATGTCGTATAAATATTCGCCGTTCTGGAAGAAAATACATTATAGCCGAACTTCTCCGGGTCAGACAGGCCAACCGGGGGTTTTTCAGTAATATGCCACTGATACCCATTGGCCTTCAGCGCTCTGCCGATATGCTGGGCAAAGCAGGATCCATAAGTCGCAACCTTATCCTCGGGGCGGATCTGGAATTTTGGATCCCACAGCTCGCTGACATCAAACATATGACGGTCAGCGACCGCGCTGCGCCAGAATTTCTTAGCTGGCAATGACGAATAGGGATTGCTCATAACTCTCTCCGGAAACTGCGGGGATCTGGGCTGCCAATATGGTCAGATCTCATTATAAACGTATCAATTACACATCTATTGATACTGCCCTGTAACACTCAGATCCCGATTTTGGGCCGATTCCAATTCTGCCTCTCGTCTTTTGCCAGTCAGGCTGCTTTTGCCATGCGGGCTACCTCTGCTCGGGCCGCAGCCCGCACCGCAAGATGCGACGATAATCTACCGCCAGGCCGGTGGGTTGTCCATGCGCTGCGCAAGAAGGCGCGCATGCCCCCCCCTCTCCCTGTCGCAACTGCCTGGCATTTCAGCAAAGCCCCAGACAGGGCGATAATGCGCCGCATCAGCACAGCGCCCCCTTTGCAACTGAGGCAATCGTGACCGCCCTGGCGTTACCCTGGCAAAACTCTCAGCTTTACTTTCCCGATTAAATTTGTCATCCATTCTGCAAGCCAGACAGCGGTTTCTTTGCGCTTCCGCTGCCCAGTGAGTGCCCATGAGAGGCTACGTGACCGCAATGTGCAGCGATTTCCTGTCCCGCTCTGCCCCACCCCATTGCGGGTGCCTGCAGGCAGGGCTTGTGGATGCATCAGGCGCATGGTCCGGCCCCATTATCCAAAGCTCTTCCGGTTCGGAGTAAACCCTTGAGAAACTTGCGCTTTGCAGCTGCAGCCCTGATGACCACCGCATTGACAGGCCCGGCCTTTGCCGCAGAGCCTGCCGGGGTCGTCGCCCATTACGCAGATCTGGCCGAGGCGGGCTATAGTGACAGCCTCGCCACCGCCCGCGTGCTGCGTGAGTCGCTGGGCAACCTGGTGGCGCAGCCCTCGCAAGAGACGCTGGATGCGGCGCGCTCGGCCTGGCTGGCCTCGCGTGTGCCCTATCAGCAGACCGAGGCCTTCCGTTTCGGCAATGCCATCGTTGACGACTGGGAAGGCCGGGTGAACGCCTGGCCGCTGGATGAGGGTCTGATCGATTACGTCGATGCGGCCAGCTATGGCGAAAGCGAAGAGAACCCGCTGGCGACGCTGAATGTGATCGCCAATCCGAAATTCACCCTCTCGGGCAAAGAGATCGACGCCAGCCAGATCACGCCCGCGCTGATCGCCGATGTGCTGCAAGAGGCCGACGGGATCGAGGCCAATGTCGCCTCGGGCTATCATGCGATTGAGTTTCTGCTCTGGGGCCAGGACCTGAATGGCACCGGCCCCGGCGCCGGCAACCGCCCCTGGACCGATTACGCCACGGGCGATGCCTGCACGGGCGGCAATTGTGACCGCCGCGCGGCCTATCTGCTGGCGGCCTCGGATCTGCTGATCGCCGATCTTGAGGAAATGACCGGCGAATGGGGCGCCGAAGGCGAGGCCCGCAAGGCGGTGACAACTGACCCGCAGGCAGGCCTTATGGCGATCCTGACCGGCATGGGATCCCTGTCCTATGGCGAGCTGGCGGGCGAGCGGATGAAGCTGGGCCTGATGCTTTCAGACCCGGAAGAAGAGCACGACTGCTTCTCTGACAACACCCACAACAGCCATTATTATGATGGGGTTGGCATTCGGAACGTCTATCTGGGCCAATATACCCGCATCGATGGCACCGTGCTGAGCGGCCCCTCGGTCTCGGATCTGGTGGCGGCCAAAGACGCCGCAGTTGACACCCAGCTGAAGGCGGAACTCGACAGCTCGGTTGCGGCGCTGAATGCGATCAAGACCGCCGCCGAAGAGGGCTTTGCCTATGACCAGATGCTGGAGCCGGGCAGTGAAAAGGGCGAGCGGCTGATCATGGGCGCGGTTGATGCGCTGGTGACCCAGACCGCCTCGGTCGAGCGGGCGGTCGGCGTGCTGGGCCTCTCGAAGATCGACTTCGAGGGATCTGACAGCCTCGACAACCCGAACGCCGTTTTCCAGTAAGTGCAGCCCGCCTGAGAAAGAGCCGCCGCCATGATCGTCTGTCACTGTATGAGCATCTCGGATCACGAAATCCGCGCCGCCGTTGACTGGATGCGGGCGGCGGATCCCTCGACGATCATCACGCCGGGCAAGGTCTATCACGCGCTTGGCAAGAAGGCCGATTGCGGCGGATGCATGCCGGTGTTCCTTGACACGATGCGCAGCTGCGACAGTTTTGGCGTGGCCGATGATCCGGCGAAGCCCGCGATCCCGATGCTGAAACGGATGCGGGCACGGCGGCTGGGCTAAGGCCCCCGCCCCGCCCCCGCGCCCCGCCCGAAAAGCCCCCCGGTTTTGCTGATATATCCGGGTGTTTTGGTCGGATTTAGAATTATTCTAAAAAACTTCATTCCCCCCATGGACAAGCGCCCATGGGGGGATTTACCTTTGTTCCATACGCAGCAAGGCGGGCCATGGGCCCCGCGCAACGAATGGGGTCTGCCATGAAGGGCGACAAGAAGGTTATCGAATATCTCAATGCTGGTCTGCGCTCTGAGCTGACCGCCGTCAGCCAGTATTGGCTGCACTATCGTCTGCTCGACGACTGGGGCTATGGCAAACTGGCCGCCAAGGCCCGCGCCGAGTCGATCGAGGAAATGCAGCATGCGGATAAGTTCATCACCCGCATCATCTTCCTCGAAGGCCATCCGAACCTGCAAAAGCTGGACAGCCTGCGCATCGGCCAGAATGTGAAAGAAATCCTTGAGGCCGATCTGGCCGCCGAGCATGGCGCGCGTGACCTCTATATCGAGGCACGCCGCTATTGCGACGAGGCAGGCGATTACGTCAGCCGGGCCCTCTTTGACGAGCTGATCCAGGACGAGGAAGGCCATATCGACTTCCTCGAAACGCAGCTGGGGCTGTATAAAGAGCTGGGCGACAAGAATTATGGCCTGCTCAATGCCTCGCCCGCGAATGAAGCCGAATAAGCGCTGATTTTGCAGTCAGATAAGGGAAAGCGCGGTCCGCCGGGGGCCGCGCTTTTTCATTGGCGGGGCGGATTTCAGGCGCGGCACTATGCGATTGGGGTTTGCGCAGATCACTTGCCCCGGGCATGAACACTGGCGCGGCGGTTGATGGACAGGGGGCTTTGAGATGGCAACAGGCTGGGTGATTGCGCATCCCGACGGGGCGGGATGGCTCTGTCAGATCATTGCGGCCTCGGGCGAGACAGAGGTTGTGGCGGGGCTCAGCCCGGCGCAGGCGGCATCGCTTTTGACAGATGGGCCGCGGATCGGCCTGGTTCTGGGCCATGACGAGGCCCCGCTGGTTGCCCTGCCCTGCGACCCGGTTGCGGCTTTGCGCGGCGCGGTTGCGGTGGATGACGGCGCAGCCTGGCGCGTCCTGCCACGGTTTTCGCAGGAATCACCCCTGATGCTGAGCGCAGGCGAAGAGGTGCTGCTAGTTGGTGCCCTGTCGATTGCGCCGAAATTTGATGGCGCGATGCTGATCCGGGGGCAGGCCCGTGCGCTTTGGGCGCAGATCAGCGCGGGCGAAGTGGTCAGTATTCTGGGCAGCATAGCGCCGGATCTGCGCCGCCAGCTTGCCCCCCAGCTGCCCCCGGGCGTGGTTGTCGCGGATGCGGCGTTTTTGCAGGCCCTGGCCGAGACCTTATCCCGGCCCGAGCGGCTGTCGGCCCATCTGGCCGCCCTGCCCGCGCTGCGGCGGTTGCGCGGGGCGGATGAGGGCCAGATCCGCGCCTCTGTCGCGGGCTGGCTTTTGGGGGCCGAACTGGCAGCGGCCAGGCCCTGGTGGCTGGGCCAGCAGGTGCTTTTGATCACCGATCAGGATGACGGGGCCTCGGCTGCGCTGAAAGAACAGGGGATCACCCCGCATCATTTGCCCATGCAGGCCGCGCTGATGGCCGGGCTGCAGGCCATCGCGCCGCTGAACGCGGCCTGAGTTTCACCGCAGTTCCGGCCTAGCCGCCGACAGGCGCAGAGAGCCGCAAAAAGCCAAACCCATTCGGGCCCAGCCGGATCTGGCTTCTGTCGGGCGCAAACTCTTGCGCGGGGCCGATCTGCGCCCCCTCGGCGGCCAGATCCAGCGTCACCGCGTCGGGGCCAAGGTTGAACAGGCACAAAATGCCGCCCCGTCCTGCCTCGCCCCTGACAAAACCCAGCACCGGATCCGGGGTCTCCAGAAAGCGGGTCTTGCCGTGGATCAGATCATCTTCGCCCCGGCGAAACTGCAGCATCTGGCGGTAGCTTTCCAGCACGCTGCCCTGATGGCGCTCTTGCGAGGCGACATTGCGGGCCAGTTGCGGCGCTTTGACCGGCAGCCAGGGCGTGCCGGTGGTAAAGCCGCCATTGGCGCTGTCATCCCAGACCATCGGCGTGCGGGTATTGTCGCGCCCGACGGGGGCGGGCCAAAACGCAATCCCCTGCGGATCGGTCAGTTCCTCATAGCTGAGCTGGGTATCTGTCTGGCCGATCTCCTCACCCTGCCACAGGCAAATCGAGCCCTCAAAGGCCAGAAGCAGCGCCCCCGCCTGTTTGGCCAGCGCCTCTGGACTGGCGGCATGGGGCAGCCAGCGCGTCACCTGACGCGGCACGTCATGATTGGCAAAGGCCCACATCGGCCAGGCCTGGGGGGCTGCGGAAAAGAAGCCCTCAATCCGGCTGCGAAAGAAATCGGGAGTATAGCTGCGGCCCAGCATCTCAAAGCTATAGCATTGGTGCAGATGGCCGGGGGCAGAGTATTTCCCCATCATCTCAATGGCATGATGGGTCTCTCCGACCTCGCCCACGCTCATCGCGCCATATTCATCCAGCAGGGTTCGGATCCGCGCCAGCCAGGCCAGGTTCTCGGGGCGGTTCTTGTCAAAGAGGTGGTACTGCATGTCATAGGGATTGTCGGCGGGCGTTGAGAGGTCACGCCAGTCGGCCGGATTGTCGCGCAGTTTAAGGTCGTGGAAATAGTAGTTCACGGTATCAAAGCGGAAGCCGTCAACGCCCCGCTCCAGCCAGAAGCGCAGCACGGAAAGCGCCCAGTCCTGCACCGCCGGATTGTGGTAGTTCAGATCCGGCTGACTGCTGAGGAAGTTGTGCATATAGAACTGGCGGCGGCGGCCATCCCAGGTCCAGCCAGGGCCGCCGAATACCGACAGCCAGTTGGTGGGCGGTGTGCCGTCATGGCGCGGATCGGCCCAGACATACCAATCAGCGCGGGGATTGTCGCGCGAGGCACGGCTTTCAGCAAAAAACGGATGCTGGTCTGACGAATGTGAGAGCACCTGGTCGATGATCACCTTCAGCCCCAGCTCATGCGCCCTTGCGATCAGCGCGTCGAAATCCGCAAGGCTGCCGAAAACCGGGTCGATGTCGATATAATCAGAGACATCATAGCCCATATCTTTCATCGGGCTTTTGAACACCGGCGACAGCCAGACCGCATCCACCCCCAGTTCGGCCAGATAGGGCAGACGCGCGGTTATCCCCGGCAGATCACCGATGCCATCGCCGTTCGTGTCCTGAAAACTGCGCGGATAGACCTGATAGGTTACCGCCCCCCGCCACCATTCACTCACATGCGCCCCCTGCCAGATGATGCCCCATCATGGCGCGGTTTTATCCCGATGGCGATGGGGATCACGGGGCGGCGCCACAGGTCGCCGGGCGAGGGCAGTTGTATGCATCACAATTCATCATTTGACGCGATCCGGGGGCTGGCCCAGGGTCGGGCACGCGAAGAGAAGGCACCTTTATGACCCCGAACACTGCCAGCCCGGCAAGGGCCCCCCTGATGACGCCGGTGCTGATCGCCGGCTCTTTCATTCTGATGATCGGCTTTGCGATCCGCGCCTCTTTCGGGGTGTTTCAGATCCCTGTCGCTGCCGAGTTCGGCTGGGCCCGCAGTGAGTTCAGCCTGGCCATTGCCATCCAGAACCTGGCCTGGGGGATCGGGCAGCCGCTGTTCGGGGCGGTGGCCGAGAAATTCGGCGACCGTCGTGCGATCATCCTTGGCGCGCTTCTTTACGCGCTTGGCCTGGTGCTGACGGCGCTTTCAACCGAGCCATGGCAGCATCAATGGCTGGCCATCGTGATCGGCTTTGGCATTGCGGGCACCGGGTTTGGGGTGATTCTGGCCATCGTCGGCCGCGCTGCCGCGCCCGAGCATCGCTCGATGGCGCTTGGGATCGGCACGGCGGCAGGCTCGGCGGGGCAGGTTTTCGGCGCACCCATGGCCGAATTCCTGCTGCAATTCTATTCCTGGCAATGGGTCTTTGTGATTTTTGCCGGGGTGGTTTTGCTGACGCTGTTCGCGTTGCCCTTCATCCGCTCGGCGCATGTGGCCAGCAAGGCCGAGCTGGAGGAAAGCCTCGGCACGGTGCTGAAGCGCGCCTTCAAAGACCCGTCCTATACGCTGATTTTCCTGGGGTTCTTCTCTTGCGGCTATCAGCTGGCCTTTATCACCGCGCATTTCCCGGCCTTCGTGACCGATTTTTGCGGCGCGATAGACCCGTCAGGTTTTCTGGCGATGATCGGAATCACCACGACCTCAGCGCTTGGGGCGGTCTCGATTGCGGTGATCGGGCTTTTCAATATCGTCGGCACGGTCCTGGCGGGCTGGCTGGGCAAAAGATGGAGCAAGAAATACCTGCTTTGCGGCATCTATGTGCTGCGCACGATTGCGGCTGCGGTGTTCTTCCTGCTGCCGATCACGCCGCTCTCGGTGCTGGTCTTTTCAGCGGTGATGGGGTCGCTGTGGCTGGCGACGGTGCCGCTGACA
The DNA here is from genome assembly GCF_013155295.1 of Pseudogemmobacter hezensis. Taxonomy (GTDB): domain Bacteria; phylum Pseudomonadota; class Alphaproteobacteria; order Rhodobacterales; family Rhodobacteraceae; genus Pseudogemmobacter; species Pseudogemmobacter hezensis. Next base: position 30,003 of record NZ_JABJXT010000006.1, on the reverse strand, counting down.
TCAGGCCTGGTCGCGCATCTTTGGGGGCTGCGCTATATGGGCACGCTTTACGGATTTGTGTTCCTGTCCCACCAGATCGGCGGTTTCTTGGGCGTCTGGCTGGGCGGGAAGATGTATGATCTGAACGGCAATTACGATCTGGTCTGGTGGATCGGGGTTGGGGTTGGCGCCTTCTCGGCGCTGGTGCATCTGCCGATCCGTGAGCCGAGGCTGAGCCCCCAGGCGGCGTGAGCCGGAACTGAGCCTCAGGCGGCGTGAGCCGACACTAAGCCTCGGGCGGCGTGAGCCGGCACTGAGCCTCGGGCGGCGTGAGCTGTCTCTGAGCCTCGGGCGGCGTGAGCCTGGTCTGACGTAAAAAGGGGGCTGCTCGCCCCCTCGCTGCGATGCAGCTCACCCCCCGGGATATTGTCAGACAGGAGAAAAGGCTGCCGCAGGGGGGGCATCGCCCTGTCACATGACAAGGCGATGCTGCCGATTTTCCGGATAGGGATCAGGCGTTAAAGAGGAAGTGCAGGACGTCGCCGTCCTTCACCTCATAGGTCTTGCCTTCGACCCGGAACTTGCCAGCCTCTTTTGCGCCGGCCTCGCCCTTGCCTGCGATATAGTCTTCATAGCCGATGGTTTCGGCGCGGATGAAGCCCTTCTCGAAATCGCCATGGATCACCCCGGCGGCCTGGGGCGCCAGCATGCCCTTCAGGATCGTCCAGGCGCGGGCCTCTTTCGGGCCGATGGTGAAATAGGTCTGCAGGCCCAAAAGCGCGTAGCCCGCACGGATCAGACGGTCGAGGCCCGCCTCTTGCAGGCCCATTTCCTCAAGGAAGGCCGCCGCATCCTCATCGGGAAGCTGCGCGATTTCCTCTTCGATACGGGCCGAAATCACCACGGTACCCGCCCCCTGCTTTGCCGCCATCTCGGCGACACGGGCGGATTGGCTATTGCCGCTTTCGGCCGAGGTTTCCTCGACATTGCAGACGTAAAGCACGGGTTTGGCGGTCAGCAGTTGCAAAAGGCTCCAGGCGCGGGCGTCATCTTCCGAGACTTTCACCACGCGGGCAGGCTGGCCATCTTCCAGCGCCTTTTGCGCCAGCGCCAGCAGGCGGTCCTGGTCGGCGGCGTCTTTGTCATTGCCTTTGATCTTGCGGGCGAGATTGGCGCGGCGACGCTCGATCGATTCCAGGTCGGCCAGCATCAGCTCGGTCTCGATGGTCTCGGCATCGGCCACGGGGTCAATCCGGCCCTCGACATGGGTGATGTCGCCATCCTCAAAGCAGCGCAGCACATGGGCGATGGCGTCACATTCGCGGATATTGGCCAGGAACTGATTGCCCAGCCCCTCGCCTTTCGAGGCGCCGCGCACGAGGCCTGCGATATCGACAAAGGTCATCCGCGCCGGGATGATCTGCTTTGAACCCGCAATCGCCGCCAGTTTGCCCAGCCGCGCATCGGGGACCGCGACCTCGCCGACGTTCGGCTCGATGGTGCAAAAGGGGAAGTTCGCCGCCTGGGCGGCCGCCGTTTTCGTCAGCGCGTTGAAGAGTGTGGACTTCCCCACATTCGGCAGGCCGACAATTCCCATCTTAAAGCCCATATCGGCCCTCCATAAGCTGCTGGCCGCCAGTTAGACGGTTGCGGGCGCGGGATCAAGGAAGATGCCGGGGATGGGGCGGTTGCGGTGGCATAATCCGCGCTTTCGCGGCGGTGGGCTGGCGGTGGGCTGATGCAAAACTGGCATCAGAGACATCCGGACATGCAAGGACAGGCGCGTCTTGCGTCTATATCTGCATCTGATTTCATCAGGGAAGAAAGTGGCGCGGTTGACGGGGCTCGAACCCGCGACCCCCGGCGTGACAGGCCGGTACTCTAACCGACTGAGCTACAACCGCGCTGGCGCAACGGATCAGCAGGAAAACAAGTGGCGCGGTTGACGGGGCTCGAACCCGCGACCCCCGGCGTGACAGGCCGGTACTCTAACCGACTGAGCTACAACCGCGCTTTTGGTCTCTTGTTTTCCCGGCGAACCGGGCGTGGGGGCTAGATAGCGGGGGGATCGCCCCCCGTCAAGCGCCACAATGCGGAATTTTCACATCCTTTTTACGCGCCACCCAAACCCGGTTAATTTGCCCCTGTAATCGGCCCCATAGTTCCCCCCGACAAGGATGTATCGGGGGGCGTTATTGGGGGTGCTATCGGGCCCGGTTCTCCGCTCAGGTGTCGGGGGCGGGGATGAACTCGTGATTGTCATCGGGCGGCAGGCTGAAACGGCCATGCGCCCAGTCGCCCGCCCGCCAGGCCTCTTTCGCGGCGGCGATGCGGTCTTTCGACGAGGCGACGAAATTCCACCAGATATAACGCGGCCCATCCATCGTCGCGCCGCCCAGCAGCATCAGCCGCGCCCCCGCTTCGCCCGCTTTGACCGATACCTGGTCACCGGGGCGGAACACCAGCATCCGGCCCGCCTCATAGCTTTGGCCGCCCGAGATCACCGAGCCGGTCAGGATATAGACGCCGCGATCTTCATGATTGTCGGGCAAGGGGATGGAAGCGCCGGGCTGCAGGATGGCATCGGCGTAGAAAACCTCTGACGGCATCGCCAGCGGCATCCGCGCGCCCCAGGCCTCGCCGAGGATCAGCCGCACCTGTTTGCCCTCGCCCTCCAGTTCGGGCAGCTCGGGTTTGCCGACATGAATAAAGGCGGCGGGATCATCCTCGCGGTCTTTGGGGACTGCAAGCCAGGTCTGCAGGCCGAACATCGTCAGCGGGGCCTTGCGGGCCTCGCCATCGGTGCGCTCGGAATGGGTGATGCCATGACCCGCCATCATCCAGTTGACCGCGCCCGGCTCGATCCACTGGTCGGTGCCAAGACTGTCACGGTGATGCAGCTTGCCCTTCATCAGATAGGTCACGGTGCCCAGCCCGATATGGGGGTGCGGGCGGACGTCTATCCCCTGCCCTGTCAGGAATTCTGCCGGGCCCATCTGGTCGAAAAAGATAAAAGGGCCAACCATTTGCCGCTGCACCGAGGGCAAAGCGCGGCGCACCTCAAATCCGCCCAGATCACGGGCGCGCGGCACGATCACCGTCTCGATCGTGTCAACCTGGTCACCGATCGGAATCGAGGGATCGAGGGCGGGGTTCCAACTCATGCTATTCTCCCTGGCGAGACCCGGCCCCGATGCATCCGATGATCGGGCGGGCTTGCTGCTATGGCATGAAGCTAACCGCAATCCCGGCGGATTTCATCCTTTGCAACCTGCGTCGCGCCTGTTCAGAAATGCACAGACCCGCCTGGCCTGCCCTGCCGCCCCACAGATCAGCCCCGGACCAGCCCCCCGGACCAGCCCCGAAAATCAGCTGGCCTGACCGGATGCCACAGGGGGCTGCACCTCTTCAAAGAAGGTCCAGGTATTCTGGAACCCGGGCTGCGACGCGCCGAGGCGTGCCCGGCTCTGATCGTTGCGCGAAAACACCGAATGGCTGTGTTTTACCCGCAAAAGCAGCTCTTCGAGAATGGGCCCCGCCACCGGATCCATCTGCGCATAGCTCAGCGCCAGCGCATTGGTGTTCAGCAAAAGATCCGTGCCGCCCAGGGTATAGCGGTCCATGCCGCGAAAGCCGCTTTTCGTCTGCGGCTCGGGCCCGGCATAGGTCGCATCCGCGTCGATGCCCTCAATGGCCCGCTCGCCCTCATAGATCTTCATCATATTGGCGTAGAAATAGCCGATGCCGCCGATCAGCCGCTGCGCCTCATTGCGGCCGTGGTCGAGGAAGGTCTGCAGGTTGGAAATCAGCCAGCGGGTGCTGAATTCGGCCACCAGGTTTTGCCCCTCTTCGCGCCAGATCCGATGGAAAAGGTCGCGGGCCTTCTCGGTCAGCTGCGTGTCGCGGCGCAGATAAGAGATGCAAAGCGCAGTGGTCCAGGCCAGCTCGCTGCGGCCGCGCAGGTGATAGCGCAGGATCCCGGCCTGGTCGCGCATATCGGCCCGCCCGGCGGCAGGCATCTGCGCGTCATCGGGCAGGCTGCGCGCCCCCATTGCCGCCAGATCGACAGCCGGATCGGGCAGCATATCGGCAACGTCGGTATGGGTACCAACCCGCTCTGCCGCCCGCTTTGACAGCGCCTCAAGGCCCGGGGCGGTGCCGCCTGGCGCGGGGGGCCATTGCGGATTACGCCCTTCCGGGACAACAGGCGCGTTTTCTGTTGCCGTCGCCGCCGCCGCCAGCAGACGCTCTTTGTAGACCGGCAGCAGTTTCGGGATATCGGCAAAGCGGTTCAACCGCTCGAATCGGCGCAGCATCGCCGGCGGCAATGAGGTGTTGCGGGCCTTTGCGCTGGTATCAAACCCCTGCGGCAAGGCGGTGAAACCCGCATAGGACAAGAGCCGGGTGACGCCATGTTCGGGCTCTTTCCGATAATCCTCGACGAAAAAGCTGTCCGGGAAATTTTCCTGAACCTTGCCCAGAATATCATCCCAGGAAAACCCCTGCACCGCTGCGGCGAATGTCTCAAAGCTTGAGAATTTGTTGCGATAGCGCAGATGCTGGGCATAGCAGCTTTGCAGCCACTCGGTCTCATCACGGCGAAAGAACACGAAAACCGGGCGATGGCGGGCGAAGATCCGCGACATGATGCGGATGTTTTTAACCAGCGTCGGATAGATCTGGGTCGCATTGCGCCGCCCGAACATATCGCCGGCGAAATCCTCCTGCGAGAGGATGGTGACCGGGGCTGTGCTGCGGGCGATCTGATCCTCGATCAGCGACAAAAGCCCTTTGGCAGAGTCGAAATCCCTGGATTCAACGGCTTTTCCGGCTTTTGAGGGCAGCTCGCCTGCCAGGGTAACGACCCCGGCCGATTTCAGCAGCGCCGCATTCTGATGCAGCATGCCCTGGATCGAGGTCGAGCCGGTCTTATGCGGACCGATATGGATGATCAGCGAAGGCTGACCGGCGGGAAAATCTGCCACGATACACACAACCAATGCGGAACTGGTTACAACAGGACGGCCCGCCCAGGCGCGCCGCAGAAACAGGATACAAACGGCTTCGGGCCGCGATTCGCGCCCAAAGTTAACAAAAGGTTAATACGAATCCGCCTGGTGCAGAATACAAGAATTGGTCACTGGTTAATTCAGCCGCTGGCTGCGCCGCAATTCTCGCCTGGATTGGCCCACTTGCGAAGGCGTGGAAACAATGCCTAATCAAAGCCGGGCCTCATCCAGACCAGGCCCCGAACCAGGCCCCGCGCGGCGCCTGCAGCAAACCAGAGGGACCATGGCATACGATTTCATCATCATCGGCGGTGGCATTGCAGGCATTTCCCTTGCGGCGCGGCTGGCGGAAAAAGCGGCCGGGCGGGTGCTGGTTCTTGAGCAGGAAGAGAGCCTCGCGCATCATGCCTCGGGCCGCTCTGCCGCGCTATACGAGCCGAATTACGGGCATCCGGCGGTGGTCGGGCTGTCAAAGGCGTCAGAGGCCTGGTTTCGCGGCCAGCCTGGCATCCTCAGCCCGCGCGGGCTGTTGATGGTGGCCGGCGAGGCCGAGGCCCAGGCCTTTCATCACGACCGCGAGACGATGGAGATGCAGCAGATCCCCCCCGATGAGGCGCGGCAGATGGTGCCGATCCTGCGCGGGGAGCGGGTCACACTGGCGGCGCTTTCAACGGCGGCCGAGGATATCGACACCGATCTTTTGCTGCAGAACTTCGCCCGTGAGGCCCGGGCTGCGGGCACAGAGATCCGCGTAAAGACCAGGGTCAGCCAGATCAACCGCGTCCCCGAAGGCTGGCATGTCAGCTGGCCAGGTGGCGAGGCTGAGGGCCGCATCCTGATCAATGCCGCCGGGGCCTGGGTGGATCAGGTGGCGGCCCTGGCGGGGGTCTCCTCGCCCGGATTTGCGCCGCTGCGCCGTTCGATGGCGCGAATCCCGGCGCCTGAGGGCCTGGATGTCAGCAAATGGCCGATGGTTTTTGGCCCTGCGGAAAGCTGGTATATGAAGCCCGATGCCGGGGCGCTGATCGTTTCCCCCGCCGAAGAGGATGCGGTTGACGCGCCCCATGACGCCTGGGCCGATGACATGGTTCTGGCCGAAGGCCTTGCCCGCTATGAGGAATTCGTGACCGAGCCCGTTACCCGCCTGCTGGCGAACTGGGCCGGGCTGCGCACCTTCGCGCCCGACCGGGTGCCGGTGATCGGCTTTGCGCCGGGGGATGCGGGCTTCTTCTGGCTGGCAGGCCAGGGGGGCTATGGGTTCCAGACCGCACCAGCCGCCAGCCGTCTTGCCGCTGATCTTTTGCTGGGTCAGACACCCGATCTGGCGCAGCCGCTGGTCGCGGCGCTTTCGCCGGATCGCTTTCTCTGAGGCGCAAACGACTTGCGGCAAAAAGGCACGCAGGCCAGGCATTGCCCAGGTGACAGCAGGGCCAGGATCGGCGACGATCCGGCGCATGAAACGCACCATGATCAGCCTTGCCCTCAGCCTGACCCTTGCCGCCTGTGGCGGCCAGGTCTCTCGTGAAAAACCTGCGGCCCGCCCCGCTGGCCCCATGGCCGCGACAGTGGTTGCGGCCCCCAATTTCGGCGACGCAAAGCCGATTGAAAACTGGGGCGGCCGCCCGCCGCAGGCCTATGCCGTGCACGGGATTGACGTGGCCCGTTATCAGACCGGGGTCGACTGGGCGACGGCACGCGCGAATGGGGTGAATTTCGCTTTCATCAAAGCGACCGAGGGCGGTGACCGCGTCGATCCGATGTTTGAGGATCACTGGCGCGGCGCAGGCCAGGCGGGCGTGCGCCGTGGGGCCTATCACTTCTATTACCATTGCCGGTCCGCCGCCGAACAGGCCCGCTGGTTCATCCGCCATGTGCCCAAAGTTCCAGGCGGCTTGCCGCCGGTGCTGGATATGGAATGGACACCGTTCTCGCCCACCTGCACAACGCGGCGCGAGGCCTCGGTCATCCGTGAGGATGCGCGGATATTCATCGACATCCTGACCCGCCATTACCGCCAGAAACCGATTCTCTACACCTCGATTGACTTCTTTGAGGACAATCAGATGTGGAAGGTCTCAGGTGCCGATTTCTGGCTGCGCGCCGTCGCCAAACATCCGCAGGATCTCTACAACGGCCAGCATTGGCTGTTCTGGCAATACACCTCGACGGGGCTGGTGCCGGGGATCCCGGGTCAGGTCGATATCAATGTATTCGAGGGCAATGCCAGTCAGTGGAACGCCTGGCTGGCCGCGCGCGCGCCGTAACCTTGTGAGGCGGGGGCCAGCCCCCGCACCCCCGGGATACTTAAGGACAGATGAAAAGGCCGCCCAGATCTTACGGGGCGGCCCTTTGGGTTTTCATCTGTCTGAAAATATCCCGGGGCCCGGGGCAGAGCCCCGGACGCCAGTCACAAGGCTCAACCGTCGACGCGGATGCGCATATTGGTCGGGTCGTGGGGGCTGTCCTCGACCACGACAGCATCCCACTCTTTCAACAACATTTTCACCTTCAGCTTTGTGCCGACCTCAGCCAGATCGGGGCGGACATAGCCCATCCCGATCTGTTTTCCGAAGACCACCGACCAACCACCCGAGGTCAGGCGGCCCACCTTCTCGCCATTGAGCAAGATAGCCTCTTTGCCCCAGGGATCGGTATCCGAGGGGCCGTCGATCAGCACCGTCACGCACTTGGCACGAATCCCGGTGTCGAGCATCGCCTGTTTGCCGCGGAAGTCTTTCTCCAGATCGACAAAGCGATCCAGCGCGGCCTCAAGCGGAGTGGCATCACGGCCAAGTTCGGTGCCGAAAGCGCGGTAGCTCTTCTCCTGGCGCAGCCAGTTCTGGGCGCGGGCGCCGACCGGGGTGAGGCCGTGCTTTTTGCCCGCCTCGATCAGCAGATCCCAGAGGTAGCGGCCAAATTCGATCGGGTAGTGCAGCTCCCAGCCGAGCTCGCCGGTATAGGCCACACGGATCGCGCGGACCGGGCACATGCCCAACTCGATGTCGCGGTAGGAAAGCCAGGGGAAGCGCTTGTTCGAGAGCACCGTTTCCGGGGTCGCGTCTTTCACAACTTCATTGAGAATCGCGCGGGCGGTCGGGCCTGCCAGGGCAAAGACACCCCATTGCGTGGTGATGTCATGGATGTCGAGGTGGCCGCCGCCCCCGGCGATGAAATCCTCGGCCGCTTTGTGCAGGAAGTCGGCGTCATAGGCGGTCCAGGCGCCGGCGGAGATCAGGTAATACTCGTTCTCAGAGAGCCGCACGATGGTGTATTCGGTGCGGGTGGTCCCGGCCTCGGTCAGCGCATAGGTCAGATTGATGCGGCCAACTTTCGGCAGCTTGTTGCAGGTGAAGTGGTCAAGGAAGGCGGTCGCACCCGGGCCGCGCACCAGGTGCTTGGTGAAGGCCGAGGCGTCGATGATGCCGCAGGTCTCGCGCACGGCTTTCGCCTCGCGTTCGGCATATTCCCACCAGGCGCCGCGGCGGAAGCTGCGGGAGTTGTGGTCGAAATCGGCGGGGGCATCCAGGGGGCCGTAGTAATTCGGGCGCTCCCATCCGTTCACCTGGCCCATTTGCGCGCCAAGCGCCAGCTGGCGGTCATAGGCGGGGGCGGTGCGCAGGGGGCGGGCCGCTTCGCGCTCTTCATCGGGGTGGTGAAGGATGAAGACATGCTCATAGCATTCCTCATTCTTCTTCACCGCATATTCGGTGGTCATCCAGGACCCGTAGCGTTTGGGATCAAGGGACGCCATGTCGATCTCGGCCTCGCCATTGACCATCATCTGCGCGAGGTAATAGCCGGTGCCGCCTGCTGCCGTGATCCCGAAGGAAAAGCCCTCGGCCAGCCACATATTGCGCAGGCCAGGGGCCGGGCCGACCAGCGGGTTGCCGTCAGGCGTGTAGCAGATCGGGCCGTTGAAATCGTCTTTCAGACCAACCACTTCTGAGGTCGGCAGGCGGTGGATCATCGACATATATTCCGCCTCGATCCGTTCAAGATCCAGCGGGAAGAGGTCAGCGCGGAAGCTGTCGGGCACGCCGTAGGGGAAGCGGGCGGGCGCGCCGCGCTCATAGGGGCCAAGGATCCAGCCGCCGCGCTCTTCGCGGACATACCATTTCGCATCGGCATCGCGCAGGACCGGGTGTTCCGGGTTACCGGCCTCGCGCCATTTGACCAGCGCGGGGTCTGGCTCGGTCACGATGAACTGATGCTCGACCGGGATTGCCGGGATCTTGATGCCCAGAAGGCGCGCCGTGCGCTGCGAGTGGTTGCCGGTTGCGGTGACGACATGCTCGGCGTGGATCTCATATTTCTCTTCGGTCGGCACCAGATTGCCGCCGACATCGGCCATTTTGGTGACGGAAACGACCCATTCCGAGCCTGTCCAGCGATAGCCATCAACCTGGATCTTGCGCTCGATCGTCACGCCCAGCTGACGCGCCCCTTTGGCCATGGCCTGGGTCACATCGGCGGGATTGATATAGCCGTCCTGCGGATGGAAGAGCGCGCCGATCAGATCCTCGGTATTCAGCAGCGGCCAGCGCTCTTTCATCTGCGCGGGGCTGAGGAATTCATGGTAAACCCCCGCCGTTTCCGCGACCGAGGAATAGAGCATATACTCATCCATCCGGTCTTTGGTCTGCGCCATGCGCAGGTTGCCGCAGACCGAAAAGCCTGCGTTCAGACCCGTCTCAGCCTCAAGCCCTTTGTAGAAATCGACCGAGTATTTGTGGATATGCGTGGTGGCATAGCCCATGTTGAACAAAGGCAACAGCCCCGCCGCATGCCAGGTCGAGCCAGAGGTCAGCTCGTCGCGCTCGACCAGCATCGTCTCCCATCCGGCTTTCTGCAGGTGATAGGCGATTGAGGTGCCTACGGCACCGCCGCCGACGACAAGGGCTTTGACATGGGTTTTCATCAGGGCTTCTCCGGCGGAGTGATTTGGCAGGGCAATTGTGCAGGGTGACTGACGCGGGATCTGCCGCAGCCTGTCGCTTGCCAACCTTTGTGCCAGAGACAGGCCGCGCAGGGCTACGCCGCGCGACCGATAGCGTCAAAAAACGACATGGGCGCAAATCCTTTGCAAACAGCCTGCCAGCCCTGGTCGCCAGGCTTTGGTCTCGCGGACCAAGCGGTCAGGCAGAGCAGAGGGGCAGCGCGGGCATCACTCTGCCACGCGCGGGATCACGCCACAAACTTTGCGCCCGCCAACCTCTTCGCAGCCGCTGTTAAAACCAGTGCTGCCATTGGTTTTCAATGTGCTGCGACCCGAGTCGTCGCCGATACCGCGCCGGATGCCGACGCCGGGGGCCTGGTCTTCTGCGCCCTCGCCATTTTTGGCGGCGGCAGCGGCGGCCTCATCCCTGGCATTTTTGACGATGGCGGCCCGCAGTTCTGCGATCCGCGCCTCTTCACGTGCAAAGCCCTCTTGCGCCTCGGCCAGTGCAAGCGCGGCCTCGGCCTCGCCCGCCCCGGCTGCAGCATCAGTTGCGGCGGGATCGGTCAGCAGCGCCACCTTCTGCCCGGCAACCGCCACCTCGCCCATGCCGGAAATCGGGCTGACCAGCAGCGCATTCAGCCCCGCAACATTCAGCGTCGAAAGGAAATCGCGCAACTCCTGGTCGCTCATCGTTTTCGGGGCCACCAGCCGCAGCGTGATCTGCTGCCCAAGATCGGCCAGCAGCAGACGCGCGGGCACCTCTGGCGATACCGTCACCTCATTGATCGCAAGTCCGGCGATATTCAGCAGCGGCTTTTGCGCGATCCGGGCCAGCGCTTCCTGGCGCAGGGCCAGCGTCTCAAGCCCGTCAGGCGTGGTGAAAAACGTATCGTCGAGGCGCGACAGGCCAAGGATAACCACCCCTTTGGGGCCGCCCCAGCCGCTGCGCAACTCGCTCAGCTGACCCGGGGGCACCTTGCCGTCAACCTCAAGCGGCTCTGGCAGCAGTTTTGGCAAAAGCAGATCAAGGCCGCTCTCTTCCGTCAGGGCCGCAACATCGGCATTGCTCAGGGTGCGGGTCGTCCAGCCATCCGGCGTCGCGGGCAGCAGCGTCTCAAAGCCGGTTTCACTTTTGGTAAAGCTGCCCAGCCAGCCCAGGGCATATTTGCCAAAACTGTCCTCGGGCAGGCCAAGGGCGGTATTGGTCTCATTGGCCTTTGTATGGGCGAACCAGAGCCAGGCGATAAAGGCAGCCGCTGGCAGCACGACGCCGACGAGGAAGTTGATGACCCGCATAGATATCTCTTGTGAACAGCCAGACACCAATCGCCTGGCCGCATAAGATTAAGCGGCAATTTGGGCAGGTCTCGGGCAAAGCTGCGGCAGCATTCGGGGATCTGACCCAGGGATCTGAAAGGGATCAGGTGAAATCTGCCCCACCCAATTGCCCAATCACCCCCGGCTGCGGCCGAAAACCAGCCCCAGCACGGCGAAAATCCCCGCCGCCGCCACGATGACCGAGGGCCCGGCCGGCGTGTCCTGCCAAAGCGACAGCTGCAGCCCCAGCACCACCGAGATCACAGAGATCAGCACCGCCAGCAGCGCCATCGCCTCTGGCCCGCGGGAAAGCCAGCGCGCCGCCGCCGCCGGGATGATCAGCATCGCCGCGATCAGCAATGCGCCCACCAGCTTCAGCGCCACGGCCACCACCACCGCCAGCGCGATCACCAGTACCAGCCGCTCGCGGGCGGGGTTCAGGCCCGACGACTGCGCCAGATCCTCATTCAGCGTCGCCGTCAGCAGCGCCTGCCAGCGCCAGGCGATCAGCGCCGCCACCAGCCCGGCGCCGATCCAGATCCACATCAGATCCCCGCGCCCGACCGCAAGAATATCGCCGAAAAGCCAGACCGAGAGATCACTGCGCACCGTCGGGAAATAGCTGACCGCCACCAGGCCAAAGGCCAGCGCCGAATGCGACAGCACGCCCAGGGTGGTATCCATCGCCCAGCCGCGCGTCGCCAGCCCCGCCACCGTCGCCGCCATCGCCAGCGCCACAACCAGCGTGCCCAGCGTGACCGGCAGATCCATCGCCAGCGCCAGCGCCACACCCAGGATCGCGGCATGCGCGGTCGCATCGCCGAAATAAGCCATGCGCCGCCAGATCACGAAACAGCCCAAAGGCCCCGTCGCCAGCGAAAGCCCCGCCCCCGCCAGCGTGGCGCGGGTCACCAGATCGTCAAACATGCGGGGCGCCTTTATGGTCGTGGTGGTCGTGATGATGGTGGTCATGGCTGCAGTTGTGATCCTGCGGGCCGGCGTGTTCATGGTCGTGATCATGGCGATAGAGCGCCAGCGCCCCTTTGGTGCCCAGCCCGAACAGCGCCCGGTATTCCGGCGCGCCCGAGACCACCTGCGGCGTGCCCTGGCAACAGATATGACCGTTCAGACAAATGACCCGGTCGCTGGCGGCCATGACCACATGCAGATCATGGCTGACCATCAGGACCGCAGCCCCGGTCTCGGCCCGGACCTCTTCGATCAGACGGTAGAACGCGGCCTCGCCGGGTTGGTCCAGGCCCTGGGTGGGCTCGTCCAGGATCAGCAGCTGCGGCTCGGCGAGCAAGGCGCGGGCCAGCAGCGCCCGCTGCATCTGCCCGCCCGAAAGCGCCGCCATCTGCAAAGCGCCCTTGCCCTCCAGCCCGACCCGCGCCAGCGCCCTGGCGGCCTGCGCGTCACTGACCCGCATCGGCAGCGACAGGAACCGCCGCAGGCTTAGCGGCATGGTGCGCTCGATCATCAGCTTTTGCGGCACATAGCCGATGCGCAGACCCGGCGCACGGCGGACCTCGCCATGGGTCAGGGCCAGGATCCCCAAAAGCGCGCGCAGCAGCGTTGATTTGCCAGAGCCATTCGGCCCGAGGATGGTCACGATCTCGCCCGGCGCGATAGAAAGCGCGACGTTGTGCAGGATCTCTGTGCCAGCCAGCCGGACGCAGATGTTCTGCGCCTGCAAAAGGGGGGTGTTCATGCGCCTGCCCCGGTTGCTGACCCGGCTTTTTCCGCCTGCAGGCAGGCCGGGCAAAGGCCAAGCGCCTCAACGGTCGAGCGCTCGATCACAAAGCCCAGATCCGCCGCCGCACTGTCGAGCGCGGCGCGAACCGGCTCGGCCGGGGCCTCGGCCACGCTGTTGCAGCTGCGGCAGATCAGGAAGGCGGGGGCATGGGCCTCGCCCGGGTGCATGCAGGCGGCGAAAGCGTTCAGGCGGCGAATGCGATGGGCAAGCCCTTGTTCCACAAGGAATTCAAGCGCCCGATAGGCGACCGGGGGCTGATTGCCGAACCCCTCAGCCGCGAGGCGTTTCAACACATCATAGGCCCCCATGGCGCGATGCTCTTCCAGCAGGATCTCAAGCACGCGGCGGCGCACCGGGGTCAGCCGCGCCCCGCTGGCCCCTGCCAGCTGATCGGCCCGCACCAGCACATCGCGGGCGCAGTGGTCGTGGTCATGGCGGGCAAAGGCCGCAGCGGGAACGTGACAGCCCGGGCAGTCGGAATCATGCGCATGTGCCATGCTGGCCTCTTGACGTGTTATGATATCACATAATATAGGTCACTCGCTCTTCAGGCGAAAGACCCTTGCAATGCGTTATATCATATCCTTCACCGGGACCAGATCTCAAAACGACACCCAGCGGGGGGGCGGGGCTTTGCGCCCGCGCCGCAGCGTTGTCACCGCCCGCTCGGCCATCGGGGGGCTGACATTTGCCGCGCTGATGGGCAGCGCGGCCCTGGCCGAGGTGCCGGATGTGGTCACCGATGTGCCGCCCGTGCATGCGCTGGTTTCGCAGGTGATGGGCGATCTGGGGCAGCCGCAGCTTTTGCTGGAGCCGGGCGCGTCCGAGCATCACTTTCAGCTGCGCCCCTCACAGGCGGTGGCGCTGAGCGAGGCGGATCTGGTGGTGATGATCGGACCAGAGCTGACGCCCTGGATCGAAAAGCCACTGGCCTTGCGCCCGGCTGGCAGCCCGGTGCTGGCGCTTTTGCAGGCACAGGGCACCCATCTGCAGAACTATGCCGAAAATGCTGCGCATGATCACGGGGACGATCACGGGCACGATGACCATAACCATGACCATGACCATGACCATGACCATGACCATGACCATGACCATGACCATGACCATGACCATGACCATGACGGCCACGATCATGCGCATGACAAGGACGAAAGCCATGCCGCAGATAAGGCAGGCCATGATCATGACCACAGCGACCACGACCACGACCACGACGAAGATGACGGCCACGATCACGCCAGCCATGACGACCATCACGGCCATGATCACAGCGGCACTGACCCGCATGCCTGGCTTGACCCCGAGAATGCCCGTCTCTGGCTGCTGGCAATCGCGGCAGAGCTGTCGCGCCTCGATCCGGAAAACGCCGCCACCTATGCCGCCAATGCCGAGGCTGGCCGCCAAAAAATCAGCGCCGCCGACCAGCAGGCCCGCGCCCTGCTGGCCCCGGTCGCAGATCGGCCCTTTGTCAGCTTCCACGATGCCTATGGCTATTTTGTCGCCCATTACGGCCTGACCTCAGCCGGGGCGATCTCTCCCGGGGATGCCAGCACGCCCGGCGCAAGGCACCTGACAGAGCTGCAGGCGCAGGTTGCGGCAGGCAAGATCGTCTGCCTCTTCCCCGAGGCAGGTCAGGATCCGAAACTGGCCGAACGGGTCGCGGAAAACAGCGGTGTCAAAATCGGCGCAGCGCTGGATCCGGTCGGCACCCTGATACGGCCGGGCCCGGATCTTTATGAGACCCTGCTGCGCGAGACGGCGCAAAACCTGGCCGACTGCCTGGCCCCTGTTGCCCCCTGAGCGCCCGTCTGCAGATCAGACGGCCAGATCAGGCGGCCAGATCAGGCAATCAGAAAAAACACGCCGGACCCCAGGGCCCGGCGTGTTTTTGTCTTCTGTGATGGAAAAAGGTGACGCCGCAGACCTGGGTGTCGGACCAGAGTGCCAGACTTGGATATCAGACCTGGGTATCAGACCAGGACCTCAGACCAGGCCCGCCGCGCGGAACAGCGCTTTGACGTCGGTCTCGGGGCGGGCGCCGAAATGGCTGATCACCTCGGCGGCGGCCACGCAGCCCATCCGCGCCGACAGCTCAAGCGAGGCATTGGTGGCCAGCCCGTAAAGGAAACCCGCCGCGAACTGATCGCCCGCCCCCGTCGCATCAACCGGCACGATGCGGGTGACAGGCACCACCTCGCGCTGATCGCCCCGGATCACGATCACCTCAGCATCCGAGCGCGTGCACACGACCAGCCCCGCATCACGCCCCGCCTGGGCCAGCGCATCATCCAGATCGGTCTGATAAAGCGAGGCCCATTCGTGCTCATTCCCGATCACATAATCGAGGTCTTTGACCAGGCCGCGAAAGCTGTCGCGGTGACGGTCAACGCAGAAGGGATCGGAAAGCGCGATCCCGGCCTTGCCGCCCGCCTGACGGGTCAGTTTCGCGGCGCGCTCAAAGGCGGCCTTGCCCTGATCCTTGTCGTAAAGATAGCCCTCAAGGAACAGGATCCCCGCCGCGCCCGCGACATCATCAGCGACATCGTCGGGCCCCAGCTCGGATGAGATGCCCAGGTAGGTGTTCATCGAGCGCTCGCCATCGGGCGAGACGAAAATCATCGAGCGCGAGGTCGGCAGCTCGCCCCCCGCGACCGGCGGATTGACGAAATCGGTGCCGCCCTCAGCCATGGTTTTCGCGTAAAACTGCCCAAGCGCATCATCGCGCACCCGCCCGATGAAAGCGGTGGAAAGGCCAAGGCTGCCCAGCCCCGCAATCGTATTGGCGACCGAGCCGCCAGGAGCCTCACGGCGGTTTTCCATCGCGTCATAGAGGAACTCGCCGCGCTCGCGCTCGACCAGCTGCATGATGCCTTTTTCGATCCCGGTGCGGGCAAGGAAGGCATCGTCGCTGGAGGAAAGCACGTCGACGATCGCATTGCCGATCCCCACAACCTGGTAATTCTTCATGACCTGTCCTTATGTCACCGGCCAGAAGGCCCGTCATTGCGCTGTGCATCGCGGGCGCTGATCGCGCCACAAAATCACCCAGTGGGATAGGGCAAGCGGGCCCGAAATAAAACCCCCGCCGCGTAGCCGATGGTATAAGGGGCGGACGGTATAAGGGGCTGCCGGAAAAAGACGGTGGGCAGGCAAGGGATGCGGGCGGGCAAGGGATGCGTCTGGGATGGGCGGACGGGGGCTACAGAATTATCCCTGCGCGGCGCTGACCGCGCGGCAGTTTGTCTGCACCGAAGCCAAAGCAGGGCCAAAATCCTCCGCGCCCATCCCGGTTTCCCCCCCGGATCCGGCGAGGATCTCATAGCTTGCCATGTGAAAGACGACCGTTCCTGCGGTCTCGCGCAGTTTCTCCTGCTGCGCATAGGGGGTTGGGTCGGTAAGGAACACCTCATGCCCCAGCCCCTCAGACTGCACATCGCCCGCCTCGGCTGCCGCGGCAAAACCCGCGCGGATCAGCGCCAGACGCTCGCGCACCGGGTCAGGGATCAGCACCGCTGCCGCGCCAGGCTCTGTCGCCCGCCGGATCGCCGCTTCTGTCGCCATGCCGAAATAGACGCCGTAATGGCCGACCAGATTGTCTGACAGCAAGAGGCCGGATTCGCAGGTGGTGACCTCGACCAGCAGATCCTGATCGGCATGGGCCCAGGTGGTATTGATCGCCCCGCTCCCGGATGTCAGCGTGCCGGTCTGGACAAAGCCCCGCGCCGCAAGGGCGGCGGCAAGGTCAGCGTAAAGCATCGGCTCGCCCGCGGGGGCGCCGAAGGCCTCAAAGATCCGGCCCATCGCCTTTGTGCCGGGCGCAGACAGATCCGGGCGCGGCGCGGTTGAAAGCGCATTTGTCAGCGGGCCGCGCATCAGACCGGGCAAAAGGCCGATCAGCAAGGCCGCCGTGCCAGCACCAAACAGCCAGCGCCGGGAATTCATCGCCTTCGTCATTCTCGTCCCCTGATGTGAACCGGCGCGACGCGCCCCCTGCCCCCTTTGCGCAAAGGGCGTGAAAGGCACTCGGGCGAAAGCTTACGACCGCGCGGGCCGGGCCTGCAAGCGGGCGGCAGATCAGATGGCAGACCTGGCGGGGGATCAGGCGGTCTTTTCCTCGTAAAGGCACCATTCGCTGATCGGGCAGATCGCGCATTTGGGCTTGCGGGCGATGCAGATATAGCGGCCATGCAGGATCAGCCAGTGATGGGCATGCTGCTGAAACTCGGCCGGGACATTGTCCTCAATGGCGCGTTCAACGGCCGCCTCGTCACGGCCCGGGCAGATGCCGCTGCGGTTGCCGATCCGAAAGATATGGGTATCGACGGCCTGGGCGGGGATGTGGAACCACATGTTCAGAACCACATTGGCCGTCTTGCGCCCGACGCCTGGCAGGGTGATCAGCGCGGCGCGCGATGAGGGCACCTCGCCGCCGTATTCATCGATCAGGCGCTGGCTGAGCTTGATGACATTCTTCGCCTTGTTGCGGTAAAGGCCGATGGTTTTGATATGCTCAATCAACGCCTCTTCGCCAAGCGCCAGCATCTTCGCGGGCGTGTCCGCGATGGCAAACAGCGCATGCGTGGCACGGTTCACGCCCTTGTCGGTGGCCTGGGCCGACAGCGCAACCGCGACCAGCAGCGTGAAAGCATTGGTGTGATCGAGTTCGCCCTTCGGCTCTGCCTCCGTTTCACGGAAGCGGCTGAATATGGCGTGCATGGCTGGATAATCGAGCTGGCGGGTCATAGCGCCGTTCTGCCATGGCGCCCGCATCAGAGACAAGCCTTTCACAACAGGGCGGCCTGCACGCCCCGCCCCCGCTGATCGGCGCCAGATACTTAGCGCCAGCCATTCTGCGCAGCTATTCTGCGACATACACTCAACGCCAGTCACCCGGAGCCAGGCACTAATCACCAGACACAAAGATGTGTCATCGGCAGGAGGCCGCGCATCCGCCAGCGATACCGCAGCCCCCTGTCACCAGGGGCGCGGCAATGATATAAGCCGGGGTTAAGCCCTGGAATGATCCGGGCGGGACCTCTGTCAGACAAGAGTATGATCATGACCAGGATTTCCATTCTTCTCGCATCCGTCGCAGCCATTGCCCTTTCGGGCTGCGTCGATCCCAATGCCTATCCCGACAACCCCAATGCCCGCAAACAGCAGGGCGCCGTTCTGGGTGGTCTGGTCGGCGCGGCGGCCGGTGCCAGCTCGGGCGGGGACAACCGTCTGGCCAAGGCGGCTGTCGGCGGCGTGATCGGGGCGCTGGCGGGCGGTGCCATCGGGGCCACGCTGGACCAGCAGGCGGCCGAGCTGCGCTCGCAGATGTCGCCGGGCGTCAATGTCACCAACCACGGCGATTATCTGCTGGTGAACATGCCGCAGGATCTGCTGTTTGCAACCGACAGCGCCACGCTTTCGGGCTCGCTGATGGGGGATCTGGGGGCGGTTGCGCAAAGCCTGATCCGCTATCCGAACAGCCAGATCCAGATCATCGGCCATACCGACTCGGATGGGGCTGCAGCCTACAACCTGGACCTCTCGCAGCGCCGCGCCAATTCGGTGGCCACTGTGCTGCGCAACAATGGCGTGCCCGCAGGCCGTATCTCGGCGATTGGCCGTGGCGAGGATGCGCCGGTGGCCTCGAACCTGACGCCCCAGGGCAAGGCGCAAAACCGCCGCGTCGAGATCTATATCCGCCCGACCAACTAAAGCCCCAGGCCAGCCAAAGGCCGCAGGCAACCGCGCCTTCAGGCGCTGCAGACAGCAAAAGGGCCGGGAAATTTCCCGGCCCTTTTTCATTACAGCTTGTGCAGAGCAGGCCTCAGCGCACCTTCAGCGTCGCAAGGCCGATCATCGCCAGGATCAGCGAGATGATCCAGAAACGGATGACGATCTGCGGCTCGGCCCAGCCCTTTTTCTCAAAATGGTGGTGGATCGGGGCCATCAGGAAGATCCGCTTTTTGGTCTTTTTGTAATAAAGCACCTGGATGATCACGCTGAGCGCCTCGACCACGAACAGGCCGCCGACGATGGCCAGCACGATCTCATGTTTGGTGCAGACGGCCATTGCGCCAAGCGCGCCGCCGAGCGCCAGCGACCCGGTATCGCCCATGAACACGGCTGCAGGCGGCGCGTTATACCACAGGAAGCCAAGGCCACCGCCGATCAGCGCCGAGGCGAAGATCACCAGCTCTGCCGTGCCCGGCACAGCATGAACGCCCAGGTAATTCGCCATGGTCGAGGTGCCGACCGCGTAAGAGATCACCCCAATGGTGCCTGCCGCGATCATCACCGGCATGATCGCCAGCCCGTCCAGCCCGTCGGTCAGATTGACCGCATTGGCGGCGCCGACGATCACGATCATACCAAAGGGCACGAAGAAAATGCCCAGGTTCAGCAGCGCATCCTTGAAGAAGGGGAAGGCCAGCTGATTGGTCAGCCCCTCGGGGTGATAGCGGGCGGCAAAATAGGCCGCGAGGCCCGCGATGATCAGCCCCAGCACGAAACGGATGCGCGACGAGACCCCTTTGGTGTTTTGTTTGGTGACCTTGGCATAGTCATCGGCGAAACCGATCAGACCAAAGGCCAGCGTCACCAAAAGCACGATCCAGACGTAAGCATTGTCCAGCCGCGCCCACAAAAGCGTCGAGAAAGTCAGCGCCGAGAGGATCAGAAGCCCCCCCATCGTCGGCGTGCCCGCCTTGGCGAAATGGCTTTGCGGGCCATCATCGCGGATCGGCTGGCCCTTGCCCTGTTTGCGGCGCAAAAGGTTGATCAGCGGGCGGCCGAACAGGAAGCCGAAGATCAGCGCCGTGCCAAAGGCCATGCCCGCACGGAAGGTGATATAGCGGAACAGATTGAAGAAATCGCCACCGTCAGAGAGCTCGGTCAGCCAGAAAAGCATTCACTCGGTTCCTTCGCTTGTCACGCGGGGCGTGCCCAATTTGCGCAATGCCTCGGCAACAAGGCTGACTTTCGATCCTTTGGAGCCCTTGACCAGCACGGTGTCACCGGGGTCCATCAGGCTGCGGGCATGGCCCGCCAACTCGCCCGCCGTTTCCACCCATTCGCCGCGCTGCGCAAGGGGAAGTGCGTTGTAAAGTTCCCGCATGCGCGGACCGACGCAATGGATCAGCGTGACGGCGCTCAGCCCGGGATGGTCTGCGATGGCGGCATGCAGTGCCAGTTCCTGATCGCCCAGCTCCAGCATATCGCCCAGCACCGCGATGCGCCGCCCGGCCCCGATGCGGCCGATGCCGTCAACGGGCTGCGCCCGGATCAGCATGTCGAGGCTGGCCGCCAGTGAGGCGGGGTTGGCGTTGAAACTGTCGTCAATCAGATCGAAGAAGGTCTCTTCGACCGTGTCGAGCTCGATCCGCTCGCGGGTGCCGCGCCCGGATGGCGGGCGCCAGCGGCCCAGGTCATGGGAGGCCAGCACCGGATCAGCGCCAAGGGCGGCAACCGAGGCCAGGGCGCCAAGCGCGTTTCGCGCGAAATGCGCCCCGGAAGAGGCGATGCGGAAGAGGCTGATCTGGCCGTCATGGCTGGCGCGCACCACGGTGATCTCTTCGCCGGGGCGGATCTCATCGAGGTGCCAGTCAGCCGAGGGGGCTGCGCCAAAGCCCAGGATCTTTGCGCCTTTGGCAAGCGCCGCCTCTTGCAGGATCGGCGAGGTCTCAAGGTCGAGGTTGATCACGGCGGTGCCGCCAGGTTCCAGCCCCTCAAATATCGCGGCTTTCTCATGGGCGATGCCTTCGATCGAGCCGAAGGCCGCCATATGGGCCGGGGCAACCGTGGTGATCAGCGCCACATGGGGGCGGGTCAGACGCGCAAGCGGCGCGATCTCGCCGGGGTTCGACATGCCGATCTCAATCACCGCGAAATCGGTGTCTTTGGGCATGCGCGCAAGCGTCAGCGGCACGCCCCAGTGGTTATTATAGCTGGCCTCGGCGGCATGGGTGCTGCCCTGCCCTGCCAGCATGACGCGCAGCATTTCCTTGGTCGAGGTCTTGCCGACCGAGCCTGTCACCGCGACCAGCTTCGCCCTTGTGCGGGCACGGGCGGCAATGGCCAGCGCCTCAAGCGCCTGCAGCACGTCAGGGACGACCAGCAGCGGCGCATCCGGGGCAAGGCCTGCCGGGATCTGGCTGACCAGCGCCGCGCCTGCGCCCTTTTGCAGCGCCTGGGCCACGAATTCATGCCCGTCGCGGATGTCTTTGAGGGCGACGAACAGATCGCCGGGCTGCAGCGTGCGGGTGTCGATTGAGACGCCGGTTGCGGCCCAGTCACCATGGACCGTGCCACCCGTGGCCAGGGCTGCGTCTTTTGCGCTCCAGAGCGGGGTCATGGCCGGGCCTCCTTTGATGGGCGGTGAAGGGGGGCTGCCTGCCCCCCGTCTGCTGCGCAGACACCCCCCGGGGATATTTTTGGACAGATGAAAGGGGCAGTGGCGCGCATCCGATCTGGCCTTCAGATCAGGCCATCAAGGGCTGCGACGGCGACCGAGGCCTGTTCGACATCGTCAAAGGGATAGACCTCGCCCCTGATGATCTGACCGGATTCGTGGCCTTTTCCGGCGATCAGCAGCGCGTCGCCGGGCTGGAGCGCGTCGACGGCGCGCAAAATCGCCTCGGCGCGGTCGCCGACCTCATTGGCCTCGGGGCAGGCCCGGAGGATTTCGGCGCGGATCGCGGCGGGGTCTTCGGAGCGGGGATTGTCGTCAGTGACGAAGAGGACATCGGCGTAGTCCTGGGCAGCCTGGCCCATCAGCGGGCGTTTGGCGCGGTCGCGGTCGCCGCCGGCGCCAAAGACGATGATCAGGCGGCCCATCACATGTGGGCGCAGGCTTTTGAGCGCGGTGGCGATGGCGTCGGGCGTATGGGCGTAATCGACATAGACGGGGGCGCCGTTTTTGCGGGTGGCGGCAAGCTCCATCCGGCCGCGCACGCCTTTGAGGCTGGAGAGGGTTTCCATCACCCGCTCTGGCCGTTCGCCGCAGGCGATGACGAGGCCTGCGGCCAGCGCCACGTTTTCAGCCTGGAAAGAGCCTGTCAGGTTCAGGCGGGCCTGGAAGGGTTTGCCCTGCCATTCAAGGCGCAGCTCCTGGCCCGTCGCATCGGGGCGGGTGGCTTTGATGGTGAGGTCGGGCTTTGTGCCCGCATTGCCCCGGCCCACGCTGAGGACAGGCAGGCCGCGATCCAGCGCACGTTCGGCCATTTCCGGGCCATAAGCGCCGTCGAGATTGATCACCGCCACCGCATCATCGGGCAAAAGCCGGGTGAAAAGCGCTGCTTTGGCCTCAAAATAGGCCTCCATCGTGTGATGGTAGTCGAGGTGATCCTGGGTCAGGTTGGTGAAGCCCGCCGCTTTCAGCCGCACACCGTCCAAGCGGCGCTGGTCGAGGCCATGGGAAGAGGCCTCCATCACCGCATGGGTGATGCCGTCCCGGGCAGCCTCGGCCAGCATGGCATGCAGGGTGACCGGATCGGGGGTGGTATGGGCGGATGGGGCGTTCCAGTCGCCCTCGACCCCGGTGGTGCCGATATTGATCGCGCCGTGGCCAAGCGCCTGCCAGATCTGGCGGGTGAAGGTCGAGACGCTGGTTTTGCCATTGGTGCCGGTGACGGCGGCCATCACGGCAGGCTGCGCGCCCGACCAGAGTGCGGCGGCGCGGGCGAGCGCCTCGCGCGACTCATCCACCACGATCAGGGCGATGTCTTTCAGGCCGATGGCCGCAGTGCCGATCAGCGCGCCCTCTGGGTCGGTCAGGATGGCGGTTGCGCCCTTTTCCAGCGCGGTTTCGATGAAATCCGCGCCATGGCGCAGGCTGCCGGGCAGCGCCGCAAAGAGGAAGCCGGGCTTTACCGCCCGGCTGTCTGCCGTCAGGCCACTCAGCTGCGGATCACGCCCCTGCCTTGCCTTCAGCCCAAGTTCCGAGAGCCGCTTTTCGCCCGCCATACTATCACCCGTTCAGTTCGCCGCGGCTGTTAGCGCAGTTCCGGTGATGGGATCAACCAGCGGCCGCACGTCCAGCAGCGGCGCGATGCGACGGATCATCTCGGCCGCGACTGGCACAGAGGTCCAGCCGGCGGTGCGCAGGGGTTTTGGCCCGGAATTGTCCGAGGGTTCATCCAGCGTCACGATCACCACATAGCGCGGGTTCGAGGCCGGGAAGGTCGAGGCGAAGGTATTGATCACCTTGTCTTTATAATAGCCGCCGGATTTCTTGGGCTTATCGGCGGTGCCGGTTTTGCCCGCGACCTCATAGCCCTTCACCTCGGCCAGGCTTGCGGTGCCATGGGTCACGACCGAGCGCAGCATCGCCACCGAATCTTTGGCCACTTTCTCGCTCATCACCCGCACGCCAGAGGCCGGGCCGGTCTGTTTGATCAGCGTCGGCTTCACATAGATGCCGCCATTGGCGATCGAGGCATAGGCGGCCGCCAGGTGCATCGGGCTGGCCGACATGCCATGGCCGTAAGAGGTGGTGATGGTCACAATCTCGGGCCAGCGGCGGGGGATCAGCGGTTTCGCGCCGGGGGCCTCGATCAGCTCGACCGGGGTCGGATCAAAAAAGCCGAGCGATTTCAGGAAGGCCTGCTGGCGCTGCGGCCCGATCATCAGCGCGATATTGGCGGTGCCGACGTTCGAGGATTTCTCGATCACGCCGCGCACGGACAGCATCGGCCCGTAGTTTTTGCCCTGAAATTCCTTGATCTTATGCTTGCCCCAGCTCATGGGCGCATTGGCGTTGACCATGGTGTCGGGGGTCACCAGACCCAGCTCCATCGCCTGGGCGGCGGCGAAGATCTTGAAGGCGGACCCCAATTCATAGACGCCCTGCACCGCGCGGTTGAACAGCGGGCTGTCTGAGGGTTCGTCATCCTTGCCGACCAGCGGCACGGGGCGATCATTGGGGTCAAAGGTCGGCGCCGAGGCCAGAGCGATGATCTCGCCCGTGCGCACATCCATCACAATCGCCGCGCCGCCACGGGCGTTCAGCATGGTGATCCCGGCGGAAAGCACCTCTTCCACCGTGGCCTGGACCGTCAGATCCAGCGACAGCTCCAGCGGTTTCCCGGCCTGAGCCGGATCGCGCAGCCGCGCATCCATCGCCTTTTCGATACCGGCGGTGCCAATCACCTCGGCGGAATGAACGCCCTCGGCCCCGAAGGAATAGCCGCCCAGCACATGCGCGGCCAGGGTGCCATTGGGGTAAAGCCGCATCTCGCGCGGGCCAAACAACAGGCCCGGATCGCCGATCTCATGGACGGCCTGCATCTGCTCGGGGCTGAGGATCTTGCGCACCCAGAGGAAGCGGCGGCCATCGGTAAAGCGGCGCTCCAGGTCATCGGCCTTCAGATCGGGGAAGATCGCCGCCAGTTTTCGCGCCGAGCCCTTGGGGTCAACCATGTCACGCGGATGCGCATAAAGCGCCGAAGTGGTCATATTGGTCGCAAGGATGCGGCCATTTCTGTCGGTGATATCAGCGCGTTGGGCTACAATCTCTGCACCGGGTGCCGAGGCGACAGGCTCGACCGGCTCGGACGCGGCCAGATGGCCCATCCGCACGCCGATCGTCATATAGGCGCAGCCAAATACCAGGGCCAGAAGCCCCAGCCGGGCCGAGGCGCGGGGCTGGCCTTTGTCGCGGATCACCTCATGACGCTGGGCGAGATTTTCGCGCTCGATCAGGTCGGGGTTCTCGCCTTTCTGGCGGGCGTCAAGAATGCGGGCAAGCGGGCGAAGCGGAATACGCATGGATCAAAGCCCCTCTTCGCTGCTGGCGATCACCGCCTGAACCGCACCGATTTGGCCTGCCAGACCTGCCCCCAGACCTGCTGCCAGACCTTCGGGCGCATCAATCGCGGGAACTGCGGGCGGCGGATAGGCAACCCCTGCCGTGGCCCCGAACTGGCCCGGATCCATCGGCAAAAGCGGCACGCGCTCAAAGTTCAGCGAGACCAGCTCACGCAGGCGCTCGGGGCGGTTCAGCCAGGCCCATTCAGCCTTTTGCACCGAAAGCCCCTCACGCAGGCCCGCGATTTCACGCTGCAGGCTGCGAACCTCGCGCAGCACCTCCTGGGTGGCGTAATTCTCGCGGTAGGCCCAGAAGCCAAGCGCGATCACAGCAAGAAAGGTGAAAACGTAAAGCACGGGGCGCATGTCAGGACCGTCCTTTCTTCACAAACCGGGGAATGCCCAAAGCCTGCGGATCGGCAGGCAGGGGCGCGGCATCGGTGCGGATGCCGATACGAAGTTTCGCCGAACGCGAGCGCGGGTTTTCCGCAAGCTCTGCCTCATCGGGGCCGACGGCCTTTTTCGAGATCAGCCGGAAACGCGGCGTCACGCTGTCACGCGCGGGCGCATAGCGGTTGGCGGCAGGCTCTGCCCCCGAGGCCAGCTGGAAAAATCGCTTGGCGATGCGGTCTTCAAGGCTGTGGAAGGTGACAACCGCCAGCTTGCCGCCGGGCTTCAGGATGCGTTCAGCCGCAGCAAGGCCCTCAGCCAGCTGATCAAACTCGGCATTCACCGCGATGCGGATCGCCTGAAAGCTGCGGGTCGCAGGGTGGCTTTCGCCGAATTTCGGGCGCGGCAGCTGTTTGGCGACTACCTCGGCCAGCTGCAGCGTGGTGGTGAAGGGCTGCACCAGCCGCGCCGCCACAATCGCCCGCGCGATGCGGCGCGAAGCGCGCTCTTCGCCGTAATTGTAAAGGATGTCAGCGATCAGCTCTTCGGGGGCGGTATTGACCAGATCCGCCGCCGAGGGGCCGGACTGGCTCATCCGCATGTCAAGCGGGCCGTCTTTCTGGAAGGAAAAGCCGCGCCCCGCCTCATCCAGCTGCATCGACGAGACGCCCAGATCCAGCACGACGCCATCGGCAGACTGGCCCGCCAGCGTGTCGAGATCGGAAAACGTGCCCATCGCCAGGCTGATCCGGCCGCCAAATTCCGGCAGCCAGGCCGCCGCCATCTGATGCGCCAGCGGGTCACGGTCAATGCCCAGCACCCGATCAGCACCCGCGCCGATCAGGCCCTTTGCATAGCCCCCTGCCCCGAAAGTGCCATCGATCCAAAACCCCTCAACCGGGGCGACGCCTGCCAGCAGCGGCCTCAGCAGCACCGGGATATGCGGCGCGTTCTCCGCCATTCTCAAGCCTCATCATGCGGCAAAAGCGAGAGCAGGTCCGCGCCTTCCGGCAGGTCGAGATCAATCTCTTCCTGAGCCGCCATTTCCGCATCGTAATTCTCACGCAGCCAGATCTGGAAGGTGTCCAGCGCACCCGCGAAACAGGCCTCGCCCGCGTCGGTCAGGCCGATCCGCTCGCGCACTTTGGCGGGCAGCACGAGGCGCCCGTCATCATCAACCTCAACCGTTTGCGAAAGGGTGATATAGTTGCGCTCCAGGAGCTTACGCTGCGGCGTGCCGGGCGCGAGCCTGCGGATCTTGCCCTCCATCACCGCCATTTCGGCCATGGAATAGCATTCGACATATTTCTGGCCGGGCTTACCGCCATAGACCATCACAACCCGCGGCCGCGAGGACCCAACACCCGCATCACCAGCCTCCAGAACACGGCGAAAAGGCGCCGGGATCGAGACCCGCGCCTTAGCATCTACCTTCTGGTAGAATTCGCCTCTGAATGCCTCAGCCATTGCTTTGTGCCGGCCCTTTGTTGCGTCTGTCCCTGAACCCTGCGGTCCGCTTGTCTTTTGGCCCGTCGGCCGAATTCTTATGGTCCAGAAATGAAATGGGCGGATCGGACTGCTGCCACTGTCCGATCCGCCTCTGTCCCATCGCTGGGCGTCCAGCTACGCGCGCCACCTGGGGGAGATGTCTGCTCGCTCGCGCGCCGGATCTCTGTCGTCTGATGAAGGCGGTTGCCTGTATGAGCTGCCTTTTTTCGCCTTTGTTCGGGGTCTTCGTCCGCCCCTGACGTTCTTTTTTGCCCGCTTCATCTTCCGTGCACCCAACATGCCTGGGATTTCATGGTCTGACAAGGGAAATGTTGGGCGGCACCGGCAATATCTTGTTTGCCCAACGGCCGAAAAACAGGATCTGGTAGGCCTCTCGGGCGATCACAACACCATATCTATGGATCACGGCGCCGAGAGAGCCGATATATTGAAAGACCCAACTGATCCCATGCCATCCCGGTCGTGTGAATTTTTTCGCCAGGCCGGGCCTGTTTTCCGGGATGAGTCAAGGCCATCCGGCCAACAATGTCTGTTTTACAATGTATCACCACGCCAAAACTCTCGCCTGAGGCGAAAATGGCACTTCGATTCCATGAGATTCCATGCCGAATGATTCGCGCCATCCCGGCCCACCGCTGGCCCATCCCATCCCGGACCCATCCCGTCCCATCCCATCCCGGGCAGAGCTGTCCGCCCTGCCCGACCCAGGCCGGGCCAGATCGGGCCAGATCGGCCCATCCGAACCGCGCCGCGCCACAGATGCGGCGACAAATGAAAAGCCCGCCGCAATAGCGACGGGCTTTTACTGAACCGATCCCCGGTCGAACAGATATCAACCTGTGCAAAGCAACCTGCGGTCAGACCCCTGAACAGAGTGTCAGCCGGGCGGCTTTCACCTGGCCTTAAGCCATGCCGCCCTGGATCAGACGCTGCGCCAGCTTTGCATAGGCCTCGGCCAGAGGGCCGTCGCCTGCGGCAATCGGCGTGCCATCGTCGCCCGCGATCCGCACATCCAGCGCCAGCGGCAGCTCTCCAAGGAACGGCACTCCAAGGCGCTGCGCCTCCTGGGCCACGCCGCCATGGCCGAAGATATGCGCCTCATGGCCGCAATTCGGGCAGACATAGGTCGACATATTCTCGATCAGCCCCAGGATCGGGGTTTTCAGCTTGTTGAACATGTCGATCGCCTTCAGCGCGTCGATCAGCGCCACATCCTGCGGCGTCGAGACGACCAGCGCCCCCGTCAGCTGCACCCGCTGCGACAGCGACAGCTGCACATCGCCAGTGCCGGGCGGCAGGTCGATCAGCAGAATATCCAGCTCGCCCCAGGCCACCTGCGACAAAAGCTGCTGGATCGCCCCCATCAGCATCGGGCCGCGCCAGATCACCGCCTCGCCCTCTTTCATCAGAAGGCCCATCGACATCATGGTGACGCCATGGGCACGAAGCGGCTCGATGATCTTGCCGTCGATGCTGGAGGGGCGCTTTGACACCCCCATCATCCGCGCCTGGCTGGGGCCATATATATCGGCATCCAAAAGCCCGACGCGCCGCCCCTGTTTCGCCAGCGCCACCGCAAGGTTCGAGCTGACGGTCGATTTGCCAACGCCCCCCTTGCCCGAGCCGATGGCGATAATGCGGTCGATCCCCGACAATTTCTGCGCGCCCCCCTGCTGCGGCGTCGGATGGCCGCCGATCTTCAGGCTGGGCGGGGGCACATGCCCCTCTCCGGATGAGCGTTTGATCTGTGGCGGATCCCCGGCAGGTGCCGCTGCGCGGGCGGGCGCCTTGGGCGCCGGGCCATGCGCGGTCATCACGATCTGCACCGCGGTCACGCCCGGCAAGGCCTTCAGCTGTGCCTCGGCCGCCGCCTGCACCGGGGCCAGCGCCCTCGCGTGATCGGCCGATTCCGCCTCGATCACAAAGCGCACCACGCCCGCCTCAACCACCAGCGCACGAATCAAATCGCGCGAGACAAGGCTGCCCCCATCCGGCAGGGCAATGCCTGCAAGAGTATTCGTCACCGTTTCGCGCGTGGCTGTCATCACGTCCCCCGAGAGTTTGCCGCCACAGACTCGGTAGTTTTTAAGGAAAGGGCAAGGGTTGGAGAATGAACTGTTCGCAGACTGCCCAAAGATTAACCATTTCTGTTTATATCAATGACATAGCTGTGAAAACAGCCATGCGATTGCTGCATGGCAGCATTGTTTGGTCGTCTATTGTGCAAGCGCAGAAAAGCCCGCATGTTAGCGACAACAGACAGGAACATATCGGCAGACTGAAACGCCGGACCTGACGCAGAGGCTTGAAGAACATGGCATATGTAAACACTTCCCGCGCCGCCATTGCCCGCCCTTCGCTGATCGGCGACGTGGTTGAGGCCATCCGCAACGCAGTCGCACGGCGCAAACTTTACCTGCGCACCCTGGAAGAGCTGCGCGCTCTTTCCGACCGCGATCTCTCGGATCTGGGCATGTCGCGCTCGATGATTAACGAAGTCGCCCGCGAAGCGGCTTACGGCAAATAAGTTTCTCGCACCGGGCTCTCTCCTCCTCCCTGAGCCCGGGGTGAAGACGGCGCCACCGTCCTCCTCCCAGGTGGCGCCACTTTATAGCGGATGCGAATGGCATCCCTCTTATTCGGTGGCCCTCTCCTCCTCCCTGGGCCTTCGAACCAGCGGCGACCCCCCTCCTCCTCCCTGGGGTCGCCGCATCAGATACCGGTCAGGATCTTCTCTGGATCAGGACCTCACGGCTTCGGCGCCCCTCTCCTCCTCCCTGGGGTGGCCGGAATGCGCGGCAGCTCCGCTCCTCCTCCCAGGAGCTGTCGCGCGCTAACCATCTGGGCAAGACCGCAAGGTTGGTTGCCCGACCAGTTCGGCGGCGCTCTCCTCCTCCCTTGCGCCACCGGAACATGCGGCGGTTCCTCTCCTCCTCCCTCGGAACCGCCGCCCTCCCCCCTCTTCATTTCGCATCTGAATGGCGTTGCTCAGCATCGGCGTTGTTGCAGAATCCCCCCGCGAGCAGGATTCACACGAGGAATCCATAGGGCTAATGGTCTGCGATGACGCGACCTGCCCCTACCCGCTATCGGACGACGAACTGGAAGAGTTACAACGATGCCCTGAAGCGGCGTGGTTCCTTGTTGATCTGGTTGGACAAGGACATGACGTGGTTTGCGCCGAAGGCCGGTGGCAATGGCCGACCGGCTGTGTTCAGCGATGCCGCGATCCAGTTTTGCCTGATGGTGAAGGTTCTGTTCGGGCTGCCGCTTCGACAAATCGAGCCAGGTTCCGCCACTGG
>NZ_JABJXT010000059.1 GCF_013155295.1 Pseudogemmobacter hezensis | reverse complement strand
AACCGCACCGGGTTTGCCGGAGGCTCCAACTCCTGAGTAGGATGGAGCATCATGAGCAAGACGACGAACAAGTTTTCCGCTGAGGTTCGCGAGCGCGCTGTGCGCTTGGTTCTCGACAATGAAGGCCAGCATGGATCGCGTTGGCAGTCAGTCATGTCGATTTCCGCGAAGATCGGCTGCGCGCCCCAGACCCTGAACGAGTGGGTCAAGAAGGCCGAGGTCGATAGCGGAAAGCGCGCTGGTATCCCGGCAGACATGGCCGAGAAGATGAAGGCGCTGGAGCGGGAGAACCGGGAGCTGCGCCAGGCAAACGAGATCCTGCGCAAGGCGAGCGCGTATTTTGCGATGGCGGAGCTCGACCGCCGGTCGAAGTGATGGTCGGCTTTATCGACGATCACCGCGGTGAGCATGGGGTCGAGCCGATCTGCAAGGTTCTGCCGATCGCCCCTTCCACCTATTACGATCACCTGGTGAAGCGCGCCGATCCGTCGCGGTTATCGGATCGTGCCCGGCGCGATGCAGTCCTGCGGCCCGAGATCGAGCGGGTCTTCGAGGAGAACTGGCGCGTCTACGGCGTGCGTAAGGTTTGGCGTCAGCTGGATCGGGAAGGCTTCGATGTCGCGCGTTGCACGGTCGCCCGGCTGATGAAGGGCATGGGTATTCAGGGCATTATTCGCGGAAAGCCCCACAGAACAACGGTGCCGGACAGATCGGCGCCACGCCCTTTGGACAAGGTGAACCGGCA
Source organism: Pseudogemmobacter hezensis (assembly GCF_013155295.1). GTDB lineage: Bacteria > Pseudomonadota > Alphaproteobacteria > Rhodobacterales > Rhodobacteraceae > Pseudogemmobacter > Pseudogemmobacter hezensis. Next base: position 540 of record NZ_JABJXT010000059.1, on the reverse strand, counting down.
ATTCAGGGTTCCAGCGCCGAACGTGCTCTGGGTCAGCGACTTCACCTATGTCGCCACCTGGAGGGGCTTCGTGTATGTGGCATTCGTCATCGACGCCTACGCACGCCGGATTGTGGGCTGGCGCGTGAGCCAAACAGCTCATGCAGGCTTCGTTCTCGATGCGCTGGAACAGGCTGTCCATGATCGCCGTCCGGTCAAGGGCGCAGGGCTCGTCCACCACTCGGACCGCGGATCGCAATACCTGTCGATCAAATACACGGAAAGGCTGGGCGAGGCTGGCATCGAACCTTCAGTCGGCAGCGTCGGCGACAGTTATGACAACGCTTTGGCGGAAACGATCAATGGTCTGTTCAAGGCTGAGGTCATCCATCGTCGCGGGCCGTGGCGCACCTTCGAAGCCGTCGAATATGCCACCCTCGAATGGGTCGACTGGTTCAACAACCGCCGCCTGCTTGAGCCGATCGGGAGCATCCCGCCAGCAGAGGCAGAAGCAAACTTCTACGCGGCTCTGGAAATTGAAGACATCGCCGCGTAACTAAC
>NZ_JABJXT010000058.1 GCF_013155295.1 Pseudogemmobacter hezensis | reverse complement strand
AGCGTCGTGTTGCCGGGCGTCGCCGGATCAACCGGAGTGGTGACGTCATCAATGGTGACATCCAGCGCAGGCGCGGCGGGCACCACCGGAACAGGGGTGTCGTCCGAGGCCGTCTCGCCGCCACGGGTGACGGTGGCCTCAACGGGGTTTCCGTCAAAGCTGGCGTTCGGAACGTCCACCGTCCAGGTGCCATCGGAGTTGATGGTCGCCGGATAGTCGGTGCCGCCAACCGTCACCGTCACGGTGCCGGTCCCGGTCGGATCGGTGACCGTCCCGGTCAGCGTCGTGTTGCCGGGCGTCGCCGGATCAACCGGAGTGGTGACGTCATCAATGGTGACATCCAGCGCGGGCGCTGCGGGCGCAACCGGAACAGGCGTGTCGTCCGAGGCGGTCTCGCTGCCACGGGTGACGGTTGCCTCAACCGGGTTGCCGTCGAAGCTGGCGTTCGGAACGTCCACCGTCCAGGTGCCATCGGAGTTGATGATTGCCTGATAATCGGTGCCGCCAACGGTCACCATAACCGTGCCGGTCCCGGTCGGATCGGTGACCGTCCCGGTCAGCGTCGTGTTGCCGGGCGTCGCCGGATCAACCGGAGTGGTGACGTCATCAATGGTGACATCCAGCGCAGGCGCGGCGGGCACCACCGGAACAGGGGTGTCGTCCGAAGCGGTCTCGCCGCCACGGGTGATGGTAGCCTCAACCGGGTTGCCGTCGAAGCTGGCGTTCGGAACGACCACCGTCCAGGTGCCATCGGAGTTGATGGTTGCCTGATAATCGGTGCCGCCAACGGTCACCATAACCGTGCCGGTCCCGGTCGGATCGGTGACCGTCCCGGTCAGCGTCGTGTTGCCGGGCGTCGCCGGATCAACCGGAGTGGTGACGTCATCAATGGTGACATCCAGCGCGGGCGTTGCGGGCACCACCGGAACCGTGGTGTCGTCCGAGGCCGTCTCGCCGCCACGGGTGACGGTGGCCTCGACCGGGTTGCCATCGAAGCTGGCGTTCGGAACGTCCACCGTCCAGGTGCCATCGGAGTTGATGGTTGCCTGATAATCGGTGCCGCCAACGGTCACCATAACCGTGCCGGTCCCGGTCGGATCGGTCACCGTCCCGGTCAGCGTCGTGTTGCCGGGCGTCGCCGGATCAACCGGAGTGGTGACGTCATCAATGGTGACATCCAGCGCAGGCGCTGCGGGCACCACCGGAACAGGGGTATCGTCCGAGGCGGTCTCGCCGCCACGGGTGATGGTGGCCTCAACCGGATTGCCGTCGAAGCTGGCGTTCGGAACGTCCACCGTCCAGGTGCCATCGGAGTTGATGGTTGCCTGAT
>NZ_JABJXT010000057.1 GCF_013155295.1 Pseudogemmobacter hezensis | reverse complement strand
CAGGTCGCTGAAATAGTCAGTGCTCGACCTGCGGCGCGGAACATGATTCACCCCGAGCAGTTAGGCGGGGTGGTGAAGATGCGTGGAACGGACGAGGCGAGCGGATCGCTGTTCAGCTATGTCGACCTTGAAGCCCGGATTCCTGCGGGCCACCCACTTCGGAAGATACGACGGGTGGTCAACGAGGCGCTGGCCAGCCTCGATGCCGCGTTCGATGCGCTTTACATCGGCTTCGGTCGTCCCTCGATCCCGCCGGAGCGGCTGATCCGGGCGAGTCTGCTGCAGATCCTTTATTCCGTTCGCTCCGAGCGCCAGCTGATGGAGCAGATGAATTACAACCTTCTGTTTCGCTGGTTCGTCGGCCTTGGCGTGGATGACCCGGTCTGGGTGCCCACGGTCTTCACCAAGAACCGCGACCGGCTGCTGACGACCGAGATGTCGCGCGCGGTGATGGCCGCGATCTTGGCCCATCGCGACGTGGCGCCGCTGCTGTCGGACGATCATTTCTCGGTCGATGGCACGCTGGTGAAGGCCTGGGCGTCGATGAAGAGCGTCCAGCCCCGGGCAGACGGGACCTCGCCCGATGATGATCCAGGCGATCCGTCCGGGCCAGATGTCGCCATCGATCCCACCGTGTCGACCACCACTGAGACCGATCCTATGCCCCGCCCAGCCCGCCACAGCCGCAATGCCGAGGTCGATTTCCGGGGCCAGAGACGGACGAATGCCACCCATTGTTCGGTCACCGATCCGGACGCCCGGCTTTACAAGAAATCGCCCGGAACTGGGGCGATGCTGTGCTTCATCGGGCATGCGCTGATGGAGAACCGCTCCGGCCTGATCGTGCAGGGCGACCTCACTCGCGCCGATGGCAGGGCCGAGCGGCGCGCGGCGCTCGACATGATCCACCGTCATTCCCCGGGATCGACCCGAAGGCTGACGCTCGGCGCCGACCGCGGCTTCGATGCCGCAGGCTTTGTCACCGACCTGCGCGCGGCCTGTGTCACGCCCCATATCGCGCAAAGATCAAGGCATTCCGCGATCGACGGGCGCACTACCAGGCACGACGGCTACGCCAAATCCCAGCGTCACCGCAAACGGATCGAAGAGGCCTTCGGCTGGGCCAAGACCATCGGCGGCATGGCACAGACCGTCTACCGTGGCCTCGAAAAGGTGCGATCCCGCTTTATCCTCACCATGGCCGCCAACAATCTCGCCCGGCTCCCAAGGCTGATCGCCGCCTGAGCATGGAACTCGGCAGGGCCTACGCGACCACCAGAACAGCTACAAGCGCCAGGCTCTTGGCGGCCGGAACAGGAAAACTTCCCGGCGGAGCGACTATTTCAGCGACCTG
>NZ_JABJXT010000056.1 GCF_013155295.1 Pseudogemmobacter hezensis | reverse complement strand
CAGCTGCAGTAAGAAAAAAGAAGGAGACACACCCAACCTTGACCCCAGCTTGAACCAAAATCCATAATCAGAGGTGGCTCACTTCTCGGTGACAAAACCGGCTCAGTTCCGCGTGAGATTCAACACTCATAGCGCAGCGGCCGCGTCCGGCGGGCCGCGAGGATCCGCTCGACGGTGCGGGTGCCGAAGCCCGGCACTCGCAGCAGCATGTCCTTGCTGGCCCGATTCACATCCAGCGGGAACAGCCCCCGGTGCTGCAAGGCCCAGGCCAGCTTCGGGTCGATCTCGAGATCGAGATGCCCCGCCGTTGCGCCGGTGGCGATCTCTTCGGCGCTGAAGCCGTAAAAGCGCAGCAGCCAGTCCGCCTGATAGAGCCGGTGTTCGCGCAGCAAGGGCGGCTGCACCAGCGGCAAGGCACTGGACGCATCCGGGATCGGCGAAAATGCCGAGTAATAGACGCGGCGCAGCTTGTAACCCGTGTAAAGCCGGGTCGAGCTTTTCAGGATTGTCACATCATCCGTGCCATCAGCGCCGATGATCATCTGCGTCGACTGGCCCGCGGGCGCAAAGCGCGGCGGGCGCTTGCCGGTATGGGTTTTGTCCTTGGCGGCCTCGCCCTCCAGCCGGACCTGCGCCATGGCGGAACGGATGGTCTCGGGGCGCTTTTCCGGGGCGAATTTGCGCACGCTTGCATCGGCGGGCAGTTCGACATTGATCGAGAGGCGGTCAGCGTAAAGCCCGGCCTCGCGGATCAGATCGGGGCTGGCATCCGGAATGGTCTTGAGGTGGATATACCCTTTGAACCCGTGATCCTGCCGCAGCACCCGCGCGATCCGCGCCATATCTGCCATGGTCTGATCGGGCGAGCGGATGATTCCGGACGACAGGAACAGACCCTCGATGTAGTTTCGCCGATAGAATTCCAGGGTCAGCGTCACGACCTCCTCGACCGTGAAGCGCGCGCGCTCGACATTCGAAGATACCCGATTGATGCAATAGGCGCAGTCGAAGATGCAGAAATTGGTCATCAGGATCTTGAGCAGGCTGATGCAGCGACCGTCCGGCGTATAGGCATGGCAAATGCCAGCCCCACCGGAAGACCCGATGCCACCCGCGCGGGAATCGCGCTTTTCACCTCCCGATGAGGCGCAGGAAGCATCGTATTTTGCCGCGTCGGAAAGGATCGCCAGCTTGTCCTGAAGGGTTCTTGCCATGGCGGCGAAAATAAATGTTCACTAAATGTTCGTCAATTCATGATGGACGGACAAGCGTAACAGGTCGCTGAAATAGTCGCTCCGCCGGGAAGTTTTCCTGTTCCGGCCGCCAAGAGCCTGGCGCTTGTAGCTGTTCTGGTGGTCGCGTAGGCCCTGCCGAGTTCCATGCTCAGGCGGCGATCAGCCT
>NZ_JABJXT010000055.1 GCF_013155295.1 Pseudogemmobacter hezensis | reverse complement strand
TTCAGATCCGCATCGCACTCATGAACCGCTTCACATCACTCGGAACGCCCGAGACCGTCCGCATGCGCTGAAGATAACCGGGAAAGGGGTATCTGCGCCCCCAAGCCGAATAGCGCAACAAAGCCCATTCCAGTCACGCTTTGCAGAACATGGCAGACGGCTTGCCAGCGCTTGGTATCGTGGCAGCCGTTTTGGGCGTGATTAAAACCATGTCGTCGATCGATCAACCTCCAGAGATCTTGGGTAAAATGATCGGCGGTGCACTCGTCGGCACATTCCTGGGTGTTTTTCTTGCATACGGACTGATGGGGCCATTTGCTGCGCGCGTCAAAGCAGTTGTCGAAGATGATGCCCATTTCTACAATCTTATTCGGGAGGTTCTGGTAGCAAATCTACATCGCCATCCCGCAAATATATGTATTGAGGTTGGCCGCCAGAACACACCACATCACATGAGGCCCGATTTTGGGAATCTCGAAGAAGCTCTTCGTTCATTAAAGCAAGAAGCAGCATGAAGGTCGTGTTACATATCGGGGTAACTCTGCTTGCTATGACTGCAGGATATGCTGTCGCTGAAACAGCAGTGGTTCGGGGCGGAGAGCATGTCGATTTCACAAGAATTGTTATTAATGCAAGCAACACGGAAGGCTGGAGCTTTGGCAGAACCTCGCAGGGGTATGGATTTGTTGCTTCGCGTGAAATAGAAGACTACGATACGCGGCAAGCTTTTGATAAGATTCCCAAAGAAAGATTATCTGGCATAGTCTATGATGGGCGGGAGCGGATTCTTAATTTCGTTGTTCCATGCGTATGCTATGCGATTGCATTTCAGGCATCCTCAACGATGGTAGCAATAGATATCAGAAGCGGTGTGGCGCCGTCTGATTCAGTGTTCGAATACCAGCTAAATGAAATTATTGGGGGAGGGGGTGCGGGTTCGGGTGTGATTGTCAGTGACAATGAGGTGATGAATGATGAATTCAGTATGCTTGACTGGTATTTTGGCGAAAAAAATATGGCGAAAAATAAATACGCCCAGCAGTACTTCAATTATGATTTGTCTTTAGTCGAGGCTGAAAATAGTAATCAAATAGACGTCCATAAAGAAATTGTACCTTTGCGCGATGCCTTGCTTTTACAAATTGAGAGAGGTGTAGCCGATGGCGTTGTTCAGTCATGGGCTGATATCCCTGAACATGAAATATATAGTGGGTTGCTAGGTGACGCGCTTGGTTTCAGAGTGTCGAATGGAGAATTGCCTGGCTTGCACACCGCCACCCGAACCAATCCAGCTCCAAATTTGACGATAGATGGTCGGCCTTGTCTACCGGAACAATTAACCGACGTAGGCAGATGGGCGCAGGCAAGCCAGTACACATCAGAGATTTCGCGCGCCCGGGCCGATCTTCTTGGCGAGTTCGATGAGCCAGATGGCACGGCGGTTCTCGAAGCTGTAAAGGCATTTATTGGATTAGGGTTTGGTGCTGAGGCGCGGCAAATTTTGGAACTGCTGCCAGATGCAAAGGATATCGAAGCATACCATCCGCTACGGGATCTAACCTATCTTGTAGATCTCGAAATCGGTCCGGAAGGCGCCTTCGACGGGATGGAGACTTGTGATACCGTTGCAGCGCTTTGGGCGGTGCTTTCTCTTGCTCTCGATGGAGGCGACGCGGGATATGGCGCACCAAATGGGGCTGCTATTGCACGTAGTTTTTCTGAACTGCCGAAGGACTTGCGCGACCATGTCGGTCCACCCATCGCTGAGTATTTGTTGAGCATTGGTGAGAACGAGACGGCGTATCGTTTACGTAGCACTATGATGAGAAGCTCCGGCGATCATGACCGTGCAATTCTTCTATTGGACGCAGAGTTCGATATCGTAAACGGAAATGCCACCGATGCGCTTTCCGTGGCTACCGCTGTTTCCGAAGATCCAGGGCCTAATGCGGCCCATGCAGCGATTATAATTGCAGAATCCTCTTACAACATTAAGCGGGCTGTAGAGGATGATCTGGCAGATGAATTGAAGGCACTATCCGTGGATTATTCGTACGGCCTGCCCCAAGCCCGCATGAAGCGGGCTGAGATTCTGTCACTGGCAATGTCGGGACGCTTCGAGTCTGCGTTTTCACTTCTTCCCCAAGATCGCGCCTCATCGGAAGATCTGTGGAGGGTGGCAGTTGAGCTGGCGCCAGACGATATTTTTATAATAGAGGCGGTAAAATCAAAAGAATCATTTTCAGGAGCCCGAGATGTGAATGTGAAGGTGGCTCGGCGCTTGTTGTCTCATGGATTCTATGAGGATGCTCTGCGTTGGTTGGGGCCACCCGATAAATTTCAGGAGGCGGATGAGAGCCGTCTCGCAGCGGAAGGGCTTTGTTGCACTATCCGGCCGGCTCATGGATTCATGTTTGTGAGTCAGCGGGTTAGGTTGGCTCTATGAGCAAGCCGATCCCTCTTTTTCGCACAACGAACTGGTCGAGCTACAGCCGGGC
>NZ_JABJXT010000054.1 GCF_013155295.1 Pseudogemmobacter hezensis | reverse complement strand
TGTTGTTTCTCACCCAGAACTGAGCCGTTTAAGGGCATAATTTTCACTGAGAACTGAGCCATGTGAACCTTCCTCCAAAGCGGTGAGCGGCGGGGGCAACGGAGTGATCCACATGGGACTTTTGAACATCATCCGACGCATGCATTTGCGGCAGAAGCTGTCGATCCGCGAGATTGCGCGGCTAACGGGCGTGTCGCGTAATACCGTGACCAAGCACCTGGCGGCTAATACGATAGAGCCAAAATTTGCAACGCCGGAGCGGCCCAGCAAGCTTGATCCCTATGCCGAGAAGCTGGCTGGTTGGCTGAAGACCGAGGCTGGAAAGTCGCGCAAACAACGGCGCACGGTGAAGCAGTTACATACCGATCTTGTGGCGCTTGGCTTCACGGGCTCCTATCCCCGGGTTGCAGCTTTTGCGCGGCGGTGGAAGGCTGATCGTCAGCGCGAACAGCAGACAACGGCACGCGGGACTTTTGTGCCGCTGCATTTTGCCCCCGGTGATGCTTTCCAGTTCGACTGGAGCGAGGACTTTGCCGTGCTGGGCGGCGAGCGCATGAAGTTGCAGATGGCGCATATCAAACTGTCGCACAGCCGTGCCTTCTTGCTTCGGGCCTACCCTCTGCAGACCCATGAGATGCTGTTTGACGCGCATTGGCACGGCTTCCGTGTCTTTGGCGGCGTCCCTGATCGGGGCATCTACGACAACATGAAGACGGCGGTAGATCGTGTCGGTCGCGGTAAGGAGCGGCAGATAAACATGCGCTTCCTCGCCATGACGAACCATTACGTCTATCAGCCCGAGTTCTGCAATCCAGCCGCCGGGTGGGAGAAGGGGCAAGTCGAGAAGAACGTTCGGGATTCGCGCCATCAGATGTTGCAGGGGATGCCAGACTTCCCCGACCTCCCCGCACTGAATGCGTGGCTGGAAGAACGTTGCCTCGAGCTGTGGCGGGAGACCCCACATGGCAAACAGCCTGGCACCATCGCCGATGTCTGGGCCGAGGAGCAGGCCGAGTTGATGCCATTGCCGGTCGCATTCGATGGTTTCATCGAGATGAGCAAGCGTGTCTCGCCCACCTGCCTGATCAGCTTCGAGCGCAGCCGCTACAGTGTTCCGGCGTCATTTGCGAACCGACCGGTAAGCCTGCGGATCTATCCTGACCGTTTGGTCGTTGCGGCCGAGGGCAACATCCTGTGCGAACATACGCGCGTGATCGAACGCAGTCACAAGCTGCCACCAAAGACGATTTATGACTGGCGGCATTATCTGGCTGTCGTGCAGCGAAAGCCAGGCGCGCTTCGCAACGGCGCACCATTCCTAGAATTACCGCCTGCGTTCAGACAGTTGCAGGATCACATGCTGCGCAAGCCCGGCGGTGATCGCGAGATGGTCGATATACTTGCCTTGGTGCTTCACCACGACGAACAGGCCGTGCTCACCGCCGTGGAACGGTCATTGGCCGAGGGGGTGCCGACCAAGACCCATGTGCTGAACCTGCTGCATCGGCTGGTAGATGGAAAGGTGATCGGCGGGCCGCCACTGGATACACCACAGGCATTGGCCCTGCATCGTGAGCCCAAGGCTAACGTCGAACGCTATGACGGCCTTCGCAGCCAGATCGCCGGAGGCCGTCATGCGTCATGATCCAGCCGCTGGTGCCATCGTCATCATGCTGCGCAGCCTCAAGATGTATGGCATGGCCCAGGCCGTCACCGACCTGATCGAGCAGGGCGCGCCAGCATTTGAAGCTGCAATTCCGATGCTCTCCCAACTGCTGAAGGCCGAACTGGCCGAACGCGAAGTGCGTTCGATCGCCTATCACATGAAGTCGGCCCGCTTCCCGGCTTACAAGGACCTCTCGGCCTTCGACTTCGCCGCTAGTGAGATCAACGAAGCCACCGTCAGAACCCTGCATCGCTGCGAGTTCATGGATGGCGCGCAGAACGTGGTGCTGATCGGCGGCCCGGGCACCGGCAAGACCCATGTTGCCACCGCCCTTGGTATCCAGGCCATCGAACATCACCGCCGAAAGGTCAGGTTCTTCTCCACCATCGAACTGGTCAACGCCCTCGAACAGGAAAAGGCCAAGGGCAAGGCAGGGCAGATCGCCGAGGGGCTAACCAAGCTCGACCTCGTGATCCTGGATGAACTTGGCTATCTGCCCTTCAGCGCCTCGGGCGGGGCGCTCCTGTTCCATCTGCTGAGCAAGCTCTACGAGCGCACCAGCGTGGCGATCACCACCAACCTCAGCTTCAGCGAATGGGCCACGGTCTTTGGTGATGCCAAGATGACCACTGCCTTGCTCGACCGCCTCACCCACCGCTGCCACATCCTGGAGACCGGAAACGATAGCTTCCGCTTCAAGGCAAGCTCAGCAGCTGCAGTAAGAAAAAAGAAGGAGACACACCCAACCTTGACCCCAGCTTGAACCAAAATCCATAATCAGAGGTGGCTCACTTCTCGGTGACAAAACCGGCTCAGTTCCGCGTGAGATTCAACA
>NZ_JABJXT010000053.1 GCF_013155295.1 Pseudogemmobacter hezensis | reverse complement strand
CAAAAGTCCCATGTGGATCACTCCGTTGCCCCCGCCGCTCACCGCTTTGGAGGAAGGTTCACATGGCTCAGTTCTCAGTGAAAATTATGCCCTTAAACGGCTCAGTTCTGGGTGAGAAACAACAGTGATCTTTTTCGGGGCGCTCATGGGTCTGTCCTTCCTGGTATGGATTGCGAACGTGGTCTTGATTTGTTACCTGCATTTAGGCGTGGGTGAAAAGCCGCGCAAGAAGGCATGTTTTTCCAACCAGGTCAGATGGATGTGACCTATGGCCGGAGGGTTCGTGATGAAGGGCATCGGGGGACTTCTTCCGCCCGGCGGGGTGGATTTCACCCAGCCCTGCGTGGTGCGCGACGTGCTCGACCGGGTGGGCGACCGCTGGAGCCTGCTGGTCCTCGCGCATCTGGGCGAAGAGCCGATGCGGTTCAACATGCTGCATCGTGCCATCGGGGATGTCTCTAAACAGGTGCTGTCGCGCACCTTGCGGCGGCTGGAGGAAGACGGTTTCGTCACCCGCACCGTGCATCCGGCCACGCCGCCGCGCGTGGAATATGCACTGAGCGCGATGGGGCAATCCTTCCTCAGCCCATTGCGCGTGCTGATGGACTGGGCTGACGATCATCACCATGCCATCGTCACCGCCCGCGATAGCTTTGGTGTGGCGCAATCCGGTGACAGCGCAGAATGACGCCCGCCCCGACAGGCACCATATGGAAGGTCGCGTCAGTCGCGGTGCTGGGATCGTTCCTCGCGCAGATCGACGCGACCATGCTGGCCACCGCCCTGCCGGTGCTGGCCGCGGATATGGGCGCGGATCTGGCTGCGATCCAATGGGTGGTGACGGGCTATCTGCTCGCGATGGTGCTGATGCTGCCGGTCGCGGGTGTGCTGGTCGAGCGGATCGGGGCGCGCAATCTCTATCTGGCGTGCTATGCCGGGTTCGGGATCTCGGCGGCGCTGTGCGGGCTGGCCTGGTCGGCGGGGTCGCTGATCGCGCTCAGGGTGCTGCACGGGATGGTCGGCGGGCTGATGGCGCCGCTGGCGCAGATGATGATCGCCAGGGTGGCGGGCGCAGGGATGGGCCGCATTGCAGGCTTTGCCGCCATACCGATCCTGATGGGCCCGGTGCTGGGCCCGGTGCTGGCGGGCTTTGTGCTGACCTGGCTGGATTGGCGCTGGCTCTTTGCGTTTACGGCGGGTTTTGCGACGGTGGGCTTTGCGCTGGCCTGGTTTTTCCTGCCGGACGAGGCCGGGCAATCGCGTGAGGCCGCAAAGCCGGTGGACTGGACCGGCCTTGTGCTGCTGTCGCCCGCACTGGTGCTGCTGCTGTCGTCGCTGACCCGTATCGCCACGCCTGAAGGGGCGGTGGGACTGGCTGTGGCAGTCGTGCTGCTGGCGCTGTTCGTGCAGCACCTGCGCAGGAAGGGCAGTGCTGCGCTGATTGACCCGGCCCTGTTGCGGCTGCCGGTGTTGCGGGGGGCGGCGATGGTGCAGTTCTTGACGGTCGGCGTCACCATGGCCTGCCAGATCCTCTTGCCGGTTTTCCTGCAGACCGGCCTTGGCCGCCCGGTGGCAGAGGCCGGGATGCTGATCGCGCCGCTGGGCCTTGGCCTGTTGATCGCCTGGCCGCTGATGGGTGGCCTCGTCGAGCGGTTCGGGCCCCGCCGGGTTGCGCGCTCCGGCACTGCGGCCGCGCTGCTGGCGATTGGGCTGCTGATCGGGATTGCAGGTGGCGTGGCGGGCCAGATCCTGCTGCCGGTGGCGTTGCTTTTGCTGGGGATCGGCCAGGGTGCGACCGGCCTTGCTGCCATGACTGCGGGCTATGGTGCGGTGCCGAAAGCGGCACTGGCCAGTGCGGCCACGATCCTTAATATCGCGCAGCGACTGGGCGGGCCGGTCCTTGCGACGCTCTGCGGCACGCTGCTCGGCTGGCTGTTGCAAGGCATGGGTGAGGGCGAGCCGCATCCCGAAGCCTTTGTGATCACATTTGGCCTGGTCGCCGCCGCGCTGGCCGCCTGCATGCTGGCTGCACGGGAGCTGCCGGATCGGTAAGGGGCGGCGACACCCCCATTGTCAGGCTGCGAAATCCCTGCGCGCGCCGCGGATCGCGTCATGGTTCTCATCGGCCCAGGTGACCAGCGCCTTCATCGGCACCAGCAGTGACCGCCCCAGATCGGTCAGCACATATTCGACGCGCGGCGGCACTTCGGCATAGATGGTGCGGGTCACGAAACCATCCTCTTCCAGCCGTCGCAGCGTGCGCGACAGCACCTGTTTCGAGATATCCGCAATCTCGCGGCCCAGTTCGTTGAAGCGCAGGACACGCCCGTCCAGCGCCTCCAGCACCAGCAGCGTCCATTGATCGCCGACCCGGTCCAGCAGGCTTTGTTGCGCTATTCGGCTTGGGGGCGCAGATACCCCTTTCCCGGTTATCTTCAGCGCATGCGGACGGTCTCGGGCGTTCCGAGTGATGTGAAGCGGTTCATGAGTGCGATGCGGATCTGAA
>NZ_JABJXT010000052.1 GCF_013155295.1 Pseudogemmobacter hezensis | reverse complement strand
GGCCATGGCTCGTGGGGAAAAACGGCTCGAGCCGCGCCATCTGCGCGTCAGTCAGCCAGAATAGATTGCTCATCAGAAGGGGCTCCTGACACCTGCTGAATCACCGAACAGCAGCACAATCAATGGGTACTGAACCTAGCGGACGACAGGTATGGGCCGAAACTCGCCGTGATCTGCCAAGGGTTTCGCGGACGAACTGAAACCCTGCAACTCCCGTTTGAGGGTGGCAACCGACAAACCCGTCATTTGCGCCCATTCGGGATATGGATAAGCGGCCCAATGCCCCGCTGCACCGGGGCGGCGAGATTTACCCCCCCCGCGACGTTGAGATGATCCTGGTGAAAAGGGCGCTGGCCTTCGGGAATTGTGCCCACAGGCCTTTCAGGTCTGCCTTGGTCTCGATGCCAGATTGATCCTGCAAGGCCTGCTTGGCCTTGTCGGCATGCACCACAGCAGCAATCGCTTCCCTGGCAGCGGGGCAGTGCAGTTAATCGGTCATCGCTTTTCCTTGCCTTCGGGCGGGGGATCAGCGAGACCCACTGCTGATCCTGTTACATAGGGTTCAAAAAATCGGGGGCGATACTGTTGGCGGTTCGGGTCGTGTGATGCAATGCGTTCCCCGACCGACTTGAGATCGGGCAGATGAACGCCATCGGTTCGAGAGAACCAGGAGGTCATCCTGGCCTCGATCCGGCTTCGGGCGTGATATCCTGACCAGCGTTTCCAGGCTGCCCGCGCCAGGCGTTGTGTGGCCTTGAGGATCTCGTTGCGGGGCTTGGCGGCGGGACAGTTCTCGCGCCATTGTCGCCCTTTCTTGCAGATGGGGATGATCGCTGTGCCACCGCGCTTGAGGATCGCGCTATTGCATCGCCTTGTGTCAAAAGCACCATCGCCGGTCACTGTGCCGATCTGCTTATCAGCGGGGATCCGGTCAGGCAGGCGCGGCAGCACAGGGCTGTCGCCCTGATCGTTCGAGGTGAACTCCATGGCACGCATGTCGCCGGTGGCAGTGTGCATCGCCAAATGAACCTTTCGATATTGGCGCTGGCGATGCGTGCCATGCTTGCGCGCGAGCCATTCCCCGTCGCCGGGGAGCTTGATCCCCGTGCTGTCAATCAGCAGGTTGGGCGGACCGGGCGCGCGGCTGCCCGAAGAGCACCTTCACCATCAGACAAAACTGGACAGCGTTCGTCGGAAAACAGTCCCCCGGACTGTTTTCTCATCATCCTCACCGCTGAACACCCGCAGTCGGCCGCTGCGACCGGCCTTCGGCGCAAGCCACGTCATGTCCTTGTCCAACCAGATCAGCAAGGAGCCGCGCCGCTTCAGGGCCTCGTTGTAACTCTTCCAGTTCGTCGTCCGATAGCGGGGAGGTTCAGGTCTCGTCATCTCAGACCATTAACCTCATAATTTCATCCCATAGTTTCAACGTGTGAATCCTGCTCGCCGCGACTTCGGCAACAACGCCCATGATCATTGCCGATGCGGCCGAATCAGATCCGTCGCCTGCGACAGCGTGATGTTCAGCAGAGGCCATCAGCTTGCTCTGCGGTCACCGTTGTTATGCCCTGCTGATCTCGATGATCAGCGCAGCCTTCTGCCTGGTCATCCACCGTTTGGCGACCTATTCCAATGGTCTGCTCATCGCTACGTTTTACGCCTTGCAGCATGGGCAAATGCTCACCGGGTCATCACTTAACCGCATTCTCACTCATTTTTGACAAATTGAACCTTTCGTGTTACACGGCCAGGTAGAAAGTTCCGGCCGGAGAGAATCCGGCTTTTGACGAGTGTGAAGGGGTTGAGTAATTGCGCAGGATTGTGGCGCCAAAAGGAGGCTATTTTGCCCCGCTGTCCGGGCCGTTCCCGGATTGCGCCTCTGTATCAGGTGCGGCTTGTGCTGCCCTGAGCGCTTTCTGCCTCTCTGCCCCCGGCACAAAAGCCCGCCTTGTCCCACCTTCGGACAGGTCATGGCGCGCCGTATCAGGGGAGCGAGATGGGCCAGAACGCCGGAGGCGCGGCTTGAGACTTCAACCTCTGCACCCCTTTCTTATGCGCAGCGAGAGCCTTTCGGATTGTGATGGCAGCAACCATCCCATGCCCTGGCCCATCCCCTGGCGGCGCATAGCGGTCACGGCGGAATGTGACGCAGGCGCGCTGGCTTGCCGAAGCGCCATCACCAGTCTTCATATAGGTCATCAAGAGTAAGGAACCCTTTGTTTTAAAAGAATATCCGACCATATTTCCAGGAAAAGAAATCCGCTTATGAGACGCGGTAACACCTGAAGAACACCAGTAACAGTAACAAGTAGCAGGAAGTAAAATGTCAGATCTGACACGCGAAAAATCATATCATCAGCTTGTGCGGGGCGGCCGCCTTGTGAAGTGGAAAGGCCAGGTGGCGAGCATCGCTCCGTTCGTCGCCGGAGTTGCGGCTTCGGCAGCGATGATGGGTGGCTTGACCATTCTGTCGGCGGGAAGCGCATCTGCAGCCGCATGCAATGTCGCCAATA
>NZ_JABJXT010000051.1 GCF_013155295.1 Pseudogemmobacter hezensis | reverse complement strand
ATGGGTTTCAAATCAGACATTGAGATAGCGCGAGAGGCGCGGAAGCGTCCGATCCAGGAGATCGGCTCGAAGCTGGGGATCCCGTCCGAGCATTTGCTGCCCTATGGGCATGACAAGGCCAAGGTTGGGCAGGACTTCATCCGCTCGCTGGAAGGCAAGCCCGACGGCAAGCTGATCCTCGTGACCGCGATCAACCCGACCCCTGCGGGCGAGGGCAAGACCACGACGACGGTGGGCCTGGGCGACGGGCTGAACCGGATCGGCAAGAAGGCGGTGATCTGTATCCGTGAGGCCAGCCTCGGCCCGAACTTCGGCATGAAGGGCGGGGCTGCAGGCGGCGGCATGGCCCAGGTGGTGCCGATGGAAGAGATGAACCTTCATTTCACCGGCGATTTCCATGCCATCACCGCCGCGCATAACCTGCTGTCGGCGATGATCGATAACCATATTTACTGGGGCAATGAGCTGGAGATCGACGAGCGTCGCATCGCCTGGCGCCGCGTCATGGATATGAACGACCGGGCGCTGCGCGACACGGTGGTCAGCCTGGGCGGGGTCTCGAACGGCTTTCCGCGCCAGACCGGGTTCGATATCACCGTGGCCTCTGAGGTCATGGCGATCCTGTGCCTGTCGAAGGATCTGGAGGATCTGCAAAAGCGGCTGGGCGATATTATCGTGGCTTACACCCGCGAGAAAAAGCCGGTCTATTGCCGCGACATCAAGGCCGATGGCGCGATGACGGTGCTGCTCAAAGACGCGATGCAGCCCAATCTGGTGCAGACGCTGGAGAACAACCCGGCCTTCGTGCATGGCGGCCCATTTGCAAATATCGCACATGGCTGCAACTCGGTGATCGCCACCCGCACCGCGCTGAAGCTGGGTGACTATGTGGTGACCGAGGCCGGCTTTGGCGCGGACCTTGGCGCCGAGAAGTTCTTCGACATCAAATGCCGCAAGGCCGGGCTGAAGCCCTCGGCTGCGGTGATCGTGGCAACGGTTCGTGCCATGAAGATGAACGGCGGCGTGGCGAAAGCGGACCTTGGCGCCGAAAATGTTGCAGCAGTGCAAAAAGGCTGCCCGAATCTGGGCCGCCATATCGCAAATGTGAAAGGCTTTGGCGTGCCGGTGGTAGTGGCGATTAACCACTTCTACTCGGACACCGATGCCGAGGTGGCGGCGGTGAAGGCCTATGTCGCCGAACAGGGCGCTGAGGCGATCCTGTGCAAACACTGGGCCGAAGGCTCAGCGGGCATCGAGGATCTGGCGAAACGGGTGGTTGAACTGGCCGAGGGTGGCAAGTCGAATTTCGCCCCGCTCTACCCCGACGATATGGGCCTTTTTGCCAAAATCGAAACTATCGCCAAACGCATCTATCACGCGGGCGATGTGATTGCAGACAAATCAGTGCGCGATCAGCTGAAGGCCTGGGAGGCTGCGGGCTATGGCAATCTGCCGGTCTGCATGGCGAAGACGCAATACAGCTTCTCGACCGATCCGAACCTGCGCGGCGCGCCCGAGGGCCATACGATCCCCGTGCGTGAGGTGCGGCTGTCGGCGGGCGCAGGCTTTGTGGTGGCGATCTGCGGTGAGATCATGACCATGCCGGGCCTGCCGCGGGTGCCTGCGGCCGAAACCATCCGCCTGAATGAGGCGGGCCAGGTAGAAGGCCTGTTCTGAGGCCCGCCCTCAGGGCTGTTCTGCGGCCCGCTCTGGGCAAAAGCTCTGGGCCAAAGATGTTAACCAAATGCGCGGGGCCTCTCCTGGCCCCCCGCAATCCCGGAAAGGACTTTTCGTGCACGGCCTGCTGGCTTAGATCAGAGCCTGGACGACAGAAGGCCTGATGGGAGGGTCACAGGATGCGCGAACCGGGTGAATGTCAGAGCATGGCCGAGATCCGCGAAGGCATTGATGCGCTGGACCGCGAACTGGTGCGGCTTTTTGCGCTGCGGGCGCGGTTCATCGACCGGGCGGCGGCGATCAAGGCGGGGGTGGATCTGCCCGCGCGGATCCCGGCCCGGGTGGAAGAGGTGGTCGCCAATGTGCGCAAACATGCGATGGCCGAGGGCCTGCCGCCGGACCTGGTGGAAAAGCTCTGGCGGCGGCTGATCGACTGGTCGATCGCGCGCGAGGAAAATCTGCTGGGGCCCGACAGCCTCAGAGACAGGAACGAATAGGGCCGCGCCGGGCGGCCTGCGAACAGGAAGGGTCTGCGGATGGCGGCGAAGGTGATCGACGGCAAGGCTTTTGCCGAGGGTGTGCGGGATCAGGTGGCGGCGCATGTGGCGGCGCTTAAGGTCGAGCATGGCCTGGTGCCGGGGCTGGCGGTGGTGCTGGTGGGCGAAGACCCGGCCTCGGCGGTCTATGTGAAGAACAAGGGCATCCAGACCAAGGCCTCGGGGATGAATTCCTTTGAATTCAAGCTGGAAGCGGATACCTCCGAGGCGGATCTGCTGGGCCTGATCGACCGTCTGAACGCCGATCCGGCGGTGCATGGGATCCTGGTGCAGCTGCCCCTGCCCGCGCATCTGAACGCAGAGCTGGTGATCAACCGGATCGCGCCTGCGAAGGATGTCGACGGCTTCCATATCTCGAATGTCGGGCTTTTGGGCACCGGGCAGAAGTCGATGGTGCCCTGCACGCCGCTGGGCTGTCTGATGATGCTGCGCGACCATCATGGCAGCCTTGCGGGGCTGAATGCGGTGGTGGTCGGGCGCTCGAACATTGTCGGCAAGCCGATGGCGCAGCTTTTGCTGGGCGACAGCTGCACGGTGACGATTGCGCATAGCCGCACCAAAGATCTGGCCGCGGTCTGTCGCGGCGCGGATATACTGGTCGCAGCCGTGGGCCGGCCCGAGATGATCACCGGCGATATGGTGAAACCGGGCGCGACCGTGATCGATGTTGGCATCAACCGGATTGAGCGCGACGGCAAAAACCGCCTGGTCGGTGACGTGCATTATGACAGCGCGGCCGAGGTCGCAGGCGCAATCACCCCGGTCCCCGGCGGCGTCGGCCCGATGACCATCGCCTGCCTGCTGGCAAATACCCTCACCGCCGCATGCCGCGCAAACGGCCTGCAAGAACCAAAAGGGCTGACCGCGTGAG
>NZ_JABJXT010000050.1 GCF_013155295.1 Pseudogemmobacter hezensis | reverse complement strand
CTGCTGGTGATCAAGGGGAATGCCAGCTCGCGCTGCGGCATTTCGATGAAGGGCATCAATATCGTCGTCCACGGCAATATCGGCCATATGTCTGCTTTCATGGCACAATCGGGCAATCTGGTGGTGCTGGGCGACGCCGGTGATGCGCTTGGCGACAGCCTTTACGAGGCGCGGCTTTTCGTGCGTGGATCTGTGAAGAGCCTCGGCGCAGACTGCATCGAGAAAGAGATGCGCCCTGAGCATATCGCCATTTTGCAAGACCTGCTGGCCCAGGCGGGGGCGGATGCCAAACCCGAAGAGTTCAAGCGCTACGGCTCGGCCCGCAAGCTTTACAATTTCAACATCGACAATGCGTCGGCCTACTGAGGATCATCGCCCATGAAAGACGAGCAAAAAGTGATCCCGCAGACCGTGCCGCGCCAGTCGGCGACCTTCAGCCAGGAGATCAATTCCGAGATCCGCCGCGCCGCCGCGACCGGCATCTATGACATCCGCGGCGGCGGCGCCAAACGCCACCTGCCGCATTTCGATGACCTGTTGTTCCTTGGCGCCTCGATCTCGCGCTACCCGCTGGAAGGCTACCGCGAGCGGTGCGAGACCAAGGTCGTGCTTGGCACCCGTTTCGCCAAAAAGCCGATCACGCTGGATATCCCGATCACCATCGCGGGGATGAGCTTCGGGGCGCTGTCTGGCGCGGCGAAAGAGGCCCTGGGCCGGGGCGCGACGCTTTCGGGCACCTCGACCACCACCGGCGACGGCGGCATGACGCCCGAGGAGCGTGGCCATTCCAAACACCTCGTTTATCAATATCTGCCCTCGCGCTACGGCATGAACCCCGATGACCTGCGCCGGGCTGACGCCATCGAGATCGTGGTCGGCCAGGGTGCAAAGCCGGGCGGTGGCGGCATGCTCCTGGGCCAGAAGATCTCTGACCGGGTTGCCAAAATGCGCAATCTTCCCAAAGGGATCGACCAGCGCTCGGCCTGCCGTCACCCCGACTGGACCGGCCCGGATGATCTGGAGATCAAGATCCTTGAGATCCGCGAGATCACCGGCTGGGAGAAGCCGATCTACGTCAAAATCGGCGGCGCGCGGCCCTATTATGACACCACGCTGGCGGTCAAGGCGGGCGCGGATGTGGTGGTGATCGACGGCATGCAGGGCGGCACCGCCGCGACCCAGGATGTGTTCATCGAACACGTCGGCCAGCCGACGCTGGCGGCGCTGCCCCAGGCGGTCAAGGCGCTGCAGGATCTGGGCATGCACCGCAAGGTGCAGCTGATCGTCTCGGGCGGCATCCGCACCGGGGCCGATGTGGCCAAGGCGCTGGCTTTGGGCGCGGATGCAGTCGCCATCGGCACCGCCGCCCTGATCGCTTTGGGCGACAATGACCCGCATTGGGAGGTCGAATATCAGAAGCTGGGCACCACCGCCGGGGCCTATGATGACTGGCATGAGGGCCGCGACCCGGCCGGGATCACCACGCAGGACCCCGAGCTGCAAAAGCGCCTTGACCCGGTTCAGGCCGGGCGCAGGCTGGCCAATTACCTCAAGGTGATGACGCTTGAGGCCCAGACCATCGCGCGGGCCTGCGGCAAGAACCATGTCCACAATCTGGAACCCGAGGACCTTTGCGCCCTGACCGTCGAGGCCGCCGCCATGGCAGGCGTGCCGCTGGCGGGCACCAGCTGGATCCCCGGCAGAGGGGGGTACTGAGCCTTCAGGAAAGCCGGGCGGCCTCTGCCCGGCTTTCCTTTTTCGAACAAAGGACCCGCCCCTCGAAGGGCTGGCCTTCACCATAACAACAGGGAATCGAACAAAATGGCCTTGGACAAAGGGCAATGCGCAAAGCCGCAGAATGGTGTCGAACTGCGCGCCTATGCCGAAGAGCGTGGCATCCGCTACTTCATGATCTCTTTCACCGATCTCTTAGGCTATCAGCGCGCCAAGCTGGCCCCCACCGCTGCCATTGAGGATATGTGCCGCGATGGCGCGGGCTTTGCGGGCTTTGCCACCTGGCTGGATGTGACCCCGGCCCATCCCGATATGCTGGCGGTGCCCGACCCCTCAACCGTGATCCAGCTGCCCTGGAATCCCGAGGTCGCCTGGGTGGCCTCAAACCCGGTGATGTCGGAAAAGCCCCTCGATCAGGCGCCGCGCAATGTGCTGCGTAAACTGGTCGATGAGGCCGCAAGCCTGGGCCTGCGCGTCAAAACCGGGGTCGAGCCCGAGTTCTTCCTGCTAAATCCCGATGGTTCCGCCGTCGCCGATGAGTTCGATGACGCGACCAAACCCTGCTATGATCAGAATGCGCTCCTGCGCCGCTATGATCTGATCAAAGAGATTGCGGAGGCGATGCTCGATCTGGGATGGGAACCCTATCAGAACGACCATGAAGACGCGAATGGCCAGTTCGAGATGAACTGGAAATACGACGATGTGCTGGCGACCGCCGACAAACACGCGTTTTTCAAGTTCATGACCCGGGTTCTGGCCGAGAAATACGGGCTGCGCGCCACCTTCATGCCCAAACCTCTGCAGGGCAAGACCGGCAATGGCTGCCACGCCCATATCTCGGTCTGGACCATGGATGGCAAGTCGAACGCCTTTTCCGACGACACGAAGGAACTGGGCCTGTCCGACCAGGGCCGCGCCTTCCTCGGCGGCATCATGAAACATGCCTCAGCGCTGGCGCTGATCTGCAACCCGACGGTGAACAGCTACAAGCGCATCAACGCGCCGCGCACCTCATCGGGTGCGACCTGGGCGCCGAATTCGGTCACCTGGACCGGCAACAATCGCACCCATATGGTGCGCGTCCCGGGCCCCGGCCGGTTCGAGCTGCGCCTGCCCGACGGTGCCGCCAACCCCTATCTGATGCAGGCGGTGATCCTGGCCGCAGGCCTCGACGGGATCCGCACAAATGCCGACCCCGGCCCGCGATCAGACATCAACTTCTACACCGACGGCCATCTGATCAAAGACGCGCCCAAGCTGCCCCTGAACCTGCTCGACGCCATCCGCGCCTTCGATGCCGATACCGACCTCAAATCTGCCCTCGGCGAAGAGCTCTCAAACGCCCTCATCAAAATGAAAACACAGGAATGGAACGAATACTGCGGCCATTTCACTGAATGGGAAAAAAGAAACAC
>NZ_JABJXT010000005.1 GCF_013155295.1 Pseudogemmobacter hezensis | reverse complement strand
CCTTCATTGTCGAGAACCAAGCGCACAGCGCGCTCGCGAACCTCAGCGGAAAACTTGTTCGTCGTCTTGCTCATGATGCTCCATCCTACTCAGGAGTTGGAGCCTCCGGCAAACCCGGTGCGGTTCAGATAGACGTAAATGAACCGCCCATCGACCCGCCGGCCATCGTTTCGGAAGGGTGTTGCAGTGAATTGTAGAATGCGCTTGCGTTTAAACTGAGCACGGGCAGTCGACCACGTCCTAGCCGGTATATGATGCGCTTCATCCACAAAAAGGGCATCGACATGCTCTGCCATGCGAGCCTGAACTTCGGGTTTAGCTTGACCAAGAATTTGAAGCGTGGAAACTACAACATTCGAACGGAGGAAAATTTCGTCGACCTCCTCAATGGTTTTGGGAACGCTAAAAAGCTTCGCAACCACTGGATACTGCGCAGTTTTATCCAAGCAAGTTGCGGCCTTCAGCACTCCTAGGGTTTCAAACTTACGAGAAATCTGAAGCCGTAAATTGCTGTTTGGGACAACCACGAGAAGCCGTCGGATGGGGGTCCCAACCGCTAACGCAAGCATTGTTTCTGTTTTCCCTGTGCCCGTAGGCATGACAACCGTGGCGGGTGAGTTCGTAACGCTCCAGTGGGCTTGAGTCGCATAGACAGCACCGATTTGAGGCGGACGAAGGCCTCTAACGATGACTTGTGCGTTCTCAACCTCTTCGGCTCGCAGTGTCAGCATTCCTTTCCAAGACTGCAATGTAAGGTCACCAAGCGATATGCATTCGCTGCGCGAAAGAGCGAGTGCGCGCCTTGTTTTTGGGTAAAGCCAGCTCGCGCTCTTTGCGCTTAGAGAAGCCAATATTTTTGCAACCGAAGAGGCATCTTTGACCAAGATAACTGCGTCGCATTCGAGGCTAGAGCTGGTCGGCTTATCGACAAAAGCGATCACCTCACCAGAGGATGTAACAGCTTTGAATGCACAAATTTTTTTGTATGAGAACGGTATAATTCTTGCTGAAACTATTTCAGAAACGCGCTTCAGATGTGAAATTGATGCACCTTTGATCCGCCCCTCAAACGTAAGATGCTCTGGCAGGTTCAACTCAACTGTTTCGGCAAAAAAGTCCGTCATGGTTTCTCCCTTAAATCTGCGCCCGATTCGTATAAATCGAAATTATATCTACAATAGGGGGCTCTGGCCTTCAGAGTTGATATCCTCGCAACGCCACAAACTATTGGGAGGTTCGCATTACGGATAGTTTTTCCTGGTTCCAACATAACATTGACTGCAAAATTCCCGAGAGATTCGGCCCCAGCTAGCGTCGGCCATGATACAGCCCCACGAGGCTATACAATCTACCACATCGGCCACCACATAGTCGCGGATTTGATTCATCACTACCCTCCACGCTTATTACTGGAGGGGAACTCCGACGCATCGACCACCCCACCGTGGAAGCGATTGAGCAATTCGGCATGCGGGCAAACCGGAGTTTACCCATGCTAACGGCGTCGACGTTGACAGGCTCATTTGTCGACATCATCGAACACCGAGCGTTTGGTGGCAAGTGCAGGCTGAGGTGGCGTGCTGGCCGACGCCTCGTCCTTATTCTGCGAGACGATATGGGTCCAGTCTGTGCTGTCTTCAGCCTCTTCGTCGCGTTCGCGCTTGCGCTCCTCGATCGCCTTGATCGACCGTTTCACCTGCTCACGCGCGTAGTCGATAAGTGAGGCGGCGGCGTCATCGACGCCGATCGTCTCGACATGATCCAGCACGCCGAGCAGCTTCTCAAAGTGGCTTTCCGGCTCCTCGTCGAGGTCGGCATCAGCCGTAATCTCATCTATGCGCTCTTCGAGCGATGGCAGCACCGCAGTTCGTAACCCAACGCCCAAGCTGACCAGCCGAAGTGGTGGAATGAGGGCGAGCTTGTCCTCCTCAACGAAGAACGATACGTCGAAATTCTTGAGTGCCGCAGATTCAAGCTCGTCAGCTGCCTCCAAACGGAGGTCCTCCGGAAGCAAATTAAGCCGATGCGCACGGGCATAGGTGGCTACACGGGGATCATTTCCTAGCGGTTCCGTGTGCCAGCATGAACGGCGCAGTAGTTCCGGCGAAGCACTTATGGCTTTGCTGAAGACCGCGTCGCTGGCCCTGTAGGCGAGGAAGAGGAAGAGCATCCAATTTCGCTGCAACTCGTTGGGTGTGCGTCCGAGCCGGCCGACAAGGGCGTCGTCAAGGCTGGTGGGGATCACCAGTGCGTCGCGAATGAGAGATGAGCTTTCACAGGTGAAACTGCTGAGGATCGTGTCGATGGTCGCTCCGCGGATAAGGGCGGACATCATGTGTGGCTTTTGTCTCAGTATCTCCGTCAAGGCGTCGGAGATTGTCGGATGAGCGAATGTCCATTTCCTCCCGGAGTGCTTCAGAAACGAACCCTTCAGTTCGGCGAAGCAATCTTGGATGCGCGAAAGGGTGAAGCCCGTCAGCT
Source organism: Pseudogemmobacter hezensis (assembly GCF_013155295.1). Taxonomy (GTDB): domain Bacteria; phylum Pseudomonadota; class Alphaproteobacteria; order Rhodobacterales; family Rhodobacteraceae; genus Pseudogemmobacter; species Pseudogemmobacter hezensis. Next base: position 247,699 of record NZ_JABJXT010000005.1, on the reverse strand, counting down.
CGGCGACGGCTTGCGCGGCTGATGGATCATGATCGTTCGGGTCAAAGCCCGCTTGATGCACATAGACGAGGATGAGAGCAGCCTGGAGGTGGTCGCCCAACGCGTTGACGGTGTCGACGAGATGTTCGCGCGGTTCCTTCATGAACTGGACGAGCGCGTTTTCGCGGGGCGCCAAGCTCTTCGTGAAGTTTGGATCACCCAGACGTTCGGCGATGCCCGGAAGGAACCCGGGCACGGCGGCGACCGCCTCGAGATGAGGCTTCACGCTCGACCGCCAACTCTGGGTCTGGGTGCCGAAGTTCACGTGATTATAAAGAATTTGCGTCTTCTCATCGATCGTCAGTTCCCCGACATCGACCACCGCGCTTTCGTCGGCAAACTGCGGAAGGTTTCGCTGTCCTAACCGCCGCCGCGCCGCTTCGTAGATGTGCTTGCGAGAGGTGAGAAGAAAGCGGTTTCCGTGCGCGACGGCCGCTCGGAGCTTTGAAAAGGCGGATGCCCAGTCCTGTACATAATCATCCCGCAGGACGTTCGAGCCGAACGCGTCGTCTATCCAGAAGAAGCGGCCAGGATCGTTGGGATTCCATCCGGCTTCGAAGTCACGCGGGCTGGTCAGAGCAAGGACGGTATTGTCAGCATTTTCCGAGGCGATCGTTGAAACGATAGCGCCTATTGCCGACTTTCCGCTCGATGGATTTCCAAGCAGCAGCACCACGCCATGTTCCGAGATCGCTTGCACAGCGTCGCGATGGGCTTTGGTCGGGACATAGGTGCGTAGTTTTGGAATCCAGCTATCCAGTAGCGCACGGGACTGTTCACTGAGGCGTTCATCGATGATCGCCGTGAGATCCCCCAAGCCATACACCTGTGGAACCAACGCACGGAGACGCGCGCTGCCCCTGATAACCCGAACGATATGCTGCCGGCCAAAAATATGCGCTTTGCGCACGCCGAGCGTCCGCAGCTTGGCACGTGCGGCGACCGCCACTGGCGCATCCACACTCATGTTGGTCATGAAGATATATGTGTCGGCCTGACCAGTCTTGACCAGTTCCTCGACGTTGTCCAGCTCAGCGGTCAGATCCGAAACTTTCAGCGCCTTGCTGGCATCCGACGTATGTTTGCATTGGACCGTGCCGATCGGCTGCGCCGTGGGCTCGGAGGGGATTAGGAACACTGCATCCTGTCCGCCATCATTGGCTTCTCGAAAAATCTCGACTGGCCGGCCGAGCACGACTTCGCAAACCTGCGAGCAGAGATCTTGGAATGCGCGCCACCCTATTGTGTGGAGCGCCAAATCGCTCCAGGGACCATGTGCCCGACGCCCGTTCAACTCGGTCCTAGCATTCATGCAGAATTCACGCCCCGCAGAACACCGACCGGCATCGGGTAGATTTCCCGCTCCAAGACGACGCCCGTCGCCCCCAACGGTCCGAGCTCGATATCCACACGGCGGCCGCCTTGCGTGGCAGTGCTGATCAAGCGCCGGCTCAGAAGATCGGCAAGAGCGGGATCCTCGACGGCACAAATGATCTGACGCCCATCGGAACGCAGGGCCGCAAGCACCTCGACGAGGTGAAGCGCTCTGAAGTCATCGATGTGTTGAACTGGGTCGTCCAGCAGAAGCGAACGCAGCGGCGTCCACGCGCGAGCCAAGTGGACAGACAGCAGAAACGCTAGACCTGCCGCGCGGCGCTGGCCACTGCTGAAGACAAACTGCGGATTCAGGCCGTCGCCCACCTTCAAGCTTAGAAACCGGCGAACATCACCGCGAATGCTATAGTCGATCGTGCGCCAGTCGGCGTGAGGACGCAGGCGCTGATACAGTTCGTTGAGCAAGGGGCTTATCTGAGCAAGCCGCTCATCAATGATCTCTGCGCTCACACGCCTGACTGACCGCTCGATTTCCCGGGCCGCCGTTACGGCACTCTGCGACTGGCCAACCGCCCGCGCCAGTTTCTCAATTTCATCACGAAGTACCGCGATATTGCTTTCGACCGATGACATCCGGGAAACTGCCTGCGACGCCTCCAGCACGAGCAGCGCTCGCTCAAGGTCAATCAGCCGGTCTCGTTCAGACTCCACGGCCAGTTCAAGGCCCTCGGGGTCTTGGATATAGGCGTGATCAAGGTGCCAATGGTCGTAGAACTCGACATGCGCGGCTTCCTGCGCCCGCAGCCTTCGCAGATCGTCTGCATGGGCCTGAACCGTGGTGGCGGTCTTTTGCAGCGTGAGGCCCAGCTCGCGTGCATTTGCCTTTGCGCTCGCGAGATCATCGCGGGCGGCCTGAATGCCCGACGAGAGCGACGCGACCCTCTTGCGTGCTATCGCGAGACCGGCCGCAAATTCCTCGGAAGTGCGATGAGCCGCACAAAGCGGACAGTGATCGTCATGCAAACCCAAGCTCTCGCCGTGCTCGACCAGAAGTGCGAGCGAGGCCGCGACCGCATCCATTTCTTCTTCACGTGCGAGGCGTTGCTCGGCGCCCAAAACGGCTTTTTGTGCCGATTCATGCTCTCGCTGCGCTGCATCATGCGCGCCGGTCGCCGCTGCGCGGGCGGCGACAGCATTAGGATTGTTATAGACGTCCTGTGCGGCTGCCATATCCCGACCGAGTTGGACGGCCTCGCTCATGCGCCCCAACCTGGCACGCGCGTTCGCGAGAATAGCCCGCGCGGCAGATAGTTGTGCGGTCAGCTCGGGCGGCGCACTGGGCACTGCCGCCGCGACAACTTGCAGAGCCGAGGAAACGTCGCCAGATCGGGTCAGAGCAGTCTGTAGCTCTGACTGCTGTGTGAGCCGATCAGCCAGCCGCGCGCGAGCCGTCTCATAGGCCGCTTCATCCTTAGCGTGATTGGCTTCGGCAGCGGCGACAACTTCCTTTGCCCTGCTACCGGCTTCGGAGCCTTCCATCGCACCAAGCGCCGCACGGACGAGGTCGAAACGCTCTGTTTCGGTAAGGTCCAAACTAAGTGCAGCGATCCACTCGTCGCGGATGATTGACGTGCGAGTGAGTTGCTTGAGTGCGTCATCAGGCACCGGCCCGCCACACAACGCAGCTTCGATGTCTTCCGGAGAATGATCGCACCCGGTTTCCCGCGTCCGCGTGATCGTGAATGGCTTGCCGCCGTCATCGACGAAAGACGCGATGACGTAGTGCGCTTCGGGCACACCTTCGCCGCGCCACCACAAGTAATCGCTCAGGCTTTCCTTGGCGGCCTTCTCAACAGAATATTTGTCAATGGAGCCCGTGATGGCGAACTCTACAGCATCACATACCGTGCTCTTGCCCACGCCGTTACGGCCAGTGATGACCGTGAAGCCGCGACCAAAGGTTATCCGGGCGACATCCCTGAATCCGCGGAAACCACATATTTCGACGAAGTCCAACCTCATGATTTCGCTCCCAAGATGCGAGCAACGTCTGCTGGTGCGGCTTCATTGAGGAAGGCTGTAACGCCATCGGGGGAGATCTCTTTGAGCCTGGTGCGCAGTCTCGTTTCGAAGTTGGCGGCGCCGAGCAGTGGCTTTGATCGAATGGATAGCAGCGGCAGCAAAGCCATCTCGATGTCATCGGCCGTCCTGATCGAGGCTCGCGCTATCTTTCGGGTCAGCGAAAAGTCTTCCTCTATGCGTTCAATCTCACGGCTCCTGCGCGCATCTGAAGCCTCGGTGAGGAAGAGGGAATAGACGTTCCACGCCTTGGCACCAGCGCTGCGCAGGAATGTCGCGTGTCGAGACAGCGCGAGCTTCTGCCGTTCTTCCCACGAACCAAGGAGCGCATCTGCCGTGTCGAAGACATGCACAAAACCCATGAGCGCGGCGTTCTCAAAGCATGTCACCGGCCCTGACGGCCCGGTCCATGTCCAAGTGTCATACTGGGCATCGCGAAGAAGGATTTCAGATTGGATGTAGATGTCCATCATATGCCCAACGCAGTTCTTGCTCCAACGAGATCGTACCATTCGCCACCCGCATCTGGGCGGATGAGATCGCCCGCCCGTCCGCTACGAATGACATTGTCGGGCACGCCCAGATCCGTGGCGCCGACGGCGACGACGATGTCGGCTTCCATTGCTGCCGGCGGCTCGACAAACCGCCCGCGCAGCGTGCCCAGCACAGTTTGCGCTCCATTGACGACGCGGATGCTCCGGCCATTGAAGTCGTAGCCGTCCGCGATTTGCACTGCGCCAGCCTGACGCAACAACAAGTGGAAGAAGCCAAGCGCCTCCGGATTCGCAGGACGCAGGAGCGTCGCAGGCTCCGCCGCTGAGACGCCTTCGGCATCCCGCCTAAGCCCGTACAAAGCCTCGCTATCGAAAGCCGCGACTTCGAGCCAAGCAGGGTCACATTGAACGCCGGTGGCCTGCTCAAAGGCGGCCCGTCCGGCATCCAGCACCTGGCGAAGATAATTGGATGAAAACGCCCGTCGCAACTCGTCGAGCGCTGCAGCGCCGGACTCCTGTACGTGTTCGAATGTCACGTTCTGAGCGTGGGAGATCTGCCAGAGCTGCGGCGCCTTTTGCTCAAGGGCGTTTGTCGGCGACAGGTCGATCACGGTGACCGACAGTGGCTGAACATCGATCAGAGCCTCACCGATCACCGCGTTGAGGTATTCCCAATCCGACCAGAAACCGACGACGAGTACATCCTTTTGTCGGATGTTGGCGGCCATCCAAACCTTGCTACGAGCGATACGTGCTGAAATCGTCGGATCGCCGAGTTGTGACGGAGCCCAGACCGTGGAGGGACGATCTCGGTGAGCGCAGCCATGAAACTTCAGCAACGGTGCCTGTCGCACGGTGTCGGCAGTGGCTTCGTCCCCATCGAGCGAACCACGAAAGTCGGCACCATAGTCCCAAGCGCGTCGCTCAATCAGCGTGTCGTAGTTGCTCGATATGCCGGCTACGGCGGCACGTGTGATGAGAAAATCTGCGATGGCGGCATGCCCCGTGTTCGAAGGCCGAACAAAAGACGACCACGGGACGAGGTGCTCGATGAAGACAGATTGCAGTGCGTTGAGGCCAGCGAAATGCTCCGCCAGCGCCTCTAAGTTCTCGCGGAGTCCCGCGTCGCAATTGGGGTCAGACTCAAGTCGGTACTTGTCGAAGCAACGCTCCGCTACGGCTCGCGCGGATGGGAGACTGCTGGGGGGAGCCATAGAAAGGCCGGCACCGCAGACCACCAACAGGCGACCCGCATTCATCGATGCCAATAGCCGAGCGATTGTTTGCGGCGTCAAGTAATCCTCCGTACTTAATCAGAATTTGAACATAAAGTTCATACTCTATAATATCCTAGTGGCGTGCCCTCCGCGCAATGCGCTTACATTCCTTTCCTTGCCCCAACGTTCGCAAATATTTTAACGAACTATGGTTGGAATTTATCGAGCTACCTCGTCGTCTGTAGCGATCCACCAACAATCAAGTCATAGGATCGACAGGGACAACCTTGCCGGCCACCCGGTTTGGGCCCGCACTATAGTAGCGTGTTAGAAACCTTGCCGTTCCATCTAAACCGGGGAAAAGCATTCTCTCGCTCACGTTGTCTTGGTCCAGCTTATCTCGTAGCTCCCACTTAATTTTTGCGGGTATGATGATGCGCTTCACCAGATCTCTGTTCTCGGGCCGGAGGATGTATGTTTTCAGATCAAAGTCCGGGCCAGGCATCATCGATAAGACCGCTCCTTGGTTGACGATGCGCCCATCAAGAGATGGTGGTTCAAAAAAGAGAACAAATTCTCTTTTGGGATCTATTGCATCGAAATCGCTCAATGATTTGTAACGATCTAACATTTCGACCGAGAAAACGAATGCATCCTCGTCCGTAAGGATAGTACCGAGCGTTGAAGGAAGCACTCGTCGCGCATTGGCCACATCGATGCACCAGATAGCGCCGTCCACGTCGAAGTGATTCTCGTTAGATAATGCAAAATGTGACGCTACCCTGGGAGATGTCGTCCAGTCGAGAACCCGAGTGGGCAGACCATGATGCTGAGCGAGTGCAAGTTGGTAGAGGAGCGCGTCCGATGCGACTTCGCCAGGGCCAGCGTACTTTAGGAAATTGCGGAGCAGGGGCCGTTCGATTGCCGCAGCATGGTTCCCCATTCTCTGCAGGCTGGTTTCGAGCCCCCAGCCCTTGTCGCCCACACCGCGGAAAACATAGTTTGATCGATATCGGCCATGCTTCGTGAGCGAAATATCGTAGAGCATCTCCTGAAATTCGCTGTAGTTGGCCGGTTCTAAGTCGATGCCCATGCCGCCCTCCGAAGCCTGAACCAATGGTAAATGGCACCGATGTGCCGCACAACTAAAATCACTATTCAGCTGTGGCTGTGTCCAATAGTCTTCACACAATCCCCCAAGCTCACCCCCTCCTCGCCATCTCGCGCAAGCCCAGCTCCGTCGCGATCCGACACGTTGCCCGCAGTGTGACCCAGAGGGACTTCATGACCGTATCGGCACGACTAAATCTAGCCAACCAGTTGCCGCGTGATGAGATTGCGCGGCTGAAGAGCCTGTCCGCGCCCGCCGTTCAGACCCGCTGGCACCACACCCCGCGTGTTTTGCTGCGTTACTCCTCGAAGGGCAGCTTTCGAGAATGCGGCCACGCAGCATTGGTCGATGCCGACCGGCCGCTAAGGGCCGACCTCACGTTTCCCATCTGAGCCGATCGGCAACCATCTGAAGCCTACCTAATTTCTTGTGACTATCGCGGCCAGTTTCTGTGCAAATCATCAAGCATCATCTGATGGCGATGCTCAGACCCAGTTGAATGGTCGCGAAGGTGCGGATGATCCGGATCCAGATCCGGGTGGTCGTGTGCCACATCCGCAGGGTCATGAGCGGGCCATAGGCGGAGTGCCAGAATGACACCGGTGAGTCCGATCACCGACATCACCACGAACGTAGTTCCGAGCCCGAAGCCGGCGCCAAAGCGGCCTGCCAGCGGATAGCAGAGCAGCCAGCAGGCGTGCGAAAGCGCGAATTGTGCGGCGAAGAGCGCGGGACGATCTTCGGGCTGGCCCGACCGACGAAGCAGCCGTCCCGATGGCGTCTGCGCCACGCTATAGCCAAACCCGATCACCAGCCAGAGCGGCAGCAACGCCTCATAGCTGGTGACCAGTGAACCCGCCGCCGTTCCCAGCACCAGGACCGCAGCCCCGCCAATCATTGCTGGCCGGTCGCCGATGCGTTCCAGCAACTTTGGCATAGCGAAGGCCGCTATCATCGATCCGCCACCGAAGGCTGCCAGTGCCCATGCGACTTCGGCCTCCCCAAGCCCAAAGCCCGATTTCACCAGAACCACCGTATTCACGATCACCATCGCTCCCGCAGCCGATACCGCGAGGCAGATGGCGATGAGACCTCTGAGCCGTGGGGTGGCGAGATAGATGCGCAGACCGCGGGTGGTGCGATCCCAGATGCCACGCCGCGGTCCGGGGATGGTCGCGGGCAGTGTCACGCTGACAACCAGCGCAGCGGAGATCAGGAAGCCCATCACCGTTCCAGCGAACAGGTTGCTGAAGGTGATGACCGTCAAGAGGGCCGCTGCCAACATCGGTGAGAGCAGGTTTTCAAGATCATAGGCGAGCCGGGAGAGCGAGAGCGCGCGGGTATACTCTTCTTCGTCCGGCAGAATATCCGGAATCGTTGCCTGGAACATCGGCGTGAAGGCGGCCGAGGCGGCCTGCAAAACAAAGATCAGCAGATAGATCTGCCAGATTTCCGAGACGAAAGGCAAAAACAACGCAACTGCCGCCCGCACCAGATCAAGCGAGACCAGCACTGTGCGCCGTGGCAACCGGTCAGCGAAGGCCTGCGCAACCGGCGCGACCCCGACATAGGCGATCATCTTGATTGCCAGTGCGGTCCCGAGAACGGCACCGGCATTCGCCCCGGCCAGATCATAGGCCAGAAGCCCAAGGGCCACCGTCATCAGGCCTGTTCCGACAAGGGCAATAACCTGGGCCGCAAAGAGATGGCGATAGGTTCGATTTTTGAGAACAGACAGCATTTCGATCTCTTCTGAACAGATACTGGAGGGGCGGCGACTTCGCGGACACGGCCTCCGGACAAAGTCTCATGCCAGCAGTGCTGCGGCGCCGTGCCAGCCGACATAGATCCCGACAAGGATGATCAGCGCACCGGACAGATAGGGTGCCTTGGCCGCAACAACCGACAACCAGGGATACCGACCGCGCGCCTTGCGCGCCCCGATGGCCGCCACCGCCCCGACAGTGACCAGCGTAATCGCAAGGCCAATCGAGAAGCACAGCACCAGCACGGCCCCAAGGGTGATTTCCTTCAGCTGCAGGCAGATCAGCAGCACGGTGATTGCCGCCGGACAGGGCAGCAGGCCTCCCGTGATGCCAAAGAGCGCGATCTGCCAGTTGGTCACCTCCTGCCCCTTGAACCGGCGGCGGATGTCATTGGCATGGGCCAGCTCATGCGCGTCCTGATAGCCGTCCGTTGCCAGCTCCAGCCCCTTTTCCTGACGATGAAGGGCGTCATGGCCCTCTCCCTCGACAAAGGACAGGTCGTAATCATGGCCATGGTTGCCATGGGACAGGGTAAGACGGGCCATGAACTCATGCGGTTCCGGGATCGCCTCGGTCGATTCCAAGGTGCCGTCCTTCGGCGCGAAGCGGAAGGTCTGGCGGCTGCCATCGGGGCGTTCGGTTTCCAGCGTGATCTCCTGCGCGGCCCAGAACTGACCGGTCAGGGTGCGGAAACGCCAATGCGGGGGCTGGCCCTCTTCGAATATCGAGACTTCGACCTTACCGTGGCCGGTATCAACGATCCGGGTCTCGTCATGGTGATGATGACCGCCGGTTCCATGCGCGGCCTCCTGGTCGCCCAGGCCGTGGTCATGCCCGTGATCATTTCCGGCCAGCACTGCCCTGCGGCGGTCGGCATAGGTGCGCGCGATCATCCACAGCGCCAGACCGATGATGATGGCGGCCGAAAGCAGCTGGAAGTAGGGCTCCACCGCTTCCGCATCGAGGCCCTGATAAAGCCACATCCCGCCTAGCGCGATCGCCCAGACAACCAGCGTATGCGAGATCGTCGCGGCAAGACCGAGCAGAACCGCCTGTTTCACGGTTCCACGGATCGCCACAATGAAAGCGGCCATCATGGTCTTCGAATGGCCCGGCTCCAGACCATGCAGAGCACCGAGCAGGATGGCACTGGGGATGAAGAACCAGGCGCGGCCAGCGCCCTGGGCGATAAGGTCGTCGAAGGGTGTCATGATGCGATCCGTCGCGTGAGTCGGGACGGCACTGCATCCCCCCATAGGGGATACACGTGAAGCCAAAACACATCAATCCCCCCTGGGGGGATACATCAGAGCAGTTTGGCCAGCCCTTTGATCTCTTCAAGAGCATGCGGACCGGATTCGTCATCCGCCATGCCGAGGCAATGGTCCATGTGATCGTGGATCATCTGCCGCTTTGCCGCGACAATACTGCGCTCGACGGCGAGCAACTGCTGCGCCGTATCAAGACAGGGCTTTCCCTCCTGCAGCATAGAGATGACGTGCCGAAGGTGCCCCTCGGCTCGCTTCAGGCGCTTGATGATGTCGGGGTGGGTGATGTGGGGGTGTGAGTGTGCCATCCGTCAAACCTATCCGGGGATAGGGGATGCGTGCAACAGCCTCTGGCCGGCCCGGTTGTGCGCGGCCACGATGCCATGATCCAAACGATCCGACCTCGCGGATCTTTGCAGTCCGGCGATAAAGATGGGCGGCGCGAAGTGATCCGCGCCGCCCATTCTGTCAAGATCAGGGGCGCTTCATTTCGGTATAGTCGCCGCCGGTTCGGACGGTGAGCGTCAGGGGCTCGGCGGTACGGTTCCGCCAGAACCAGCCGTGGTTGCCGGTAAAGGCTGCCGTCAGTTCTCCAGCCTGATCGGGAACACCGCGCCCCTGTTCATAGCTGATGCTGTTTCCGCCGCCGTCACCATGGGTGTCATAATTGACGACAGCACCGTTTGCGGTCCATTCGAACCGCGCGGTCTGGCCTTCCTGCATCACCAGCTTGACCTCTATCCCTTCTCCGGGTGCGAGCCGAAAGCTGGCCTCATCGCGCCACTCAGTTGCAACTGGTGTGGCAGGCGCAGGAGCCGGAGGAGCCACTTGTTCAGCAACCGGTGGAGCAATTTCCACAGGTGCAGGGGCCGGAACGACAGGTGCCGCTGCGGGGGGCTGCTGCCGGAGCGGCAAGGGCATCGGCTCCGACCACCGCGGCAATGGCGGCGATCTGACGGTCCATCCGGTCAAGACGACCCGTCAACTCGGCCGGAATGACCATGGTATTTGCGAGGGCGGCGGCGTCCGCCGCATCTTCGGCATAGAGCTGCTGCTTGATCTCGCCCATCTCGGTGAGGCCGAGCACCCCACCCAGTCCGGTCAGGTCCGTGCCATACTCCGAAGGCAGATAAAACACGACGAGCAGGACTGCTGCGATACCGCCCGCTTTCACGGTCGAGCGAAGCAGCCCCTGCGGGCTGGCCTCGACGCCGCGGATATGGCCGGCATTGTCGGTCCGGGTAAAGCGCTGCTCTGCGCGAAGTGGGGCGGGTTGGGCGTGACCGGGCATGGGTGGAGCCTTATGAATTTCAAAGGGTTTTTGCATGGTTCAATGTTTCCCTGCTTCAGGAGTAGGCCAGGCCGATGAGCTGGAAGCCCATCAGGTAGAAGCCCATCCCCATCATGACGACATTGGTGACATAGGCCTGACGCGCGAAGCCGGGCGTAGCCCGCCAGCGGTTCATCAGCACCAGAATCATCGCAAGGGCGAGCAGCTGGCCGATCTCCACCCCGACATTGAAGGCGAGAAGGTTCGGCACCAGCCCATCAGGCGCGATGTTGTAATCGAGGATCTTCGACGCCAGACCAAAGCCGTGCAGGAAGCCGAAGGTGATTGTGGCGATCTTGGTGTTCGGTTGAACCCCGAACCAGATCTTGAAGGCGCCGAGGTTGTCCAGCGCCTTGTAGACCACCGAGAAGCCGATGATGGCGTCGATGATGTAGCTGTTGATCCCGAAGTTGAAATAGACCCCGATCAGCATCGTGGTCGAGTGACCGACAGCAAACAGGGTCACATAAATCCCGATCTCCTTCATTCCATAGAGGAAGAAGATGACCCCGAACAGGAACAGCAGATGGTCGTATCCGGTCACCATGTGCTTGGCGCCAAGGTAGATGAAGGGGATGATATTCACCCCGGTGATTTCCTGGATATAGCCCTGGTCACCCAAGGTGACGGCATGGGCAAAGGCGGCCTCGGCCACCAGCAGGCACAGACTGAACAGCAGAAGACCTGCCATCAGCCTGTGCGCCTGCGACCGCGGAATGCGGGCAGTTCGCATGAAGTTCATGTGTTTTTCCGATAGAAGACGTTGATCTGTCAGGCCTGACGGCCCGGCTCAGACAAGGTCAGATCGCGGAGGTCTGCGAAGGCCGTCTCCGGCAATTCCATCGGGGAGCCTGTCGGCCATTGGGGCCGTGGCTGGTGGAGAGTAGCGCTCAGAAGGCTGCGGGTTTTCCGCTACGGCGATCTCTGCATTCTGGTGATCATGGTCGGCTGCGTTGTGACCTGCGGTGCCGTGGGAGTGGCCGTGAGATTCGACCTCCGCGACATAACGTTGCGCTTCGATGAATGCACCGGGGCCGTGGCTGTAGGCCTGAGAGCAAAGCGACAGAACAAGTGCCAGGCAAAGCGAAAACGCAAGCCACGGGGCATATCCCCGCAGCCAGCCGTTGCCGCTTTTGCTCACCACTTTATGCCGAATGCCCATATTATCCTGGCCGATTCATCTGTCGGTCTGCAGTCGCATCCTACCCTGGGGGATAGGCGGCGTCCATCGCTCACCCACCGTGGCGTGCGGTTTTTTGCTCAGGCTGACATGGAATTGATATCCGAATAGGACTTGTGGTGATTGTCAGAGAAGCACAGCGGAGGGCCGCTGTGCCTCAGGCTGGCAAGTCCAACCTCTGCTTCACCGCGGTCAGTCGAACCGTTTGATTTCGCTGTAATCTCCGCCAACCCTGAGGGTTACGCTCACCGAAGCATCACCTCGATTGCGCCAGAACCAGCCATGGTTTCCGGTGAAAGCTGCCGTCAGTTCACCGGAATCTTCGGCAACTGCGCGACCTTTCTCGTAGCTGATATTGTTTCCGGACCCATCGCCATGAAGGTCGAAATTGACTGCGCCGCCTTCGACGACCCATTCAAAGGGAGCAATGGCCCCTTCGGACATGACCAGCTTGATCTCGATGCCCTGACCAGGTGTCAGGGTAAAGGTGATCTCTTCTCTCCAGGCCGGTGTCGCTGCAGGGGCTTCCTGCGCGTGGGCCGTTCCGACAATCACACCGAAGATCGCATCAAGAATGCCCGGCTGAACCGATGATTGCGGTTCGGATGATCCCTCCATCATCAGCCTGTCCGCTTCGGCCTCTTCGGCGAGTTGCGCCTTTATCTCACCCATCTCGGTCAGACCAAGCACACCTCCGATGCCGGTCGGGTCGATTGCATATTCGGATGGCCAGACAACGGTTACCAGAATGGCGGCTGCCGCAGCGGCTGCAATTGCCGTCGAGCGCCAGAGTTGGCGTGCGCTTGGCAGGTCGTCGAGAGTGGGTTTTTGAGCGTTGTGCATGATTTCACCTATCAGATCAGGAAAGCACCAGCCCGGTGAGCTGGTAGAAGACGAGGAGGAAGCCCGCGGACATCATGACGACATTCGCGGTATAGGCCTGGCCCCAGAACCGCGGGGAGCGGCGCCAGAACCCCATGGCGATCAGGATCAAAGAGAGCGCGAGCAACTGTCCGAGTTCGACCCCGATCTTGAAGGCGATCAGGTTCCCGAGCAGCCCGTTCGGAGCGATGTCGTAATCCAGGATTTTGGTGGCGAGGCCAAAGCCATGCAGCAATCCGAAGATCAGTGTCGCCGCGCGCGTGTCGGGCTGAAACCCGAACCACCGCTTGAAAGCTCCGAGATTGTCCATCGCCTTGTAGACGACCGAGAAGCCGATGATCGCATCGATGATGTAGGGGTTGATCTTGATGCCGAACCAGACACCCGTCAGCATCGTCACGGAATGTCCGATGGCGAAAAGGCTGACATAAAGTCCGATGTCCCGCGAGCGGTAGAGGAAGAAGACCACCCCGAACAGAAACAGGATATGGTCGTATCCCGTCACCATGTGCTTGGCACCGAGGTAGATGAACGGGATAGGCAGGAAGCCCGATACCTCCTGCACATAGCCGGCGTCGCCTTCGGTCACGTTGTGGGCCATGGCGACGCTTGCCGTCATGGCAAGCATCAGCGCGGCAAGGAAAATCCAGATGCGCGAACGCACCCGGGCCAGATCGGTCATAGGTATATCCTTTGAAGAAGCGAAGGTTGCGCTCGACCACCAGGGGCGAGCGGATTTAGCGCAATCTTCAGACCGGTCGTGGCGGCCGTCTCAGAGCTTCGCTGGTGACGCTGATGCCGAGGTTTCGTTCCTGCGTCTCTATCCGGTCTTCTGCCGGGATCGATATGCTGCTTTCACCCAGCATTATGGCGGGGGTGACGTGATCATGATCGGAGGCGTCATGATGATGGTGATTACCCTCGGTGCCATCCCCATTGCGCTCGGCGTGCCAGGCGAGATGCTCGGCTTCCGCGACAATCACGCCGGGCCCATGGGTGAGGGCATTGACGAATGGCCCAAGGCTCAGTGCCAGCAGCATAACTGCCACCACCACCCGCAGAGCCAAAGGCGATCTGATCATTCCTGGCCTCCGTCAAGCCTGACTTGCCCTATCCCCCCAAGGGGGTTAACTCCGCCTTATGCCTGAAACACATCCGGATGAAAACCTTCCAGCCCTGTCGCGATCCTATAGCTCGCCAACATCCGCCTGCATGGAGCAGGCGGAGGCTGCGGCCGTATTCTATCGACAGATATGATCCATGTTTGAGCTTCTCGGCCTCTTCGCCGCGGCACTGATCGCCGCGACGCTGCTTCCGGCGCAGTCGGAAGCCGTGCTGGTTGCCCTCATAATTGCCGACATCCATCCTCTCTGGGTCTTGCTGGTGGTCGCAACCGCCGGAAATGTCCTTGGATCGATGATCAACTGGTCGCTTGGCAGGTTCCTGATCCGCTTTTCGGATCGCCGCTGGTTCCCTGTCTCGCAGCGACAGCTGGACCGTGCCGGGAATTGGTATGGTCGCTGGGGGCACTGGAGTTTGCTGGCCTCCTGGGTGCCGGTGATCGGTGACCCCTTGACCCTTGCGGCGGGTGTCCTGCGCGAACCGTTCTGGCGGTTCGCACTGATTGTGACTCTCGCAAAAGGCGGCCGGTATCTCGTCTTGTCCTGGATTACTATTGGCCTGATCTGACCAACTCAGGCCATTCCGACCAGGTGAAACGCCAGCCCGGCAAGAGCCGCCCCGGCCAACACCTTGACCATGCTGACATTCAGGCAGAACACCGCTCCAAGACATACGATGGACAGACCGGCAGCCATCCAGTCGATCGAACCCAAAACGGGAAGCTCAAGCGAAAGTGGTCTCAGATCTACCCGGGCCACCTCACGCCATATGACATGGATCGCGAACCAGATTGCCAGATTGAGGATGACGCCAACGACAGCCGCAGTTATGGCGGACAAGGCTGTGGATAGGGCTTGGTTCTGTCGGAGCTTCTCCATGAACGGCGCTCCGAGAAGGATCCAGGCGAAACAAGGAGCGAAGGTCACCCAGGTCGCAAGTAGGCCTCCCAGGCTGCCTGCCAGCAGCGACGCAGCCCAGCCCGCCTCCCGCATGGCGCCCATAAATCCTACGAATTGCAGCACCATGATCAGTGGTCCGGGGGTCGTTTCCGCCATGCCGAGCCCGTCCAGCATCTCGCCGGGTTTCAGCCAGCCATAGGTTCCTACTGCTTCCTGCGCGACCCATGCCAGAACCGCATAGGCGCCGCCAAAGGTCAGCACGGCAAGCTTCGAAAAATAGGTGGCGATATCTGTGAACACGCTCTCCGGCGCGAACAGAAGTAGCGCCGCGACAGGTGCCAGCCAGAGGCCGAGGGCTGCGAAACCGGCTCTGAAAGCATCCCGTCGCGCCGAGTTCGGCAACACAGCCTCTTCACCCAGCAGCGTTTCGGCGTCTTCGATATGGCTGTGCCCCAGCTGACCATGCCCGCCCTTGCTCGCGAAGGCCGGCAGTCCCAACCTCGCCCCGGCCCAACCAACCAGCGCGGCCAGACCCACCAGCAACGGAAACGGCGCCCCGAAGGCAAAGATCGCCACAAAGGAAACCACTGCGATGCCACGCATTACGTTGTTCTTCAGGGCTCGTTTCCCAACACGCACCACCGCCTGAAGCACGATGGCCAGCACCGCCGCCTTCAACCCGAAGAACAGCGCGGCGACAAAGCCCACCTCGCCCCAAATCGCGTAGATCCAGCTGAGCCCCATGATGGCCAGCAGGCCCGGCAGGATGAACAGCCCGCCTGCGATCAGCGCGCCGCGCACTCCGTGCATCAGCCAGCCGATATAGGTGGCCAGTTGCTGCGCCTCGGGACCGGGCAGTAGCATGCAGAAGTTCAGCGCGTGTAGAAAACGGCCGTCGCCCAGCCATTTTCGTTCCTCGACGAGAATGCGATGCATGACGGCGATCTGCCCGGCGGGGCCGCCAAAGGACAGAAGGGCGATCCGCGCCCAGACCAAAGTCGACTCGCGCAGCGTGGGGAAACCCTGATCGGCCCTCATTTGCCGACCCTTCCGTGGCTCTGCCAATTGTGCGTCTCCCCGGTCGCATCCCGGCACCAGCGGTAGAAGGCGTCATAGAGCCCCATGCCCGCCTCCAACTGTTCCAGATCGTCGGCATAAATCCTCGACAGGCCCAGCGAAGCCGCGAGCAGCCCCGCACATTCCGGCGCCAGATCGGGTCGCGCGGTGTCGGCGCCGCGGATGACGGTGGCCAGACGATCCAGGGCCGGGATCGAGAGGCCGAATTCCGCAAGCAGCGTGTCGAAGGTGCAGCCCTCGCCGCGATGGCTCCAGAACACGCCGTCGATGTCATAGGCGGCAGCACCCAGCAGATCGGCGACCGATTGCACCTCGGCGGGCGCGACATAGAGGAACACCGCCCCGGGATCGATGAAACGCCGGATCAGCCAGGGACAGGCGATCCGGTCGATCTTCGGACGCGACCGGGTGACCCAGAGGGTCCGCCCTGCCCCGTCGCGCCCGTGAAGTTTGGCTGGATCGAACATCGGCAACCCCGCGGCCGCCCAGGCATTGAACCCGCCGTCCAGATACTCGGCGGTGATGTCCTGGGTTCGCAGCCATGCTGCCACCCCCTGACTACGGCCATGACCTTCGGCACAGGTGACCAGAACGGACTTCGCAGGATGATACTCCCGGAGCTCCTGAGCCAGCCGTGCCAGCCCGTCGCCACACATGTCCGCTTCGGCAATGGTTCGTGAAGCTGCTATTTGGCGTGAATCAATCTGGCGAACCGCATCCCGGCGCGCATCCAGCACGATCGGTGCCTTCGATGTGCCGATCAGTTTCGCCAATTTCTCACAAGTCATCGCGTCAGGCGCAGGCATCTGCGTTCCCTCCTAAGGTTCACGGAAACAGGAATGGAACGCGAGTTCTGGCTGACGCCTCATGGGGAACTCGCGGGTCCCCATAGCGCTATGAAGGACAGAAGCTGGGGCTACATGTCAAGTCGGGACGTGGTTGATCCGGTGGGATGCGGTGACCTGCAATGATGCGGTTTCTTAGGTTGGGAAGTCTACCGAGACTCGCCTCGGCACCCGTGTCGACCCAGAACTATTTTCCGATGTAGCGAAATTTCCAAACCCGCAAAACTAGAAGTCGACCCGTGCAGCTGCTTTCCCCAATTTGCGCGGACCGTTTGCTGTCTGCGACGCAGATATTAGGGCACTCCGAAATGAGTTCCCGTTCGTCTGGCAGTTCTCCTGAAAATGCTGCGCCTGCCATCGAGCGGCCGCTTTCGGCAACGCTGCCTTACAGCGCTCGCGGGCGCTAAACGTCCGCTAAGGGCCGGGGCTCTCTCATTCCCCTGCCAGTGCCGCTTTTGCAAACCGTCCCGGCGGCTGGCCGGTATGGCGGCTGAAGGCGGTGCTGAAGGTGCTGGCAGAGCCATAGCCGACGCGGGCCGCTACCTCTTCCAGCGCAAGGCTGCCGCGACCCAGAAGGTCGCGGGCCACGGCCATGCGCCAAATGGTCAGGTATTCCATGGGTCGGGTGCCGACCATGCGGGTGAATCGCGCGAAGAAGGCTGAGCGCGACATCCCGGCCGCGCTCGCCAGGTCGGGGATCGTCCAGGCGCGGGTGATGTCGCCATGCAGGCTCCGTAGGGTGCCCGCGATGCGCGGATCGGACAGGCCACGCAGCAGGCCGGGGGCAGCGGTCCGGGCCGGGGTTGCCCGCAGCGCCTCGATCAGCAGGATCTCGACCAGTCGCGTCAGGATCAACTCGCGGCCTGCCTCGTCGCGCGCGGCCTCTTCGCCCAGCATATGCACCAGCTGCGTCAGACGTGGCACGCCGCGCAGGTGGATCATCCGGGGCAAGAGCGTCACCAGCAGCGCCGCATCCGGTGCGGCAAAGGTGAACCAGCCGCCGAATTGTCGCACCTCGGGCGGTCCGTCCTGTCGCCCGTGACGAACCTCGTGGCGCGGCGGATCGGTCCAGGCATCGATCCGCCGCAGCGGCCCGGGGGTCAGGCTGGACATGCCAAAGCGTGGCGTCGCAGGCAGCAGCACAAAATCGCCTGCCTCGACGATCACCGGCTCTTCGCCATCGACGGTCAGCCTGCAGCTTCCCTGGGTCATGGCAGCAAAGGCAGGGCGGCCGAATTCGGTATATTCCACCGCCCATGGCCCGGCCGCGGTGATCCCTTTCGAGAACACCGCCTGCGGGCGTAGAAGTTCTATGACCTGAGCAAGTGGATCGGACATTCAGGACTTGTGCAAATTCAATTAGGACTTCTGATTGATGATCATCCTGATGATGCGCCTTACATCCGTCCTGTCAACACAGGAGATCACCATGAACACTGTCCTCATCACCGGCGCCTCATCGGGCTACGGTCTGGAAACCGCCCGCCATTTCCATGCGCAAGGCTGGAACGTCATCGCCACCATGCGGACCCCGCGCGAGGGGATCTTGCCCCAGGGAGTGCGCATTCTGCCGCTGGACGTCACTGACCCGGCCAGCATTGCCGCCGCCATTCTCGCCGCCGGTCCTATCGAAGTGCTCGTGAACAACGCGGGGATCGGCCTTGTCGGGACCTTCGAGGCCGCGCCGATGGATTACATCCGCAAGATGTTCGACACCAACACCTTTGGCACTATGGCGATGGTGCAGGCGGTGATCCCGCAGATGCGGGCGCGGCGCGCGGGCGTGATCGTCAACGTGACCTCCAGCGTCACGCTGGCGCCCATGCCGCTGGCGGCCGCCTATACCGCCAGCAAGCAGGCAATCGAGGGCTTCACCGGGTCGCTGGCACATGAACTGGCGGCGTTCGGCATCAGGGCCAGGCTGGTTGAGCCGGGCTATGCGCCGACCACGCGGTTCGCGCAGAATATCGACTTCGCCATCGAGGACATGATCCCCCCGGCCTATGCCGATTTCGCCGCCCCGATCTTTGCCGCCTTTGCCAGCCCGGCGCTGACTACCAAGGAAAGCGACGTGGCTGAGGCGGTCTTTCTGGCCGCCACCGATGGAACAGACCGGCTGCGCTATCCCGCCGGACAGGATGCCGTGGCGCTGGTGGCCTGACAGGCTGCCGGAGGATGCTGCCGAGTGTCGCCGGTCCTGACCGGGACAAGCATAGCACTCTCGCTTTGCCCCTTTGCCGTCCTGTGTCTTGAGCGACAGCTTCAGGAGACGCTACCTCGTAGCATAAAGCGATCCCGACTGGCAGCTTAGGGCCGAGTCTCGCGTTGCGTTGATTGCGTGCCTCACGCGTGGTCCAGGCATCCCGGCCTTTGCCCTCGCCCCAGAAGCAAGCTCCCGATCGCGGCCAGTTGAATTGCTGCTGCGCAAAGAAACAACGGCGCGGATCCGGATGCATCTGCGCCTCCACCGGTGCGCAGCAATCCGAACGCGGCCGGCGCAAAGGCATAGCCTGCCTGACCAATGGCGACGATCAGCGGCACCACACGGGAAACCTCTGCCGGAGAAAACTCCTGTTGCGCGATGAGAGGCGGCAAGGATGTGGCATTGCCGATTCCCAGCCCGAACAACGCGATGCCGAGGATCAGCCACAGACTGGCATCGCTCGCAGCCAGAATGAACAGCAGCGAACCGATCACCTGCACACCGTAGCTGGCACTTGCGACAAAACGTCGGTCGGCGCTCGCCGGCATCATCCAGCCGACCAGGGCCCGCCCACATATCGCGGCGACGGTGGCACCGCCCATCGCAAAGCCTGTCAGCCCCTCGCCCAGCACGGGAACCAGCAACGAAAACAGATGCGCCAGCAGCCCGATCTGGGCGAAAAGCCCAAGCATCATGCCGACCGCGAGGGTCAGGAACTTGCGGTCGCGCAGGAAGGACCTGCGCACCGGGGACTCGGCCTGAACAGCCTGTGGACGGGGGCGCTGCGCCCCATCTGGGTTTTGCCCCAGACTTTCCGGCGTGTGTCGAAACACCAGCACTGACAGCGCCGCCACCGCCACTACCATGACCCCGCCGATAACCAGCGTTGCAGGGACAAAGCCAATGCCTTTGATCAGCGCGATCCAGAGCGGCGAGAAGATCACACCGCCAAGGCTTGCCCCGTTATAAGCCATGCCAAGGGCTGCAGGGCGGCGCTGGCTGAACCATGGCGCGATCAGGGCATTCACCGCCGCAGCCCCCATCGCGACCCAACCCGCTCCGCTCGCCAGTGCCGCCAGGAACAGCTGCCAGTGCTGTGCCGCCAGCGCCCAACCGAGTATGCCGATGGCCAGCAACGCCGCTCCGGTCACCGTCACAACCGGCACCCCAAAGCGCCGGTAAAGCCGGGGCAGATTGGCCACCACCCAGGCCCCGAACAGGAAATGCAAGGTTACTGCCACCGAGACCATCGCCACCGGCCAGCCGGTCCGCGCGACAACCGCGTGAAGAAACACCGGCGGGCCATAGAACCCCACGCCCCAACCAAAGACGGCGAGCAGAAAGGTGGCTGCGACGACATGCCAGCCAAAGAATGGACGGGCAGCAGATGAAGATAGGGTCATGGGCGGAGCTCTTGATGATGTCGCGCCTGATATGGACGAAACCGGGTTCGAGATGCTTCGGCGAAACCCGAAGCATTCAGCGTCGCTCTGAGCTAGACTATCCCCAAACGGAGGAGACCCATGGCCACATCAAATCGCATTGCCGAGGTTGCCGCCGCCGTGGGCGAGCCTGCGCGTGCCGCCATGCTGGCGGCCCTGATGGACGGGCGCGCCCTGACGGCCACCGAGCTGGCCGAGGTTGCCGCGATCACACCGCAAACCGCCAGCGGCCATTTGGCCCGGCTGGCCTCGGTCGGGTTGATCATGGCAGAAAAACAGGGGCGCCACCGCTATCACCGCCTTGCCAGTGCCGAGGTCGCGCGGATGATCGAAAGCGTCATGCAGATTGCGGGGGGCATTACGGTAACCCGCCCCCTCCCCCGTGTCGGCCCCAAGGACGCGGCCCTGCGACAGGCGCGAACCTGCTATGACCATCTCGCCGGGGCGCTTGGGGTCAGCATCGCCGATGCCCTGCGTGCCAGCGGCGCGGTTGAAATCGACGGCGATGCTGCCGCGCTGACCCCAATCGGTCGGGCGCAGATGCAGGCGCTCGGTATCCTGCATCACGGGAGCGACCCGCGCGGAAGCCGCCCGGTCTGTCGCCCGTGTCTGGACTGGAGCGAGCGCCGCCCGCATCTGGCAGGCGCTCTAGGGGCTGCAATCTGCAACCATGCGCTGGATCAGGCTTGGGTCCGACGCCGCACAGGCACACGGGCGTTGGAGATCACGCCTGCAGGCAAGATCGGCTTCAGACAGGCCTTTGGCGTTGAGACTGTTGCTGGCTAGCTTTGTCGTCGCCGCATCACAGGTTGAATGGCAGCCCTCGGCAATGCCGTTTGGCAGAGCCTGGAGGGCCGACCGGCGGCCATGAGCCGAACGCATACCAGAGGCGGCCCATCCGTTAGACCATCTCTAGTTCCAGATTTAATATCCTGCCTCGGCAAGTGTGATCTCTGGATACCGCCCCAGGATCCGACCTACTTCGGCTTCCGCACTCACCACCGCGCCACGCGACGTCATCATGTGGTCCAGACATTGCAGGACTGCCCTCAGCCGGTTGTTCGGAACGGCTGCCGTCGGCACGTTGGCGTTTCGAAGCCGCGATGGCTGCTTCTGGAAGATTCGGTTGAACAGCCGATCATGGTGCGCGCAGATATTCCGAAGGTCGACGAGCGCCTCTACCCAGTTCTCCAACAGCCTGTCTGACGGGAGCCCGAAGTCGGCCGCAACCGCAGTCACGACAGGACCATCGAGTGCCTTGAGCAACCTGGAGGTGGCGCCGAAGGTCAGGAATTCCTTCAGGGTCCAGATCGCCGGCAGCGGGGGAGCGGAGTATGTCATCTTGTAGTGTTTCGCGCGCTGGTCCTTGGAGGTTGTGTAAACCGATCCCAGCTTCTGAAGGGCTTCTAGTTGCAACTCCTTGCTTCGGAAGGCCGCCGATGTGAAATACGGGTGGCTCCCGAAACGACTGCTAAGCTCTTCGGAAACCCGATTGCGCAGCAATATCTCGAACTGCCCAACAGCCGCGAAACAGGCTGCGCGCAACTTCTCGTCGCACTCATATATACGCAGGATGTCTTGGTAGCGGGTCCCCTGGATGAACGGCTTACCTGGTTGCGTGTGATCGCGTCGGCTCAGGAAGTAGATTCGAAGCCGCTCATACCCGATGAGTTCGATCTTCCGGGCCGCAACGTTCGACCGTGAGATCAAGAGACCTCTGGCCCGCAGGTGATTGACCCGCTCCGCTGCGTCTGCATGAGGTTTGGCGTAGGGTGGAAGGGCCATCTAAAAACAAAAAGGGCCGCCCTTTTGCACGTTATCGGTTTCCCGACTTCGTGTGGCGACCCATGACAAGGGTCAATATGGAGGCTCAGCTTCCACGTTGCAAGTAAAATGTGAAAACTACAGGCCCGGCTCGCCTGCAGGATAGGCCGATATCGCCATCTCAAGCAAGCTGAAGCCAAGTCCCTTGTGAGCAACAGCTTCATGCCTGACCAGGTCAGCGGCTCTGTCAAAGCGCCCCGTTCGTGGGAAGTCCTTCGACATCACGAGGCCCTTCTCAGGTCGGCCTTCGTCGAAACAGGCTGCCAAGTATGGATCAGAGGTCGGTGGTCAACTGGGTGCCACCAAATAGTGCACCGGACGCTGCGTGGTTCTGCCTCGCCACACCAAGAACAGCCCTAACCTCACCTTCGCAACCCACGTGCTGCAGAGACGAACATACCCGTTCATTTTACCCCACGTCCTCCCCCGCAATCGGCAGATCCAGCGCGATGTCTCTCTCCGGCTTGAGCAGCCCCGCATCTTCGAGCGCCTCAAGGTCCGGCAGATCTCGCAGGGTTTCCAGCCCGAACTGCGCCAGAAACCCCGGCGTGGTGACATAGGTGTAAGGCGCGCCGGGTTCGGGGCTGCGCGGGCCGCGGGCGATCAGGGTCTGGCGGTGCAGGCGGGAGATCAAATCGCGGCTGACCTCACGGCCGGTCAGGCGCGAGATCGCGCCGCGCGTCACCGGCTGCATATAGGCGATGATGGTCAGAACCAGCGCCTCATTCTGGGTCAGATCGCGAATGGCATCTCCCTCACCGCGCGCCACGCGGATCGCGCCTGCGTGTTGCGGCCGCGTGCGAAACTGCCAGCCTCCCGCAATGCGCGCGATTTCATAAGGACGCCCCGCCAGTTCGGCAGAAATATCCTCGATCAGCAGATCGAGCACGCAACCCCGACCGACCAGTCGGGCAAGCACATCCCGGCCCACCGGTTCGGAGGATGCAAAGAGCACCGCCTCGACCCGCGCCATCCATTCGCGCCAGCGCGCAGCCTGCGGCAAATCGGCGAGTTCGGTGTCCAGCGGCTCAGATGATTTCCTGGCCATCGTCACAACCCGTACAGTCGGAAGGTCGGTCGCCCGGTCAGTTCGCGCACCAGCCCGAGGGACGTCAGGCGATCAAACAGCCGCCGCGCGGCGCGATCACTGGCCTCGGCCCCGGCCTGGGCCGCCAGCGCATCCTCGGTCAGGAGTGCGGTTATGATGGCGGCGGTGTCTTTTCCCGGCCGCCGCAGATTTGCCGCGCGCAAAGCAGTGGCGCGGCGGGTCAGATCGACGTGAAGATCGAAGGCGGCAACTGCCCCCCTGCCCCAGGCCGCAGCGCAGGCCGCAACCCATGCCTCGCCCTCCAGTCGGAAAGCTGCGCGCGGCAGATGCGCTGCGAGCAGCGGCACCGGGCAGTCTTGACCGAGCGCGCGGGCCAGAAGAGCATCGGCCAACCAGAGCGCGAGACCGCGATGGGCCGGGCCCAAGGCGAGAAGTTCACGCGCTGCCTCGGCAGCAAACCGCAAAGGCGGGGTGCGCCCGACAAACCGCGCGCCAAGATCGCGCAACAGCTCCGAAGCCGGTTCGGGTGGCAGATCGAAGAAGCCAGGCAGGCGCGCGGGCCAGTCCGCAGATCGCAGCGCCCGCGCCTCGCAAAGGGCGCGCCAGCCGATGAGTATCCGCCCGGCAGGGCCAGGATCATCGCCGGGTTTGCGCAGGGCAAAGGCATCACGCAGCTGCGCTTCACCTTCCCGGCGTCCTTCCAGCCCGGAAACCGCCGCTGCAGCAGAGAGGGCCAGGCGTTTGCGCCACAGGATGCCAACCGGGTCCTCAGACCTTGCAATCGGGTCGAGCGCGGCAAGGGCCGCACCCGCGCAAAACATCACTGTTTCAATATCATCGCGACCCGAAGCCTGCCGGACCCATCGCGGCAGGACCGGAGGAGTTGGGGACGTCGGAAGCGGTTTCGGGGCACGGGACATGCCAGAACGCTAGCAGTCATCGGCGTTTTATGCTACATATTATGGTATTATCCGCCGCGTCTGTCACTCCTACATAATGTCCAATAAGGTTGCATTATCGGTCGTTTTGGTATTCTATAGAAGGATGAGCGTTCTGACCGCCAAAACGGCTTGAATTCGGGCTTGGGACGTCTCGGCGGCGCCCTGCTCTGCTGTGGTCTCCACGGGAAAGCTTGACGGGCATACCACCCAGTCATACCATTGAAGGGCGCAAGGAGCATCGCCATGACCGTGAAATCCTCGATCTCGCTCAGCGACGAGCATCATGCATTTGCCCGGGCGCAGGTGCAGGACGGTCGCTTTGCCTCGGTCAGCGCCGTCGTGCAGCACGGGCTGGATCTGCTGCGCCAGAGGGCCGAGGATGAACAACTGGAGCGCGCTGCTCTGAAAGCTCTCCTAGCGGAACGGCTGTCCGGTCCCTTCGTCACCGCCGACGAGATGCGCCGCCGCGTCGGCACCCTTGCCGGAGCCCAACCCGGCGATATCGCCACGAAATGAGTTGGCGCATCGAATTCGCCGCTGCCGCCGAGCGAGACTTTTCTCTGATCCTCGATCATCTGGTCGAAAGCTACCTCTCCTTCGGCGACAGCCCAACCGAGGCAAACGAACGGGCCGGACAGCGGCTGCTTGCCATCCTGGACGACTCGCAGCGCATCGCGACTGCCCCGCATCGCGGCAGCCGTCATGATGACATGCTGCCGGGATTGCGTCAGTTGACGCTCGGAAAGGCGACCTTCTGGTTCATTGCCGACGATGCCGCGGATCTGATCCGGATCCTCGCGGTGTTCTTCGGCGCTCAGGACCAGCAACGCCGGATGTTGGTCCGTCTGCTGGAGCGCCGCCATGACCTCTGACCCGACCGGGAGCGCGGCCCCCTCCCCTGCCCTGCTGGACCACCAGCCCCCGGCCCTGCGCGATCTCGCCGAGCGCGCCCGCGGATATGCCGAAGCCGCCAGCTCCGCCAATACCCGCAAGGCCTATGCCGCCGACTGGAAGCATTTCGCCGGCTGGTGTCGACGTGAGGGGTTGGACGCGGCTCAACCCGATCCGCAGATTGTCGGCCTTTACATCACCGCCTGCGCTTCTGGCGCGAAGTCCGTGGGCAGCCGTAAAAACGCCGTTTCCACCATCGAGCGACGGCTCTCGGCGCTGGTCTGGGCATATACGCAACGCGGGCTAAACCTTGACCGGCGTGATCGCCACATTGCCACCGTCCTTGCAGGTATCCGCAACAGCCATGCAGCGCCACCGCGCCAGAAAGAGGCGATCCTGCCGGAGGATCTGCTGGCGATGCTGGAGACCTGCGACCGCGGTAGCCTGCGAGGTCTGCGCGACCGCACGATGCTATTGATCGGGTTCGCCGGCGGTCTGCGGCGCTCCGAAATCACCGGTCTGGACGCCGGCCGGGACCAGACCGAAGACGGACGCGGCTGGATCGAGGTGCTGACCGCCGGCCTGCTGGTGACCCTGCGCGGCAAGACCGGCTGGCGCGAGGTCGAGATCGGGCGCGGCTCCTCGGCCGCCACCTGCCCCGTCGAGGCTCTGGAACTATGGCTGAAGCTCGCCCGCATCAGCCAGGGGCCTTTGTTCCGCCGCATCACCGGGAAGGGCCGCGAACCCGGTCCGCTGCGCCTGAACGACCGGGAAGTGGCGCGGTTGGTCAAGCGGGCCGCACTGGCGGCGGGGGTACGCGGTGATCTGCCGGAAAAGGACCGCCCTGCCCTCTTCTCGGGCCATTCGCTGCGCGCCGGACTAGCGTCATCGGCTGAGGTCGATGAGCGCCACGTCCAGAAGCAACTCGGCCATGCCAGTGCGGAGATGACTCGGCGGTATCAGCGCCGCCGCGACAGGTTCAGGGTCAACCTAACGAAGGCAGCGGGCCTATGATCGTATGGAAAGCGACCCAACACTGGCACACATTCTTGCCATTCGCGGAAACGTCGATTCGCCGTCCAGAGAGAGGCAACGGCAGAGCGGCGGGAGCGCCTTCAACTGAAGCCTGCGCACCCCTCCGCGCCTATCGCGATTATTTTCATTTTTAATCAGTAACTTACCTGTTACTTGGCATCCTTGCCCTCCAGATACAGCGTTACCATGCGCGCGCTCAGCAACATGTAGAGGAGAAAAAAGCTTGTAAGAACCTCGCGTTCCTGCCATTTCTGCCTAAGAACGCTAAACAGAAAAATAAACCAAGCAAGCGTTCACAGAGCAGTAGAGCCGGAACAGCCGGACACGAGGCGTATGATGAACGAGCAGGCAACCCGCATCGACCGCAGGATCCAGGCCATGGCAACCCGCCTAAGCCGTTCTCTCGATACGAACATGCGGAACTCGTTTCTTCCTGATGCGACCAAGGAGTTGAGACGGTTTAGCGCTGCTGAAGCCGCAGACTTGATCGGGGTTTCTCTAGATCATCTTCGCAAGCAGTTCTTCAATGACAAGGTTGAGCTTGAGGTCGAGACGGACAGTCGTGGCAGACGCTCTTTCACGGCCGAGCAAGTTGATACCACACGCCATATCATCGCGCAGGATAGCCGTGCCAAGAAGTTCCAGTATCTGGTCCCCGGTCGGCGCGCCGACGACAAGCTTCAGATTCTGTCAGTAGCGAACTTCAAAGGCGGAGCAGGAAAGACAACCACTGCTATTCACTTAGCCCAGAAGCTCGCCCTAGATGGCTACCGCGTCCTCGCAATCGATCTTGATCCTCAAGGAAGCCTGACATCGATGTTCGGGCTTCGCCCGGAAATTGAATTCGCCGAAATGGGCACGGTCTACGATGCCATGAGGTATGAAAACCCCGTTCCTTTCAACGACATCGTTAGAAAGACCTACTTTCACAATCTGAACT
This sequence comes from Pseudogemmobacter hezensis, assembly GCF_013155295.1. Taxonomy (GTDB): domain Bacteria; phylum Pseudomonadota; class Alphaproteobacteria; order Rhodobacterales; family Rhodobacteraceae; genus Pseudogemmobacter; species Pseudogemmobacter hezensis. Next base: position 220,731 of record NZ_JABJXT010000005.1, on the reverse strand, counting down.
TGGCTCCCGCCGGTCTCCTTCTGTCAGAGTTTGAGACAGAGACGGCCCATGCGCTAAGGCACAATCTGCAGCCGCCTTTCTATCAGCGGCTTGCCCTGTGCATCGCAGACGTCGAAAACGACTACGATGTAGTGGTAATTGACTGTCCGCCGCAGCTCGGGTTCATAACACTCTCTGCGCTTGTGGCGTCGACGGGTCTACTCGTGACCGTTGTGCCAAGCATGCTCGACGTCGCCTCGATGGCGCAGTTTTTACAGCTCGCTGCCACTCTCATGGAGACAATTGCAGATGTCGGGGCGTCACCTGACTGGGATTTTATGAAGTTCCTCATTACGCGTTTTGAGCCGAATGACGGACCGCAAACGCAGATGGCGGCCTTCCTGCGGACAATGTTCGGCGACGATGTTCTGACCCAAACTTTCCTCAAATCCTCCGCCGTTTCTGACGCGGGTCTGACGCAACAGACACTTTATGAGATCAGCCGCAGTGACTTCACCCGCCAGACTTATGATCGCGCAATCGAGTCGATCAATGGCGTCGTCTCCGAAATTGAAGCGCTGATCCAGTCCGCCTGGCACCGGAAGGACACCTGATCATGGCTAGAAAAATCCGCTTCGAAATAGCCGGAGATGAGACTGGAAGCCCCCTCCCCCAACAACCACCCATGTCCGATGCGCCGTCCAAAGCGCCGTCTCTTTCTGCCATGGCCAAGTCACTTCACGCAGCCGCGGCGTCGAGTATCCGAGAAATAGAGACCAAGCTCATTGATGAATCCCAGTTCAAAGACCGAATTGCGGACGACGATCCGGACGTCATAGACCTTGCCAACAGCATTCGCGAACAGGGCCAGCTGATCCCGATCCTTGTCAGTCCATCGGCGGGCGGCAGGTTTCGGATTGTCTACGGGAGACGGCGTCTCGCCGCATTGCGTAGCCTCGATCTGCCCGCCAAGGCCTTGGTTCGGGACCTCGAGGAAGACGAGGCTATTATTGCGCAAGGTCAAGAGAACACCTTTCGTAAAGACTTGAGCTGGATTGAGAAGGCACTCTTCGCCAAGCAGTTGGACGACGCAGGAAAGTCAGACGAACTGATTTGCGATGCGCTCAACATCGACCAGAAAGCCCGAAGGAGCGGCGAAAAACTCACCGGGCTCTCTCGGATGAGGCAAGTCATGAGCAAGCTCGACCATGGGCTTGTAGACGCTGTTGGACCCGCCCACAAGGTCGGTAGGGACCGGTGGTATAGAGTAGCGCAAATGATTGAAAAAGCAGGGTTTCCGCCCGGAAACCAACGCGAATTTGTGCTTGGTGTTTTAGAGATGCGTGATCGTGGCGCGATCTCTGACGACCGTTTCGATGAGTTGGAACGTATGGTATCTGCGGCGCTCAAAGCCACATCATCTCGTCAGAAGTCGGTTGCACCGCAAAGCGCAGCATCAAGGATCGGCATCGTCAGGTCCAATACGCGCAGTGCTACCATCACTGTCACAAGTGCAAGTTCGCAGGCCTTGCATCAGTGGATCTCAACAAACCCTGAACAAGCACTTCTTGCGCTTGTTGAAGCACAGAAAAAGACAGAGCAGCAACAATAGAGGAGCACAAATCAGACAGAAAAGGCCTCCCGAGAGGTATCCCGAGAGGCCCGAAGCTAGAAAGGGCGCCAACCCTTTTTTCGCACAGTGTATAGCGAGACTCTAGCTCAGGGCTGATTCTACTGCAACATCGCATAAGCGGTGAACGGAAGAATTTTGGGCATTGCTGACCTTTTGTCCCGCTGCTTACCGCAGGACGCAGCAGGTTTTTGCATCTCCAGTTCGAGATATCATCAGGATTCCTCTGTCTGCGTGAAGTGACATGCAGAACATCCAACAATACCGTCGCCAGGCGTCCTGTTCGCTTGCGCCCACTGACCCTCGCTGGGCCGCTTTTGATATCGTCCGAAAAGCCCGCAAAGCCCTGGGTCTCAAGGATCGGAGCATTGCCGTTCTGAGAGGACTTCTCTCGCTTATCCCTACTCAGGACTGGAACCGCTCACCCTTCGTCCATGCTTCCAACACCACGCTGCAGGAGCGCTGCGACGGCATCGACGAACGAACCCTGCGGCGCCACCTCGGTAGACTCGAAAGCATCGGACTTATCTATCGGCAGCAAAGTCCCAATCGAAAGCGTTACACGGTCCGCGATGAGACGGGCTTCATTGTTCTGTCATATGGTTTCGACGTTTCCCCGTTGCGAGATGCCCTTCCGCGACTACAAGCTCTTGCGGAACAGGAAGCATATACAGCAGCTCAGATCCAAGCCCGTAAAGCCCTGCTTAGGGATCGCCTTTACCAAACCATCCAACGCCATCCCGAACGTGAACAGGACCTCTTGTCACTGTACAGACTTCTGCGCCGAAACACTTCAGTAGAAGCCTTGGAAGACGCAATCTCCAAGCTGGATGACTTCACATCGGCTCAAAGACTCCAATCATGCGAGCATGAATCAACAAATTTGTCCGACAGCGACGGTCAAATTGACCGAGACATTCATAGTTCAAATAAAGAATCTATAGAATTAGAACAAACAGCACCTGCAACAAAGCCAAACCACCACAAAAGCGCCCCCGTATCACTCGGCGAATGCTTAGCGCGTGCCAGCACAGCTATGGAATTCGCGCTTACCCCACCGAAGACATGGAGTGACCTCTGCAATCTGGCCAACCAGCTAGGTCCGAGCCTAGGTATTCGAGAAAGTATGCTGCAAGACGCTCGCTCCGTACTTGGAGAGCAGGGTCACACTCTAGCAGTTCTTGGCCTCACACAAGCTTATCCCCAAATCAGGCAACCAGCTGTTTACCTGCACTCGCTACTGAAAAAAGCTCAAAACGGTGCACTTAACGTCCATCGAATGTTTCGATCCCTTACTGCCGCGCACAGACACAGACAGTTTCCGGCCGGAAACCACGCTTAGACAAGGGTTTACGTGACAAACGTCCACGAATCTATCTGATGATCAGTGAAAATCCCTGCTGGGGAACAGCTTTCGCGCCTGCTCGCGAGGATGCCGCGCAACCGCCCTGCCCCCGGTTCGGATCGGCCGCATCGTCTCCCCTGCCCGCTCGGTCTCAGCCCCGATCTTCAACTGCTGCCCAATCGTCGCAAGGCGCGGCGAAAGATCTTCAATCTGCTCTGCAACGAGGTGAACGACGGCGCCATCCCGCTCTATCCTGCCAGTCACCCGCAACAGCCGTCCGGCAATCACCGCCTTTCGGAAGGCCTCATAGACATTCTTCCAGACCACGACATTGGCAACACCGGTCTCATCTTCCAGTGTGAGGAAGACCACGCCAGACGCGGTTCCCGGTCGTTGCCGGGTGATGACGAGGCCCGTGACGATCACCCTGCCCTTCGCCCCAACCAGCCGCTCATGTGGTAGGCTTTCCGGCAAGTTTGGCCGCAACAGCTCCAGCGGATGAGCCCGCAACGAAAGCCGAAGCGCCAGATAGTCCTCGATCACCTCTTGTCCAAGAGTCATCTGCGGAAGATGCACAGAAGGCTCCGTGCCCCCTTCCCCATCCATGCCGAACAATGGCAGCGGTTTTGGCGCCTTCAGGGATTTCGCTTGCCACAGCATGTCACGCCGGTTCTGCCCCAGGCAGGCACAGGCGTCCCCTTCCGCCAGGCGCTCCAGCGCATCAGGATGGACCCCTGCCCGTCGCCACAGGCTCTCGACATCGGGATAGCCGTTACCACGGGCGGCGACGATCCAGCCCGCATCTTCCTCCCGCATGCCCTTGATCTGTCGGAACCCGAGCCTCAAGGCGAGCGCATCGTCCGGGCGGCGCTCCAGCGTGCAATCCCATTCCGAATGGTTCACCGAGACCGGCCGCACCTCGACACCGTGATCCCGGGCATCCCGGATCAGCTGCGCAGGTGCGTAGAAGCCCATCGGTTGCGCGTTCAGCAATGCGCAGGTGAAGATCGCCTGATGATGATGCTTCAGCCAGGCTGAGATATAGACCAACCGCGCAAAGCTCGCGGCGTGGCTTTCCGGGAACCCGTAGCTGCCAAAGCCCTCGATCTGAGCAAAGCAGCGTGCCGCGAACTCGGCGTCATAGCCGCGTGCCAACATGCCGCCGATGAACCGATCCCGGAACGAGCCAATGGTTCCCATGCGTTTGAAGGTCGCGAGGCTGCGGCGCAGCCGGTCCGCTTCCACCGGCGAGAAGCCCGCCGCGACCACGGCGATCTGCATCGCCTGTTCCTGAAACAGCGGAACACCATAGGTGCGTCCAAGCACTTCCATCATCGCAGAGCCCAGATCCTCGACCTTCTCCTTCCCCTGTCGGCGATTGATGAAGGGATGCACCATGCCGCCCTGGATCGGGCCAGGCCGGACGATGGCGACCTCGCAGACGAGATCGTAGAATTTGCGCGGCTGCATACGGGGCAGGAAGTTGAGCTGCGCCCGGCTTTCCACCTGGAAAACCCCGATGGCATCGGCACGGCAGAGCATTTCATAGACCTGACCATCCTCCGTCGGGACATTTGCCAGCGTCAGCCTCCTGCCCCGGTGATCCTCGATCAACCCGAAGGCTTTGCGGATAGCCGTCAGCATGCCAAGCGCAAGGATATCCACCTTCAGAAGGCCGAGTGCGTCGATATCGTCTTTGTCCCATTCAATAACGGTGCGATCTTCCATGGCCGCGTTCTCGATCGGACACAGCTCGTCCAGCCGGCCATGAGTGATGACGAAACCGCCGACATGCTGCGACAGGTGCCGGGGAAAGCCGATGATCTCGCCAATCAGCTGCATGGCCAGCGCGACACGGGAGTTGTCCGCGTTCAACCCGGCATCCCGCAATCGGTCCTCTCCCGGAGCCGAAGAAGATGATCCCCAGATCTGCCCCGAGAGCCGGGCGATCACATCCTGGCTCAGCCCCATGACCTTGCCGACCTCACGGATCGCAGCCCGGGACCGGAAATGGATCACGACAGCGGTCAGGCCAGCGCGCTCGCGTGTGTAGCGCTCATAGATCCATTGGATCACTTCTTCCCGCCGCTCGTGCTCGAAGTCGACGTCGATGTCGGGTGGCTCGCCGCGGTCCTTCGAGATGAAACGTTCGAAGATCAGGGTAATGCTCTCCGGCGGGACCTCGGTTATGCCAAGAAGATAGCAGACCACCGAATTGGCGGCCGAGCCGCGCCCCTGGCAGAGGATCCCACGGGACCGTGCGAAGACCACGATGTCATGGACCGTCAGGAAGTAAGGTGCGTAATCCACCTCGGCGATCAGCCGCAGTTCCTTCTCGACCCGCGTCAAGATCTTTGGCGGGGCCCCGTCGGGATACCGAAGCTGGAGTCCCTCACGGGCCAGACGCTCCAGCCTTGCCTGTGCCGGTTCGCCATCCTGTGCTTCATCGGGGTATTGGTAGCGCAGCTGGTCGAGCCGGAAGGCGCAGCGGTCTGCGATCTCGACCGAGCGGCGGATCGCCGCCGGGTAACGATGGAACATCCGGGCCATCTCGGCGCCGGACTTCAGGCGGCGTTCACCATTGGCCAGCCGTCGCTCGCCGATGGTATCGATGGTGCAGCCCTCACGCAGGCAGGTCAGCACATCCGCCAGCGGCCGGCGTGCCGAGCGGTGCATCATGACTTCACCCACGGCGACCTTGGGCAAGCCGGTGGCCTGGGAGAGGATGGCGATCCGGTCTATCCGCTCCTGATCCTGTCCGTCATAGAAGGGCGCTGCCCCGAGATAGCATTGCCCGGCGAATCTGCGGGAAACCTGTCGAAGGCTGGTCTCTATCCGATGCAGCGCGGGCGGCTCGGCGTCCAGGACATCTGGCGGCAGCGCGATCAGGATCATGCCCAGGCCCCAGTCCAGCAGATCCGCCTCCTGCAGATAGCACTCGCCCTTTGGGGCGCGGCGCTTGCCGAGGGACAGGAGCCGGGTCAACCGCGACCAGGCGTTTATATCTGTGGGCAGGGCCAGCCATTCGACGAGACTGTCGGTGAAGGCCAGACGGGCGCCGGGGATCAGGCGGGGCAGGGGGCTCTCCGGTTGCATCCCCGCAACGCTCGGGGTCTGGCCGCTTAACAGCTGCTGCCGGCTGGACGGATCGGTAACCTGCTTTGACCGGATCGCCGGACCTTCGTCACCGGCATGTTCGGCTTCCCGCAGCCGCGCCAATTCCTCCAGTGCCGAGAAGGCCCGAACCACACCGGCCACCGAATTCCGGTCGGTGATCGCGATGGCCGTCAGCCCCAGTTCGGCTGCCCGCGTCACCAGTTCTTCGGGATGCGAAGCGCCCGTTAGGAAGGTGAAGTTGGTGGTGACACAAAGTTCGGCATAGGCGGTCACAGGAATGTCCCCTGCACGGCCCAGGCCGGAGCCATGGGAGTATGGAAGAGCCAGAGCCGTGGCCCTTCCTTCGTCTCGATCCGCCAATAGTCCCGAACGCCGCTGCGCCAGGCGGGATCATCGAGCCACCATTCCGGAGTGATCCTCTCCGGCCCGGCCGCGCGCAGGGTGGTGAAGCTCATTCGACGCCAGCGAAACCGCGCCGGGGGATGCCCGGAGGCGGAGGTGACCGGCTCCGGCGGGAAAATCATGGCCGGTCGGCGGGGACGCTTGCGGAAGGGCAGGGAGGTCGCCTCGCTATAGGCGGCTGGCACCGTCAGGAAGCTGCGCTCCGGTATACGGCTCTCGGCGGGCAGAAACCGCAGGACGTGGTCGAAGCCCAGCCGATTGCCGAGGCGGGAGATCAGGTCGTTGAGCTCGTCTTCCTGCCGGACCTTCGCCTCTCCGATCTGTTGTGGAGCCAGGGGTTCGGTCACCACGGCCTCGATCCGAAGCGCGTCGATCCCATAGCCGGAATCGACCTCCTCGACGCCCTTGCGGAACAGCGCCGATATGCGCTCGGGATCCCGCATTGCCCGCGCAAGACCAACCTCGACCGTGACGGTCGCCTTGTCGACCCGACGCAGTTCCAACCGGACGCGCCGCGCGCCCATATGGGCTGAGGCCAGTTTGCCGCAAAGGCGCTCGAGCAGACGGTCCAGCCCCGCCATGACATCACCCGTTAACCCGATCGGTTCGGGCAGGGTCATCCGTACCCCGAACTGCGGCGCCTCGGGCTGGGCACCGACAGGCTCAGGCATGGTGCCGAGCATCTGGTCCAGCGTCGTGACCAGCCCCGCCCCGAACCGGCGCGCGAGCGGAGCCCGGGGCAGGGGGATCAGATCGGCGATGCGAGAAAGCCCCATGCGCGACAGCCCCTCGGAAATCTCCGGCGAGATACGCAGCGCCGAGACCGGCAGATGGCCGAGCCGTTCCGCCAGCAAGCCATCGGGCACGATCCCGCCGCCATGCCGCGCCAGCGCATGTGCGCCGCCACGGCTGCCAGCAATCGCGCTTTGCGCGTTCAGCCCCGCCCGGATCAGCCGGGCCTGGAGATCGCCGCGCAGATCCTCCTCGCCGCCAAAGAGATGTGCGACCCCGGTGATATCCGCGATCAACCCGTCATCGCCGTCTGTTGCGACTTGGGGCGCATAGCGCACCACCCACCGGCGCAAAGCCACAAGGGCTGCCGTCTCACGCACGGGATCCGCGAGGCGGGTCGCCAGATCGGGCACAAGGGCGCGGGCATCTGCCAGGGGCATGCCGCGATGCAGACCCTGAGCTTGCGCAGCGGCATTGAGACAGCGCAGCTCATCGGCATTGCCCGCGCGATGCGTCAGGGCAAAGGGCCCCTCGACGGGGCGCGTCCGCAGGCTGACGTCACTGGCCAGCCTCGGAAACCATATGGCAAGCAGTCGTCGCGCCATCCCACTGTACGGCCCAGAGTCCAAGAGTTCCTGATTTGTTCTTATTAAGACTCCACTGATGGCGAGTCGAGTCCGCAGGCCCGGCTGCCGGATCACATTTCCAGCGGGTCTCGGCCGCGTTGCATCCCTGACCTTCGCGGATCAGCAGCAGGCCGGTGGTTTGCCCGGCCTCAGCGGCCAGCTGAAGCCGCCGTCCTGCGGTCAGGCTGAGCGGCTTGGCAGGTTCGCCGATAACGAGGCCGGAAGGCCGTGCCCGCAAGGTCTCCTCGATCGCCCAGAGAAGGTCGGTTTCCGAGCGGGTCTCGATCAGATGCAGGCGTTCGCCGATGCCGGCCGGCAATCCCCGTGCCATGGGGCGCAGGGGTTCGTGCTGCGGCAGAATCCAGAAGAGCGGACCCGGGTGCCGGGAGGCCTGGAAGAGAGCGAAGGTGTTTCTGCCCGCGCCTTCCGCTTCAAGGACACGGGCAGGGGCCAGGCTGAAGGGGTCGGTCATGGCCGTCGAGAGTGGCCGGTCACGCAGGATCTTCACGCGCGCCCTCCAGAACGATTTCCAGGGCGCCGTCGGGCAGGGGTCGCTGCAGGCGCAGAGCCTGTTCTGTTGGCGCCGTCAACCAGGTCCGCCACTCCTCCGATCGGGTCAGGATCACCGGCATCGCTTTCTCATGGACCGGTCGCACCTCGCGATTGGGGGCACAGGTGAGGAATCCGAACAACTCGGCCGTCACCTCGCCTTCCTTCAGCTTGCGCACAGAGGTCCATTCGGTTCGGATGCCGGCGAAGAAGGCCAGCGGTCGATCTGGCCCGAGGGCAAACCAGACCGGATGGTTGCGCGGCGCACCAGCCCTTCCGTCGATCTCGGAAAAGCTGGTGAAGGGGACCAGGCAACGATGCTCGACCCCGAGCCATCGGCGCCAATGCGGCGAAGCTGCATTGCGGATATTGGTCACCCCGGGGTCCGTGCGCTTGCCTTCTAGATAGGCGGGCGGGGTCGGCATGCCCCATCTTGCTTTGGTCAGCTGCCAGCCTCGCCCCGGGGCAGGGCGAATGATCGGTGCGCGATAGTCGGGCCAGATGCCCGGCATCGGCGGGAGGTTTCCGGTGTCGTCGATTAGCTCTTCATCGGGTTCCATGACCTCCTGGAACACCTTGCGCATCGCGTCCTGGCTCTTGGCATGGGAATATAAATTGCACATCTGGCTCTCCCGAGTCGGGGAAATCGGAATAAGAGGGAACATTGACAGAACAAACGTGGTTTGAGAAGATTCCGTCTAATGGGTTTGGAGCCTGGAATGTTCGATTTGCCGGTGCAATGTGAGGTCTTCCCGCGCGAGATCAAGTTGAAACGGATCGATGCCTCCTGCAACATGAAGCGGTTTTACCGGATGACCATCGAGCGCGATCTTTTCGGCGGCTCCAGTCTGATCCGCGAATGGGGCAGGATCGGCTGCCGTGGTCAGCTGCTGGTCGAGCGGCATGGCGACGAGGGACAGGCGATCAACGCCCTGCTCAAACTCGCACGAACGAAGCGCAACCGGGGCTATGGGGACGAGTAACGTCTCCCCCGTCCGCCGCGGGCGGCCATATATGGCCCTGGAGTGATTTGTGGGCAAGACACTCCCTCAAATTCCGTTTAGGATTCAGCGAAGCAGCGAGACCTCTGATTGATTGAACCATGGCGCGAAGTGACCTCCTGATAGCCCTTGTGCGCGCCGGCGCTGCCGGTGATCGGGAAATGCTGCGCTCTACGACCGAGGCGCTCGTGGCAGAAGAGCGCGCGCAAAACCATCATATCGTCGCCGACCGTCTTGAGAAGGCGATGGCCAATGTTCCCGTCGCACCGCCACCCCTGACATCCGCCGCGATCCTGTCAGGAGCAGGCAAGGAAGCCATTCTGGAGGTCGATCCGCGGGCCCGAATGGAGCAGTTGCTGCTGCCGCTGCCCGTCCAGGAAAACGGGCGTCAACTGGTGCAGGAACACGTTCGGGCCGATGTACTGCGGGCGCATGGCTATGAGCCGCGACATCGCGTGCTGCTCTCGGGACCTCCCGGAAACGGAAAGACCTCTTTTGCCGAGTCCATCGCCGAGGCACTTGGCCTTCCGTTTTTTGTGGTCCGGTACGACGCTCTGATCGGCAGCTATCTGGGCGAAACCAATACACGGCTTCGGAAGCTTTTTGACTATGTTCGTACCCGTCCGAGCGTCCTCTTCTTCGATGAATTCGATGCGATCGGTAAAGAGCGTGGTGACACACACGAAACGGGCGAGATCAAGCGGGTCGTCTCTTTCCTGTTGATGCAACTCGACCAGCTACCGAGCTATGTCATCGTCGTGGCGGCGACAAACCACGGAGAACTGCTGGATAAAGCTGTCTGGAGGCGCTTCCAGTTACGCCTTGATTTTCCAGCCCCCGATACCGCCAGAGTTGAAGAATTTCTTGACCGGGTGATCTCTCATTGGCCAGATAGACCACGCCTTGCGATCCGCACCATTGCGGGAAAACTCGGGGCAGTGAGCTATGCCGAGGCGCTGGATTTTTGCCAGAGTGTGCGCCGCAGGCAGATATTGGGGCTGGGAGAGGTTTCCGTCGACGCGGCACTGAAGATCGAACTCGATCTCTGGGCCTCCCGAGTGAGGCCGGAGGCATTACTGAATGGTCAGCGACCCGGGAAAACCACTGCTGCGGCTCGAACCCGGCAAGCCAAGTCCGCGCCTGAAGAAGGATAGCCCCGGCTTTCCGCCGCCACTGCCCAAGTACCAGCGGGACGCTCAGGGTAAGAAGCTTGGTCCCAGGTTTCAGCGCCTTGCAGATGTCCTCGCGCGAGACCCGGCTGGTCTTGAACTCAGGCAAGATCCGTCTGCGCTGGCACCTGAACGATTGCTGGTCTTTGAGGCTCGGGGAAGCATTCAGAATTTTGCTAATGCGATCAAAAAGGTGCCAGGCCTTGAACTGATAGACGAGGAGGAGCTGCTACCCTCCGACGATGACAAGCAGCCGGTCGCCTATCTTCTCGTGCCAGATGCCACAGCCTTGTCCCAGATCCTCCGGCTTTGGACGATTTGGCTACGCTCCGGTACTCTTGGGACCGGCTTCGCTCCGTGGCGGGATGTGTTCGATTGTTTGCGCGATCTTCGCCCGTGGGGGCCCTCAGACAGGGTGCAGGGGTCAGACCGTGATATCCTCGCCGAGCAGGTCGCAGGGCGTAGCGACGACGATATGATTGCTTTGGAAATCGAACTGGTTTTCCGCGCAGCGGAGAGGGCAGGGGCCTCCAACGAAGCCGAACTGACAAAGGCAATTCGGGCGCATGACGGCAGTATCGTCAGCCGCGCAAGGCTGGCTGACATAGCGTATCATGCGGTTCTGGCCCGACTGCCGGTTCGTGCGATCCTGGCGATCATTGAGCGGGCGCAGTCCAGTATCGCTGGCCTGGATTCCGTGATGCATATCCGCCCTCAAAGCGTGGCGACAGCAGTCGAGGTCGAAGACATGCTGCCGCTCCAGGCAGCAGCACCAGATGGTGAGCTCTCGAAGGATGCCATCCTTGCGCTTCTGGACGGCGTTCCTGTTGCGGGGCACCCCTTGCTGCGTCGCCATCTGATCGTCGAAGACCATTTCGGACTGGAGCCGGCCGCCTTGGTAAGCCAGCGGGTACATGGCACCGCGATGGCTTCTCTTATCATACATGGGGACCGGAACCGGACCGAAGCGCCTTTGCCGCGACAGATTCATTGCATACCTGTCCTCGGAACCTCCGACGAGTTTCCGCAGGACAGATTGATCGTGGATGTCATCTATCAGGCGATCGTGCAGATGCGTGATGGCGCTGACCCGACCGCACGGCATGTCATCATCGTCAATTTGTCCCTCGGTAACCGTCACCGCCAGTTTCAGGGGCAAATGTCCCCATGGGCCCGACTCCTCGACCGTCTGGCTCACCGATACGGGATCCTCTTCCTTGTCAGCGCCGGCAATGTCGTTCGGGATTTCGAGGTTCCGGCCTTCGCAACCAGTCTGGCTTTCGAGGGGGCGACACCAGACGCCAGATCCGCAGCGCTGATCCAGGCCATCGTCGGCATTCAGGCGGACAGAAGGCTTCTTGCTCCGGGCGAAACCGTGAACGGATTGACGGTGGGTGCCAAGAATTCAGATTGGGTGTCGATAACCGACCGCGCGGCCGCGCGTGCGAATGTCGATCCCTACCCAGTCCTGGACACTTCAAATCCATCCAGTGCCCTTGGGCCGGGTTTTGCAGGGGCAGTAAAACCCGATCTGCTGATGCCGGGTGCGCGCGAGCACCTCCGCGTCGTTGCAAGCGGGGCTGGCGGGGCAATCCGGGTCTCCCCCGGCCGGCCTGGCCGGGGTGCGGGGTTGAGAGTTGCTTCACCACCCTCCGGTCAAGGTCTTGAAGGGTCCGAGAGCTATACGAATGGCACGAGTGCTGCGACATCCATTGCCTCGCGCACGGCACACAGGATTCACGACGCGCTTGAAGCCGCCTACGGAGACCGTTTCCTTCAATTGCCCCCAAGAAACCGCGCGGCCCTCCTCAAGGCTCTCCTCGTGCATCCTGCACGCTGGCCAGATGCAACGGCAGCCTTCGTACGCCGGCTGCTCGGGCCACAGGGAAGCGGGCAGGCCTCCAAGCAGAAGGACAATATTCGGCGTTTTGTCGGTTACGGCCCGGTCGATGCAGATGAAGCAGTCGCCTGTGCAGGAGATCGTGCAACCTTCTGGGCAACAGGAGAGGTCGGACCTGAACAGCGGGTGCCGATCTCTATACCGATTCCAGCTGCCTATGGAGGCAAGCCGAGGCCGCACTCCTTCTCCGCCACGCTGGCCTGGTTTACGCCAGTCGTCGCGGCGCGCCGCTCTTACCGGTCTGTCAGGATGAAGATACTGGATCCGGATGGGATCGCTCAACTCAGCGTTAAAGCCCACCCGGATCAGCCAGATTTCAACCAGACCAACCGCGGCACTGTGTACACTCGCTCCTGGCGCGGAGAAAAAGCGGCGATTGTGACGGCTGAGATGACCATCCCGCTTTGGATACAGCGCGAACCGGATCAGGGAGAGCGGTTGGATGAGTCCGTTACCTTCGGTCTGGCCGTAACCATCGCAATGCCTGGGGTCACAGAGATCTATGAGCAGGTCAGGGACCGCCTGCGCGACGAACAGCGTGCTCCGGCAAGATAGAACTACAGGGCACTTCAGATGCAGTGCTAAGGTCGGGCAATGGCTTCCTGAAGGTGTGGGAATGTCAGCCGCGTTTCCAAAGGCAGTGCGAAATAGGCGTTCCTCAACTGACTTCGTTCTCCGATCATGTCTTGATCAGAAATGAAGCTATAGTCTGCGGGATCTCAGCGGGTATCCGTCGCGCAAGGCAGACTTTCATGCCTGATTCTTGCGGCGAAAGCTCCCATGGGTAAATCGATGTCGGGGCTCGAAGGCTTCACATAAACGTCCCGGCAAGCATCCACGCGACGGAAAGAACCAGCGCCAGCGCCATCAAGCAGTTGAACAGGCGCATCCGGCCCTGACCGATCCGCACGCCGCCCCATGCCCATAGCGTGAGCAACAGCCACCAGATCGAGCCGAACAGCGCGGCGAAGACCATTAGCCCCGTCGCGCGATCCGCCAGCGGCAGCACGAAGGTCGATAGCGAGGAAAACACGGCAAGCCATGCCTTCGGGTTCAATCCCTGCACCAGCGCGCCCGACCAGAAGCCCGGCGCATGGTCAAGGTCTTGCCGTTCCACCGTGCCGTCATCGCGTGCGAGGCCCCACGCCATCCAGAGCAGATAGGCGCTGCCGATCAGGGTCATTGGCTTGGCAAGCGCCAATATCCAGCCCGTTCCCGCCAGCATACCCGTGCCGAAGGCGAGAAACAGAACGAGGAAACTCGCGGTCGCGCCGGTGACGAAGGCCAGCGCCCGTGCAGCGCCATAGCGTGCGCCCGTCATCGCGCGATGATGTTGACCGGCCCCGGCGTCGCGGAGGCAGCCAGCGCGAAGCCGGACATGGCAAGAAGCGTCTCGAACGGCGGCATGGGTCAGCGCAGCAGCGGAAGACGGCCGCAAATGCGGTCCACGGCCTTGCGGGGACCGCCGATCAGGATCGCTTGCGGCGCGTGGCCGGCCAGCGGCGCGGCGGCGATGCGGGCGGTATAATCGGCATAATCCCGCGCCTCGAAAGCCGAGCGCAGATAGGCCAGCCGGATCGGCAGGTCTTCAGCGGCAAGAAACAAGGCGGGCAGATCGGAGGCTGGCGCACCGAGAACCGGCAGGGCGACGCTGGTGATGCCCGAAAGCGTCACGCCGTCCTGCGTCGGTGTCGCGGCTCCGACGAGTTCGGGCCGCAACTGGCCGAGGCTCATGCCGAGGACGGCGGCGAAATTGGTCTTCAGACCTGTGGGCAGGTCTTCGGCTAGGATAATGACGGGCTTGAACGACATGAAGAACGGTCTTTTTTTCGGAACGCTCTGACATGGTTCGGCCCTATCGGGATTGGATCAAATTGACCTTTCAGTGCCGGACCAGCGCACCCGGCGTCACGCCATAGTGACGGCGAAACTGCCGGATGAGATGCGCCTGATCGCAGAAGCCGGCCGCAATGGCCGCCTCTGCGGCTGGCGTGCCGTCCAGAAGCATCCGGCGCGCGTGATCGACACGGGCCTGCACGATATGGGCGTGGGGCGTCAGCCCTGTCGCGCGTTTGACGCTGCGGATCAGGTAGGACACGTTCAAGCTGGCCTCGCCCGCCAGCTCGGCGAGGGTCAGCGCCTCGCCGGCTTCAACCCCGGCCATGATCCGCGCCCTGACCAGCCTGACGGCGGCCGGCTCTCGGCCTGCCGCACGCAGCTCGGCCCCGCCATAGTGGGTGAACGCCTGAACCAGCACGTCATGGGTGGCTTCTTCGACGGCGATCTGCCAATCCGCCGTTGCTTGGGTGTTGAGGCGATGGGCCAGCGCAGCGAGTGCGTGCGTCACCTTCAACCCCCGGTCCTGCGGTGCGATAGCGGAAAACCCGCGCAGATGCCGCAAGCCGAGAATTGCGCGCACCGCGTCCTCGGAAGCATAGAGCATATTGTAGCGCACCCGGCCTGCGGCGGCATGGCCAGTATGGGGTTCCTCGGGGTTCATGAGCGACAGCGAACCGGCCGGCAGAACCATGCTCTCGCCCCGGCAGACATAGCCGCCCGCGCCTTCGGCGATTGCGCCGATGGCAAAGCCTTCATGGGCGTGGCGTCCGAAAGTCTGGGTGCTGAACGCGGCCTCGAAAAGTTCGATGCCGTGATGCCAGCCAAGATGATGGTAGAGATTTCGCTGCATGTTGAAGGATTAACACTGAGGCGCGGGACGTAGGAAGACAGGCCGGAGGGTCTTTGTGTCACTCTGGCTGTGTCTTTATCGGATAGCGCAACAGCAACCGATAACCGCCGCGAATCATCTTGATCCCATGCGTGACCAGGCGGCGGGCCTTGTTCTTGCGCGGATCGTTCTCGAAGCCCTCCTTGGTGCCGCGAAAGCCGAGCAGAACTTCGGCAGCTCTTGCCGCGCAGCCGGGCGTCTGGGGAACGCAGGAGGCACTTGTTGACCAACGCACGGTCGAACCCTCGCTGGCCCATTACGGCAACGACACTATCCGCACCCGAATTGTCGATACGCTCCGGCGGATCGACTGGCCCGGGCGCTATTCCGGGCGGGCTCTGCGCAACGCCTTCAATGATCGCTGGCACGGCGACGAGACAGGGCTGCGTCAGAAACTGCCGGCGCAGGAAAAGCTGTGGCAGGGCGCGGTCGAGACCGCAGATACCTCGGTAGTCGACCCTTTCGTTGGAGAGGCGATCAGTCCGGTGCAGTCTGCACAAGGGCGTTCGCTATAGGTCAGTCGCTGCATGGGCATGAGGTCGCGACTAATTTTCGTCAGCGAGAAGACCGTGTAATGATGAAGAGGCAATGCCGATGCAGCAGGGAAGCTCAGGTTTCTGCGGGCTGCTCAATCCGCCTTCTGAGCGACCGGAGTGATTGCGCCTGTCATGCGGGTGCTTTCTTCGATCACTTTGCGACAGAGGTTTTGGCAATGCGCGCTGGTAAGTGCGGCCACGTCCATCGGGTTGTTGACTGAAGCGAGCTTGGTAAGCCAGTCCGCCTGCAACTGTGAAAGGCTTGCTGCGGTTTGCATGCTTTCGCGCCACAGCGCCGATTGAAAGTGTTGCGGCTGTGTCGCCAGATCTGAGAAATGTTTGAACCAGCCGAACTCCAGAAAAGGCGAAGAATCGGCTTGGATCTTGGTTTGCGCCGTCATCAGACGTCTCCCTTCATGGTTGATGCGGAATTTTATCGTGCAACTTGCGATCTTTCCTTGATCCAGGTCAGCGGCGGTTGACTTGAGGGATGGTATGATCCGAGCCTGATGCGGCGATTTTTGAGGGAGCTGATGGCGGATAGCGACACGATGCAGTCGGAACCTGCGTCAAGAGAACCAGGACGCCTGAGCCAGCATGCGCCACTGCACGTCACTCAGGGCAATGAGGAAGCCCTTGGTCTTGCGGCGTTCCAGGCGCTTGACCGGATGCGGGAAGCGTTGGCGGGTCAGGTCACGGGAGGCGTGTCGCCGGGATCTGCGGCGCTGGCATTTTTCGACTGGGGGTTTCACCTGGCTTCGGCGCCGGGCAAGCAGGCCGAGTTACTCTGGAAGGCCGGGCGGAAGACGGGCCGGATCATGGCGCATCTGATGGGAAATGCCGCAAATCCGGAGGCACCATGGATTATCGAACCTTTGCCGGGGGATCGCCGTTTCACGCATGATGGTTGGCGAAAGCCGCCGTTCTCCTGGATGGCGCAGAGTTTCCTGCTGGGCCAGCAATGGTTGCACAATGTGACCCATGAGGTGCCTGGTGTGATGAAGCACCATGAGGATGTGGTGTCCTTTGCGGCAAAGCAGTGGCTCGACATGCTGTCGCCTTCGAACAACCCATTTTGCAACCCCGAGATTCTGGCACGCAGTTGGGCAATCGGCGGGATGAACTTCTGGCATGGCTGGAAGAACTGGGCCGAGGATGTTTCGCGCCAGATGACCGGCCAGCTGCCACCCGGCGTGGAGGATTTCGCGCCCGGCGCGGCTGTGGCGGTGACGCCGGGAAAGGTGGTGTTCCGCAATCACCTGATCGAGTTGATCCAGTATGCGCCTGCGACCGAAGATGTGCATCCGGAGCCGGTGCTGATCGTTCCTGCCTGGATCATGAAGTATTACATCCTCGACCTCAGCCCGGAAAACTCGCTGATCCGCTGGCTGGTGGGGCAGGGTCATACCGTCTTCTCGATCTCGTGGCGCAACCCGGATGCCGGGGATCGCGATCTGAGTATGGAGGACTACCGTCGTCTCGGCGTGATGGCAGCCCTTGATGCAGTGTCGGCAATCGTACCGGAAACGAAGGTTCATGCGGCGGGCTATTGTCTCGGCGGCACGCTCCTGTCGATCTCGGCGGCCGCGATGGCGCGGGAGGGGGAAGAGCGTCTGGCCTCGATGACGCTTCTGGCGGCGCAGGTGGACTTTACCGAACCGGGCGAGCTTGCGCTGTTCATCGACCCGAGCCAGATGCATTTCCTCGACAGCATGATGTTGAACCGGGGCTATCTCTCGGCCGATCAGATGGCCGGAGCCTTCCAGCTATTGCGCTCCAATGATCTGGTCTGGTCGCGGATGGTGCATGAGTATCTGATGGGCGAGCGTATGCTGATGAACGACCTGATGGCCTGGAATGCCGACAGCACGCGGATGCCGTGGCGGATGCATTCGGAATATCTGCAACGGCTGTATCTCGACAACGAACTCGCCACCGGGCGGTTCATGGTCGAGGGGGCGCCTGCAATGTTGCAGAATATCTGCCTGCCGATGTTCGTGGTGGGCACCGAGCGTGACCATGTGGCGCCGTGGAAATCTGTCTACAAAATCCATCAGCTGACCAATGGCGATGTGACCTTCGCGCTGACCTCGGGTGGTCACAACGCCGGGATCGTCAGCGAGCCGGGGCATCCCGGCCGCCGATACCGGATCGCCACCCAGTCCCATGGCGACCGGCTGTTGTCTGCCGCTGAATGGATGGCCGCGCATGATCCGGTACCTGGGTCCTGGTGGCTGGAATGGGCCGCGTGGCTGGCAAGGCAGTCCGGCGCACGGGCGGCGACGCCAACCATGGGCGCAGCCGAAGCCGGCTATCCTGTGCTCTGCGATGCACCGGGCAATTATGTCTTCCAGAAATGAGGCGCTGATGACAATGCAGCCTTTGACCAACCGGACGTTCGAGCAACTGAAGATCGGCGACCATGCTTCCGTGACCCGTACGGTCGGTCAGGATGATATCGGGCTTTTTGCCGCCGTTTCGGGCGACATCAACCCTGCGCATCTTGATGCCGGTTTCGCGGCCAGTGGTCCGTTCGGCCATATTGTTGCCCATGGCATGTGGACGGCCGCGCTGGTCTCGGCGGTGCTGGGTACCCGCCTGCCCGGGCCGGGCACTATCTATCTGGGGCAGGAAGTCCGTTTTCTGCGCCCCGTGTCGCCGGGCGACTCCATCACCGCCGAAGTGCGTGTGGTGGAAAAAGCCGAGGCGCATCACATCGTCCGGCTGACAACCACCTGCACCAATCAGCGCGGTGAACAGGTGCTGGAAGGGGTGGCGACAGTTATGGCGCCCCTGACCGGAATCGTCTGGGAGCCAGGCCGTCCACCAGAGGCGGTTCTGCTGCCCGCCAGCCGCTATGACCGCTTTATCGCGGAGGCGCGCAACCTGCCGCCAGTCGCCGCCGGAATCGTTCATCCCTGCTCGAAGGCCGCAATCCTCGGGGCAGCGGAGGTTCGCGACGAGGGGCTCTTAGTGCCCCTGCTGATCGGTCCCGAGGCAAAGATCCGCGCTGTCGCCGAAGAGGCCGGGGTGTCGCTCGACGGTATGGAGATCGAGAATACCGAGCACAGCCATGCCGCTGCCGCCCGTGCGGTGGAACTGGCGGTTGCGGGGCGGGTGTCGCTGCTGGTCAAGGGCAGCCTGCATACCGATGAATTGCTGGGTGCGGTGGTATCGAAAACCTCTGGCCTGCGCACGGAACGGCGGATCAGCCATGTCTATGCCATGGACGTGCCCGCCTATGGCAAGCCGGTGATCGTGACCGACGCGGCGATCAACATCCTGCCAACGCTGGAGCAGAAGCGCGACATCTGCCAGAATGCCGTTGATCTGCTGCGCCTTCTGGGAATGGATCAGCCGAAGGTCGCGGTTCTGGCAGCGGTCGAGACGGTGAACCCCGCGATGCCCGCCACCCTTGATGCCGCCGCGCTGACGGTCATGGCCGCGCGAGGCCAGATCACTGGCGCGCTGGTCGATGGGCCGCTGGCATTCGACAATGCCATCAGTCCCGAGGCGGCCTTGACCAAAGGAATTACCTCGCCCGTTGCGGGGCAGGCAGATGTGCTTCTGGTGCCGGACTTGGAGGCCGGAAACATGCTGGCCAAGCAGTTGATCTATTTTGCCGGGGCGACCGCAGCGGGGCTGGTCCTCGGCGCGCGGGTGCCGATCGTGCTGACCAGCCGGTCGGACCCGCTCTCCGCGCGGATCGCCTCGGCGGCGCTGGCCAAGCTCGCGGTGGTGCGCAAGGCCGAGAGGGGGCTGGCATGAAGGGCGGCGATCTGATCCTGACGTTCAATGCCGGCTCATCAACCATCAAGCTGGGCTTTTACGAGATTGTCGGCGACACCACGCGGTCCATCGCGCGCGGTGTGATCGACTTTCGCGATGACCCGTTCGAAATCCGCCTGAGCCGGTATGGCCGACATCTTTCTATGCCGCTTACCGCAGCGGAGGACGATCTGACGGCAGTGCTGTATCAATCCTTCAACTGGCTGTCCGCGCAGTTCGACTTTGAACGCCTGACTTGTATCGGCCATCGCGTGGTTCACGGCGGCGACGATTTCGCAGGCCCGGCGATCCTCACAGACGAATCTTTGGCCCGGGTCGAGGCGCTGGCGGCCCTGGCGCCGTTGCATCAACCGCAAAGCATTCGACTGATCCGGGCGATGCGCGACCTCTATCCGAAAGTGGTACAGACCGCCTCTTTCGATACCGCGTTCCATGCGACCCACGCGCCAGTGGTGCGCCGCTTTGCCATTCCCCGTGCGCTGCACGATCAGGGCATCAAACGCTACGGCTTTCACGGCTTGTCCTATCGCTTTATCGCGGGTGCGTTGTCCGACATTGGCCTGCAGCCGGGGGCAAAGGTGGTGGCTGCGCATCTGGGCAGCGGGGCAAGCCTCTGCGCGATGCAGGACGGTATCAGCCGGGACAGTTCGATGGGCTTTTCCACCATCGACGGCATTCCCATGGCGACACGATCAGGTGCGCTGGACCCCGGCGTGATCCTGCACCTCATGGGTCCGATGGGATGGAGCCTGCCGGAGGTTGAAGCGATGCTTTACCGCGAAAGCGGGCTGCTTGGCGTATCGGGTTTTGAGGCAGACAGCCGCGAGTTGATGGGAAGCGACTGCCCTGAGGCTGCCGAGGCTATCGATCTGTTCTGTCATCGCATTGCGGGTGAGACGGCACGACTGGCAGTCACGCTTGGCGGCCTGGACACGCTGGTCTTTACCGCCGGGATCGGTGAGCATCAGCCCGCCATACGGTCTATGGTGGTCGAACGTTTGTCATGGCTTGGCCTGACACTGGACCCAGCCGCGAATGCGGCCAATGCCATGCGCATCAGTTCACCCGACAGCCGCGTGCAGGCTTTCGTCATCCCGACCGACGAAGAAAGCGTGATTGCGGCTGAAGCCCATAATCTGAGGAACAGAGCATGACCCCTGTCGCCGATCTGTCCGGCAAGCGCGGCCTTGTCGTCGGTGTCGCCAATGAGACCAGTATCGCAGCTGGCTGTGCCCGTGCCTTTCGCGATGCGGGTGCTGAACTGGCGCTGACCTATCTGAACGACAAGGCCGAACCCTGGGTGCGCCCGGTGGCCGATGCTCTTGGCGCGGACTTGTTCCTGCCCTGCGATGTTCGCATTCCGGGGCAGCTTGAGGCGGTGTTCGACCGCATCGCGCGGGACTGGGGCCGACTGGACTTTCTGCTGCATTCCATCGCCTTCGCGCCGCGCGAGGATTTACATACCAGCGTGGTGAATTCCTCGGCCGAAGGTTTCGCGCAGGCGATGGACGTGTCCTGCCATTCCTTCCTGCGGATGGCCCGCCTTGCCGCACCGCTTATGACCGAAGGCGGATCGCTGATCACGGTCAGCTTCTACGGCGCGGATCGCGTGGTCGAGAATTACAATCTGATGGGCCCGGTCAAGGCCGCGCTGGAGGCAAGCGTCCGCTATGCGGCTGCCGATCTGGCAGACCGCGATATCCGGGCGTTTGCCCTGTCCACCGGGCCGGTCATGACCCGCGCCGCCTCTGGGATTGAGCGCTTCGACGAATTGCTCGACCGCGTTCGCGAGCGCACGCCGACAGGCAAGCTGGTTTCCATCGAGGATATTGGCGGCATCGCCGCATTCCTGGCCAGTCCGGCAGCTGCGCCGATGAGTGGATCGGTGATCTATGCCGATAATGGGTTCCATACGACAGCGTGACTGCGACGACCTGTGCGTTGACCGTTGATAGACAGGTGTAAAAAATCGGGTTTCCGACGCTTTATCTACTGAAACTGAAATTTGGGTTCGTCCGTCCCGGCCGCCCACAGGATGGAGATAACCGATGCCTCAGACACAAGCCGGTCCCCGCGATCTTTCCGGCTCCCATGCCATTCCCGGATCGGCCGTCATCGAGGCCCTGCGCGCGGATGAACATGGCCTGGCCTCCACCGAGGCGTCGCAGCGCCTGACACAATACGGACCGAATGAACTGCCCGGCGCGAAGCCGCGACCGATCTGGCTGCGCCTGCTGTCGCAGTTCAACAACGCGCTGATCTACTTCATGTTGTGCGGTGCTTTGGCCGCCGGTGCCTTGGGGCATCTGGTGGATGCTGGCGTCATTCTGGCGGTTGTGCTGGTCAACGCCATTGTGGGCTTTCTGCAGGAGGGCAAGGCCGAGAACGCCCTGAATGCGATCCGCAACATGATCGCGCCCCAGGCCACCGTGCTGCGCGACGGCCAGCGCACCAGCATGCCCATGGCCGGGATTGTCCCGGGCGATGTGGTGCTGATCGAGGCCGGTGACCGCGTGCCCGCCGATCTGCGCCTGTTGCGCGCCCGGAGCCTGACCATTGACGAAGCCATCCTCACGGGTGAATCCGTCACGGCCTCGAAGCAGGAGGAACCAGTCTCAGACACCGCAGCGATTGGTGACCGCAGCTGCATGGCCTTTTCCGGCACGCTGGTTGCAACCGGACAGGGCACGGGTGTGGTGGTCGCCACCGGGCTATCCACGCAAATCGGTCGGATCTCGGCCCTGTTGGGCGGCGTCGAAGAACTGACAACCCCGCTTCTGAGGCAGATCAATGGCTTTGGCCGCAGCTTTTCCATGGTGGCATTCGTCGGTGCTGCGGTGCTGTTCGCCTTTGCCGTCACCTTGCGGGGCTATGCCTGGGAAGACGCGCTGATGGCCGTGGTCGCGCTTGCGGTGGGTTTGGTGCCTGAAGGTCTGCCGGCGGTCATTACCATCACACTTGCGATTGGTGTTCAGCGCATGGCCGCGCGGCGGGCGGTGATCCGCAGGCTTCCGGCGGTGGAAACACTTGGGGCGACCTCGGTCATCTGCTCGGACAAGACCGGCACATTGACCCGCAACGAGATGACCGTCCGCCGCGTGGTAACGGCGCATGAGACGCGCATGGTCGAGGGCTCGGGCTATGCGCCAGGCACTGCGCGCCTCTACGAGCAAGGAGCGGGTTACCGACCAGGCCTCGCGCTGGTGCGCGCCGCCCTGCTTTGCAACGATGCGCGCCTGCGCCCCGACAGCTGGCAAGTTGAAGGCGATCCGATGGAGGGCGCGCTGGTCACGCTGGCCCTGAAGGCGCAGTTGGACCCCGATGAGGCGCGGGCGGAGTGGCCCAGGCTTGACGAAATCCCCTTCGATGCCGCGCATCGCTTCATGGCCTCGCTGCACCGCGTGCCGCTGGACGATTGCGGCGTGATTTTGGTGAAGGGCGCGCCCGAACGGATTCTGGAGATGTGCGACCAGCAGGAAACGTCAGCCGGTCCGGCCGCGCTGGATGCGGGCTTTTGGACCGACTGCATCGCTGCTGCAGCGGCCGAGGGCGAACGGGTCCTCGGTTTCGCCATGAAGCATGTGGATACGGACAAGGCGGCGCTTGGCTTTGCCGATGTTGAGATGGGCCTGGTCTTCCTCGGGCTGTGCGGCTTCATCGACCCGCCGCGCGATGAGGCGCGCCGCGCCATCGCCGAATGCCATGGCGCGGGCATCGCGGTGAAGATGATTACCGGCGATCACGCGGCCACCGCGCAGGCCATTGCCCGACAGCTTGGCATTGCCGAGACGCCGAGCGTGCTGACTGGACATGATCTCGACCAGCTGTCCGAGGCGGATTTTGCGAGCGCTGTGGCCGGAACAGAAGTGTTTGCCCGCACCAGCCCTGAACACAAGTTGCGGATCGTCCGCGCACTGCAATCGCAGGGCCATATCGTCGCCATGACCGGCGACGGGGTGAACGACGCGCCCGCCCTGAAGCAGGCCAATGTCGGTGTCGCCATGGGCATCAAGGGCACCGAGGCCAGCAAGGAAGCGGCCGAGATGGTCCTGATGGACGACAACTTCGCCTCCATCGTCGCAGCGGTGCATGAAGGGCGCACGGTTTATGACAATATCCGCAAGGTTGTCGGCTGGACCATGCCCACCAACGGCGGCGAGGCGCTGACGGTGATCGCGGCGATCCTGTTCAACTTCGCCCTGCCGATGACGCCGGTGCAGATCCTGTGGATCAATCTGATCCTTGCCGCCACCCTGGGTCTGGTTCTTGCCTTCGAGCCACCCGAACCCGGCGTGATGCGCCGCCCGCCGCGTCGGGCCGCATCCGGCTTGCTGACCCGCTTTCTCGTCTGGCGGATATGCTTCGTCTCGTTCCTCTTTATGGCGCTGTCGCTGTCGCTGTTCTTCTGGGCGCAGGGTCAGGGACGCGATCTGGACTATGCGCGAACCATGGTCGTCAACCTGCTTGTGGTGCTGGAAATCTTCTACCTCTTCAATGTGCGCTACCTGCATATGAGCAGTTTCACCCTGACCGGGGTAAAGGGCACCGGCCCGGTACTGGGAGCCATCGCTATTGTCGTGGTGGCCCAGATCGCCTTCACCTACCTCCCGCTCATGAACACGATTTTTGGCTCGGTGCCTCTCGCTTTCAGAGACGGGGCGCTGATCCTGGTGATCGGCGTGTTGTCCCTGATCCTGCTGGAGGTAGAGAAATACGTGCTGCGCGACCGCCTTGGAAATGACTGACTTGCAGGGGAGAACAGAGGCCTGCGGAACAGAACGCGGGACTTTCAACGATCAGGTCGGATGCCAGCTCATCCGGGAATTCGGCTTGCCGCAGATTCGCGGGAGATATTGAATAAGCGCAAAGCCTCGCCACCGTCCGAGTCTCTTGTCGCGGATACACAACACCTTGACTATCATCAGGTCCAGAATATTGGCTCAGCATCGTCACGCCTCGCGTCCCCTCGTTTCGGCGCGGATTCTGGTTGGTCACCGACGCTCCCGGGGCAGCGATCTTGTGCTCGCGACAATTCTTGCGGCCATCGCGGGTGCAGCCAATGCCGGTGGCTTTTTCGCGCTCGGGCAATATACATCCCATATGACCGGCTATCTGTCGCAACTGGCGGACAACATTGTCCTCGGCAACCTTTGGATCTCGCTCATCGCGGTGCTGGCGCTTGGCGCCTTCGTGACAGGGGCCGCTTTCAGTACATTCCTGATCAACCTGGCCCGGTACCAGAAGAGACAACAACAATACGCACTGCCGATTTCGATCCAGGGGATTTTCCTGCTGTGTTTCGCAAGCGGAGGTTTGTTCACCAGTGAGTTCGGCCGCCTCTTCGCGCTTTGCTGCCTGTGCTTCATTATGGGAATGCAGAACGCGACCATCACCAAGATTTCCTCTGCCCGTATTCGAACCACCCATGCAACGGGCATGGTCACGGATATCGGGATCGAGCTAGGGCGAGGAGCGTACAGGCTCTCCCACGCCGCGAGCCCTGTCGCCCCTGACTGGCGAAAGCTGCGGCTCCTTCTGACACTCCTGTTAGCGTTTTTCCTGGGCGGTTTAACCGGGGCAGTTGGCTACGGGCAGATGGGGTTTCTGTTTTCCCTGCCACTGGGGATGGCTTTGCTCGCCCTCGGCTTGCCGGGCTTGTTCCATCGGTGACTGCAAACCTGCTGACCGACAGCCCCTGAACGAAGCAAGGCGCCGTTGGTGACACCGCCGCAATTTTGACGAGCGGTCTTCAGAGACGCAAACTTAGAAAACCGCTCACCTCTCTCTCGCCGGCTATGCAGACTACCTGCCAGACCGGGGAGGCGGGCTGATCGTCTGACCTGGTTATCCACAGATCTGGTGGATATCGCGGTGCACAAGGACCCTCAGATCCTTATCTGTAAGGCGGTTCCCGGGCGTGATTAACATTTAGGCAAACCCGGTGTCAGCGGTTGCTGTCAAGCCAGCGAGACATCATCTCGCGGTCCCGAAAGCAGGCATTGGGCACTGTCTTTCGCTTGATCCGCGCAAGGCGTTCGGCGAAGGCGACTTGCTTTGAACTCGGGTGGTTGAAGCGCTCTGCTGGCCGAACAGCAGCCTGCGTCTCAATCCAGCGGCTCAGGCTTTGCCGATCCTGTTGGGCATCCCAGGGCAGGATCACCTGATTGCGCAGAGCCAGTTTTTGCGCATAGGCGACCTGCTTCGCAGTGACAGGCAACACTGTACCGGAAACGTCCATGAGAGCCCCCTCAAGGTGAGAGCCAGCATAGGACAAAGGGAGTCGGAATTCAATCATATTGTGTCTTGTTGGTCGATGGGCACAATATGATGTGTTTGCTGTGAGGGGTGCGGTGGGCGCTGCTGGAAAGAGCGAGAGGAGGGAAGGGGAGGGCGGCGGGTTCTGGCCGGGAGAGAGGCTCCCGGGGCTCGCCTGGAGAACAGTCATGACACAGATCCGAAATCTGGAACCGGCACGCCCGGCGCGCAGCGCTGGCTACAAGGTGGATGTCAGCCGCGGAGAGCGGAATGGGCGCGTGTCGTCCGAATGGTTCAGTCGTCCGGATGATGAACGCTATCTGTCGCTGAACGACCTCTGGTCCTCGGTCAAGGGCAGGTCGGAACGCAGCCGCACCCGCATTGTCGAGACGGCCCGGATCCATGTCGACGCCAGCCGCGACAATGCCGAACGGCTCCAACTGATCTTTCCGAAGGCTGACGCGCCGGTGGCACCCACTCATTGGGCATTCGGGCAACTCGCCAGCATGGTTGGCGCGCCGGCGGCCTACCTGCGACAACTGCCCGCGCCGCTGGCCGGGATCAACCTGCAATACGGGCTCTCAAGCAACCGGGTCGAACAGATCAAGACCCTCGAGACCGAAGATGGGCGCCTCGAGCTGAGGGCGGCAACCGGCGTGGACTACGGGCGAATTCTCGATCACGAATTGGTGGAGGCGGTGCAGCGTATTGCCGGAAACGGCACCGGAGACACGCGCTGGAAAGTACCGGGTACCTTGGACTGGTCGACCGGGGTCTATAATCCGGATGTCGATATCACCCGCGACACCACCACGCTTTACGCTTCGGATCGCGATGTCTTCCTGTTCCTGGTCGACGATCACAACCCGATCGAGGCCGGCAAGCTGCCTGATGGATCGCCTGATCTCTACTTCCGGGGGTTCTATGCCTGGAACTCGGAGGTCGGCGCAAAAACACTTGGAATCGCAAGCTTTTACCTGCGAGCAGTGTGTCAGAATCGAAACCTGTGGGGCGTCGAGGAATTCCAGGAAATCACCATCCGCCACTCGAAATATGCGGCTTCCCGCTTCGCGCATGAAGCGGCACCGGCGCTGACCCGTTTCGCAAATTCCTCTCCTGCGGGCTTCGTGAATGGGGTGAAGGCCGCGCGGCAGCAGATCGTGGCCCGGACCGAGGAGGACCGTGAAACCTTCCTGCGCAAACGCGGCTTCTCGAAGGCCGAGACCGGAAAAATCATCGAAACGGTGCTGAAGGAGGAGGGTCATCCGCCCTCGAGCATCTTTGACTTTGTGCAGGGGATTACCCGTCTCGCGCGGGAAAAGACCCAGCAGGACGCGCGTCTCGATCTCGAGGGCAAGGCCAAGAAGCTGCTCGACCGGGTCGGCTGACAACCGGCTTTCCTGACGCTGACCGGCGATGCAGCCCCCTTTTTACGCCGCTCACCAGCTACGCGATGCGTGTCAGTGGCATCGCTTCCCCCTTTCAAACCAGCTCTTCTGCGTTGCCGTTCCAGACGGCGAGGCAGGGGGCTGGTCTTCATTCCATGAGGATCATCATGCAGACTTTTGATGAAAAGGTGGACACCGCCGTCCACGTTGCCTTCGAGGCGCTCGGCCTGTCGGTCGGGGCCAATATCGATCTGGCCTACCGTCTCAATGACTTCATCACCCAGGAATTCCAGTTCGTCCTGTCGGATGACGATGCCGATGAGGATGTCGGTGACATCACTCCGGCCGGAGGGCTGGGGCATGACTGAGCAGGAGCAAAGCGTCATCCTCGAGGCACGCGAGATCCTGTCTCGCTACATCAGCCGGAACCCGATCCTCGACAACTGGCAGGCGGTCATTGACTACTGTGCCGTCACGGTACGCGGCGAGGAAGAGCGGTTCCATGTGCTCTATCTCGACCGGAAGAACCGGCTGATCTCCGACGAATGCCTGGGGATCGGCACGGTGGACCACGTTCCGGTCTATCCGCGTGAGGTGATCAAGAAGGGGCTGCAGTGTAACGCCTCCGCGCTGCTGGTGGTCCACAACCACCCGGCCGGAGATCCCGCACCCTCGGAAGCCGATATCTCCATGACGAAGAAACTGCAGGAAGCCTGCTCGGTCATGGGCATTACCCTTCATGACCACATCATCGTCGGGGCCGGTCGCGAGGTCAGCCTGCGCGCGGCGGGGGTGTTCTGATGTACAGCCACGCTTTCGACTTTGCCTTCGAGGTTGTGTCGCGCGAGCGCGATGCTTCCGACGTCACCCCGGAAATGCTGCGCGCGGCGCTGATCAAACGCGCCAGCACGCTGTCGCAGAGTGAACTCGCTGAGGCCTGCGATTGCTTCGATACCGCAGAGGTGCCCCATGACTGACCGGCCCACATTCCAGCGCCAGCTGCGCACCATCATCGCGCATTTCCGCCGCTACCCGGATCGGCCGGCGCCGACGACTCGCACCCTCGAACTCGCCTTCGAGACCAACAGGGACCATTCCGACGCCATGGCGGCCTGCCTGATGCTCACGCCAGAAATCCGCCCCGGCCTCGATCAATGGAATGTCTTCGGACAAGAGGTCTGGACTAGCAGCCTGGAGCGTCACGAGGGCAAGACGATCCAACAGATTCTCGACGACACCTATCCTGCGGAGACTGCGCCATGACCCTGTTCATCGTGGAAGTGGTTGCGCTGGTCTGCTGGGACGACCTCGATCCCGACGACCTCGACGACGAAGGTCTCTGCACGGTGGACGGGGCGTGGTTGGTCGACGCTGAAGACGAGGAAGCGGCGCTTGACCGCTTCCACGACAGGGCTCCGATTTCCGTGCCCGATGATTTCCTGGTCACGGTGCGACCCCGCCGACCCGAGGACAGTTTCTTGTCGGTGCGGGAAGTGCTGTGAGACCGCTGCTCAGGCCTTCAACGCATCCTTCAATGCCTTGGCTGGCGTGAAGGTCAGCTTTTTCGCCGCCGCGATGGTCACGGTCTCGCCAGTCGCGGGGTTGCGGCCTTCGCGTTCGGCAGTTTCCTTCACCTTGAATTTCCCAAAACCCGGGATCGAGGTTTCTTCGCCTGCGCCAGCGGCTTCTGCCACGGCTTTGAAAACCGCCTCGACGGCAGATTTCGCCTGCGCCTTGGTCAGCCCCTGATCTTCGGCGATCTTGGCCGCGATATCGTTGATGGTGGTCATTCGTGTCGTCTCCAATTGTTCGGCTGTCAAAGTGTCAGATTTGGCAGATCGACGGAATCCTGAAAAACCTGCCGTGAAGGCAGCGCTCTCAGCTGGCCCGCTCGCGGACCATGGGCCGCTCTGCAGGCTGCTCCGGCTCTGGCTCGGCCGCACTTTTATCCCGGATCAGATCCATCGTTCTCTGGCAAGCCGGATCTGCGGATTGCAGAGGCTCGCCGGCACGCTCCTTCAGCTTTGCCATGCTGCTTTGGCTGGTATCGCGCGGGTCCTGGATCGCAATCACCCCGACAGGGCTGTTGCTTCGCATGAACATCTCCAGCCAGGCGCCAAGGTATTCGGTTTCATCGTTGATGATCACGCTGTCTGCCTCGAGGGCATAGACAAGGATCTGTTGTGCCGGGGAGGGTGCCGCAGAAGGTGCGAATGCGCCGATGTCATACCGGGCCATGAGCCATCGCAGGGTGATACAGTAGGCGGATCGCAATGCATCAGGCAGATCCTCTGCACTTTCAGCCGCAACAGGCAGGCGCGCGGTATCGAGGCAGCGCCATTGGCTGGTGGTCTCCGAATAGAACGCAAGCAGATAGCGCATTGTCAGGATGCCCGTTTTTCTGTTGTCGCTGGGGTCGTGGACCCGACCCTGACTTAGGGAGGCACCCTTTCGCTGGCAAGGATGGCATGATGGGTATGGGCGGTAACCCGCCCGACCATCCGTGACTTTAGCGGTTGCCAAAGAGGCGGCGCAGCCATCCCCATGTTTTGCTCCGGGCATTTAATCCCGTGGCTGATCGGCGTGTAATGGCATCACGACCGGCATCGGTCAGGCGATATGTCCTGGCCGTCACAACCCGAAACAGGCCCAGATCTGTCAGCCGCTCGGCAATCGCGCTGGTATCTTCATCGGTCTCGTCGACAAGAGCCAGGATACCATCCGGCGCGCGGTCGGCAGCACCGAGGAGGCGCCGCCATTCTGGTGGCAGATCGGGTCCGGTCATCTTGGTAACGGGTCTCGCCTTCGATCCTGTCTGCGGCTATCCGCAGGGCTCATCGCACGACGAGCACGGGGATCGGGCTTTGGGCGAGCACTTCCGCGGTCTGGCTACCAAGCAAAAGGCGCCCGAGGCCACGACGGCCATGCGATGACATGCAGATCAGGCTGCATTCCAGGGATTTCGCCGATTGAACGATTGCTTCTGCCGCGAATGCGTTCGGCACATGCAGGACCTCGGTCGGGACACCGATCTTGTCCGCGGCCTCTTTGGCAGATTTCAGAATCCCGTCCGCCAGTTCCTTCTGGCTCTCTTCGTCGCCGCCATTCATCTCGACAGGCGTGACCCAGGCACCGCCAGCTGCTGCGGCATAGACCGGGAACGGCTCGGTGACTGTTATGATCGTCACCTTCGATCCAAGCGCCTTCGCCAGCGTCAGCCCGTGATCGAGGCCTTTGGTCGCGGTTTCCGATCCGTCCGTGGAAATCAGGATGTGATGATACATGGTCGTTCCTTGATACTGTCCGGGGAGTATCTTGCATGTGCTGGATCATTCCTGTTTCGCATGCACAGAGCCAATCGCCAAGTCCGCAACGTCAAAGCACCAGAGACGATATCCTCGCAGGCCAGTATCGGCAGGGTGGCAGAGGGTTGGCCACGGGTGGTGGAGGCGTCACCGCAGAACTCGCCGCAGCGGGAGAGCATGACTCTTGGCGACGACGAATGTTAGCTTTGCGGAGATAGTGTTGAAGAAGTAGTTGTTCTTCTCGGAGCTGTCAGCGCGCTGCACCTCCGCCATCGTTGTTTCAGGTGGCGTTTGGCATCATCGGCACCAGTTTCGCCAGTTTCCGCAGGTTCTGGACGGTGGCAGCCAGGAGGAATTCGTCCTTCGCGCCGTTCGGTCCGCGCAGACGCAGGCGGTCGAGCCGCATGATGCGCTTGAGATGGGCGAAGAGCATCTCGACTTTCTTCCTGGCATAGCCTGAAGCTATGTAAGCATCCGTCTTCGCCAATCCCCGGGCATAATCCCGGGCGTCCTCATGTTTGTGCCGGGCGATCCTGCGGGCCTCGACATTCGGCGTGCATTTCGGTTTCAGGGCGCAGGCGGAGCAATCATGCTTGCTGGCATAATATCTGGTAGCACCGTCCTTGCAGACCCCGGTTCGCGGCTGACGCATCTCCCGCCAGTATTTCTTCAGCTTCTTTCCACCCGGGCAGGTATATTCGTTGGCTTCGGGATCGAAGGAGAAGGCCGTGGCCGGAAAGGCGCCGTCGCTGCGCTCGGTCTTGTCGAAGACCGGGATGTGCGGATTGATGCTGTTGAACGGCTTGCAATAAGGACCCCGCTTCTGGGGTGATCGGCGTCCAAAAGGGACCCCACCGACCGGGGGTTGGGTCCATTGTGCCTTCGATGATTATCGGAGGCCGAGCACAGGATGCTGATCGTGGAGAGTGAGCCAGTGAGGCGCCATTGGTTCGAGCCCACTGGCGAACGCAAAAATCAGGCGGCTACATTTTACCGAGAGCAAGGGGATCAAGACGATCTGCCGTGACCTGAAGCTGTCGAAGAAGGTGGTGCGGAAGGTGATCCGCACCGGGATTACCGAGTTCACCTACACCCGAACGGTGCAGCCGCGCCCGAAGCTGGGTGCCTGGCTGGGGGAGCTCAACCGGCTGCTTGAGGTCAACGTCGCGCGGGCCAGCCGGGAACGGCAGTCTCTGACACAGATCTACGAAGAGCTGAGCGGTCTCGGTTATGAAGGCGGTTATGATGCGGTGCGCCGCTACGCCTCGAACTGGGCGCGCAATCAGAGCTCGGGCGCCTCTTCCGCTTTCGTGCCCCTGAGCTTTGCGCCCGGCGAAGCCTATCAGTTCGACTGGAGCCACGAGGTTGTGGTCATTGATGGGGCGACGACCACCATCAAAGTGGCCCACGTTCGCCTGTGTCACAGCCGGATGTTCTTCGTGCGGGCCTATCCGCGCGAGACGCAGGAGATGGTGTTCGATGCCCACGACAGGGCCTTCTCCTTCTTCAAGGGCACCTGCACCCGCGGGATCTACGACAACATGAAGACGGCGGTGGAGACCATCTTCACCGGCAAAGAGCGTCTCTACAATCGTCGGTTCCTGCAGATGGCCAGCCATTATCTGGTAGAGCCTGTTGCCTGCACCCCTGCTGCGGGTTGGGAGAAAGGCCAGGTGGAGAGTCAGGTCGGCACAGTTCGCCAGCGGTTCTTCGCGCCCCGCGTCAGGGTCAAAAGCTACGAAGAACTGAATGCCTGGCTGCTGGACAAGTGCATCGCCTCGGCCAGAACCAGCAAGCATCCGGAGCTGACGGACAAAACCGTCTGGCAGGTCTTTCAGGAAGAGCGCCCACACCTTGTTCCCTATGCCGGGCGCTTCGACGGATTCCATTCGCTGCCTGCCGCGGTGTCGAAGACCTGCCTCGTGCGCTTCGACAACAACAAATACTCGGTTGCGGCAACGGCTGTCGGGCGGCCGGTCGAGATCAGGGCCTATGCTGAGCGGATCGAGATCCGGCAGGAGGGCCGACTGGTCGGAGACCACCCGCGTCACTTCGGCCGAGACCGAACGGTCTACAATCCCTGGCATTATGTGCCTGTTTTGCTTCGCAAACCCGGGGCGCTGCGTAACGGCGCACCGTTCAAGGACTGGGTTCTTCCCGGAGCTCTCGAACAAATCCGACGCAAGCTGCAGGGCTCCTCGGATGGCGACCGCCAGATGGTGAAGATCCTCGGCGCCGTGCTGACGGAAGGAATGCCTGCGGTGCAAAAGGCATGCGCCGAAGCCCTCTCGCAGGGCGTTCACTCCGCCGATGTGATCCTCAATATCCTGTCTCGCAGGCGCGATCCGGAGCCACCACCGCTCCTGCTGACCTCTCCGGCCTTGCGCCTGACCCATGAGCCTGTGGCGGACTGCGCCCGTTATGACCTGCTACGGAGGGCCAGCTGATGGATCGGGCTGACATCATGGCCGCAATGGGCGAGTTGAAGCTCTACGGGATGCGCGCCGCCAGCATGAACCCCGCCAGATCGTTGGAGATCTTTTGGCCGCAGAGATCAACGAGAAGAAAGCGCGGTCGGTCAAATACCAGATCACCACCGCCAAGCTGCCCTATGCCCGGGAGATCGAGGAGTTCACCTTCGATGACACCCCGATCAACGAGACCCTGGTGCGTGATCTGGCCAGCGGGGAATTCCTCAGCCAACAGCGCAATGTCGTGCTGGTTGGCGGCACGGGGACCGGCAAGACCCATATCTCCGTGGCCATCGCGCGCGCGGTCATCCGCAATGGTGCCCGGGGCAGGTTCTTCAATGTCGTCGATCTGGTGAACAGGCTGGAGGCCGAGGCCCGTGCTGGACGGGCGGGCCGGCTTGCAGAACATCTGATGCGGCTCGACTTCGTCATCCTTGATGAACTCGGATACCTCCCATTCGCGCAGTCCGGCGGCCAGTTGCTGTTCCATCTGATCAGCAAGCTCTACGAGCAGACTTCCGTCATCGTCACCACCAACCTGGCATTCGGCGAGTGGCCAACCGTCTTTGGGGACGCGAAGATGACCACCGCGCTGCTCGATCGCCTCACCCATCATTGCGACATCGTCGAGACCGGCAACGACAGCTGGCGCATCAAAACCCGAGCCTGAACCCCCTCCGAAACGCAGGCCCGTGTCGGCTGCGCCAGCTGGAAAGCTACGCCGCCACGGGCCTGCTCACCCGCGCGCCAAAGGGGTCACTTTTGGGCGCCGATCGGGGGGCCCGTTTGGATGCCGATTGACATTGATGCCCTGTTCATCAACCAGCCAGCCCAACATCTCGCCCGCTCCATAGGCGGTATCGGCGACCAGCGTTTCTGGATGCAGGCCGAACGTGTCCTCGGTGCGCATGAGCATATCACGCACCGATCCGACCTCGGCCTGACGCACCGGTGCGGTCGCCTCGACATCCAAGATAATCGCATGCTCCAGATCGACGAGATAGTTGGTGCTGTAAGCAAAGAAGGGACGATCACCGTTTGCCCCGGTAAAACGAGCGGCCGGATCACTGGGAGACAGCGTTTTGGGGTGCACTGGTGTCGCGGCGCCGAAGGCCGCATCATCAAGGGTATCGAGGTATTCCTGCGCAGCCCGGCTGATGTTCTCGCCTGCGGACCAGTCTTCGGTCTGCACCTTGCTGTAGCGGCTCGCATCGGCCTTGATCAGAGAGGCATCCGCGCCGAACAGTCGGCCAGCAACAAGCCCTTCCGCGATGCACCGGGCCAGAACGGTCTCAAAGATCCGGCGCAGCAGATCGCAATCGCGGAACCGACCGTGGCGGTTTTTCGAGAACGTCGAGTGATCCGGAACCCGATCTGTCAGATCCAGGCGGCAGAACCAGCGATAGGCCAGGTTCAGCCCGACTTCCTCACACAGCCGCCGCTCGGACCGGATTCCGTAGCAATAGCCGACCATCAGCATGCGGATCATCAGCTCTGGGTCAACAGAGGGACGCCCGGCCGAGCTATAGGAAGAGGCAAGCAATGGCCGAACCGCTGACAAATCGACAAAGCGATCCATCGACCGCAGCAGGTGATCAGGCGGCACCATGGCGTCGAGCGAAAACTCGTAGAAAAGCTGACCTTGAGCGATCTGACGAGGACCCATCATTGCCGCCACCCCTATGCTTTTCCAAAGTGAATCAGCTCAAAGGCCGACCGGCAACAGGGTTTTTCAACAGTATCCGGACGTAGCTGCCGTCAGCAGGTGGCGCGCGACGAAGAGCCGCATCGCCCCCGGACCAACCCTCAGGGCGGAAAGCGGCCTGACGGCGGTGCGGCATGGCAGGTGCATCAAACCTTGCAGGGCAGCCCTTCTCGAAACCTCATCCAACCGATCACTTCGCGAGAACGCATAGCTCATCGTCAGACCTTCGGAGGCCCTTTGTTGCTGCTCCAGCGGTTCCGGGATCGCTCGAGGTGAGAGTTCTCAGGCAAGGCGATTCTAGTGCAAGTGGCACCATCCTGTTCGATCCTGGTTTGCAGCGTAAACCCTGGCCGTAGGTGCTCGTATCAGGGAATGCATTTTCTGGGACCGTGACAAGCTCACAATGCCCACGAACCTCAGAGAGCGGGCGCTTGCATCGCCAAGCCTGGGCCATCACTGGCATTGGTCGGATCGGCATAGGATACTCGTGTCTGACGTTGCGATGTAGCCACGCTCACACTCCCACCCGCTCTCGGAAGGACTGCCTGTCAGAAACGCGTGCTCTGGCACTGCGATCCTGTCACAACTGTCACGCAGCTTCCGAAACCTCGTTCACAGTCCCATCCTGAGCCCGGCCGAACACGAGGCCTCGCTAGCCGTGCCAGCGCCTTGCTCTCAAGATGGGATGGGACCTGATCAGGCGGCGGGAAGCTCCAGCGCGGCCAGGCAGGCAGTCGCAAGATCGCGATTTGGCGCGTCACTTCCAGGCATTGTCGCCCAACCGGTTGCGATAAGCGCATCGCGCCTTCTGGGGGATGTCGCTTGCTGGATCGTGGCGATCTTGCTGACCCGTTCCGGATCGGTCGTGGACATCGCCAGACAGACCGGAACCAGTGCGGCAACGGTCTGCTCGGCAGCCGCGGTCTGTGCCAGTCGGCTGGCGCCTCCCGCCGTCGACCATCCTGCCCATCCAAAACCGATCACAGTCACTGCGATACCGCCAACGATGCCACCATAGATGCCGGGCTTGAGCCATTCAGGAGTGTTCATGTTTGCGTCCTTTCAGGATGCTGGCCTCGTGCTCACAGAACATCACTGGATATTTCTGGCGCGAAGCCGGGTACGGTTCAAAAGCAGATGTCGTCGGTCAGCTGATGCAGGTGATTTGTGGCCAAAGGCGACCTGAACGGACTTGATCAACTGAAGCCAATATTACGGGTTGGACGGCCTCGATAGACTGATTGGTGTTAGTATCGCGTGCCCAGGTTCCGGATTTCCTCGGGAATTCCCGGCTTTCGGTGCTACGCAGTGCGAGATCGACGGCTGTGGCGAGACCGCTCACGTTATTTTTTCTCCTACGTCTCACCGGCGTTCGGCGATCATGACCTCGGTCGTGATCAGAAGGCCCGCAATCGATGTGGCATCTTCGAGCGCGATACGCACCACCTTTGTCGGATCCACGATACCGGCCTCGAACATGTCGACGAAGCTTAATGTTTGCGCATCGAATCCGAAGCTGCGACTCGCGGATTCGGAGATTTTTCCCGCGATGACGGCGCCGTCGAGTCCGGCGTTTTCGGCGATCTGCCGCAACGGTGCCTGTAGCGCCCTGCGGATGATCCTGATCCCCGCCTCCTGATCGGCATTGTCGCTTTTCAAATCATTCAACAGATTCCCCGCGAGGAGGAGCGCAACCCCTCCGCCCGGGACTACGCCCTCTTCGACGGCTGCGCGTGTCGCATGAAGCGCGTCGCCAATCCTGTCCTTGCGTTCGGCGACCTCGGTTTCGGTAGCACCACCGACGCGGATCACGGCAACGCCTCCGGCGAGACGCGCCAGCCTCTGCTGAAGTTTTTCTTTTTCATAGTCAGAGGTTTCATCTTCGATCAACGCCCGGATATGGCCGACACGTGAAGCGATTGCCAGCTTGTCACCCTGCCCGCCAATCAAGGTCGTGGTGTCCTTGCCGACGAGGATTTTCGTTGCGGTGCCCAGGCGTGTCATCGTGACATCTTCAAGTCGCGTTCCCAGATCGGCCGAGATCACCTCGCCCCCCGTCAGAATGGCGAGATCTTCCAGCATAGCCTTTCGGCTCTCTCCAAAGCCCGGGGTCTTCACCGTCACAACTTTCAGTCCGGCGCGAAGTTTGTTGACCACGAGCATCGCAAGCGCCTCGCTCTCGATCTCTTCGGTAACGATCAGAAGCCCTTTGTCAGCCTCCAGAACCTCCTCGAGCAGCGACAGCATCGGTTTGAGGGCTGAAAGCTTGCTGTCGAGCAGCAGGACGACACAGTCTTCGAGTTCCACAGCCATTTTCTGAGGATCGGTGATGAAATGGGGGCTCAGATAGCCGCGATCGAACTGCATACCTTCAACCAGTTCGGTCGTCGTCTCCATGCCTTTGGCGTCTTCGACGGTGATGACGCCATCTTTGCCAACCCGCTCCATCGCATCTGCGATCTGTCGACCGATGGCAGCATCACCATTGGTCGAGATTGTTCCGACCCGTGCGATCTCGTCACTGTCGCGAACCGGTCGCGACATGCCTGTGATATTTTTGACCGCAGCTCTGACAGCGCTGTCGATGCCGCGTTTCAGATCCATCGGGTTCAAGCCGGCTGCCACCGCCTTCATGCCTTCCCTGACAATTGCCTGCGCAAGGACCGTGGCAGTCGTCGTACCGTCTCCGGCCTCGTCATTGGTGCGGGTTGCGACTTCCCGAACCAGCCGGGCACCCATATTCTCGAACCTGTCCGAAAGCTCTACCTCTTGCGCAACGGTCACGCCGTCCTTGGTGATCCGTGGAGCACCATAGTCCCGGGCCAGGATGACATTGCGTCCCCGCGGGCCGAGGGTGACCCTGACAGTATTGGCGAGCATATCGATGCCTTTCACCATCCGACCGCGGGCCTCTGTGCCGAAGATAACGTCTTTCGCAGACATGTCGGTCGCTCCTGAAAGCTGGTAATGTGGAAGCAGAACAATAGCCCTGCGAAAGTGTGCATGACGCTCCCGGCGCTCAGTTCTGGGAAAGCGCTATCTGCGGATCTTGCCCGCCTTAATGAACACAGCGCTAAGGCCTTCCAGATGGGCTGATCCCAGCCATGATCACGTTGATCAGGCTGGCAACGCTCCGATGCATTGCGATCTTTGCGGTATCGCCCACGGCATTCTCATGCGCAGCGGCCGCATCACGGAGCACCCCGGTGATCTCGCGCTCAGGCAAGAGGTTGTGGTCGTTCATGGCAAGCAGGAGCGCCTCGCAAATGGAAAGAGCAGCCATTCCTGCGTGATCTGTCTGACCGGGCATCGCGCAACGTCCTTTTGGTGTAGAAGGGATCAGGACACGACAGAATCCCGATGAACTGCCTCATCCTGACAGGAAGTTCTGTCGGCTGGACTGATCCAGAGCAGTCTGCCCGCATCCCTGTCGTAAATTCCGCATTAACCGGGAGAAGCCGTTGAACCCTATCGAAAGCAGTCCGTTGACCCGGAAACTATCGGCCTTCGTCGCCTTGTCCGATGTCGATCTGGAGACTCTTGCGGGTTTTCACCGGCGGCGCAGAACCTTCCTCGCAGGTCATGAGATGATGCACGAGGGCCAGTCGAACGCCTCTGCCTACATACTGGCCGAGGGCTGGGCCTGTTCCTACAAGATGCTGCCCGATGGGGGGCGACAGGTCGTCAACTTCCAGATTCCCGGCGATTTTCTGGGCTTGCGCGGCATCCTGTTCCGAACCTCGGACCTGAGTCTCGAGGCTCTGACGAGTATCGAAGCCTCCGAGGTCTTCGCGCCGGATATCCTTGGCGCCTTTGCCCACGCGCCCCGACTTGCCACCGCTGTCCTTTGGGCCTCATCCCGGGACGAGGCGATGATGGTCGAGCATCTGGTCAATCTCGGCCGGCGCTCGGCGGTGGAGCGGATGGCGCATCTTCTCATGGAACTCGGGGCACGGCTAAACCTCGTGAATGCTGGCGACAGGACTGGATACTCCTGTCCTCTGACCCAGTATCATCTGGCTGATGCGCTTGGCCTGAGCGCCATTCACGTCAACCGGGTGCTGCGGCAACTGCGAGAGGACGGGCTGGTCACGTTCCAAAAGGGCAGGGTTGCCTTCGGCGACTTCGATCGGCTGCAGAGCCTCGCAGGCTTCGATACCGCCTATATGGACCATGAGGGTCCGCTGCTGCGCTGATGACCTGCCTGCAAAGACTGATTCTCGGCCCGACAAGCGTGGCTCCGCAGCCCGCACCCCGGATTCCACCGGTTGCCAGCTCCGGAGCCTCGCTGGAACTTGTTAAAACCTGCCGATGGAATGCACCGTCAGCGTCTTGCAGTATATCGGTGAAGTGGGGGGCCGGACTGATCCAGGTTTGCATGGGCTCGATATACACGGAGCCATCCGCTTCTGCGGTGCAGGGAAGTCCGACTATGGCCGGCCGCTTTGTTACTGGCCTGATTCAGATCAGACGCTAACACCGATCAGCCTCTGTGTCGGCAGATGGCCGTATAGTCGGAACGTTCCGTGTGGCACCGTACCCGAAGGGAAGGCGTGACGCACGGACGAGGTTTTCAGACCTGATCGGGAGCTACAGATGAACATTCGGTCATCCACGAAGAAGGTAACTTTCACCCATCCCTTCACCTTGCCCGGCTATGCCGACCTGCTGCCCGCGGGGAGCTATGATGTCCTTGTCGAGGAGGAACTTCTGCAAGGTTTGAGCTTTGAGGCTTACCGCAGGACCTCGACCTATATGATGATCACCGGACAGGCCGGTCGGGTCGAGATGCGTCCGATTACGGAGAAGGATCTCGACGCCACTATAGGACGCGACCTTGCAGCACTCCCTCTGAGGGGTGCCGCAGAGTGAGCGAAGATCCGGTGAACCTTGATGACCGTCGCAGCACCGAGGGACAGATGGCCACAGATTTCCGCCGTCATGCCCTGAGGGAGTTCGAAGCCGATCAAGAGGCCTTGCGCAAACGTCAGGATGAACTTGAAGCGCAGCTTCTCGCCGAGCCATCGGTGACCTGGCTCGAGGCAGCCGTGAAGGCCCAATACCTGATCCGCCGCTACGCAGAGACCACCGAAGCACGGGACGCCCGGAAGCAGAAACTGATCCAACGCGCCCTTGGAGATCTTGCGCGGTTGATCGAGGGCGAGCCCAAAAAACATGAATAATTCCCCGCCAGAAGATACCTTTCCGCAACCAGCCCGGGCGGATGCGCCGAAGGAACGAACCTGCCTGCGCTGCCAGACGATGTTCTGGAGCGAGGGGTTCGGCGAGCGCATATGCAAACGCTGCAAGGGCTCACATTCGTGGAAGAATGCCGTTCCCGTTCCTCAGGGCTCGTCGCGGAAGCCCTGAAAACTCATTATCTGCGAGTATAGTTACAGAGAAAAGCAGGATACATGTGATTGTTCTGGAAACGGTTCACACGACCAAATACCGATATCGAAGCGAGGTATCCCTCGGACCGCACCGCATGATGCTTCGACCGCGCGAGTCGCGAGACTTGCGCCTTCTCTCCCATGACGTCTCCCTGTCTCCGGCGGCGGAACTGTCATGGGCGAATGATGTTTCGGGCAATGTGATTACCACGGCCATATTTCTGCAGCCGACAACCTGCTTGCAGATTGAGAGCCGCGCACGCATCGAGTTAACGGCATCGCCTTCGCCCGGATTTTCCATTGCGTCGTCTGCGATGCGCTGGCCCTTCCTCTACTCCGGTGACGACTGGACCGATCTCGGCGCTCTGGCCATGCCGCAATACCCGGACCCGGAAGGCCACTTCTCTCGCTGGGTAGAGGGATTTGTCTACGGCTGGCGCACGGACACGCTATCCCTGCTCATGGATATAAGCGACGGAATATCTGATCGTATTTCCTATCAGAGCCGGGAGACCGAAGGCACGCAATCGCCGCTCGAAACCCTCCACCGTGGCTGGGGTTCATGCAGGGATTTTGCGGTCATGCTGGCGGAAGCCGCGAGGATACTCAAGTTCGGCGCCCGTATCGTATCCGGATATCTGTTTGATCCTCGCGATAATCTTCTCGGGTCCACCGGGCCGGGTTCGACCCATGCCTGGACCGAAATCTACGTCCCCGGCGCGGGCTGGATCACTTTTGATCCGACCAATCGAAGTGTTGGCGCAAGGAATCTGATCCCGGTTGCCGTGGCTCGCGATGTACGGCAGATCGTCCCGGTTTCGGGCAGTTTCATCGGCAACAGTGATGCCCTCGTCGAGATGGCCGTCAGTGTCACCGTGACTGCAGGAAACTTCCAGCAGGCATCATCGTAAAGAGACTCTGCGCGACTGCCCGGACCGAGTTGTCGACCATCACACGGAGTGAAGCGGAATGTGCAACCTAACCAGCTGCTTTGCCCCGTCCAACAGCACCCGTGTGTCGTTATCCTCCACATTTATGAAACCGTCTGGCGCAATGTCGCCCTGCTTCACCCGGATATCGATGGCGGTGCCAGCCACCTGCACCTTTGCGGAGAAGCCAGGCCAATGTGCAGGCAAGCACGGCGCGATCCGCAGGTGGTCACCCTCGCGCCGGATACCCAGAATGCCCTCGACCGCAGCGCGATACATCCATCCCGCAGACCCGGTATACCATGTCCAGCCGCCCCGTCCCTCATGCGGCGCAACCGAATAGACATCCGCCGCCACGACATAAGGTTCGACCTTGTATCGTCCGGCGTCTTCCGCTGTCAGCGCATGATTGATCGGATTCAGCATCGCGAACAGGCGCACTGCGCCGTCACCGTCGCCAAGCTTCGCCCGTGCCAGTACCGCCCACATCGCGGCATGGCTGTATTGCCCACCATTTTCACGCAGACCAGGGGGGTAGCCGGCGATATATCCGGGATCGGGGCCGAAGCCGACGGCCGCATTGTCAAAAGGCGGGGTGAACAGCAGAGCAATACCCGGATCGGGGCGGATCAGATGCCGTTCGACCGAGGCCAGGGCCGTGGCGGCGCGGGCCGGATCAGCCTGACCTGACAAGACTGCCCAGCTTTGCGCGATGGAGTCGATCCGGCACGCGGTTCCAGCGGCCGAGCCTAGCCAGGTTCCATCGTCGAAGGTGGCGCGACGATACCATTCGCCGTCCCAGGCTTCGCCCTCCAGTGCCTTGCGCAGGCCGTCAGCATGGGCCTGCCAGCGCAGGGCATGCGCCGGATCGCGGACTTCGGCCAGGGGGATGAAGCGGTTCAGCGTGTCGAGCAGAAACCAGCCCAGCCAGACGCTTTCGCCGCGCCCCGCCTCACCAACCCGATTCATGCCGTCGTTCCAGTCGCCGGTTCCGATCAGCGGCAGCCCCAATGTGCCGGTCAGAGCGATGACCCGGTCGAGGCCATATATGCAATGCTGCCAGAGCGTCGCATCGCCCCCCGATGGCTGGGGCAGAAAGAATGCATCATGCTGGCCCTGTGCCAGCAACGGCCCCTCGATGAAGGGCACCCGCTCTTCGAGAACCGCAATGTCGCCGGTCACAGAAACATAGTCAGCGACGGAATAGGCCAGCCAGACGCAATCGTCCGATATCCGGGTGCGCACGCCCTGGCCCGAATGCGGCAACCACCAGTGCTGCACGTCGCCCTCGGGGAATTGCCGCCCGGCGGCGCGCAACAAATGGCTGCGAATGCGGTGGGGCTGCGGCAGTGTCAGCGCCATGCCGTCCTGCAACTGGTCACGGAATCCATAAGCCCCGCTTGCCTGATAGAAGCCGGCACGCGCCTGAACGCGGCAGGCCAGTGTCTGGTACTGCAGCCAGCCATTGACCATGATATCCATCGACCGGTCCGGCGTCTCCACCTGAACCGTTCCGAGCACCGTCTCCCAATGGGCTTCGACCTCGGCCAGCACTGCGTCGAGGTCAGCAGTGCGGAGTCTGGCGATCAGGGTTCGCGCGGTTTCGGACGAGTCGGTCTGGCCGAGGAAGTGATCAATGGTGATACTTGCCCCGGGTGCCAGATCGATCTTCCGCGACAAGGCCAGGCAGGGGTCATGTCCGGTGCAGGTTGTTCCCGACAGTGCTACTCCCCGCGCCACTGCTGCTGGTGCGGCCAGATTACCGCCCCAGCCCACAAACCTGGTCCTGTCGGTGGTGCACCTGGTCTGCGTGCCGGCAAGATCGGCAAATGCGACGCGGTCAGGAAATGCCATGTTCCAAGGGTTGCGCGCGAAGAGGGCACCGGTTTCGGCATCGCATTCGGTGATAAGGAAAGGCGAGGCGGCGGCGCGTGATATACCCATCACCGGCTCGGTATAGCTGACCACCGTCAGGCGCCGGGGGCGACCCGAGAGATTGTGCAGGCTCAGCCGCGAGATCTTGACCGGATCGACCAGCGGCACGAATTGCAACAATTCAGACTCAATCCCGTCCGCCTTGTGCGCGAACCGGCTGTAGCCGAAGCCATGTCGCGCAATATGCGGCCCGGGGCGGTGCAGGGGGCGGGCTGTCGGTGCGAACACTTCGCCCGTCTCATCGTCGCGGATATAGAAGGCCTCCCCGGTCGGATCGGACACCGGATCGTTCGACCAGGGCGTCAGCCGGTTCTCCCGGCTGTTCTCTGCCCAGGTGCTGCTGCTGCCGGTGGACGAGACATGGAAACCGAAATCATCATTGGCGATGACATTGATCCATGGAGCGGGTGTGGGTTTGCCCTTTTCAAGGATGGTCACATATTCGCGTCCACCTTTGGCAAAGCCGCCAATGCCGTTGAAGAACTCCAGATCCTGCGTCGGGTAAGCGTCTACAGGTATCGCCCTTGTAAGGGGTGCTGATTCTGGCGTCGATCGTGTGTCTGATGCCGCCTCATCGCGCAAGAGCAGAGCGATCTGCTCCGCCAGCGTACCGCGCCGTGCGACCAGCACGACGCGCGCTACGGCCATCAGGAGTGCCCGCGCCTCTGCCGGGATCATATCTGCGCGCAGTGCATAGGTTTTCCCTTGCCCGTTGTTTGAATCGGGGGTGTGGCTGCCGCGCAGCGCGGACTCGATCCCAGATTGAAGGCCTTGGACATAAAATGCCGGATGCTCGTTCAGGATCACAAGATCCACCGCCAGCCGTTTGCCGCGCCAGTATTCCTGGGCCAGCAGCATCTCATGGACCTGCGCCATGTCTGCCATATCATCGATGCGCAAAAGCACGATGGGCAGGTCGCCCGAAATCCCCATGGGCCAAAGTGCCGACTGCTTGCCAGCCCCTTGAGCAATCTGGTCGGGCCGGGCGCGGAAACGCCTGTCAGAATAAAGGAT
Organism: Pseudogemmobacter hezensis; assembly: GCF_013155295.1. Taxonomy (GTDB): domain Bacteria; phylum Pseudomonadota; class Alphaproteobacteria; order Rhodobacterales; family Rhodobacteraceae; genus Pseudogemmobacter; species Pseudogemmobacter hezensis. The sequence goes on along the minus strand of NZ_JABJXT010000005.1, from coordinate 176,833 downwards.
CGGCGCGATGAGGCGCTGGAAACCGGCCGCCTGTGCTGGCTTGATCGCGAGGTGGCGTAACTGGACCTGTGCCTGAGTCCAGGCGAGCGTTTTTGCCCGATCAAAGGCGTTGCGGTCATGATGACGATCGATCAGATCAAGCAGTTCGGAACGCGTCTGCGCAACGACCATCCAGAACGCCAGCTTCACAGTGCCGCCTGCTGGTATCGTGACGCGCTGGCGCAGGGCGAAAACCGGATCAAGCACGGTTCCGACCCCGCCCTCCAGCCTGTTCCCTGCCGCCAGCGCCTGCGCCGAGGACAGGTCGTTGTCGCGCCCGATAAAGGCCGCGCGGTCGGTCTCGAATTCCATCGCAGCGGAGAGTTCACCCTCCACCACCAGAAAATGCGCCGCCCAGACCGCCGGTTCATCGGGGGAACGCGGTCTGCGCGTTGCGATGACTGCACCGAATTCTGGCAGGTATTCGGTCTGCACGAACATCCGGGCAAAGGCTGGATGCGCCGCATCCGCCGCCGGTGTGGTCAGGGCCAGTTCGGCATAGGACGTCAGTTCCACCTCGCGCGGACGGCGAGACGTGGAACTGATCGAAACAAGGCGCACCTCCGCGTCATCCTCGCCAGAGACCAGCACATCCATCGCCGTGGACAGTGTGCCTTTGCGGTGGGTGATCGCGGCGCGGTCTTCAAGGAAATGCACCTCGCGCTTATCCGCGCCCGCAGGCGCGCCGACCGGGGAAAGGCGGCCATCCGACAAGTCGCGCAGCCAGATCTGAGTGGCGCCGGTATCGCGGGTGGGATCGGCCTGCCAGCGCGTCAGGGCGATGTCGCCCCAGCGGCTGTAGCCGCCACCTGTTGCGGTCAGCATGACCGCATAATTGCCGTTCGACAGGATGTGGCTGACCGGCGGACCTTGTGGGGCGCCTTCGATCAGCGCCATGCGCTGCATATCCAGCGCGCTTGGGCTGTCGGGCACCGCAACGGCTTCGGGAAGCGGCTTCACGGCCGGAATGTCGCGCGGGATGCGTTCCTGCAAGACAAGCTCGGTCGCGCGGATCATCGGCTCGGCATGGAAATGCGCCCGCATACGGCCAGACTGCAGAACATTCGCGATGGCGACGATGGTCATGCCCTGATGATGCGCCATATAGCTGTGAACCACAGCAACTGTTTCGCCTTCGGGTAGTCGCGATGGCGTGAAATCCAGCGCCTCATAAAATCCGTAGCGACCACGGCCCCCGGCCACCTCCAGCGCAGCGTAGTTTCGGCGCGCCTCGGCCGGGGCGAACATCGCGGCAAGCCCGGTCGCATAGGGTGCCACGACGAGGTCGGTCGCAAGGCCGCGCTTAAGCCCCATTCCCGGGATACCGAAGGTGGAATACTGGTAGTTCATGTCCAGATCACGAGCGTTGAAGCCGGATTCCGAAATTCCCCAGGGGACCCCACGCCGGTGTGCATAGGCGCGCTGCCCCGCCACCACCTGCCGGTTGGTTTGATCAAGCAGGCTGCCAGCAGGCTCCTCCATCACCAGTGACGGCATCAGATATTCGAACATCGAGCCGGACCATGATACCAGAACCGATCCGCCGCGCGCGGGCGTCGCTGAGCGACCCAGGCGGAACCAGTGGCGCACCGGCACATCACCCTTGGCAATGGCGAAGAGACTGGCCAGCCGCGCCTCGGAGGCCAGAAGATCATAGCAACTCTCGTCAAGGACATTGTCGTCGCGCGACCAGCCGATCGACAGAAGTTTGCGGTCCGGATCGAACAGGAAGGCGAAATCCATCGCCAGAGCCATGGCACGTGCCTGCGCTGCCAATGCCTGCAGGCGCGGCGGCAGCGCGGCGGGATCATACGGGTGGGCATTGCGCGCGCATTGATCGCTCAGGGCCTGCAACCAGCCGTCAAGATCATCGGCCAACGGTTCGTTCGCCAATGCCCCTTTAGCCTTTATGGCGAGACGAAGGATGGCGGGCCAGGCAACGCTTTCCCCGGGCATGAGGATTGCGGCCTCCAACCCGTCCAGGAGGCCGCTCATCGACACTCTGCCACCATTACGTGACTGCCGCGCAAGTTGAAGTGTATCGACAAGGCCCGCGCGTTGCGTGTTGCTGTCCGGCCAGCCTTCGTCCCTTGCCCAGCTTTCGCAAGCGTTTGCCAGGGCGATCAGATGCCCCGCCAGATTTCCGCTGTCGACCGATGAGACATAGGCCGGGTTGAGCACCCGACCATCCGCCGTCCCATACCAGTTGTAGAAGTGCCCCCGATGCTTCGGCAGTGCCTGCATCGTGGCAAGAGTCGCCTCCAATCTCTCTGTCGCCTCGACAGTTCCGATCCAGCCGAAGTTCCGGGCGGCCACGCAGGACAGCAGATAGAGACCCATATTGGTGGGCGAGGTGCGGGCGGCAGTCAGCGGCACCGGGGTTTCCTGATGGTTGTCCGGTGGCAGATGGCTGTGTCCCGCGGTCACGAAGGTCTCAAAGTAGCGCCAGGTCGCACGGGCGATCAGCCGCAGCTCACGCGCGGCATCGGGAGAGAGGGAGTCCTCAAGCGCGCGGGTGGATGGACGGCTGATCCGCAGTGCGATGAACGGCGCACAGAGCCACAGAGCGGCGAAAGGCAGCGCCAGCGCGGCTGAAGCGGGGGCCAGCGTCACGGCGCCCGCCACCAGAAAAACACCCAGCACCATCCCGCCCGCCATGAAGCGTGACATGTCCCATAACCCGGCGCGCGTCCGGCGCGCGGCCTGTGCCGCTGTGGTCCATTCCAGCAGATGACGGTGCGAGCAACCGGTCCGCCAGAGGGTGCGAAACACCGCATCCATCATCCGCCAGGCCGTATCGGCCAGGAAGGTCACCGCCAGCCCGACCCGCAGACCGGCGAGGACCAGATCGCCCACCGACTGGCGCAGCTGGCTGGAAAGATCCAGCCCGGACCGGCGCGGGATCAGCCCGAGGATCGCCGACCAGACCACCGGCACTGCCAGCGCGACCAAGAGCAGCAGCGTTGCGCTCAGCGCAGCACCCCCCGGCAGCAACCAGCCCAGCGTCAGGGCGGCGAGCATCGTGGGTGCGATCAGCGAGCGGCGCAACGTATCGGCCATCTTGACCCGGCCCAGCACCGGCATTCCGGGCGCGAAGAGCCAGCGCAGGAGCTGCCAGTCCCCCCTTGTCCAGCGATGCTGACGACGGGCGGCAACGTCAAAGCAGCCGGGAAAGGTCTCGACCAGTTCCACATCCGAGGCCAGACCCGCGCGGGCGAAAATGCCCTCAAGCAGGTCATGGCTCAGCAGGGTATTGTCGGGAACCCGCCCCTTCATCGCCGCCTCGAAGGCGTCGATGTCATAAATGCCCTTGCCGGTGAACGACCCTTCGCCGAACAGATCCTGCCACAGATCCGAGGCCGCCGATGCATAGGGATCCATCCCGCCAGGCCCGGCGGTCGCCTGTTGGTAGAGCGTCGCAGGCGAGCCCGGCTCCAGGGATGGGGTGATACGCGGTTGCAGAATACCATAGCCGCTGCTCACACGGCCTGAGCCCGGTTCGAATGCCGGGCGGTTCAGCGGGTGAGCAATCTTGCCGATCAGGCGCGCCGCAGTGTCGCGCGGCATCCGCGTATCGGCATCCAGCGTGATGACATAGCGCACGCGGGCAGGAACGACGGGCACTCGTCCATCAGCATCGCGGAACCCGGTATCCGTTGCACCACGCAGCAGGCGGTTCAGTTCGTGCAGCTTGCCGCGTTTGCGTTCCCACCCCATCCAGACGCCCTCGGAGGCATTGAACTGCCGGGAGCGGTGCAGATGCAGGAAACGCGGGCCGGCCGGGCTAGGCGGATGGCGGCGGTTCAGCTCTGCAATGCCTGCGGCGGCCCGGGCCAGCAGTGCCGCATCACCGGGCATGACCTCCTGCGTGGCGTCGACATTGTCCGTCAGAAGCATGAAGGTGAGATCGCCGCCCGCACCGGAAAGATGATGAACCTCCAGCGCCTCGATCTGCGCGCGAAGATCCTCTTCACCGGAGACCAGCACCGGCACCGCGACAACAGTGCGAAATTCAGAGGGTACACCGGCCCGCAGGTCGAGGCCCGGCAACAAGGTTGCCCCGACACCTGCGCCCACGATGCGGTCAACCAGCATCACCGCAACACCGCTGGCCGGCAACATCATGGCCAGAAGCCAGAGCGTGCCCACAACTCCGCCCGCGATCCACATCCCGCAAAGCGACAGCAACGCCAGCGTCAGAACCGCAATTGCGCCAAGATAGCCACCCAAGCCCGCCGCGATGCCCCATCTGTGAACACGCAGGCGGACAGGGGGACGAAAGCCGATCTCTTGTTCAAAGGCCGGTCTCCCTGCCGCGATCAACGACCAGCCCGGATCCGCCTGCATCGTCCCCGCAGGCGCTGCCGATGCCCGCCCGCATGCCAAAGCGACGACGTCTCCCTCGCTTAGCGCCGCGCCGCGCGCGAGATCCTCTACCCCGCTACGGTACAGATTGCGGCTGGGAAAATCCATGGCAGCATAGCCCGGATAGGCGCGCAGGTCTGCCTCAACCAAGCTCACGCTTTCAAACAGATCGGACCAGTCGGTCGCAGAAATTCTGCGCATCGCGGTGATGACATTGCGCAGAGTGACATTCGAGGCACCTTGTCGCTCCTGTGCGTGACGGACGACAGTGTCGATGGTCGTATCCTGGGCCGCCAGTCTCTCCTCAAGCCAGCCTGGCGCGGGATTGGTGCGCGGATCGCGGTCCCGCAGCCGACGGGCAAGCTGGGCGGCAAAAACCTCGGACAGAGGTTCCCTTGCCCGACGTTCCACCTCTGGCAACAGGGCCGAATGCGCCGCGCCCGGGGCGCAGATGCGATCGGCAAGGCTGTCAGCGTCCAGCCGGTCGGCACGACCCATCGTCATCTGATCCGCCAGGCGGCGCAGGTTCTCGATCAGAACGATGCGCAGGGTGATGGCTACGGCCCAGAGCTCCCCGATCGTCAGCGGCTGCACCGTTTGATAGGCGGTGAGGTAACGGCGCAGGGTGTCCTGATCGAAATGGCTGTCGCTATGGGCCACGAATGCCCATGTCAGGCCAAAGACACGTGGGTAGCCTGCGAATGGTCCCTCTGCGAGTTTTGGCAAAAGACGATAGTATCCATCAGGCAGATCGGTTCGCACTTCGCGTATCTGCGCCTCGACGAGGTGATAATTGTCGAGAAGCCAGGTCGCGGCGGGCACCACTTCGCGCCCGGCCGCCACTTCGCTGGCGCTGGCGCGCCAGGCCGCAAGCAACACCCTTGCATTGTCGTCCAGCCGCCGGCGCAATGTCGGGACCCGTTTCGTCCTGACAGCCACCGGCTGCGCAGAGGCCAGAGAGATCGCGTGCTGCTCAAGCCGCTCGGCGCTGAAGAGTTCCGCGCGAACAGGTGCCGTATCCGTCCAGGGCTGGCCGGGCACAATAATGCTGGTCGCCATCTGCCAGGACTTCGCCATTCGGCGAGGAATATGTTTGAAAGCCACTCCGAGGCCGCCGCTCAACCCCTTTTCTTCTTCGGTGTTGCCGCGGCTGCAAGCGTGCCTTTTTCGAACAAAGGCGTTGCCACAGGTGCGGGCTTGACCTGTTTGGGCTTCTTCGCCTCACGATTTCCGCGTTTGTTTCCCTTGGCCATCAAATCGTCCTTTAGCTGTTCGACCGCAACGTGCGGACGTGAATATACGGTCCTCGTGGGATACGAAGATGCTGAGAATGGTTCGAACCAGCCATTGTATTCACCCCCTGAAGGAGCGGTAACAATTTTTGGATAGAAAGACAAAAGTGCCTGGCGGAGCATTCTCGACACCAGATCAACCTCTGGCAAGAGAATGATGGAAAAGGCCACAAATAGCAATCCCTCAAATTTGGCTGTGTTGCAGCTGTCTCGCAGGGCGCCCATAAGGTTGTATCATATCATGTGGTTGGATCGCCTTCAGATCATATTTGAGGGGAATCTGATTGTTACACCTTGATTTTTGAGAGTTATAGCTTACTTAGTTAAAAGCAGAATTTGCCTGGCCTAAAGGCTGGACGAATGCGTGATTTCTCTCCTTGGTGAGAAATATCCGTAAAATTCTCTTATTTCCACATCGGCTTTTGCCGGTGTGGTTGTTGCTGCGTGATCTGCAGGCATGCCACGAAGCGGGGATTGATTTGGCTGACAGGAAAAAGAAGCAAGAGGTCCTTCGCTTGTCACCGAGAAAAAGCATCATGGATCACACCACGGTTGCTGCACGAGATATTGTCGAAGCGGAAGCCCGAAAACGCTATGAATTGACTCTGTCCCTTCGTGCGGCTCGTTTGGCAAAGGAGGAGGAATTGTCCTTGAACCCTCCTCCGAAGAGTAAGTCTCGTCGATAATAAGCTTTCGCAATTCGCCCCGGGCCTCATCAGAAGCAAGGTGTTTACTAAAAATAAAAGGAAATTTTATGATCAAGTCGGAAAAATGCTGCGAGCCAATGCCTGCGAACTCTATTGGCGGTGTTGGCAGGAAGATACACGCTGATGCTGGTGCAGCGCATGATGAAAATCACATGAAGGTCGGGCTCGCCGCTGAGGTCGCGATACGGCCTTATGTCCGGCTACACAAACTGATCCAGGAATAAAACGCTGCCTATTTTCGGCAGTCATGATTCCCGTGTGAATTGGCAAGACAAGGCGATGCCAAGTTACGGCTCGTCCGCACCTGTCATAAAAGAGTAGCCGGGAAGGTAAAGCGGCGGAGCCTGCTCCGCCGCTTTGCTTTGCAAATCAGGGGAAGATATATGGGATACTCCACACCAAAGGCGCCTTTCAACCTGGTCGAATTTCTCAGCCAGAAAGCTACCCCACGATCATACCGGAAACCCGTCTGGGGAAGAAGGACGGCATCCCCCCCGATCTCTGGAGAAAATCCGGACCTCGGCACAGATTCGGAAGAACAATTGAGGGATGAAACGAGTGGTCGAAAAAATCCGAAAAATGACTAACCTGCACAACGGGTTGGAGTTGATTGTCGGGGCTGATCAGATAGGTCTCGCAATTTCATGCTCCTTGCCCTATAAGTAACCAGCATATGTTTTTTGGACCTGTTCCTTTCGGCTCAGCATTCGATCTTCAGCTTTGCCGGGCTGCTACGTTGTGTGGGCAGCATCTTGAAAAGGAATATCACGATGGCCAATGGCACCGTGAAATGGTTCAACTCCACCAAAGGTTTTGGTTTCATCGCTCCCGAAGGTGGGGTCAAGGACATCTTCGTCCATGTCACCGCTCTGGAGCGTGCCGGGCTGCGCGGTCTTGATGACGGTCAGGCCGTCTCGTTCGACATCGAGCGTGACCGCAATGGCCGTGAATCGGCGACGAACCTTACGCTCGCCTGAGTTCAGGCGCTCTGACGCCACAGGCGGGATCGACGCTGTCCGGCCCGCCCGCCTTCCTGAACCGTCCCTACATCACGAATGTACCGGTTCTCCATCTCCCTGAAAGAGTTGACTTGATAGAAATCCACTGGGGGAACCCCTGTCCTTTGTCATGTCGCCAGATGGCGATATGCAGAAATTCAATACTATAGAGCAGGCACAATACTGGCTGTCCAGAAAGTGGCCCGTGTCGGATATCGCCCGCGAACGGGCGCTTCATCATGTTGATGCGGCCATGCTCTGCATGGGTTCGGTCGGAACTGCGCGGCGCGCGTTCATCGCTGCGGCCCGCACAGCGGGCTTCATTCCCGAAGATCTCATTGCCCTGTCCTGCCGTCAGGCCGCCTGAGTAACGGCCTGCACGCACCGATCCGGAGTTGGTGCCGCGAGATCGGCCCGGACGGCGACTGGATATTGGCCTCATGGCCGGTCATGTTTTCAGGCTGGACTTCGCGCGAGCATTGGCAAAGGACACAAGCCTGCCCTCGGCCTCATCCCAGAGATGCAGCCGAACTGCAGCAATGCTCTCGCTGATGGTGAGCCTTTGAGCCTCTGCCAGTTCGCGGTGATCCCGGAGGACCTCTGGTAGCCGGTAGAATGGAATCCGGGAATACAGGTGATGCACATGATGGATGCCGATATTTCCGGACAGCCAGCGCAGTGGCTGCGGCAGCACATAATGTGAACTGCCCTCGAGCGCGGCATGATGGAGTTGCCAGTGCTCTCCGCGGGACCAGTGGGTTTCTTCGAACTGGTGCTGAACGTAGAATAGCCAGACCCCGACTGTTGCCGCTACGATAGAGGTGGGCAGGAAAATCAGCAGAACCGGCATCAGGCCGCCGAACCATATCATCAGGGCCAGGGCGATTCCGATCATCGCATTGGTGCCCATGGCCGAGGCCCAGTATCGCCAGCCCGCTTTCATCAAGCCTAATGGCAGCCGGTTTTGCAGGATGAACAGGTAGCTGGGCCCCAGGAGGAACAGCACGATCGGATGGCGATACATACGATACACGAGGCGGCCGAAAGCCGGGCGTGCCCAGTACTCCTCTGTGGTCAGTGTCAGCACATCACCGATTCCGCGGTGGTCCAGGTCACCATGATGCGCGTGATGGATCGAATGGGTGCGCTTCCAAACGGCGTAGGGTGTCAAGGTCAAAACGCCAAGGCTGCGACCAAGCCAGTCCTGCGCTTTTCTGTTCGACAGAAACGAGCCATGCCCGCAGTCATGCTGAATCACGAAGATCCTCACGAGGAACGCACCGTTCAGAAGCGCCACAGCGAGTGCCAGCCAGGCACTCACTGAAAGCGCCGCCCAAGCCAGCACCCAAAGCGCAACGAACGGCACCAGCGTTACCGCCAACTCAAAGAGGCTGCGCGCCATCGTCGGTTCCCGGTAGCGCGCGAGGGCGCTGAGCCATGCGCGCGCGTTGCGGGGAGACACGGAACTGGGCCGACCTGTTTGATCTGTCATCTGTGCCTATACATCTTCTCTCCGACAACGTGAGGGAGAGTTCTCCGGCCCTGGCAAAAAGCCATTACGTCAGCGGTCTGTACAGGCCCCCTTCGGTTAGCGGGCAGAGGCGGGGTTTTCAACCACCAATGCATTGCGAACTGCGGTGCGCACTCGGCAAACCGCCGCTTTCGCCCTCCTCGCCGCAATTCCCGGATTCGCCAGCCTGAATTGGCACCATGTCTGGCAGGCGAATCCGGGAAGCAAGACGGAGCTTTTCTCCACGCAAGGTTGTTTGTCGGTTTCGTCAACATCGGATCTCGACATGCAAACTTCAATCGGCAGCCCTGCCGATCGCTGACTTTATGAATGTTCTTGACCGCCGCGCCGCCGACGCCCAACCTCTACGGAACTCGCCCGCGATCACGCCCGTTCTTCCGAAGGCGCAATCAGCACATTCGTCTCTGCAGTCGACATAGTGTTTCCGGGCGCGGGGTACGCTCTGCCGCAACCGCATATCCGATCGCTCCGCGCCCTCTGCCCAGGGCCCGGATGTCGTTACACGCTCATAAACCGGAGACTCGATGCTGATACGCTATGGTTACGAAATCGCCCTCACCTGCCCACAGCCCACACCGCTGGTCTGCCTGCTCGAGGTGCACGAAGATCGTGCGGCAGATCTGCGCAAACCCGAAACCTTCTTCACGACCCCTGCCGGGCTGACGAATTCGACCTACCTTGACCTCTATGGGAACCGTTGTCGCAGGCTGACCGCGCTCGCCGGGGATCTGACGATCTGGGGTGATGCCACCATCGCCGACAGTGGTCTGCCTGACCGCGTCCTGCCCGAAGCGCGGGAGGTATCGGTGGTTGATCTTCCTGATCATTGCCTGGTCTACCTGATGGGCAGCCGCTATTGCGAAACCGACCGGCTCAGCCAGACGGCCTGGGATCTCTTCGGTGCAGTCGCGCCCGGCTGGGGGCGGGTTCAGGCGATCTGCGACTATGTGAACGGACATATCCAGTTCGACTATATGCAGGCCCGCGCTACACGGACGGCATTCGAGGCCTGGCAGGAGCGCATCGGCGTGTGCCGCGATTTTGCGCATCTTGCGGTGACGCTTTGCAGGTGCCTCAATATTCCCGCCCGTTACGTCAACGGACATCTGGGCGATATTGGTGTGCCGGTGGTCGATCCGATGGATTTCAGCGCATGGATGGAGGTCTGGCTTGACGGGGCGTGGCACACTTTCGACCCGCGCAACAACAAACCGCGGATCGGCCGGATCGTGGTGGCGCGGGGGCGAGACGCAACTGATGTTCCCCTGATCAATTCATTCGGCCCCCATGTCCTGAAATCCTTCCGTGTCTGGACCTACGAGGTGGCACAGTGAAAGAAATATCGCCACCGTCCTGGATAAAATTCCGCTGCGGCATGAGTCGAGTGACCGCTTCGAGGAAGGCGGCAATGCAGCATCAATCGAGGCCGAGCGGCAGGTAAGGGCCGGCTTTCCCCTGCGCCCGCAAGGGCTACTGAATGCTGCGGTCTGCACGAGTGTCTCTGATGGGTCCTGAGCGACATCACCCGCCGAGTCTGTTCCGCCGACCGACGGCGTTCGGTCCGCCGCGCAGAGTCGTTTCTGATGCGCTCTCCATAGTGCAATCGTCGTTTTTTCTTGCTGATCATAGGTGCTTCGGGCAGTGGCATCGATCTCCGAAGCGGTCGGCAGGGCAGGAGCAAGGTCGTCTGGGGCGGGGCGAGGATGCAGCGCTTTGCGGCCAACAACCTGCAGGATTGGCGGCGGCGCGATGACGGGAAGGGAGAGAGAAAGAGGGGGGAGGGGGTTTCTGCGGCGGGTCAGGGTCGGGAGAGAGGCTCCCGGCGCCCGTCGTGGAGATGACAGATGGCCAAGGCCGTTCAGAAAATCACCCTCTCGCGCTCGCGCGATATCCCCTTAGACAAGCTGGTGCTCAGCCAGTCGAACGTCCGCAAGATCAAGGCGGACATTTCCATTGAGGAACTGGCTGAAGACATCGCGCGCCGTGGCCTGCTGCAGAGCCTCAACGTGCGCCCGGTCCTCGATCCCGAAGGTGCGGAGACCGGCATGTTCGACGTGCCCGCCGGCGGCCGCCGCTTCCAGGCGCTGACCCTGCTGGTGAAGCAGAAACGGCTGGCGAAGAATACGCCGATCCCCTGCATTCTGCGCGCGGGCGGTAACGATATCCTTCCCGAGGACGACTCGCTGGCTGAAAACACGCAGCGCGCGGCCCTGCATCCGCTCGACCAGTTTCGCGCCTTCCAGGCCCTGCGCGAAAAGGGCCAGACCGAGGAACAGATCGCTGCGGCCTTCTTCGTCCCGGCTTCCGTGGTGAAACAGCGCCTGAAGCTGGTGACCGTTGTGCCGGAACTGCTCGATACCTATGCGGCCGACCAGATGGCGCTCGAGCAACTCATGGCCTTCACGGTGTCTTCGGACCATGAGCGCCAGATCCAGGTCTGGAACGCGGTGAAGGATTCCTGGCAGCGCGAGCCGCACAGCATCCGCCGCAAGCTGACCGAAACCTCGGTGCGCTGCACCGATCGCCGGATGCGCTTTGTCGGAATCGAGGCCTATGAGCAGGCCGGGGGCACGCGCACCCGGGACCTGTTCGAAGACGACAATGGGGGCTGGATCGACGATGTCGGCCTGCTCGACCGGTTGGTCGGCGAGAAGCTGAAGACCGAGGCCGAAGCCATTGCCGCCGAGGGCTGGAAATGGGTCAAGGCGGATGTCGGCTTTGAATATGGCCACACCTTCAGCTTCCGGCGGGCCGTTGCCACCCGGGCGGAACTGACCGAGGAAGAACGGGCCACCCGCGAGGCGCTGCGCGGCGAGTTCGACGATCTCGAGGCCGAATATGCCGACGCCGGAGAATACCCCGACGAGGTCGATGCTCGCCTGGGTGAGATCGAGGCGCTGCTCGACGGCTACGAAAACCGTCCCGAAACCTTCGAACCCGCCGATATTCGCAGGGCCGGGGTGTTCATCAGCATCGCGAATGACGGGACTCTGGATATCCAGCGGGGCTATATCCGTGCTGAGGATGAAGTGCCGGAGGCTGAAGAGGGCGCGCAGGGCGATGCTGCCGAACCGACCGGCGATCATCCCGATTATCGCGATGATCTGGACTATGCCGGGGACCGCGATGACCGGGTGGCCGGTTCCGTGGTCACCGTCGGCCGCGGCGCAGATGAGCCGGAGGAAGACGACGGCGAGGTGATCAAGCCGTTGCCCGATCGCCTGCTCTCGGAGCTGACGGCCTACCGGACTGTGGCGCTGCAGGATGCCCTGGCGCGCAATCCGGAGGTGGCACTGACCGCGCTTCTGCACAAGCTCACCTGCGATCTGTTCCGGACGACGCCGGCCAAAGTGATCGAGGCTTCGGTGCGGGCGGTTCATCCCGCGGCTCCAGATGACCTGAAATCCTTCCCGCCGGCGCTCTCGATCACGGAACGGCACGAGGCGTGGCAACAGGATATTCCGCAGGAGGATGACGATGTGCTCTGGACCTGGATCGCCGGCCTCGACACTGCCAGCCGCCTGGCGCTGCTCGCGCATTGCGTCTCCTTCGGCGTCAACGCGCTGCACGAGAAGCCCAACCCCTACAGCGGCTATGGCGTGTCCGAGCATGGGCTGAAGCAGCGGATGGCAGAGGCGGATCGGCTGTCCCTCGCCACCGGCCTCGACATGTTCGAAGCCGGCTGGGAACCGACGGTCGACAATTACCTCAGCCGGGTCACCAAACCGCGCATTCTCGAAGCGGTCCGCGAAGCGAAGGGTGATGGCGCCGCCCAGATGATCGACCACCTGAAGAAAGGCGATATGGCCACCGAGGCCGCGCGCCTGCTCCAAGGGACCGGCTGGCTGCCCGAGATCTTCCGGGTGGAAAGCGCCGAGGACGCGGTCGATCCGGTCCCTGATTTCGAAATCGTGGAGGCCGAAGATCTGCCTGCCTTCCTCGCCGACGATGCGGTGGGGCCGCAGGGTTCGGTCGAAGAGATCCGGACCGAAGACCTGGTCGCAGCGGAATGATCCCCTCGGGGGCGGTGTCGAACGCCGCCCCTGCTTTTCCCCTTCCCATCAGCCTTCGGCCCGGTCTCGCCGGGTCGCGCTTCATCATGGAGTTTCCCATGTCTGCACAGCAGATTTTCACAACGGCGCCCCTGGGTTCGCTTGTCCGCTACGGTGACGGGGCGCCTCGACCGCCGGCCAGGTTCACGAAGAAACTTGCCTCGTGGCAACGCAACAACGGTGTCGGCCGTCTTGTCGCCAAGACGCCCGAGCGTTCTTCCGGTGGCGGTGGTTCTCTCTTCCCGGCCTCAATTACGCTGCACGAGGGGGATTACTCCTCCGCCGGGGTGATCCTCATCGTGGTGCATCGCACCTATTCGGTCACTTCCGATCTGCAGTTCGAAATCATCGAGACACCAAGCCTGGGGATGGTCCGGATATTCCAGACCTTCCGCGACAAGGTCGAGCTTCTGCACCTGGCAGAGCATCGCGAGGCGGCCGAACTCTGGCTGTCGAAAAACCCGCATTCGAATGCCCGGATCGAGGTGGTCGGTGACGAGACGCCGCCCGAGCCTGCGGCCATGGCCGTCGCGGCCTGAGCGCGGTTCTGCCGCCAGATCCATACCCGCCTGTCGTTCCGGCAGGCGGGTATTTTCGTTCTCCCTGTGGTCTGCCCGAACAGAGGAAGAGGCGGGGAGAAGGCTGGCGCCGGGATTGAGGTGCGGGAGAGAGGCTCCCGCCGACCCGGCCCGGAGTTCCTGTCATGACCCTTGCCTTCGATCCCACGAAAACCGCTCTTCCGCCGCGCCGTGTCAGCGGTGAAATCGCCACCATCCTCGCGCAGCCGTTGGTCATCACCTGCGTCGGCGAGGTCGAATATACCGAGGACGATCCTGCACTCGGGACCTGGTGGCAGCAGCGGACGGTGAAGCTCGGTCGCTGTGCCTCCATCGCCGAAGCGATCACCTTTGTCACCCTCGCCGTCGCAAGCGGGGATTTCCAGCTCGATGACGATGAAGCTCTGGGCTTCTCGCCGAGGCTGTTCGTCATCCTCGATCGCGACAAGCACCTGGTTCTCGCGGGCGAGGTCTGGGGTTCCGAGATGCGCTGGTGCGATCCGGTCTCCACCAATGTTGAGGCGCGTCAGGTCGTTGAAGCCGCCAGCCGGATCCGGGCCGAGGCGAGCTATGAGGCGGGATGGGACAATCACAGCACGGCAAAAGGCCTGCGCCACAAGGCCTCTGTGCTGGAGGGCCGGCTGGTCGATGCGGCCTGGCGTGAAGAGGTTCGGCGCTCCCTGAAGGAGTTGGTCTGATGCCCGGGACAATTCGCGACAATTCCGGGTGCCTGGTTTCATCGGTGGACGAGGCGGCGGACGTACCGATCCGTCTGCGCAAGTTTGCCGATCTCAGCACGGCGCATCTGACCGAAGAGCTGTCGAACTGGCTCGATGCCGAGTGTAGGCGACGGGCAGACGGACGTGCAACCGAGGGAATGCCCTCGGTCTGGAGCTTCAGCACCGGCTTCTTCATCTGGATCCTGGACCCGGATTTCGAACATCCCGAATTCGAGCAAGTGGTCGACCCTGTGCTGAAGCACATCCTCGCCTATGCAAGGGCGGCGGGAGCCGACTATGTCCTGTTCGACCGGGATGCCGATGTCTGTTCCGGACTGCCGGTGTTTGAGTGGTGAGTTCGACGGCGCTTGTTGGGCGGTCCCATGCGGGGCTGCCCCTTTTTCTTTGGCGCACCCGAGAGGGAGAGGTCGGCGAAGGGGGATGAACCGGAGGGCCGGAGAGAGAGCCCCGGTTCGCAGCGCTCACTTTACCCGGAGATTTCCCATGTCCGACACCACAATACCTGCCACCCCGGCGCCGGGGTTTGATTTCGAGGCCTATATGGCCAGCCAGACCGCGTTTCAGGAGCGGGCTTCCTCGCTCGTTGGCGGGAACAAGGAGGTGCTGTTCGCGGCGCTGACCGCCGCCGGCATCACCCATGTCACGGTCGAATTCGATGGCTGCAGCGATTCTGGCCAGATCGAGAGCATCACCGCCTATCGAGACAATCAGACCGTCGAACTGCCCGGCGTCGAGATCACCATTTCCTCGGCTTCCTGGGGCGATCCCGGCTTTGTTGCCCAGGCGATGACCGTCGAACAAGCCATCGAGCGGATGGCCTACGATTTCCTTGCCGGCACGCATGGCGGCTGGGAGAACAACGACGGTGCCTGGGGCGAATTCTGCTTCGACGCCCGGGCGGAGACGATCCAGCTTGATTTCAACGAGCGGTTCACTTCGTCCGAATATTACGCCCATGCGTTCTGAAGGAGGCAGGCATGGCACATCCGTATCATCACGCCCTCAGCTCGGTGAAGAAATGGGGCGGCACGGTCGACGACTACATCGCCGTTCACGACTGGTTTGATCGAAGCAAGGAGATCATCGCGACCTTCCAGCATCGAGCTCTCAGGCATCACGCCGAAGGAATCTACGCTTGCGAGGCGGTCTTTGGCAAGACGCTGACCCTGTCCTCGGGCCGGATCATCCCGACGAGATGGGTAGGCGAGCAGCATGTCAAGGAGGATCTCGGGTTCATCCCGAGCTTCGCCGACTGGGCAAAGGCGATCCGGCCGGAGGCCTGGATGGGCCGAACCCAGCGGATCGAGCGCGACGTAGAACCGCCGCCGGAGAACCATCGCCCCCCACCAGACCCGGCTTATCTCCTGCTTGGTGTTCCCCCGCAGGCCAGCGACTTCATCGTATTGCGCGCAGCGGTGCGCGCCTTCCATCCCAATATCCGTAAGGAGCGAGGTTTGTGTCCGGCGAGAAAACGCTTTTATCGCCAGATGCTGATCGAACATGCCCATGTCCGCAGCGGGGCGTCTGCATTGATGCTGCCTGCCGCGGTTGCAGCGGAATGAGGGCTCCATGACCAAATACACCGTCAAGATCGGATTCTGGCTCCGCGCCTATGAAGGCTTCACCGTCGAAGCTGCGAGCGATGCAGAGGCGATCGCGCAGGCGAAGGCCATGGCCGCAACTGCCATGGAATCCACCGCTCCCCCCGAATTCGTCGAGTTTGAGGAACGGCGGGAGGGCGTCATCGCCTTCATCGATCAGATCACAGCGGATGATCGCCGCGTTGTCGCCGAAGACGTCGAATTCGACACAGATCGGATCCACAGCGCACCAGCGGGCTGATCCTCAGCAAATCACCAATCCCATCTGACCCGGGCCTCGCGGCTCGGGTCTTTTCTTATCCCGAAAGGAGGGTCACCATGGCCAACTACTATACCCATTTCTCCTGCCTGCTCGACGTCGGATCCTCGGAAAAGGCACAGCAGGCTTTCGCCATCTATACCCGGATGGCCGCGGAGTGCGAGGAGTCCAATGATCCCAATGACCTTTGGGGCGGGAGCCTCGCCTTCGAGATCCAGATTCAGGACGGGCCGGACAGCACGGTCCTCTGGATATCGGATGAGGACGGCGGTGATGTCGACAGTGTCATCACCTTCGTCCTGCGCTGTGCAGAGGAACTCGATCTTTCGGGCCTGTGGGGATTTACTTACGCCGACACCTGCAGCAGTCCGCGAGTGGACGCGTTCGGAGGCGGTGCCCATGTTGTCGATCTTTCGCGCCGGAAGTCGATCGGTTGGGTGGCAACCCGGGAATGGCTCGCCGCCGTTCTGAATGGCGAGGATATCGATGCGGTGGAGGCGCTGGCACAATGACCACCAGCGTTCCGATCATTGCAGATCCCTCCGCGACAAAACTACCCGTCGTGGAATTTGGCTGCAGCGCGGAAGACTTTGCCGTCGCCCGCGTCGGCGATACGGCCTTCGCCATGCTCCCGAACGGGGCAGGGCGCCATTTCCTCGCCACCGGCTGGCGTTTGACGAAGCCGTTGGGCCAATGGACCAGGCAGGATTTCTACGGGCACTGCGGTCTTGTCGTCGATGAAGCGGCGTTCCGGGCGCAGGTGAACGACAACGCCGGGCACCAGCGCGAAGTTGCCGCATTGGGCCGACGCGAAGTGATCGTGCATGCCAACACTCCCTGGGGCCCGTCGCAGGGTGGCACGGTCTATGCCGAGGGTGTGGTGTTTCATTCAACTGCTGGTCATGGAGGCTTCCATCTCGATCCGTTCCGCAACCTCAGCATCCATCCAGCCCTGCGGAAGGCGCAGGGTTTCTACGAGGAGGATGCGGAATGGGCGGCTGTCGCGCAGGGTCTGCCGGAACTCTTCACCACCCGCGAGCGACGCCTGGCCGATGAGACCATCCGGAACCACTGGCCGGAGGCCTGGGAAAAAATCCATGGTCGTATTCTTCAGCCCGGGGAATCCCACGAGCGCGACCGGCAGGCATTCGACCAGAAGCATGCCGGGAACTGGATAGTGATCTCTGCGCTTCGGTCGGACCATCATCCCGGCTTCACCGAAGTGATCGCCACCCGAGGCGGGAAGCGCGGCGAGCGGGTCGAAGAACGGCGCTTCCTGGTGCCCTCCGCCGAATACCGGGCCGGGCCGTTTGGCTTCGTCATCGATGAGACGCAGCACGAGGCCTATGATGGCCCGTCGAGCTTCGTCGGATGGGCCATGAACAGGTGAACTGCAGGTGGCCCTTTCACCGATTGCTGTCGATCCAGCGCGACAGCATCTGCCGGTCCCGGAAGCATTCATCCGGCACAGCACGCCGCTTGATGCGGGCGATCCGCTCGGCGAAGGCCACCTGTTTCGAGCTGGGGCTGTTATCGGCCACAGGAGCCAGTTTCGCCTGCGCCTCGATCCAGGCGCTGAGCGAGCGGCGATCCTGCTGCACCTCCCAGGGCAACAGGGTCTTGTTCCGCAAGGCGAGGAACCGGGCATAGGCGATCTGGCGAGCTGTCACCGGCAAGGCGAAAGCGGCGGTTTCCATCGGGAATCTCCCCATCAAGCAGCTCCTTCAATATAGAACATAAAGAGAACAAAATCAACTGCTGCGCCCGAAAGGGAGAGGTTTGTCGGGGAGGGGCAGAGCCGGCGGAGAAGGGAGAGCGCCGCGCGGTTCGGCCCCTTCCTCTCTCCCGGAGTTCCATCCTATGCTCGATTTCAAACCCGCGACGCTGGTGTCGGAAGATCGGCGCCAGACCTTCCTGCCCGACCTTTTCGGCCTTCACCGCCTGATCTTCGCCGAGAACTTCATCTATGCGCTGATGGAACTGCTCAGCCCGCTCGACTATGGTGGCGGTTTCTGGAATTTTTTCGAGATGGCCGGTCAACCGCTCTATCTGGCCCCGACTTCGAAGCCCCGCTTCCGCATAACCTGGGAAGGCAATGGCTATCAGGGCGAGGTCTCGGCCGATGCCGCCGGGATCATCGCAACCATGTTCGCCCTGTCGCATCTGAGCTTCCGCTTCGAGGATGATCGTTTCAGCGAAGCCTATGCCCGGCTCTATGAGTTCGCAGCCGGTCACCCCGAGGCCGGCGAGATCTTCCAGGCCATCGACTGAACCCTGATCGCAGCGGCCCCGCCCTCCGGGCGGGGCCTTTTCTCATTTGCCACCGGATCCCAGAGCCAGAGGGGGGCCGGGAAGGGTTTGAGGCCCGTGCGGGGGAGAGAGCACCGCGCGGCCTGTCCCCATGACCTGCTCTCCGGAGATTTCCCGATGAATATGATGCCCCCCGTCCGTCCGACGGGCTCATCCGATGCTGCCCATGCCCCGGCGGTGATCGCCGCCGCGCAATTGCTGCTGCCCGATCTCGCGCAGGGCCGTCGGATCGATGCCACGGTGCTGCGGATGGCGATGGAAGCCAGCTTCTGCGGCTCCGATGCCGATGGTGCCTGGGACTGGAAAACAGGTTACGAGGCGACCGAGGCTGCGACGGTCCTCTTCCTGCGCAAATATGGTCGCGCGCTCCTGCAGAAAGCCGGATCGAGTGCGGCCCTGTTGCCGTTGCTCACCCGGATCACCGGCCTGCTGCCGTCCCAGACCCGGCGCTCCGAGGAAATGCAGACCCGTCAACAGTTTTCCACGCCGATCCCGCTTGGACTCGCGGCGGTAACTGCTGCCGCGATCACGCCCACCGACCGGGTGCTGGAACCCTCGGCCGGGACCGGACTTCTCGCGGTTCTCGCGGAAATTTCGGGCGGCACGCTGATGCTGAACGAGTTGGCAGACCTGCGCGCCGGCCTGCTCGATGCGCTGTTTCCGGGGGTGCCGGTCACGCGCTTCGATGCTGCACAGATCCATGACCACCTGCCCGAGGCGCAGGTTCCGAGCGTCCTGCTGATGAATCCGCCTTTCTCCGCTATGGCCAATGTTCAGGGCCGTGTTGCGGACACGACGCTGCGCCATGTGGCCTCGGCGCTGGCGCGCCTGGCACCCGGCGGTCGCCTGGTCACCATCACCGGCGCCAATTTCTCGCCGGATCATCCGGATTGGCACGACGCTTTCGCCCGATTGCAGGAGACCGGGCGCGTGGTCTTCTCGGCAGCTGTCGATGGCGCGGTCTATGCGAAGCACGGCACCACCTTTCCGACCCGGTTGACGGTGATCGACAAGATCCCGGCCGAAGATCCGAATGCCTTTCCGGCATTGCCCGGCAGCGCGCCGGATGTCGCCACCCTCATGGGCTGGGTCGCAGACCAACTCCCGGCCCGGTCTGAGGTGCGGTTTCCGGCCACGCCGCGCGCGGCAGCGGCGCGCCTGGTGCAGGCTTCCCCCGGGTTCCGACCGAAGCGTGCGTTTCGCCGGACGGCCGAGACGGGCCCCGTCGATCCGGCCGCCGAACGCCTGACCTATGACACGCTGGATTGGCATCCCGACGAGGCCGGGCGCCTGACCGATGCGATCTATGAGGAATATGCGCTCCAGACCATCGCCATTCCGGGCGGCAAGGCGCATCCGACGAAACTGGTGCAATCGGCCGCAATGGCCTCGGTCGCGCCGCCGAAACCCGATTATCGTCCGCTGTTGCCACTCGATATCCGCGACACGCTTTCCGCCGCACAGCTGGAGACGGTGATCTTCGCCGGCGAAGCCCATGCCGAATTCCTGCCGGGAAACTGGCAGGTCGATGAAACCTTCGACATGGTGACGGCAGCGCGCGAGGATGCTGCCCAGACCGTGCAATTCCGTCGGGGCTTCATGATCGGCGACGGCACCGGGGTCGGCAAGGGCCGCGAGGGCGCGGCGATCCTGCTTGACAACTGGTTGCAGGGCAGACGGCGTGCGGTCTGGCTCAGCAAGTCGGACAAGCTGATCGAGGACGCGCAGCGCGACTGGTCTGCCCTAGGCATGGAACGGCTGCTGGTCCAGCCGCTGTCCCGCTTCTCGCAGGGTAAGCCGATCACCCTGCCGGAAGGCATCCTCTTCGCCACCTATGCCACCCTGCGCTCCGACGAGCGCGGCGAGAAGAAATCCCGCGTCCGCCAGATCGTGGACTGGCTGGGCGAGGATTTCGACGGGGTCATCCTCTTCGATGAAGCCCATGCCATGGCCAATGCCGCCGGCGGCAAGGGTGAACGCGGCGATGTCACGCCATCGCAGCAGGGCAGGGCGGGTCTGCGCCTGCAGCATGCGCTGCCGAAGGCCCGCGTCGTCTATGTCTCGGCCACCGGCGCGACGACTGTCCACAACCTGGCCTATGCGCAACGGCTCGGGCTTTGGGGCGGCGAAGATTTTCCGTTCTCGACCCGGTCCGAATTCGTTGCGGCAATCGAGGATGGCGGGGTCGCCGCCATGGAAGTGCTTGCCCGCGACCTGCGCGCGCTCGGCCTCTATACGGCCCGTTCGCTCAGCTTTGACGGTGTGGAATACGAGCTGGTCGAGCATGAACTGACCCCGGAGCAGATCCGCATCTACGATGCTTTTGCTGCTGCGTTCATGGTCATTCACGGACATCTCGACAAGGCGATGGAGGCGGCGAATATTACGGGTTCCGAGGGGACGCTGAACCGCCAGGCAAAATCGGCGGCACGATCCGCCTTCGAGTCCACCAAGCAAAGGTTCTTCGGCCATCTTCTGACCAGCATGAAAACGCCCACGCTGATCCGCTCGATCACCGAGGATCTCGAGGCTGGCCATGCTGCCGTCATCCAGATCGTCTCGACCGGCGAAGCCCTGACCGAACGCCGCCTTGCCGAGCTGCCGACCGAGGAGTGGAATGACGTCCGCATCGATATCACGCCCAGGGAATATGTCCTGGGGTATTTGCAGCATTCCTTCCCGGTGCAGCTCTACGAGCCCTATTCCGATGCCGAGGGCAATATGTTCTCGCGGCCGGTCACGCGCGACGGCCAGCCGGTCGAAAGCCGCGAAGCCGTGGCGCGGCGCGACGAGATGATCGCCCATCTCGCCAGCTTGCCGGCGGTTCCCGGTGCGCTCGATCAGGTGATCCAGCACTTCGGGACCGATATGGTCGCCGAGATCACCGGCCGGGCGCGGCGGATCATCCGCAAGGGCGAGCGCCTTGTGGTCCAGAACCGCTCCGGCTCCGCCAACCTGTTCGAGACCCAGGCCTTCATGGACGATGACAAGCGTGTGCTTGTCTTCTCCGATGCCGGCGGCACAGGGCGCAGCTACCACGCCGAGCTTTCGGCGAAGAACACCCGGCTTCGGGTCCACTATCTGCTGGAACCGGGCTGGAAGGCCGATGCCGCAATCCAGGGTCTCGGGCGCACCCATCGGACGAACCAGGCGCAACCGCCGCTGTTCCGGCCGGTGGCCACCAATGTGAAAGCGGAAAAACGCTTCCTCAGCACCATCGCCCGCCGCCTAGACACGCTTGGCGCGATCACCCGCGGTCAGCGCCAGACTGCCGGGCAGGGGCTCTTCCGCGCCGAGGACAACCTCGAAAGCCCCTATGCGCGTGATGCCCTTCGCCAGCTCTATATCCTGCTCTATCGCGGCAAGGTCGAAGGCTGCCCGCTTGAGACGTTCGAGGCGATCACCGGGCTGAAGCTCACGGATGACAATGGGATCAAGGACGATCTGCCGCCGATCACCACCTTCCTCAACCGGTTGCTGGCGCTGACCATCGAGATGCAGGGGGTGCTCTTCGCGGCCTTCGAGCAGCTGCTGACCGCGAAAGTCGAGGGCGCCATTGCCGCCGGCATCTACGACATGGGCCTGGAGACGCTGCAGGCAGAGAGCTTCGCGGTCACCGACCGGCAGGTGATTTACACGCATCCCCGCACCGGAGCGGCCACCCAGCTTCTGACCATCCTCCAGCGCGAGCGTAACGAGCCACTGGGTCTCGCTGCGGCACTGGACTGGCTGGAGCAGGAGCCGAAAGCGCAGCTTCTCATCAACGAGCGATCCGGGCGCGCTGCTGTCGAAATCCCCTCGACCAGCATCATGCTCGATGATGGCGAGATCATCCGCCGGGTGCGGTTGATCCGGCCGATGGAAAGCTTCAACCTCTCGATCAGCCGAATGGAGGAATCCGCCTGGATCGCTGCCGATCTCGCAGCCTTCCGCGCGGCCTGGCAAGCCGAGCTTGGCGAGGTTCCGGAGTATTCGGAAACCACGCTGCGTATGGTCACTGGCCTGCTTCTGCCGATCTGGAAGCGCCTGCCGCAGGATTCGACCCGGGTCTATCGTCTCCAGACCGATGAGGGTGAGCGGATCATCGGCCGCCGGGTCTCGCCCGCCTGGGCGGCTTCCGCCAGCACCGCGGGGGTTACCTCGCTGACGCCTGAACAGGCGCTCGCCGCACTGAATGACGGCAAGACCATCCTGGATCTTCAGGAGGGGCTGCAACTGCGCCGCGCCCGGGTCATGGGCGCCTGGCGGATCGAGCTTTCCTGCTTCACCGATCAGATGCGGCAGCGCCTGACCGCCTATGGCCTCTTCCATGAGATCATCTGCTGGAAGCTTCGCATGTTCGTGCCGACCGATGCGAAGGGCGTCGAAGTGCTGACGCGGCTCTTCGAGCACTGGCCGGTCCGGAGGATTTCCGAGCGGGAGGGCGCATGATGTCGCGCATGATCGCTTCCGACCTCGCAGCCCGTCTTGGCCGACAGGCTGAGGCGGTATGCCGTCATTATCTCCCGGCCGGTCGAAAGACCGGTCGTTACTGGATTGTCGGCGATGTTCACAACAGCCCCGGCCGCAGCATGTTCGTGCGGCTGGTCGGGCCGGAATCCGGCAAAGGGGCTGCAGGCAACTGGCAGGATGCAAAAACAGGAGAATATGGCGATCTGCTTGATCTTGTCCGCATCCGCTGCGGACTGCATGAGTTCCGGGATGTTGCGAATGAGGCCTCCCGCTTCCTTGGCCAACCGCACCCGGAGCCTGTCGTCAGATCGCCTGCCTCGCATCGCCCGGACGCGACCTCCGATCTTGGCACTGCAGCCCGGCGTCTTTTCCGCATGTCGCATAATCTTGGCGGTTCCCTTGCGGAAACCTACCTGTGCAACCGCGGTCTGTCCGTCCTCACGGGCCTTCCCGCGCTGCGGTTCCATCCCCGTTGCTTCTACCGGCCGGAGGATGGCGGGCTGACCGAGCAATGGCCGGCGCTGATCGCTGCCGTCACCGACCTGAAAGGCCGACAGACCGGCACGCATCGCACCTGGCTCGCGCGCGATGGTTCCGGCAAGGCGCCGCTCGACCCACCGCGACGGGCCATGGGGGATCTGCTGGGCCATGGCGTGCGCTTCGGGGCACCCCGGGATGTGCTTGCCGCCGGGGAAGGGATCGAGTCCGTCCTCTCTGTGCGCGAAGCGCTGCCCGGTCTGCCATCGCTGGCTGCGCTCTCGGCCGGTCATCTCGCGGCCGTGCTGCTCCCGCAGGGGCTGCAGCGCCTCTATATCATCTGTGACCGCGATCCGGCGGGCGAGGGGGCCAGTGATCGCCTTGCCGCCCGCGCTTTCGAGTCCGGGATCGAGCCGGTGCTGTTGATGCCGACGTTCGGCGATTTCAACGACGATCTGCAACGTCTTGGTCCGGTTGCCCTGCGGGAGCTTCTGCTGGATCAGCTTCATCCCATGGATCGCCTGCGGTTCCTGCCGGATTGAGATCGCCGGTGAGGGGGCGCGGGAGGGGCTGGGCTGGTGCCTGCCGGTGTTCTCGCGTGATCGGGCGGCTCCCTTCGGCTGCGGTCGGCGCCCACGGCCTTCTGAGAGGGCGAGCGGGCCCATAAGCGGGCGGGAAAGGCAATGGCGCGGCGCCCGGCTATTTTCCGCCGCGCGGGCCGTGAGCGGCCCGCGCTTTGCATCGCGAGGCAAAATAGCCGGCCTTGGCCATCAGGGTCCTCGCGGAGCTCGGACTGCCTTTCCCTCCCGCCCATGGGCTTTCCGTCGCCTGTGAAGGCCGCGATGGGCGCGGCCGAAGATCAGGAGCCACCCGATGATGACGGAAGACTTTGGCGGGCAAGAGCCGAGCCACACCACCTCTCCCACCTACCACGCGATCGCCTATCTCCAGCAGCACGGCTGGCGGCCTGGCCAGGATGAGCCCGATCCGCGCCCGATGCCCGAGGGCGAGGCCGTGTCCCAGGCGGTTGCCGATATCTTCGATGCCTTCGTCGCCACGCTTGGCGATACCCGGCTGGAACCCGATCTCGAAGAACTGCTCTGGGGCACCGTCAATCTCTTCCACCGCGCCAATGCCCGGATCGAGCGGCAGCTCGACGACAACGAGCAGGCGCAGCGCCGCCTTCAGAGAGAGCAGGACGGCTCCGAGGTAAAATCCGTCGAACTGGAGCGCATCACCGCCGAAGGGCAGACGCTGGTCGAGCGCAGGAGTGCCATGGAGGCCTTCCGTGATCTCGCCGCCGAAGCCTTCGAGACCCATACCGGATCGGCCTGGCGCCCGCGCTCGGGCTCCATGGTCAATCACCGTCACATGACCTCGGCGTTGGTCGACAGCCGGGATTTCCTCGCCGCCAAGCGGCGCAGCGAGGCCGAGGTGCTGATGCCCGCAGGCCCGAAGATTGCCTTCTCGGGCGGTCTGGACTTCAATGACCACCGGGTCATCTGGGATCGGCTCGATCAGGTTCACGCCAAGCATCCGGACATGGTGCTCTTGCACGGCGCCTCACCGCGGGGTGCAGAGCTGATCGCCGCGAAATGGGCCGACAACCGCAAGGTGGCGCAGGTTGCCTTCCGCCCCGACTGGAACCGCCACAAGAATGCGGCGCCCTTCAAGCGGAACGATGCGATGCTCGAGATCTTGCCGATCGGGGTCGTGGTCACAACGGGCACCGGCATTCAGGAAAACTTCGCTGACAAGGCCCGCAAGCTCGGGATTCCGGTCATGCGGATCGGAGGCGGCGCGTGAGCGCCGCATCTCTTCCTTCCTGCGGGTGCCTTTCTGGGCCTGCGGGATTGCCCGCTCAGATCGCGAAATCTTCCAGCGATTTGCCGGCGGCAAGGCCGTCATTGATCCATTGCGGTTTGCGCCCGCGTCCGGACCAGGTGATCTCGGGGTTTTCCGGATGGGCATATTTTGCCTCGGAAGGAGACCGCTTTCTGCTGGTCGTAATGCCCGTCAACTCCCCGAGCGTGAAGCCGAACTCTTTTGCCCGCTCTTCCAGCGCGGCAAGGGCCTCAGCCTTCTTGCGATCTTCAAACGAAGTGATCGCTTTGGTGACGTCCTTTTCGAGCTTCTTCAGCTCGGTCAGCGTCAGGTCGTTCAGATTGATCTCGGGCATGGTCTCTCCGGTATCTGGCCCCGGAAGATTAAGCTCCGGGATGCAGCTGCGCAATCTTTCAATTCTCCAGCTTTCATCGCTGTAACGGGAAGTCCCTCCAACCTTCAAGGGTGATGGTGTGGTCTGATCGACCAAAAGCCATAGCGACCGCCGTCAGATCACGGATCAGCCAGCTTGCCCGGGACATCCATGCGAACATCGCCTGCAATTCGCTCCAGGTTTTGACGAGATGTTCACCGTTGAGTTCCGCCTCCAGACAGGCTCCTGGCCGGGCTGACGGTTTTCTGGCACAATGTCCAGCAAACCATGGCAGACGAAATTTCTCACGTGGAGGGCTTTGCGCAATTCCTGTTCCAGCATGTGACTGAGGTCAGTCGCCCGGCGACCGGTGCAACTTGTCACGTCTGTCCGACTCCGGATTTCTTCGCCCCATAGTGCAATCTTCGACGAGAGCTGGTGCGGGATGTTCTTGCCTGTGGTCCGGGTCATGCGCGTAATCGAGCTGCCAATGTCTCGCTCGATTTGCGACCAGAGCCAGATCAGAGAACCGATGGCACCTTTGATCTGTTCATAGGTCACCGCGTCAGGGGTTTCAGGCATCTGAGGTCAGGCTCGGCTCAAGATCATGTCTGATCCGATATGGGTTCTTCAGCGCGAGATTCATAGCCGCGCCGCTGCTTGAAACGGACAAGTTTGAGGAATGCCTCTTCAGCTTGCACAGGTTCATGGAAGGTTTCCAGTTGCATACGGCCAGCTGTTCCGATCCGTCCCCAGTTGCGGACGACCGAGACCTCTCCGAAAAGCGTCGGCTGGATCGAAGCGGCATAAAAGCGGCGCATATTGCGCTCGGCATCTATGCGCCGGAGATGAGCAGTGCTGTGATTTTTCTGCATGCCTGGAATCTCGCATTCCTGCCGGGCACAGGTCCAATGATTTTCCGGAATCGTTTCGGCTGATGAGATTCAATTCGGTGATGGATCATCTGGCGGCACTCTGCTCCGGGTTCGGGCGTCCCCCGGTTACACCTGGACGGGCTCTGGTCCTTCGGACGGGAGCCGGCAAAAGACCGTCCCCCCATGCAGGCTGCGATCCCTGACGCGAATTGCTGCTCTATCTGCCTGGCAGAGTTGCCCTGTCGCCTTGCCTCGCCGTGATTTCGGGAGGCTGGTTGCCAGCGTCGTTGGTCTGATCGCGGGACGGTGTGCAGATCGATGCCAGTGGTTCCCGCGGGCCCGACGTCGGGCGCGGCAGGGTGATGGCTGCGATGATGCCCGGTCCGGCCTTGCACCCCGCTCGGATCCGGTCACCTGTCGAGACCTTTCCTGGAGCTATGATCGCCGACCGACAGGGAAACGGACGCGGCGTGTTGTGGTGTCCGGGGATATCGGAAGAGCACCGGGACGGGGTGTGCCGACACGATGTCATCCGCCGGGGCATCATGCCCGGATGGCGGCGGCGATGGCGAGGGCAGGTGTCTTCTCCTGCTGGCCGGACAGCACCGGGCAGCCCCTGGCGGCCTCTGCGATGGGTTGATCTGGCCGAAGGACGGCGCGCCTGCGCGCCTCGGTCACCTCGATGCAACAGCGCCGTCACGACTTTCTTCCCCTGCGGCCCAGAGGGCCGCATTCCTCGCGGGACAAGAAAGTCCCTCCTCTGCTGTCAGGCCCGGGCTCTGGCCCGGGTGCATCAGCGCCCGCCTCCGGCCGGACGATCCCCATCGAGGCCGCAAGGGGCGGCCCGAGGAACAGCCATCGAGGAGAAACACCATGGCCAATATCGGCACCTTCCGCAAAACCGGCAACGAATACACCGGCGAGATTGTCACCCTGAGCCTGCAGACCCGCAATGTCCGGCTCGTCCCCGAAACCCGCGCGACCGGCGACAATGCCCCCTCGCACCGTGTCTATGTCGGCCGGGCCGAGATCGGCGCCGCCTGGGACAAGGTCTCGACGGATGGTCGTCCTTACCTGGGGCTGAAGCTGGACGATCCGTCCTTCAACGCCCCGATCTATGCCAGCCTCTTCGACGACGAGGGCGGCGAGACCCACTCCCTGGTCTGGACCCGCCCGCAGCGCCGCGACGCAAACTGAGCCGACAGGATCACCGCCCCGCCCGGGAAATCCGGGCGGGGCAAACGGCTCTGATGCCTCCGGGTTTGCAATTCAGAAAAAGATACCCTATTTTCTGAACAGAGAGGGCATCATGAGCGCGTCAAGAATCCACAGACGGATCGTCGGGAAGGGCCGCGGCGCGATCTTCGCGCCTGCGGATTTCCTCGATATTGCCTCACGCGACAGCGTGGACAAGGCTCTGTCCCAATTGGCCGAAAAAGGCCTGATCCGGCGTCTTGCCCGCGGGCTCTACGATTATCCCAGGATCAGCAAGAAGTTCGGTATGGTTGCTCCTCCAGTCGATGCGGTGGCCCAGGCCATCGCGCGGAAGGGCAACCATATCCTTCAGGTATCGCCCGCCACTGCGGCGAACCAGTTCGGCCTGTCCACGCAGGTTCCGGCGAAACACGTCTATATGACCGATGGTCCGACCCGCAGCAGGATCGTGGGGCGTCAGATCATCGAGTTTCGCAACGCTTCGCCGAAGACATTGGTCGGTGCGGGCCAGAAGAGTGGTGCCGTGTTCCAGGCGCTGCGCTATCTCGGCAAGGACAAGGTCGACAGCCAGGTGGTCAGCAAGCTTGCCCGGGCGCTCGATGACCGGGACCGGGATGTGCTGATCCGGCACAGCAAGCAGGCTCCGGCCTGGATGCAGCCTGTGGTGCAGCAGATCGCGGCCCAGATCTGACGATGGATGTTTTTGCCAACGACGATCCGCGTGAACGACTGGCGGCCTTCGACGAGGCTGCCGCCCGGCTTGGCACGAGCAGCGTGATCGTCGAGAAGGATTTCTGGGTCTGTTGGACGCTGCGGCAGCTTTTCGCAGGGACTTCGGTTCGGCGGCATCTGATTTTCAAAGGCGGCACATCGCTCTCCAAAGCCTTCGGCGCGATCAGCCGGTTCTCCGAAGACATCGACCTCTCGCTGGATCGCGGTCTGCTCGGCTTTGTTGGCGAAAAGGACCCGGCGGCACATTCCGGTAAGGCACAGAAGGCGTTGCTGGCGGAGCTGGAAGGAGCTGCTGCCGATTTCATCGGCGGGCTCCTGCTGGCCGAGTTGCAGGCCTTGTTTGCGACAACGTTACAGCAACATCATTCGGTTGAGCGCGATCCGGAAGATTCACAGACCCTGCTTTTCTCCTACCCGAATGTTGCGGGAGCGGATGGCTATGTGAAGCCCGTGGTCCGGATGGAGTTCGGTGCACGTGGCGTCCTTCTGCCCGCCGAGGAAAAACGTTTCATCCCGGATCTGGAGCGGGCGATTCCGGGGCACCTGTCCCACCCGGGGGTCGCTGTCATCGTCCTTGGTGTCGAGCGCACCTTCTGGGAAAAAGCGACCATCCTGCACATGCTGGCACATCGGGACACGGGCAAGGTTTTGCCTGATCGGATGTCGCGTCACTATTACGATATGGCAATGCTGAGCCGCCATCAGGCCAGGGCGCTGGCACTCTCGGATCTGGCTCTCCTGAACGAAGTAGCCCATCACAAATCAATCTGGTTCCGCGCTGCATGGGCAAACTACGAGAAGGCAACGCCCGGTAGCCTGAGGCTCTTGCCGGGCCCGGAATTGGAGAAAGCGCTGCGAAGAGATTACGCCGGGATGCGGGAAATGATCGTCGGCGATACACCGGGTTTTGATGAAATCCTTGTAGAGATTGCGGCGCTGGAGCGCGAGATCAACGCTCTTGGATCACCACAAGTTTAAGGGCGTCCCCCGGCTACACCGGGTCGGGCTCTGGTCCTTCGGACGGGAGCCAGCCAAAGGCCGTCTCCCCCCCATTCGGGCAACGATCCCTGACGCGAATTGCTGCGCTATCTGCCTAGCAGAGTTGCCCTGTCGCCCCGCCCCGCCGTGATTTCGGGAGGCTGGTTGCCAGCGTTGTTGGTCTGATGGCGGGACGGTGTGCAGATCGATGCCGGTGGTTCTCGTGGACCCAACGTCGGGCGCAGCAGGATGATGGCCGCGATGATGCCCGGTCCGGCCTTGCATCCCGCTCGGATCCGGTCACCCGTCGAGAACCGTCCTGGAGCTATGATCGCCGACCGAAAGGGAAACGGACGCGGCGTGTTGAGGTGTCGGGGGATATCGGAAGAGCACCGGGACGGGGTGTGCCGACACGATGTCATCCGCTGGGGCATCATGCCGGGATGGCGGCGTCGATGGCGAGGGCAGGTGTCTTCTCCTGCTGGCCAGACAGTCCCGGGCAGCCCCTGGCGGCCTCTGCGATGGGTTGATCTGGCCGAAGGGCGGCGCGCGAGCGCGCCTCGATCGCCTCGATGCAACAGCGCCGTCGCGACTTTCTTCCCCTGCGGCCCTTGGGGGCCGCATTCCTCGCGGGACAAGAAAGTCCCTCCTCTGCTGTCAGGCCCGGGCTCTGGCCCGGGTGCATCAGCGCCCGCCTCCGGCCGGACGATCCCCATCGAGGCCGCAAGGGGCGGCCCGAGGATCAGCCATCGAGGAGAAACACCATGGCCAACATCGGCACCTTCCGCAAAACCGGCAACGAATACACCGGCGAGATCGTCACCCTGAGCCTGCAGACCCGCAACGTCCGGCTTGTCCCCGAAACCCGCGCGACCGGCGACAATGCCCCCTCGCACCGTGTCTATGTCGGCCGGGCCGAGATCGGCGCCGCCTGGGACAAGGTCTCGAACGATGGCCGTCCCTATCTGGGGCTGAAGCTGGACGATCCGTCCTTCAACGCCCCGATCTATGCCAGCCTCTTCGATGACGAGGGCGGCGAGACCCACTCCCTGGTCTGGACCCGCCCGCAGCGCCGCGACGCAAACTGAGCCGCAGGATCACCGCCCCGCCCGGGAAATCCGGGCGGGGCGAGCGGTCTTGCCGCAGTCAGGACATGGGATCAATCGTTTGCTTCCGAGCAACTGCTGCGTCGACCCAGTCCACAAAGGCTATGCTCGCCCCCAACGCCGCTTTCAGATTTGCAGCGTCAATACGCAATCGGGGGCGCATGAATGACAGCCCTGTTTCATTTTCTCGCCATAGCTTTTCTTCCGCCTCACTCGCGAAGATCATCGAAGGGAACCGCTCGAGATCGCGAGCAGGATGCTGCTCGCTCAGCATCGTGAGGTTGCTGCCATGCTGGCTGAGATTTCGGGCCAGAACGACCTGCTCGATCATGTCGATCGCCCGGGACTGGTCTTCGGGGTCAAGACCATATCTGCGCGAGAGCGCCGCGATATAGGCCCGGATGAACCCCCGCTCTTTGGCGGTGCGCTTGTCACTTGCGTCCAGATCGACCTCGCCGTGACGTCGCAACCCCTCAAGATACATCTTCAGGGCATCCGACAGCAGTGAGACTGCAGCTTGGCCAAGCATCTGCAATCCGTCTGTGGCGTCGGTCCATTCTTCCATATAGGGAGGCTCACCCGCTTCCGGATCGAAGCCAGGAGGCAGGTCGTCCCAAGGAGGAACCTCCTCCTCGATGCCATTGATGCGCGACGTAAATGCCTGAGACCCGGTATCATAAAAGGAGGCAATAAAGTCAGCCCTCTGACGAAAGAAAAAGGCGAGATCCATTTTGCGATACCCTTGAGAGTAAAGAGTCCGCGCCAGTCGCTGTCCTCGTCGACAGGAATACCGCGCTTGCCTCTACGCCGCAAACCAATCATCGCCCGCTCCTGCGGACTTTTGGCCCGCAATCTGGGCGTGACCTCGCGCAAACGCGAGGCACGGCTCTAGTCATGTCCGCAGAGCGGCCCCGACCGGAGCCAGCCGCAAGCGGCCGTCTCCGCCCATTTGGGTCACGATCCTCACGCGGCGCAGTTTGTCAGCACCTGCGCCTCAACGGAACCGGGGTGAGGCTCTGCGTGAATGGCGGCCAGATTGCGGTGATTCTGTCATGCGTCGCCGCTTCCCGCCAAACGGGGATCGCGCGCAGCGGGATCCCTGCCATCTATGCATCGTGGGCACCTAGGACCGGTACAAGGATCTGCTGACCGGCCCGGATGGTGTTTGTGCCAGCATCGGCTCCGTTTCGATCCTGCTCGGGAGGTGGGCGGCTGCATCGCAGGGCGGCCAGATGCGAAACTCTCATCTGATGGTGCCTCGACTGGCATGCATGGAGCATCAGCAGCCCTTAATGGAGCGCTACCTCGGACCGGAGCAACGGTGTGGCAAGGGCCGGGCATCGGGATCTGGCCAAGCGCCGTCTGATCCGGAAGCACAAATCCCTCGCGATCTGACGCTGTCCCTGGCCCGGTTGAAAGCCTCCACACTCAACCCACAAGGGGTCGGCTATGCCGCTGGCATGCCGCCGGGCGGATTCGGGCTAGCCGAACGCGCCCGGTGAGTGCGGCTTCCACCAGGCCTGCGGGGCGCCTGTCACGCGGGGGATTGGCCCCTGCGTCCAAAAGACAGGAGCTGAACCATGTCCTTCAAAGATGCCACCGCCTATGCCGCCAGCCTCGCTGCGACCCTGATGGTGTCGATCGTCGTCTTTCGTGCCGGAGATGGCACCTGCGCTGCCTGCCCTGCCGAGGATATAGAAGGAGATGAGGTCGCCATTCTGACCGAGATTGATCCCTGGGAGGTCACGCGCCACTGAGGAACGGATCGATGTGGCAGAGCTCTGCCGCATCGATCTCACCGGAAGCTACTTGCGGTGTTACTGCCAGTCCCGCGGGTCGGGGCGTGCAGGGGGGATTCGGGCAAGCCGAACGCCCCCTGCAAGGCCAGCACCATCGCGAGCTGCCGGTGCAGCGAAAAGAAACAGAAGAAAGGGAACCGCCGGTTCCCCCGTCAACCGGAAAATGCTGCGCCCCAATGGCCACCCCCATCTTCCGCGCCGCCTGTTCGAGAGAGATTTCGGCAGCGGCCGAAATCACGATTTTTCTCAAGAAGAGGCAGCTTGTGCAGACGGGGCCCCCGACCCTTGTGTCTTGATTTTCCAGTTGCCGGGCCCCCCTCCTGCTCTCGCCGAGGGGCAATCCGAGAAGGAGAGACGCGCAACAGCGCGGCTCACCTTCCCGGACAGCCCTGATTTTTCAACGGGGCCAGGCCGGAAGGGATCGCCAGTTTGAAAAGGGGTTTCCTCATGGCACGTCACCAATGCATCACCTGCGAAACCGTCAACACCGCTTCCGCCGAAACCTGCCCGTGCTGCGGCGGGCCGGTCTTTGACCTCGACCGCTATGAGGCAACCCGCAGCGAGGCGAAAATCATCGGCGCGCAGAATGACGCCTTCCGCAAGGCCCTCGCCCCGGCAGAATGGCAGGGCCAGCAGATCAGGGGCCGGGTTGTCGTGACGCGCGGTATCCGTGACATGGGGCCGGAGTTTGTGCAGGCCGCGCTTGAAATCACCCGCAACGATGAGAATTTCATGGACGACCATAGTCGCTATGGCGCCCGCAGTTTCGGGATGCCGGACATTGCCCATGATGGCGACACCTTCCGCATCTATTGGAAAATCGACCTTTACGACAACGAGGAGCTGATGGGGCCGGAGGTGGAAAGCGACCCGAGCCAGACAATCCGCGTCCTGACCCTTTGCCTGCCCGAAGAATACTGATCCCGCAGGGGCGGCCCCGAACAACAGGGGCCGCCAGATTACCGCAACGACTCGAACCCGCGCATCCCCGGAAATGCGCGGAGTGGGAGAGCGGCCTCGCGCTGAAAGAATGACCCGTCGCGCCGCAGCCGCAAGGGCCGCAGCGCGACGGGTCCGGCGCTGCCCGCGCGGGGGCCGCTTTCGCGGCGCTGCTCCTGGTGGAATCGGCGCGAAAACCTGTCAGCCGAAGGGCACGTGGCCGGTCTTGCGTAAAACATCGCTGAGAAGCTGCGCGTAGATCGGTTCCACCGCCCGCGCGAGAACTGTTACTGTCGGCATCAGCCCATGCGGATCATGCTGCGCCAGCAGGCGCGCGACGATCTCGCCGGAGAGGCGAAGATCGAGTCGGACGCTGCTGCAGGTCCCAAGGCGTGGCAGTGGCGCGGCAGGCAGTTCGCGGGCAAGCCGCTCCTGCGCTGCCGCCGCCAGCTTGTGCCGGATCGCTCTACGACCGCCGACCGGATAGCTGGCCAGCAAACTCGCAAATTCATCGGCCAGCACCGTCTCGATCTTCAGCGTCAGCGAGTATTTTCGCCGGGGCAGGGGCGCAGACGCCGGCTTGGGTGCAGGAGCGCGATCCGGTATGCGAGGGCCGGAGGATGACTCTGGCGCAGCATCCCGCAGATCCGGTTTTCCCGGATCGGATGCTGTTTCAGGGTCGGGCGAAATACGGTCCTGAACCGCGATCCGTCCCGGAAGATCACCGGGCCTGCCATCCTGCTTATGCGCCGACCCGGGCAGGCGTGGGCCGCTGTTGATCACTCCCCGGTTCTTCATGCCTGCCGTCCTTCCGCCGCGATGATCGCATCCACTTCCGCGAGCAGCATCTGACAATCGTCCAAAGCCTCTCGCAGGCGCTTCACCTGCATCTTCTCCAACCCGCTGGCTTGCGCCTCGGTGCTGGCAATCGCCCGGCCGAGCAGACCGCGCATCACGATGTCGGCGAAAATCGCCGTGTCGCGCAGCCGGGTTTCCATCACGGGAAACCCGTCCAGCGCTGCATCGCGATAGGCGCTGGCGGCAACCGTCAGCTTTGGCCGCATCATCGTGAACAGCACTCGTGCCGCGCCGACCTCACGTTCGGCTTCCAGATTGCGGATCACTTCGAGCGCAGGGCCGAGTTCCGACAGTTCGGTTGCGGCGGGTTTGAACGGCAGGAGCGTCAGTTCGGCATAACGCAGGGCTTCGCGGTTGAAGGGATGATCTACCCCGGCAAGGTTCAGGAGCGCGTAATCGAAACGGCCGGAATCCTCCGCTGCCATCAGACCGGATTCGAGGTCCGCGATGCCGGTTGCCTCGAAATCGAGATAGCGGACTTCCAGCCGCTCGGACCAGCAGCCGATTTCCTCACTCTGCAAACGATACATGTTGAAATTGCGCTGCGGGTCGCAATCGACCAGAAGCGCCGACTGGCCGCGTGCCTCGATGGCACTCGCCAGCAGCATCAGCGCGGTCGATTTGCCGGTTCCCCCTTTGTGGCTATAGGCGGCAATCACTTTCATCTCTCTATCCTCTGGCGTTGTGACGGAATGACGGGTTGACGGCCTGCCGGTCTGGCGCGCAGCCGCTTCGGCGGCACGGCGGCACGGCGGCACGGCGGCACGGCGGCACGGCGGCACGGCGGCACGGCGGCACGGCGGCACGGCGGCACGGCGGCACGGCGGCACGGCGGCACATCAGCCCCCTGCCGCTGCGCGGGCCGGGGGTTTTGCGCGCGCCGCTTCCGTCGGGAAGATCAGCGCTGCCTGCTCGGCAAAAAAGGCGCGGCTCACCGTTGCCCGGTTCCCCGCAATGCCGTGATAGGCCGACAGACCGGATTCCAACGGGAACCCGGCCCATACCCGTGCCAGATTGTCCATGTAGGCATCGAGCGACAGGCTGCCGTCCTTCAATGCGGAGTAACCCGCGTCGAGGATCAGCACATTTGCCAGCGCATCCTGGATCGTCGCGTCGAACACCGTCTCCGCTGGCAAGCCTGTCCTGCGGATGAGCCTCTCCAGCGTCGCGGGGATGATCTGATACCGGCCGATCGCATGCTGCTGTCCGGGCGTCGCCGCGATCCACGCCCGGATTTCCGCAAGCGTCATACGACTTGGCGCTTTGGGTGGCGGGATGCTGGCGCTCTCGTGCCAGGCATCATAGCCCGCAACACGGCTTTCCGCGTGCTGGATCAGCGCCCGCAGCTTCTCCAGATCACCGCCGGCCAGAGGCAGGCGAAATGAACCGTCCATTATGTCACGCTTCGCACTGGCGGCGGGCTGATCGAAGGATGACGCAACCTGCAGCCCGGCAAAGCTTGATCCTTCGGGAACAGGCCGCGCGGATACCACTCCGGTCTCGAAGGACGAGCCCGATTTCCAATTGTCCGCAAGCGCAGAACCGGCGAGGAACAGGGTCAGAAGGCATCCGCCTGAGCCGACTGGCAGGAGGGAGCGGGATCTCCGCAGAAGGTCCTCGATGTTCCATCTCGGAGGAAGAGGGCACACCCTACGCAGCTCAGCTGACCGCCGCCACTGGCGGATGTAACACCCTAAAATATATGACAGTTCATGCGGGACGGGCTCTGGTCTTCCACCAGAACTGCCCTGAAATGACTTTGACCTGCTGACCCGCGAAATCACCAGCAAAATAAGGGATGCGA
The DNA here is from genome assembly GCF_013155295.1 of Pseudogemmobacter hezensis. Taxonomy (GTDB): domain Bacteria; phylum Pseudomonadota; class Alphaproteobacteria; order Rhodobacterales; family Rhodobacteraceae; genus Pseudogemmobacter; species Pseudogemmobacter hezensis. Next base: position 140,950 of record NZ_JABJXT010000005.1, on the reverse strand, counting down.
GTGGCCAGATCCATCTCGTGGCAGGGCCGTGGAGGAATATGGCAGAGCTCCTCTGGGCGGAATCGAGCAGAAAGCGGAGAGGAAACCTAGTCATCATCGCGTTCCACTTCGCGTTCATGGCGTTCTTCGGTGAGCCTGGGGTCAAAGCCTTCGCGGATGCGGTGGAACTGTTCGGTGAGCGCTTCGCCAAGAGATTCAGCTGTTGCCTCGCCTCGCTCGCGCTCGGTTGCCGGGTTCTGGATCAGCTGGTTCAGAAGCCGATCCTCTTCCTCGAGCGAGAATTCGGGGATCTCCAGCCCCTCGCGCTGGCGCCACAGCGCCATGGTGGCGCGCAGTTCGGTGATGGCGGGCAGGGCCTTATCATAGAGCCGCTCTGCCTGTTCGTTGCTGGTGGCGCCCGCGATGATCAGCACCCGGCGGATGACATGGAGCTCGCGCACCGTCTGCCCCACCGTCATCATCAGCCCGCGCATCCCGTCATTGTGGGCCGAGACGAGAGAGAGGAAGCGGGCATCAAGGTTCTGGAAGGCCTCTGTGAGGCGGCGGTTGGTCTCACGTTCGATGACAAGGTCGCTCTGGATGCAGGCGATCCCGGCTTCGAGATGGTCAGGACGGGAAATGTCGCCGGCCGGCGTGTGCTCTGCCGTCAGCGCGGCCGCGGCAGGGCCAAGTACGAAGCGGAAGCGGTTCTCGATATTCTCGCGTCTCATCTGATTGGTCCTTCCTTGGTTTTCTGCATCTGTTCGATCTCCTGGATGGTACGGGCAGCCTCGCGGTCATTGCGCTCGGGCGGGCGGTCCGCCTGTTTCAGAGCCGCCAGCTGCTCGCGGAAGATCTCCTCGGTATTGCCGGGGTCTCTGACGGGCTGGCGGATTGGCTGCCCGGCGTTCTGCTGGTCTCGCGACATGGCGGGATGGCGGTCTGACGGCTCGGCGGGCTGGCGCTCTGGCGTTGTGGCGTTATGGCGGTCGAGCGTTCCGGCATCGTGACTGTCCGGCGTTTTGCCGGGTTGGCGGTCTGGCGCGCTGCCAGCCTGGCGCTCCTGCTCCCGGAGCTTGTTGGCCGCCTCCCGATCCCGCGCTTCATCGCGCAAGCGCTGCTCATAAGCGTCGAGCGCGGCCGGCCTCTCGCCGGTCTGTTTCTCGATACGGTCGGCAAGCTCTCCGGCATTGGTCGTGATCAGCAGCGCTTCATCGCGGGCGCGGGAGAGCCCGACATAGAAGGATTTCTGGGTGCTGAGCCGTTCGCGGGACATCATGCCGACGATGATCCGGTCGATCGTCGCCCCCTGGAAATCATGGGCGGTCGCGGCATAGGCATGATCGAGGCCACGGGCCGCCAGGCTCTCGAGCGGCAGAACCGCCCGCTTGCCATCCTCCAGCCGGACCTCGACCTCTTTGAAGCCGATCCGTTCGATCATGCCGCGTGCGCCATTGGCCACGCCGCTGCCGCGGTCGGTGATCGCGAATTTCACCCGGTCGCCAGGGGCGAAGTCCCGCTCGACGGGTTCATAGGCGACAAGACTGGTGGCCGCCTTCCCGCCAGGAGCAAGGGGAATGCGGATCGTGGCCCCGCCCTCTTCCGGGCGAAGCATGATCGTGTTGCTGCGCAGGCTGCTGTCCGTCACCCGATAGAGCGCATTGGCGACAAGGCCCGCCGCCTTCAGATCCCGGATCGGGACGACGATATCCCCGATCTTGTAGCTCGCGGCTTCCGCCGCCTCGGCGCGGGTGAAATCATGTGGGGCGAGGCTCTGGACCCTCGTGTCGCGCGCGCCGATCCTGCCCTCCTGGCGAAGCTGGTCCCGGATCGCGGCATTCACCTCCTCGCGAACCTTGTTGGTCAGAACGATCAGACCGGTGCGCTCCCGCTCTTCTGGCGTATGGGCGAGCCAGGCAAGGGCGACCTTGTCGGTGAACTTCTCGTCTTTCCCCGGCGTCGAGATATTGCTGAGCCGGTCGAAGGCCGCACGGATCTCGCCGCGGATCGAATGCAGGACGGCATCGCGCAGGGCACCGTCGCGCTGGCGCTGAATATCGGCCATCAATGCGGTTGGCATCCCTGCGCGCTGAAGCTGGGCAAAGGGCGTGCCGGCGGCGACCGCGTCGAGCTGCTTGATATCGCCGAGAAGGATGACCCGCGCATAGCCTGCCTGATTGGCCCAGGCCATTAGATCGCGCATATCCGATGTGCCGATCATCGAGGCCTCGTCGACGACGAGGATGGTCTTCGACTTGTCAGAGGCGTCCCGGCCGATATCGGCATCGAGTTTGAAGCGGGCGATTGTCCTGGAGCCGGGCAGCACCTTTGCGAGCTCGGCGACCGCGCGATTGGTGGGAGCAGCACCTTCCACCGCATAGCCCGCCCGCTCGGCATGGGAGTGCAGCTGTTCGACCATGTAGGTCTTGCCGGTCCCGGCATAGCCTTGCACACCGACAAAGCGGCCCTCGGAAGAGAGGCCCATCAGGATGGCATCGCGCTGGCCTTCGGTCAGGCTGGACTGGGTCAGCCGTTCGCGCAGCGTTGCCTCACCCGACATCTTGACGCCGCCGGCCTCGCGCATGCGCGCGGGCAGGGAGATGCCGCCTTCCCTCCGACCCTGACGATATTCCTGCTGGACGCGCAGCTCTGCTGCGAGCGTGGCATCGTCGCTGTAGAGGGATTTCGAAACCTCATCGACCCTGACCTCCCGGGCGGGCTGGGGATCGACCTTCTCCGCAACCCAGCTGTTGCGGACGACCTCTTTCCAGCCATCGCCATCGCGAACCTTGACCGGAGCGCCTGCGACAACCCGCAGTGCGATATGATCCCCGGGCGCGACACCGGACTCCTTCATCGCTCTGGCCAGACCGACCCCCCAGAGTGTCTTCTCGCCGCGGTCGGTCTCCAGCGTGACGAAGTAGCTTTCTTTCTTTCCTTCCTCTTGGCGATAGGGGGCGGTGCCGTGGTCACGCAGGGTCCCGAGCATGCCTTCCGGACGCGGCGTCTTCAGGGCGGTTTCCCGCAATTCGTGAACATGCACGGGAACCAGCCGGCCTTCCGCCTCCTTGCGCAGGATCGCATCTTCCAGCCGGTCGGGACCGACATCGCTGTTGCGGTTGAGCGCCGTCTGCAAGAGATCGTCGGCGGAATAGACCGCGTTCCTTTCGCTGACATGGCGTATGGCGAAGTCGATGATCGCCGCCGCCTTGTCCTCCTCGCTGTGAGTGATGACACCTTCGCGGGTGACGCCTGGCAGTTGCATCGCCTTGTCGCGCGCGGCCCCGTCCCGGATCGCCTGCAGATCTTCGCGTGCGAAGCCAAGATCCCAGGCCTCCTTCTCCCAGGCGTCGCGCAATTCCGCCCGGTCCACGCCCCGGTTCTTGCCCCGCCGTGTCGCGAGCGCGGCAAGTTCGCTGTTGGCGGCCGTCGGCTCGATGCCCCGCTCTGCAAGTGCGGCCTCGATCTGCTGGCGGCGCTTGGAGAAGCCGTCCATCAGTTCCCTCGGCACACCGCGGATCTCGACATAGCCGTCCGGACCCTGACGCTCGACCGCATAACCAAGCTCGCCCAGGCCCTGTGCAAGGCTGTTGCGATAGACGCTGCCAAGAAGCTTCGCGTTGCGAAACAATGCCTCGTTGCTGAGGGCGGTCCATTTCCCGTCCTCGCCCAGCACCATGTTCTGGACCACGGCATGGCTGTGAAGCTGGGGATCGAGCGCGCGGGAGGTATCGTGGCGAAAGATCCCGGCGATCATCTTGCCAGGCACCTGAACGATCTCGCCATTCACCTCGCGCCGCGTGGCGATGAAGCGGCTCTCCGCATAGGCCATCGCCTCCTTCACGGCCCGGTCATGAGCGGCGAGGATCCGTTCGTCCCCCGCAACCAGCGCCATGATGGAAACCGATTTGCCGGCGGAGAAGGTCAGATCGATCCCGGGCCGGTGCTGGCGCTCGCCGCCCGACCATCGCCCGAGCGTCTGGCCCTCCCTCCAGTTGCCCTCTGCATCGCGTTCCAATGAGGGCGCATGACCCTGAAGCATGTCTGCGAAAAGCTGATCATCGATGCGCTCGCGGAAGGTATCCCAGCCAATGTCAGCGAGATGCTCGGCCGCCTTGCCGAACCAGGAGGCAGCCGCTTCGGCCTCCGGGCTGCCCGCAATGTAATAGCCCTCAGCCCGGTAATAGCCGCTGGCCGCGGCGCCGGCCGAGACATTGCTGAGCGACATCATAGCAGAGAGCCACGATCATCCATGATGTCGAAGAGCGGATCCGGCTCCGGTTCGGTGGGTGGATCGGCGATGTCGACACCGGAGTTCACCTCGACGCAGGATTCCAGAACCGAAGCATAGGACGGGACTTCGGGGCCCGACGGTGCGGCTACCCCCCTCCTGCGGCTGGAAACCAGCGCGGCAGTACTTGGCGTGACCCGGAAGGCCGGGTTGTCATTCCCCTTGAGCCGCGCACGGTAATAATGGTCCCAGAGTATCTCGTCGGGTATGCCCATGAGGGGCGCTTCCATCTGCCCGCTCTGTACGTTGAAATCTTCCGTGCGCCCCGCCTTGCGCCAGCGGAAGAAGGCGTCGATCTGCTGCTCCGGCGACCAGCTCGCCCATTTGCCGCGCTGCTCCTCCTGGACCGTGTCGATCAGCGTCGGCGCGATCTGCGCGGGCAGCGAGCCATCCTCATCCGCCGGGGCAGGGGTCTTGTGCGGGTCCATCCCGTCGAGATCAAAACCGCCACCATGGTAGGGGACGAATTTCTCGGCGCGTGGCTCGGTCGAAACCGGTTCGAACAACACCTTGGCGGTGGGGGCATCATAGGCGAAGCGGATATAGGCCTCGAACTGTGGCAGTGCCTGGATCTCCGAGGGGGTGACGATCGGGCGCTCGACCCGTTGGCTCATGAAGGCGACGCCGTCCCGGCTTTCATGGGCGCCGAAGCTCAGGTTCTCGCGCTGCTCAATCAGGTCCTGGAATCCCAGGGAGTCGGAGAACAGCTTGGCGGTGCGTGCGTCGGGCGTGTTGAAGACGATGCGGTTGTTGAGCGTGCCGGCGATGCTCTGCGCACCCTTCTCGCCATAGATATCTTCAAGCTGGGCATAGACCTGATAGCCGAGCACGAAGGCGCCGCCAAACTGCCGGACCTCGGCGAGCTTGGAGACGAGAAAGGGCAGGCGGTTGAGCGTCGGCACCTCGTCAAGGAAGAACCAGAGCGATGGGTCCCGTCGTTCCTCGCAGGTCATCAGTGCATTGGCCGCAACCTCGACGGCGGTGCTGATGATGTTGCGTGTCGCTGCCGAGTGTTCAGCATCGCCGGTGAGGAACAGAAAGCCGGGCTTCTCGCTCTTCACCCACTCGCGGACGGAGAAGGGCGCACCATCGTCGCGCAGAAACTCGAGAAACCGCAGTTCCGCAATCATGTTCGCCCGGATCGAGGCTGAGGTCTTCTCGACATGGGGCCCGAAGAAATGCGCCCCCGGCGTTCCGGCGAGCAGCTTCGCCAGTTCGTCGGCCGAGATCGTCATGATCGCGCGGCGCAGATCTGCGTTGGTCGGGGTCCTGGCCTTGATCAGGGAGCGGGCGGCATATTCGAACACAAGCCGTGCCGTCTGGCTCCAGAAGGGATCGCTCTGTCCCGGCCGCTGCGGGATCATCACCTCGGCGATCTGCGCCAGCGCTGCCGGGGACCGAGCCTCGAAGAAGGGCGACCAGATCACCGAACGGGCATCGAACGGGTTCACGATGATGTCGGTCTCGGGATCGTAGAAATCCCGAACCAGACCACCCATCCGGTCGTAGATGACCGCGCGTCCCGACCGTTCCCTTATCGCCTTCAGCAATTCCTTGATGGCGTTGGTCTTGCCTACCCCCACTGTCCCGAAAACTCCGGTCTGGGCTTCGACCGCATTGGGCGGGAAGGGAATCCCGGCGATCGTATAGGCATCCTTCTTGGCACCTGAACGGAAACGCTTGCGGTAGCCCTTCCACTTTTGCCGGGACCATTGTGAGAGTTCCGCTTGGGAAATCAGACGGCTGCCGCGCACATGCTGGTTCTCTCCGAGACGCCGCCCGACCCATCCGAAAATCCCAATACTGACCACCAGCACGATGCCAGCCGGCGTCACCGCGACCCAGGCGAGATGTTCGGCATTCTCGCGGTATCGGGTCGCGGTCGCCGTCATCCGAGGATCGGCTGCAATCTCCTCGGCCGATCTGACTTGTCGCCGGTGGAGATAGTCAACGTAGCTGATTGAACGCGCGGGATTTCCGATCGCGACATTGTAATCGGCAAGCCAGCTCACAAAGGTCTCGCGGACAAGGCGGAACTCGTAGTTCACCGCGATCAGGGCACAGTAGGTCAGCGTAAAGGCGGCGAGTCCCATGAAAAGCGAAGTGCGCAGGACCTGCGCCGCCATACGCCACCAATGCTGTGTCGTCTGTCCGCCGCGGACGAAGCGGGTCGGCTGGTTGCTGCGCCGCATGGTGTCCCCCCATGTTCTGAATTCGCGCCAAGCGCATGACGTTAGATATACGACGCAAACAAATAGTATCAAACAGCAAACAATGGTGCTAAACGTCAAAAAGCGAAACGCAGAACAGGAAGGGCGAAACCATGGGAAGCTTGTGGGGCAATGGCAGAGTTTTGACCGGATCAGCCATCAGGAGAGCGGGCAGGGCCCGGTACGGCATTCCCGTGGCGGCGCTGATCCTGCAGCTCGCGTCGCCAGTTCGAGCAGAAACGCCTGCCTATACCGAGGACTTCGCCGCGAGCGCCCGGGCCTGGCTGCTCGACAACCCCGGCATCGTGCTGGAGGTGTTCACCATCCTGGAGCGAGAGGAGACGGTGAAAGAGTCGAAGGCCCAGCTTGACCTTATCGAAAAACACGCGCCCGCCCTGTTCGACAGCACGGACGCACGCAAGGGAAACCCCGAAGGGCCGGTCGTGGTGGTCGAGTTCTTCGACTATGCCTGTGGCTATTGTCGCGCGGCTTTGGCGGAGCTTACCGCAGCCCTCGAAGGGCGTGACGATATCGCATTGGTGCTCAAGGAGTTCCCGATCCTGGGGCCAGCATCGGAACAGGCGGCGCGCCTCGCGCTCGCGGTTCGCGCCGAACATGGAGATGCGGCCTATATCGGGTTCCACAATGCACTGCTGGCGCAGAAGGGTGCGCTGAATGATGCTCTGCTGCGCATGCTGACCGGCGCTGCCGGCTATGATTTCGAGGCGCTGGTCGAGCGGGGAGGGGCCGCTGATATTGGCGGGATCATCACGGCGAACAAGCGTCTCGCCCAGAGCCTGTCAATCAATGGAACGCCGGCCTTCGTGTTCCGCGACGAACTGGTTCCGGGCATGATGGCTGCAGACCGCCTGCGGGAGGCGTTCCGCCGACCGGGTGCGAAAGAGCCATGATCCCATGGGTGCTGATGCAGGTCAGGAACCTGCCAGCTATTCCGGAAGTGCGGAAGGAATCCTGATCAGCCGTGAGCGCGCGTTCGAGGAACTGGCACGGCACGGTCTTCATGATCCGGCAAGCAGGGAAGAGTTTCTCGGTGATTGCGGTGATCATGCAACATACGATGCCGGTGATGTTCTGCGCTGGCTCGGCTACTGATTGTCGGCCGGCAGTGGAGCGCTGACCATTGCCAAGGCGAAACAGACGTGCCTTCCTGCGCCGCGGCTGAAACACGAACGAAAGCCTGCCAATGATCCGATCCGAATTGATCCTGAAGATCCTGGAAGAACACCGTGAGCTTACCGCAAGACAGGCGGAAGCCGCCGTTCAGACGGTTTTCCGGTGTATTTCCGACGCGCTTTCTGCTGGCAACCGTGTGGAATTGCGTGGCTTCGGGGTGTTTTCTGCCAGAGCGCGTGACGCCCGTGTCGGCCGCAATCCCCGTACCGGGGAAACTGTGGAGATCAGGGGGAAGAATGTGCCCTTCTTCAGGGTCGGAAAGCATCTCCGCGACAGATTGAACGGCACTGCGTTATTGTGATGGTGCATCTTGGGTGCCTTCACCGGCCGACCCGAGAGCGCATTGAGCGGTCCTGATTTTTGTCGCAAGACCGTCAGGCGGGCGAAGCGCACCCAGCCCCGTCGTCATGCACCATTCAGCACTTCCTGGTCGCTATTTCATGTATTGGTATGATTTCAGCATGTGTTGAAAGCTTCAAAATCAGTGAAACTTGTTGCTGAGTGTTGGGTCCTCGCGTAATTTCAGCACATGCTGAAAATGACCGAATCAGTGAAATCTGTGGCTGAACAGGCGCTTGATCGCCTGCCGGAGATGCTCGATCGCGTACCGGGCGTCAGGATCACGCATCAGGCACTGGAGCAGGCTTATGGTGATCGGCGGCTGGATCTTGTGATCGAGGCCTCCATTGGTGGCGAGTACTGGACGCTGGTCGGAGAAGTGATCGCGAACGGCCAGCCGCGCAATGTGCGGGCAGCACTGCATCAGATGCACGGACTCCGGCGGTCGCGCAATCAGGATTGGGTGCCGATCCTCATCGCGCCCTATCTCTCGCCCGAAGCCCGGCGGCTCTGCGTCGAGGATGACGTCGGCTATCTCGACTTGCATGGCAATGCGCGGCTGGCCTTCGGGCAGATCTATCTCGAGCGGGAGGTCGAGGGCGCGCCGTCTGCGGAACGCCGCGATATGAAATCCCTGTTCCGACCCAGATCGGCCCAGGTGCTCCGGGTCCTGTTGCGCGATCCGAAGTACCCCTGGCGGGTCGCGGATCTGGCTGACGCTGCTGGTGTCAGCCTCGGCCATGTGAGCAATGTCCGCAGGGGCCTCATCGACCGGGACTGGGGGCGCGTTGTCGATGATGGCTTGGTGATCCCCGACCCCGGCGGGTTGCTGGATGCCTGGGCCGAAGCTTATGAAGCCCACGAAGGCAAACGGCTACGGTTCTATACCTCGCTCCATGGCGCGGCGCTGCAAGAGGCGGTGCGGTGCGCTATTCAGACGGCGGCCGGCGACGAAGGCAACGTGATCCTCGCTTCGTTTTCGGCTGCGGCATGGCTCGCACCCTACGGGCGCAATGCCAGCCAGTTCCTCTATTGCGACCCGGGTGGATTGGACCATGCGTCGGCGGAACTGATGCTCGAGCCAACGAGCAAAGGAGAGAATGTGGTGATTACGGTCCTTGCGGATAACGGGCTGTTCCGGGATGCCATCAGTCCGGCGGAGGGTATTCGCTGCACCAGTGCGGTGCAGACCTGGCTCGACCTCACCGCCAGCGGTGAGCGCGGTCGAGAGGCTGCGGCGCATCTGCGGCAGGAACTGCTCGGATGGTGAAGCCCGAACAGGATCCGCAATCGGCCAATGAATACGAGGACCGGACGACTCAGGCGGCGAAGAGCGTCCTGATCGAGATCGGCCAGATCCTCGGCAGCTTCCGGGGCCGGTTCGCGATCATCGGCGGTGCGGTGCCTTGGCTGCTTCTGGACAATGAGGAGATGCGGCATGTCGGAACGCTCGACGTCGATCTGAGTCTCGACGCCGAGGCGCTGGCTGACGGCGAATATGCGCTGCTGGTCGACGCACTGATGAGACAGGGCTACGATCAGCGCGATGGTTTTCGGCGCTTCCAGCTGGTGCGGACGGTTTCGGCCGGGGATGGCGGCCCGCCGATCGATATCGTGGTCGATTTCCTGATGCCGCGCGATGCGGAGATCGTGAAGAACAGCCCGCCGATCATCGCGGATTTCGCGGTGCAGCGCGCGGATGGTGCCGATCTGGCGCTGCGGTTCCACCAACTGGTGGCGATAGACGGCACGATGCCGAACGGCGGGCGCAACAGGGTGGAACTGGCGGTCTGCTCTGTCCCGGCGCTGCTGGCGATGAAGGGGCATGCGCTTCAGAATCGGCTGAAGCAAAAGGATGCCTATGACATCTACTACTGCATCCGGAACTATCCCGACGGCATCCCGGCGCTCGCTGCTGCCTGCCGACCGCTTCTCGCCCATGACAGCGCCGTGGCCGGATACAGCTTTATCGCTGCGAAGTTCGACAGCATCGAAGGGTTCGGGCCGACCTGCGTCCGGCGGTTTGTTGAGGGCAGCCAAATCCTCGGAGAGCGTGACGCGGATCAGTGGCAGAGGGACGCTTTCGGTCAGGTTGATGCTTGGCTGAAGGCGACCGGCCTGCGCGGCTAAAGCCTACAGATCAGAGTCGTATAATAGTACTTATGTAATACAAATTCAGGTTTGCGGCGAAATGAAGAGCGTGAACCCCGTCAATCGTAAGGTGGGCACCGTAATGCTGCTCTCAGTCGCAATGCCGGTATCCGCTTCCCGCGCAGCCGTGCAATGCCACTTGGGAGTGAAAGGTTTGCCGTGGATTGCAACGGCGTAATGCGCGTGCGCGCAGTCTGAGGTACCGACATTCGGTCCATGCAGCGATCTGATACCCGCAGCATTTCCCCGGGGTTCACAACGCTTTCTCAGGCATCACCTCGTTTGCTCCCTACTCCGGTTTCCTTTCCCACGGCGTTAAGCGCCACTTCGAGCTCGGAAATACTTTCCATGACCGCTTCAAATGCAGGAGATTCACCAAAGATCATGCCTGCCATCGAGCGATAATCGCGCCGGAGATCATCCAGCATCTGTCCCTCGGGACGGATAGAAAATGTTGGCGGTGCAGCTGTCGCCAGGTCGAAGGCCGGGCGGTTGAAGAACATTCTGGCATGAGCGACGCAATCTTCGGCCAGTCTGCGGTCTTTCAATGCGCTCTTTCCTGCATCCGATGTTAGCAGTTGGCAGACATCGTAATAGTGCCGCGAGACGCGCTGGCCGTCACCTTTGAGTTCACCCCGGTTATCAAACCAGCGCCGAAGCCCGTGAAGAATGACGATCTTGTCCCAGAACGTCCTCTCCGCATCGACTGTCGTGACGCCGGGAACGCCAAGGTCGATGCCGGGCACATCGGCTTCAAGATAGGGCCGGATCACCCGCTCCGAATTGGGATCAAGGGCTGATTTCGCGCCGGATTCAATTTTGACCGCCTTGGCAATATAGGCGTCTGCGGGCGTTGCCGATGGATAGTGCAGATAGAGCGCCTGACTGTCGTGAGGGTCGGGCTCGATCCGGAACCGCTCCGGACTCAGCCTGTTTCTGTTCGCGATCTCATCAACGATTTCAGACAATCCGATCAGGCACGGCCTGTTGATCCACGTCTCGCAGGCAGCCCTGATCGCATCGAGCGCCGCCCCCCGCTTCTTGCCGCTGAGGGCTTGCAACTCCTCAATCGACGCCGCCACTCCGAGATCGTCCCGAAACACCGTAACGTCGATATCTTCGGAGAAGCGCCTGATCAGCCCGAAGCCCTTGGAAAGGGATGTGCCTCCCTTGAACAGCAGGCGGGGCCTGTCTTTCAGACCGTTGAACAGCGCGTCCAGTGTCCAGCAGACCCAGAAGTCCTTCTCGACATTTTGCGGCGTGGTCCCAAGACGCTGCGCCGTGGTCGTGAAGAGACCCGCCCTCGTCTCCGCATCGACGGCGAGAATCTGGTCGTATGCGGGATTCATCATGAGGCGGCCTGTTCCTTCAGCATTGGTCGCAGCAGATTCTGCATCCAGGCGGGAAGCGACGCCAGACCCTCGGACAGATCCTGCCGCAGTGCCAGACCGTCCTTCGGGTCACGAAGGATCATGCCCAGACGTCGGGCGACAAGTTCGTCACTGTCGTCCTTCCCCAAAGTATCGCGCAGCCAGTGAAGTGCCTGAACGACACGCATGGCCGGGCGACCGGCCCAATGGAGCTTGCTCGCGGCGGTCGGCTTGAAGACGATTTCCATCTGGCCGAGCGAGATCGATTTCAGCCGCGTATCTGCATGTACGACCACCTTAGCGGGCACGGCATTGGTGAACCCGAGATCATTCGCAGCTGTCATGCCATCCACCAGCACACGGATCCGATTACGCCGGGAGATGGCATCGATCACGCTGCGCGGGTCGGGGGGATTTTCTTTCTGCGTCAGCGTGTTGAAGGACGGCTTGTCATAGAGGCCGCGATCGATCCGCCGCAAGGCTCCTGTACTGGTCAGGCGTTGCAGCGTTTTATCCACCGCATCCCGCGCCCCGAGGTCGAGAAAATCCCGAGGCGTCCAGACGGCGCTGGAAGCCCCTGCGTCAATCCGCGCCAGAACGTCGGCCTTCAGATCTGATACTGGTCCTGTCATGTCCGAAATATGTAGCATGATTTCGGATATGAAACAACCATAATGTCCGAAATATGTATACGTTTATCGGACAACACCGCCCTATACTCTGGCTGCCCTCACCTAGGACAGACAGGCAGATTTGAAAGCCCGGGAGATAGTCGTGGCGAATACCGGGTTGTCGGTTTGTTTGAGAAAGCACAACTCGCGCAGGATACCATCGGCAACCATGGTGAATTCAGGCCGGTTCCAGGCGGAAATCCAGCCTGTTCGCGGATAGCCTTTGGGATAATGCTTCTGCCCTTTCTACACTGACCGACCCATGCTATGTTCTCAGAAAGTTCTAATTGTCATCGTTCAAGCCCACCTCCTGCCAGAACCGATCCGCATCCGAGGATCTGCTCATGTCCCACAAAGCCCTGAAAACTCCTGCTCTTCCCGGCGTGACGCGGGTTTCAACGGGCAGAGAAGCTGCGCCGACCGGCGATGAGGTTGTCGACAAGCAAAGGAAGATGGTCGCGCGGATCCTTGGCGGCATGGCGGTTCCGTTCCTGATTGCTGGCAGCGTCGTTAATCCGGCGTTCCTGGTGATCGGCGGGTTTCTGGCCTTTGCAGCCTTTGTCGCTACGCGACCAGCATCTGGGAAATCGCTTTCGCGCTATGGCTCGCCTTTACTCGAACCGATGCGGGATACGTGGGCTGAAAATGAAATGATCCCGGGCACCCCGGAATACGAAATGCGCCATCGTATGATGAAGTGGGACTGAACAGACCAAGCGCCTGTTCGGGCCAGTTCTTTCTAGTCTTCCGACCTGGCCCGCCCGGTGAACACGTGACCACCCACCTGAACAGGCAACGTGTCGCGTGACGCAGTTTCACGCTCGAGCCAAGTCGGGATCAGGTTCTTCTGATAGCCCTGATCCACAAGCGCGCGCATCCCGGCCGGCGAATAATAGTGGGTCGCACCCTCCGTGAAGTCCGGAACCAGGCCTGCCATCACCACATCGACGATATAAGCAGCCCTTTCATACTGCGGGCTTCCGGGTCCGTATTTGGTCACGAGATCATTCCCGCTGCCATCCTCGTTCCAGGCTGAGAATTGCCGCGGCTGCAAGCTGACCTCGCCGACGGAATCCGGATAGCGGGTATCGTCCGCTCTGTTCCGTATCACCATCGCCACGGCCGCCATACCTGCATTGCTCTCGCCAGCTGCCTCGCCGAGAACCGTTCGGATCACCACATCGCGCTCCTCCGGGCTGATGCTTTTTCCAGGCAGCACTTGCGTTACATCCGCTTCCGGGGGAGGTGTAACTCCTGAAGCTGGGCGCATCGTGACCCTGGGCGTCGGCAATTCACGCGCGGAGCCGCCCGCCATTTCGGGAGAGATGGGGATCTCCTGCCCCTCAACGAAAGGGCGACCAGTTACCTCGCGATACTTTTCCGGATTCGCGGCGTAGTAATCATAGGCGGCGCCAGCGGAGGTCCAGGCTTCGGGATGCGCGCGCATCAGCGCCTCTCCTTCCGTCTCATCGACATCCATCCAGCCGAAGACCCTGCGGGCCATCGCCCCACCAATGGTCTGGTCCATATCGCCACGGTGGCCAAGCTCCGCGTCTGCGTTCGCGACGACACCTTTCTCCCAGGCTTCCTCGAAGCCCGCATACATATCCCGGCCTTCACCGGCGATATGCTCCTGATGGTAGTCAATCCTCTCATCCGCCTTTTCGCGCTCGCCTTCCAGCGAAACGACAGTGGTACCACCCGCGCCATCGGAGAAGACCGCCTCACTCGAGGGGGGCACTCTGAACGCCTCCCGATCCGTCGCATTGGTATAGCCCGCCGTTGGATCCGCCGGGCCGGAACCGATCATATCGTCCACAACCCGCTCGACCACGCTGTCGATGATTGCAGAGCTTTTTCCGACTTCCTCGGGTGTCTGCGGGTTGAAAACCGTACCCACATCCAGCGGCGACATACCGCGCCGCACCAGTTCGCGCCCAACCAGTTGGTTGAGGTTCGCATCCATCGAAACACCTGCGGATTCCATTCGGCTTTCGGCACTGGCATAGGTCGACGCTTCATCGAGCCGGGTGATGTAAGTCTCGGCGAGACGTTGTCCTTCCTCGAGCGAGAAGCGCTTGTCCTCGCTTGCGGAGGTTTGTGTTCCGCTGGTTTCCGATCGCGCAAGAGAGTGACGGTTGGCGAAGATGTGCTGAGCGTCCGCGCTGAGACCCTCCTCATTTGCCCACCTTGCGAGTTCCGTAAACTCTTCCCGGCTCGCTCCACCAAGATGGCCTTGACCGCTGAGCGACGCCTTCCCGCCAATTGGACCACCGAGCTTGCCTTCAACGCCAAGAGCACCAGAGAGTGCAGCTTGCATCGCAAGCTCTGTCGAAATGCCATGACGCCGCGCAAAATCTTCCACCCTCGTGAACGACTCCCGAACACCGCGACTGCTCTGATCGGTAATGTCGCTGCTGCCAGTAGACGATCCCATAGTGCCATTCGTGACGCTGCGGCCGTAGGCCGTAAGGTCGCTGGCGCTGCTGGCGATGAAATCCGACAGCTCTGTCGCGGCGCTGCTGGCAGCAACCCGGGACTCTTCGGCGCGGCGCGAGATTTCGGAACGTACGGCTTCGCTGGCTTGGGCTGTCATACCGCCGCTGGAGACGGCGGTGCCACCTGCCCAAGAGTGACTGCCGTCGTAGTTGCGGGTCAGCAAGGCCCCATTCGGCGCCGTGAAAGTTTCGCGCCCGGTATCCATCACTGAAGACATGTTCATCTTGTTGGCCGCGTAATTGTTCATCGACATATTGCCGAGGCTGATCTGCCCCGTCGCTGCCTCGCGTCCGGTCTCGATCGCTGCCCCCTGGCTGACGTTGAGCATCGAGGTCGCCATTCCGACCATGCGGTTCGCCCCGAACATGATGGCGGTGGCGAGGAAGGGCACCGACATCATCAGATAACCCGCGACCGTGCCGACATCCTGTTCCACGGCGCGTATCCCGAAATGGTTCGCCCAGGAGAGGACTACATCGTTGACCGAGCCGTCGCTCGTCACGGCGCCGGCCGAGCGATAGAAGCCGGTCGAGGCCTTGATGACCACGGAATGCAGGATCGCAGAGAGCGGCTCCCAGGCCGCGATCCAGACGAAGCCGCCGCAATAGCCCTTGAATACGGTGGTCGCGAGCGGCGTCATCATCAGGAAGACTGCCAGTGGAAAGGCGGCAAAGTAGAGCACCTCGAAGGTGATCTTCAGGAGCGGCACCCATTTCGCGGCGTTGGCGCCGATGGCGGCATAGCTGGAGCGGGTCTGGATATCCGCCCGGGCGATCTGGTAAATGTCCATCGCCGCCGAATTGCCGCTGGTGGCGATGAAGCGCATCATGCCATCGTCCATCGCGTTGACATACATGGCCTGTTTGATCGTCGAGACTGCCGAGGCTGAAGACATCGCCAGCAGCCCCTGGAAATCCGCGAGCGTGCCCTGCAGGCGCGCGACATTGGCCGGGCCCGTCGCATTCACTCCCTGGAAAATCCCGGCCGCCTTCTGCCGAAGCACCGCATTCACCTCTGCGGTGACCGAATTGCGCACATCGGCCCAGCCCGCCGAACAGGTCCGGGTCTCGCCGGTCACCACGTCATAGTAGGCGAGCGACGCCGGCATGTTCGCGGTGATGAAGCTCTCCATCTCGCCATTGGTGGCGAGCATTTCGAGGTCCATGTGGCCGAGGTTTGAGGCGTCGATGGCGCATTGCTGCATGAAGTTCACGAGGTTCTCGTGGATCTTCGGACTAACCGCGCGCCAGTTCGCAGCCTGTGCCAGCAGAGTCGATCCGAAAAGGATGCCATTCTGCTGATAGGTCAGGTCGGTGGGCGTGGACATCAGCGTCTCCATCTGCCCGGTGACGAAATAGCTGACCGCCGAAGTATAGTGCCCGAGCATGGCGATGGAGGTCGGCACATTGTCGACGATGCCGTAGATTGGAATCGTTCCGCTGGTCTTATCGATGATGACCACGCTGGAGCGCGGCCCGAGCGCGAAGAGCATCACCACGACCATGGTCAGCAGATACTTCATGGCGCCGCCGAGGCTGCCGCCCCAGGCCAGCTGGACGCACATCCAGCCGACCCCGATGATGACCCCGATCGACATCAGGTTCCTGAAATTGCCGCTGCTGGTATAGGCCGCAAGCATGTTGAAGACGTCCCACAGGTAATAGGCGCCGCCGGTGGTATAGATCTCCCACTGCACGTCAGCCCCCCTGCCCCATCATCGAGGCGAATTTGGTCGAGCTTCCGGCGGTCAGGAGCGCCTTGTGCAACTGGAGCTTTTCGATGGCGGAGAGCGCGTCGTTGTATTTCTCGGCCGCCTGACGACGAAGAGTGCCGAAGCCGTTCTGCGTCTGCCGGATCGTTTCCTGAAACTCGCGAATGATGTCGCCAAAGGTGTCGACGTTCGAGGCGGCACGGCTCATCTCGCTCAGGGTTTCGTTCATGTAGAGCATGGCCAGTTCGACCGCCACGAGCTCGGACAGAAGCGCGATTTCGTCGTCAACGAACTGATACTTGTAGGCCCGGGCGGTCTTCAGCGTCTCATAGACCGGGGCCGAGGTCAGACCGATGATGCCGATCATCTCCTCCGTCAGCGCCGTATCGTCGCGGATCGCATCCGACATGCCCCTGACGACGTCCTCGACCAGAGCGAAATAGGCATCGTCATGCGAGAGCGTGATATCGGTCCAGACCGGGTTGAGACAGAGGTCGAAATCGTCGCATTTCAGGATGGGGACGGTTCCGCCATCGACCAGGGCCAGCAGCATCTCAGGGCTGAAGGCACGCGGCGCGACGGTGCGGTGCCGCGGGCCTTCGTTGTCGTTGGCGGCGCCGGTGGTGATGATCGTGCCGGTCATCGACATAAACAACTCGCCGATGGTCGGGTTCGACGACAGGAAACCGTTCTTCTTCACCGCGCGCCAGGCGTAGTTGATATTGATCGGCACCTGATCGGCCAGCTCTCCGGTCGCTTCGCCCAGGGTCTCATTTTGCTGGCCGCCGGTTCCGCAGCCATGCCGGCGCGCGACCGCGTCGGCGAATTTGCCGTTCATCCCGCCAACCGTCTGGCAGATGTGCTGCGACGCGCCGTCCATCTTCGGCCAGAGCGAGCCGACAAGAAGCTGCCCCGCCTCGCAGCTGTTGATGTTCATCGCGTTCACCTCCTGGAGGAGGTCGCGGAGTTTCGAGACCTGTTCGGCGACAGCGGGCGAGAGGCTTTCCAGCGCCAGTTCGAACGCGAAGCTTGCGGCGTTCTGCATGATCGCTTCCATCAGATAGATCATCTCTTCCTTCGAGATGAAGCTGAAGGAGCCGCCGAAGATGTCGATGCCGCCGCAGCCCGCGCGCACGCTCGGCAGCTGGATCTGCATCATGGTCGCGTTGCGCGGCTTGGTGCGCACATAGAGCGAACCGAGAGTGACATAGCCGCCCATTTGCCCCTGATAGGCCTGCGGCCGTGTCACATTGATGCCGCCGCCGGTCCGCTCCCAAAACCCCTTCAGATCATCACCCAGACTCTGGGCCGGGGCCTGGAAGGGGGAGAGGAGCAGGAGGGAAGCGGCGGCGCTGGCGATCAGCGTGGTGAGTTTGTTGGACATGGGGCCTCCTAGTAGCGCTCGCCGGCTGGGATCCGGGTGACGACATGGACACGTTCGAGAATAACGTCCTCGGTCAGCAGCCCGGAGCCGATAGGCTCGACGGTGCCGGTCCGGGGTTCCACCAGGGCGATGGTCGGTCGCGGGCTGTCGGCAAGACCGAGCGCACGCAGCTGGCCGGTATCGACCTGGGCGTTCGGGAAGAGGGGATGAAATGATCCGTCGGCGCTGACGATGATCACCTCGATTCCGAAATTCGCCTGCATCCGGGCCACCACTTCGAGTTGCGAAGTACAGAGACCGCACATGGCTGGATCCTCTACGATCACGATGAAGCCGAGATTTGCGGCGGCATCGCGCAGCGAGGTCTCGCGGGCCACCCGGATCTGGTCCTGATAGACCGCCCCGCCCATCTGGCTGATCGGAAAGCGGGTGTTGATGTCGAGGGCCGGGGTCTGGAACAGGACGCGCTGCCACTGGTCGGTGAAGGTCGTGGCCATACGGGTCATGTTCTGCTGGGCTTCCATATAGGCCTGCAGATTCTCGGGGCTCGGATCGAGCACCGCGCGGTACTTGATCTCGTCCAGTTCTTTGCGGAACGTCTCGATCTGCTCGGTATAGCTTGGTGCCTTCGGTGGCTCCTCTTGCGCGGGCGGGCCAGAGATCGCCGGAGATGGAGCGGCATCGTCCTCTGCCACGGCCGGGGGCGGGTCGCAGTAGAAGTTCCAGCCAGTTCGAATGCCGTCCTGACAATAGCCCGGAAGGATACCATCCCGGGACAGGGCCGGGCCCGCAGTTATAGAAACCGCCAGCTGCAGCAGCCCCACCAGAACGAAAAAACGGGGGCCGCTACGCATCGGCGACATGCGGCGACTTCCGACGCATGGCCCTTGCGTGGCGAGGATCCGGCTTGGACCATTGGCGCGGCAGATCTAAATCCCCGCTATGCCCTTGCCACGATCGAACACTCGCAGCGATACGCCTTTGCCGGACAAAGCGTCCGGCCTTGAGATGATCGCGGCCGAGCTGGACACCTTTCCCTGGGGCAGTGCTCTGACTCTGGACGAATCCCACAGTGACAGCGCCGAACCGAGCTATGTGACCATCGGGCCTTTGCGCCATGGTCTGTGGGTAATCGTCTGGCATTTCGATGGACCCGACATCCACCTGATCGGCGCAAGGCGGGCAACCCAACGCGAGGAGCGGAAATATGAAGACCGGAGGGAGCGGACCTGATGGTGAGATCGCCCCCCTCGATGCGAGTTTTTTCCGGCTCGCGCAGCGGGGCCGTCCGGTGCCCGCGGCAGCGCGTAAAGCCGGTGGGCACGCAATTCCCACGCCTGCGGACCAGTTTCCTGCTTCCGAGAGGACCGCTGAACGGAACCGGCATGAAGGCGATGCTTCGGGCTCAGGCATAGCCGGCCTCGGCAGCTGCGATGAGGGTTGATTTCACCCGGGCGAGATAGGCGCGTGGATTGCGATAGCCCTCGATCCGGGCGATCACCTCCTGGCTCGGGATATGGACGAAAAGCAGGGTCGGTACCTGCGGGATCTCCCGCGCGAGCGGATGGCCGCGGGCATCGACGCAATCGGCGATCGGATCGATCGGCCGGCCGTCCTGCGAGGCGACCAGCAAGGGGAGATCCACCGGACCCGCGGCGGCCTGCAGCGCCGAGGCAGCGCCTTTGCAGAACTGGCACCAACTGACCCCGACAAGGATCAGCCCGATCGGGTGATCGCGCAGGCTCTCTGCCCCGACCCGACCTGCTGCCAGAAACGGTGTTGCTGCAAGGCCCGCAACAAATTCACGTCTTTTCATTTCAATCTCCTTCGGAAATCGCCCCCGCCGTCAGCTCGAGACGGTCGCGCAGATAGTCGGTGACCATTTGGGTGGTGGGCACGTTGGCGTCGTTCATCATGTCCTCGAAGGCCTCGCTGAGATCGATCTGATCCCAGTCGATGGTCTCGATCTGATCGAGCGGCAGGCCGGCACAGTTCGGACTTTTGGCGCTGCCCCATCCGCGCCCGGCGAGGCGGCGGATTTCCTTCTGGAACACCATGCCAAGCTGACTGTTGAAGGTGCAGTAGCTACGGCGCTTCTGGAGGCAGACGCCGAGGACTTTGCGTGAGCAGTAGGTGCCGATATAAACGGCCGCCTTGGCCTGGATGCGATCCATCAGCGCCAGTTCGCTTTCAGAGCAATCGCCGAGAATGCCGTTCGCCCATCCGCTGTCGTTGCAGCAGTTGATGGTGCTGAGCGCGCCAACCTTGCAGTTGCGCCCGGTGCCCGAGAACAGCGTGACGTCCTGCATGTCGACAGACTTTTCGCTGTCTTTTGCAGCCTCATCCAGCACGGTCAGCCAGGCCGCCGCATTGCCGAAATCCGTGTTCGGCTCGTCGATGATGCCTTCACAGAGTTCGCCGACGCAGACGTTGAAGGCGGTGCAATGTTCGGGAAGTTCCATCCCGCCGCCGCAACGATACTGGTATTCCCAATGCTGGCATTCGGCGGGCGTTCCCCCGACCGTCTCGTCGGATTCCACGAAGCTGAGGCAAGTCTGCCCGATCACCTCGCAGGACGGATCGGCTTGGAACGGGCCGCAATCGGTATAGTCCTCGACGCCTTCCGCCAGACAGGTGAAACCCTGCTCGTACTCCCAGCAGTCGCGGGACACCGGGAAACCCATGATCGTGCGGACTTCGGCCCCGACCGAGCAGACGGATTCTCCCGCGATGCAGCCTTGTGCTTCGGGCGACGGGTCGCAGGAATTGACCAGCCGGTCCTCGATGCGCTCAATGCGGGAGTCGAGGCGTGCGGCGGGTGCGTGGTCGCTGAGATCGTTCAGACAGTCCCAGGTCGAGCGCTCCAGCTCGCAGCCTGCATCGCCGGTGGTGAGGCAGCTATGTTCGGTGCGGCTGCAGGACGTGTTCGCAGCCAGCGAGCCGCATTGATCATTGGTGGTGCAGCTGTAATCCCGCTCGATCTGACTGCAACGGTTCTCGACCTGGCAGGTGCGACGGACCGGATACCAGAACTCGCGCATCACCGGGCTGTTGTAGACAGGAGCCCAGGAGAAATCGGCAAAGGCGTGCCCCCAGTCACCGTAGTTATAGGTGCAGTCGCCGATCACAGCCCCGTCGGTGTGATAGCCATAGTTCACCCCGGCCCAGATCAGCGGGCCGCCGACGCCATCCTCGTCGAACCAGCCGTAGCCTACCCCCTCCTCAAGCCCGTAGAATGGACCCTGCTCCTCGGTCAGGAGCCCCTCCTTCGTGCGATAGATCCCGCAGTCGTAGAAGCCATAGGCGCCATAGGGCGCATCGGGGGCGCAATCCTTGTGATAGAGCCATTCGCCATCGGGAATGAACATCGGGTCGGGACTGTCATCCCCCGACGGCGACAAGCCAACGATCTCGCCGTCCCAGACATAGAAGCTGAACAGCTCATCCGACCAGACATAGGAAGCATTCGCCCCGCTGGTCACGAACCGGGATCCCGTTTGCGGTTCCCGGATCGTTGAACTCTCCCAGGCGGTACAGCGCTCCTCGATGAAGCTGCACTGGCTCGCCGGATTGCCTTCGGGCAAATCTTCTGTTGCACAGACCCCGTCCTCGCCGGGTGTGCAGGTGACGGTGACATCGTCGGTGGTCCGGTCGCATCGCCAGGTGTCCCGGCGGTCAACCTCGACAACCCGGCTTATCGTACAGGTTTCCTCGCGCATGTTGGAATGCACGTCACAAAACCGCTCGAAAGGCTCCAGCACGCTGAACTCGCTAAAATTGCAGGCCGGATCGGCACTGACGGTGCTGGAAAAGTACTGGCCTGCAATTTCTTCGGCGCTGATGGTCGCCTGGTCGCCGACCGTGACACCGATATGGTCGGTCCCGAGGTCATAGGCGGGGCGCAGCGTCACGCTGTCGATGACATTGCCATAGGCGTCTGCGGCATCGGTTTCGCCGGCGATCACTTCGTTCTGCCTGGCCTCGATGTTGCCGCTGCTGATGGTGGTCTCGGGCGGATTTGCCGTCTCGAACGGGGTGACGACCTCCGACACCGTGCCTCCGGTAAAGACCGAAGACCTCTGCCCGAGCCGCGCCGCGTCACCTGCGGCCTTCGCCCGGGCCGAGGGATCGAAATCCGGCTCCTGCGCTGCCACCGGCGGCGCGAATGCCATCAGGCTCGCCGAGAGAAGCAGCGCCCGGAAGGTCATTTTGGCACCTCTGCCAGTGCCCGGGCCACTTCGGCCGCATCGCCATTGCCGGCTGCGATCAGGCGCAGCGCTGTCTCGACAGGGATATTGCCGCTCAGCCGATCATGGCGCGGCGGCAGATCTGCCTCGCAGGCAGGGGTTTCGCAGACGTCCAGGCTTTCGCCCAGGACCACGAGAACCGGCACGGCACGGATATCGAAGCGCCGGAACAGGGTCGGATCAATGGCGAAAGCCTCGCCGATCTCGTCCTCGCCGAAAACCTCCTCGAGCTTTGCCCGGGTCTCGAAGACCGAGTTGTTGACAAAGCCCCGAAACACGATGGTCAGCCCGTGATCTGTGGCTTCCTGCATCATCTGCCGGAGCGATGCTGCCGGCATCGAGAAGCTCGCGAACAGGATCGCCCGGGTTTCCGCGTATTTTTCCTGCGGGGCCTCCTCCGGCCCGGCGCCATCCGTCCCAAGCAAACGCCGCACGCGGGGATCGTTCAACGCCCGTGTGCGGATCCCTTCCAGATCCTCGATCTCCACCCCTTCCCGAGGCTCCTGGATCGTGAGCCTGTCGGCCAGCTCTTCGCCGCGACGCTCGGCGTCCCTGACGATATCGACCAAAGGTATGGTGATCGATCCGGTTGCCCCCGGCGCGAACTGCACCGGGGGCTCGTCCTCGGCCGACACTGGGGATGCCAGACCGAGGACGATTGCCGCGACGCCTGTCCCTCGCATCAGAGCGCGCAGCAATTGCGTTTCCGCCACATGAGCCATCCGAAGCTCTCCCCTTTATATGGAAACTCCCGCATGGAATCGACGAACTGGGTCGAAGAACCGAGCGGCCCGCAGGCATAGCGCCCGCTCGTGGCGGCGCGCGGCCGGGTGATCTGCAGCCGGTATTGCGATTTCTTGATGATTGGCGCGACATTGGGCGTGCAGAGCGCGGAGCTGCTTGAAGACGTGTTCCGGGCAAGACCAAGCCTGTGCTGGCGCGCGATCATCTTCGCGGTCACGGTCTCACTGGCCTGGACACCGCCATAATGGGCGTTGCTGTCGCCCTGGATCGGATACATCCCGCCCTGACATCCATTGCACCAGAACAGGCTGTCCATCGGCAGGCCGCCACTGGAAGCCTGAACGCAGTCGGCCGCGCAGGCTGCCTGGGCCACGGGATTGGCGAAGAGGATGGCCTCGGGGTTGACGATCGTGTTCAGCTCCGCGTCCTGCCAGAGCGGGTCGAACTCGCTGATATAGGCGATGTCAAAGGTGGTGTTCTCAAGACAGAGGCCATCCACCACTGTGCCGAGCCAGGAGATCAGCGGGTAATAGTAGTAATGGACCTGCCATTTGCTGCCAGTCTGATCGCCGTCCGAGCTGGTGACCGAAGATTTGCCAATCGAGAACAGGCCCAGATCGGCCTTGAAGCCCATATTGACGAAACAGCCGGCCTCATTGGCGACATCGGTGAGGCGGGCCGGCTCCCAGAGCCCGATGGCGAGGCCGATCCGCGGCGGCACGCCGGGACAGATGCAGACCGGCAGCGACGGGTTCGAGGTATCGGGACGCTTGTTCAGAACGCGGATTGCGCCGATGGATATCGGAAAAATGCAATCCCAGCAGACTTCGGTGATCGGATTGAGGAAGCGGACATTGCATTTGGCCAGGGCGGCCTCGGTGGTCAGGATCATCGAGAGGGCGAGGCCAAGCAGAAATCCGATGCGTTTCATTGGGCCGCCTCCCCGGTCGGGATCTCTTCGATCAGCAGCAAGGGATCTGCCCGGGTGATTACCGAAGGCAGATGTTCGAGGCCGAAGCGCGCGCCGATCACCCCATCCTGGTCAAACCAGAACCGGCGCCCATGCTGGCGCATCAGATCGAGCGGCGCACCTCGGGCGATGACGATCAGCGTGTCCAGCTCGTCGCCCTCTTCCAGCGCAAAGCTGACCTGATCCGCGGCATCGCCGTCGATCACCACGATGCGCTTCGAAAACCCGGAATAGGCGAGCGGATTCACCGTGGTGCCGGCGCGCGCGAAAACCGTCCCGTTGTGATCGGCCAGATCGCGGTCGATGGTGATGGACGGATCGAAATGGAACGCCCGGTATTCCTCGGCGGCGGGCAGATCGATCAGCGAGGTTGGCCGCTCGAGGTATTCGCGGGTGCGATCCTGCATGTCGCGCTCCATCTGCGCGAGCCCGCCATTTTCCTCCATCGCCCGGAAGCGCGACAGGATCTCTTCGAGGAAATCCGGCTCGATGATCGGAAAGACCGTGCCATAGGCGCCGAAGTTCTTTGCCACGCCCTGCAACGGGGTGAAGGCCAGAAGACTTGCGGCGAGGGACGGGAGGATCAGTATCCGCGGGCGTCGAGCCATGCCTTCAACTCCTTCCATTCAGGGATGAGATCGGTGCCAAAACCGACCGCGCGGATGCGATCACGTGGAAAGAGGCCCACTGTGGCGTAGCGGCTGTCGAGGGAATCGTCGGAAGTGCCGAAGGCGGCATAGCTGCCCGGAGGGATCAGACCTTCCGGGAGCGGCGCGTCGAAAACCTCCCCATCGCGTATCGCCAGCGGGAAGCACCTGGCCTCGATGCAGACCGCATTGCCGACATGGAAGATGCGGTCGCCTGGCAGACCCTCGACCCGCTTGGTGAAGTACAGCCCCTCGAAACGTCCGGCATAGGCCTCGGGCGGATCTGCTGCGATCACCGCGCCGCGCCAGATCAGCTTCGGCCAGGCCCACATCACGTAAGCATGGTCCGGCATGGAATCCGAGGCATTGATGTTCAGCCGCAAGGCGTTCAGCGCCCAGAACCCGGCGAGGCAAAATACGGCGCCGCAGGTGATGATGCTCCAGCGAAGAATGCGTCCTGCCCTCATTGCAGGTCTCCTCGCGTGCTCGCACCGGCCAGAGCGCGATCGGCCACAAGGCCAGTGATATCGGGCGCTCCCGCAAGGACCGCCGCCGAGTTCACCACGATCACGTTATTGGCGCGGGCAAACTCCGCAATGGCAGCTTCGAGATCGGCCTGCCAGGCGAGAGCCACCTGTTCATAATCGGCATCCGACATCTCCCGGCCACCGGCCTGGATGAAGCGCAGCACCGCTTCGGTCGCATCAATGGTCACGATCCCGGTGGGCAAGCCGACGGGTTGCGTCGCAAGAACGATAACAAGGGTGACGGCGATGCTGATCATCGCAGTCAGCGCCAGTTCGATGAAACGACCGAGGCTCAGCTTCATTCGACCGCCCCCTCTTCGACAAGGATGCGGATTGCCTCGACCGTGCTGTAGCCCTGACCCCGGAGGCGGCGGATCTTCTCGACCGTGGTACCTTTCGAGGAATAAACCGCGAGGCAGAAGGGATCGAGCAACAGCCGACCGAAGAACCAGCCGCCGGGCCCCTTGATGCCCATTTCCGAGAACTGGCCGCGTACCGATTGCAGGGATTTCAGCTGGCCGGCGATATGGGGCGAAACCGAGAGCCGCCCGTCGGCCACCAGCCGGTCGATGGTCTCGGATTTCTGGGCCAGAAACACGGTCCAATCACTGTTCTGCAGACAGACCGTCGCGGCGACATTGTCGTAATAGTCGTCGATGCTTTGCGTGCCGGTGATCAGCGCACCGGTGTATTTGCGGGCGCGGCGCACAACGCCTTCGATAAACTTCGCCGTGGCATGGCTCTGCAGAAGGTCCCAGGCCTCGTCGATCAGGATGGCAACCGGCGTGGCACGCTCGGTCTTGAACATCAGTTCAGTCGCCAGGAACATGATCATCTGCAGAACGACATCCTGCAGCACGCGCTGGCCCTTGATGTCGGAAAGCTCGAAGACCGTGAAATCGCTGTCGAGCTTCAGGTTGGCGGGCCCGGCGAAATAGGCGCCATAGGGCCCCCCGCGGGTGAAGGCCTGCAGCTTGACCACCACATCCATCAGGCGCTGGTCCTCGCTGGCAATCGCCTTCAGCCGCTCCCAGACATCGGTGACTTCGGCCGCCGGGCCTTTCTCGTCCCAGACCTCGCCGACGAGACGGCTGATAAAGCCTTCTTCGAGATCCTCGACCCGGGACTGGCCCCCCTCCCCGAGCGCAGCCATCGAGGCAAAGATCCGGGTCAGCAATTCCACGGCGTCGGCGCGGTATTCGTCCCGGCCCATATCGGCGACCGAGAGCATCGAGAAGGGATTGAGCCTGATCTCGCGCGAGCCGTCGAAACCGACGAAACTGCCACCGATGATCTCGACCGTGGTCTTGAAGGAATAGCCGTCGTCGATCACCACCACCTTGCCGCCGGCGGCATAGATCGAGGTCACCAATTCCTGCATGAAGACGGATTTGCCGGCGCCGGACTTGCCCACGACCGAGACGTTGTAATTCCCGTCGGACAGGAAATTATCCCAGTCCATGATCTGACCCTGGCGGCCGAGCAGGAGCACGCCACGCCCGTTGCCGGAGCCGGTCCATTCGCCATGGATCGGCGCCATGGCTGCGGCGGCTTCGGCCTTCAGAATCTTCATCCGCTGGAGTTTCTTCAGATCTTCCATCCGCTTGCCATGGACGGCAAAAGGCAGCGCCGAGAGGAAGATCGGGAGCTGGACGAAGGTATCGTTCTCAAGCACCAGCCCGGCATAGCGGTAGATCTTCGCCATTTCCGCGAGCGCGTGTCGCGCATCCTCGATGCCGCCGAGCGTATAGGCCGAGACCGTGAACACGGTATCGAGCAGCTTTTCGCCCATCTCCACGGCCTCGTTGAGCCCGTCGAATTCCTGCATCTTCTCGGCAAGGTTGGACGCGAACCGCGCGAACTGTGTGCTGGCGGTGTGCTGGAGCCCGGCCCGTTTCTTCATCAAGAAACCGGAGGCATCGGATTTCGAGCGAACGCGCAGCGCGAAGGAGGTCAGAACCGGCCCGACCGGGCGATCAGCGATGCGCTCCGGCACGCCGTTCAGCAGCATGCCGAGGACGAACTGCCACTCCCGCGGGTAGCGTCGGACACTGGCACTGGCCACCGCCATGGGTGGATCGCCGAGAAGACCGATGGCCGCCCGGCGCACCAGCAGGCCCGCTCCGGGCAACTGGTGGTTCAGCGCCTCTTCGGCGCTGTACTCAAGCTGCGATATGCCGGTGAGCCCCCGGCAATGCAGCAGCTCGCCCATCAGCCGCACGAAATCCGCAGGCCCGAGGTGGCGCACGAACTGCTCGCCGCCGAAGACCGAGTAGAGCGCTCTGCGAAAATTGCGCAGATCCTTCTGGCCGCTGAGGTCGACCGATCCGTCGAGCCAGCAGGCAACAAACACCCGGCGATGATGCGGCACCGCCTTGATCACATGGTCGTTGCCGTAGCGCGCCGCCCGCAGGTGACCCATCCGCCGCTGCGCCATCTCCTTGACCAGATCGTCGCCGGTCAGCCGGTGTCGCGCCCATCGGATCAGCGGGCCATCGATATCGGGCGAGGTCCAGTTCAGGAACTGGATCGTGGCCCCATTCGGGGCGTTCGAGTTGATCACCGCCTGCAGGTTCGAGGCGAGATCATCGGCGCCGATGACCGGGTTCACTTCGATGATGAAGCCCGTCGAGTTCTCGTTGAAGTAAAGCTCGGATTCCGGGTCATAGATGCGATAGGGCAGCAGTTCCGCGACGACATCGCTGGCAAGCGATTGCGGCTCGTCTTCCGACCAGTCGGGATCATCGAAAAGGCCTGCGAAGAAGGATTTGAACGCCCCCATCACGGCCTGCCCGAGGCCCAGCGGGCCTCCTGCACGACAAAATGGACAAACCCGGCCTCGTGCAGCAACCCGTCCGCATCGAGATGCGGGGCGACCCAGAGCGTGCCCACCTGTTCAGGAACCCGGTACTGCGCGGCTGCATAGGCCTGACCACCGTCCCCCATCCCGCCGGGAGCACCCCCTGCCCCGGCCTTGCCACCGGTGGCGGCAAGCGGGGTCTGGGACATCTCTTTGCCGAGCGTGTCGGCAAACCGCTCCTCGACCGGCTGCGTCCGGGGGGTGCCGCCGCGATCCGCCTCAGAAATCGTGGCACAGGGCGACCCGCCGGTCTGGGCCGGGCAGAGGAAATCCTTCTCGGTATTGCCACTGCCGCAGGCCGCGAGAACAAGAGGCAGGAGAAGCGCGCAAATCGCGCCCGGATGCAAAGCAAGGCTCATTTGAGCGAGACTCCTTCCATGAAGACGACCTCGACCTCGGTCCCGGCATAGAGCGAGACCACGGGCTGATATTGTTCGGCGCGATCGATGTAGTATTCGGCCAGCCGGTCGGCGGCATTTCCGGCCGCACCGCCCAGCATGCCGGTGCCTGCGCCGGCCAGAACCGAGCCCACGGTCTCGGCGCCATCATTCGAGCCTGCGATCGAGGCGGCCGAAGAGACGGCATCGGCGAAACCGCCAAGCGCGCCGGCGAGTGCGGCACTCCTTGCGAGGTTGCCTTCGCGACTGACCACCTGGCCGCGCACGCCGGCCTTGCCTGAGCCTGCCACAAGGCCTGCCACCTGGGTCTCGATCACCTGATCGCCTTTCCCTAGGCAGGTCAGGGTGGTCAGGCGCACATAGACCCGTTCGCTGGAGAGATCGCCCATGGCGGAGCCGAGCACGGTGCAGCCGGTGATCGCGATCCGCCGACCTGCGCCCGCGCCGCCGGCTGCGGTGATGGCAGGCCCGGTGATCCGCACCAGCACCGGGACCGGATTGTCGCGGGAGACGACGCCGGTCGAGGCATCCACACCGGAGATCACCACCGCCGGGGCATAGCTTCCGGCCGGAATATACGAGCCGAGAACATGGACGCTGGATGAGCGGTCATCCGGCGCCGCAGGCGGCGGTTCCGGCAGCGGCGTCAGCGAGAAGTCGATGGCGAAGCCACCGCCAAAGGGCTGGACGGCTGCCTCGCTGCCAGCGGCCCCTGCGCCAGGTCTTCCTGGTGCGGCCGTGCGGCCGCCACCGGTAATGAACTCCTGGCCATAGTTCTCGCCATTGGGACCAAGAGCCGCACCCGGCGGTGCCGCTGCGGCCGCCCCTCCGGGGTCCCCGGTCTTCAACGCGTCGATTTCCGCCTGCTGGGTGACGATCACCTCGTCATATTGCTCGCGGATCGCCTCGATCTCCGCCTTCTGGCTTTCGGTCAGCGCGGTGACACTTGCGGTCAGCTCGGTCACGGTCTTGCTGAGCCTTTCGATCTCGGTCCGGCTCTGTCTCGCCCAGGTCAGTTCCGGGGAGGCCTGCGAGGTGCGGTCCGCGATGATTGTCTCATCGACATGACCGGAACTGCCGATGCCCTGGAAGGCACTTCGACGGGCATTCATCACCTGGCCGAGAAACAGGATGATGAGGAGCAGCACCCCACCGGCGATGCCAAGGATCAGCCATTGCTTTTGCTTGCGTGCCTCAGCCATCAGCGTTTCTCCACCACCACGACCCAGGCCCGCGTATTGGGCGCGAGATCATTGCGCTCGACCCAGACGGCGAGCACCTTGCTGTTGAAGAAATCCTGCGGTCGGACATAGCGGCCGGACTCTCCGCCAGCCGCAACGATCACCCGGGCCCGCATGCCGCTGCCGGTTTCCGAGGCAACTACGGTGCCATGCCCGCGCGAGGGGGCTGCGCGCCCGGCGACATGCTTGTCGATGGTCGCACGGGTGAAGGCAACGAGGCTGGAGGCATACCCCCCGCCGCCCTCACCCGCCGCCAGCTCGAAACCCGCCGCAGATCTCTGCCCGCTTGCGCCCGCGCTGCCGCTCGTTGTGCCTGCCGGGAGATCCGGCAAGCCATTGACCGTGATGATGACCGTCTCGGCGCCGAGGTTCGATTTCGGGGTCAGCTCGTAGCTGATCGTGACCCCGCGTTCGGTGATGATATAGCCGGATTCGGGGGCGAGCTTTGACTGATCCCCGGCATAGCGCAGGAAGATGTCGCCGGTTGCCTCGTCGTTCATTTCCTGAAACTGGCTCTCATCCTTGATGATGCGCCGGATCCGGTCGCCGGCGACGCTGATCCGCGTCACATCCCCGGCCGAGGCCGAAATCCGCACCGAGCCGTTCGGCCGGGTCGAAAGCTTTTGTTCCGCAAGCGCGGGCCAGGCCAGAGACGCGATCAACGCGGCGATGATCAGGGAGCGGTTCATTTCTCGACCTCCAGCAAGTCCATCCGAGACAGCCGGATCGAGGAGCCTTCCTCGACGAAGCTGAGCTGGATCCGGCGCGGTCCCGTCGAGACTTCAGTGGTGTCGAGATAGGTTGCCAGACTGCCTTCAACGACGATCTGGAGGCGGGAGAGGTTGTGCTCGATCCGCTCGGGCCGGAACACGGTCGAGATCCGGCGCAACCGGATGTCCTCCGCGATGTCATCATAGCTTTCGAGCAACCGCGCCCGGTCCTGGGCTGCGGCGATCCGCTCGATCACATCCCTGCCATAGCGGATCGTGCCCGGACTGATCGTGTACATGGAATAGACGGCGTCGAGGCCGAGCGCCTCGATATAGCGGATATCTGCGGCACCCCTGGCCACCATACCGTCGCTCACCCGGGAAGGGATCAGCACGACCTGAGTGTTTTCCTGGCTGATCCGGTAGCTTTGCAGGAAATTGCCCGCGACCGAGACCGCCAGCAGCACCACCAGCACATTGCGCGCCTTCTGTGCGGCCTTCATCTTGCGGCTGAGGGTGGCGAAATCCATCAGCCCCTCCAGATCGTCACGGAGCTGTCGGGCCAGGATTTCATCGGGCCGACTTCGCGGGGCAGAGACCAGTAAAGAAGTGCGAGCAACCGCTCCAGGCCGCCTTCCCCCTTCAGGCGCTTCCACAAGAGGTAGCTGATCACACCGAGGATGATCCCGGAGATGGCGGATTGCAGGGCAATACCAACGCCTGCAGGCGCGAGCAGGGCCAGTCCCTCATCCACTGGGAAGAGAAGGATGCGGGCCTGATCCTGAAGGCGCTGTTCGATGCGGACGACGTTCTCCTGCATCTGCTCCTCGAATGTAGCTGGAAAGGACAGGAATGGCCGCACGGGATAAGCCGTGCGGCCGGCGGCTCAGAGAACCGGGTGCTGCACGGGCAAGCTCACAGGAGCTTCAGCGAGCATATCGATCGTCGCAGTCACGCCGCCGATCGAGGAAACGATCGAGACGCCGTAGCCGAGGAAGAGCGAAACGGCGACCGCCGTGATGACGAAGGTCCAGCGACCGGTCGCCATCAGCGTGATCGCCGCCACGATGATCGAAATGATGAGGATCAGATAGCCGCCCGCACCGCTGAGAAGGGTCGTGAGCGTGGTGGTGATGCCGGCGAAACCGGCCTCGACGCCGGTACCGGCACCTGCGGCCATTGCCGCAGCAGGAAGCAGGGTGGCCGCAACGGCCACCGCGAAACGCAAAAGTTTCATGGAGTTACCTCTGGAGCTGGGATGTGGTCAGCAGGCCGCCTGCCCGACGCACATTACAGATCAGAGTGAATCAATCAATATGATTCGTTGACGTTTAGTATCAAATGTCAAAACTGAGGAACGATCATCTCGATGCCGACCCTTCAGATCGGATTGTAATCCGATCCACGGTTCTCCCGCTATCCTGCGCTTTGCGTACCAGCTTCAGCATTCAGTCGGGCATGCAAGGCCCAAAGTTCGCCTTCCGTTTCAATCTGTGCTTCGAGCGGTACAAGAATTTCTTTCGCCGACATGCGTTCGAGCATTCTGAACACAGCGATAATCGTCTGCGTAAACTTCAGCTTGGCCTCCCGCACTGTGAGTACGAGCAGGCGCCGTCCGTCTGGTTGCCTGATCATCATATACCAGCCATCGATGTCCCGGGTCCCCTTTTTGCCTCGGGCAATGAGTTCCACATCAGCTCCCTCCCTCACCAGCTGTGCTGCCATCCTCTCGAACACGACATGAGGCTTCCGGTTTGCCTGTTCTCCCACGACGGGTCTCCTCCCGATGGATGGTCTGCTGAATTGTCGACGTTTCGCGCAAAACCTGCACGTCTTGACAATACATACCATTCTTACGCGTTTCCACCTATTTTTTGACAATGGGCAATTCTTGTAAGATCGCAGATTCCTGTCAGATGTCGGCGAACAGCAGCCTCGGCGTTACGGGTCGTATCCGCCACTTCCGGACAGCATCAATCGTCATCTCGCATGGAACCTGCGGCGGGCTTCAGCGAATGCAGAAGCGTCCCAGGCTGAAATGTACCAAACTCATTTTAGTCAATAATATCATGAATCTGGAGCGCCATGACCAACTGTTTTACGCCGCGACAGCCACCGTCGGCGACGCGCCGACCACCTAACAACGATTAGCCAAGGTCAACATCTCATAGTTTATGTTGATAAATGATATTAAATGTGCCGTGATGGTGTCATAGATCAATAATCCAGACTCGCTTCCGCTCTATCCCCAGTCCGGCACACGTCCTTCTGACCAGGCTCAAGCGGACCCAGCCCGAAACGGCGGCTAACGTCACCGGCACCTTCAGGTGCCGAGCGTACCGCCATGCAATGAGGTGTGCCTTGCCCCCCATCACCATGACATCCATCCGCTTTCGTGAACAACTGCTGCGCAGCCGCCTTCTCCATATCGACAGGCTCGTACAGGATGGGGAGATCAGGCTCACCCTTTCGACACCGTTGGACAACAAGGTAAACTGCACACTTGGGCTTTCCACCAATCCTCGCCCCAAGGTGTTTTCTGATCCGCTCGGACTGATCCGGCTCGTCGATAGCTGGGGCTTGCCCCAGGTTGCCGTTCCGCTCGACATCTCACGTTCCACCACAGAAATCAGCGAAGCGGCTTGTGCAAAGATCGAGAAGGTTCTGCGCAGCCCGCGCACGCGCTCAAAGCGCGGCGCGAACCGCTCTGATCTGTCATTTCCGCTGGACTGGGGCAGGATCGGGGACGCCATTGGCCAGGGCCACACCGACGAAGAAATCGCCGGGAGCACCGGGATTCCGCTGGAAACCGTCCGTTTCATCCGCGCTCAGCTCCGTCGGAAATCGGGAAGGGTCAACCGATGAGGGCTGACAACAGCCCTGATGTCCCGCTCAGGGGCAGGTCAAGCGGCTGGGCAAGCACAATCGCGCCCGCAGCGGTTTCTCCGTCGAAGAGGAATTCGAAATGCTGACCCAGATCTGTCTGCAACCTCACGCCGACAAGCAAGAGTTCCGTCCGACCCCCACGATTCAACCGAACGGCATAGAGGTTGTGCGTGACACAGCCGAAACTTGGGATTTCTTGCGACATACCGACATTCCTTCTCACGGTAGTGAACGTTGCGGTGAACTCGTGTCCACCACAGGCGATCATCCATGAGGAGAGATCTGGAAAGCCATTTCTACCTTGATAGGAAACCGAAAACTGGCGCGGCCATGATCCCTTCCCCGCAGGTCTGCCACGTGTCCGTGACTCCTGGCCTCTTTGAATCCCACCTTCCGCGGGGTTCGCCAGAGATGTGCGGAAATCTGTAATGCTCGCTCGCGAGGTCCAGCGGCCAACTCCGGCTCGATCTCGCGCGTAGCCACAAATTGCAACACCCGCGCGGCGGCAACCGGCACGGGGGGAGGCAAGACTACGCAGGGACGGCAATCCCGACCACGACAAGGTTAAGCGTAGCTCCTCCCCGGACCATGCGCAACGAGAAATCGCAGTTTCTGCGATCGATCCCCTGCGTCCTGCTCGCTGCCTGTAATGAAGGATCAAAGGGCATGAGAAGCAATCAGGCCTGCTTGCAAGACCCCTCGTCCAATTGGCCAGTCCTGCCCGGCACACTGAAGCGCGGCGATATCGAGGGACTGCTTATAGATCTGCGAAGCGCTTTGGGCTTGTCACCCGCCCGGCTCGACGCCCTTCTCGCGATGATCCGGCGGACGCGGCCCTCTGACTGGACCGACCCGGGCACGGATGCAGTCTGTTATGTGCAGCAGCAGCAGCTGGCAATGGATCTGGACAAATCGGCCCGCGCGCTGCGCTACGATGAGGCAGCTCTTGTCAGGCTCGGGTTCATCTCACGCGGCACCATCGGTAACGGCCGCCGCTGTGCGCCCGTAACGGCCTCGCCCGAAAAATATGGCCTGTCGTTCAGCCCCCTGATCAGTCAGGTGACACATCTTTTCGAGTTGAGAGAACTTCTCCAGCGCGAGGCCAACCGGGTGCGCGCCCTCCGCCTGTCCTGTCTTGCCCTTCGGCAACAGTTCAGACTGCTCCTTACTGAGCTCAGGGAAACCCATCCTGAAAGCCCTCAGCTGCTGCAGCTGGAGCAAGCGCAAGATGCATGGCCGCATCGAATGGACCGCAGATGGACCGCAGAAGCCCTCGACGAATACCGCGCCGCTATCGCTGCGGCAGTTCGCGAGGCCAGCCAATTCCGCGATCTGTGCCATGAGCCTTCCGGTGAACCGGAAACGGACTTCCGGTGCCATATACAAGATACAACCGAAAGATTTCCTGAATCCTGTAGCTGCCAGGAAAGCCAGCATGCTTCGCGGTCGGAAGAAAGCAATCCCCCTGCCAATATCATATCCGCTGACACCGCATTTCTGAAGCCGACACAACTCTATGCCATTTCCAGTGAGGAAATGCGCTTCTGGCTCGACGGGGTTCGTGATGGCCGGCGCGAGTTTGACCAGACCGACTTCATAGAGGCTGCAGCGCGGCGTGTACCGGAACTGGGTATCAGCGATTCAGCCTGGGAAGAGGCTCTGGACCAGCTGAGCCCTCTGCGTGCGGCACTCGCGATCCTGATCATTGACGCCAATCGGAACCACCCGGTCACCCCTGTCAGATCACCGGGAGGGCTGCTCAGAACCTTCATCCGATTACACCGGGGCGGCCGGCTTAACCTGGCCGGAAGCCTCATCGGGCTTGTCGAGCGAAAACGTGGCCCTGTACAGGCAGGACCCCCGGGCTCCGTCACGTCCCGGCACCACAATCGCTTCCCCTCAGTTTGAAAGGCAGCCAACATGCGCCGCTTCGACATCAACGGCACCATCCTGAAGGTATCCGCCCCCGAATTCCAAAAGGCCCTCGAACGGGCCTGGCAGGACAGAATTCGCCCCCTGTGCCTTTGCAGAAAACCAGGTGTTCCGACCTATATCGCCAAAATTGGTGGCCAATACCTCGTTAAGCGCATGCCGCTTTCCGGGGAAAGCCACGATCCCGGCTGCGAGGCCTTTGAACCGCAGTGGAGCACATCGGCACTGGACACCCTCATAGGCAATGCAATCCGCCGGGATGACGCCACCGGTCGGGTGTCGCTGAAGCTGGGGTTCGGCCTCGCCAAAACCGGTACCCGCAATCCGGGCAACTCTGCTCCTGCGATTCCAGGCGTCAAGAGCTCTGTCGTCATGGTCCCTCCAAAGCTCTCCCTGGCCGCGCTGCTCCATCTGCTCTGGCATGAGGCCGATTTGACCAGATGGACAGCAAACTGGGCGGGGAAGCGCTATTGGTGGACGGTCAGATCGCATCTGATCGCAGCCTCCCGCACCATGATGGTCCGGGGCGAGACTTTGGCTTCACTGCTGTTCATACCCGAAACCTTCCGCCTGGAGGCGAAATCGGAGATCGAGCAGCGCAGGATGGCGGCCCTTCTTCCGCTGCAACCCGGAGCCGGTGGCCAGGGCCGGTTGATGTTGATGCTTGGAGAGGTGAAATCCATCGACACGTCACGCCTTGGCCGGAAAATCATCCTTCGCCATCTGCCCGACTTCCCGCTCCTGATCGATGATCGGTCATGGTCGAGGGTCCAGACCCTGTTTGCCAACGAACTCTCTCTCTGGGAAGCGGACGAAAGTAGCCATCTCATCTTGTTCGCGACGTTCGGCCTCAATCCCGCCGGCTTGGCCAGTGTAGAAGAGATCGTCCTGATGGTCTGCACGACGAACTGGATCCCGTTCAGCAGCATCTATGAGCATCGCCTTTTGAACGAACTGGCCGGACTCCGCGAAGAGAGCATCCGCAAACTCAACTTTGGGCAGGCCCCTGAGGATTCCGAGATGGTTGCACTCCTCCCACGGCACCACCCAAAGCCACTGGCCCTCTACATCATTCCGCCGCGGGACGAATCTTTGATCCGAGCGGACCTGGAAACATTTGTTCCTTCACATCCCGATCTCGATGTCTGGATATGGAACGTCGCCTCTGGCGAGATTCCATCTCTCACTCAGGCGTGACATTTCTGCAAGCCAACCTGGGGCAGCTGGTTCTCCGCACCATTCGACGAGGCGTCCTCCGGACGAGGGCCACTTTGCTCAAAGACGGATATCCGCAGAATTCTCCGATCACGCATCTCGGCGATCTCGAAAAGTAGTCCGTCATGCCCAAAGCGTTGCCCTTCCTGCGGTAGCTGCTTCAGCCGCTCAAGAGCGAAGCCGGCGAGCGTATTATACCAGCGGTTCTCCTCCATCCCGAGAAGCGGCCGCCCGACCATCCGTGCGAACTCGTCAACGGGAAGACCGGCATCGAATATCCGGCCATCCTCGATCTGGGTTGGCTGCGCTGGCGTTCCCGCTTTCCGCGGCTTGATCTTGACCTTTTGCGGCGGCGTCCGACTGTCACCGGCCAGCGCGTCGAACAGGTCGTGGGTCGTCAGCATACCCTCAAGATCGCCCAGTTCATCAAGGATCAAAGCACATTCGAGATGCTTGCGGCGAAACTCCTCCATGACCTGGACCACTCGTGCATATTCCGGGAGGAAGACCGCCTCCATGATTGCCTCCGACGGAAGCGTGGGTAGCGACGGATCGAGACCAAGGATGGTCTTGGCCGTGACGATGCCGATCTGTCCGCCATCGCCGATCCTGACCGGGAAACGGCTATAGGGGCTCGCCAGCATCTGCGCCCGGGTTTCCGCTAAGGGACGATCTGCCTCCACCCATTCCAGATCGACCGCGGGGGTCATATAGGCAAGAGCCTTGCGGTCACCCATTGTCAGGGCCCGATCGACAAGGTTCCCCTGCGCCTTGTGGATCAGCCCGGCTTCATTCGAGGCCGAGATCAGCAGGCGCAACTCCTCCATGGAATAGAGGTGGCCCTCTCCGGTCGCCGGATCGAGGCCGATCTTGCGCAACACCCAGTTGGCAAAGCCGTTCAGCACATAGAGCAGCGGCCTGAACACGAGGAGGAACAGCGCCAGTGGCCGGGTGATGCGCAGCGCGACCTGTTCGGAGCGCTGGATGGCAAGGCTTTTGGGCAACAGCTCGCCAAAGACCACATGGAGAAACGTAACCAGGCTGAAAGCGATGATGAAGGCGGCTGTATGGGTTCCAAGCCAGTTTAGCGGTGATGGCAGGCCCGAGAACAATGGCCCAAGGACCGCAGCCACCGCCGGCTCACCGATCCAGCCAAGACCGAGCGAGGACAGCGTGATCCCGATCTGCGTGGCCGCGAGATAGGAATCGAGGTTGTCGCTGGCACGGGTCAGATCACCGCCCAGCGGGTGCCCCTCGTTGCGCAGTTGGTCGATACGTGAACGTCGCAGCGCCACCAGCGAGAACTCACAGGCAACAAAGAAGCCGTTCGCGCCGACGAGCACGAGAACCGCGAGCAGCTTCAGAGGGATGGTCCAGTCGAGGTATGCCATGGTTTCCGGCCAATGATGAACTGCCCCCGGCACGCTTGCGCCAGGGGCGTGAGCCATGTGTTCAGAAGGAGAAGCTGCGCGTCAGGCGCAGACCGATAATTTCCGAACGTGAGCCGGCCTCCGAGAAACGGCCATATCCAAGACTGAGATCGATACCGTTATCCCAGGTGTAGCCGCCGGAGATCTGGACAAGCGTGTCGCGTGCCGAGCCTCCGGCTCCGAGAGTGAGACGACGGGAGGACGCCGCAAGTTCGCCATGCCAGGCACCGCGTGCCAGCCCGAGGCCGAGCGTGGCATGGTCCGCATCATCGGCGCTGCCACCGGCATTGCGCAATCTTGCGACTTCGCCCGCAACGGTCAGCTCTGTCCCATTCCCGAGTTCAAAGGTCTGGGCCAAACCGAAGACCATGCCGCGCTCACTGGCAATGTCTCCAATGCCCGGTTTCAACTGCCGATAGCCCAGATGCCACGAAAGGCCCGGTGCAGCCTCAAGGTCGCTGCCATCAAGGGTCAACGAGACGTTGTTGAGGCGCCCGGTATTGCCGGCCCCGCCGTCGGCGCGCGTCAACCGGCCGCGCCGGGTCAATGCGGAATCCGAGAGCGTAGTGGTATCCGCAGTGAAGAGATTGACACCCAAAGTCAGACTGCCAAGCGGTGTTGCACCAAGATCCCACGACAGGCCGACACCAAGCTGCTCGGCGAGTTCATAATCCTCAGCCAGATCAGCGCTCCAAATCCCCGGCATCGTGTCCCAGGCCGTGCCGAAACCAGCTCCGAACTTGCCTGCGGTCAGGGTGACCGGACCGATTTCAGCCTCAAGATTCAGCGTATCGATATAGAGGCCGATATCTCCGAAGGTGCGATCTGTGGCGGGGCGCGGATCAAGCACCGCCTCTGCGGTGGCACCAAAGTTCAACGCGATGCCGTCCGTCATGCGCAGACGGAGCGCGAAGGCTGCACTGCCGAATGTGTCGGTCAGCCTTGCATCAGGGTCATCAGCTCGGAAGGTGGAATCGATACCGAACTCGAGATCAATATTGCCCTCCCATGGGGAAGTGGTTTCGGCCGAGGCTGCAGTTGCAGTCAGACCGATTGCGAATGCGGTTGCGGCGCGAGAGATGCCACGCATCGGAACGTCCTTTGAAGAGGGCACGCGAGGCGTGCCAGAGGGGGCTGCTGGCGGGTCACCCCGCCAGAACAGCAGTATATGGAACGGGTAGTGCTCCGTTCGGATGTGCTCAGATTGCTGTCGTGACCTGTCGTTGCAGGCGGATCTTGCGCACAAAGGCGATCAGGAAGAGGGCTGTCAGGATCAGCACCACGGTCGGCGCCGGGGCAGAGTCGAGGAAGAAGCTGGCATAGACACCGCCCAGCATCGAAAACAGGCAGACCACGACCGAGACCGCCAGCATCTTGCCGAAACTGCGGGTCACGAGGAAGGCAATCGCCCCGGGTGCAATCAGCAGGCCCACTGCCAGGATCAGCCCGGTTGCCGACATGGTGGCTACGATGGTCAGCGACAGGATGGTCAGCAGGCCATAATGCAGCAGCCCGACAGGCAGACCAGAGACCCGCGCCTGCGCCGGATCGAAGGCGTGCAGCATCAGGTCCTTCCATTTCAGGAGCAGCAAAGCTGAGACACCCGCACCGATGATGCCTGCCGTCCAGAGATCCTCCGACCCCACCCCGAGCATGTTGCCAAAGAGAATGTGGTCAAGGTGGGCGTCAGAGGTAATCGAGGTGTAGAGCACGATCCCGAGGCCGAACATGCCCGAGAAGACCACCCCCATCACCGTATCCTGCTTCACCCGGCTGTTCTCGGCCAGATAGCCGGTTGAAACGGCGGTGAAGAGGCCAGCAGCGAAGGCCCCAAGGATCAGGGGGAAGCCGAAGATATAGGCCAGAACGATCCCCGGCAGCACGGCATGGCTGACGGCATCCCCCATCAGGGCCCAACCCTTGAGGACAAGGAAGCAGGACAAGAGTGCGGTCGGGACGGCGACCACGGCGGCGATCCAGAAGGCATTTTGCATAAAGCCGAACTGGAAGGGCAGCAGAAGCTGGTCGATCATTGAACTGCCTCCTCACGCAGCGCAGCACGCGCCTTGGCGCGGGCAGCCAGCAACCCGTGTTTTGGTGCAAAGACAAAGGCCGCAAGGAAGATCAGGGTTTGCAGGCAGACGATAATGCCGCCGGTCGCACCATCGAGGAAGTAGCTGGCATAGGCGCCGACGAAACTCGTCACCGTCCCGATGAGAACCGACAGGGCAATCAGACGCGGAAAGCGGTCGCAAAGCAGATAGGCCGTGGCCCCCGGCGTCACCACCATGGCAATCACCAGAAATGCCCCGACTGTCTGCATCGCTGCCACCACGCAGGCCGACAGCAGGATGAAGAACACCGCCTTCAGAAAGCCGGGATGCAGACCGATGGAACGGGCATGACTCTCGTCAAAGAAGACGACCATCAGATCTTTCCATTTCATCAGCAGAACCGCCAGAGAGACGAAGCCGATGATCGCAAGCTGGATCGTATCGTCGCGAGAGATCGCAAGGATATTGCCCATGGTGATGGTCTGGACCGAAACCGACATCGGATTGATAGAGACCATGAACAGGCCAAGACCGAAGAACGATGTGAAGATCAGCCCGATCACCACATCAACCTTCAGCCCCGAACGGTCCGACAGGAACAGCATTGCCGCGGCAGCAAGCCCACCGGAGATGAATGCGCCAAGCGCAAAAGGCAGGCCCAGCATATAGGCGCCAGCGACACCGGGCACGACTGAGTGAGACAGCGCATCGCCGATCAGCGACCAGCCCTTGAGCATCAGATAGGCCGACAGGAAGGCGCAGACGCCGCCGACAAGCGCGGAGACCCACATCGCATTCGTCATGTAACCATAGGTGAAGGGTTCAAGAAGCACACTCACTGCTTCCCCTCCCCTGCCGCAGTATGGGTGCGGCCCGCATATTGCACCAGGGGGCGTTCGTCATCGGTCAGGATCGAGACATGGCGCGCATCGTCATCGTCGTGCAGCGCGTCGCCGCCGAGGGTGAAGTGCCGCAGCACACCGCCGAAGGCATGTTCCAGGTTCTCGCGGGTGAAGGTGGTCTCGGTGGGACCGTAGCTCAGCACCGTGCCCTTCACCAGAACCACCCGGTCGCAGAACTCAGGCACCGAGCCGAGATTGTGCGTGGAGACCAGCATCACCCGGCCCTCGGCGCGGAGTTCGCGCAGCAACGCGATGATCTGCTCTTCGGTCTTCACATCGACGCCGGTAAAGGGCTCATCCAGCAAGATCACTTGCCCATCCTGCGCCAGGGCGCGGGCCAGGAACACGCGCTTCTTCTGGCCACCCGAAAGCTCGCCGATCTGGCGATGACGGAAGTCCTGCATGTTCACCCGCGCCAGCGCGGAGCTGACCGCATCATGGTCAGCTTTCGAGGGGCGGCGCAGGAAGCCCATATGGCCATAGCGCCCCATCATCACCACATCTTCGACCAGCACCGGAAAGGACCAATCGACTTCCTCGCTCTGCGGCACGTAGGCGACGAGATTGCGCTTCAGCGCCTCCTTCACCGTCAGGCCGAGCAACCGGATCTCGCCTTTTGCCACCGGCACAAAGCCCATCACCGCCTTGAATAGCGTCGATTTCCCGGCACCGTTCACGCCGACCAGCGCCGTCACGGTTCCCTTCGGGATCTGGAAGCTGGCGTTGCGGAGCGCGGTATGACCGTTGCGATAGGTCACAGTCACATCGCGGGCGGTGATCCCGCTGCCATCGCCCTGACCTGGCTGAATGGATCTGTCTTGCATCATCTGTGGTCTTTCTGCCGGAAAGGGTCGGTCGCCCGGGTGGGGATGCCTGAATGCCGCAGCCTGCCGCGCAAAAACCGCGCGGCAGGCCAGATCGCTCAGCAGGAGGGTTACTGCGCGGCAGGGGCGAGACCATTGGCGATGGTCTCGGAAGTCACACGAAGCAGGTCGATATAGGTCGGAACCGGACCATCGGGCTCCGACAGGCTGTCAACATAGAGAACGCCGCCATAGTTCACACCGGTTTCCCGCGCGACCTGCTCGGCCGGTGCGGTATTGACCGTGCTTTCGCAGAAGACGACCGGGATGTTGTTGGCCCGCACACCGTCAATAACACCACGAACCTGTTGTGGCGTACCCATGGCGTCCGAGTTCATCGGCCAGAGATAGAGCTCCTGCATGCCGTAATCGCGGGCGATGTAGCTGAAGGCGCCTTCACAGGTCACCAACCAGCGCTGCGCCTCCGGCACCGTCGCGATCCGGGCGCGCAGCGGCTCCAGCACGGCGCGCAATTCCGCCTTATAAGCCATGGCATTGGCCACATAGGTCGCGGCATTTTCCGGATCATGTTCGGCGAAGGCGGAAAGAATATTGTCAATATAGATCAGCGCGTTGTCGATCCCCATCCAGGCATGCGGGTTCGGCTTGCCGTCATATTCCCCGCCCGAGATCGAGATCGGGTCGATGCCGTCGGTCAGCGTCACCGAGGGCACATCCCCCAGATTGCGCAGGAACTGCTCGAACCACAGTTCCAGGTTCATGCCGTTCCACAGGATCAGATCGGCATCCTGAGCGCGCACGATATCCTGCGGAGTCGGCTCATAGCCATGGATCTCGGCCCCCGGCACGGTGATCGACACGACATCGGCCGCATCCCCGGCAACCCGCTGCGCCATGTCAGCCAGCACGGTGAAGGTCGTCACCACCTTCAGGCGATCATCATCCGCCATAGCGGTACCGGCCATCAGGGCCGTGGCAGTCACTGCGCCCAGGAGACGCGACAGTGTCGAAGACATCAGAAGTCCTTTCGTGTTTTCCGGTCGTGAAGCCTTCGCAAACATTCCCTAACGGATTAGTTGCGAGTGAGTCGCAGTATGGATAGCGGGTGCCCGCGAAATTGCAACTGCAAATCAGTCGCAATATTGGCTTGACCTCCCCTGCCCAGCCAGCGCATCCTTCTTGCGACTCACTCGCAATATATGAGGTCATCCATGACGCTGAGCCATGACAACGGGCTCGCCCCCGACGAAGCGCGCCGCATCCTGACGGAAGCCGGGCTGCGTGCGACGCGGCAGCGACTGGCTATGATCGACATCCTGTTCGGCCAGCCTCCGGCGCATGTCTCGGCAGAGGGGCTGTTTGACGAGGTGCGCCGACGCGGCG
Organism: Pseudogemmobacter hezensis; assembly: GCF_013155295.1. GTDB lineage: Bacteria > Pseudomonadota > Alphaproteobacteria > Rhodobacterales > Rhodobacteraceae > Pseudogemmobacter > Pseudogemmobacter hezensis. Next base: position 98,181 of record NZ_JABJXT010000005.1, on the reverse strand, counting down.
CCCCGGGTTCGCTGAGCCGGGTCTATGGCAGCCTGAAGCACTTCTGCGCCTCGGGCCTCATGCGCCGCGTGCCGATCTACGGCAACACCGCATGGTATGAGCTGCAAGGCGAAGATCATCATCATTTCTACGTCGAGGATGAAGACCGCCTGCTCGACATCCCGCCAGACCTGATCCGCCTCGGCGATCTGCCGCCACCGCCGCCCGGCTACGTCCTTTCCGGCGTCGATATTCTCTGCCGCATCCGCCGGAATGACTCTCCCGTTCAAAGATCCTGACCCGAAACGCCAGCAACAAGTCAGCTCCCATGCTCAAGGAAGCCATTCTCCAAACCGATCCACGTAACCCGTCTCCCACAGGCGCAAACCTGCTGGACGGAGCAGGGTTGCGCAGCACCCGCCCACGCCGCGCCATCGCGGCCATCCTGTTCGGCCGAAGCTATCACCATTTCACGGCCGAGGAGATCTTTGCCGTGGCTGCGGAGACCGGCCAGCGCCTGTCGATGGCCACCGTTTACAACACCCTGAACGAGTTTGCCGCGCATGGTCTGATCCGCCGTCTCGCCACGGCCGGCGGCCCGGCACAGTTCGACATCGGCACCGGCGACCATCACCACTTCCATGTCGAGGCTGACAACCGGGTCATCGACATTCCGCCGGAAGAAATCAGTTTCGCCCGGCTTCCTGAACCGCCGCAAGGCTACCGCATCGCCAATATCGACGTGGTGATCCGGCTGGAACCGGAGAGACCGCGGGATACAGGAACAGAGATATGAACCGCCGCCAATATCTGCGCCAGATCGCGCGCCAGTCTCTGATTGGCCAGTCACCTTGCGAGCCGCCACACCGGCCGTTGGCTGCCCTATGCGCGACCCTGCCCGCCTGGGCGCGATCAGCGGGAACGCGGCTTCTCCTTGTCTTGGATCAGGGAAACGCAACGCTCAACGAAGATCAGAAATGGGGTTCGGTCATCGCGGCCGGCATCGCCACCGGAAATGCCGATCTGATACAGGCAGTCCTGCGGGATGCCGAAGTTCGAATTCCCCATCAGACGCGCGACCTGGCCCAACGGGCGGCGGTGGCATCCCTCCTGGCGCAACAACCCGCCTCCGATCTGATTGCACAAGAGGAGCCCCCAAACGAACCCGGAGCCGTCCCGCCGCAGGATCAGGAAGCGGCGGCCATGGCGCTCTTCTCCCTCGCTGCGGCCGCCGCCTGGGCCGGCCAGGTCGATCTTCTGTCCCGGCTCCATGCTGTGCGCGCAGGCGGGGTCCGGGATGGCGCGATCAACTCCATTCTCGGAATCGCTCATACACTTGCTGTCATTGCGACGATCCTGAATGGCGGCACCCCAGGGAATACCGCCCATAGCCAGGGGCACCCGCTTGCAAGTTGAGATCCCCGACCCGCGGCTTCCCATCTCCGCATGGGCCTCGAGTCTCACCCTTTCCGTCTGACGAGGTGCGCGCAATGCGCGCACGGCTTCGTCATGCCCGCAACCGAACCTCACCGGAGATGCACCATGAACGCCCGTACCCAGCCCGAAAACCTGTCCATGGCGACGGCCACCCCGATCCTGCGCGACCACCGCTGGCTGGAACTGACCTCGGCGGCCAATCAGGCGTTCAAGGACGGCGCGGTCGAACCGGCCCGTAAACTCTACCTTCGGGGCCTTGAGGAAGCCGAGCGGATCTTCGCCACCCTGAATCCGAACGATACGGCAATCCCGCTGCCGGCAATCATGAACATCGCCTGCCACAACCTCGCGCAACTTGCCCGACAGGAGGGGCGCGAGGCCGAATGCCGTCGTCTACTGATCCTTGCCTTCGATCGCCTGAATGGTGCCGCGCGGCAACCGGCGACCCCACTCGAACTGCGGATCGCCTGCATCCAGCACCTGAAATATACGCTCTCCGAACTGGCCGGGCACCTCGCGGCGCAAGATGCGCCCGCGCCACCCATCGGGCATTACGTCCTTCAGCTGCGCGAGAGCGCCGCCGCGGTCAGTCATGCGGCCACTCACATGGAACGCGCCACCGACCTGCAAAGCTGCGGGCACTGCGGCCTGTCCAACTGATCCGACAATCTGATCCCGCCATGCCGCCCGGCGCAGATCATAGGGCGGCCCTTCCACTGACAGAAAGACGAACGATGAAAACCTTGACCCAGGCCATGAAAGACATGCTGGCCACGCAGACTCCGATCCAGGCAACGGTGACCGAAGGCGCTATTCCCAATCTCGGCCCCAAGCGCAGCTTGCGCGTCTATGACGACAGTACGCTGATCTTCAACGAGAATACCGGCGGCCAGACCCTGACCAATATGCAGAACGGATCAAGGATCGCCGTGGCGGTGATCGACCGCGAAAAGCTGGACGGCTATCGGTTCCTGGGCACGCCGGAATTGTTCACCGAAGGGGCGCCTTTCGACAATGCCGTGGCCTTTGCCGAAAAGAACGGGATGAAGACGCCGAAATTCGCGGTTCTCGTTCATATCGACGAGATATGGTCGCTGCGCTCCGGCCCCAATGCCGGGAAGAAAATGGATGAGTTGAGCGCATAGAGGCGTCACCCGATCGGTCCCATCCCCAGCGGGACCGTCGAGCAGGTGTCGGGCGGGAACAAGAATGCACAATCAGACCCCGGAAAACCTTGGCCGGCGAAATGCCGGGGCCACCGCCCGACGCCAGCTCGTTCTCGATCAACTGCGCCGACCCAGGACACAGAGCGAGTTGCAGGACCGGCTCGGCATGAGCCGTACCGGCACCTTGCATCTTCTGCGCCGTATGGCGCGGGACGGGCTGATCCGTCCGGCCGAAAAGATCGGGGTCACCCGGGTCTGGGAACGCGCGCCTCCCTGAGGCGCTTCGCAGCCCGACACGCGACTTCAATCCGACCGTGAGCTGCGGGGCTTGAGCCGCGCGGCGGCCGGTCCCCATCAGATCAAGAGAGACGACATGGCACTGATCAACACGAAAATCCGCGCGTTCAAGGCATCGGCCTTCAAAGACGGAAAGTTCATCGAAGTAACCGAGGCCGATGTCCTCGGCAAATGGGCCGTCTTCTTCTTTTACCCGGCCGATTTCACCTTCGTCTGCCCAACCGAACTGGGCGACGTGGCCGACCACTATGACGAGTTGCAAAAGCTCGGCGTCGAAGTCTTCTCGGTCTCGACCGACACGCATTTCACCCATAAGGCTTGGCACGATGCCTCCGAGACCATCGGCAAGATCCGCTATACGATGATCGGCGACCCGGTAGGCATCATCACCCGCAACTTCGATGCCATGCGGGAAGAACAGGGCCTGGCTGATCGTGCCACCTTCATCATCGATCCCGACGGCTTGATCCAGGCGGTAGAGATCACCGCCGAGGGCATCGGTCGTGATGCCGAGGACCTGCTACGCAAGATCAAGGCCGCGCAATACGTCCGTAACCACCCAGGCGAGGTCTGCCCGGCGAAGTGGCAGGAAGGAGACCAGACCCTAGCGCCCTCGCTCGATCTGGTCGGCAAAATCTGACAGTTTCATGGACCGGCGACAGATCGCCGGTCCACCACCTCCGTCATGAAAGACAACATGCTGACCGGAGAGACTCTCCTGCCCAGTCGGCCAATGCTGCGAAATCCAGATGCCAACCGTCGCCATCCTGTCCGCCGGAACCGGAAACCCGTCCCAATGCAGCACCCTTGCCGGATGCTTTGCGGGCGAGTTCCGGCGTTCCCCGATCTCTCTGCTACCTCAACTGACGGAGCTGCGCACTTTGGCAAGCCCAATCCTGCACGCAAGCCTGACCGGCGAGGCCGACACCGATCTGGACACAGCACTCCGCATGATTACGCAAGCCGACGCGCTGGTCATGATCACCCCGTTGCATAACGGCAGCTACTCCGGCCTCTTCAAGATGTTCGTGGATCTGATCGATCCTCCCGCCCTCCGTGGCAAGCCGGTGGTGCTTGCAGCCAGTGCGGGCTCTGTCCGCTCAACGCTCGCGCTTGACGGGCCGATGCGCAACCTCTTTGGCAGCTTCAGGATGCTCGTCGCTCCCACGGTTGTGCTCGCCACACCGTCCGACTGGGCCAGCGCAGGGGTTCCCGGAATGGAACTCGGGCAACGGGTTGCGCGCGCTGCGGCAGAGCTCGGGGCGCTGATCGGTTGCCCGGTCCGATGAGCCGTTCCTCCATACCCGGCACCATTCGCGTTCACCTTGCCACCCACAGCTATGATGTTCTTGTCGGCAGCGGGCTGATTGATCAGGCGGGGCGTGAAATCGCACCGCTCCTCGCCCGGCCGCGCGTTGCCATCGTCACCGATGAAACCGTTGCCGCAATCGGCCTCCAGCGCCTGACCGTTGCGTTGCAGGATGAGGGGATCGCTTCTTCCGCCCTGGTGCTTCCACCGGGCGAGGCCACCAAAAGCTGGCGGCATCTGATCGAGGCCACCGAATGGCTGCTCGACAGACAGGTCGAGCGCAATGATCTGATCATCGCCTTCGGCGGCGGAGTCATCGGCGATCTGACCGGCTTCGCGGCCTCGATCCTTCGACGTGGCGTGCGGTTCGTTCAGATCCCCACGACGCTTCTTGCCCAGGTCGACAGCTCGGTGGGCGGCAAGACGGGGATCAATACCAATCAAGGCAAGAATCTTGTCGGCAGCTTTCACCAGCCCGAACTGGTTCTGGCCGATACCGCATTTCTGGACAGCCTGCCGCGGCGCGATTTGCTTTCCGGCTATGGCGAGATCCTGAAATGCGCCCTTCTGGGCGACGCATCGTTCTTCGGCTGGCTGGAGGTAAACGGCCCGGCCGTCATCGCCGGCGATCCTGCCGCACGGGTCCATGCGATCCGGCGCGCGGTCGGCATGAAGGCGGAAATCGTCGGCCGGGACGAGACGGAAGCCGGTGATCGCGCGCTTCTCAACCTCGGCCATACCTTCTCCCATGCCCTGGAGAAAGCGACGAGATACTCCGACCGATTGCGGCATGGCGAAGGCGTCGCAATCGGCTGCATGCTTGCCTTCGAGCTTGCCAGTACGCTCGGGGATTGCCCGCATGAGGACATGCACCGGCTGCGCCGCCATCTGCGACGCATGGGCATGAAGGCAAGCATCTCGGAGATCCCGGGCACCATGCCGCCTGCGGAGGCGATCATCGACCTCATGCAGCAGGACAAGAAGGCGATGGGCGGCACGTTGCGCTTCATCCTGCCGCGACGGCTCGGGGATTGCGCCATGGCCGGTTCGGTTCCGCACGAGGCGCTGCTCGGCGTTCTGGCGAGATCCGCCGCCTCGGGCACCGTGCGTTGAGGCGACGTTCCGACACCCGATTTTCCTGTCAGCCCAATCCCGCCAGCAAAGGATACCCTCATGATCAAGGTCTTCGGCCACAAGGCACCCGACACAGATGCCATCGGATCGGCTCTGATCGCCGCCTGGTATCTGAGTGAAATCCGGGGAGAGCTGGCGCGGGCCTTCGCGCTCGGCGCCCCGAATACCGAGACCGCATTCGTTCTGGAGAGGTGGCAGGCTGACGCACCCGAAATCCTCGGTGATGTCGCGCAAGGCGACCGATGCTTCATCGTGGACACCAACAACCCATCGGAGCTGCCGCCTTCCATTCAGATGGTGGAGATTATCGGGATCGTTGACCACCATCTTCTCGCCGGCGGCCTGACAACCAGGGCACCGATCGAGATCGCCATCCGCCCGGTTGCCTGTAGTGCAACCATCCTGCACGATCTGATCGGCCCGGATATGGCGCGGATGCCCCGAAACCTGAAGGGCGTGATGCTTTCCTGCATCCTGTCGGATACGCTGGAGTTCCGCTCGCCGACCACGACGGCTCATGATCGGGCTGTGGCCACGGCACTGGCCGGGGATCTGGGCAACGTGATCCCCGACTATGCGGCCGAGCTGTTTGCCGCGAAGTCCGATGTTGCCGCCTATGACGAGGCGGCCCTGCTGACCATGGATTCCAAAGCCTATCCGATCGGCGACAAGCTCCTGCGAATCTCGGTTCTGGAAACTACTACCCCGTCCCTGCTTCTGGCGCGCAAGGCGGCGCTGATCGCCACGATGCCCCAGGTCGCAGCCCAAACCGGGGCCGATCAATTGCTGCTGTTCATCATCGACATTCTGAAACAGGAAGCGGTCCTGCTGGTGCCCAATACGCTGGTCGCGCAGATCGCAGAGGCCAGTTTCGGGGTCAGGTCAGACGGCGATACGGTAACCCTGCCCGGCATCGTCAGCCGCAAGAAGCAGATTATCCCCGCCCTGAAGCTGTGATGCGGAGCATCAGGGCGAGGAGATCGCAGCAAGATGGCGCTGCGATCCGATCCGGTGCCGCAGCACATTGAGGAGGATGGCGATGGTGCTGCCATTATGCAGGACCGAGGTTGCAAGCGGCGACAGCGCCCCAAGCGCCGCTCCCGCCAGGATGCTGGTGTTGAGCCCGATGGTCAGCCGGAAACTGACTCGGATGATCTCCATCACTTCATGGGCGATCATCACCGCATCGCTCAAACCGGCGACATCATCTTCGAGCAGCACAATATCGGCGGTCAGACGAGCGATGTCCGCGCCCCGGTTCATCGCGATGCCGACATGGGAACGCGCCAGCGCGGGCGCATCGTTGATCCCGTCCCCGACAAAGGCGATGCACGCGCCGGATTCTCCCAGATCCTCGATAATGCGCGCCTTGTCCTCGGGCAGAAGATCCGCGTGATAGCCGTCGAGGCCGAGCATGTCGGCGATTTCGGCCGCGCGGTCCTCGCGGTCCCCGGTCAGCATCAATATCCGCTGTGCCCCCAGCTCGCGCAGCCTAGCGACGGTTGCGGCTGCGGACGGGCGCAGCGTGTCCTCCAGCCCGATGATCCCGAGCAGACGGCCGCCGAAGCCGATGAAGAGAACCGTCTTTCCCTCATCGAGCAGTTTCCCGATCATCGGGCGATGCGCGCTGCAATCTATCCCCTCGTCATCCTCAACGAAATGGCGCGAGCCGACGACGATGCGCTTGCCGTCCATGGTGCTGGCGACGCCATGGGCCACGATGAACTCGACCTCCTGATGGTCGAAATGCTTGTTCCTGCCGGTGGCGCGGGCAGCCTCGACCACCGCCATTGCCAGCGGGTGGAAGGCATAATGCTCCTCGACCGAAGCGGCGAGACAGAGCAGATCGTCCGGGCTGAAATGCTCGTCGAAGGCAATGGCATCCGTCACCTCCAGAACGCCGGTGGTCAGCGTCCCGGTCTTGTCGAAAACGATGGTATCGGCTTCGGCCAGGCGTTCCAGCGCATCCGCGCCCTTGATGAGGATGCCCGACTGCCCCGCCCCATACATGGCGAAACGAAATGCGATCGGTGTCGCCAGTTTCAGCGCGCAGGAATAGTCCGCTTGCAGGACCGAGGCCGGGCGCCGCCAGTCGCCCGAGATCAGAAAGGCTCCGCTTGCCACCCGCAGGATCGTCGGAACCAGTTGGTCGGCGAGCCGGGCAGACTCCAGTTGCATCCGCCCCTTAGCGGCCAGCGAGCGTTCGACATATTCGGCAATCCGGGCGGTCACCGTGCCCGCGCCGACGCTTTCTGCATAGATCGCGATCCGTCCCTCCTGCACCACCGAACCCGACAGCGCCCGCGCGCCCCGTGTCTTCTCGACCAGAGCGCCCTCGCCGGTCAGCGCGGCTTCGTTGACGCCGGCGATGCCGGAAAGGACGCGCCCGTCCACCGGGACGACCGATCCGGCGGCCACGACCACCGTATCGCCGATCACCACCGCATCTGCGGGGATCTCGACCTCCTGCCCGCCGCGCGTCACCCAGACCGAAGGGTGGACCGGGCGCAGCAGATCGCGCAGCAGTATGTCCGAACGCCGCGCAGTGGACTCGCTGAGATATTCGCCGAGCGACAGCAGGAAGCCGGTGGTGTTCGCCACTGCATAATCCCCCCGCGCCAGCGAGATCGCCACCGCGAGCCCTTCCAGAACGCGGGAAGTGATCCCCTCCTGCGCCAGATCCTCGCCCGCTTCATGCAGCAGCGAGTGCGCCGCCATCGTGGAAATCGCGAGCTGCGCCGCGCGCGGCAGCCAGCCGATCCCGAACAGGATCGCCGCACTGGCGAGCAGCGCATTGCGGGGGCCGTGATCTTGCGCGCCTTCGTTCGCAATGGACGGGTTCGGCTGCCCAAGCGCCAGAAGCGCGTCCCGCAGGCGGCTCGCATCTGTCACGGTCGGATCACAGGCGAGAACAAGCGATTGCGCATGGGCGCTTGCCCGCGACGCCTCTACCCCATCGAATCGCGCGGCCTCTGCCGCCAGCGCCACCCAATCCGCCGGCCCCGAATCCCGGAAACTGCAACGGAACCGCACGCGGCCCGAGAGGCGATGAACCGGCTCGGCCTGCGAAAGCCAGAGACCCTGCGTCATGCGTCCCCGGATTGTCCTGACGCGACTTCCGCCTGGATGTCCGCAATCTGCTCTTTCAACTCGGCCATCGCTCCGGCAAGGCTGCCGAAGCCTTGCACGCCCTGACGGATGATCTTCTCGCGCAGCTTCTCATCGCTCAGCGCATAAGTCAGGGCACCGCCGATCAGCACCCCCACCAGAAGCTGCCCGGAGACAGTCTCTGGCAGGACAGCCCTGAGCCCATCGAGCATCGTGCTTTTCTGCGGCGCAACCTCGACGTAGCGGACCTTGCCGTTCTTTTTCTTACCCGATTTCTTCTTTGCCATCTTTCTCTCGCTCCTGTTCCTGATCCGCCATGGCGAACAGGCTATCCACCGTCACTGCCCCAATGATCCCGCCGGCGATCGCAAGCATCGCTTTCACGGGGTCATCCCGCTCCAGCGCATCGGCAACGACTGTGCCACCCGCGACCGCGATGCCGGATTTCAGCACCCGCCGGACTACCTTCCGCGACAGCGGCCTGCCGCTGGACTCGGCAACCGCCAGAATCCCGGTTGCGACCATCCCCCGGATGAACGCCGTGCGGGCAAGTCGCGCCTGTCGCTTGCGATCCTTCTTCTTCACGGGTTCGCCTTGTCTGCCGCCGCGGTTGAGGATTTACGGGGACTGCGCTTCGGCCGTGTCGCCGGTTTGGGCGCCTCGGCCGCAGCTTCCACGACCGGCTCGCCCGCAGACCCTTCCAGCCGCTGGCGCAACTGCCCGGATTGCTTTTCGACCAAGGAAAGCCCCGAGACGGCCGCGCCCCGCAAATCGTTTCCCGCCCGTTGCAGCCCGCCACGCAGCAGCGCCGTGCCTGCGGCGGTCTTGTCGCTGATCGCCTTGCCCGAGCCGACCTTCTGCCCACAGCGGATGCCGAGTGCGCCGAGGACGATCCCCGCCGCCAGTGTCACAATCGGATTCATTGTCCAAAGCCCCTTTCCACATTCACTCTCCTGACAATCCCGCCAGCGCGAAGCCCGCAAGAAGCCGCTCCGCACCCTCTGATCGTCGTCCCGCCAGCAGGTCTTCCCAACCCGCTGGCGGCAGAACGGCGGGCTGGTAGTCCACCGTGCAGGATCGGGCGAGTGCGTTCACCGACACAGAGCGCACGCCCTCGACCGCTCGCAGGCGTTCGAGCAGGGCGGATGCCTCGGCCGGTCCTGGCAAACCCTCCGGGCCAGTCGTGCCCAGCTTGACCCGCAGCCTTCCGGGGATGTGATGCGCGATCCGACAGGCTTGCAGGGCGAGCAGCAATTCCTCATCCGTCATGCAAGATGCCCCATGCCCGGGGCGCCATCCGGCAGAGTCAACACCACCGGCCCGCGCCGGGTCGCCACGACCGTATGCTCGAATTGCACGACCGGTGCCGGCGGCATGGCATAGAGCGTCCAGCCATCGCCGCCCTGAACCGTCTGCCAGGCACCCAGCGACAGGAAGGGCTCGATGGTAAAGACCATGCCCTCCCGCATCACGCGCTTGTCCGCAGGATTGTTCCAGGTCGCCAGCGCCTGTGGATACTCATGCAAGGATCGCCCAACCCCATGGCTGGCCAGATCCCGGATCAGACTATAGCCATTCTTGCGGGCGAAAGAGCCGATGGCGCGACCGATCTCGGAAAACCGCTGGCCGGTGCGGACCTGCCGGATTCCTTCCCACATCGCACGTTCGCCGTCTTCGCACAGCCGTCGCGCCTCCGGCATCACCGGCGGCACGATGAAGGACGCCCCGGTATCCGAGTAATAACCGTCACGCTCGGCCGAAACGTCGATGTTCACCAGATCGCCCCGCTCGATCCGGCGCGAACTAGGAATGCCATGCGCGGCCTCTTCGTTCACGCTGATGCAGGTCGCGCCGGGGAACTTGTAGTCAAGTTGTGGCGCGGAACGGGCACCCTCGCGCTCAAGGCACTCACGGCCGATAGCGTCGAGTTCCGCCGTGGTCATCCCCGGCTCAAGCGCGGCCCCCATCTTCTGCAAGGTCATGGCGACGATACGTCCGATCACGCGCAGCTTCTCAAGATCGTTCTCATTGCCGATCGTCATTGCAGTCCGCCCTCCAGGGAAATGGCCGGTCGGGCAGCCTGCCGCAGGTTCCGGGAATACTGACGCCGGGCCTGATCCCGTCTCAGGCGCGACATCCTGTCCGTGAAGACGATCCCGTTGGTATGGTCGATCTCATGCTGGAGGCAGACCGCAAACATCCCGTCCGCCCGAACCGAAGCCGCTCGGCCATCCAGATCAAGATAACGGGCCACGACGGTTTCGGCGCGCACCACCTGTTGCACGACTCCGGGCATCGACAGGCAGCCCTCGCCTCCCGCTACCTGCGCGCGGCTCGCTTCCACGATCTCGGGATTGGCGAGGGCGAGACGATGGCGCAGGCCGCTCGCATCCTCGACATCCACGACGATCAGCCGCCTCGGGACTCCGATCTGCACCGCCGCCAGGCCGGCACCGCGGGCCGCATCCATCACCCGGAACATATGCGCGGCCAGCGCGCGGGTCTCGTCATCCATCGCGATCACCGGCATTGAGGGCTGGCGCAGCCGGGGATCGTCGATCGGCAGGATGCGGTTCGGGAACATCATGCCGCCTTTTCGCCGAGCGGCCGACGGATCAGGTGATCGAAGGCCGCAAGGCTGGCCTTCGCGCCCTCGCCCATGGCGATCACGATCTGCTTGTAGGGCGCGGTGGTGCAGTCGCCGGCGGCAAAAACACCGGGGAGCGAGGTCGCGCCATGCGCATCGACCTCGATCTCGCCACGCTGGGTCAACGCCAGGGTGCCCTTCAGCCAGTCGGTATTGGGCACGAGGCCGATCTGGACGAAGATGCCTTCCAGCGCCAGATCGCGGATCTCGCCCGAAGCGCGGTCCTCATAGGCAAGGCCGGTGACGCGGGCACCGTCGCCCTTCACTTCGGTGGTGCGGGCATTGGTCAGGATGGTGACATTGGGCAGCGAGCGCAGCTTGCGTTGCAGCACCGCATCGGCGCGCAACGCTCTGTCGAACTCGATCAGCGTGACGTGACCGACGATACCGGCGAGGTCGATGGCCGCCTCGATGCCCGAATTGCCGCCGCCGATCACCGCGATGCGCTTGCCCTTGAACAGCGGGCCGTCGCAATGGGGGCAGAAGGCCACGCCCTTGTTCAGATATTGCTCTTCGCCCGGCACGCCCATGCGCCGCCAGCGCGCGCCGGTCGACAGGATCACCGAGGCCGCCGTCAGCGCCGCGCCCGAGGCCAGCGTGACGCGGAAGCCCCCGGCCACGGGTTCGAGCCCACTCGCCGTCTGGGTGTTCATGATCTCCACCTCATATTCGCGCACATGGGTTTCCAGCGCGGCGGCCAGTTTCGGGCCGTGGGTCAGCGGGACCGAGATCAGGTTCTCGATCGTCATCGTATCCAGCACCTGCCCACCGAAACGCTCGGCCACCACGCCGGTGCGGATACCCTTGCGCGCGGCATAGACCGCCGCCGCCGCGCCCGCCGGGCCGCCGCCCACCACCAGCACGTCAAAGGGCGCCTGATCGTTGATCGCCTGCGCCGCGCGGTTGGCGGCACCCGTGTCGATTTTTGCTAGGATCTCCTCCGCCCCCATGCGGCCTGCACCGAAGGGCTCGCCGTTGAGGAAGATCGTCGGCACCGACATGATCTGCCGTCCCTCAACCTCCGACTGGAACAGCGCGCCGTCGATGGCGATATGCTCGATGCCGGGGTTCAGCACCGCCATCAGGTTCAGCGCCTGCACCACGTCGGGGCAGTTCTGGCACGACAGCGAGAAATAGGTCTCGAACCGGAAGTTGCCCTCCAGCGCCCGGATCTGGTCGAGCAGCGCCTGTTCCGCCTTGGGCGGATAGCCGCCCACCTGCAACAGCGCCAGCACCAGCGAGGTGAACTCATGCCCCATCGGCAGGCCCGCGAAGGTCAGATGGATGTCCTGCCCCGGCGAGGTCAGCGCAAACGATGGCACCCGCGCCGCATCTGTGCCCCGGGTCACGGTGATCCTGTCCGACAACCCCCGGATGTCTTCGAGCAGCGCCATCATCTCCTGCGACTTCGGGCCGTCGTCGGCCCATACGGTGATCTCGACCGGGCGTTGCAACCTCTCCAGATAGGCTTTGAGCTGGGATTTCATGTTCGGGTCGAGCATCGCCACTCTTTCGTCGCAGGTGTATCGGGGTTTCTTGTTGCGACCTGATCGCAATTGACTTCTCGACCAAAGCGGCGTCTTGGTCAAGAGTATTGCAACTGACTTGCAATATCATACATGACCTTCCCAACGCATTGCGGGGCCGAGGACAGCGAGAGAGCATGAGACGATGACCGGAACCCTGATCCTGTTGCGCCACGGACAGAGCACCTGGAACGCGCAGAACCTGTTCACCGGAGCGCGCGATCCCGACCTGACTGACCGTGGCATCGAGGAGGCCCGCCTGGCTGGCAGAATGCTGCTTGCGCAGGAAATCGTGCCGGATGCCTGGTTCACCTCCGCGCTTCGGCGCGCCTACCACACTCTGGACCATCTGCTTCTCGAAATGGGCATCAGCGATCTGACGATCACCCGGAACGCGAAGCTCAACGAGCGTGATTACGGTGAGCTTTCCGGCCTGAACAAGGACGACGCGAGGAAACGCTGGGGCGCGGATCAGGTCCATATCTGGCGCCGTTCCTACGAAATTGCCCCGCCGGGAGGCGAAAGCCTGTTGGACACGGCGAACCGCGTCCTGCCCTGGTATGAAAAGCACATCGCGCCATTGGCAACGAGCGGCAAGACGGTGCTTGTCGCTGCGCATGGCAATTCCCTGCGCGGCCTGATCATGAAGCTGGAAGGTCTCAATCGCGAACAGATCGTCGGTCGAGAGATCGCGACGGGTGTTCCGATCCTCTACCGCATCGGGGCAGATGGAGCCGTGCAGGAAATGGAGGAGCTTCGCCCGGTATGACCGCCTGTCTTGGATAAGGTAGGGGGCCGATCCGCTGGTGACCCCTGCAAGCCCTCCTGCTATCCTACGGACGAAAAGCAAGTCTGCGCCTGCCGTTGACTGCCGAAAACCACACACGAAAACCGGACGCATGACCAAAGATCTTGAAGACAAACTCGCCGAGCTCTGCAAGGAAAAGGGGATGCGCCTCACCGGGCCGCGGCGCACCATCCTGCGCGTTTTGTCCGAGTCACCCGACCATCCCGATGCCGAAGAACTTCACCGGCGTGTTACCGAAGTGGAGCCAGGCATCAACATTGCGACCGTCTACCGGACGATGAACGTGCTGACCGAGCACGGGCTGATCGAGCGCCACAGTTTTGCGGACGGCCGCGCGCGTTACGAGGCCGGTGGATCGGAACACCACGATCATTTCGTCAACGTCGAGACGGACGAGGTGATCGAGTTCAGATGCGACGAGATCGAGCAGCTTCAGCAGAGAATTGCAGAGGAACACGGCTTCGAGATCGTCGGTCACAAGCTGGAGATCTATGTTAAGCCGCGCCCTGTGCAAAAGCGATGAATCAGCGAATACTTCGTTGTTCTGTCTAGGGAATAGGCGACCCCGTCCCTCGGGGTAGGAGCACGAAAGGTAACCCAGGAAAGCGCTGAATGCCCAGCATGCAATCCGTTTTGCGCGATACTCCTATCCGCGGGAGCGCTAGGTCAGACTTGGCCATCAGGTCAACCTACAGCCCCAAGCCCCTCTGCCGCCCCAACCTCCAGGATACCGATCCGCCCCGCATCACCCCCATGACCTCCCGGCCAAACTGGCGGTCGATATCCTTTCCTGTGGCGCCTGTCTGCTCTTTGCTTCGAAGGATGCAGGGACAGGACAGTCGCGGGACCGGATGGTCATGCCCTTCTTGGGTCACGGCGGCATCTTCGAGGCCAAGCCTCGCCGCAGGGCGTTCCCGGATGATCGACAGGTCCAGGGAAAGACATGTGTTGGGGCGATCGGAGTGAGGGTCAGATCACACCGGAAAGCCATGCGGCGCCAACCCAGCGAATGGTCGATCGGTGTTTGAGTCAAACCACCCGAGAACTGGCATCAATCGTATGACTGTCGGTGTTGACGATCTCGGCCGGCCGTGGCGGGCGAGCGCCTCCTCCAGCGCTTCGACACAGAAGTCCACCGAGAGCGTGATCGACAGCCACCAGGCCAAGGACCCTGCGGCTGCACCAGTCGACGACGGCGGCCAGGTAGACGAAGCCGCGCGCCATCGGAACGTAGGTGATGTCCATTGCCCGACCTGGTTTGGCCGGGTCTCCGCAGTCCTCAGCCCAGCGAGAACCCGCCATCGACCGCCAGAGCCTGACCGGTCAGATGCGGCGCGCAAGCCATATAGACAACCATCTGTCCCATATCCTCCGGTGTCTGCGCCTCACCCTGCGGCAGAAAGGAGTGCTGATGCCGCGCCCAGGACTGCTCTTCGGTTTCCCCAGGCAGAGCCCAGAGCCCGGACAGCCCCGTCTCGCCGCGCCACATGCCGGTAGCGACGATCCCCGGGCACAGCGCGTTGACGGTGATACCCTCCTTCGCGACCTCCTTTGCGATCGCGTTGGTGAAGCCGATCACGCCGAATTTGGACGCGCTGTAGTGTGAAAGGTTCGGGAACCCAACCTTGCCCGCGATCGATGATGTATTGATGATCCGTCCGAAGCCCGCCTTGCGCATCAGCCGGATCTCCGCCTGGCAACAAAGGAAGACCCCGCGCAGGTTGACGTCGATCAAGTCGTCCCATTGCTCGACAGTCAGGTCCTCGATTCCGCCCAGGCTGACGACTCCTGCGTTGTTTACCGCGATATCGAGCCGACCCCAGGTGGTTTCGATGCTGTCGATCATCGCCTGAACGCTCTCGGGATCGCGGACGTCGACGACGATCGCGGCGCTCTTACGCCCCAGGGCCTTGACTGCGGCGGCCCCCTCTTCGGCGAGAGCCGCATTATAGTCGGCGATCAGCACATCGGCGCCGGCCCCGGCCAATGCCTTCGCGATACCTGCGCCGATCCCACGGCCTCCACCCGTGACAAGGGCGACACTTCCGCTCAGGGAAAACTGAGAATCTGCCAAGATTTTTCCTCCATTCTTGACTGCTGAAACAGGGCATCGCCGGAGCGCAGGATCGACTGGCACCGCCTCGCGCCGGCGAAAGGATCGGGACCTTGTCCCACGGCGGGGCGCGAGGACTACGAGGCCTCGACGCGGACCTTGCCGATGTTGATCTTTCGATAGAGCGTTGCCCGCGACACGCCGAGATACCTGGCGGTCAGCGAGACATTGCCGTTGTTGTGACGCAGCGCAGCCTGGATGCGCGAGGCTTCCGACTTCGATCGCGCGGTCAGATCGGTGTCCGCGATTTCCGCAACGATGTCGTCAGGCAGATGATCGAGCTGGATGAAGCGGTCATCGCACAGAGCCGCCGCATGTCGAAGCGCATGCTGTAGCTCCCGTGCGTTTCCGGGCCAGTGATAGTTGAGCAGAACAACGCGTGCCTCGTCACCGAGCCGAATGTTCGCTTTGCCCAGTATCTGCGCTTCGACTTCCAACATCTCGAGGATCATGCCTTCGAGGTCGGCGATCGCCCGAAGCGGCGGCAGCACGATCGAACCACCCTTGAGCCGATGAAGCAGACTTGCACGCGGGCGGCCGTCCTTCTGCATCTGTTCCAACGAAAGATTGGTATTGGCGACAACGGAGATCCCGTTTGCCCCTGCGCTGCGATCTCTTTCCAGCATCCCGAGAAGTGCAATTTGCCCCGCGTCGTCGAGCTCATCGATCCGGTCCAGGATCAGGCAGGCACGGCCGCGGGTTTGACTGATGGATCGGATTGCACGGCCGGCCTCATCACCAGACATCGCCGCGCAGTCCACAAAGATCATCTCGCCCTCCCGCGCCAGACAGCGGGTAGCGACAGCCCTGGCATAGGCCGATTTACCTGTGCCGGTCTCTCCCACCACGATCAGTGGCAGCCCAGATTGAAGAAGGCGTTGCCCGCGCTCCAGAGCGATTTCAGAAACTGGTCCCATACGCGACAAACGGGGCTCTGAAACCTCATCGACCATTTGCACCTTTGAAATCACTTCGCTTTGTGCCGGGTTCCGACCGCCGGAGCGGGCCCTCCAGCGCGGCGATTCTGACACGGGCTCGCGCACCAATGCCTGCAGACGACGCCCGTAGGCATGCATCCGTATAGTCTCGTCAGGACGGATCATGCCCAGATCAGAGTCGAGATCGAACGCCTCTTCGACTCTGCGCCCAAGGACCTCCGCGAGAGAAACACCGACCAAAGCCTGCAGGTTAGAAGTGCCCGCACGAATGCGGCCCTGGTCATCCAGTGCCACATGGCTCGCTTCGGCCAGTTCCGCATCGACAACGTCCACCGCGATCCGCAACAGGCGGCTCGTCCGATGCTGCCGAAGGAACTGACGGTTCTCTATGCGCAGCGCCGCGCGTTCCACAATATCGCGCACGACACGGTTCGCCCGCATATCACCACCCGAAGCGGTGGTCACGTTGATCGCGCCTTCAATAGCGCCATCCCGACCAAATACGGGCGCCGTCATGCAGGTGAGCGCCCGGGTTGAGCTCCCATAATGCTCACCCCCCGCAATGGCGATTGAACGACCTGTGCGAAGGCAGGTCCCGACACCGTTCGTACCCTGACGCTCCTCGACCCAGACCGACCCCGGCTGAACGCCGAAGGCCGACATATTGTCCAGGAATGGGAAATCGCACCGGAACAGCATCATGACCGCCTCGGGCGATGCGAAGGATACGAGATACTCGCTGTCGACCAGTCTCATAAACAGCCGTTCGACCTCAGGTCCCGCAATGCCGATCATCTCGTGATGTCGATCCGCAAGCTCACGCATCTCGGAATGGGTAAGCACAGCCGCGCGCGGCACACGATCAGGGTCGAGATTGTATTCTGATAGACAGCGCTTCCACGAGTCGGCGACAATGCCTGACAGCGGGGCCGCTACTTCCTGGCTTCGGGCGGCACGCAGCCGGTAAACTTCCTGAAGCGAAGCATCCGTTCCACAATGTTCCGCGCTATTCCCCTGCTCCCACATCTTGCTCCTCCCAAAGCAATCTCCGGAATATGAATTCGGATCGGTCATGGTCTCGAGTCAGGGCCGGCCCAAATGCCTTCTGCCTGTCACGATCATGGATGTCCGTGCCTCTTCATCTCCCCCTGACCTTCTGGCTCCTCAGACAGAAGGTCGGCAGATGCTACATTGAGAAACGAAGTTTGGTATATGGCTCAGGAGAGACAAAGCAGGCGGAATGACTGTCTCAAATGAGACTGGCCACAGATCGGGCCTCCAGGCGGATCACCGGGGCTGAAATCCGGTCAACTCAGTTCATCGGAAATCCCATGCTCATCTGACCACGGCCTCTCCGAACAGCGCGGCGATCTTCGCATCATCGAAACCGAAACGACCAAGAACCTCACGGCTGTGCTGCCCGATGCTGGGTGGGACCAGTCTGACCGAGCCGGGCGTCCGCTTGAGTTTCACCGCAAGGCCCGGTCCGCGATAACCCTCGTAATCGACCGTCATTTCGCGGCTGCGGGTGTGGTCGAGCGCCAGCGCCTGCTCGACCGACAGGACCGGCGCGCAGGGAACGCCAAGCTCCATCAGCCGCTCGAAAAGCGCCAGACCGTCGTGCGGGCTCAGCAGAGGCTCGATCCGCGCGCGCAGGCTCTCGCGATTCACCACCCGGTCGCCGTTGGTGCGGTAAAGCGGATCGGTACCCAGGGCCTCGTCGCCGAGCTCACGGCAGAAGGTGCGGAACTGGCGGTCGTTGCCGATGGCAACGAACAGCTTGACCGTGCCGGTCGGAAACAGGTCGTAGGGCACGATGTTCGGGTGCCCGTTGCCGGTGCGGATGGCCTTGCCGCCGTTCAGCACATTGGCTGCATGCGGATGCAGCATCGCGATCGCGGTATCGTAGAGCGTGACCTCGACCATCTGTCCCTTGCCGGAGCGATTGCGCTCCAGCAGGGCCATCAGGATTCCCATGGCGCCATACATGCCGGTGCAGGTGTCGACGACCGGAACGCCGATGCGACAGGCGTCGTCAGCCGGGTCGCCGTTGATCGCCATCAAGCCCGACATCGCCTGGATCGCCGCATCGTAGCCCGGAAGCCCTCCATATTCGCCGGTATCGCCGAAGCCCGAAACCCGACAATGGATCAGGCGGGGAAAACGGCGGGTGATCTCGGCCGGATCGTTGATCCCCCATTTGGCCCAGGTCCCGAGCTTGAAGTTCTCGATGAACACATCTGCCCGTTCGAGCATCTCGAACAGCACTTCCATTCCGGCTGTGGTCGAAAGGTCGATGGCCAGGTCCTGCTTGTTGCGGTTGAGGCCAAGGAAGTAGGGTGCGACGCCATCGACGAAGGGCGGGCCAAAACGTCGGGTATCGTCCCCGTCAAAGGCCTCGACCTTGGTGACCTCTGCGCCATAGTCGCCCAAAAGCTGGCCGGCGAACGGCCCGGCGAGCACCCGCGAGGCATCAACTACGACCGTGCCGTTCAGGCAGCCCGAAGGCAATGTGTTCATGTTCGCTCCAGCGGGCTTCAAGGAAAGATAGCCGCCCCCATCAGCATCAACGGGGGCGAGCAAAGTAAGGGTCAGATATCGCCGCGCGCCCTGCGCCACTCGATCATTTGCGCGACGGAGATGGTCTGGAGCCCGAAACGGCGGGCGAAGGCAGCGATCTGTTCGCCCCGCATCATAGTGCCATCCGGATTGACGAGTTCGCCGAGCACTCCGACCGGCACATGACCGGCAAGCCGGACGAGATCCCAGGCGGCCTCGGTATGCCCTTCGCGGGTCAGGACACCTCCCCTGCGCGCACGCAGGGGAAAGATGTGCCCGGGCCGACGCAGCATTCCCGGTTGAGGTGTCGCCGCCGACAGCACGTGGAACGACAGCGTTCGGTCACTGGCCGAGACACCCGTCCCGCAGCCGACAGCATCACAGGTCACGGTGAAAGCCGTTGCCTGTGGGTCGTTGTTGTGCGCAACCATCGGGGGCAGACCAAGCGCCTCCGCCCTGTCGTCATCCATCGCCGCGCACAGGATGCCCGTCGTATGGTTGACCATGAAGGCGACCATCTCTGGCGTGATGCCCTGCGCCGAGGCGATCAGGTCGCCCTCGTTCTCACGGTCATCGTTGTCGACAACGATGACCATGCCGCCTTCGGCAATGATCCCGATGGCCTGGCTCACCGGATCCGTTTCGTGCGGGACCACGCGAAAAGGCAGCGCTTCCGACGCAGGCTCGATCTTGCAGTCAATATTCACGATAGATACTCCGGTTTACCAGTCCACCTGGCTCAGGACGCGTTCACCATCGGCAAAACCTCTTGTGCGAGGCTGCGCATCGTCAGACGCTCACGCTCGAGGTTCTCACCGCTGCCGTCCATTGCCGCCATCAGCAGCGTGCCGAAGGGGCCGGACCGTTCGCGCAGACTGTTGATCTTGTCCGCCACGGTCTTGGGCGAACCGAAGATGACCGATGCGCGGACGATATCCTCGACGGTCACATCCTCATCCTTCATGTCGGGATCGGGCTTGATCACCGAAATATAGTCGGCGCGTTTCAGCACCTGGAACAGATAGTCGAAGTAGTAGAAGTTCGAGCCCTTGGGATCCATCAGCCAGTCCTCGGCCTGCGCATCGCTTTCGCCGATCAGCACGTTGCGCGCGATGGTCCAGTCCTCGCCGGTGGGTTCGCGCCCGATCGCCTCGCAGCCCTCGACATATTTTTCCCAGTGGCTGATGATCGTGCTTTCCGGGGCGAAGTTCGCCGAAACCGGCCGGTAACCCTTTTTCACCGCGAAGGAAATCGAGCTGCTGCCCGGCGACATCGAAGTCAGCGCGATCGGCGGATGCGGCTTGGTATAGGGCTTCTGCATGAAGCCGACGCCGAGTTCGGGGATGATGTTCTCGGTGATCTTGATCTGCCAGTGCTTGCCCTGGATGTCATAGGGCGGATCCTGCGACCAGATCTTCAGGATCATCTGCATCGACTCGGCCATGCGCTCGTTGCGGATGCCGGCATCAAGGTTACCGAACAGTTCCATGTCGGACGCGAGTCCGCCCGGGCCGACACCGAACACGAAGCGGCCCTCGGCCATGTGATCGAAGAGCGCGACCTCGGCAGCCACGATGGCGGGATGGCGGTTCGGAAGGCAGACCACGCCGGAGCAGAGCTTGATGTTCTTCGTTTGCGGCAGAAGCGAGGCGAGAAAAACCAGCGGCGAGGTGATCGGCTCGGTGGTCGCCGACATGTGCTCGCCCACCCAGGCCTCGGCAAAGCCGAGCTCGTCGGCATAGATGATCTTCTGGGTGTTTTCCTTCACGACATCCGAAAGCGCGCGGCTGGCCGGATGCAGCGGCATATGGAACAGTCCGATTTCCAAAGTATTCCTCCCTCAGGTTTGCTCAACGCCCGGATGGGCGCAGTTGAAAGTGTCAGGCCACGCGGGAGCGGATGGAAACCCGCTCCCCATTCCGCCATACGAGCGGTGCGGACTCGTGCATCCCGGCCCCAGGCAAAACGACATCGTCGACCTGACCGAAGAAAACCGTGTGAGTGCCGAAGTCATGTGCAGCGACAACGGTGCACAGATGCGACGCCAGGGCGCCGCGCAGGACTGGAAGCCCGTGCAGCCCCTCGGACCAGTCGTCGGTCGCGAAACGCATTTCCCGCATATCGCTGCGCGAAAAGCGTTCAAGGATAGCGCCATGATCCTCGGTCATAAGGTTCAGACAGAACGTGCTGCTGGCGGCGATCACCGGATGGATCGACGCCGTGCGATTGACGGCGACCATCATCGACAGCGGATCCATCGACAGCGAAGTGGCGCTGGTCACCGCCATCCCGTGCCGCTTGCCCGACCCATCGCGGGCGGTCACCAGAGAGATGCTTGCCGCGGCAAGGCGCATGCTGGCGCGAAAACGATCCGTCAGGGTCCCGTCTACACTCACGTCATTCATCATCATCTCCAGCCTCCTCTTTGTCGCGCCGGGCAAATGCCTGCCGAGCAATGCTCCCGACGCACGTCCTCCAGCTGTGCGATCCATGGATATCAATCGGTTAGCATCTGTATACTGGCCCAATTGCGCCAATCCGGGCTTGCCCGCTGTCTCATGAGAGACAGTTGTCACCGGAAAGGGAGAGCAATTACTTCTGTTCCTGCTGCCGTCGGCGCACCCGCGCTCTTCAAAAAGCCGAATTCCGTGGATCCGCCGATGCAGTCCGCCTGACACCTCCGTCAGGTGGCACGAGGGAGGAGGAAACCCCATGAAAGCACTGCGTTTCCACGCAGCCAAAGACCTGCGCGTCGAAACCATTCCGGAGCCGGCGGACCCTGCGGCGGACGAGGTGGTAATCCGCAATCGCTATGTCGGCATCTGCGGCACCGACCTGCATGAATATGCCTACGGGCCGATCTTCGTGCCGAAAGAGCCGCATCCCGTGACCGGAGTGTCCGGTCCCCAGGTCCTGGGCCACGAATTCGGCGGAGTGGTCACGAAAGTCGGCCGCGACGTGACGCATGTCGCCGTCGGCGACCGTGTGTCTGTCCAGCCGTTCATCACCCCGCGCAGCGGCGACTATTACATCGACCGTGGCGCCTTCAACCTGTCGGACACGATGGCGCTGGCCGGGCTCAGCTGGGTTGGAGGCGGAATGGCCGAGGCCTGCCTGCTGAAGGGCTATAATGTCTACAAGGTGCCTGAGGCCCTGTCGGATACCGATGCGGCCCTGGTCGAGCCGACCGCCGTCGCCGTCTACGGCTGTGACCGTGGCGGGGTGAAGGTAGGTGATTCGGTTCTGGTGACCGGCGCCGGGCCGATCGGCCTTTTGACCCTGCTGGCCGCGCGCGCGGCCGGGGCGGTGCAGCTCTTCGTGTCCGACCCCAACCCGACGCGGCTGGAGATCGCCAAGGGTATCCTGCCGGATGTCGTGACCATCAATCCGAAAGAGCAAAATGTCGGGGATGTCGTCCGCGACGTGACCGAAGGAAATGTCGGCGTGGATGTCGCGCTGGAATGCGTCGGCAACACCTTCGCCCTGCAGGCCTGCGTCGATGCCGTGCGCAAGCAGGGGGTCGTCGTCCAGATCGGCCTGCATTCGGGCGAGGCGCCCGTGAACTGGTTCAACGTGGTCTACAAGGACATCGACATCCGGGGGTCCTGGGCCTACCCGAGCCAGATCTGGCCGCGCGTGATGCGCCTTCTCGCCTCGGGGCAGATCCCGGCACAAAAGGTGGTGACCCGGACGGTCACGCTCGATACCGCGATCAAGGAAGGCTTCGACGTGTTGCTCGATCCCGCGGGCAGCCACCTGAAGATCCTGATCAACCTTCAGCCGTAACAGTCGCCACGGCTGCCCGGAAGGACAGCGGAAGGGCCGGATCACGGAAATACGCGAACCGGCCCTGATCTGTTTCGGGATGCCTCTGCACCGGCAGTGATCACTGCCGGTGCAGAGGTTCGGCACGACGGACGCGCCTTATCAGCCAGACACTCTTACGCGCGCTCGAGCAGCAGCGCGACGCCCTGTCCAACGCCGACACACATCGA
This sequence comes from Pseudogemmobacter hezensis, assembly GCF_013155295.1. Taxonomy (GTDB): domain Bacteria; phylum Pseudomonadota; class Alphaproteobacteria; order Rhodobacterales; family Rhodobacteraceae; genus Pseudogemmobacter; species Pseudogemmobacter hezensis. Next base: position 75,165 of record NZ_JABJXT010000005.1, on the reverse strand, counting down.
CACGATCGCCCGGCGCGCATCCGTGCTGTGAAGGTCCAGCGCCGCGCTGCCCGCGATCCGGGCCCCCGACATGCCCAAGGGATGGCCAAGCGCGATGGCCCCGCCATGGGAGTTCACCCTCGGATCGTCATCGGCGATGCGCAGCCCCCGCAGACAGGCCAGAACCTGCGAGGCGAAAGCCTCGTTCACCTCGAACAGGTCGATATCCGCCGTGCCGAGCCCCGCCCGCTCCATCAGCTTGCGCACCGCTGGGACCGGGCCGTAGCCCATGATCCGGGGCGCAACCCCCGCCGCCGCGCCACCGGCGACGCGGGCCAGAGGGCACAGCCCGTGGCGTTTCACCGCCGCCTCCGACGCAAGCAACAGCGCGGCGGCGCCGTCGTTCACGCCCGAGGAATTGCCCGCGGTGACAGAGCCATCGGCGCGCACCACCGGCTTCAGCCGCGCCAGGTCCCCGGCCGTGGTCTGCGGGCGGGGATGTTCGTCCTGCATCACCTTGACCGTCTTGCCGCGGCCGGCCGGGACTGTGACCGGCACGATCTCGCGCGCGAAAAAACCACTGGCTATCGCCGCCCCGGCCTTTTGCTGCGAAGCCAGCGCGCAGGCATCCTGATCGGCGCGCGAAATCGCGAAATCCGTCGCGACATTCTCGGCAGTTCCCGGCATCGGATCGACGCCGTATTGCGCCCGCATCTTCGGGTTTACGAAGCGCCAGCCAATGGTGGTGTCCTCCATCGCGACAGTCCGGGAATACGCGCTTTCCGCCTTCAGCATCACGAAGGGGGCGCGACTCATGCTTTCGACGCCACCCGCAATGGCCATGTCCATCTCGCCCGCGCGGATCGCCCGGGCCGCAGTCAGCACCGCCTCGAGCCCCGAAGCGCAGAGCCGGTTCAGCGTGACGCCCGGCACGGATTCGGGCAGTCCCGCCAGCAAAAGCGCCATGCGCGCCACGTTGCGGTTGTCCTCACCGGCCTGGTTGGCGCACCCCATCCACACCTCCTCGATGGCGGCCGGATCGAGCTCGGGTTGACGCGCCAGCAAGGCCGTCAGCGGCACGGCCGCGAGATCGTCCGTGCGCAACGCCGCCAGCGCGCCGCCGTGACGCCCGATCGGGGTCCGCACATAGTCGCAGATGAACACATCGCTCATGGTCGTTTCCTGTCGGTTCAGTCGTTGAGGTCGGCAAAGGCCGTCCCGGTGTCGGCGAGGCGGCGCAGCAGCGGCGGCACCCGCCAGGTGAGCGGATCGGCGACGGCCAGTTCCTCGATCCGGCGCAGGATCGCAGCGGTGCCCAAGGTGTCGGCATAGTGCAGCAGGCCGCCGCGCCAGCGCGGAAAGCCGTAGCCATGCACCAGCACGATATCGATATCGCGCGGGCGCGCGGCGATGCCTTCATCGAGGATGTCCGCGGCCTCGGCGATCATCGCCAGCAGAATCCTGCCCGAGATGTCCTCGGGGGCGAAGCTCCGGCGGGTGACGCCAGCGCCTGCAGAAGCTTCGAGGATGACCTTTTCCACCGCCGCAGAAGGCATGGGCCTGGCCTTGTCGTCGTAGTCATACCAGCCCGCGCCGGACTTGCGGCCGAGGCGCTTCATATCCTCGACCAGCATGTCGGCGACCGGGACATGGCGGATATCCGTCCGGTCCTTAAGGTTCTGGCGCTTGCGGTTGGCATAGGCGATGTCGAGCCCCGACATGTCCTGCGCGGCATAGGGGCCCATGGCCATGCCGAAACCGCGCATCGCGGCATCCACCTGCCCGGGCAGCGCGCCCTCGATCAGCAGGATATCGGCGACCTGACGATAACGGGTCAGGATGCGATTGCCAATGAAGCCGTCGCAGACGCCCGCCAGCACCGGCATCTTGCCCAGTCGTTTCGCCAGCGCGAACGCCACCCCCAGCGTCTCCGCCGAAGTCCGCTCGCCGCGCACGATCTCCAGCAACTTCATGATATGCGCCGGGCTGAAGAAATGCAGCCCGAGGAACCGGCCCGGATTGTGGATACCATCCGCCAGCCGGTTCACGTCGAGATAGGAGGTGTTGGTGGCAAGGATCGTCGTCTCGGGCTGGCTGGCCGGCAAGGTGGCAAAGATGCCGCGCTTGACCTCCATATCCTCGAAGGCGGCCTCGATGGCCAGATCCACCTGTGGCAGGGCGTCGAACCCCGCGACGCAGGTCAGCCGCGTGGCGATCCGCGCCGCCGCATCGGCGGACAGCGCGCCGCGCTTCACTCCCTGCTGCACCAGCCCATCGACATTCGCCTGCGCCCGAACCTGCCCGGCGGCATCGGTCTCGACCACGGTGACATGGATACCGCTGCTCGCCAGTGTATAGGCGATCGCGGCGCCCATGTTGCCGCCGCCCACGACGATGGCGGTCTCTATCGCGCCGACCGGCGCGGGGAAGGCCTTGCCCGCCGAAAGCGCCGCCCGCTCGGCAAAGAAGATATGGCGCAGCGCGCGCGACTGATCCGCGCCGCGCAGGTCGAGGAACGCCTTCCGCTCGGCCGCAAGGTTGGCCTCCAGGGGATGCTCTGCCGCCGCCTCGACCAGGCCGATGGCGATCAGTGGCGCCGTCTGTCCCGGCATGCGCCTGGCCACCAGCCCGCGCGCCGCTTCGATGGCCGCCGCATCGGCCTCGGGTGCGGGACGGACATCCGCGACGAGGGCGCCGCGCAGCGTGGCCTCGTCCAGCGCCTTCGCCGCCGCGACCGGATCCTCGGCGATCGCGTCGATCATGCCCAGATCGAGCGCCTCCGCCGCCTTCACGCTGCCGCCCTGGCCGATCAGATCGACCGCGGCCGCGATTCCCGTCAGCCGGGGCAACCGCTGCGTGCCACCCGAGCCGGGGACGATCCCGAGCGTCACCTCGGGCAGGCCCAGCCCCGCCGAGGGTGCCGCGATGCGATAGCGGCAGGCCAGCGCGATCTCGCAGCCGCCGCCGAGCGCGATGCCGTTGATCGCGGCGACCGTGGGAATCGACAGCGCGGCGAGCCTTGCGAGTATCTCGTTCAGATGCGGCGCCAGGGGAGGGCCGTCGAATTCCTTCGCATCCGCACCGGCGACAAAGGCGCGCCCCGCGCCGGTCAGGATGATGCGGCCAACCCCGGCCTCGACCGCCTGTATGATCGCGGCATCAAGACCGGCGCGCGTTGCCTGGCCGAGGACGTTCAGGGGCGGATTGTCGATGGTGATGAGGGCCACGCCCCCGGCGATCTCGCAATGAACGGTCATCTGATCCTCACGCCACGGGCCGGGTCATCATCGATACGAATTTGGTGTTGAGATAGGCGTCGAAGGTCTCCGACCCGCCCTCGGTGCCGTATCCGCTGTCCCGGACCCCGCCGAAGGGAGTTTCCGGCAGGGCGAGGCCGAAATGGTTCACGCTGACCATGCCCGCCTGCAACCCGGCCGCTGATTGCTCGGCGCGCTCCAGCGAACTGGTGAAGACATAGGAGGCAAGGCCGAGCGGCAGCCGGTTCGCCCGCGCCAGACCGTCCTCGATGCCACGGAAGGGCGACACCACCGCGATCGGGCCGAAGGGTTCGTCGTTCATCAGCGCGATCTCGTCGCCCTCGGTGGTGACGATGGTCGGCGCATAGAAGTTGCCGACATTGCCGATCCGGCTGCCGCCGGTCACCACATTCGCCCCGCGCTCGACCGCATCGGCGACAAGGGTTTCCATCGCGGCGACACGCCCGGGATGGCACAAGGGCCCCATCTGCACACCCGGCTCCAGCCCGTCGCCGACCTTCACCTTAGAAAAAGCCCCCGCCAGTTCGTCGACGAACCGCTCATATCCGCGTTCCTGCACGAAAAACCGTGTTGGAGAGATGCAGACCTGCCCGGCATTGCGCAGCTTGTTCGCCGCCAGCGCGCGGGCCGCGGCCTCCGGATCGGCATCGTCGAAGACCAGCACCGGCGCATGACCGCCGAGTTCCATCGTCAGCCGCTTCATGTGACGACCCGCCAGTTCCGCCAGATGCTTGCCCACCGGGATCGAGCCGGTGAAGCTGAGCTTCTTGACCTCGGGCCGCGCCATCAGCGTCTGCGAGATCAGGTTCGAATCCCCCCAGAGGAGGTTGAGGCAGCCGTCCGGCAGCCCGGCCTCGCGCAGGAGGTCGGCCATCGCCATGACCGAGGACGGCGTTTCCGCCGCTGCCTTCAGGATCACGGTGCAACCAGAGGCGAGCGCCGCCGCGATCTTGCGCACCGCCTGGCTCATCGGGAAGTTCCAGGGCGAGATCGCGAGGCAGACACCCACCGGCTCGCGCAGGACCTGCTGCTGCACCCCGGCGATGCGGGCGGGAATGATGCGCCCATAGATGCGCCGCCCCTCCTCGGCGTGCCAGTCGACGTGATCGGCGCCCGAGCGGATCTCGACCACCGCTTCGGCCAGCGGCTTGCCCATGTCGCGCGTCAGGTTGGTCGCGATGGCCTCGGCATTGGCCCGGAGCAAATCGGCGAACCGCCGCAGGATCGCGCTGCGATCGTAGGCCGACATTGCGCGCCATGTGGCGAAGGCCGCTTCGGCCGCGCTGACAACCCGGTCCAGATCCTGCGGCGTGGCCGAAGGCATCATCCCCAACTGTTCACCCGTTGCTGGGTTGATCACGGGCCGGGCCTCACGCGCCTCGGGGCCGATGCGCTCGGCGCCGATCACAAGCTCGATCCGGGGATACGGGGTGGAATGCATCACAGGTCCTCCTCATTGCCGACAGCCAGCACCCCGGATGTGATCCGAAATGGCCGCATCCGGCCCCAGCTAAAGCTGCGCCGCCACATTCCCCTTCATTGCTAGAGGGAACCTCACCCCTGCGGCAATTGTCTCTTGTGCGACAGGCTATCCCTGCCGTGCTGCCACACCTGCGCCAGTTACACGTTTCCCAAGTGTCTGATATTCCTGCTGTGAAATGCTGATCGCCGGACGGCTTCAGCCATCCGGCCGCCAAGAGAGAAGGACACGCCAGACCATGAGCCTGGATGCCGAGACGCTGAAGCAGTTTCTGGAAACGCTGGATCGGTTCGTGCGCGAACGGCTTGTGCCACATGAAGCGCAAGTTGCCGAAGACGATCGTATCCCGACCGGCCTCATTGCGGAAATCCGAGAGATGGGCCTGTTCGGCATGTCCATTCCCGAGGAATTCGGCGGGTTGGGCCTGACCATGTCCGAAGAGGTTGCCGCCGCATTCGTGCTTGGCCAGACCTCGCCCGTCTTCCGCTCGCTGGTCGGCACCAACAACGGCATCGGCTCGCAGGGGATCATCATCGACGGGACGCCCGAGCAGAAGGCGGCCTATCTGCCGAAGCTCGCCAGTGGCGAGATGATCGCGTCCTTCGCGCTGACCGAACCCGAGGCGGGCTCCGACGCCGGATCGCTGCGCACTTCCGCCCGCCGGGACGGCGATGACTTCGTGCTGAACGGCACCAAGCGGTTTATCACCAACGCACCGCATGCGGGCCTGTTCACCGTCTTTGCGCGCACCGATCCCACCTCGAAGACGTCCGCCGGCGTCACTGCCTTTCTGGTCGAGGCCGGCACGCCGGGCCTTTCGATCGGCGCCATCGACAAGAAGATGGGGCAGAAGGGATCGCATACCGCCGATGTGATCCTCGAAGACTGCCGCGTTCCGGCCTCGGCCATCATCGGCGGGCCCGCGCGCGAAGGACAGGGCTTTAAAACCGCGATGAAGGTGCTGGATCGCGGGCGGCTTCACATCTCGGCCGTCTGCGTCGGCGCCGCGGAACGTCTGATCCGCGACAGCCTGGCCTATGCGATGGAGCGCAAGCAATTCGGCGAACCCATCGCCGAAAAGCAACTGGTGCAGGCCATGCTGGCTGACAGCCGCGCAGAGGCCTTTGCCGCCCGCTGCATGATCGAGGAAACCGCGCGGCGCAAGGACGCGGGGGCCAATGTCTCGACCGAGGCCGCATGCTGCAAGATGTTTGCCTCGGAGATGGTGGGCCGCGTGGCCGACCGCGCGGTGCAGATCCACGGCGGGGCGGGCTATGTCGAGGAATACGGCATCGAGCGCTTCTATCGCGATGTGCGCCTGTTCCGCATCTACGAAGGCACGACCCAGATCCAGCAGCTGGTGATCGCCCGCAACATGATCCGCGAGGCCTCGGCCTGACGCGACCGCATTCGGATGGCCTCCTCCCCGCGAATTCGCGCCATCCGAAACAGGGAGCGGCCCCCGTCCGATGCGGGGGCCGCTTTCCGTTCAAGGATGGTTCTCGCTGACCGGCAGATTTTCTCTGTCTTTCTTTGGGGAACCGCCTAGATTGGTAGGGTGTACGGTCGGCCAGACCGACCGGAATAACGACCATGTCTGTTGCAGGGGAGGGCCCGGGCATGCTTTCTCATATTCATCGGTTGCGCGCCCTGTCCACGGTCGAAGGGGCGAGAGGGTTGCCGGCCCTAGTCGAAGGCAGTTGGCGCAGATGTCTTGAAACCCACCGGCTTTTGCCTGACTTCGCGCGCCGTGCCGACGTTCTGAGCTATGGCGAGCTGCGTGAAACGCTGGATCAGGAGGAGTTGCTGATCCGCTCGGCCACTGCCGAAATAGACCGGCTGTTCCGCCGTCTGGCCGCCGATGCCTGCACTGTGTCTCTGGCTTCGGCCCAGGGGGTCAAGCTGCTTTTCCGGTGCGATCCCTATCATATGGACGATCTGAACCGGGCGGGCGTTCTGCCCGGCTCGGTCTGGGCCGAGGACATGCAGGGGACAAACGGCATAGGCACCTGCCTGCTGGAGCGCCGTCCACTCTCGATTGTCGGAGACGAACACTTCAATCGCGTATTGAGCGACATCACCTGCACCGTGGCCCCGATCTTCGGCAGCAATGGCCAGCTCGCGGGTGTGCTCAACATCTCGTCGCTTGGCAGGATTGGCGCACAGGCTGTCCGCCTTCTGAGCGATGTGGTGAACCGTTCCGCGCGCAGGATCGAAACCCAGCTCTTTCAGCGGCGCAATTCCGGCCACCGCCTCGTCAGCCTCTCGGCGGATGGCGATTTCGCCGATGCGGCGGCGCTTTCCATGCTGGCGCTGGATGATTCCGGGCAAATCGTCGATTTCACACACGACGCTCCCGTGATGCTCCGCCGCGCGGCAGACCAACTCCCGATGGCTCGCCTTGATCAAATCGTCGAGCCTGATGTTGTGCACGGAGTCTGGTCCGAACCTATGACTCCTGCTGAAGCAGGGCACTTGCGCGTGGCGGCTCCAAGCCAGACAACTGTGGCAATCAGCGGTCACCAGCCAGTGGCAACGCCCGGATCCGAAGCGACGCTCTCAGATCCCCGGCTGGACGAAATACTACACCAAGCTCTTGACCTCGCACGCCGACAACTACCGCTTATGCTCATAGGTGAAACGGGAACCGGAAAGACGACACTCGCGCTCCGGCTCGCCCGCCTTGTCTCCGGCGATTTCCTGATGCTAGAGGGCGGGGCGGCTGATGATGTCACCCGTTTGAAACTCGATACGCTCAGGGCACGACCAGGCTTTGCTCTTGTTCTCGATCAGATCGACGAGATGTCCGTTCCGATGCAGCGAAGCCTGGTTCAGGTTCTGGAAGGCGCCCAACGCCCTCTCATCACGGTCACATCCTCCGCAAAGGACCTGCAGCCGGAACTGGCGGGACTTCGTCCGGATCTCGTCCATAGGCTTAACGGTGCCGCATTCATCCTGCCTCCGCTGCGATCGACCCCCGAGCCGGAGAAGGTATTCCTGCGGGCTCTGGCCGAAGAAGCCCGGCTGGCCGGTCGGGCTGCGCCGCATATTTCGTCCGAAGCGCTGGCAATCCTGTGCTGCCATCACTGGCCCGGCAACCTCAGAGAGCTTCACTTCGCCCTGCGTCGTGCAATCGCACTGGCAGGGGATACGGTCACAGTGGCGCATCTTCCGACCCAGCTGATCGAGCTTTCTGAAACTCATGATGTTCTGGCACGCTCGAAAGCCGAGACGGCGAGGATTGAGACAGCCCTCCGCTATCACAAGGGCAATGTGATGGAGACGGCACGCTACCTCGGGGTTTCGCGTGCCACGCTCTATCGCAAAATGCAGGGCAAGCGATCAAAAGGGCTGACCGACAAACCCTAATCTAGATCACAGAGTTCACCATCATACATGACAGGGCCTCCGCCAAAAGTTGGGAGGAGCGGCAACGAGCAGCAGGATTATGGATCCGGGCGCCAAGGATCAGCTCATCCGCACCCGTCCTGGCAGTAAATCCGACAGCCACTGTCCGACCCTGCGTCTTGTCGCCGAAAATGGAATAGGCCAATGCCTGTTGTATTCTCTGCTTTTCATGATCGGACAGCGATGCGAGATAGCCTATATTCGGATACGGCAAGGGGCCGGGGCGACCCTTGTACAGCATGTTGACCCAATGGAAATGCGAACTGACGAGAAGCGCTGCTTTAGCCTCGGTATCGACGACGAAGGCATTGTCACCCGCGATCACATAGGGCGCGGCCAGCGCCACAGATGGCCAGAAATTCTCACGATAGTACATAATAGCATTCATGAGGATATGTGGCGCGAAATGCGAGGCGAAGGCATAAGGGAGGCCGAGCTTGGCGCTCAGATAGGCACGGTACATACTTGCCCAAAAGCCGGATCGGCACTTCTTGGCTGACGGGAATGCCACGCGCAGGCGGACGACCGTTGTCCTTCAGATAATCGGTCAGCTGGCGGATATCGCTTTCGAAATCCCGTTCAGGGGCCGCATGCTCGGTCCGGCGGCCCCCCCCCGCAGCGCGGCCGATGCCCAGATCGATCTGTCCGGGAAAAATCGTGTCGAGCCTCTCGAACTGTTCGGCCACCATCATCGCCCTCTGGCCATTGTATACGCGCGGTAGCATGCTGAACATCAACCCACCCCAATCGTCCGTCACCAATACCATGGATTCGCTGTTGGATTTGACGGAAGCGGGCATGGACATAGCGCTGCTGCCCGATTTCATGGTCTGCGATGCCATCGCTGCCGGCAAGCTGACCCTGGGTGTTGGACACGTATGTGCAGGATCAGCGCGTTTTTGTATCCTGTGGCCGTCCAGCCGCCATACCGCGCCGAAGATCAAGCACTCATCGATTTCGTGGCGTCACGGCTCGGCGCGGCCATAGCGCTGCAGGGTCGAACGGATGCGCGTCCTTGCGCTGCGAACGGGCGGACACAACAACTCCTGTCCCGACACCCGCCGCGCACTGCGGCCATACAGCATTAACCGGCGCGAAACGCGCGCACGAACAGATCGGCACAGGAGGTCAAATAGATATCCAGCGCCTCCGCGTCCCTGCCGGGTTGCAGGTCGAGAAGCGCCCTCATGTGTTCGTTTCCGCGGACCATGGCGAGAAACTGTTCTGCCGCCATCCGCGGCGAGGGAACGGCGAACACACCGCGGTCGCAGTACTGCTGCAGCAGGGCTTCGACCTGCCGAACGGCAGCCTGCGGCCCGCTGTCAAAGAAAGCCGTTGCCGCGCGAATATCTCTCGCGCGCGGCTGGCAGAGCAGATGCAGCTGCTGGATCGTGGCGGGTGCGGTGATCGCTTTCAGATAATGCCTGGCGATCTCGACGAGCACCTCGCGGGGGTCGGCATCCAGAGAAAACTGCTCCACCTGCGGCAAGTGGTCGATCAGCAGATTGTTCCGGACCTCATGGAACAGCACCATCTTCGAGGCGAAGTGTTGATAGAGCGCCATCTTCGATGTGCCCGCGCGCAGGGCGATGCGTTCCATGCGCGCGCCTTCCAGCCCTTTGTCGAGGAACTCGGCCTCGGCGGCTTCCAGTATCCGTTCGCGCAAGCCGGCGTCTCGCGGCCTTCCCCGTCCACGGCCGGACGGATTTTCTCGCTTCGCGGTCATGCCAATCCTATTTACTTTACCCGTCAGTTCTGAAAATAGGGGAGCCTGCATCCTTCGGCAACTCTCCCATCCGGTCTTCATGGCAGGATGGACAGCCTTTCGGAATACCCCGATGAAAAACCTGAACGGCGCCCTGCGTGATCCGCTTGTCCGGGCAACCGCCCTTCGACTGACACTGGCCGCCATGATTGCAATGGTGGTGGCCACCGGATTTGGCTTGCAGAACCCGTGGTGGGCCGCGATGGCGACATGGATGATCGGCCAGCCGCCGCGCGGGCTGATGCTGGAGCGCAGCGTCGCCCAGTTCGTCGGAACGCTTCTGGGCGCCGCCACCGGGGTGGCCATCGCGCTTGCGGGGAACCCCTATCTCGAACTGACATGCCTCGCGCTGTGGCTGGCGTTCTGTTGCGGCCTGGCGAACGCCATGCGGCATCAGCGCGCCTATGGGGCGGCGCTGGCCGGGCTGACGGCCAGCGTCGTCGTGACCCTGACGACCGGGACCGAAATCGCACCCCTGAGCTTTGCCGGCGCCCGCGTTGCCGACACGCTGATCGGGATCGGCGCATCGCTGGCCGTGGGATTCCTGTTACAGCCCCGTGCGCGGGCCCAGAGCCTGTCGGCGCGCTCGGCGACCGTGCTGGCCGAGGGTCTCCGCCTGGTCGGCATGGCGTTGCAGGAACATCAGACCGACCTGGTGGCACGGGAAGCGGCCTTTTTGTCGGCCCTGGCCGCGATCTCGGCGGGCGCCGAGGATGCTGCCGCCGGATCGTTCAAGGCGCGGCGCCGCCTGCGACCGCTCAACACGATGTCCGCATCGTTGCTGGATCTGATCGTGGTGGCCAGGATGATCCGCAAGGCATCGGAAAGCCGATCCATCACCGAGCAGGCGGACCTGCCGGCGCTGCGCGCCGCACTGGAGCGCGCGGCGGACGTTCTGGAGGAGACCGGAGAACTCGCCCCCCTGCCCGCCCTCGGCGTGATCGAGCGGACCGCCGCCGCGCATGCCGAACTGAAGGCCATCCTCGGCACCTTCGCGGCCGGGTTGAGGGAGGTCGCCCAAAGCCATCGGGCACTCGCCGACCCCTCGCTCATTGTCTCCACCGCGCGCATGCGGCCGCAGCCGGATCTGACCGGGCTCAAGCGCGCGGTGGCGCGCGGCTTCCTCGCGATTGCAACGCCCGCTGTTGTCTGGACCCTGACGGGATGGGAGGCCGGGCGCTTCCTGGTGCTCGGCGCCTCCATTTTCACCGTGCTGTTCGCGACGCTGGACCAGCCTCTGCCCCTGGTCCGCCAAGGGTTGATCGGCGGCGCGGTTGCGGCGCTGGCAGCTGTCGCATGGCGGCTGGGCATTGTCCCGTTCGCGGAGCTTTCGTGGCTCTCGCTGCTGCTGGCGCTTCCACTGTTCTGTGTCGCCTCCCTGCTGCAGGCAAGCCGGGCAACGGTTTTCGCAGGCCTGACATTCAACATGTTCTTTGCCGTCATGGCGCGGCCGGTGGACATGTTGCCATCCTCGCCGCAGACTGTCGTCGCTAGCGCCGCCATGCTGATCGTGGGCGTGGTGATCAGCGATTTCTTTTATCGCTGGGTCCTGCCGATGGACGTCGATCGCCGCCGCGGCCACATCGAAGCCTCGATCCGGCGCGAGATTGCGTTCGTCAGCCTGCGCGCCGGCACCCCCTTGGCCGAACGCCACCTGTCGCGGCTGCGTCATCTCGTCGTGGAAATGGTGACGCGGGCCCGGGCAGACACGGCGGTCATCGGGGATGCGGTCGCCGCGCTGTCCCTCGGCCATATCGCGATGCGGCTTGGCCAGATCGTGCATCGGGAGCCGCCTGCTGTCGATGGGGGCGACATTGCGCAGGATTGCCTGCGCAGACTGGCAAATCCGATTGCGGACCCTGCCGCCTGTGGGCGCGAACTCCTCGAGTCAGGCCGGGCCATTGTGCCGGAGAATATGACCTCAGCCGTTCGTCTTGCGCATCTGATGGCGCGCGAGCTCATCGACCATCCGAGGATTTTCAAAGGCGGCACTGCCAGGTGAGAAACTTGTTCCCACCCGGATTCATTTGACAGACGCTGAAAATGAAAACCCGCCCCTTTCGGGGCGGGTTTTTGGATCCGGTTTCTTACGAACGCCGTAAAGATACTCCGGGTCACTGCGCCTCGGGCAAGGCGTAAGCGACCACGTAGTCGCCGCGATCCGGCGACTGACGGGCGCCACCGACCGATACGACCACGAACTGGCGCCCGCTTTTGGGTGAGATATAGGTCATCGGCGTGGCCTGGGCGCCAACCGGCAGCCGACCTTTCCAGATTTCCTTGCCCGTCGCTGCGTCAAGCGCACGCAGATAGTAGTCCTGTGTCCCGGCATAGAAGACCAGCCCCGAACCGGTGGTAATCGGGCCGCCCAGCGTCGGCATGCCGAGCGGAACCGGAAGGCTCGCCTTGAGGCCGCCCGCGACCACGGTATCCTCGACCGTTCCGGCCGGGCGCTGCCAGACCAGTTCTCGCTTCGACAGGTCGATTGCCGAGAAGGTGCCCCACGGCGGGGCATTGCACGGCAGCCCGAGGAACGACACCAGCGAGCTGTGCTCGATGCCGAAGGGCACGCCCTCCTGCGGATAGATGCTGCCGACGCCGTGACCCGCGTTCGCGCCCGCCAGTTCGGCCTGCGGGATCAGCCGCACGACCTGCGGCATGCGGATGTCGTTGACGATCAGATAGCCCGTCCCCGCGTCGATCGAGGCGCTGCCCCAGTTCATCCCGCCGTAATAGCCGGGATAGAGCAGACTGGCCTCGGTGGTGGCCGCCGTGAATTCGCCCTCGTAGCGCAGCTTGCGGAAGGCGATCCGGCAGGAAAGCTGGTCGAAGAACGTCGCCCCCCACATCCTTTCCTCGGACAGCGGCTCCGCACCGATGGCGGGCATACCGACCGAGTAGGGCTGCGTGGCCGAAACCCAGTCGCCTTCCTGATGTTCCTGCGGAACCGGCTTTTCGACGACATCAGCGATGGGTTCGCCGGTGCGGCGGTCAAGCATGAAAATCTGACCGCGCTTCGTCAGCTGGACCAGAGCCGGGATCGTGCCGCCGTTTCCGTCGGGCACGTCGTAGAGCGCCGGTTGGGCGGGAACGTCATAGTCCCAGATGTCGTGATGCACGGTCTGGAACTTCCACCGCTCACGCCCGGTGGCGATATCCAGCGCGACGATGGCCGAGGAATACTGCTCGGAAATCTCCGGCCGCAGCGCGCCCCAGAAATCGGGGTTCTGGTTGCCGGTCGGCAGATAGACCAGGCCCAGCTCTTCGTCGAAGGCGGGCGTGGACCAGACATTCGGCGTGGTGCGCGAATAGGTCTCGCCCTCCGGTGGCAGGCCGGTAATCTCGGGGTTACCAAGATCCCATGCCCAGACCAGCGCGCCGGTGTCCGCGTTGAAGGCGCGGACGACGCCCGAGGGCTCATCGACCGAACGCCCGTCGAACACCCAACCGCCGACGATGATCAGCCGCCCGGCCACTGTCGGCATCGAGGTGGGTTGATACCATGCCGGTTTTATTTCACCCATCCCGGCCTTGAGATCGACGATCCCGCCCGTCCCGAAGCTTTCGCACAGGGCGCCCGTTTCGGCATCGAGCTGGATCAGACGCGCATCGACCGTCGTCGTCACGATACGCCGCCCGCAGACCGCATTCGCAGGAACGATGGCGGGCACAGCGCCCGTCTCTGCATCCGGGATCGGCGGCGCGGCGACGGCGGAGGACTCATAATAGGCCACGCCACGGCAACGGTTCCAGACGGTCGTATCGACAGGCTTCGGATCATAGCTCCAACGTTCCTCGCCGGTGTCCGCGTCGATGGCAAAGACCTTGTTCAGCGGCGTGCAGACATAGAGCGTATCGCCGATCTGGATCGGGGTGTTCTGATTCTCCGACCCAAGTTCGGCCATCTCGCCGGTGCGGAAGGTCCAGGCAACGCTGAGCTGATCGACATTTTCCAGCGTTATCTGGCTTTCGGGCGCGAAGCGGGTCCCGTCAGGGGTGCGGCCGTAATACTGCCAGCGCGATTCCCCGGGCGCCTCTGTCACCGCGCGCGCGACGACTGTGGCGCCGGGGCTGATGACGCCGTGAGGGATGAAGACCGACACGGCTCCCGCGATCAGAACCAGCACGGCGACCACAGAGACGGAATAGCTGGCCTTCTTTCGCGCTCCGCCCAGAAGCAGGGGCGCAAGCAGCCCCATAATGAGGGTCATCACCACGAAGGGTGCAAGGCGCGGAACCAGTGCCCAGAATTCCGGGCCGACTTCCCACAGCGCCCACAGAACCGTGGCGATGGTGGTTGCGCCGAAAAGCCAAAGGGCCCCAGACCGGCGCATCGCGAGAAGACCGCCGGAAGCCAGCAACGCCAGACCGGCAAGAAGATAATACCAGGATCCGCCCAGCCCCGCGAGCTGAATCCCGCCTATTGTCAGGGCCAGACCGACCAGGGCGAGCAGCGCCCCAAAGATCAGGAGCGTCCACCGTGCGCGGTTGCTCATTCCGGCGCGGCTATCCGCCCCGCCACGTGTTGAAGTTGACATGCCAGTTCTTGTCCTTCCTCTTGTATCGTTTGATCCCGTGGCTCCCACGAAGAGAGTGACCCGGCGGCGCTGGTTCGGGTGAAGTAGCTGGGAGATCTCCTTGTTCCGAGCTTTTCCCGGCGCCCGCATTCCCGATGCCAGCGGCCATGGCGCCAACCCGGCCTGAACAAGTCGTGACGCTTCTTGCCAGACAAGCTTAATCGGCGGTCGTTGTGTCAGGTGTGGTCAATGCCGTTCAGCAATGGAAATCGGGCGGTATGCCATGGGCTACACATCCTGAAATTTGCTATTCCGGCGCTGTTTCAGCGTAAAGACACAAAGGCTCCACACAGAGTTTCCTGTGGGTCTACTATTTACCGCCTCATCCGGCCCGGCCACCATCAACGCCTGCGCTACCCGATGCTCGGGAACATCCGGCCATCGGGACAGGCCCGCTGGCCGGTGGCAGGCGGGGTATCGCGTCCCGCCCGCCCCGTTCTGCCCTATGCGGAAGCCAGCGGGGCCAGGATGGTTCATCGGCTTCGCGGGCAAGATTTCCGACTCTCACCGGGCAAGGGACCGCGCGGCGGCCCGACGTCTTCGGTTGTGGCTCTTTCAGTCGTTTTGACTGGCCGTCAATACGTGTGACAGGAACGCGCCCGCAGCCGTCGCGCCCTCTGGCGAGATCGTGTGACCAAGGCCGGGCAGGACATTCAGGGCGACATCGACGCCCGCCTGCTTCAAAGCCGCTGCGGTGGTTCGGCTTTCCTCGACAGGCATCACCCGGTCGCCGTCACCGTGGACGAGCAGGACCCTGCTGCCCGTCGACGGCGCCATTGGCGCGGGCGAAGCGAGGCGGCCAGCGAAAGCGACCACCGCCGCCACAGGCCAGCGACCGGAGGCAAGCGCGTCCAGCGCCATGATCGAGCCCTGCGAGAAACCAACCAGGGCAACGCGGTCAGGCTGTCCCGTCAAGCCATGCGCGGCGACGATCCCGGCGATGGTGTGATCGAAGGCATCCCGCGCGGCGAGGATGCGGCCGGGCCGGTTGGCCTCCGTCACGCCCTTGACGCTGAACCATTGCCGGCCGCTTCCGCTGTGATCGAAGGCGAAGGGCCCGTCCGGCGCCGCGAAATCCGTCGACGGCAGCAGCGCACGCCAGGCATCGCCGAGCGGTGCCAGATCGGCGCCACGGCTGCCGACGCCGTGCAGGAAAATGACGAGAGACCGGCTCATGACCGTTCCTTTCGGGTTTGCACTGCGGGCGCCACTGCGGCGGGGGCTAGCGTGACGGGGTTGAGTCCGGGCAGGTCCGGCCCCACCGGCACGATGCCGTTGGGATTGAGCGCCCGCATCGAATAATAGCCGCGCTTGATATGGTCGATATTGACGGTCTCGCGCACACCCCGCAGATTGAGGACAGCCCGGAGATAGGCGCTGAGCGCCGGGTAATCGGCCAGCCGACGCAGGTTGCATTTGAAGAGCGCGTAATAGGCGGCGTCGAAACGCACCAGCGTCACGAAAAGCCGGATATCCGCCTCGGTGAACCGCTCGCCCAGAAGATACGGCCCTTCGCCCGCCAGATGCGTCTCCAGTTCGTCCAGCATGCCGAAGACATCCGCGAAGGCCTCCTCATAGGCGAGCTGCGTGGTGGCGAAGCCCGCGCGGTAGACCCCGTTGTTGAGACGCGGATAGATCCGCTCGTTCAGCGCGTCGATCCGGTCGCGCAGGCCCTGGGGGTAGAGATCGTGGTCCGGGCGCGCCAGCGCACCGAAGCCCGTGTCGAACATCCGCACGATTTCGGCGGATTCGTTGTTCACGATTGTCCCGCGCGTCTTGTCCCAGAGCACGGGCACGGTGGCGCGGCCCGTGTAATGCGGGTCGGCGCGGGTATAGAGCTCGTGCAAATAGGTGGCCCCGTTCAGCATGTCGCGGTCCGAGCCGGGATAATCGCCGAAGCGCCAGCCTTCGTCGGTCAGCGCGGGTTCAACCACAGAGACGGAAACGATGTCCTCAAGCCCCTTCAGCTTGCGCGCGATCAGCGTGCGCGAGGCCCAGGGGCAGATCAGCGCCACATAGAGGTGATAGCGCCCGCCCTCGGCCGCGAAGCCCGCCTCGCCGGTCGGCCCGGCGCTGCCGTCCAGTGTGATCCAATTGCGGAACCCCGAGATCTGGCGCACGAAACCGCCCTTCTTGTCGGTCGCCTGCACCGGATGCCAGTCCGCCGTCCATTTCCCGTCCACGAGCATGATTCAGTCCTTTCCTGACATGCGCAAAGTGATCGCCGTGCCCCAGGGATCGCGCAGCGCGAGGGTGCCCTGCCCCGCTTCGGCGGCGGCGGCGCGGTTGCGGGCCGCCTCCAGCCGGGCGGGGTTCACCTCCATCGCGACCTCGGCGAGGCCGGTCGAGGGATAGCTGCGCGCGGGTGCTCCGCGGCTGTTCCAGATATTGGTGGCGATATGGTGATGGTAGCCGTCGGCGGCATAAAAGCTGCCGCCGGGGTAACGGCAGGTGATGTCGAACCCGAGGATCCCCGCATAGAACGCCTCGGCCTCGGCGATGGCCCCCACCTGCAGATGCACATGCCCGATCACCGAGCCCTCGGGGAAACCGGTCCAGACCCCGTCGCCGACGCTGGCAACCAGATCTCCGACGTCGAGCGGATCGCTCGGCATCTCGATCTGGCCGCCGGCCCGCTTCCATGCCGAAACCGGCCTGTCGGCATAGATCTCGATGCCGTTGCCTTCGGGATCGGACAGGTAGAGCGCCTCGCTGACGCCGTGATCCGAGGCGCCGATCACCGGGGCCCGCGTTGCCATCGCGTTCTTCGTCCATTGGCCAAGATCGGCCCGTTCGGGCAGCAGAAAAGCCGTATGGAACAGACCGGCCTCGCGCGGGGACCTCCGCCGCGCGGCCTTGTCGCTGCGCAATTCCAGCAGGACGGTGCCGCCCGCGCCAAGAAGCGCACTCTCGCCATCCCCGCCCAGCCGGTGAAGCCCGACCACGCGCTGATAGAAATCGCCGACGCGGTCGAGATCGTTGACGGTGAGCGCGACCCTGCCCATGGACAGCGGCGCAGACCCGGTTTCGGATCGGACAGGGGCGGATGGGGTGGTCATGGTCGTTCTCCTCTACAGTAAGGTTCAGAATGTCGGCGTGGGCTTCAGCGCGAACTTTCCATCGCCGGCCAGCGCCAGAACGACCAGCCCGACGATCCAGAAGGCGGGGAATTCCCAGCCGCCGTTGGCATTGTCGAAAAAGAATCCGGCGGCGCCGTGGACGGTGAAGATGGAGCCGAGCAGGATCGGGATCAGCGCGACTGCGGCGATGCGCGGCCAGACGCCGAGGATCAGCGCGGCGCCACCGATGACTTCCCAGACGATGGTGACATAGGCCAGCCAGCCCGGCAGGCCAAGCGAGCCGAAGAAGCCAGCGGTCCCGGCGGGAGTGAAGACGAAGATCTTCAGCCCCGCATGGGCGAGGAACAGCCCCCCGAGCGCGACGCGCAGGACGAATACGGCATAGGGAACGGTGCGAGTGTCGATCATGATGATTTTCCTTGA
Source organism: Pseudogemmobacter hezensis (assembly GCF_013155295.1). GTDB lineage: Bacteria > Pseudomonadota > Alphaproteobacteria > Rhodobacterales > Rhodobacteraceae > Pseudogemmobacter > Pseudogemmobacter hezensis. The sequence continues at coordinate 57,175 of NZ_JABJXT010000005.1, read as the reverse complement.
GATGGGGATGATCGAGGGACCGGTGCGGTCTGCCACCGGATGGTTATCTGTCCGAATGCGGGGCCTTTTCATCCCGCCCGGTCGGGGCTGGACCTGCGCGCCGCACATGCGGCAGCACGTCGGTAGCCAGAAGCTCGATGGCGTTCGCCACCTTGCCGAACGGAAGGCCACCTATGTCGATCTGCGCCATGAATCGGTCATGGCCGAAAAGCTCGCGTTCGTAGAGGATCTTGTCGACGATCTGTTGCGGGCTGCCGACGAACAGCGGGCCGCGCAGCGACAGCATCTGATCGTAATCGGCGCGTGAGACCTTCCAGCCATTCTCGCCGTTCGGCAGGTTGTGACCTATATAGCGCGCGTAATGCGGATAAAACGCGTCGCGGGCGGCCTGCGCATCCTTCTGGACATGCAGATGGCTGGAGATCGCCACTTTCAGACCCGAGGGATCGTGGCCTGCGGCATGGCCCGTGCGACGATAGAGATCGATGAACGGTTTGAACCGAGCCGGATCGCCCCCGATATTGGCAAGGTTGAGCGGCAATCCCGCCTTGCCCGCCCGAACGGCGCTTTCCGGGGTGCCGCCCGCACCGATCCAGATCCGGCCGTCGGTCGAAAGCGGCCTGGGCGCGACCGGCGCGTCCTGAAGCGGTGCGCGGAAATGGCCTTGCCAAGTGACCCGCTCTTCTGCCGCCAGTTTCAGGAACAGGTCGAGCTTCTCGATATAAAGCGCATCGTAATCCTCAAGCGCATAGCCGAACAGCGAAAAGGATTCGATGAAAGCGCCCCTCCCCACCGTGATCTCGGCGCGGCCATTCGACACAAGGTCGAGGGTCGCGAGCTGTTCGAAGACGCGCACCGGATCGGCCGAGGACAGGATGGTGACAGCCGTGGTCAATCGGATCGCCCCGGTCGCGGCGGCGATCGCGCCCAGCATGACCTCGGGTGCCGAAACGGCATAGTCGGGCCGGTGATGCTCCCCGACACCGAAGACGGACAGGCCGGCCTCGTCGGCGAGTTTTGCGGCGGCGATGATGTCCTGAATGCGGCGGTGCGCGGCCTCGGGGCCGATCGTCCCGACCGGCAGATCGCCAAAGGTATAGAGTCCGAGTTCCATTCCACGCTCCTTTCCGGGTGACAGATGTCTGATCGAAAGCCCGGCTTCCGAGTGCGGCGAGGCGCAATGAAAGATGCGCCTCGCCGCAGCGTTTTACTTCACGAGGCCGAAGGGATCGGCCACGGCCCGGGTTTCGCCGGCATTGTTCCAGAAGCCCTGCACGATCCAGCCGTATTCCGGCAGGCCCTCGGTGAAGGGCAGCAGCATGTCGTTGCCCGAGGGGCGCTTCCAGTCGGCCTGAAGTTCCGCGCCAAGCGCGAAGACGGACTGGAGTTGCGCCCCCGCATTACCCATGCGGGCGATGGCGGCATCGGCTTCATAGGCGCTCCACGCACCCGAGGCGTCGACCACCGGGATGACCTGGTAGCCGTCATTGATCAGCGACAGGGTCGGCAGCGCGACGCAAGTGCCGAGCGTCACGCCCGAGATGATGATATGCGTGCGGCCGGTTTCCGCCATCAGATCCAGCAGCGCCTTGCGGAAGGTCGGATCCTCATAGGCGTTGATGATGCCGGTGCGGCGGATGATCGGCTGATCGGGAAAGATCTCCTTCAGCTCGGGCAGGATGTCGCCGTTCTGCCACTGCGCGTTGGAGCTGGTCAGCAGCACCGGGATGTCCATCGCCTTCGCCATCTGCGCTAGCGAAACGACATTGGCCTTGTAGCCCGATGCCTGCGCGAAGTCGCGGACCGAGGCCATCAGCCCGACTTGATGGTCCACGAACAGCATGATGCTGTTTTCGGCCGTCGGCTTGTCATAGGCGGAACGACCCGCCGCGCGCGCCTCGGCAGGCGTCGACTGCAGGGCGAGCGTGCCGTCGGTGATCGGGCTGACGATATCCGCCGGCCGGTCCTGCGCAACCGCAAGGGTGGACACGCCGGCAAGCGCTGCGGCCGTGGCGAGGGTTTTGAATGTGCGTTTCATGGGTATTCTCCGTCACGTCAGGGAAGGATGGCCGAAAGGTGTCTCTTTGGCCGGGAAAAAAGACTTGCGGCATTCGCCGCGCGGGCCCCGACGATTGTCCCGTCGCCATCAGGGCCCGCACCATGGATATGCACCCGGGTCGCTTGACCGACAATCCGGCAAGAAATAGGAACAGCTCACACCAACGGAGTGAAGTCAGATGCTGGATCGGGTCGCGGGAATGCAGGTCTTCACCAGGGTGGCCGCTCTCGGCAGCCTGTCCGGCGCCGCGCGGGCGCTTGGCATGTCGCAGACGATGGCGACCAAGCATATGGCCGCGCTGGAAGAGCGGCTGGGTGTGCAGCTGCTCCACCGGACGACCCGAAAGATCACCTTGACCGAAGCCGGCAGGCGTTATCTGGAAAGTGTGGAGCGCATCCTTTCGGACCTCGCGGAGGCCGATGCCGTCGCCAGCGCAGAGCGGGTCGAGGTGACCGGCAGGCTGCGAGTGAACGTGCCGGTGTCTTTCGGCGTGCGCGAACTCGTGCCCCGCCTTGCGGGATTTTCGAGGTTGCATCCTGCCCTGACGATCGACCTCGGCCTCAGCGACCGGGTGGTCAATCTTGTCGAGGAAGGCTGGGATGTCGCCATTCGGATCGGGCATATCCAGGACGAAACCCTGATCGCCCGAAAGCTCGCACGCTGCCGCCTGCTCGTCGCCGCCTCCCCGGCCTATCTGGCGGCACGGGGCACGCCCCGAACGATCTCGGATCTCGCCTCCCACGATTGCCTCGGCTACACATTGTCGACCGCGCTTGGCCCGACGCATTGGCAGTTCGGGACAGATGGTGCCTTCAGCGCGGGCGTCAGCGGCAGATTTCAGGCGAACAATGGCGATGCCCTGCTTGCCGCGGCTCTGGCCGGGCAAGGCCTGATCTATCAGCCCACGTTTCTTGTCGGCAGCGAAATCCGCGCAGGGCGGCTGGTCCCCGTCTGTCTCGATCATCCGCCGATGGAACTTGCCGGTGTCTTCGCCGTCTACGCGGCCAACCGCCGCCCTCCGGCCAAGGTCCGCGCCTTCATTGATTTCCTGGTGAGCGACCTTGGCCCTAACCCATCCTGGGATCGCGGACTTGCACGGTCGGATGACGTGGCATCGCAACCTGCAAGCATGAAGGGTTAGACACCGGCGCTCAGGCCTGGGTTCTAAAGGGTCCCCTGCTGCCCATGCCTTGCGAGCACATCGACGACATGGCGAACCCGGGCCAGCAGATGCCGCGTCTCGGGCCAGAGCGCGTAGATGCCCACCGGCGCGATGCCGTAATCCGGCAGAACCTCGACCAGCCTGCCATCCGCCAGCGGCTGTGCGACCAGCGACAGAGGCATCTGTGCGATGCCGAGCCCGGCGATTGCCGCCTCGACCACCGCCGCACCATCGCCGATTTCATGCGTGGCATGCACATTGATTCGCTCAGCCGGGGCCTGTCCCTGCGCGATCCGATAGCCGGTGGGCGCATCTTTCCGAACGCCTGTGATGCAGTCGTGATGGTGCAGGTCCGCCGGCGAGGCTGGAACCCCCTTGCGCAGGATGTAACCCGGCGCGGCCACCAGCGGCGCGCGCTGCTCCGCCAGCTTGCGGGTAATCAGGCCGCCGGTGTCCGGCGTCTCGCCAAAGCGGATGACGAGATCCACGCGCTCTTCGATCGGGTCGATGATGCGGTCGGTGAAGGAAAGCGACAGATGCAGACCCGGATGATCGCGCGTGATGCCGACAAGGATCGGCAGCAGAACCTGACGCCCCCAGGCGGCGGGCGCATCCACGCGCAGGCGCCCGGCGACGTCGCGGTTGCCGCTCGCGAGGAAGGTTTCGGCAGCACCTATCTCTTCAAGGGCGCGGCGCGCGACCGCCAGATAGGCCTCGCCATCGGCGGTCAGTACCAGCCGGCGCGTGCTGCGGTGGATCAACTGGGCTCCGAGGCGGGCCTCAAGGCGGCTCACGCTTTTCCCCACAGCGGATTTGGTCACGCCCAAAGTCCGCGCAGCCTCGGTGAAGTTCAGATGGCGCGCGGTCTCGACAAAAGCCTGAACCCCGGCAAGATGATCTATTTGGGTCATTGTAGATTTCAACTCTACTATAAAGTCACTTTGTACGCATTTATAATCTACAGAGACACGACTATCCTTTACGGCGCAAGTCCTGTTGCGCCCTCGTGCCGAGGGTCGGGGATCTGTGCCCCATGTCCTGCAATGAAAAGGAAACAACATGCCCGTGGTTCGCGTAAGCTGGTTCGAAGGCAAGTCGGCTGAAGAAAAAGCGAAGGTCGCCGCCGAAATCACCGAAAGCATCGTCCGCAACACCAAGACCGATGCGAGCTATATCTATGTGATCTTTGAGGACGTGAAGCCGTCCGACTGGGCCGGTTCCGGCAAGCTGTTCGGCTGACATCGGTCGAGGGCGGGGTGCCGGTGACTGCCGGGTTCCCGCCCTTGAACCGGCAGTTATCCCGGCCCCCATGTCCCGCGACAATCCAGACGAGGCTTCGATGAAACACCTTTTAATATCCGCGCTTGTATCGCTGCCTTTGCTTGCGGGCCCCGTTCTGGCGGAACCGGCGGTCGAGGCTTTGGGCACCGACTACACCTTTCCCAACCGGATCGACGGCATGCCCGGGAGGTTGTCGGACTTCGCGGGGCTGCAGATCAAACGCTTCACCACCAACGACGGCGTGCGGCTGAGCTACTGGGAGGCGGGAAGCGGCGATCCGATCGTCTTCGTGCCGGCCTGGGGCGCCAATGGCGCGGAGCTGATCAACGTGATCTGGCTCTTGTCGCAGAGCCATCATGTCTATGTCCTAGACCCGCGCAATCAGGGCCTGTCGGAAAAGACGCTCAAGGGCGCGCGGATCGCCCGCTATTCGATGGATCTGAACGAGTTTCTTGACCATGTCGGTCTTGAGAAGACGGTCCTCGCGGGCTGGTCGATGGGCGTGTCGGTCATCTGGGGCTACATTGACCTGTTCGGTACCGAGCGGATTTCCAAGGCCGTCTTCGTCGATCAACCGGTGTCGATCTATACCCATGACGACTGGTCCGAGGAGGAACGCCTCAACGCCGGCGGCATGACCACCTCGGTGGAGAGGATGATCGCCGCCTATCAGGGCGCGCCGACCAACCACCAGATCGTCGACATGAAGGTGGTGCAGCGGTCGCTGATGATGGATTCGCCCTATACGCAGAACTCGGCGGGCTTCGCCCATGCGGTGATCGACACGGACCCCGCCTATACTTTCCGCGTTCTGTTCGACCATGCAGCCAACGACTGGCGCGACGTGATCGAGCAGAAGCTCGACATCCCCGTCGCGGTTTTCTCTGGCGAGGAGAGCAACAACCTGCCGAGCCAAGCCTGGATCGCCGAAACCGCGCCCCACGGGCGGCTGTTCAACTATACCAGCGCAGAAGAGGGAGACCATTTCCTGATGCTCAAGAACCCACAGAAATTCGTCGCGGACCTGCGCGGCTTCCTCGCCGAATGATCCGCTGGACAGCGGTTCGGCGATGCTGGAGAAAGACGAAGCGATGAAACCACTGGGCATCGGCCTTATCGGCTGCGGCATGGTCACGCAGCACCTGCATATCCCGGCGCTCGGGCAACTGGGCGACCGTTTCGCCGTCCGGGCGCTTTACGACGCCTCGCCTTCCGTGCGCGGGCAACTGGCGGCACGGATGCCGGGGGCCATGGCCCATGACTCGATCGGTGCGCTGCTGGACAACCCCGAGGTCGACGCGGTCCTTGTCGCCAGCCCAAGCGCGCTGCATGCGCCGCACGCCATCGCGGCGATGCGCGCCGCACGCCATGTGCTGATCGAAAAGCCCATGTGCATGACTTTGCCCGAGGCGGACGCACTTGCCGCCGCCGCGCAAGAGACAGGCATGATCGCCCAGATCGGCTATATGCGGCGGCACGCCCAGGCTTTTCACGAGGCAAAGCGGCTGATCGCCGCGGGCGGGGCCGAAATCAACATGGCGCGCCTGCGCGCCATCATCGGGCCGAACAGCGCCTTTCTGAAGCCGACGGCGGCGATCATCGAGGGCGACGACATTCCGCCCGAAAGCCTGGCGGAGGCGGCCGAGGCGAACGCGCTTGCGACGCGCGCGGTCGCGGGGACCACGGAAGGCCCCCGTGCCTTCGTCCATATGCTGCTCTTGGGGCTGTCGACGCATGACATCTCGGTCATGCGCGGTCTCATCGGAATGCCGGCGCGCGTGCTGTCGGCCCGCCATCGCCGGGACGGCCGGTTCCTCACCGTCGATTTCGACTATGGCGATTTTATCTGCCATTTCGAGACCGGTATCGACCGGATTGCCCGCTTCGACGCCAGCATGGAGGTGCTGTCGGACGAGCGCGTCATCCGGCTGGATTACGACACTCCCTTCGTGCGGCACCTGCCGGCGACCCTGCGCGTCACCGAAGCCGAGGGCGAGTCCGGTGTAAAGGAGACCTTCCACCAGCCGATGCGGCAGGATGCCTTCGTGGCAGAATGGGCGAGTTTCCATGCCGCGATCACCGAAGGGGCGGCAATCGACACCGACATCGCCGACGCGCGCCAGGATCTGCTGCTGATCGAAAACATCATGGCCGTTCTGGCAAGTTAGCGGCGTCTCCGCCGAAAACGGTATGGATCAGACTCGCGCAGTCCAGAGCGGGAGGACGATATCATCAACGATTTCGTAGATGTCTGGCTCGGAAAGCGGCTGGAAGGTGATCATCATCTCGTGGCGCGCAAGATCGACGGGCAGGCGCAGAAGCCGGGGGGTTATGCGTTCCGGGGCGACCTCTCCCCGGGCGATGGCGCGGTCCAGGATCTGCTGCGTGGGATATCCCGCACGTCCGACCTGGGAGCGGATGTCGGCAAAACTGGAGAACGCGTCCTCGAGATCCTTGCGCATTTCATAGATCAGTCGCACCAGCTTCGGTGAGGATCTCCGGGCAACCTGACGCAGCAGCATAAGCAGTTCTTCCCGCAGGCTTCCCAGATCCGGCACGTCGATGGGATTCTGAATCGCGTATCGCGCAATGGCCGCAGATGCGAGTTTCGACAGGCTGTCCCACCGGCGGCTGAGGACCGGGCGGCTCGTTCCCGCGCGTCGTGCGACGGCCTCCAGGGTCAGGCTCTCATAGCCGTGCGAGGCCAGTTCTTCCCAGGTCGCATCGAGAATAGCTTCCTCCAAAGCGGCGCCACGTCTGCGACGTGCTCTTTCGCTTCCGGTGTCCACCATACTGCTTTGCCTCCCGGAATACTCGCCGCTTGCCGGCGCGAGACCACCGAAGGCGGATCGGAACCGACAGCTAGCAATACTTTTACATTGTACCTGCCCGAATGGAACATCATGGGCGCGTTAGCATGACGTTCCATTCGGGCTATTCGCTCAAATATCAAGCATAATTCTCCGACCGAAACGACCGCGACCGAGAAGTCCGCCCCTGTATAAGATACAACCAAGAATCTTATTGACAAGATCCATGGCGGCATAAGATACGTTTAAGCATCTTAAGGACGGCGCAGCGTCACGACGTCTCTACCAGACCTGCGGGGCGCTCTCATACGCTTTGGCCAATGCAGACAACCCCGGAATTGCACTTCGAACAATGGAGCGGAGAATGAAGAAACGAACCCCAGGCGGTCTTTTGCGGCTCTGCGCCGTCGGCCTGACGCTCGGCATCGCCGGCATTGCCCTGCCGGCACAGGCCCAGACCCAGGTCCGGACACAGGCGCAGGCTCAACTGCCGTCCCGGGACCGCATGATCTTCGGACTCGGCGCCGCCAGCGCCCCGGAATATCAGGGCTCCGACGAGCGCAGCACGCGGGCGATCCCGCTGATCGACATCGCGCGCGGGCCGTTTTTCATGAACCTGCGCAACGGAATCGGCGTTTATCCTCTTGAATACGGGGACTTCAGGTTCGGGGCGAGCATCGTCTACATTCCGGGCTTCGATCTCCCCTATGCGTTCGGGGAAGTCTCGGGCAGCGCGGGCGCCCGCCTGTTCACGGACTGGGAACGGGACGGGTTCAATGCGACCTTCGGCGTGACCAAGGCGGTATCGGGCGATCTCGAAGGCATGCTCGTCGATGCGAGCCTGTCCTACCGCTACAACGTGACAGAGAAGCTGACGCTCATCCCCGTGATTGGCACCACCTGGTCGGACAGCGACTACAACCAGAGCTACTTCGGCGTCACGCCGATGCAGGCGGCTTCGGCTGGCATCTCCTCGTTCTCTCCGGGTGGGGGGTTCAAGGATGTCTCGATCGGCCTGACCGCCAATTATCGGGTCACCGACCGCGTGAACCTGACGGCGTCCGCCACGATGTCGAAGCTCCTCGGCGACGTGAAGGACAGCCCGATTGTCTTCGATGACACCCAGGCGTTCGGCTTCATCGGGGTTTCCTACCGCTTCGGCAACTGACGCCCGACTGCCCGCGCCGTCGCGGCATCGCCGAAGGGGGTTGACCCCGATGGCAATGGCGCAGCGGCGCGATCCGCTTTCCCAGAGAGGTCCGCATGACATCCCGCAGAATATGGATCGCCGGAGGCGCTGTTGCGGCAGCGGCTCTCGGTGGCTGGTTCTGGCTCGGCAGCGATCCGCAATCCCTTCCGGCCGGGATCACCGGCAGCAATGGCCGGCTCGAAGCCGTGGATATCGACATCGCGGCACAGACCGGCGGGCGGCTGAAGGATGTGTTCGTCAATGAGGGCGATTTCGTCGAGGCCGGACAGATCCTGGCACAGATGGACACGGCCCAACTCGATGCGCAGAAGCTGGAGGCGGAAGCCCAGATCCGGCGGGCGGAAATCGGCATCGAGACCGCGAACAGCCTCGTGACCCAACGCGAGGCCGAAAGCGATGCGGCGCAGGCCGAGGTCGAGCTGCGGGAAGCCGAACTGGATGCGGTCGAGCGTCGTCTGGCCCGATCCGAGGCTCTCGCGCTGACCAACGCCCTCTCGCAACAGGCTCTCGACGATGATCGCGCGAACGAGCGCAAGGCGCGCGCGGCCCTGGCTTCGGCCAGGGCATCCCTGGCAGCCTCGCACGCCGCGATCGGTGCGGCACGGGCGCAGATCGTCGATGCAGAGGCTGCCGTTGCGGCCGCAAAAGCCGCGCTCGGCAGCGTCGCCGCCGAAATCACCGATGCGACGCTGACCGCGCCGCGTGACGGGCGGGTGCAATACCGGCTCGCGCAGCCCGGCGAGGTGCTGGGTTCGGGCGGGCGCGTCATCAACATGATCGACGTATCGGACGTCTACATGAACATCTTCCTGCCCACGGAACTGGCGGGACGGATCGCCATCGGCACCGAGGTGCGGCTGGTGATGGATGTCGCGCCCGGTGCGGTGATCCCGGCCACGGTGTCCTTCGTATCCGACGTGGCGCAGTTCACCCCGCGGTCTGTCGAAACCGAGGAAGAGCGGCTGAAGCTGACCTTCCGCGTCCGGGCGAAGATCGCCCCGGAACTGCTGCTGCAGCACATCCGGCAGGTGAAGACCGGCCTGCCCGGCATGGCCTATGTGCGGATCGATCCGAATGCGGAATGGCCCGACTTTCTGCAACAGAACCTCGTAGCGCAATGAGTGATGCCGCCGTTGCGCATATCCGGGAGGTCGGCCTGACCTACGGCAGGGTCAAGGCGCTGGATTCTGTCGCGCTGGATATCCCTGCCGGCCGCATGGTGGGGCTGATCGGACCGGACGGGGTGGGGAAATCCAGCCTGCTCGCGCTGATCTCCGGGGCGCGTGCCCTGCAGACCGGAGCACTGGAGGTGCTGGGCGGCGACATGAGCCAGCCTGCTCACCGCAAGGCGGTCTGCCCTCGTATCGCTTACATGCCCCAGGGGCTGGGCAGGAACCTCTACCACACACTGTCGGTATTCGAGAACGTGGATTTCTTCGGGCGGCTGTTCGGGCAGGACAAGGCCGAACGCGAGGCCCGGATCACCGATCTACTGACCGCGACCGGGCTTTCGAGCTTCCGCAATCGCCCGGCGGGCAAGCTTTCGGGCGGGATGAAACAGAAGCTGGGCCTGTGCTGCGCGCTGATCCACGACCCGGACCTGCTGATCCTCGACGAGCCTACCACCGGCGTCGACCCCCTGTCGCGCCGCCAGTTCTGGGAGTTGATCGACCGCATCCGTGCAGGCCGCCCGGGCATGAGTGTGATCGTCGCCACAGCCTATATGGAGGAGGCCGCGCGCTTCGACTGGCTGGTGGCGATGAATGCGGGCCGGGTGCTGGCCACCGGCTCGCCGGCGGAATTGATGACGCGCACGGCGACGGACAACCTTGACGCCGCATTTATCGAACTCCTGCCAGAGGAGGACCGCAGCGGTCACAACCGGGTGGTCATCCCGCCCATGGCGCGGGATGCGGGCGACTACGCCATCGAGGCCGAGGGCCTGACCATGCGGTTCGGCACCTTCATCGCCGTGGACGATGTCAGCTTCAGGATTCCGAAGGGCGAGATCTTCGGCTTTCTCGGCTCGAACGGTTGCGGCAAGACCACTACGATGAAGATGCTCACCGGGCTGCTGACCGCCAGCGAAGGCACGGCAAGGCTTTTCGGCCACGAGGTCGATCCGGATGATCTCTCGGTGCGCAAGCGTGTTGGCTACATGAGCCAGGCCTTCTCGCTCTATGGCGAGCTGACCGTGGCGCAGAACTTCGACCTCCATGCACGCCTGTTCAAGCTCGACGACGGCCGGATTGCCTCCCGCATTCGCGAGATGGCGGGACGATTCGACCTGACCGATGTGATGGACCAGCGACCCGACGCTATGCCCCTCGGCATCCGTCAGCGCCTGTCGCTGGCCATCGCCATGCTGCACGCGCCGGACATCCTGATCCTCGACGAGCCGACCTCCGGCGTCGATCCGGTGGCACGGGATGCGTTCTGGCAGATCCTGTCGGATCTGTCGCGCAAGGATGGCGTGACCATCTTCGTCTCGACCCATTTCATGAACGAGGCGGAGCTTTGCGACCGCATCTCTCTGATGCATGCGGGCAAGGTTCTGGTTACCGACACGCCCGAAGCCATCACCGGGGGGCGCGGCGCGGCGACGCTGGAAGACGCCTTCATCTCTTATCTCCAGGAGGCGATCGGTGACACCACATCCGCACCGGGACCGCCAGCCCCGCAGGTTCTGCCGCAGGACCATGTCCCTGCGAAAAGCCCCGCCTTCGATCCCCGCCGCATGTTCAGCTATGCGATGCGCGAGACGATGGAACTCAGGCGCGACCCGATCCGGGGCGCGCTGGCCGTGCTCGGCACCCTCATCCTGATGTTCGTGATCGGCCTCGGCATCGGAGCCGATGTGAAGGACCTGACCTTCGCGGTTCTGGACCACGACGACAGCACGATCAGCCGCGACTATGTCCAGCAGATCGCCGGATCGCGCTATTTCATCGAACAGGAGCCGCTTGCGGACTACGCGGAAATGGATCGGCGCCTGCGCGAAGGGAAACTGAACCTTGCGCTGGAAATCCCGCCGAATTTCGGGCGCGACATCCTGCGCGGCCGCGATGTAGAGATCGGCGGCTGGATCGACGGCTCCGGTCCGCAGCGCGCCGAGACCGTGCAGGGCTATGTGCAGGGCATGCATGCGCACTGGCTGACCCAGCGGATGCGCGAGGAATTTGGCGCGGCGGCGGTGGCGGGCGATTTCGGCCTGCAACTGCGCTACCGCTACAACCCGGACATCAAGAGCCTCGTCGCCATGGTGCCGGCGGTGATCCCGCTTCTTCTGCTGCTGATCCCCTCGATGCTCTCGGCCCTGTCGGTTGTGCGGGAAAAGGAGTTGGGCTCGATCACCAACCTCTACGTCACCCCGGTGACGCGGCTCGAATTCCTGCTGGGCAAGCAGATCCCCTATACCGCCATTGCCATGCTGAACTTCTTCCTGCTGACGGCGCTGGCGATCTTCGCCTTCAAGGTGCCCTTCACCGGCAGCTTCGCCGTCTTCGTGCTGTCCGGCTTTCTCTACGTCACGGCCGCCACGGCCATCGGCCTTGTGATCTCGGCCTTCATGAACAGCCAGCTCGCAGCGGTCTTCGCCACCGCGCTGATCACCATCCTGCCGGCGGTGCAGTTCTCCGGCCTCACCGATCCGGTATCCTCCCTCGATGGCGTCGGCGCCGTGGTCTCGCAGATCTATCCGACCACACATTTCATCACCATCTCGCGCGGCGTGTTCTCCAAGGCGCTCGGCTTTGAGGAACTCGGCGGCGCGATCCTCCGCCTGGCGCTGGTGATCCCGGTGCTGATCGGCCTCGGCGCGCTCCTGATGCGCAAGCAGGAGAAATAGCCGATGGACCCCGCCAACATCCTGCACCTTGGCGTCAAGGAAATCCGCGGGCTGCTGCGCGATCCGGCGATGCTGTTCCTGATCGTGTTTTCCTTCACCTTCTCGGTCTATACCTCGGGCAGTTCGCGCTCCGAGACGCTCAACCGCGCGCCCATCGCCATCGTGGACGAGGATCAGTCGCCGCTGTCGCTGCGGATACTGGAAGCCTTCCAGCCACCCTATTTCGCAGCACCTGTCCTCATCACCGCCGCCGAGATGGATCGCCGGATGGACGAGGGGCTCGACACCTTCGCGCTGAACATCCCGCCCGATTTCCAGCGCGACCTGCTGGCCGGCAAGCAGCCCGAGATCCAGTTGAACGTCGACGCGACGCGGATGACCCAGGCCTTCCTCGGCTCGGGTTATGTGCAGCGGATCGTCTCGGCCGAGGTAGCCGAGTTCCTCGCCCGCTATCGCGCGAGCGACGTGCCCCCCGTGAACCTCGTGCTGCGCCCGCGCTTCAACCCCGAACTCGATGACGGCTGGTTCCAGGCGATCATGAGCGTGGTCAACAGCGTGACCATGCTGTCGATCATCCTGGCCGGGGCCGCGCTGATCCGCGAGCGCGAGCATGGCACGATCGAGCATCTGCTGGTCATGCCGGTGACGCCGCCGGAAATCCTGATCAGCAAGATCTGGTCGATGGGCCTCGTGGTGATGGCGGGCACGGCATTCGCATTGCTCGGCATGGTGGACTGGCTCCTCGGCATCCCGCTGCAAGGCTCGCTGCTGCTCTTCTTCACCGGCGCCGCCCTGCATGTCTTCGCCACCGCATCGCTTGGCATCTTTCTCGCAACGATGGCGGGATCGATGCCGCAGTTCGGGCTTTTGCTGATCATGGTGCTGCTGCCCCTTCAGGTGCTGTCGGGCGGCAGCACGCCCATCGAGGCGATGCCGGACCCCGTCCGGTTCGTCATGCAGGCCGCCCCCAACACGCATTTCGTCAAGCTGGCGCAGGCGGTTCTGTTCCGCGGCGCGGGCCTCGATGTGATCTGGCCACAGATGCTCTGGCTTCTTGCCATCGGCACCGCGCTGTTCGCGCTGTCGCTCAGCCGGTTCCAAAGGTTCCTGAAATGATCTTCCTCACCCCGAAACCATCAGACACTACCAGATCACGAGCAGGAGGAGACGCAGGATGACTATCTGGATACGATCCCTCGCGCTGGTCGCAATGACGGGGGCCGGTCTCTATCTCGCCTCCACCCTTCTGGTGTCGTCAGATGGCGCGTCGCAGGGCGTCGACACGACAGCCGGAGCGCAGGCGGCCGTGCCGCCTGCGCAGCCCGTGATGCAACTCCTGCCGCGCGAGGTTCTTCGCGCCACGCCCGCAACCATCGCCGAGCGCCTGACCGTGAGCGGCGAGGTCCAGCCGGTGCAGCGCGTCATCCTGCGCGCGCGGTCCGCGGGCGTTGTCGTTGAGCTTGGGGCGCGCGAGGGTGAAGCGGTCAAGGCCGGGGATCTGCTGGTGCGGTTCGACACCGAAGACCTCGCGGCCACGCTGGCGCTGCGGCAAAGCGAGATCGACGCGACCGAGGCCCGGCTTCTCTTCGCGCGGCAGGCGCTCGACCGGATCGAGCGTCTGGCCGAACGCACCATCGCCTCGCAGGACCAGCTCGACCAGGCGCGTCGCGAAGCGGCAGTCTTGCAGGCGCAGCTCGATGGCCTCAGGGCCCAGGCCGGGATCGCGCGAGCGGCCTTGCGCGATGCTGAAATCCGCGCGCCCTTCGACGGGGTGGTCGCCAGCCGCAATGTGGATATCGGCGAGCGCGCCGCCGCCGAGGCCGAGTTGATGACGCTGGTCGATCCGTCCCGGCTGGAAGCGCGGGTCCTCATCGCCACGCGTGACGTGTCCTGTCTCGCCACCGGCCAGTCGGCCGAACTGCGCATCGACGGGCTGGAGGGCGAGACGGTCAGGGGCACTGTCCTGCGCATCAATCCGGTCGCGAACGACGGCTCGCGCTTCATCGCGGTCCATATCGGGCTCGTGAACCCGGACGGGCGGCTGCGGGGCGGCATGTTCGCAACGGGCACGATCCTTGTCGAGGAACGCACCGATGTGCTGGCCTTGCCCGAGACCGCGCTGCGCGAGGATGAGGCAGGGGCCTATGTGCTCCGGCTGGCCGAGGGGCGGCTCGAGCGCCGTCCCGTCGTGACCGGCGCCACGTGGAGCGGCGGGCAGATCGAGATCCGCGAAGGGATCGCAGCGGGCGACACGATCCTCATCGCCCCGCTTCCGGGTCTCGGCGACGGCGCGCTGGCCGAAGCCTCGGGGGGCTGACGGATGTTCCTCACCCGCATCTCGGTCGCGCATCCCGTCTTCGCCACCATGATGATGGTGGCGCTGGTGGTCTTCGGCGCCTTCTCCTATCCCCGGCTGGGGCTGGATCAGTATCCCAATGTCGATGTGCCGATCGTGGTCGTCATGACCACCTATCCCGGCGCCACGCCCGAGACGGTCGAAACCGAAGTCTCGAAACCCATCGAAGAGGCGATCAACACCGTCAGCGGGCTCGATCAGGTCACCTCGACCTCCTATGAGGGCCGATCAGTGGTGGTGGCCGAGTTCCGGCTCGACGTGGCGGGGCCGGCGGCGGTGCAGCAGGTCCGCGACAAGCTCGCGCCACTGGAGGCGAGTTTCGCGGATGATGTCGACAAGCCCGTGGTCTCGCGCTTCAACCCCTCTGACCAGCCGATCCTGTCCATCGCCGTCAGCGGCCCGCGCTTCGATACCGCCGGGCTGACCGCCCTGACCGAGCAGCGCATCGTCCGGCAGCTGACCACCGTCTCCGGCGTCGGCCAGGTCACGCTTGTCGGTGGCCGCACGAAGCAGGTCGATATCACCATCGACGAAACCCGGATGCGCGCGCTGTCCGTGGGCATCGACGAGGTGCTGGCGGCGCTGCGCGAGGGCAACCAGAACCGGCCCGCCGGAAGCCTGGTGACCGGCTTCTCCGATCTGGGCATCCAGGTGCAGGGCCGGATCGACGCGCCCGCCGATTTCCTCGACATGATCGTGGCGCGGCGCGGCGGCGGGCCGGTCTATCTGCGCGATGTCGCGACCGTCTCGGACGGGGCTGCCGATGCCGAGAGCCTCGCGCTCTATGACGGTCAGCCCGCGCTCGCGCTCGACATCGTCAAGGTGCAGGATGCCAATACCGTGCAGGTGGTCGACGACGTGATCGCGCGCCTGGACCGGTTGAACGACGAACTCGCCGCGAGCGGCGTCATGCTCAGCGTGGTCACCGATGCCTCGCTGCCGATCCGCGAATCCGTCGCGCAGGTGCAGGCCACGCTGATCGAGGGCGCGGCGCTGGCCGTCGCCATCGTCTTCCTGTTCCTGAACTCATGGCGCAGCACGGTGATCACCGGCCTGACCCTGCCCATCGCCATGATCGGCACGCTGGCGGTGATCTCGATGCTGGGCTTCACGCTGAACACGCTGAGCCTGCTGGCGTTGACGCTTTCCATCGGCATTCTGGTCGATGACGCCATCGTGGTGCGCGAAAACATCACCCGCCACCTGCACATGGGCAAGTCGCACCTTCAGGCCGCGCTCGACGGCACGGGCGAGATCGGCCTCGCGGTGCTGGCGACGACCGCCACCATCGTCGCGGTCTTCCTGCCCGTGGCCTTCATGGACGGGATCGTCGGGCGCTTCTTCTACGAATTCGGCGTGACCGTTTCGGCGGCCGTGCTGATCTCGCTCTTCGTGGCCTTCACGCTCGACCCGATGCTGTCGAGCGTCTGGTATGACCCGGACTCCCAACCCGATGCGAAGCGCGGGCCCATCGGCCGCCTGATCGCGCGGTTCGAGCATGGCTTCGAGCGGCTGGCCGGCGGCTACCGCCGCCTGATCGGCTGGACCCTGCGCCATCGCCTCGTCACGCTGACTGCGACCGTGGGTATCTTCATCGGCAGCCTCTTCATGGTGCCGCTGGTCGGGGCAGAGTTCACGCCCCGGGCCGACGAGGGGCGCTTCCAGATCAATGTGCAGACCCCGGTCGGCTCCTCGCTCGACTATACCGCCGCCAAGGTCGGGCAGATCGAGGCGGCGCTGCGCGAATTCCCCGAGGTCGATACGCTCTATTCCACCGTCAACACCGGCACCGCCACCGGCAAGCATCGCGCCGCCATCCTCGTCGGCCTCGTGCCGCAGGAGGAACGCGAACGCACCCCCGTCATGCTGGCCGATCCGATCCGGGAGCGTCTCTCGGTCATCCCGGGGATCGAGATCGCCATCGTGCAGCAGGGGCTCGGCGGCGGCGACAGCCCGATCCGGCTCAGCGTCCTCGGCGACAACCAGACGGAACTGGAGCGGATCGCGGCCGGGCTGATGGAAGGGATGCGCGGGATTCCCGGCATGGTCGACATCGCCTCCAGCGCCGATGCGGCGAGCAGCGTCATCGCGGTGCGGCTGCGGCGCGAGGCCGCCAGCGATCTGGGCCTCGGCATCCACCGGATTGGCGCCGCCCTCGCGCCCCTGATCGGCGGCGAGGAGGTCACCACCTGGACCGATCCTCTGGGCGAGACCCATGATGTCGTGGTCCGCCTGCCGGCCGAGCGGCGCGCGGATACCGATGCGCTCGGCGATCTGATGCTCACGACCGGCGGGACGGATGCCAATGGCACCCCGGCGATGGTCCGGCTCGATCAGGTCGCCGGGTTCGCCCGGGTCGCCACCGCCTCGGAAATCCGCCGCCTCGACATGACGCGCGAGGTGCAGATCTCGGCCGACATCTCCGGCCGCGTGCTGGGCGATGCCACCACCGATCTGGAAACCCTGATCGCCACGCTCGACCTGCCCCCGGGCTATCGCATCCAGTTCGGCGGCGATTCCTCGACCATGCAGGAAACCATCGGCCACATGATAACCGCGCTCCTGATGGCCGTGACCTTCATCTATATCGTGCTGGCCTCGCAGTTCGGCAGCTTCCTGCAACCCATCGCCATCATGGCGGCGCTGCCGCTGTCGCTGGTCGGCGTGCTGCTCGGCCTGATGGTCGCGGGCAGCACGATCAACATGTTCTCGCTGATCGGCTTCATCATGCTGATGGGGCTCGTCACCAAGAACGGCATCCTGCTGGTGGATTTCGCGAACCGAGAGCGCAGGCGCGGCCTGCCGCTGAACGAGGCGCTGGTCAATGCCGGCGCGATCCGGTTCCGGCCCATCGTCATGACCACGCTGGCGATGATCGTGGGCATGATCCCCCTGGCGCTGGCCGTGGGCGGCGGCGGGGCGCAGCGCGCGCCGATGGCCCATGCGGTGATCGGCGGGCTGATCAGCTCGACCGTCCTCACGCTGATCGTGGTGCCGGTGATCCTGTCCTACATCGACGGGTTTTCAAGGCGTGTCGCGAGATTCCTGCGAAGGCGCTATCTCGCCGAGCTTGGCCCTGCTTTGCCGCCGCCAGACAGCCGCGTGACCGATAAAGGACCATCATGTTGTTGACGAAGCGCGGCGAAACGCGGAAAGGCGATTCCCAGCAGACCTCTCAAGATTTTCAGCGCGTACTGAATGAGGGCTTGTTGCAACCGGGCGCAAACACGGTGGAGGGCGGTTGTCGAACCCTTTTACGCAATGATCGTAGAAATGCCTATAGCGGCAGTTCCGAAGTGAGCTTGATGTTCTGCATGGGGATTTCGGTCTTCACGCTCTGTACGCCCTTGATGCGCGTCAGGTGATTGATCTGGAACTTCCGGTAATCGTCCAGATCGCGCGCGACCACACGCAGCAGGAAATCGCAGTCGCCAGCCATCAGATGACATTCAACGACCTGCGGCAGAGCTTCGATTTCGTTGGTAAAGTGGTCCACAGTCTCCACGTGCTGGCCAGTCAGCCAGACGCGGGCGAAGACAGTCAGTCCCATGTCGATCTTCGACGCATCGAGAAGCGCGACGTAGCGGCGGATGATGCCGGCGTCTTCCAGCATCTTCACGCGACGCAGGCAGGGTGACGGCGACAGGCCGACCTTGGCGGCTAGTTCGATATTCTGCATTCGGCCATCCTGCTGGAGGGCGCGAAGGATGCGGCGGTCTATGTCGTCCAGTTTGCTCATCCGCTCAATATACAGTGACAGCCGGCTCCAGCCATCACGAATACGAAGCAATGTGGCACTATATACCATAATATCCGGGAAATCGGCATCAGGGGTCGTGCATTCGTTACCGCCACGCCGATGGGGATCGACTATCCTGCTGATGCCGCGCGCGGCACCGAGGAAATCGCAATCGTCGCGACCTGATCCTCGAACAGGTCCGTGGGCTGCGCGTCCACATGGTGATCGAAGGCTCTGAAGGTGCTAGGCCATCACGGCGAGGATGATCGCGAGCGTGACGGTCGAAGCCAGTGTCGAGAAGATGATGACGTGGGAGGACACTTGCGGGTCCCGCTTGTAAAACTCGGCGAGCATGAAGGAGCCGGTTCCGGCGGGAAGAGCCGCAAGCAGGACGACGGCAAGCGTGGCGAAGGACGACAGGCCGAAGACATGGACGGCCAGCAGCCAGGCCAGGGCGGGCTGGAGGACGAGCTTGCACAGGATCAGGAAGACCGTCATGGCCTGGGAGGCGCGGCCGTTCGCCGGTTTGCGCGCGGCGAGGAACAGGCCCAGGGCGACAAGCGCGCAAGGGGCGGCCGCGTTGCCGAGCAGCGTCAGGAAGGTTTTCGCCGGCGCAGGCACGACCATCCCCGTGACCGGAAACACGAAGGCCGTCGCGGAAGCCATGAGAATGGGATTGCGGATCAGCGTGGCCCCGACCTTGAGGACGAGCCGAAGCGGCTGCCGTTCGGCCTGCAAGCCCGCCTCGACCAGCACGATGGCGGCGGCGAAGATGACGCACATGGTGATGATGGAGCCGATGGTCGCCGGCACCAGCGCGTCGGGACCGAGCGCCAGCAGGACGATGGGAAAGCCGACGAAGCCGATATTGGCATAGCCGGCATTGAGCCCTTCGATGGCGGCGTCCGCCAGGTGCCGGTTGCGCCAGAAGGACACGGCGAGCCCGGCCGCCATGCTGAGCGCCGCGCTGGCGGTATAGGCCGCGATGAAATCGGGCTGCCACAGGTCGTTCCAGTCGGAACCGGCGATCACGTTGAAGAGCAGCGCGGGCAGCGCCAGCCAGACGACGAAGCGGTTGATCTCGGCCGTGGCATGCGGCCCGAGGATCGCCGTCTTCCCGGCGAGCCAGCCAACGAAGATGAGGGCGAAGATCGGCGAAACGATCTGAAGCGCGGCGAGCACGGGCGGGGTCCGGTCAACGCGATGCGCCGGGGGCGGCGTCGCTGCCGTCCAGCGCCGCCGTGCGCGCTTCGATGGCCTCGATCACCGACACCATGTCGAGGCGGCCATTGCCGAGGTCCACGCTCTCGCCATAGAGCGCGCGGCTGATGTCGAGCAGCGGGGTTGCAAGCCCGGCCGCGCGCGCCGCATCGGCGATCAGGCCTGTGCTGTTGAAGGCATCGGCCGTCGCCGCCTGCACGGAGAAATCCCGCGCCGCCAGCATCGGGATTTTCACCCGTGTCACGTCGCAGGCCATCGGCCCGGCGTCGAGGGCGGCCTTGAACGTGGACAGGTCGAGGCCGTTGCGGCCGGCGAAATGCATCGCCTCGGCAAGCCCGGCCAGCATGGTGTTGAGATAGAGGTTGACGGCAAGCTTGAGCATCAGCGCGCTGCCCGCCGGGCCGCAGATGACGGTTTCGCGGCACATCGGGGCCAGCAGCGGCGCGACCTTCGCGACCGTCCCGGGGTCGCCGCCGAGCATGGCGACCAGTTGACCCGCCTCGGCGGGCTTGCGCGAACCGGAGACCGGAGCCTCGACGTAGCGCCCGCCCGCTGCCTCGATCTCGGCAGCCAGCGCCTTCGAGTAGTCGGGCGGGTTCGACCCCATCGACACCACCACTGAGCCAGAGACGAGTTCCTGAAAACCGGGCGTGCCGCGTTCCAGCACGGAATCCAGCGCCGCCTCGTTGACCAGCATCAGGATCACGATCCGCGCGCACGCGAACACCTCGGCGACCGACCCGGCGACCGCCGCGCCCGCCACGCGCAACGGCTCGACCGCTTCCGGCGATCGGTTCCAGACAATCAGAGGCGTTCCGGCCCTGGCGAGGTTCAGCGCCATGGGCTGTCCCATGACACCGAGGCCGATGAAGCCGATGGGCTGATCTTGATCGCAATGGGAGGGGGCTGGAGCAGAAGTCATGCGTATTCGTCTCTATTCAATCGTCTTCGGTTTGCGGCTTAGAACATGCGGTCGAACCACCCATGCGGATCGGGCACGCGGCCGAACTGGATGCCGGTCAGCGTGGTCCGCAGACGGGTGGTGATCCTTGAAGATTTCCGGGACATGGTGCAGCGCCATCGAGCCCGGATGAATGCGAGGTTCGTCCACGCCCCGATCCGCCCGTCATGCCAACCCTTCGCTTCAGCATGGCGCAGCTTGACCATATCTTCCCCCATCCAGGGTTTCCATAAGAGTGCGCGCTCAGTTTCGGATGCGGGGGTGCTGTTCTGCTGAAGAATGAAGACCGGCATGGCGGGGCTCATGGCTCGGCCTGTCTATGGTGGGGCGGATAGCCCACATTGAGCAATCGAGAACGAACATACTGGGATGTGTGCAGCATGGGGTTGCGATTTCTAAGCCAGCCACCGCCAAAGTGAAATCTGGCGCGCCTTTTCCGGGTAATTTTTAGCATCCAATGCCAAATTTCTTGGATGCCCGTTTTTTGAGCAGCAATATTGTGGCGAATGGCGCGATCTGCATTTTGATCTGCGAGGATTGGATGGATAGCCCATGCGGGTGATACGAGAGGCCGAGATCGTCGTGATCGCCGATGGCAGGCCGACCTGTGTTCCGCCTGTCATCTTCGAAAGTTCGGGCTCGATATTCGGAGGCAAGCCTTCGTTCTCGACCAATCGCCATCGCCCGACGGCACCTGGCAGTTCCGTTGGCCCTCGCTGACGCTGAGCACGGTCAATCGCATCCACGACCTGCCCGCCATGCCTTTCGCCGAGACGATCCCGCCGGAGGTGACAACCCTACAGGCGGCAACGGCGGTAACCGGCATGGATCGCAGACGCGCTGTCATCCGGCAAGTCGCTTGAGGATTTCGCGATCTGATCAGGAAGCATCCGCCATGTACCAGCCGGTGAACGCGGTCCGCCTGCATGTCGCGCTGGCCGAAATCGAGCCGCCTATCTGGCGGCGTCTTGTCGTGCCAACAGACTGGACGCTCGGCAAGCTTCACCTCGTGCTTCAGGCTGCGTTCAGCTGGACCGACAGCCATCTGCATGAAATCCGGATCGGCGGCTTGCGCTATGGCGATACCGGCCAGCTTGAAGACAGCTTCGGTGGAGTGAGGATCTTCGACTGCTCAGAGGTCAGGCTGGCGGATTTCACAGGGCAGGAATTGGCCTTCAGCTATCTCTACGACTTCGGCGACGACTGGACCCATGTGATCCGGATCGAGGAATGGCTCTCCCTCGATCCCCTGCCTTCGCGCCCCTGCCCCACGCAATCAAGGTACTGCGATGCACACCATCTTCGGATCTCACCACGGCATTGTGGAGATGATAAATGGTTTAGCCATGGCGGGCGGCATGCAGCCGGAGCGCCGCGCCAAAATTGTCCGGCTCGTCCCATGTGGTTTCAAGCGGTTCAAGAAACTCCACCACAGGTAGTGGCTGTCGGCCGGGTCGTTTGCGTTCGGATGAGCCTGCAGGTGTAGCTTGCGCCTTTGCCACTTTGCAGTAAGACCGCATGTCTTTTTCACCGGCCCTGGCCTGACGGATAAGCCTGTAATCTGATCGCGGGGCGGCGGGTGCCGTCCGTTTGCGATGGAGAGAGACATGCTGAACGCCGATAGAACGACCTACGTTGGAATTGATGTGTCAAAGGACAAGCTTGCGGTCGCGATCGCGGGTGGAGAGCGGGGGGATGAGGTGCTCAGTCTGGGCACATTCGAGAATACCCCTGCCACCGTCGACAAGCTGCTAAAGAAGCTTTCCGGGCGCGGTGACATCTCGGCCTGCTACGAGGCCGGGCCAACGGGCTACGGTCTTTACCGCCAGATACGCGCCGCCGGCTGCGCCGGCTGCGTGATTGCCCCGTCCCTGATCCCGGTCAGAGCGGGAGAGCGGGTCAAGACCGATCGACTTGATGCCCTGCGTCTTGCGCGCCTTCTGCGGGCCGGAGAGCTGGCCTCCGTCTGGGTCCCTGACGAGACGCACGAGGCGATGCGCGATCTGGTCCGGGCCCGGGAAAGCGCCGCAGAGGATCAGCGCCACAAGCGCCAGCTCGTCTCGGCCTTCGTGCTGCGCCACGGACGCGTCTATCAGCGCTCCAAACCTTAGACTATGCGATATCGGCGATGGCTGCAGACCCTGGCCTTCGACCATCCCGCGCACCAGATCGCGCTTCAGGAGATGCTGCAGGCGGTACGCAATGCCTCGGAGCGGCTGGAGCGACTGACCAAGCATATCGAGGTTCTGGTGCCGGACTGGACCCTCTCGCCGGCCGTGAATGCGCTTCAGGCGCTGCGGGGCGTCGCGCTGATCAGCGCCGTCACTTTCATGGCAGAGATCGACGATGTGCGGCGGTTCGAGACACCGGTGACGCTGATGGCCTATCTGGGGCTCGTGCCGAGCGAATACTCGACCGGCAAGACGACAAGCCACGGCGGTATCACCCGAGCGGGCAACTCTCGTGTGCGCCACAAGCTGATCGAGGGTGCTTGGACCTATCGTCTGCAGGCGCGACCGGGCGAGAGGAAGCTCTACATCCTCGAGGAACAGTCACCAGAGGTTCAGGACATTGCGTGGAAGGCGCAGTCCCGCCTGACCGCCAGATGCCGCAAGCTCAGCCAGCGCGGCAAGAAATCGACTGTCGTCACTGCGGCAATCGCGCGGGATATGGAGGCGTTCATGTGCGACATCGCACGCCGCACCATGCCCACGCACTGAGCTTGTCCCCCAAAGCGCCCAATGGCGGGCGCGAGGTCGATGGCAGGGGAATATCCGACAGTCGCTTTGTGGCCAGCTTCGTGCTGACTCCCGTTGTAAAACAGGGATAGCCCCGAAACGCACAATCGGTCATGCGGTATCCAACCCGCGCATCAGAGCTTGCTCACCGACGTCTTCAGACCTCGTGCCCACCTTTGGGCGCCCAGACCACGATAAACGCCCCGGCATTCCAAATCGCTTGGCGCGATCCTTTGAAAAAGACATCAGAGCGCCGTCCTGACCCCACCTTCCTGCTGACTCCGTAAGCTGCGATGTGCCCTCGTGTGGAGATTTGCACGGGAGCTTTCATGGGATTCCATCGGGAGCGCAGGATGGAGGCAGTTGGGTTTGTGGAGCTCTTGGCGGCTCCAGCGGCCAAGCGGCGATGGTCTGACGAGGCGACGGGCCGGATGGCGGCGGAGATACTGGTTCCCGGGATCAAGGTGAACGAGGTGGCGCGTCGGCACGGACTGAAGGCCAACCACCTATCTTCGTGGCGGACGCTGGCGCGGAAGGGCAAGCTGGTTGTGCCTGAGGTTACGGGGGCAGAGTTTTCAGCTCCCGTGGCGTCGCCGATGGCGGTCACGACAGCTACAATGACGGCGTCGATTGATCTGATCATCTGGCCGGCGACAGTGCGTCTTGATGCTGCCACGCCTGCTGCTTGGGTCGCGGAACTGGCGATGGCGCTGCGGGCCTGCTCATGATCTTCCCGTCGCACCGGGTGCGGATCATGGTGGCGACCAAACCCATCGACTTCAGGAAGGGTCACGACAGCCTGGCCGCGATGGTGAAGAACGAGTTGCGCAAGGCCCCGTTCACCGGAACGGTCTTCGTGTTCCGCGCGAAGAAGGCCGATTGGCTTTCATTCCACATACCAACTGCGCGACCTGCGGATCGAGTATCCTTGGCACCCGCTGCATGGTCGCACCTTGCGCGCGCGACGGAGGGCGCAGGCGCGGATCTGACTCCCTTCTAGTCGAAGAACGGCAGGGGGTTTTCCGAACCCTGCCACATTGGATGTGCGACGCTGCCTGTTGCGCGCGCCTTGAATGCCGTCCGCCGCTTGTCGCTCTCAAAGCGCTGGATGTGCTTGCACGCACCCTGGATCTGATGCGTGACGCCCAGCTAGCGTCATCCTGTGGGAGATCGATTCCAGAGGAGGATACGCATGCCCCGCCGACCCCGACCCCTCTCGCAGCGGAAGCAGCCGATGCAGAGGCAGCTCTGCCTGGACCTGAGCGACAGCCCGGATCGCCCCCCGACCGTGCCGGTGACACCTGCGATCCTGGAAGTCTTGCCCGAACTTCTGCTGATGGCCGCGGCCAAGATTGCGGAGGGCGCAGGTCATGATGCACACCAAGATCAGCGCTGAACACCTCGCCCGCAGCGCAGTCGTCTATGTCCGTCAGTCGACGATAGGTTAGGTGCTGGGCAATCTTGAAAGCCAGAAGCGGCAATATCAGTTGGCCGAAGCCGCCCGCGACACCGGCTTCGCCGAGGTCCGGGTCGTCGACGATAGCTTGGGACGCTCCGGATCCGGTCTGGTCGCCCGACCGGGCTTCCAGCGCCTGGTTGCCGAGGTCTGCCCGCCTGATGCTGGTCGGCGAGCAGCCCGGCGACCGTGAGGATCTGGAGGGCCGACCCTTCATCGGCCCGGCTGGCCAGCTGCTGCGCGATAGCATGGCGGCGGCCGGGATGGACCCTGCTGCGGTATGGCTCACCAATGCGGTGAAACATTTCAAGTTCGCACCGCGCGGCAAGCGTCGTCTGCATCAGAATCCGAACCGCCAGGAGATCGAGCATTGTCGCTGGTGGCTGGGGCTGGAACTGGCCTTCATTCAGCCCGAACTTGTCGTCGCGCTCGGCGCCTCGGCAGCTTTCGCGCTGACCGGCAATGCCGTCCCCCTTGCCGATCGGCGCGGGCAAGTGGAAACCGGGCTGCATGGGGGGCCGGTGCTGATCACCTGGCACCCCTCGGCGATACTCCGGCAAAGCGGAGAGGCAGCCAGGAAATTGCGGAGCGCATTGACCGAGGACCTCACGCGTGCCGCATCCATTACACGCCTCATTTGATTGCAAAGAACGCTGCGTCATTTCCCGGAACCAGATCGGCCTCGGCGCATTTCCCTAGCCGAGGCCCTTGGCCCGTCTGGTGATATAATGGAGTGCAGTGATGGCCGATGCCGCAAATGATATCCGCGCCGATCTCGAAAAGCAGATCGCCGATCTGAAAAAGGAAATGTCGAAGATCAGCAAGTCACTTGCATCGCGCGCTTCGGATGCAATGGACGACGCAGAAGAGGCATTTGAGGATGGCAAGGGCCGCGCCCATCAGGCCGTTGCCCATGTCCGTGAACAGGCCCATGTCGCCGTTGGCGCGATGCGCGACAATCCCGGCACGACCGCCACGGTGCTCTCGACTGTCGGTCTCATCGGCCTTGCTGCCGGTATGCTGCTCAGTGGCGTTCTGTCCGGCGACCGTCGGCGCTGAGCACGGTTTTCATCCGGAAAGGTTTTTCCCTCCCTTTCCGGAAAGTTGCGGCCCGCTCTGCTCCCGCGCGGGCCGCAATCCTGTCTGGCCCAATCCTGCCTGGCCATGGCGGCGGGTCGGTGACGCGGCGGACCGCGGCGGACCAGGGCACCCTCCCGCAAAGGATCAAAGCATGTCCCTGAAAGCAGCCCTTTTCGTCATTCCTGTGGTTCTCGCAGGCTGGGTGATCGGTTGGCTCAACATCCCCGGCCCCTGGTATGAAAGCCTCGCCAAACCCGCTTTCAACCCGCCGAACTGGTTGTTCGGCCCGGTCTGGACCGTGCTTTACGTGATCATCGGCCTTGTGGGCTGGCGGGTATATGAGAGGGCAGCAGACAGCGGATCCGGAGCCCCGAGCCTCCGCGCCCTCTGGGGCCTGCAACTGCTGCTGAACTATGCCTGGTCGCCTGCTTTCTTCGGGCTGGAAAACCCGGGCCTCGCCCTGGTGGTGATCGCCCTTCTGCTCGCCACGATCATTGTTTTCATTCTGCGGGCGCTGCCGCAAGACAAGCTTTCGGCGGGCCTGTTCATTCCCTATTACGCCTGGGTTTCCTTTGCCACGCTGCTGAATTTCGAAATCTGGCGCCTGAACTGAGCTGCCTGTCCGGGTGACGCAACGTCGTCTCGGCTCGCTCGTCAAAGAAGGAACCAGAATACATCGTTTGCGTTTCCCTCTGGATGCGGCACCCGACGCCCCCGCTGCATCCTCAGTTTTATCTGTAATCGCCTGAACAGGCATTTCCGGGAGGGACGTTCATGCACAGCATCATCTATCTGGTCGGCCTTGTGGTCGTGGTTCTTGCCATCCTGTCGTTTCTTGGCCTGCGCTGAGGAGGGGCTGGAATGGAACGTACAGAAACCATGACTGCCGCCTCGGCCCCGCGCTTTGAGACCGGCGGGGCCTATATCGACTGGGCTGCGGTATTCGGTGGCGCGGTCGTTGCCGCGGCGACGGCCGGTATATTCACCGCATTCGGGGCCGCTCTGGGCCTCTCGACGATTTCGGCCGAGCCGGGTGAGGGTTCGCTCAATCTCTGGCTGATCGTAACGGCGCTCTGGCTCGTCATCACGCTGGTCGCAAGCTATCTCGCCGGCGGCTATATTGCCGGGCGGATGCGGCGGCGCGTCGATGATGCATCCGCCGATGAGGTCGCGGCACGCGACGGTATCAACGGCCTCGTTGTCTGGGGCCTCGGCATGCTGGTGACGGCATGGATGGCTGCGGGCGCCATCAGCGGTGCGGTTTCCGCCGTAGGCACGGCAGCGACAGCGACCGGAGCGGCCGTCGGGGGCATGGCTCAGGGCGCAGGCAATGCGGTCGGCGGCGCTGTTCAGGGGGTGGCGCAAGCAGCGGGCGCAGCAATTCCAGATGATGCAGATGAGGGGCTGATGGACTATATCAACAGCACCCTGATGCGCCCTGAAGTCGGCGCGATGCGTCAGGGCGTGCAGCAGGCGGACGGCACCACCTCGCCGGGCACGCCGTCGATGGATGACGCAGAACTCGCGCGCCAGAGCGGTCTGGTTCTGGGCAATGTCCTGCGGACCGGCGAGATCTCTGAAGATGATCGCGCTTTCCTGATCGCTGCCGTTGCGCGGCGCACCGGACAGAGCGAGGCCGAGGTCGAGGCGCGCGTGGATCAGGCTGTGACCGCCGTCCAGGAAGTGCGTGAGCAGGCCGCAGGTGCGGTGGCCGAGGCGCAGGCAGAGGCCGAGCGTCTTGCACAAGAGGCCGAGGAGGCCGCGATCGCCGCAGCCGAGACAGCCCGCAAAAGTGCGATCCTGACCGCCTTCCTGTTGACGGCCGCGGCTCTGGTCGCGGGTGCGGCAGCCGTCTCCGGTGCCGTGCGCGGCGGCCGTCATCGCGATGACGGCCGTATATGGGGCGGGTTCAGCTACCGCCTCTGACACGCCACAAAAGTTCGCGGGGCGCGCGCGCGCTGATATGGCGCGCGCCCCGCCTCACGACAGAGCCGGCGCCACGGGCCTCGGAGATGCCCACACAGGACATGGGCCCCACAGCGCCACCCTTTCCCACCTTTGAAAGGCAGGACAGATGGCACGCAAACCTTACGACACCAAGACCGGAAATGCGGGTGAGACGCAGCAGCGCGGCGGCGCTCTGTTGACCACGAACCACGGCATTCCGGTTTCCGACAATCAGAATTCTCTGCGTGCAGGCGCGCGTGGCCCGACGCTGCTGGAAGACTTTCTCCTGCGCGAGAAGATCTTTCATTTCGACCATGAGCGCATCCCCGAGCGGATCGTCCATGCGCGTGGCTCGGCGGCGCATGGGGTCTTCACCTGCACCCACCCGATACCTGAACTGACAAGGGCGAGCCTTCTGTCCGAGAAGGGCAAGGAAACCCCGGTTTTCGTGCGCTTTTCCACCGTCGCAGGCGGCGCGGGATCGGTCGACACACCACGCGACGTGCGGGGCTTTGCGGTCAAATTCTACACCGATCAGGGCAATTGGGATCTGGTCGGCAACAACATCCCGGTCTTTTTCATCCAGGACGCGATCAAATTCCCCGACCTCGTGCATTCGGTAAAGATGGAGGCAGATCGCGGCTATCCGCAGGCGGCATCGGCCCATGACACGTTCTGGGATTTCGTCTCGCTGATGCCGGAAAGCCTGCACACCGTCATCTGGGCTATGTCAGACCGTGCCATCCCACGATCCTTGCGCATGATGGAAGGGTTCGGCGTCCACACCTTCAAATTCGTCAATGACGAGGGCAAGGTCAGTTTTGTCAAATTCCACTGGCGCCCGGTTCCAGGAACCCAATCGCTGATCTGGGACGAAAGCGCCAAATTGCAGGGGGCGGATAACGACTACCACCGGCGCGACCTGTATGAGGCCATCGCGGCCGGGGATTTCCCGGAATGGGATTTCGCTGTGCAGGTCTTTGATCAGGAACTGGCCGACGGCCTGCCTTATGACGTACTTGACCCCACCAAGATCATCCCCGAAGAAATCGTGCCCCTGCGGGTGGTCGGCCGCATGGTGCTGAACCGAAACCCCGACAACCATTTCGCCGAGAACGAACAGGCGGCCTTTCTGCCCTCGAACATCGTGCCGGGGATCGATTTCTCGGATGATCCTCTGCTGCAGGGGCGGCTGTTTTCATACCTCGACACGCAGAAATCGCGCCTCGGCACGACGAATTTCCACCAGATCCCGGTGAATGCGCCGAAATGCCCCTATGCCAATATGATGCGCGACGGGCTGATGCAGGTACAGGTGCCGAAGGGCCGCGCGAATTACGAGCCCAACAGCCTCGACCAAGCGGGCGAGGATCCCGGACCGCGCGCCAGTGCCGAGGGCTTTGTCAGCGCCCGCGAGGCAGTTGCAGGCGACACGCTGCGCATCCGCTCTGAAACCTTCGGCGATCACTACAGCCAGCCGCGCATGTATTGGCGATCCATGACCGAGAATGAGCAGGCGCATATCGCCTCGGCCTTCGTCTTTGAGTTGTCGAAAGTCGGGCTGGATCATGTGCGCGAACGGGTGCTGTCGCATCTGCAACTGATCGAGAAGGATCTCAGCGCGCGGGTCGCCGATGGGCTTGGCATCGACCTGCCCGCGCCCGCCAAACCCTTCCGAGAGCCGCTGGATCTTGACCCGTCGGACGCGCTGTCGATCCAGAAGAACTGGCATGAGACGCTCAAGGGCCGCAAGGTCGGCCTCCTGATCGCCGAAGGATCGGACAAGGCCGGGATCGACAAGCTGACCAGGGCCATCGAGGCCGAAGGCGGCACGGTTTTCACCATCGCGCCCAAAGTGGGGCCGCTGAAGCTGAAGGGCGGTACAATCACCCCGGACGGACAGCTTGCCGGCAGCCCTTCGGTTCTGTTCGACGCGATTGCGATGATCCTGATGCCGGATCAGGCCGAAAAGCTGGCGCGAGACAGTGCGGCGATCGGCTTTGTCATGGATGCTTTCGCCCATCTCAAGGCCATCGGCTATTGCAAGGGATCGGGCGTGATCCTGACCCGCGCCGGGATCGAGGATGGCGCGGGCGTCGGCCCCTGGGAAGACCTGCCCGATACCGCCAAGCACCGCTATTGGGCGCGCGAAGCGGGTTTGCGTGATCTGGCATGAGGCTCGGGGCGGAGGAGATCGTCTATCCCACCGAAGCGGGGCTTTATTGTGCCGCAGGGGATTTCTACATCGACCCCCTCCGCCCGGTTGACCGGGCGCTTGTGACCCACGGCCATTCCGACCATGCCCGCCCCGGCCATGGCGCGGTGATGGCCACGCGCCAGACGCTCGACATCATGGCGATCCGCTATGGTGAGGAGTTCACCGCCAGCCGCCAGATTGCCGAAGGGCCAAGCAGGATCGGCGATGTCACCGCGCCGCAACGGTCGGGCAGGCATTGCGTCAAACCACACCGCCGCAGCCCCAGACCGGACATTGTTCAGATCAATGGCAGCAGATGCAATCTTAACGGCAGAAATGAGACCCCGCATGGCACAACGCATCGCGATCATCGGCACCGGCCCGACTGGCATCTACACACTCCGCCACCTCATCGACCATCCCGACCCCCTGTCGATCTGGTTGTTCGAGCGCGGCGAGAAAGCCGGTATCGGCATGCCATATTCCCCCGAAACATCCAGCAAGGCGATGCTCGCAAATATCGCGAGCATCGAGATCCCGCCCTTAGTCGGGCCATATCTTGACTGGCTGGAGGGACAGCCCGATGCGCGCCTCCGCGATTACGGGCTCGACCCAGAGGACCTGGACGCGCGCCAATTCACACCGCGCCTGTTACTCGGAGAATACTTCCGCGACCAGCTTCTGGAACTGATCGACCGGGCCCGAGCCACCGGACATGAGGTCGAGGTCATGGAAAGCACAGAAGTCACCGACTTACAGCCCGACGGAAGCGGCATCGGAATCCTCACGGCAAACGGCCCCGTCGACACCATATTTGACAGGGTAATCCTGGCCACTGGCCATGTCTTCCCCGATGAGGAAGAGGCCACGCGCAGCTGGTTTCCCAGCCCCTGGTCGGGCCTCATCGACGCGGAGATCCCTGCCTGTCGCGTCGGCATCATGGGAACCTCCCTCAGCTCGATTGACGCGGCCATGGCGGTCGTGAACCAGCATGGACGGTTCTGGCACAAAGGCGAGGATCTGATCTTCACGTCAACCAGTGATGGGCTGAGCGTTACCCTCATGTCCTGGACCGGTGTTTTGCCTGAAGCTGATTTCTATTGCCCCATTCCCTATGAGCCGCTAAAGGTGATGACGGAAGCCGCTCTCGATACGTTGAAGACAGAGGGCGCACGGCTGGATGATGTCTTCGCGTTATTCGCCCGCGAGATTGCCGAAGCCGATCCGGCCTGGGCCGCAGGTATCAATCTCGCAAAGCTCGATGCCGACAGCTTTCCCGACGCCTATTTCGCCGCGCGCGAGGCCAGTGACCCGTTCCGCTGGGCGCGCGAAAACCTGCGCGAGGTCGAAGGCAACAAGGCCGCCCGCATCACTATACCCTGGCGATACGCCATTCTGCGCATGCATGAGCAGATCGAAGATCTGGTCCCCGAATTTTCGGAAGAGGATCGCGCGCGTTTCGACAAGGGCCTGAAAAATTTATTTGTCGATAACTACGCCGCCGTACCTTCGGAATCGATCCGCCGATTGCTCGCCCTGCGCGAAGCCGGCATCCTAAAAATTCTGCCCCTTGGCGAGGATTACGATTTGCGGCGAGAGGGCCCGAAAACGGTGATCAAGGCGAAGGGGGAAACATGGACATTCGACACGTTCATTGATGCGCGCGGCCAGAAACCCCTCTCAACAAAAGACCTGCCCTTCCCGACGCTCCGAAATGCCTTGCTGCAGGCCGATCAGGAGATCCCGCAGGTCGACGAGGATTACGCCCTGCTCAACTGCGCTGATTTCGCCAGCCGGATATGGCTAGGATCGATCCCCTGGCTGATGCATGATCGGCCCTTCGTCCAGGGGATCACGGCCTGCGCTGAGATCGGCGTCGTCATCGCGCGCGACATCCGCGAGGTGGCCGTGCGTAAAATGAAACGTCCGCGCAGATACTGTCAGGCGAGGTAAGAAGGCGCCGGGCGGTCTGACCTGGGACTTGCAGGAGTGCCCTCACCGCCGCGACGAACCTGCCCCGGGACGCGCCGGAAGGTATCGGAAAGAAATGGGCGCGTTTCGCAAAGTACATCTGGACCGGCTTACCGGCGTTACCGAACCAACAGGAGGGATGAATGGACAATGAGAGCATCGGCTGGATCGCAGCCATCATCATCGGCGGCCTTGCCGGCTGGATCGCATCGAGCTTCATGAAGTCCGATACCGGCATCTTCCTGAACGTCCTGCTCGGCATCATCGGAGCAGCAGTCGCACGATTCCTCTTCGGCCTGCTGGGGGTCTCGTTCGGAGGCTGGCTCGGCTATCTGGTCGCCGGAGCCGTCGGCGCATGCATCCTGATCTGGGGTGCCCGCGCCGTCCGGCGTTGATCTGCAATGGCGGGCCCAGGGTCCGGGGCCGCCCCTTGCAAGATCACTTCCGCTTGTTGCCGGCCTCGTTCACGGCCATGACCGCCAGCGCGGTCAGCTTCGCATTGGCAGCCTTTTCCTCATCGAGAACGGAGCCGAGCAAGGTATGGGCCTCATCATGTCCCAGAACCTTCGCCCATTCGCGCAAGGTGCCATATCGGGCGATCTCGTAATGCTCGACAGCCTGCGCCGCGCCGATCAGCGCCACGTCAAGCGCGTGTCCTTCGGCCTCTTCGATCAGCCCATCGGCCTCTTTCAGAAGGCCGGCCATGGCATCGCATTTCTCGCCAGAGGCTTTCTTGCCAATGGATTTGAACACCTTGTCGAGCGTGGCGACATGGCCCTTCGTCTCGGTCAGGTGATCATCGAAAGCTGCCTTCAGTTCGGCATTGTTCACAGACTTCGAAACCCTGGGCAGCGCCTTCAAGAGCGCGTTCTCGGCCCAGTAGATATCCTGCAACGTATGCTCAAAGGCATCCTGAAGCGTCTTCATGACGTCCTCCCTGAGTGGAGCCGCCCACCCCCGGCGGGCGGGCGGCCAATACGTCCCTGATCAGTGGCGATGTTCCGGCAGTGCCTTCAGCTCGTCCTTGGTCCAGCGGGTCACCGCATGGACGGCATTGCTCTCATCGCGCATGAACTCGAGGTCACGCGCAGGCACAGCCACCGGCTTCGCCCCGATGCCCAGGAAGCCGCCGACATCGACAACGACCTGAGCGGCATTGCCCTGCCCATGTACTTCAGAAACATGGCCGATCTTCTCATCGCCGGGGCCGTAGATGGTAGCTCCGTTCAGGACAGCCTCGGTCAGTTCAGTGTCGTTCAGGCGGATATGTCTGGTATGGTCCATGGCATTCTCTCCTTTCACTCAAAACACTCGTGCAAGGGAAACGTCCTGCCCGGAGGCCCGGTTCCGAACCCACCACCATCATCGGCGGGACTCTGCCGCGGCCCGCCGCATATCCTCGCATCGGAACCTGTCTCGCCCGGAAACGTTCTTCCTCTGTCATGTGCGGGGTATGAATGTGCTTATCAGGTTGGGATATGAGATCGAGATCACCTGCGGTCAGCCAACGGAAGTGATCGCGCTGCTGGACCCACATCCGGATCTGGCCGGAAACATGGTCAGGACCAGCGGGGTGCAGATCGAGCCTTCAGTCCCCAACCGGACATATATCGACCCCTATGGCAATTCCTGCCTGCGGCTGACTGCGCCTGCCGGTGCGACGCGCCTCTCGCGTGACAGTCTGGTCGAGGTGGAAGGCCGGCCTGATCAATGGGACGAGACGGCGCGAGAATGCTCCGTCAGCGATTTACCGGACGAGGCTCTCGGTTACCTGCTCGCGAGCCGCTACTGCGAAACCGATCTCATGATGGCAGAGGCCTGGGAACTCTTTGGCAATCTGGCACCGGGCTGGACGCGGGTACGGGCGATCTTCGACTATGTGAACAGCCACCTCACCTTCGGGTATGAGCATGCGCGGGCAACCCGCACCGCAGCAGAGGCCTGGCGGGAGAGGGTCGGCGTCTGCCGTGACTTTGCCCATCTCGCGATCACACTCTGCCGCTGCATGAACATCCCGGCCCGCTATGCCAATGGTTACCTCGGCGATATCGGTGTGGCCCCGAACCCGGCACCAATGGATTTCAACGCCTGGTGCGAGATCTGGCTGGAGGACCGCTGGTTCACCCTCGACGCCCGCCACAATGAGCCACGTATCGGCCGTGTCGTGATCGCGCGCGGACGGGATGCGACCGATATTCCTCTGATCCATTCTTTCGGGCCGCATCAACTGACCATGTTCAGGGTATGGACCGACGAAGCTGATGAAACGACTGACCTCAGCAACCTTTTTTCCGCTCAGCCCTGATAGAAGCCCTCATCCCCGAACAGATCTTGTAGCGACAGTCGGCGGACAGTCATCATCAAGCTGAGGGCTCTCATCTGTTTCAAGGCAATCCGCAGACACTCCGCTCTCTTTGCAGCCTTTAGGACACGATGCGAAGGCAGACCAGATCAACTCATTGAAAGATTTTGAAAAAGGACCATATCAGAAGTCAGGATCGAAACAGTCCAAAACCTTCCGGAAGAGTGATGTCGTCATGCGCCGCCCTGGCCCCATGCCTCTGAACATTTGCGCTCAACAGGCGCATGCGCCGCCCCGGCTCCGTTAGCCTAAGCCAAATGGCAGGTGACGGGGCCGGGGAAGATGCCCTGTTTATGTTCTGCCGGAAGGTTTCCCTCATGTATCGCGCTCTGTTGCCCATCACTTGTCCTGCCTGCGGTGAGGATGTTCCCCGTGCCGCCGCGCATCGCTGTCCGCTCTGCCTTATCCCGTTCTCCGGCTCGAGGACGGCGCAGCCCCGCCCGCAGCCCATACGACCCTCCCGCATCGGCACTAAGCGGCAAGAGGGGAAGGCGGACAGCGAATGACGGGGGCTGGTATGCGCAATCCACCTCTGCAGCTGGCAGCTCTGCTGAGTGTCCTGGTCGCATTTGCGCTGTTTGGTCATCCGATACTCGCGACCCTTCAGATAGAACCAGATTGGTGGGAGCCGGTTCGCAGCGCCGCCATCGCAGCCGCGCTCTTTCTTGGTGCGCATCTCCTCCATGCCGTCAGTTCCGCCCGCCTGACACCGCGCCGCAAGGGCAGGCGACCGGTGCCAAAAGTGGCGTTGGACCTCTTTCGCGTTGCCCTGTTCGCCGCAGCAACGCTGGCGAGCCTGTCGCTCTTTTTCCGCCAGGATCTTTCGGGCATCCTGACCGGCTCCGGCCTTGTTCTGGCCGTGCTTGGCTTTGCCATCCGTAATGTTGTGGCAGATACGTTCTCTGGCCTTGCCCTTGGACTTGAGGCCCCCTTCCGGATTGGC
Organism: Pseudogemmobacter hezensis; assembly: GCF_013155295.1. Lineage (GTDB taxonomy): Bacteria > Pseudomonadota > Alphaproteobacteria > Rhodobacterales > Rhodobacteraceae > Pseudogemmobacter > Pseudogemmobacter hezensis. The sequence continues at coordinate 21,835 of NZ_JABJXT010000005.1, read as the reverse complement.
GATTGGGTCGGTATCGACGGTCTGGCACAGGGGCGTGTACAGGAAATCGGCTGGCGCAGCACACGGCTGATCACGCGGGACAGCACGCATGTGATCCTGCCCAACAGCCAGATATCGCGTCAGCGGATCACAAACTATAGCGCGCCAAGGCCGGAATACCGGGATCATGCCGAACTGACCCTGCCTGTGACCCTCTCCGTCTCCGATGCGAAGACGCTTGTCCAGGCGGCGCTTTCAAGGGCGACGTCCATCGTGAAGAACAAACCTCCCGAAGTTCAGGTGGCGCAGTTCAGCCCACAAGGGATCACCTATCGGGTAAAGTACTGGGTGCCCCAGCATGATCTCGCAATGGCCTGTCGCAACGAGGTCTTCAGTCTGATCGACGACGGTCTGAGAAAGCAGGGCGTCGCCCTCACTCCCCAGGTGGCAGCTTCACTGTAACCCCCTGGATGCGTCGCTCCAGCGATCCACCGGACTTTGGGGGGCTTCCCATCGTTCTATCTGACAGAGGATCAATACCATATCCAAGATCTCAAGCTCACGTATCGACAAATTGCTGTCCTCCATGGGGTATGGGACACGTTCCGAGATCGGATGGCTGGCAAAAGCAGGCCGTATCGTATTTGATGCGGAAGCGATCAGTGACGTCACCATGCGGATTCCAGTCACGCCCGATCTGGTAGCGCGCATGAACATCAATGGTGAAGCGCTTGATCCTCTGCCGGGGATCGTGATCCTGCTGAACAAGCCCGTGGGCGCTACATGTTCCCATAAGGAAAGCGGAGCTCTGGTCTATGATTGCCTGCCGCAGCGCTGGAAGCGGCGAGTTCCCGGGATCTCGGCCGTGGGACGGCTCGACAAGCAGACCTCAGGATTGCTGTTGTTGACGGATGACGGCGATCTTCTGCATCGGGTTACCAGCCCCCGGCAGCGGGTCAGGAAAACCTATCGTGCGCGGCTTGCCCGCCCACTCAACGGCGATGAGGCGGCGGTGTTTGCTTCCGGCAGCCTGACGCTGAAAGGTGATGACAAACCTCTCGCCCCAGTCCTTCTGGAGGTGGTCACAGATCAGGAAGCCCTTCTGACGATTACAGAAGGCCGTTATCATCAGGTGCGCCGCATGTTTGCGGCATGTGGCAATCACGTGTTGGAGTTATACAGGGAAAGGCTGGGCGATCTGCGCCTGCCTGAAGATCTAGCGCCGGGTGACTGGAGACTATTGGACGCAAAAGACCAAATGCTGATCTTTCAATAGAGGAACGCCCTGTTACTACTGTACGTCAGCTCAGCGCCATCCGGAACGATGCTATTCCGGCGCACCCTGATCCCCGAATGCTACCCGAGGGATGTGCAGAGCAATGCGGTTTCCCTCGGGCCTCAGATCTCGCTCGAACCTGCCCCGGAAATGTCCTTCGATGATCGCAGTCAGCAGCTTCGACCCAAATCCCCCTGCGCTATTGCCAGGCGCAGTCTCGCTGGCTCCCTGCTCAAGCCATTCGATGACGACCTCGCCCTCACGTTCAGCCAGGCTCATTTCGAGATGCCCATCGGGGCAGGAGAGCGCCCCATACTTAGCTGAATTTGTCGCCAGCTCATGCAGAACCAGAGCGAAGGAAGAAACCGATTCCGGTTTTAGCATCAGCGCGTCTGCGTCGTCGGCCAGAGTGCTCCACGCCACCTGCCGGTAGGGCGCAAGGATCTCGGCGAGTAAACTGCCTAGCGAGACAGGTTTGCTTGCGACAGCTGCTTTGCCGAGTTGGTGCGCTTTGTGAAGCGCTGACAGCCGGCTTTTCAGCTGACTCGCGAAACTCTCGATGTCTTCGGCATCGCGAGAGGAGAGCCCAATCAAGCCGTTGACGACTGCGAAGAGGTTGCCGATGCGGTGGTCAAGCTCGCGGTTGACGAGTTCGCGCTCGGTCTCGAGGAGTTTGGCATCCTGGATATCGGTTGACGTGCCATACCAGCGCGTGATCTCACCGTCGGTATCCCGCATGGGCAGTGCGATGACACGCAACCATCTGTAATTGCCCCCTTTATGCCTGAAGCGATAGTCGATGTCGTAGGCTTCCCCGGTCTCGAGGCATCGGGCCCAGGTCTGAGCCACACGGTCCCAGTCATCGGGATGGACCAAGTCGGTCCAGGTTGATGGGGTGATATCGGCATGGTCAATGCCGGTGAAATCAGTCCAGCGCTGGTTGAAGAAATCGTGGTTTCCCTGCGGATCCGTACTCCAGACGATCTGCGGAATAGCCTCGACCAGAGTATCGAATCTTAGATTACTTGCCTCCAGTGCGGCGGCAACTTCCGACTGGCTTGTCGTGTCGATCAGAATCCCCGCAAAGCTCGTGATGGCTTCGGCCTCGTCCCGAGCTGGCCTTCCGGATGCGACATACCAGTGCAGGGCGCCGTCCGGCGTGATCGTGCGGAACCGGCTGTGAAACTTGCTCCCGGTGGCCACTGCCTCCTCGACCGCAGCCAGAACCCTGGCACGATCCTGTTCATGCAGGATCTCAAACAGGGTCTCTATCATGATACCCGACCGCGCTTCGGCAGAGGGGATGCCGTATTGTTCAGCGAGGGCGCCATCGATGATCATCTTGCGCGTTCGGATATCAAAATCCCATGTCCCGACGATACCACCTGCCTCAAGCGCGACCTCCATACGCTCTTGCACGAGCAGCAGTTCTCGCCGTGTCCGGACATGCGCAGTGGTTTCACTCGCGGCCATAAGCATGCCGAAGATCTCGCCATCATCCCCCATGATCGGCGAGAGGCCGAGATTGAACCAACAGGTCACCGCCGCACCGTCCCGGAAAAGACGGATCGGCTGGTCTTTCAGCCGATGGCTCAGGCCACGATAGGCATCGTCGATCTTGTCGCGGTAGAATTTCCGCGCAACCGGAAGAGAGTAGAATATTGGCTTGCCCTGCGCCTGTGCCCAGGCATCCCCGAAAATCTCACGTGCTGCCTCATTACAAATGACGATACCTTCGCGGCCGATCAATACTGCCATGGGTGAGGCGGCATAGAGCATTGTTCGTATGGTTGAGCGCAAGGCGGGCGACCAGTTGCTGACGGGACCTGCAGCAGTGTTTGCCCAATCGACGGCGAGGACAGCCCCCTTGAGATCGGCAAGCCAATCGGCCTCCCCGAAGACGTCATCCAGTCTTGAAAACAGGCGTTCAGCCATGGTTCACCGAAAGATACCGAACAGATCGGCTCAGCCTAGGGGCGCACAGAGAAAACTGTCCAGACAATCCTTACGGCAGGGTGCGAGAGAGCGGGCCGAGGCGGCCTCTGCCCGTCGACCGCAACTGCGGTTTCTTGACTTCCGCTCGGCTAGACCCCAGCTTGATCCGCATGAGCAAGAAACGATCTCTGCGCCCGGCTTGCTGAAAGGCTCATGGGAAAGCGCCTCAAGAAGGCGAAGATCGTTCCGGCTTTTTCACAGCACTCCCGAACACAAACGCATGGCCCGAAGAGGAGCCTTTAGATGCTCGAACATATGCCCCGGCCCGATATCGTGATTTCCGAAGAGGCGATGCCGATCCTTGAAAAGCTGGCCGAAGGCCTGGAGCATCGTAATCAGGCACTGGCCGCTCATTTCTTCGATGAACTCGCCAGGGCGAAAACCCTTCCGGCGCAGGAGGTTCCAGCTGACGCGATCGGTCTCGGCAGCCATGTGCGATTCCGCGATGACACAACCGGAAGAGATCAGCTCATCACGCTGGTTCTGCCTGAGCAGGCCGATATTTCGGCAGGAAAAGTCTCGGTTGCAACGCCAATCGGTATTGCACTGATCGGCCTTCGCAACGGTGCGCGCTTCAGTTGGGAAACCCGCGACGGGACACGTCATGACCTGACAATCCTCGGGGTCGAAACCCCATGTGATGCTCCAAGACTGTATCGCGGGTCCGCTCCCGCGGTTGCCCACATTCTATGTTGTTCTCTGCTAACACCTACGCAGTCTTGCCCTGCCCTGCCCTATCCTTCCCGCACCGCGAGCCGAGGGAGGATGCGAGATGGCGAAGATCCTGATAATCACCGGCGATTTCACCGAGGGCTATGAGACCATGGTCCCGTTCCAAACGCTTCTGGCACGGCCATAGCATCAACGCGGGCGGCCCCGACAAAACCGCGGGCGATACGTTCAAGACCGCGATCCATGATTTCGAGGGCGAGCAGATCTATTCCCTACGCATCGACGGGGTCGCCACCTCGATCCGGATCAAGAACCATTTCCGGGAAACCCTGACCGAGATCGGCCCGGGCGACGGGATGACCGTCGCGCAACTTATCACCCGGCTCTGGCATGAGGCGGTGGATGTCGATCACGACCTCGGCAATTTCACCTCATTCCTGCGGATCTGCTGCAACCGCTATCATGCGCTGATCGCGGCAGGGGAGATCTCGGCGGAACATTCGGTTGCCATTGCCAGCCACCCGGCCCGCGAGATCCTGGCCCGGGAACCTGCACTCATACGCGGCTGACTGCGCGGCTGCGGAGACGCCCCCGGCGGCAGGTCGAAGAAGCGGCGGAAGAAGGGATCGTTGAACAGGGGATTGGCGTTGATCTCCACTTCTGTTCGGGTGGCGATATTGACGATGGCGGGCGTGACCCGCTCCAGCATCGGCGCGGCGGTCAGAACGCCGCGATCATCCTGAATGAAAGCCGTCTCGCCCCGAGAGGGGAATGGGGTCAAAACCACCAGCGCCGCAGTCATCAAAACGAGCAGCCAGCGAAACGGTGGAACACGAACCGAAGCCATGGAACATCTCCTTGTCGTAAAAGGCCGGCCCCTGAAAGGGCCGGCCCGTCTGCCTCAGGCGGTTGTCGCCCCGCCGGTTCCACGACGGCGCTGCGCACGGGCGGACCAGAGCCGAAGACCGCTGCATCCCGCGAGACCGAGCCCCACCGCGACATGCAGCGCATTCAGCCAGAACGGGTGCCCCGCCATCGTGGCCCAGGGGCTGATCGCCAGCCATAGCGCGGCGAGCAATAGCAGCCGGTCAGCGGCCTCATGCGGAGACCACAGGCTCCAACCGCCCATGCCGACAAGGACGAGGCCGGTCAGAAGGGTGCCCCAAAACGCAGCCGTCGGCAGAGAAATGGCCAGCGGCAACAGGGTCAGAAGAAGGCCCGCAACAATCGCCGCGCCCGCGACAAGGCGGTTGAATGTGCTGTCTTGTGTGGAAGTCCAGTTTGCGATCATCATTTTCCTCCTTTCATCAGATGGTTGGCATTTGGTCAGTGGGGCTTAGCCAGCCGCTTCGGCGCGGCAGGCGGAAGGAAGGCACCCAGCTCCTCGGGGCTGAACAGGCCTGCCGCGATTTCGCAAAGCGCGGTTTCCGTCTCGCTGTCTGGCGCATCATCCAGCCGGGGCGGCGCGCCCTCACGCAGGGCGCGGGTCCGCGCCGCCACCGCCATGACCAGCCCGAAGCGATCAGGCAGTACGCGCTGACAATCGAGTGCTACGAGCGGATTCATGGCCGCCCCTTTCAGGCCGCCTGCCGCGAAAGATCCGCATCACCGCACGGCGCTGCCACTCCGGGCGATGTGGCGACCAGGACCGGACTGCCGCGCCTGAGGTCGGTGCCCGGGGGCATCTGCACCTCATAGGGCAGACCAAGACGGCGCGCATGGCGGATCGCGGCCTCGAGATCGGGAAAGCCGAGCTCGATTTGCTGCGCCACATCATCATCCGCGGTCCAGCCCATCAGCGGCTCGATCCAGGGCGCGCTTTGTCGCTCTATGCGCAAGCGCCAGCGTTTTGTACGCGCCCGTCCCGAGGTCATCGCAGATTTCGCGGGCTTCCAGATCACGGCCCGGCTGCCCTCTGGCAGGCACGAGCTCCAGTCTGCACCGCCAGCGGCAAAGGCGGACGGGCCGGCGGACGTAAGGTCTCCTTTCACAAGTTGCATGTCATCCTCCAATGCGTGGAACAGAAGAGGCGCGGATCAGTGCGTCAGCGGAATACGCCTGACTTGCGCGCGGGACGCCTCGGTTCGTGGCAACGTGACGGTGAGAACGCCATTGCGAAATCCCGCCTCGATGGCATTCTCATCGATCCCCGGCGGCAAAGGGATGTGCCGCTCGAAACGGCCATAGACCCGCTCCGAGAAGTGGCGCTCGCGATCTTCGGTCGTCGAACTCTTTTCGCCGCGCAGGGTCAGAAGCCCATCCTCGAACAGGACCTCGACATCCTTCTCTTCAAGACCGGGCAGTTCGGCCGTCACCCGGATCGCCGTGTCGGTCTCGGCAATCTCGACGCTGGGCCAGGTCGCGCCCCAGGCCGGTGTCGCCCAGCCAGCCCCATTGCCAGAAAAGGACGGCAAGCGGATGCCGAAAGAGCGGAAAAAGTCGTCGAACAACCGGTCCACCTCGCGGTGGAAGCTCACAAAAGGGTCGCCACTTTCCTCCCGGGCTGGAGTGCTTTCGCGCCATTGCGCGGGTTGCTGGCTCTCACGGCTGCGCCACCAGGGCAGGTTGCGCGTCCAGCTTTGGGGAATCAGATCTCTCACACTCATCTCTTTTCTCCATTCATCATACGCATCTCTCACCCGAGCGCGCGCGTTGCGCGCCCGGGGCCAGGTCTGCGATCTGGTCTGGGTCGGGGGTCAGGCTGCGACCGGCTCCGGCTGCTTTTCAGAAACCCTGGCGGTACCGATGCGCGGCAGGTCAGCGCCCGCAGCGTCGGTGCCTTGCACGATCTCGATCCGGCGCGGCTTCTTCTCCTCGGGGATCTCCCGGGTCAGCGAGACTTCAAGGAGACCATCCGTCAGGGACGCGCCGTCGACGCGGACATGATCGGCAAGCTCGAACCGGCGCTCGAAGGCGCGCGCCGGGATTCCGCGATGCAGATACTGCGCCTTGTCCTCACCTTCCTTGCGTCCGGTGATGATCAGCACATTGCGATCCTGGGTCAGGGTCAGATCCCCCTCGCGGAAACCGGCCACCGCCATTGTGATGCGATAGCGGTCCTCATCCAGCCGCGCGATATCATAGGGCGGCCAACTGTCTGCCGCGTCAGATCGCGTTGCAGCTTCCAGCGTGGTCAGGAGCCGGTCGAAGCCAACGCTCGACCGGAAGAGCGGTGTAAAGTCAAATGTGGTTCTCATAGCCACATCCTCCATTGAGCAACATGGGTACAAGTTGATGATTTCGCCGGATTATCCGACGACAGACGCCCATCCGGGCCGCCTGCGAAAATCCATTTAGAAACCACGTTTCGGGTTTCAAGAGGGGCTGACACGAGATTTTTTCTGCTGGATGCCGTCGTGAATGCTGGCAGGCAATCACGCGTCGACGAGACCTTCGAGGCGGCCTTTCTCGGCGTTGATCATCTCCTCCAGCCGGGCAATGACCTCCTGTGGCGGTAATCCGGCGGGCAAGGCAGGAAGATATGATACCGCAACAGATCCCGCTCGCTTACCCTCGCCAGTCCAGAACAGCCCGGAATTATGGGCCACAGGGACAACCGGCAGCCCGAGGCTTCGATAGAGCCCGCCAATCCCCGGCTGAAAACGACGGTGTTGCCTTGGCCTGACCCGCGTTCCTTCCGGGAAAATCATCACCGACCGGCCCTCGGCAACGGCCTGTCGGGCCTGCTTCACCATCCTGGTCAGAGCCTTGGCCCCGCCCGCGCGATCAACCAGGATCATCGGCGCATTGCGCAGGAACCAGCCGAAGATCGGGATCCGGGCAAGTTCGGTCTTTGCCACGATGCAGATGTCCGGGATCAACACGTTGAAAGCCAGCGTTTCCCAGGCAGATTGGTGGTTCGCCGCGTAGAAGCATGGCCTCCGATCCGGGACGTTTTCCTTCCCGGTTTCGATCATGTGCAGCCCGAGCACCCAACGCGAAAGCGCAAGCGTACCCCTCGCCCAAAAACGGATCATGCGACGGTTCAGACCGGGGCAGCGGAGAAGTGCAAGCACAGGTATCGCCGGGCTCAGAACAAGAGCCCAGAGGGCGATCAGGCCGTCAAAAATCTGTGTCCTGAATTTCAGCATCATGTCACTTCTTCTCGACGGGACCGGTCTCCCCGAGAAACGAAATGCAAGGTCTCATCATCTGGTCGCCAATGCAGAACCGGCACTGCAGACAGCGCTGAGACAAACCTCGCGCCCACCAGATATCAACATCAGATTCTCATGATGCCGCGAGTAAGGTCAATGGCTTGCTGCGTCGCGGCATGGCTCGGAGGCAGTTTCCGGCCAATGTGGAACTGCATTGAACACTTCGCGCGGGCAGCACATATTACCCCCCGCCCGCGAAGTCTGTCTCTGACTGGAAGGCGCAGCGATGTAGCCTCTTACCAGCGGCCCCACGTCGAGCGACGAAGCGACTTCGAATGAGGAACATCCGACTGTTCGGGCGCAATGGCACCCCTGGCAGTTCAAGTTGGAAGATCAGGCAACCAGTTGCGCAGACTTCCGCTTTGCGTAACGAAGATCTCGTGCGGCCTTGCGTGCAGCTTCATCGGACAGGACAAGGGCAATTCGTCTCGCCTGGTCTGACTGGCTCGCCTCGATCACGGCCGCTTCGGCTGCTTTCTGACGCAATGTTTCTTCGACCGCCGCGGCAGCTTCAGCCGCCACGCGCTGCTGCTCTGCCAGTTTTTCCGCATCATGCGCAGCGCGGCGGGCGTCGCGTGCCCGCACCACCTCAGCACGTTCGGCCCGCTTTGAGGCCAGATCAGGCGCAGCAGTGGCAGTCCTGAACTTCTCCAGCAGGGCCGCTTTGGCCTTGTTCGCGTCGCTGCGGCGATCCGAGTATTCTTTGGTTTTGGTCATTTCTCTTGTCTTTGCTTTGGATGTGAAATCCGGGCGATCCATCAGACCGCCTTGATGCGTTTTCCTGTTGGCAGGGAAGCTACCAGCTTTCCGGCCTGTTCTCTTTCGAGCCGTGCTGTTCTCAACCGGCGGGTTTTTTCTGCGCGCTCGGAAATCTCGGTATCCCGCTCTTCCAATGCGCGTGTGCGGTCCAGAAACTGCGACTGGGTCTTGTCGAAAGCCATTTCCGCAATCTGCCGTGCTCTGCTCAATGTACCAGGCATTATGATTCTCCGATTTCCAAAACAATTACCATCCGACCTGGGGAAAAGGCCTTCCCCGCCGGGACCTTGTTATTTGAAGGCCAGCAGTGAATACGGCCGCACTGGTCCCCCAACAGGGGCGTCAGGCCGCACGCCGGGACGAATAGCCGACAAGGTTTTCCGGTACAAAGCCGGCCGATCTTGCCGCAGCGACGAAGGCGCGTCGCGCCACACCGACGGGAACAATACAATCCATGGCCGCTTCGACCTGCTGGAGAGCTGTCGAGCGCGCCTCGTCCGCAATCGGCCACCTTTTCAGCAACCAGTATTTTACTTGCTCGATGGTGCTGAACTTCTGCACATCGCCATCAGGAGACATGACAAAGGAAAGGGGTTGCCCCCAGTTAATTTCAATCAACCAGATTTCTTTCTTGGAAGGCGGAAGGGATATGCGGATCGCATCTCTACCATTCCGGGGACAGCGGGTCCGGCATCACACCGATCCCGCTCTCTGTATCAATACCCGAATATCAGGCGAGTACGAGATTTGTAGCGGATTCACGGCCATTGCGATCACGTTCCAGATCGAACGAGACAGCCTGACCATCATCAAGGCCACGGATACCCGCACGCTCAAGCGCGGTCACATGGACGAAAACGTCCTTCGAGCCACCCTCGGGCGCGATAAAACCAAAGCCTTTGGTGGAGTTGAACCATTTCACGGTGCCATTGGCCATCGTGATGTTCCTTTCATAGGTGCCACCCACAAAATGCGGCGGCCCGGCAAAGCTGAAAATCCAAAGCTGAGCCGAAAGGGACAGGTCCGAAAAACAGAAGATGCTCAACACATATAGCGCATGAGAGGCAGAATTACTACCAAAGGATTCGCGAGCATGGTCCTGGGCGAGGTTAACTGCTGTTATCGTTACAAACTATCCGGCAGCTTGGAGAAGCGCGGCGGTCGCGGTTTCGACAGCTTCAGGGATCTTGAAAACAGGATCGCTCTCCCCATCTCAGGCGAAGTCCCCGGATATTGTCCGGTGATTACAGTCACTTCACTACTATCACCCTCCAACACCCGTTTGGGAAACCGGGCCGATGCTGATCGAGACACAGAAAAACCGAAACCACTTCGCACCTGACACCCCAGCCCTGCCCTTCAGGGCAGAGTTGCTGCCCCCCAGAAAACCGTCTGCATGCTCACATATGGGCGAGGCGGACTGCCAACAGGCCGCTGTCGAGACGGTCTTCGATGCGTCCGAGACCGGGCTTGTAGTCAGATGGATCCGGACCGCCTCTTCTGGAACCCCCGCCGTGCATCCTCTGTACGGACCGGAACGCGGCGACAAATGGTGGTACATCGCTGACACCACCCCTGGCTCCTGGCTGCAACTTGGACTGAAGCAGCCTTGCACTGCCGAGCAGCTCCGGGCTGCAGTGGTGGAAAACAATCTTCCAGCCCTTCTGAGAAAAATCGAACCTGCGGTCGGCGATATGTTTGTTGTCGAAGCAGGGACCGTACATGCCCTCGGTCCTGGCCTGACAATCGTGGAAATCGCGCGTGGTAATGATGACGCTATACCTCTGACCGCAACAGATGCTGCGCAGCTGGCACAAATCTCCCAGCAGACCACTCTTGTCCCGAGCCCTATTGCATCTCTGCCCGGCGACCATCTTCCGTTCCGCATCGCCTGTGAGATGCTCGGCCCTGAGCAACGGGTCATGCTCATGGATCCCCTGGCAGCTGTAGCGGTTGTGGAAGGCAGTGGCACCTTTGGCAATCGTCCCTATGAAGCCGGACAATGCTGGCAGTTCAATGGCCCGCTCACCACTCGCGCAATCGAGCCAACGGTGTTGATCATTGCCGAGCGCTGCGAGCCCAACCCTGATCGGGCGAACATGTGGCGGATCCGGAGTTAGGGGGCAATCGCCGCGTGTAGGGAAGAAAATACCCCGATCTCCGCGGCACGGCCATCATCTTAGAGGGCTAAGATACCTGCGCATAGCTAAGATACCTGCGCATAATTGTTTCATAGACCTCACTGGGAAAAGGCTGAAGAAAATGATATGTTGTTTCAACCTTGCAGACGCGACGCGCCACGGGTTCGATACTGAAGCTTTTCGGAAAGGAGTTCTGGTGCGCTACCTATCAGACGACCGCACCTGATGCCTGATCCCAGCCGAAGTCCCGCGGAGGACGATGAGACGCCGTCTGCGATACATCGATCCTCCGCAGAACACCAACCAGAACTCTCCCGGTCCGATCCAGACCGCTACCGCAGCGGTGCGTTCACCGCTGAACGGGACTGTGTTTTCTCGGAACATAGTTTCGCGCCTCCGAGGAGTGCCTTGCCGAGCACCCTGCTGCCGCGTGAGCCGCTCCCCCCAGAAAACCAACTCGTTCAACAGCACCGCACGGCAGCCTTGGGCTCCGGCGTCCTGCCTCCAACCCTGAGACATGCCCTCCGATGATTGAGCCCCTCTTACTTCTGCTTGCCGGCCTTCTTGTGATCCTCGTCATTATCGCGGCCGGAGCATATTTCGTTGCCCAGGAATTCTCCTATATGGCCGTCGACCGCACCCGTCTGGCGGCGCAGGCCGCAAGCGGAGACGCCGGAGCGAAGCGCGCGCTCGCGGTCACCAAACGCACCAGCTTCATGCTCTCGGGCGCACAACTGGGTATTACGGTCACTGGACTCATGGTCGGCTATGTCGCGGAACCGTTGGTGGGCCAGTCACTGGGCCTGCTTCTCGGCGGCATTGGCGTGCCGCAAACCGTAGGAATCGCAGTCGGCACCACGCTGACCCTCGTCTTCGCCACCATCGTGCAGATGATCTTTGGCGAACTCTACCCGAAGAACCTGGCCATCGCGGATCCCGAACCCATGGCCAAAAGGCTCGCGGCCTCGACCCAAGCTTATCTGAAGATCTTCGGCTGGCTGATCACCTTCTTTGACAAATCGGCCAACCTGTTCCTGCGACTGCTGCGGATCGAACCGGTGCATGATCTGGACGTCAGCGCCTCGGCCGAGGATTTGCCACATATCATCGCGGAATCGCGCGAGAGCGGTGACCTTCCGGTCGAACTGTCGCTGATGATGGACCGCATCCTAGATTTCCCCCATCGCGATGTCGAGCACGCAATGGTGCCGCGCGCCCAGGCCGACTGGATCGACCCCGACACCACCATTGCAGAGATCCAGAAGATGATGGCCACCGGGCACACACGATACCCGGTCATCAATGACGATGACGTGCCCGTCGGCGTGGTGCATCTGGCCGACATTCTGCCGCAGATCAATGCAGGCAGGCCTGACGCGCCTGCCACATCGGTGATGCGGCCAGTCTCCATCGTGCCGACCCTGATGCCGCTTCCCGCCGCGCTCGACACGCTGGTCAAGTCCGGCAACAAGATGGTCTGCGTCATCGACGAATATGGCGGTTTCGCGGGGGTTCTCACCATCGAGGACATCGCAATGGAGGTCGTGGGTGAGATCACCGACGAATTCGACAAAAGTGCTATCACGCCGGTCCAGGAAGAAGCCGAGAATGTCTGGGTTATGGAAGGCGATGTTCACCTGGATGAGGTGGAACGGGCCCTGAACCATGACCTGCCCCGCGGCGATTTCGAAACGATTGCCGGTCTGCTTATCGCGCAACTGGGCCGCCTGCCCACCAAGATCGAAACCATTCGCATCGATCTGCCGACCGAGGGCGCCGATCTCGTATCCGACGCGCCGGTCCGCCGCTGGCTGGAGGTGAATGTCCTGCGCATCGCGCGCCATGTCCCAAGCCTCGTGCGCGTCAAACTTGTCGAAGAGACGGAGCAGGACCAATGACCGACCCGCTTGTTGTTACCCTCGCGACAATCGCGCTGATCGTCCTCAGTGCTTTCTTCGTGATCATCGAGTTTGCGCTGCTCGGCGCGAGGCGGCACCGGCTGGAAGAGCTGGCCCCGAACAGCAGTTCTGCCCGTGCGGCACTGCGTGGCATGAATGACCTGACCCTGATGCTGGCCGGGGCGCAACTCGGGATAACGCTGTGCACCTTTGCCCTTGGCGCCATTACCAAGCCTGCGGTCCATTACGCGCTTGGACCGCTCCTCCTTGAATGGGGGGCCGCCAGCTGGCTGGCGGAAAGCGCATCCTTCTTCCTGTCTCTCTTGCTCGTCACCTTTCTGCACCTGGTGGTCGGAGAGATGGCCCCGAAGTCATGGGCCATTGCCAATCCCGAGAAATCGGCAATGTCGATCAGCCTCCTTGCGCAGGCCTATATCTGGCCGCTGCGCCCGCTCCTTCGCTGGATCAACCACATCGCCAACCGTCTGGTCAGGGCGAGCGGCGTCGAACCGGTCGAAAGCGCCGCAGTAGGAGGACAGGACGCAGCCACCATCCGCCAGCTTGTCGAGCATTCCGCCGAGGTTGGCGCGCTGGAACCCGGCCTGCGCCGTCAGCTCTCCGGTCTGATCGACCTCGGCACCATGCCGGTCCAGAGCATCATCGCAGCCGGCCATTCCGTGACCACCGTCAAACCGGACGCAACCGTGGCAGAGGTCCGCGAAATCGCTTCGAAATCCACGCATATGCGCTTGCTCATTGGCGGAGCCGGCGAACCGCGCGTCATCCATGTGCGGGACCTCCTGCTGAAGGACGACAAGATCCCCGCCACCAGCCTGGCGCGCCCGGCATTCATCCTGAAAGCCGAAACACCGATCTATGAGGCTTTGGCAAATATGCGCGCGGCAAGCGTTCAACTGGCGGTGGTTATGAATGAAAACCGCGTCGCTGGCGTCGTAACTCTGGCCGACATTCTCAAGCGCGTATTGCCTGTCCCACCGACAAACGCCACCCGCAGCACTATGTAACCAGGCAAGCGGGAGCCCTCAGGAGTCGAGGAGAAGGTCAGGATGACCATAGCCCCGCAGTCAGACTGCGGGGCTATGGCGGTAAGTATTCGAACCTCCGGGACGCGACCTCGGCGCGAAGGTCAGTGGCCTCGCCCCATACCTGGGGCGAGGCCGTCTGGTTTTCACCTCAGAAGTCCATTCCGCCTGCGGGAACAGGAGCCGCTGTTTCCTTCTTCGGCTTTTCTGCGATCATCGCCTCGGTGGTGATGAGAAGCCCCGCAACCGAAGCTGCGTCCTGCAGAGCAGTCCGGACCACCTTTGCCGGGTCAATCACGCCCTGCGCATAGAGATCGCCGAACTCACCAGTCTGGGCGTTCCAGCCCCAGGTCGGTTCGGAGCTTTCCCGGAGCTTGCCGACAATGACGGCCCCTTCGGTACCGGCATTGGCCGCGATCTGACGAACCGGGGCCTCGATGGCCTGCCGGATGATCTCGGTGCCGTGTTTCTGGTCAGCATTCTCGGTCGCGATACTGTCCAGAACCTTCGCCGCGCGCAGAAGCGCCGTGCCACCCCCGGGAAGGATGCCCTCCTCCACGGCAGCGCGGGTCGCGTGGAGCGCATCGTCGACGCGGTCCTTCTTCTCCTTCACTTCGACTTCGGTTGCACCGCCAACACGGATCACCGCAACACCGCCTGCGAGTTTTGCCAGCCGCTCCTGAAGTTTCTCGCGGTCGTAGTCGCTGGTGGTCTCCTCGATCTGGGCTCTGATCTGGCTGACGCGCGCCTGGATATCGGCCTTGGTGCCTGCCCCATCGACGATGGTCGTATTGTCCTTGTCGATGACGACCTTCTTCGCACGGCCGAGCATATCGAGCGTGACGTTTTCCAGCTTGATGCCCAGTTCCTCACTGATCGCGGTGCCGCCGGTGAGAATGGCGATATCCTGCAGCATTGCCTTACGCCGATCGCCAAAGCCCGGAGCCTTGACCGCCGCGATCTTCAGCCCGCCGCGCAGCTTGTTCACCACCAGGGTCGCCAAAGCCTCACCCTCGACGTCCTCGGCGATGATCAGGAGCGGCTTGCCGGACTGGATCACCGTCTCAAGGACCGGGACGAGCGCCTGAAGGTTCGAGAGCTTCTTCTCATGAATGAGCAGGTAGGGGTCCTCCAACTCGACCCGCATCTTGTCCTGATTGGTCACAAAATAGGGTGATAGATAGCCACGGTCGAACTGCATGCCCTCGACCACTTCCAGCTCGGAGATCGCGGTCTTGGCCTCTTCGACCGTGATGACGCCCTCATTGCCGACTTTTTGCATCGCCTCGGCCAGGAAACCGCCGATCTCCGCATCGCCATTGGCGGAAATCGTGCCGACCTGGGCGATCTCGTCGTTCTTCGTCACCTTGCGGGCATTCGCTTTCAACTCACCGACAACGGCCTCGACCGCCTTGTCGATGCCGCGCTTGAGATCCATCGGGTTCATGCCGGCAGCAACAGCCTTCGCGCCCTCGCGCACGATGGCCTGCGCCAGAACCGTCGCCGTCGTGGTGCCATCCCCGGCAGCATCATTGGTCTTGGAGGCAACCTCGCGCACCATCTGCGCGCCCATATTCTCGAACTTGTCCTCAAGCTCGATTTCCTTGGCGACCGATACACCGTCCTTGGTGATGCGCGGAGCTCCGAAGCTCTTGTCGATCACGACATTGCGCCCCTTGGGGCCAAGCGTGACCTTCACGGCATTGGCAAGGATATCGACGCCACGCAGCATCTTTTCACGGGCGTCAGAGTGGAATTTGACTTCCTTCGCAGTCATTTTCTGATTTCTCCTCTACAGGCAGTTTCTTCGACTGGATTGCAGGGGAAGGCCTCAGGCGGCCTTCTTCGCGGCGGCGGGCTGGTCGATGACACCCATCACATCGCTTTCCTTCATGATCAGCAGATCCTCACCATCAAGCCGGATCTCGGTACCGGACCATTTGCCGAACAGAATGCGATCCCCGACAGAGACGTCGAGCGGGATCAGCGTGCCGCTGTCATCACGGGCACCCGAGCCGACAGCCAGGACCTCCCCTTCCTGGGGCTTTTCCTTGGCGGTGTCGGGGATGATCAGCCCCCCGGAGGTCTTCTCTTCAGCGTCGATACGGCGGACCAGAATACGGTCATGCAGTGGACGGAACGTCATATCGTTCTCCTCTTGGACAAACAGATTTTGAGAGGTTCCACCGCTCCGGACCGGCCCGGAAAGACCGGGCCCAGAGCGGGGCCGCGCGACCCGTGAGGCGTCGCGCGCCATATAATTCTGTAACCCCAAAAGAGGTTTCAAGGGGTCAGGTCAAAAAAAATCACTCGCAACCCGTCGCTGCTAACAGACTGTATTCCCCCGACAAAAAATCGCGAGCTCCGCCCCAACATCTTGAAAATTCGCTCTCGCCGGGACAGCATGCCTCTGTCCGGGTTATCAAACGAAGGAGGATGATATGACCCGTATTCACGGACGCGAGCTCCGTATGCAGCTGGAAGGCTACGGCCTCACAACTGCGGAAATCCACTACCGGATGCCCGATCATCCGGGGATCCTCCAGACCTATATCTGGCAGGAATATGATCTTGCTCCGGAGTTCCCGGAACTGCGAGGCTTTCTGGAATTCTGGAAAGCAAAACTCCACGGCCCGCTGCACTCCGTGCGCGTCGCGCATCAACACCTGATCAGGCCATCAGAATGGAAAGCTGTTGACGGGATCATCTCGATCCACTGACGGGAGATTGAAGCCGGAACCGCCCACCAAGTGAATCTGAGGGGGGGCTCCGTAGCCAGAGACACGAGAGGATATTGCGGATGCCCGAACATGCGCATCTGGCATTTTTGACCTTATAGCTCTATTGCCAAACCATGACCGATACCCTGCCCCCCTGCCCAGAATGCAAATCCGCCTATACCTATCAGGCGGACACGGTGTTGACCTGCCCGGAATGCGGCCATGAGTGGCAGCCAGGTTCGGCTGGAGACACAGATACGCGGGAGGTGCGGGATAGCGTGGGCAATGTGCTGCATGACGGCGATACCGTCACCGTCATCAAGGACCTGAAGATCAAGGGATCTTCTTCTGTGGTGAAGGTGGGCACCAAGGTACGCAGCATCCGACTGGTTGACGGCGATCACGACATCGACTGCAAAATCCCGGGAATTGGCCAGATGGGGCTAAAGTCGCAGTTCGTGAAGAAGGTCGCTGACTGACCTCACATACGTTCCGCGTTCCCGGCACTCGAGGGTGCACTTATGTGATCGATGGTGCCAGAGAACTGACGTTCGCAGCGTTGGAATGTGCACCTGACGCATTTCATGCCGAACTGCGCCTGGTCGCTGGAGTCTGATATTACCTTTCGTGCTTATGACCGGCGCTGTTCCTTCAGGATCTCATGGCGCCCCCTGCGGATCAGAGCGGCGGCGGCCGCTCCGGCGACCTCGAAGTATTCCGGGTCGCGGTGCAGCAGGACGACCGCGAAGGCGCCATCCAACAGCAGGATGACCTGGCGGGCAAGCGTCTGCGCAATCATATCGTCCCCCACCTCGCGCAGCACCGAACACAGCCAGGCCTCGACCCGCTTCTTGTGCGCGCGCGCCGCAGCAATGGCCGGGTGGCCTGGTAGGTTGACCAGTTCTACGGAGGCCCGCAGGAAACCGCAGCCCTTCCAGGTGCGGCGGCGTGCGGCACGGGCCAGCTGGTCGAAAATGGCCTGGACCTTGTCGGCCACATCGCCCTCCGACCGCGCGAACCAGTGCTGAAACACGGCCAGATTGGGCTGGTCCCGCATCTGGAGCCAGGCGGCGATCAGATCGTCCTTGCTGCGGAAATGATAATAGAGCGTGCGCTTGGTCACCCCCACCGCCTCGGCGATACCGTCCATGCTGACGGCGCGGAGCCCCTCGGCATAGAACAGCTTTCCGGCAGCGTCGAGGATGCGGTCGCGGGTGGGGGAAGACAGCCTAGCCATGGCCAAATATATACCGACCAGTGAATATACTCAATCCGACCCGCTGCTAAGCTGGCGCGCATGGAACATAGTTGCGATCATCAACCCCCGCCGAACGCTCCCGTCACGCTCCAATGCGCCGACGGGGTAAGCTTGCATGGTCATCTGTGGCCCGCCCGGGCAATGCGTGAAGGCCGGGTCATCATCAACCCGGCCACCGGCGTGCTCGCGCAGTATTATCACCGCTATGCGGCTTTTCTTGCCATGCACGGGTTCGACGTCCTGACCTGGGATTATCGCGGCATTGGACTGTCACGCCCGGCGGATCTGCGCGGGTGTGGCTATCGCTGGCAGGACTGGGGAACGCAGGACTTCGCGGCGGCGCTGACGTTCATGGCCGGGCGCAGAGGCGGCCCGCTGATCGTGGTGGGGCACAGCATCGGCGGCTTTCTTCCCGGCCTCGCGGCAGGAGCGGAGCAGATCGACCGGCTTCTCACCATCGGCGCGCAATATGCATGGTGGGGCGATTACGCCCCCCGGCGGCGACTGGCGCTCTTGCTGAAATGGCATATTGCCATGCCAGTACTTGCAGCGCTTTGCGGCTATTTCCCCGGCCGGCGCCTTGGGTGGCTGGAGGACCTTCCAGCCGGGGTCGCCCATGAATGGGCCTTCCGCCGCATGCGTTTCGAATTGTCGCATCCGGTTGCGGAAAGGTCGGAGGTAACGCGACGCATGGCTTCTGTCCGCGCGGATATCCTCGCGGTCGGGGTCTCGGATGACGAATTGGGAACCCCTCCCGCCATCCGTCGCACCCTTGGGTATTACACCGGCGCGGATCGCACCGCCGTGCTGCTGCATCCCGCCGATTACGGGCGGCAGAGCATCGGTCATTTCAACCTGTTCCACGACAGCCATGCGCGGAGTTTCTGGCGTGAAACGCTGACCTGGCTGCGCGATGGGCAAAACCCCTGGCCGGATCGCGTCACGCTACAGGCGCGTCCCGCGTCAGATGGCGAAACGGGCTCCTCGCCCGTGTCGGGAGGTCGGCACCCAGCCCGATACTGACTGACAGTTGCCGCACGGCCCGACCGTCTACCAGTCGGATGACCACGCGGCCCGATAGCGGGAGATATGGAGCGCACCTACGCGGGATACGCAGTGCCCCACACTAGCGCGGTGCCGAATTCAGGAAATTTCTAGAGGCAGCAACAAAATCAACGGCGGTCCCGATGACACACCACTGCGCCATCAAACTCGCTCAAAACATGATGCTTCAAAAGCAATCACCTGGCCAACGACTTGCATGGCCAGACACGCTGTCGGTAGCAAGTAGCGCCACCGAGACGCCTACAAGGTCGAAAAGGGCGGAAAGCCGTCTGACCGAGTCGCAGCATCGCAATCACAGCAAAGCCAAGATAACGGTCACTCATGCAAGATGCAGCAAACAGCCTTGGAAATGGTCTTACCTGAGAAGATGACAAAATGACGACAGCATTGTACAGATCTGAGACCAATTATCTTTTAAGTTGAAACTGCGAGGATTAGCTGCGCTCGGCTACCACCACTCGAAATTTCATCCCCCACGTGTCCATCAGAAGTGCCTCAGTCGAAGCAAAAATCTCCAAATGGCTAGGGTTGAAGTCCGTCTTGACATAGCCAGGTTGGACCACCGTCACGCCGAATTCATAGGAGAGCTCTTTCCAGCGGTTTACCCATCCATTGACATTGGCGGGCGACCCAACAAGGTATCGACTAGCACGACTGCCCCTCCTCGCCTTTGCCTCTCTTTTCTGCAGATGATCCAAGAAAATGTCAGGCCGCTCGCGCCAACGGATGCATTTCTGCGCCTGACCGCATACGGCATAGAGATCATCAACACGCGCACCTTGGTGATCGCTTGACGAATATTTCAGATGAAAGAGATCCACTTTGAGAGTATTTCCTGATAATCGCATAGCGACCAAATCGGCGATTTCTCCTGATCCATCGTCATTATAGATTACCTCATACTCCGCATCGCTATCGCGCAATCGACGAGCCATGAAGGCCTGAATCGAGTCATCGTCCATGGATGTAAGGGACTCCCGACGAATATTGACGCCCATCCAGTTAACAGGTTCGATCTTATCCAGATCAAAAGCGGGACGATCCTCATATGGTGGTAGCACAAACAGGTCGTGATCGACGAGCATATCACCGTCGGCAAAGTAAATGTGCGGCGGGTCCTCTACAAACTTATCTTTCAAAAATTTCTCCTTGCCGCGGAAATGAACCAAAACATCATGCCCGCTGATTTGGCGATAGTGTGCGCCAGATGCATCAATTGTCATCTCAAATTTGGCGACCCTCTCATCAGCAACAATGCGAAAACCGAGCGGACCTGTCGCGCTAAAGGATGTTAGTTCGATATCGCAGTCATAGAAGGGAGATCGTACACCTTCGACCTCAATATCAACCTTGTCTTCTTGCAGATGGAGGAAGGTCTCCGGCCAGGCTATCGCGATCGCAGGCTTCTCGGGACGGCTCGTCTGCCGTTTTGGTCTGACCAATCGTTGAATAATCTTATCGGTTGTGATCGTGCTGTCGGTTAGCTTACGGCCAAGACTTTGGCACCAGTCTATCCAGTCGCCAAAATTGTTCGTACTGTCGTAGGACCAGATCTTGCCCTTTACTGAACAGCCAATCGTCGTTTTACCATCGTCGGTGTAGCCCTGCCCAAAGAGATTGGTTTTCATTCTGTTGCGATTTCCAGGCAACGTATCAAGTTGCTCACCGATGTCCGATCCCATGAAACTAGAGTAACGGACTGGCTTGCGTTGCGTTTCGCTTAAGCCAAGGTTCATCAAAACCATTCGACGGAAACCGTCGAGAACCCGGAAGATATGCTCGCCGCGGATCCGCTCGACATCTAACCCACAGATTTTTTTCGCAATATCTTCATGAAGATCCTTAAGTCGGGAACTATTAATGTAGAGCAGCCCTTGGTCGTCATCCCAGTGGATCATGTAGAGGTTGTACTCTACATTCGTAGGCTCCTTGGTAGAAGTCCACCGTAGGCGATCTTCATCTCTTTTGACGAAGATCGCGATCCGCTCCGTCTCATTAATATGTGGGCCTTCAACAATGGACCCGGCCTTAAAGAGATCTTCAACAGCATGGGGCTGCCATGTTGCACAGGTTGTCTTGTAAACAACAGTGCTCATCCGAGGCGTTAAAGTCTCTAGCGGAAAATGCTCGGGCACCTCAGAAAATCCCGAAAATACCTCTTCACGGCGACGCTCTTTCTCCGTCCGATTGGCTCCGACAACGCTCAAGACTCGATTCCAGTCAGCATCCTCAGCGTAGAGCGCCCTAAGTGAATCTTTAATGTCCGTGCCGGTGATGTTGGCGATCACCGTTGCATCGCCAAGATCATTACGCGTGCGTGTGAACCGCCCGACGAACTGGAAAGTGACCGCCTCACTCCGCTGTTTATCATGAAGGGCGGCAATTTTCAGATCCGGGAGATCAAAGCCTTCGCCCAGCATATCCACGCAAACTGCGATCTTGCTTCGCTTCTCCATCAATTCATTTAGTCTGGCATCTCGATCAGCTTTACTGAGTTCGCTATGAATTAGGACCGGGGCGGCGTCGGGAGCAGCGCTTGCATACTTAAGGTAAAGAGTAGCAGCCCGGGAAATAGTGCCTGCTCGCGCCATCACTAGATGATCGTAGCCCGCGGCATGATCCTCCTTCATCACGCGAACTGCTTCCGCCACAATCCGATCGTCCGCATCCTCCTGATCGAGGCCTTGAATGGGCACGAACTTGATGGGCTTAAATAGGTTCTCCTCCTGCGCTTTCGATAGCGGATTGAACCGCTCCGGGTTTGCCGGAGGCTGATTACGGTTAGTTACGCGGCGATGTCTTCAATTTCCAGAGCCGCGTAGAAGTTTGCTTCTGCCTCTGCTGGCGGGATGCTCCCGATCGGCTCAAGCAG